>CAYWQS010000015.1:0-115438 GCA_964460395.1 uncultured Solibacteraceae bacterium | reverse complement strand
GCGGGAGTAACTCAATGGTAGAGTCACAGCCTTCCAAGCTGTTGGTTGCGGGTTCGATTCCCGTCTCCCGCTCCAACCCCCGGCTGCTTCAGGAATGTGGTGGATGGGACGCAAGAAGAAGTGACGCCACCAAGACCAGCGGCAGGGCCAACGGTGCTGAATGCGGGGAAGCGGTGACCATCCCCAAGCCCGCCAGCAGATAGCCCACACCGGCTCCGTGCGGGTGACGTAGAGCCAGGACCGCCAGTCCGGCGAAAAATAACCCTGGGCCGATTGCCCGAAGTTCCAGACCATGTCCGGCGCCCCATGCCCACAGCAACCCTGCCGCCAGCCAAATCACGGCATACAGCCACCCGGCCAGCACGCCAAATAGCCCGAACCGGATCGGGATGTGTGGCAAATGAATTGTCCCGAACACGTTCCTAATCTGTCCCGCGCCTGCCCGGAAGTCAAGGGGGTTATGCCGAGGCTCTGTAACGGCTATCCTGAGTCTAAGAGGGTCCGCGCCATGTTCTTTCACTTGACGGAACTCGAGCATCACCCGATCCATTTCGACGTCACCTACGAGGCGGACGAAATCGGATTGCCGGAAGACTTGCGGCAGATTTCGCCGCTGCGGGTGGCCGGGCAGGCGGAACTGCTGCGGAACACGTTGGGTGAGATCCGCTTACGCGGGGAGTTGAGTGTCAATTTGGAGGGCGATTGCGACCGGTGTCTGGAGTCAGCGCCTTTTCCGCTGGCCGTCCCCTTTGATCTCTACTACCGGCCGCTCCCCCCGCCCAATCCGCTGCATCCGGAGGTGCATCTGGGAGAAGGGGAAATCGATATCTCCTTCTACGAAGGCGATGGCGTCTCGCTCCGGGATGCCCTGCGCGAGTTGATTGTTTTGAGCCGTCCCATGCGCCTGTTTTGCCGTCCGGACTGTCAGGGGTTGTGCCCGGTTTGCGGCGGTAACCGCAACACGGAACGCTGCCAGTGTTCGGTGCAGCGGCCGGACCCGCGGTGGGAAGCCTTGAAGAATCTTTAAGTTAGTGGTCAGGTGACAACGCCGCCACAGCTTCGCTACAATACAAAGGTCTTTGCTTTCTTAGGCCTGCCGCCCTGTCTGGGCCGCGCACAGGGCTGTCAAGTTCAACTGGAGTTTTGAGTCATGCCGAATCCTAAACGCCGTCATTCCAACCGGCGCACGGCCCAACGCCGGGCGCACGACGCTCTGCGCCGGCAGGGCGTTTCTGAGTGCCCCAAGTGCCACGGGCAGAAACTGCCCCACCGGGCCTGCCCCCACTGCGGTTACTACAAGGGCCGCGAAGTGATTGAAGTGGCGGAAGAATAGCTCCCGCCGTCGCTTTTCCCCGCCTCCATGGTGACAATCGCTGTTGACGCGATGGGCGGAGACCACGCCCCCGTTCCCGAAGTTCACGGTGCGGTCCGCGCGGCCCGCCAGCAGGATGTCAACATTCTGCTTGTAGGCCGCGAGGAAGTCCTCAAGCACGAACTCGCCAAGTACGACGGATGGCGCCAGTTGCCCATCCGCATCGTCCACGCCAGCGAAGTGGTCACCATGGAGGACAACCCCGCCAAAGCCTTGCGCTCGAAGCGGGACAGCAGCATGCGAGTCGCTGCCCGCCTGGTGCGCGACGGCGTGGCCCAAGGCTTGGTGTCCGCCGGCAATACCGGTGCGGTCATGGCCATCTCCAAAACGGTAATGGGCATGATTCAGGGGGTGGACCGGCCCGCCCTGGCCTCCGCCTTCCCCACGGTGAAGGGCAAGCCGGCAGTGATGGTGGATGTTGGGGCCAACGTGGATTCGAGTCCGCGCATGCTGGCGCAATTCGCCGTCATGGGCGACATCTATTCCCGCCTGATCTTTCACACGATCGAGCCGCGCGTCGGAATTCTTTCGATCGGCGAGGAAGAACACAAAGGAAATGAACTTACCCGTTCGGCCTCTCAGATCCTGCGCGGGCTTCCGATGAACTTCATCGGCAACGTGGAGGGGCGCGATCTATATTCGGGCAATGCCGATGTGATTGTCTGTGACGGCTTTATTGGCAACGTCGCCCTCAAGGTGAGCGAAGGCCTCGTGGACGTCATCAAGCACATGTTGCAGGAGTCGCTGGCCGCAACCATCACTCGCAAAATCGGCTATGTGTTAAGCCGCGCGGCTTTTAAGGATTTCAAGAAGCGAGTGGATTACTCCGAGTATGGAGGGGCCCCGCTGTTGGGCGTGAAAGGTGTAGTGATCATCTGCCATGGCCGTTCGAACGATAACGCCATCCGGAATGCGATCCGCGTTGCCACTGAATTATCCTCTGAGCATGTCAACGACCGGATTGCCCACGAACTGCTCCGCTGGCAGGAACAGAATGGCGAAAAGGGCGTTGATCCAGCCGCTTAGCCTTCTGCTGCTGGCTGCCCTGCCTGCCTTGGCCCAGCGGCCCCACCCGGCGCGTTGGGAATTGCGCTCTGCTGCCCCGGCGGTTGCGCCAGGTGGTGATCTGCTTCTGGAACTGCGCCTGGCACTGGACGATCCCTGGCACATGTACTCCCTCACTACGCCGAAAGGCGGGCCGATCATCACTACGATCGTCCTGGAGGATTCGCCTGCGATTGCCTCATTCGAAGTCTTTGCGCCGCCCGCCCAGCGCAAGTTCGACCCGAATTTCCAGATCGAGACCGAAACTTACGAAAAGGAAGTCTCGTTCTGGATCAAGGCCCGGGTGGCGCCGACGGCTCCGGCAGGACCAGCAGAGTTGACCGCCCGCATGCGGTACCAGCTCTGCACTGACAAGGAGTGTTTGCCGCCGAGACGAATTACCGCGGCAGCGAAGGTGGAGGTAAAGCCCGGTGTGGCGGTTGGGCCGGCCACCATCCCGCCGGATTACCAACGGGTCTATCCCCTGCCTGCTTCTGCGGAACCGCCATCAACCCCAGGAATGCCTGTGCCGCAGGCTACCCCGGCGGGCCAGACCCTGGCTTCCTTCCTGCTGGTGGCTGCGGGGTTCGGCTTCGCGGCGATCTTTACGCCCTGTGTCTTCCCCATGATTCCGATTACGATGTCGTTCTTTCTACAGCAGAGCGGCGGAGGGCGGGGCCGGGCGGTGACGCAGGCGCTGGTCTTTTGTCTCGGCATCATGGTGCTGTTCACGGCGATTGGACTGGGGCTGAGCGCGGCGTTGGGACCCTTCGCCGTTGTCCAACTGGGTTCTAACCCATACGTAAACGGGTTAATCAGCGCCGTGTTCCTGGTGTTCGCGCTGTCTTTGCTGGGCGCGTTCGAGATTACCCTGCCTTCTGGTCTGCTTACCCGCCTGAACGCGGCATCGAACCAGGGCGGTTACATGGGTTCACTGATCATGGGGCTCACGTTTTGTCTCGCTGCGTTCGCCTGTGTGGGGCCGTTCATGGGCACTCTGCTGGCCGCCTCGGTGGGGGGCGACCGCCTGCAGCCTGCGCTCGGCATGCTGGCGTTCTCTGCCGCCCTGTCCTCCCCCTTTTTCCTGCTGGCTTTGTTCCCCAGTTTCCTCAGCCGTTTGCCACGAAGTGGCGGATGGATGTCGAGGGTGAAGATCGTGTTGGGCTTCCTGCTGCTGGCGGCGCTGTTGAAGTACTTGTCAAACATCGACGCCGTGCTGGGCTGGGGCTTGCTCACGCGGGAGCGATTCCTGGCTCTCTGGTCCATTCTGTTCGCCCTGCCGGGGCTGTATCTTCTTGGATTCCTTCGCATGGAAGGCATCCGTGCCGACCAGCCGGTGGGTGTGGGGCGGTTGCTGTTGGGCACGTTGTTTCTGGGCTTCGCCCTAAGCCTGCTGCCTGGGATGTTCGGCGCACGCCTGGGAGAGTTGGACGCCTACGTACCCGCGCCCTCCGAGCAGTCGTCATTTGCGCCAGGTGGAAGCACTGCGCCACGTTGGGCCAAGAACGATCTGTCGGGTGCGATCGAGCGAGCCAGGGGGGCTAACCGGCTCGTTCTGGTGGCTTTCACCGGATACGCCTGCACCAACTGCCACTGGATGAAAGCCAACATGTTCACGCGGCCGGAGATCCAGCCCGCGCTCGCCAACCTGGAGTTGGTGGAACTCTATACAGACGGGACCGATGCCGCTTCAGAGGCCAACCAGCAGTTCCAGGAGAAATCGTTCCAAACGGTGGCTATTCCCTTCTATGCCTTGCTGGACGCCGATCAAAAGGTGGTGGCAAGCTTCGCGGGCCTGACGAAGGATCCGGCCCAGTTTCTTCGATTCCTGGAATCAAAGCCATCCAGCTAGCGCGCTCAGCATCAGTCGCTGGCGGCGCTTCGCCAGCGGGCCACGACCAGCTCTTGCACCAGCTTCTCCTCTTCGCGGTCTAACGCCGCGCGCCAGGCAGCCTCTTGCTTTTCGCGGAGCAGATTGAGGCTTTGCACTTTTTGGTAAGCCCTCGCCAGTGCGCCTTGCTGGCTGCGGATACGATCTGCCATCTGTCTCGCCCGATGTTTCAAACGCGCGGATTCGCGGGTCGAGTAGGAACGCCAACGTTCCAGCGAGTGGAGCGATTCCGCATCCATCGCCGCCTGGGAGAGCAACTCCTGGCAGGCCTGCCGTTCTGCCGCTTCCAATTGGCGTGCTGCCTGCACGACCGCATCCTGTTCCGCTAAAAGTCTCCGGAAGTCCTCCTCCTGGACTTCGTACTCACGGATTCGCCACTGCCGGATTCGCTCCAGCGCAAAAACAAAGCGCTTCACCTAGGTCTCCTTGGCGAGTTGCATCAGGCCGGACACTGTATTTTGGAACTCCGAACGTTCTTCTGGCCGCTGGCGCAGGAACTGACGCAGTTCTTCCTGCACGCGCAGCGCGGCGTCCAGTTTGGGGTTGGCCCCCGCGGAATAGGCGCCAATCCGAATCAGATCCTCTGAAGATTGCAACAGCGACATGGACTCGCGCAGGGCATTGGCTGCCCTTTGCTGGTCCTCACCGCTGAGACGCGGGGCCAGCCGCGAAACGGACTGCAACACGTCGATGGCCGGATAGTGGCCCTGCTGGCCCAGCGTCCGCGACAAAACCACGTGGCCATCCAGAATGCCGCGTACAGCGTCGGCGACCGGTTCATTCATGTCGTCACCCTCGACGAGAACTGTGAAGAACCCTGTGATGGAACCGCGCCGGAACCGTCCCGCTCGCTCGAACAACCGGGGGAGCAACTGGAAGACCGAGGGGGTGTAGCCCTTCTGGCTGGGCGGTTCTCCGGTGGCCAGACCGATCTCGCGTTGCGCCATGGCCAGGCGGGTCACCGAATCAGCGACGAACAGGACGTCCTTGCCCTGGCCGGCGAAGTACTCTGCAACGGCGAGGGCCGTGAAGCAAGCCCGGACCCGCAAGGGGGATGGCCGGTCGGAAGTGGCCACCACCAGCACTGTTCGCTGCATTCCTCTCTCGCCCAGTTCGTTTTCAATGAAGTCGCGAACTTCACGGTTGCGTTCACCCACCATTGCAAGCACGGCCACATCTGCGTCACTGTGTCTTACCAAGCTGCCCAGCAATGTGCTTTTGCCTACACCGGATCCGCCGAAGATGCCCACCCGCTGGCCCCGCCCCACTGTAAGAAAGGCATCGATGGCCCTGACGCCGGTGCTGAGCGGTTGTGAGATCGGTTCACGATCCAGAGGTCCTGGCGGTGCTGCGTAGAGCCCTGACCAGCCTTCCGGTTCAATCGCCCCTTTGCCGTCTATCGGTTGCCCGAAGCCATCGAGCACCCGGCCCAGAAGTTGGGGTGAAACCGGGACGCGAGACTCCTGTCCGCGCGCCACAATGCGATTACCAGGTTCAAGCCCGTCTGTTTCCTCGAGCGGAATCGACAGCAGGCGGCCGTCGCGAAATCCCGTCACCTGTACCCGCACCTCCCGCCCGGCCCGGGTCCGGATGGTGCAGAAATCGCCCACCGCTGCGGCCGGCCCGTCGCTTTCGATGAGCAGGCCCACCAGCCGCCGTACCTCGCCTTCAAAGCGCATGCCTTCTGCGGCAGCTAACATCCGCAGGTACGCCTCTTGAGGAAACCAGGACATCAGCGGCGCCCTCCCAAACGGTCGGCGAAACCGCGTTCGATCTCTTCCAACTGTGTTTCGACCGAGGCGTCCGCCCAACCCTGAGCAGTGCGAATCATCACTGCGCCTGGCTCCAGGCTCGCGTCGTCCTGGACCACCACCGCTTGAGGAGCGCTCATCCGCTCCAGCACGGCGCGAATCGCGGGTGCGTGCTGGGCTGCGGCGCGTACCTCCAATACCTCGCGCAAGGAGATGCGGTCGAGGGCCGCTCTGACGAGACCTTGAATGGCGTCCGGGTCAATCTCGATCTGACGGCGGAGTACCCGCCGCGCCACAGCCAGCGCGAGGCTCACAACATCACGTTCCGCTTCAGACCGCAGCCGAGGCTTGTACCTGGCGAGTTCCTCGATGCTCCTGACCATGCGGGCGAGCTGTGCTTCCAGCTGCGCTGCGGCGGACTCCCGGCCGGCCCGTTCCCCCTCCTGCCAGGCGCGTTCGCGTTCCCCACGCAGGCGCGCCTCAATCGCTTGATCGAGGGCGGCCCGTTCGTCCCCAGGTTCGCGCAAGGCCGCCGGCAAACCACTCTGCCGGCGAACTCCAGCGCCAAATTCCGGGTAGCGGAAAGGTTCCCAGGCAGGCTCCTCTCCGCCCCGGTAAACCCTAGACGACATACTGCTCTCCCACGGCGCCCTTCAGACTCAGCACGCCCTCATTTTCCAGTTGCCGCACCACCCCAATGATCTGTTGTTGCGCCGCCTCGACCTCCTTGATTTTGACGGGCCCCAGCGCCTCCATGTCCTCCCGCATCATTTCGGCTCCCCGCTGTGACATGCACTGCAGAAAGTGGTTCTTCAATTGGTCGCTCGTGCCCTTCAACGCTACGGTGAGCACTTTGCGGTCGATGCGGCCCAGCAACTCTTTGATGCCGCTTCCATCGATCAGCAGGAGGTCCTCGAAGACGAACATCAGGTGGCGGATGGTTTCCGCGAGATTAATGTCTACCTGCTCGATGGACTCGAGGATTTCCTTGCTGGTGCCGGAATCGAGCCGGTTGAACATCTCCGCCACAGCGCGCACTCCGCCATAGGATTCGCGGCTCATCTCCCCCAAGGCCTTCAGTTTCTGTCCAATAATCCCGGCAATCTTGCAGATGATCTCCGGGGTGATCTGCTCCAGGCTTGCCATCCGCAGAGCCACATCCGAACGGATCTCGGCCGGAAGCGAAAACAGCAAGCCGGCCGCTTGCGAGGGATTCAGGTGGCTGAGAACGAGGGCGATCGTCTGCGGGTGTTCGCTGTGGATAAACTTCGCGAGCTGTTGAGGATCGGCCTTCTGCAGGGCGTCGAAGCTGGCCGCCTCCGAGCCCAACTGCTTCATCAACCGGTCGAGAATCCGTTTGGCGGCTTCTGGGCCAAAGGCGGATTGCAGCAGTTTCTTCGCGTAGTCGACACCGCCCTTCAAAACGTAGTCCTGGGCCATCGACATCTGGTAAAACTCTTCGAGAATACGCTCGGCATCGTCGGAGGAGACAGCGGGAATCCGGGCGACTTCCTTGCTGATCAGTGCAACCTCATCCTCGTCCAGGTGCTTCAACACCTCGGCGCTGAGTGCCTCGCCCAGGGTCACCATGAGAACGGCGGACTTCTGGGCTCCGGTATAGCGCTGCTCCTTGTCTGGTCCGGCATTGGTAATCATGACTTACCGTTCCGCTTCGTTTAGCCACGTCCGGATGAGTTGCGCCATGGCGGCGGGATCTTTCTTGGCCTCCTCACTCAACTGCTTCTTCAGTACCTCGCTCTTCTTCGTGTGAACCGGGAGTTTGAGAGCGCTCAGGACCTCAGCCTCCTGTCTTTCACGTTCCTGTTCGTTGCTGGCCAGCTGCTGCTGCACTTTTCGCTCGAAATCGGCAGCGGCGGCAAGTGCATCCGGTGCATGCGAGCCGCCGAGTGCGGCCGCTGATTCGACGGACACCTTGGGTTTGCCGCGCCTCACGACCCGCCTCAGCCACCACACCGCCACCACGCCAACCATCAGCAGGCAGACGGCGGCGCCAATCCAGAGGGGCGCGGGCGCCTTGGTAAACAGCGAAGTGAACCATGGAGGAAGAGAGGGTTGGCCGGGAGCCTCTGCCTCACGCGGCTCCTGCGCGGGCGGCGGGGTACGAAGCGTAGCCTCGAAGGGCAAACTCTCCACGAGGATTTGATCACCCCGGTCCTGCCGGAATCCGATGACTCCGGACAGGACTTCGCGTAATACCTTCAATCTCTCGGGTGAGGGTGGCTCAAGCACACGGGACGCCTTGTCTCCTTCCCCCTCCCAGCGGAGTGCATGGTCTACCAGCACAGCCACGGAGATCCTCTGAATCGAACCTTGCGGCATTTTCGTGTGTTTGACCACCCGGCTGGTCTGGTAATGGATGTTCTCCGTTCGACGGGCTACACCTCCACCGGATGTAGGGCTTTTCGGAGCTGCCCGAGGCAGATTGGACGCCGTACCCGGAACTCCAGCAGCGGCCGCAGCGCCGGAAAGGTCTTCAGTCTTCTGCGCCGAAACCATGACCGAGCGGTCGGGGTCGAACTGCTCTTCGCTCTGTTCCGCGGTCCTGAAGTCGCACTCGATGGAGACTCCGGCCCGGTACTTGTCCTCGCCCAGCAGCGGATCCAGCGTGGCCCGGATCTTCGCCAGCATCTCGCGTTCCAGACCTTGCCGGTATTCCTGCATCGCCGAAGATGTTGCTCCGGACTCTTCGAGCCCGGCCCGCGGGCGGCTCAAAAGATTCCCGGCCATATCAATGACCGTCACGGCTTCCGGCGCCAGGCCTTCGACAGCGCTGGCGGTAAGGTAGGTGATGGCACTCACGTTTTGCCCGGAAAGCCGTGCTCCGGGCTTGAGTTTGATCATCACGCTGGCCTTGGCTGGCTGCCGGTTTTCGACAAACACCGAGTCCTTCGGAAACGTCAAGTGAACCCTTGCCTTTTCCACTTCGGCGAGGGACATGACACTGCGTTCCAGTTCGCCCTCCAACGCCCGGCGGAAGGTGACCTGCTCGGCAAAGTCGGTAGAACCCAGGTTGCTGCGGTCGAACAGTTCGAAGCCCATCCTTCCTGTGCGCGGCAGGCCGGCAGCGGCTAGCTCAAGCCGCAACTCCGACACCCGCTCCGAAGGAACCAGGATCGTGCCGCCCTCGCCAATCTTGTATTCGACCCCTGAGGCGCGCAGCCGCTCGACGATAACCCCAGCGTCCTCGGCGTCCATCCGCGAGAACAGCGGCCGCAAATCACGCTCCTTGTTCCACTTGACGCCCTGCTGGAGAAGCACCCCCACCACTGCCAGCACTACGGCAATCGTGAGCTTTTGGCGAAGTGTTAGTACGGCAAGGAGTTGCTGGAACTGGTTCATGTCGGGTCAAATCCTACACGGGCATGCGCATCACTTCCTGGTAGGCTTGCACCACCTTGTTGCGCACCTGCAGCAACAGGTCGAAGGCCACCGCGGCCCTTTGCTGATCGAGCGCCACTTTATGCAAATCCACGGATTCGCCTGCCAAAAAGCTGGCGGCGCTGGCATGCGCCGTGGATTGCAATCCCTGCACGGCCTGCATCGCTTCGTTCATCGCAGCAGAGAAGGACTTCTGGGACGGGGCCGTGAGGAGTTGCGGGCCAGGATCAACCGGGGCAATGGGACGGAAACCAGAAATCGGGGTACTCATATCCGTGTCAGATCGATCGACTTCGCCAGCATGTCTTTTATGGCGCTGACCGCGGCCACATTCGCCTGGTACCCTCGCGAAGCGCCCATCAGGTCCACCATTTCCTCCACCGGACTGATGTTCGGGTAGGCCACGTAGCCCCGGTCGTCGGCATCGGGATGACCTGGCTCGTAACGCATGACTGGTGGACGAAGATCCTGCAGCACCTCGGACACTTCCACGCCCATGGACTGAGCCTGAAAAGTCTCCTGGAACACGCTGGAAAATGGAGAACCTTGCGGGACCGTGCTCAGCACAACATCCTTGCGGCGGTAGGGACCGCCCTCCGGCGTCCGCGTGGTTTCGGCATTGGCCAGATTCTCCGTGATGGTTTCCGCCCGGGCCCGTTGTGCCGCCATGCCTGACGCGCTGACGCTCAGCACATGAAACAAGCTCATGTTCCCTTACCCTCCTCGATTGCCCGCCGTACCATCCGCATTTCCCCCTTCAAGAGCGCGGAGGCGAAATTGAAGCGCATGGCATTCTCCGCCAGCAGCCGCGCCTCCCGGTCCAGGCTGACATTGTTGCCGTCATTCTTCACCGTCAACCCGGCGGGTTCCACCACATGGGGCCCCTGCCCGGATATGGCTGACTGGAATTCGAACTCAAAATCGATGTCCTTCGTCCGGTAATCCGGGGTGTCCGCGTTGGCGATGTTGGCAGCCACGAGTTTTTGGCGGTGGCTGAGCAGGTCCAGGTAATGTTCAAAACGCGGGGCCGCGGGATCAATCATGCTGACCGGGTCAGTGCACGTCCCGTGCCAGCGCTTATCGGCAACTCCAGCGCACCTCGTGAATTTCAGAAAGGGGCAATTCCCCTTATTTTTCAGCCCCGCCGCCCATGTACATGCTCGGGTAGGCGCGTTCCATTTCGGAAGCCGTCTCCCAGGCTGTCCCGATTTGGATCAAAGGGCCTTGCCCGATCCCCGGACAATGCTTGCCCGCCCCTTGCCAGGCAGATACCGAGCCGATCAACTCAGGCCAGAAGGGATAAAGCCGGCACTGCGTAGGCTTCACTGGGTGAATCATACAGCCGCCATCCTGCAGGAAGTGGCACTGGCGGCCCCGCGGTTTCCGCAACCGCAGCAGGTGCCGGGTACGGTAGACATACTTCCTTTCGAACGCGGGCTTCGTCATGCCCAGATACCGGGCGGCTTTGTGCAGGTCCTCTTCGGTCAAGTACACGTAACCGGTCACCTCGCAGCAGCGGGTGCAGCCCCGCACGCATTCAAACCGCAAGCCCCTCATCCGCCTCAGCATACCCCGTCCGGTTGTCACCCGGCCCTGGCGAAAGGTATCCTCATGCTTGGCGGCCCTGGTGCGCAGCGCCGGGCCCGGTGGCGGCAATCGCGGGAGTCCCTTTTCAGATGGCAGTGCGGGAAGACGGCGAATTCGAACTGGTCTTGGGCAACAAACAACTCTTAAGCGTTTTGTTTATTGTCATCGTGCTCCTTGGCGTCTTTTTCGCCATGGGCTTTATTGCTGGCCGCACCACGGGGCCCACTCTGGCGCGCTCAGACGGCGGCGAGCCGGTGTCTATCCCCAGCATCGGCGATCAGGCCGGCGGCTCTTCGGGGAGCCGGGAACCTGGGCCAGTGACCCGGGAATCATCTGACGCGCAATCCTCCCCCGCCGCAGCGCCGCCAACTGCTCCGGCCCCGGAATCCCCCAGGCCTGCGCCGCCCAAGCCAGAAACCGCCAATCCGCGACCGCCCGCAGCCAAGAGCGGCTTCGTCGAAACCCCCGCGCCCGGCAACTACCTCCAGGTGGCGGCTACCCGGCGCGCCGATGCCGAAGCCATGCACTCCATCCTCACGGGCAACAATCTCCCGGGTTGCATCACCCCCGCGCCGCGGTCGCCGGAACTCATCCGCGTGCTCGTCGGCCCGTTGGCCGACAACGCCGCTGTCGCCTCCGCCCGCGAAAAACTGAAAGAGTTGGGCATCGAACGGCCCTACATGGTGAAGTACTGACCGCGCGCATGGCCGGCTTGGTGCAGATCACTCCTCCAACCCGCCGGACCCGGCTGCCGGAGTTCCTTCGCAAAGGGGCCACCCACTTCCATTCGGTGCAGACGCTGAAGAACGACCTGCGCCGGTTGAACCTGCACACCGTCTGTGAATCGGCGCGCTGCCCGAATATTCATGAATGCTTCCACCGCGGCGCGGCCACTTTCATGATCCTGGGCAACCTCTGCACGCGCGGCTGCACCTTCTGCTCCGTGCCCAAAGGCTCGCCGGAAAAGCTCGAATTCACGCTCGACCCGGCTGAGCCCGCCAACGTGGCCCGCATGGCCAAGGCGATGCGCCTGCAATATGTCGTGATCACCAGCGTCAACCGCGACGACTTGCCTGACGGTGGCTCGCACCACTTCGCGGAGACCGTGCGTCAGGTGCGCCTGGCGCTGCCTGAAGCCCGTGTCGAAGTGCTGACGCCCGACTTCTGCGGTGATCTCGATGCCGTGGCGCGCGTCCTCGACGCCGCACCCCACGTCTTCAACCACAACATGGAAACCGTCCGGCGGCTCTACCGGGTTGTCCGTCCGCAGGCCGGCTACGAGCAATCTCTCCGGGTGCTGGAGTTCGCGCGCCGCCACTGCCCCGGGGCCCTTACCAAGTCCGGCCTGATGGTGGGCCTGGGGGAAACGCCCGCCGAAGTCGAACAACTGCTGCGCGACCTCCGGGCGGTCAAGGTAGATGTGGTCACCATCGGGCAATACCTGCAGCCTACCCGCCGCAACCGGCCGGTTCACGCCTACATCGAACCCGCGCAATACGAAGATTGGAAGCGCTTTGGCCTCAGCCTTGGTTTCCGGATGGTGTTCGCGGGCCCCTTTGTCCGTTCCAGTTACATGGCCGACCTCGTCAATGAACAGGCCGCGCAGGAAACCTCCGCATGCGCTCCGGCCAACTGGTCCTAACGGGCGGTTTCGGGAGCGGCCTGCTGCTGGCTGCGCTGTTTCCCCCTGCCTCTTTAGCGTGGTTGGCTCCGATCGCGCTCACGCCGCTTCTCTTTGCTCTTGCGCATGCACCTGCCTGGAGACTTCGTTTCGCTGGCGGATGGTTGGCGGGGTTCCTATTCTGGCTGCTTACCTGCCACTGGATCCGCGACACCCTCGCAGCCTATGGCGGACTCACGGGCCCTTTAAGCTGGCTGGCTCTGCTCCTCTTTGCTCTGGTCAAAGGCTTGCATTGCGGCGTGTTTGCACTCCTCGCCGCACCCATGCTGCGGTTCTGGTGGGCGCCGCCGGGTATCGCGCTATTGTGGGCTGGTCTGGAACGGACCCATGGGCCGCTCGGCTTCGCCTGGCTCACGCTGGGCAACGCCGGCGCCGACATGGCTTTCCCCCTCCGCCTGGCGCCCATTACGGGCGTCTACGGGCTTTCTTTTCTTTTTGCGCTCGCCAGTGTCGTACTTACTTTGCTCCTTTTGCGCCGCGGCCGCCGCTCCTCATTGTGGTTGTTGCCCGCCGCCGGGCTGGCTCTGCTGCCGGCTCCCGGGCTGCCCTCGGCTCCACTGGAAGAAGCTGTCGCCCTGCAGACAGGGTTGCACGCCGAATTCGCCTGGACAGAAGAGGAAAAGGACCGTGCCGTCCGTCAATTGGCTCTCCTGACGCTGGAAAACGCGCTGGATCCCGCGCGCCCCGCGCCCCGTGTGCTCCTGTGGCCGGAAGCTCCAGCGCCTTTCTACTACACGATGGACCCCGGCTTTCGGGGCCAGATGAACGAATTGGCGCGCCTCGCAGGTGCGCCGCTGATCTTCAGTGGCGTGGCCTATACGCCGCAAGACCGCCCGTTGAACTCCGCCTTCGTTCTCACGGCCGAAGGCCGCTACGCCGGGCGCTACGACAAGATATACCTGGTTCCGTTTGGCGAGTTTGTTCCCCCCGGCTTCGGTTGGATCCAGAAGGTTAGCACCGAGGCCGGCGATTTTGAGGCCGGCGACCGGCTGCAACCTTTCCCGCTGCCGCAGGGCTCGTTTGGCGTCTTCATTTGCTACGAGAGCGCTTTCCCTCACCTGGTGCGCCGCTTCGCCGCCGGGGGAGCGGAAGTCCTGGTGAACCTCACCAACGACGGCTACTTCGGACGGAGCGCGGCCCGCCCGCAACACCTGCTGCTCGCGCGGATGCGCGCGGTGGAAAACGCGCGGTATCTGTTGCGCCCCACCAACGATGGCATCACCGCGTCCATTGACCCTGCTGGCCGTGTTCATGGCCGGATCCCGGAATTCGAGCGCCGCGCCACGCGCCTGCCTTACCAGCGCTCCCGGGTTGTCACCATTTATACCCGTTACGGCGATTGGTTCGCCTGCAGCGCGCTGACCGCCGGATTCGCTCTGGCTGCTCTGGCTTGTCTCCGCGAACGCCGCTAACGCGCAGGGAGTGTCCGGATCCGCTTACCCATGCCGGATCACCAGAACGTCGCCATCCTTCACCACGTATTCCTTCCCCTCCAGCCGCAGCAGACCTTTTTCGCGCACGCCCGCATATCCGTTGTGATCCACCAGAGCCCGCCAGTTCACCACCTCGGCGCGAATAAACTTCTTCTCGAAGTCGGAGTGGATGGCTCCGGCTGCCTTGACTGCAGTGGAGTGGATAGGAATCGTCCACGCCCGAACTTCCGTCTCTCCGGCGGTCAGGAAACTCATCAGGCCCAGCAGGCGGTAGGTCGCGGAGATCATGCGGTCCAGGGAGGAGCCAGGCAAGCCGTAGCTCGACAGGTAGTCCTGCGCCTCCCCGGCGGGCAACTCCGCCAGTTCAGCTTCGACCTTGCCGCAAATGGCCGTCACTTCGGCACAGTGTTTGCCCGCCAGAACGCGTTCACGGTACTCCGCTTCCACCTGCTCCAGCCGCGGCGCGTCCTCTTCGCCCAGGTTCAGCACATACAAGATCGGCTTCTGCGACAAAAACTGGAAGCCGCGCAGGCGCTTCTCGTCCTCGCCTTCCAACTGCAAGTTGCGGAGCGGCTCGTTCGACTCCAGCATCGCCTTGGCGCGCTCCAGTAGTTCAAACTCGCGGTCCAGTCCTGGATCCTTCAGCTTTTTGCGATCCTTTTCCAACCGCTCCAACCGCTTCTCCACCACCACCAGGTCGCTCAGCACCAGTTCCAGGTCTACGTCCGAGATGTCGCGCATCGGGTCCACATCGCCTTTTTCGTGAGGAACACTATCACTGGCGAACACGCGGACCACGTGTGCGATGGCGTCGGCCACGCGCAGACTGGCGAGGTAGCTGGGATCGCGCAGGGCCTCTTTTGACAGGGCGGGGAAGTCGATGTACTCCAGCGTGGCGTGCGTGACCTTTGGGGGTGAGAAGATCGCGGCCAGCGCGTCCAGGCGTGGATCGGGCACCTTGGTGATGCCCACGCGCGTCTCCATCGCGCCCACGCGGGCCGACTCGTGTACGCCAGTCAGGATGGTAAACAGAGAGGTCTTGCCGGTCATCGGCAGACCGAGAATTGCAGTCTTCATAAATGCCTTACAGGGGAACTTCCACCCGGTTGAGGATCTCTTCGATGATGCGCTCGCCGCTCTCCACGGCCCGGCTGGCCAGTGGAAGTCGGCTGCTCACCACCACGCGATGCGCAAACACCGGAGCAGCCAGACGCTTCACATCGTCGGGGATCACGTAATCGCGTCCTTCCACCAGCGCCAGGGCCTGCACCGCGCGATAGAGCGATTGCGCGCCGCGCGGGCTCACGCCCAGCGCCAGGGCTTCGTGCCGCCGCGTCTGCTCAACGATCGCCAGCATGTAATCCACCAGCGCTTCATCCACCGGCACTGTTTCCACCAGGCTCTGCAGATGCAACAACTCCCCCGGCTGCAGCACCGGCGGCGTGCGGGCCTGCTGGCTGGCGGCGCTTCGGAGAATCAACCGTTCGCTCACCGCGTCCGGATAACCGATACGCACCCGCATCAGGAACCGGTCCAATTGGGACTCGGGCAACGGATATGTACCGTGATGTTCCGATGGATTCTGCGTCGCGATCACCAGGAACGGTTCCGCCATCGGATAGGTGCGGCCGTCTACGGTGACCTGGCGTTCGTTCATGGCTTCAAGCAGGGCCGATTGCGTCTTTGGAGTGGCCCGGTTGATTTCGTCTGCCAGCAGGATGTTGGTAAACACCGGGCCGGACTTGAATTCGAACTCGCCCATCCGGTTGTTGTAAACGGTGACGCCCAGCACATCGCCGGGCAGCATGTCAGCAGTGCACTGCAACCGCTGGAAATCGCAGTCCACTGAGCGGGCCAGAGCCTGTGCCAGCGTCGTCTTTCCCACGCCCGGCACGTCCTCAATCAAAAGGTGCCCTCTGGCCAGAAGGCACACCACGGAGAGGCGCACCACCTCGGGCTTGCCGCGCAGGGATTCACTGAGGGAAGACTCCAGGGCGGCCAACTTGGCGATCGCCGGGTGAGCCGCCTCCTGTTGCGCCATCCCCTTCATCTTATTATGGAAAGCCGCGTCACCTGCGCGGGTTTTGCGGCGTCTCACCTGACATGGGTTTCTCTCGCACCGGGCTTACCGGGGTCTTGGGGCTCCTCCTGGCTGTGCTTAGCGCGGGCTCAAGTGCGCCTCGCGATGCCCGCAACGCCAACCCCGCCCACACCAAACATCCGCATGCCCTCCGCCAGTACAAAACTCTCGAAGAGTGGAACCAGCGGCGGGCCCATCTGCGGGAGCAAATTCTGACTGCGGCTGGGCTCGATCCGATGCCGGACCGCGGGGCTTTGCGAGCCCGTGTCGTGAGCACACGCGTGTTCGGCCCAGTGATGGTTGAAAACCTGCTCCTCGAGACCTTCCCTGGCTTCTACCTCGCGGGCAACCTGTACCGGCCGGTGACGGCCCAGGGCCGCCGGCCCGCCTTGCTCACGCCCCACGGCCACTGGAAGCATGGCCGCCTGGAAGACACGGACGAATACTCCGGGCCGTCTCTGGGCTATCACCTCGCTCGCCTCGGATTTGTTGTCTTCGCCTACGACATGGTGGGCTACAACGACACCCGCCAGTTGCCGCACAACTTCGGAAACTCTGCCTCCGAGCGGCTCTGGTCATTCCATCCTCTGGGGTTGCAGCTCTGGAATTCGATCCGTGTGGTGGATTATCTGGTGTCCCGGGACGATGTGGACTCCAGCCGGATCGGAGCCACAGGAGCCTCCGGCGGAGGCACGCAGACCTTCCTTCTGGCCGCCGTGGACGAAAGGATTCGAGCTGCTGCACCAGTCAACATGGTGTCCGCGCACTTCCAGGGCGGCTGCGATTGCGAAAATGCGCCGGGGCTGCGTTGTGGCGCGAATAACGTCGAGATCGCTTCCATGATGGCCCCGCGCCCGCTGCTGCTCGTCGCTGCCACGGGGGATTGGACGCGCGACACGCCCAAGATCGAATACCCCGCCGTGCGCGCCGTCTATGCGCTGCATGGAGCGGCGCGCGCGGTTCAATATCAACAGTTCGAGGCGAAGCACAACTACAACCAGGCCAGCCGGGAGGCCGTGTACCGCTTCTTCCGGCGGGAATTTCTCAAGGACCGGTCCTGCCGTGAATGCGTCGAGACTCCCCACCCGATCGCTGATTTACAGAGTCTGCGCGTTCTGGAACCGGAGGGTTTGCCCTCGGACGCTCTCGGCCGCGACGCGCTGAGGCAAACGTGGCAGGAAGCGCAGCGCACCGCGTCGCTTGCCGCGCCAGACCCGACGCTGCGCGCCCGGTTGCTCCGCACCGCCGGCCTCACCTGGCCTTTGGACGTGCGCCTCGAGTCCGGCCGTCTCACCAGGCGCGGCGCCGGCGATTACGTGCCGGCTCAGTGGCTGCCCGCCGACCGGGAAACCGCTACTCTCGTCGTGCACCCGGACGGCGCAGCAGCGGCTGCCGAGTGGTGGAAGAACCATCACCAGGATGGCCCCACCCCGAGCCTGTTGTTCATCGATGCCTTTCAAACCGGCGCCGCCGTCGAACCGCGCACGGCGCCTCAAGGCGGCCACTACCTGACATTCCATTACTCCGACGACGCGCAGCGGCTGCAGGATATCCTCACCGCCCTGGCCTTCCTGCAGGCGCGGGGCTTCCGCGAAATCCGCCTGGTTGGCGTGAAAAAGGCCGCGGTGTGGTGCCTTTTCGCCGCTGCGGTTTCGCCCGCGCCCCTTACGCTCCACGCACGCCTCAATTCGTTCGACGGCACCGACGAGGACTTTGAAGGGGACCTCTTCGTGCCCGGTATCCAGCGCGCCGGCGGTCTGCCCGCCGCCCTACGGCTTGTCCGCGCCTCTGCGAAACGATGGGGCGAGCCGCATACGGGCGGGCAACGCTGAGCCAGCCGCTGCTGCCCGCTCGATCGCTATAGAACCACCCTTCGTATAATCGAATCGTCCGCCCTACCGGGCGGCTCCTGGGAATCCTATGCCACTCGTCCCCCCAGCCATCGCCGCGCTGCAGCCTTACCAGGCTGGGCTTTCGGCCGAAGAAGTGCGCGCCCGTTTCGGGCTCGAACGCGTCGACAAACTGGCCTCGAACGAAAATCCGCTCGGCCCCTCGCCGCTGGCGTTGGAGGCCATGCGCGAAGCGGCCGGCAGACTTCACCGTTACCCTACAGGCGGCTACGATCTGCGCCGCCGCCTGGCCGAACTCTTCGAACTCAAGATCGAAAACGTCATCGCGGGCAGCGGTTCGGAAGGCATCATGGCCAACATCATCCGCACCTTCTTGCTGGATGATGACGAGGTGCTGACTAGCGAGAGCGCCTTCATCGGATTTCAGGTGCTCGCCAAATCGCGTGGTGTGGCCTACCGGACCGTGCCGTACCGCGGCTACCGATACGATTTGCCTGCGCTGGCCGCCGCCATCACGCCCAAAACCAAGATCATTTACCTGGCCAACCCCAACAACCCCACGGGCACCATCTTCACCCGGAACGAGTTCGACGATTTCTACCGCCACGTGCCCGAGCGTGTCCTTATCATCCTCGACGAGGCTTATTTCGAATACGCCAAGGACCACCCCCGCTATCCGGACTCGATGCACTACCGCTACGACAACGTCATCACTCTAAGGACGTTTTCGAAGATCCACGGGCTCGCTGGCGTGCGCATTGGCTACGGCTTCGCACACGACGAACTCATCCGGAACCTTCTCAAAGTGAAGCTGCCGTTCGAGCCCAGCACCCTGGCGCAAGCCGCGGGGCTTGCCGCCCTCGATGACCGCGAGTTCGTCCACCGCTCCCTGGAACTGAACGCCCGCGGCCTGCGCTTCTATCGGAAGGCTTTCGCCGAACTCGGCCTGCAGCCCGCCCCCAGTGAAGCCAACTTCGTGATGATTCCGTTTGAAAGCCCGGAGAGGGCCAAAACGGTCTTCGAGGCCATGCTGCGGCGTGGCAGCATCGTCCGGCCATTAGGGGCGTTCGGCCTGCCGCATTGCCTGCGCATCTCGACGGGCACGATGGAAGAAAATGAGCGCTGTGTTGAGGCGATGCGCCTCGCGCTGCAGGAAACCGAGGAGGTGCATGTCTGATGTCCGCCCTCAACGGAATCCCCATTGAAGCCATCGACCACTTGCACTTCTTCTGCGGCAACGCCCGCCAGGCTGCCCACTTCTACCGCTCTGCGTTCGGATTCCGCTTGACGGCCTACAGTGGCCCGGAAACCGGTGTGCGGGACATCGCCTCCTACTGCCTGGAACAAGGCCATATCCGCTTTGTCCTTTCCACCCCGCTCTCCCCCGATCATGCGGCCTCGGCCTGGCTTCGCCAGCACGGAGACGGCGTGCGCTCCATCGCCTTTACAGTCCGCGACGCCGGGGAGGCCTGGCGCCAGTCGGTGGCCCGGGGCGCTGAAGCGCACAGTGCACCCGTGGAACTTGCCGACGAGCATGGCGTTCTTCGCGTCGCGTCCATACACACCTACGGCGATGTTTTACACTCGTTCATCGAGCGCCACGCCTATGCGGAGGGCCGCTTCGGCCCTCATTTCCAACCCGTCCCCGAACCCGACCTCGTCGCCCGACCAGTTGGCCTGCGCGCCATCGACCATATCGTCGGCAACGTCGGCTGGAACGAAATGAACCGCTGGGCTGCGTGGTACGAAAAGGTGCTGGGCTTTTCCGTCTTCCAGCACTTCGACGACAAAGACATCTCCACCGAGTATTCCGCCCTGATGTCCAAAGTGCTGGCCAGCGGAAACGGCCGCATCAAATTTCCCATCAACGAGCCGGCCGAAGGCCGCCGCAAATCGCAAATTGAGGAGTACCTGGACTATAACCATGGCCCAGGAGTGCAGCACATCGCCATGCTGACCGCGGACATCGTCGACACAGTGACGCGCCTGCAGGCACAAGGCGTGGATTTCCTGCGCGTGCCTACTGCCTACTACCAGGAACTTCAGGCGCGGGTGGGCACGATCGACGAGCCCGTAGACGAACTTGCGCGCCTCGGCATCCTGGTGGACCGTGACGACGAAGGCTACCTGCTGCAGATCTTCACGCGCCCTGTCGAGGACCGCCCCACCTTGTTCTTCGAAATCATTCAGCGCAAAGGCAGCCGCAGCTTCGGCAAGGGGAACTTCAAGGCTCTCTTTGAGGCGATTGAACGCGAACAGGAACTGCGCGGCAACCTTTAGGTCTTCAGGGAAGCCGGTAGAGCCGCAAATTCCCTGTAGCCCTTCCGCCTGCGACAATTTCCGGTTTCCCGTCTCCGTCGAAATCGGCGACGGCCAAGTCCTCTACCGCCACGCCATCGTCCACCAACTGCTTGTGCCAGGCCCGGCCGTCGAAACGGTACAGCGCCAGACCCCAGGGCTTGCCCCGCCAGCCAACCACAAGTTCGTCGGATCCGTCTCCGTCAAAATCCGCCCAACCCAATGCATGCGCCTGCGGCGCTGCGGATTCGATGACGCTTCGCTGCCACGGCGCCGGCCCCTCTTCGTACACCACGACAATCTGGCCGTGAAACGGCTCCACCGTCGCCAGCATCCGCTTGCCCCGAACGCGCCCCAACTTGATTTCACCCGGTTGCCCTTCGCCTACCAGCCGCTTTGACCATTGCCCCGTCTTGCTCCGCGCCAGGGCATACACCCCCTCCGCGCTGGCTACCCAGATCTCGTGGCCCACTCCGATGAAGTTGTGCACGACGTGGAGCGTCTCGTCCGCCACCTCCATGGGCCAAGGTTCTTTTGCGGGGTTCTTTGGCGGCCGGAACACCAGGATCCGGGCGCCAGGCCCCTGGGTCCAGTCCGGAGCCTTTGTGCCCCGGCCGTGCAGCGGGACCACCACCAATTCGTTGCGCCCGTCACCATCCACATCGATCCAGCCAATCCGGTGAATAGTGGGTTCGGTGGCCAGGTCGTAGACCGTGCCATCCTGCTTGACCCAATGCAGGCTGCCTCCCGAAATCGTGTTGGTAGGCTGCCAGTCCGCGCCCACGGCAAAATCCAGCCGTCCGTCGCCATCCACGTCACTCGGAGCAACGGCCACATGGTCCTTGGCTGTGATGCGCTCTCGCACAACGTGCTTGCGCCAGCCCGGGTTCTCAAACCAAATCAGTTGCGTGCCCGTCAGTGCAACGATGTCGAGTTTCCCGTCGCCATTGACGTCCGCCGCCGTTACCGCGTACACCACCCCAAGTTCCGCCGCCAGTTCGTGCACGTTGAACCGGAATTCCTGTCCCGGCAACAGCAGAGAAAGAGCAATCCACAGTAAACCCCTCATCCGGTTAGGATACGCCGCGTGTGGTAAAGAGTCTTGCCAAATCCTCCGATGGAAGAGCAGGACGCATGACCGAACACCTGCGCCATGCCTACGCGGTCTTGGAACTTGACCCCGGCTGCCCGCCATCTGACATCCGGCAGGCCTATCTGGAACTGGTGCGCATCTGGCACCCGGACCGCTACCAGAACGAGTCGGCCCGCCTGCGCCAGCGTGCTGAGGAAAAGCTGAAGGAGATTACTCTCGCGTGGGAGGCCTTGCGCGCAGTCGCCGGTGAACCCGCGCCCGCGCCCGAAGACGCTGAACTCGTCCCCCTGGATTTCGGTGAACACTGGGGATTTATCGACTCCAAAGGCCGTACCGTGATTCACCCGGAATTTCTGGCGGCTCGCCCCTTCCGCGACGGATTGGCCGCCGTGTTGGTCGTAGACCGGTGGGGCTTCATCGCGCCCAACGGCGAGATGCGTATCGCCCCCCTCTACCAGGAGTGCGGCGACTTCAGCGAGGGGCTGGCTGCGGCGCGATGGTATAACCGGTGGGGCTATATCGACCGCACCGGAGCCTTTGTCATTCAACCCCGATTCCAAGAAGCGGGACCGTTCAAGGACGGCCGTGCCGAAATCAAACTCGGGACACGATTCGGTTTCGTCAACCGCGCTGGCGAGGCGGAGTTTCCCGTGAACCGCTTAGCGTAGAGGCGCCGCCTGGGTTATCATTTCTGCTCCGCTAAACGTTGCAGAGAAGCCCTGGCACGCTGCTGCACGCCAGAATCCTGATCTTTCAACCGGTCCTGCAGGACTGCCACCACACGGGGGTCACCACGCATGCCAAGCCGGTCCACAGCCAGGCTGCGCACCTCCTCGGACTCGTCGCCAGCCGCCTGCAGTAGAGCCGGCAACACCCACTCGTCCGTTCCTTCCGCTGCATAGCCAAGGGCCAGGAGACGCACGTGCATGTCCCGATCCCGCAATGCTTGCCGGATCGCTTGTTCCCGTTCCGGTTGCCCGGTCTGTACCACGCCTGTCAGGGCGAATTCCCGAATGCGGGCGTCAGCATCTGCCAGGTACTCTGCAAGAAACGCGCCCGCGTGGCTGTCCCGGCTCACCGACAGGATGCGGAACAGCTTCTGCCGGGTGCCCGGCTCCGCCGACCGGGCGGCCGATGTTAAAGCAGGCGTGGCTGCCACCCCCAAACCCTCGAGTGCCGACGCGGCACAATCGCTGACCCTCCTCGTCCTGCCGCCGAACATCGCGGATTGCAACAGCCGCTCGCCTGGGCCTATGGCTTCAGAGTCGTCTTGGAGCAGAGCGATCAGCTTCGGGATGGCCGGTATCGCACGCTGCCGCCCCGCTTCCAGTGCAGCCTCACACCGCTGGGCAGGGTGTGGCGACTCCAGCGCAGTGCCCGGTTGGCGTTCCGGCCAGAACCACAGAGCGGTTCCCGCCATCAGCACGCCGGTAATGGCACGAATAGCCAATCGCCACCTCGCAGACACCCTGATGAATCGTCAGTTTTGAGGAGAAACTGCAGGCGCCGTCCGCCACTCTACCCGCCGCTCGCTGCGGAACCAAACCAGCAAGCTCTCGCCGTCGGCCCCAACGAGCTGCGCCCCTCGCAGCGCATCGCCCAGCCTCGGCTCCAGCCGCCAGCGACTTGTCGTCTGGTCCCTTTCATAGAAGCCATACCGCGTGTCGAGCGCTTCGGTCTCCTCCTCTGGCCCACGCAGTGGAAACAACCCGAATACGCGTCCACTCGCCGTTGCCGTCAGGCTGACATAAGAACGCCCCGCCACCTGCAAAGGCACCGTTTCCAGGTCCACCTGCCCACGTCCGGCCTCCAGTCGAGCCAGTGTTTGCACCATGGGCATCCAGGCCCAGGCCACTCCGCCACTTCCCGGGAACAGCTGGGGTGGGCCCAGCACAGAATGGGCCCACGGGCCGCGCATCGTCCCGTTTTCCATCCGCCGTAACCCCAACTTGCGCACCGGCAGCCACGGCAGGCTGGACCCGTCCGCTTGAATCCGGTACAGAATGTCGAACGGCGCCCGGCGGACCAGTGCGTCCAAATCGAACCCGAGGCACCACACCGCGCTTCCGTCCGGCAGAAGGCGCTCACAAACCAGGCTCCCCTGGTCCTTCCACACCGGAGCCCCATCTGCGGGCAATTCCAGCAATCCCTGTTGCGTTTCTGCCAGACGGCGCTGCATCGTGGCGAACACAAGAATTCTCTGGTCCGCGGTCAGCACTGCATCCCGCACAGCCAAACGGCGGTAGTCCATCGAGGGGATCTCCAAGGATGCCCGCCGCACCACGCGCCCCTGCTTGTCCAACAAGAGGACCGCCCGGTCGCTCCGGTCCCCGGGAGCCGCCTTGACGGATACCAGCAAAAGGAAGTGGCCCGATTGGAACCGCACCTCCACAGCCGGCTCTGGCAAACGCAAATGCTGGCCCGCCAGCACCAGGCAGCAGATGGCGGCGGCCGGCAGGCGGATCACGTTCCTACGATAGCCTCTTGCCCAGCGGCAAGAAAACTGGCCAGATCTTCAGGCGAAACGCGCGGCTCTCCAGGCGCTACGTGGTCCAGTTTGCCCGCGACCAGCCAGCGCTCCAATTCGTCCACCAACTCATACAGGTGGTCGAAGGACTGCACGTAAAACAGCAGTGGCTGGAAACGGTCGATCTCAAACGACTGGTGGATCACCCAGTCCAGCGAAAGTGGGCTGCGCTGCACTTCCGGCGATTCCAGCGCGTACCGGAGTTCCCCGTAGCTCGACAGCAGGCCGCTGCCATATGCCCGCAACCCGGCCGGCGTGCGGATTAGCCCAAACTCCACGGTGAACCAGAAAAACCTGGCCAACGCCTGGATCACCGGCGCTAACGTCTCCTCTGCTTTCTGCCGCGCTTGTGCCCGTTCCGCCGCCACTTGCGCCACTTCGCCAAAACGCGCCAGAGCATCGGCGAACGCCCGGTTCGTATGCATCGGCACATGGCCCGCAATGTCGTGGAAGATGTCCGGTTCGGGCAAGTAATCAAGCGAGTCCAGGCCCCGCACCGTAATCGTGGTGGGAAATTCCCGCCGCCGCAGGCAATCGAAAAACCGGTAAGCCGGCACATAGCCGCTTACGCCTCGCGCTACGAAACCGGTCCGCTGCACCAGGAAGCGGTTGACGTTCGACAGACGTGGCACCCGCTCCGGGTCCAGACAAAGCCCGGTGATTCCATCCAAAAACTGACAGTTGGCACACCGTTCCCACGGCTCCCGCATCCGCGCAAAGAGCCGTCGCCACGCCTCGTGGTTTTCTTCCGTGTATTGCTCGTACGGTTGCTCGATGAACAACTCATGCCGCTGGCGCGCCTGTTCAATCCAAGCCGCCCGGCCAGTGGTGAGGCCTCGAGCCAGTGCTGTCGTCATCGCCATGCCCAGTTGGCTCCAAAATAACACCACTTTACGGTGGTGTCAATCTTTGCGGATTGGGTTGGACTCGTGCTGACGGTGAATGTTTTCCAGGATTTCCGGGATCTCGAACACCGCACGGTTCTTCAACTTTTGACAGTTCTCTTTGAAACGAGCCAGCGTGTTGCCGGCAAGAAGGGTCCGCGCTGCCTGGCCGAGATGGCCGAAGCGCTTCAACAGCATTCCAAGACCGTTTTCCTCCAGCCACACCGCGTTATAGCGCTCCTGCGGCAGAGTCAGGGCGTTCGACACGGTGATCACTGGAAGCCCCAGGTGCACCGCTTCGCTCACGCTGCCCGGACCCGGTTTTCCGATGAAGAAATCGGCGAGCTTCATGTAGTAAGGAACCTCGGTGGTGAAGCCTGTGACCACGCGGCGAAGGCGAGCGGGGCTGGCCTCCAAAGCCTGTTTCAATTCCTCGTTGCGGCCGCAGATGAAGATCGCCTGAAGGTCCAGCCCGGAACCATCCAGTTCTTCGAGCACGCGCCGCATCACGCGGCTGCCGAAGCCGCCGAACAATACCAGCGCCGTGGTCTTGGCCGGGTCCAGGCCCAGGCGCGTCCGCTCCGCAGCGCGATCGATCTCGGGGATGGAATAAAACCGTGGGTGCAGCACCATACCGGACGTCCGGAAGACGCGCTCCTTCGGGTGCCCCATCGCCAGGGCTTGCGCCTCCGCCCGCTCCGTCCCGCAAATGAAATACTGCGGCTCACGCTCAATCCAGAAGCGGGGCGGATAGTCGGCCAGATCGGTCAGCACGGTGACGTAGGGCCGCCCGGGTGCCGCAGCCAGGAACCCTTCCCTCGCAGCACGGTTGAAGTTGGGGATTACGGATACCAGCATGTCCGGCGGATCGCGCCGGAACCATTCACGCAACAGCCGGACTTCCGCTTCGTGAAAGGCGCGGATCACCTGCTGCATGAAGCGCAGGCCCTGCGGGCTGCCCAAAGTCCACCCCCGCCGGAGCATCTGGTTGTAGATCTCCTGCAGGTCGATGCGCAGCACCTTCTTGAAGACATCCACCGGCGCCAGGATGTCCTGCAAATGCACCAGGCGTGTGCGGAAGGGCCGTTGCTGCGACTCGAACGCCATCTGCAGCGCGGTGGCCGCCGCCCGGTGGCCGCCACCGGCGTCGAAAAAAAGGAAGTCGATGGTCGGCTGCAAAAGCCGAGCATAACAGACGGGCTAGCCGGACTACCGGGCGCGCAACAGCACCAGCGTCATGTCGTCGAACTGCGGGCGTTGCGTCTGCTGCGCCACCAGACTGGTCAGGTCGGCTGCTCCGGCGTTCGGGTGTTCTGCCAGCAAGCGCAGGAGACCCTCCTCCCCAAATTCGCCTTTGCCCGTGGGCGCGTCGGGGATGCCATCGGAGAAAACGGCCAGCGTGTCGCCCGCTGCGAGTGGCACGGTGGCGCTGTGCGCCGAAAACCCCGGAAGCAGGCCCAGCACCGGGCAGGTGGGCTCGAGCCGCTCGACGGCCCCGTTCTTCCGCATCAGAATCGGCGCTGGATGTCCGCAATTGACGTAGGCGAGCCTGCGCGTCGAGGGATCGAAGTCACCCAAAAACAGGGTGGCGAACCGTTCCGGCCCCGTAGCCTGCCGGAACTGGCGATGGAGTTCGTTCACGCGCTCCGCCAGGCTGGCCCCGTTGCGCGTCATCAGAGTCCGCAGCGTCGCAATCAGATGCGCCATCAGCATCGCGGCCGGCAGCCCCTTGCCCGAAATATCGGAAAGCGAGAACGCGGCTCCGCCGGTTCCGGAAGGATAAAAGTCGTAGGCGTCTCCCCCTACCGCTCCAGCCTGCCAGCACGCCGCATCCAGGATGGCCGTTTCTATCGCTGGAGGTTGCTTCGGTAGCATCTCCTGCTGCACCTGCCGCGCCAGCGAAAGTTCCCGGAGTGCCTCCTGGCGCTGCTCCCGGGGGGCGGACAGGTGCCGGCGGATGGTTTCCACCAGCTTCTGGTTTTCCCAGGGCTTCAGAACAAAGTCCCGTGCGCCTCTGCGCATCGCCTCCACCGCCAGCTCGATCGAACCCCACGCCGTCATCACCAGGATCGGCGGCGGGGCAGGGAACCGGCTCAGACGATCCAACAACTCCAGCCCCTCGTCCCCGGAAGTGGTGTCCCGCGAATAGTTCAGGTCGATCAAAAGCAGGTCCGGCGCCGATTCTGCCACCGCTTCCAGAATCTCCTGCGGCGACGAAGCTGTCTTTGTCCGAAAACCTTCTGCCTTCAATAAGATGCGCAGCGCCTGCAAAACGTCCGGCTGGTCGTCGGCGACGAGAATCAACGGTGGGACTGCCCCGGGCACACTCCAACTCCAGCACTCCGGCCTCCACGGGGTCAAATTTCATTTTCAATGCCTTAGCCTTTGGGAGGTGTCCGGAATCGGACACTTGCGCCTCCCGGACGGGACACAGGCCCCAGCTTGCCCACATAAACAAAAAGATTCACGCTTGTTTTTTCTTCACGTCACGAGAAATTCACGCCCGAGGCGCATAAGTCAGGGTAGGAGTCAGAATCTAAACGGCTCCGGTCGACTCCAATGCCTCAGATGGCCCAATCAATGCTGGCCTTCATCGCTGAGCGCGATCAGTTGATCATGCGCCGGGTCCACCGCTGGTTCGCTCCGCGCTGGATCCGCTTATGGATGGTCTACGCCACTCGCGGCGGGGACGGGTGGCTCTGGTACGCGCTGGGCCTCCTGCTGGTGCTGCTGGGCGGGGACACCGGCCGGCTGGCAGCGGCGCAGAGCGCGGTTGCCACTGCTTCCGGCGTGGTGCTTTTCCTCTGGATGAAGCGCAAAGCCGGACGGCGTCGGCCCTGTGCCCTGGAACCGCATTGCTGGAGCACTCTCCTGCCCCCCGATCAGTTCTCGTTTCCCTCCGGCCACACCATCACGGCATTCGCCGTTTGTATGACGCTGATTGCCCACTACCCCGAGGCACAAGCAGCTTTGTTGTTTTGCGCTCTGAGTATCGCCGCCAGCCGCATCCTGCTGGGCATGCATTTCCTCAGCGACGTCCTGGCCGGGGCCGTTATCGGCACACTGCTCAGCGCCCTGTCCCGCGGCCTCGTTCGCCTGTAGTTTGGGGCCAGCCCGCGAACTTTTCTTCCCAGGAAAACGGCACACCCTTTCCGCTGCGGCATCGGATAAAGTAAGAGCGGTCATGATGCGCCACGCCTTTCTTTTCCTTTCCCGGCAACGCAACTTGCGCCGGTGGATGGAAACGTCGCCAGTGGCTCAGAAACTCACTCGCCGCTTCGTCGCCGGCCGGGAATTGGACGAAGTGCTGGCCGTCGGAAGGAAGCTGCACGGCGAGAAGATCCTGATCAGCCTGGATCACCTCGGTGAAAACGTTGCCTCCGAACAAGAGGCAGCGGCCTCCTGCGCCGCCATGCTGGAGGCGCTCCACCATTTGGCCCGCGAGCCGTTCCCGGCAACGATCTCCATCAAACTCACCCAGATGGGGCTCGATCTTTCCACCGAACTGTGCCTGCGCCACGTGATGCAACTGGCAGAAACTGCGCGGGCGGGAGGCACCCGCGTGGAAATCGACATGGAATCGCATGAATACGTGGACCGCACGCTCGAAATCGTCGAAAAAGCTCATGCCGAAACGGGCGCCGTTCGCGCGGTTCTTCAAGCCTACTTGTACCGTACCGAAGCAGACATTCGCCGCCTGAACACGCGTAAGATCCCCATCCGGCTTTGTAAGGGCGCCTATGATGAGCCCGCTACGGTGGCCTTCCCCGAGAAAGAAAAAGTCGACTGGAACTACCTGAAGCTCTCCGGCTTACTGCTGGCCGAAGGTGTGGAACCCGCCTTCGCTACCCATGATCCAAGGATGATCGACGGAGTTTTGGAAGATGCACGGCTGCACGAACGCGGCACCGGAGATTTTGAATTTCAAATGCTTTACGGTGTCCGCCGTGACCTGCAGCGGCAACTGGTGACCGACGGCTGGCGTCTTCGGCTCTATGTGCCCTATGGCGATGCGTGGTATCCCTACTTTATGCGGAGATTGGCGGAACGGCCCGCCAACGTCTTCTTTCTGGCCAAGAACTTGATTAAGGCTTGACGTTCCCGCCCCGTTGCGACCGGACAGGCCCGGGGAGTATCCAAGAAGAGGGGTGCAGGAATGAGGTATTGGGCATACCTGGCGGCAAAGCTCCTATTGGCTTCAGCCATTCTCAAGGGAGTGTGGGAGGCCATGAATAGCCTGCTGCCAGAGCCGCAAACCTTTCTTTATCATCGGGTTGGCCGGTTTGGCCAGGACTTGCCCTGGACTCTCTTCATCCTCGGGTTCTGGCTCTTCTCGGTAGGGCTGATCTATCTCATTGCCTGGGACCAGCGCCGCCGCTGCCGCACCTGTTTGCGCCGGCTGCGCATGCCGGTGGAAAAGGGTCATTGGGGTTTGGCGACGCTGCTCAGCCCGGTCCGTTCCGAGTCGATTTGCCCTTACGGCCATGGCACCCTGGCCGAGCCGGAGGTCAAGACCACCAGCACCCAAACTGTCGAATGGCGGACCCACGAGGACATCTGGCGCGAATTGGAGACGCTGGACCGGCGCAAGTAAGCTGGTGCTCGCCGTGAGAAGATATCGTTGAGGATCATACTGTTCGCGTGCCCATCCGAATGAAAGCCGGCGGCTGGCTGGTCCGGGCGCTGTTGCACCCCGTTGGCAAGCTGTTGCTGGCCCTGACTGTTTGCGTTGGGCTGCTGGGTTTCGGCACCCTGACCTATTTTTGGATCCATTACAGCCGGCTGGTGGATTCGAAGCTCAAAGCCGGTCCTTTTGCCGAAACCGCCATGGTGTTCGCCACGCCCGAACCCATTACTGTCGGCGATCCGCTCCAGCCCGAAGAACTCATCGAAGGTCTCCGGAGACGCGGTTACACCGAATCCCGCAGCAACCGCATGGGCTGGTATCACCAAAGGGCGGATGGCATTGAGGTTTTCCCTGGTGTGGATGCCTGGGCAGGCGCGGAAGCAGGCGTGATCTTCCTGCGCGGCGGCGTGGTGTCCCGCATCGTCTCCAGCCGTGACAACACGGAACGAAGCCAATACCTGCTAGAGCCGGAACTCATCACCAACCTCTTCGACCGGAACCGCGAGAAACGCCGGCTGGTTCGCTTCACGGATATTCCCAAAGTGCTCGTTCATGCCGTCATCTCTGCGGAAGACAAGCGCTTCTTCCAGCACGCGGGCTTCGACCCTCTCCGAGTCATTAAGACCGTTTGGGTGGATGTCACCGAGCAGCGGCGTTTCGGCGCCTCGACTATCTCGATGCAGTTAGCGCGGATGTTCTGGCTCACACAGGATAAGACCCTCCGCCGCAAAGCCGCCGAAGCGATGATCACCATGATCATCGAGCAGAAGCTCAACAAGGAGCAGATCTTCGAGTATTACTCCAATCAGGTGGACCTGGGACGCCGCAAGAGCTTTGCGGTCCATGGATTTGGCGAAGCGGCCTCTGTCTACTTCGGCAAGGACATCCGCGACCTGAAACTCGAGGAAGCCGCCCTCCTGGCTGGACTGATCCAGCGGCCCAACTATCTCAATCCCTACCGCTGGCCCGAGCGCGCCATGCAGCGCCGCAACATCGTGCTGGGGCTAATGCGCGAAAACGGGTTCATCACCGAACTGCAGTACCTGGAGGCTGTCAAGGCGCCGATTCAACTCGCGCCTGGCGGGGCGGAGTCCACCGACGCGCCCTACTTTGTCGACCTGGTGAACGACGAATTGCTCGAACGCTTTTCCGATATCGACTTCCAGGCCAACTCCTACCGTGTATACACGACGCTGGACATGAAACTGCAGCGGGATGCCGTGGAAGCCGTCCGAATCGGCATGGCAGAAGTAGATGGGCTGCTCGCCAAGCGCAAAGGCAACTTCCCCACTCCGCAAGTCGCGCTGGTGGCCCTCGATCCTTCCACTGGCGAAATCAAGGCCCTGATTGGAGGCCGGAACTACGGAGTCAGCCAGTTGAACCGCTCCCTGGCCCGCCGCCAGCCGGGTTCGGTGTTCAAGCCTTTTGTCTATGCGTCAGTACTGAAAAGCTCTCTCGAAGGCGCCAACGGCGTGCTGACCCCGGTTTCCCTGGTGAATGACGAACCGACCGTCTTTTACTTTGATGATCAGGAGTATACGCCCAACAACTTCCGGCAGCAGTTCAACGGGGTCGTGACCATGCGGCAGGCTCTCGCCAAGTCGCTGAATATCCCGACCGTCAAGTTCGCTGAGATGGCGGGCTACTCGAACGTTGCTCAACTGGCGCGCGACAGCGGTCTGAAGAGTGTCCGCGGCACACCTGCGGCGGCGCTGGGCGCCTACGAGGTGACGCCGCTGGATATCGCCGGCGCCTACACGGTATTCAGCAACCAGGGAAGATGGGTGCAGCGTTACGCGGTCAAGGAGATCCGCAGCAATTCCGGAGGGCTGGTGTACGAGTACAAGCCCGAAACCCGGCAAGTGCTTGATCCGCGTGTGGCTTACATCGTGACGGACATGATGCGGGAAGTGCTCACCAGCGGAACGGGGGCTGGCGTCCGCTCCCGGGGATTTGGTTTGCCCGCGGCGGGCAAGACCGGCACGTCGCATGATGCCTGGTTCGCCGGCTTTACCACCAAACTCCTCTGCGTGGTGTGGGTGGGTTTTGACGATAACCAGGAACTGCCGCTGGAGGGCGCGAAAGCCGCCTTGCCCATCTGGACGGAGTTCATGAAACGCGCCCACCGTTACCGCGAATATCGAGGCGTGCAGGAATTCACCCCACCCGACGGGATCGTGACAGTGGACATCGACCCGTTGAGCGGTGAACTGGCCACTTCCGGCTGTCCGAAAGCGCGGGCCGAGGTGTTTGTCGCCGGTACCCAACCGCAGCGGCTGTGCCACCTCCACGGCGGCTCCCGCACGTCGATCGCTTCCTGGGACGACCAGGAAGCCCCCGCCCCTTCCACCACCGCGCCAGCCGCTTCCTCACCCACGCGCGTGGCCGCCCGCCGGGATACATCTGCAAACTCTCAATCCCGCACCGGCCAGCCCGCTCCCGCGCCTGAAACCCGCGAGCAGAAACGTGGGTTCTGGTCGCGATTTCGCAGTATATTTAGATAAGAGAGGGCTCTGCCCGAGGAGGTTCCAATGCGTTGGACCTGTTTCTGCGCGATTGTCCTGGTGATGGGTAGCGCAAGTTCGCGGGCGCAAGACCTTCGGGCCGGCACCACCACCACCCCTCCGTCCTCTATCGTCCCCCCCGAACCGGCGCCGCTGACTCCTGAGAAACGGGCCGACATCTTCATGGCGCGCAAGATGTACCGGGAGGCCATCGACGTCTACAAATCCATCAAGCCTGCGACCCCTCTGATCCTGAACAAACTCGGGATCGCATACCACCAGATGAGCGAACTCGGAGAGGCGAAAAACTATTACGAGCGCGCCGTGCGGCTGGACCGGAATTATGCCGAGGCGATCAACAATATTGGGACGATCCACTACGCCCAGAAAAACTACCGCCGTGCCATCGGCCAATACCGCAAGGCCTTAAAGCTCTCGCCAAACTCCGCCTCAATGTACTCGAACCTGGGCACTGCCTGGTTTGCGCGCAAGAAATACAAGGAGGCTGCTGAGTGCTACGAAACCGCCCTCTCGCTCGACCCAATGGTGTTCGAACGGAAGAGTACGCATGGCTCACTGCTCCAGGAGCGCAACGTGGAGGAACGGGCCAAGTTCCACTACTACCTTTCGAAGACATACGCCAAGAAAGGCATGGTGGACCTGGCTATTCAAGCCATGCGCAAGGCGATCGAAGGCGGCTTTAAGGAAAAGGACCGTTTCCTCAACGAGGACGAATTCCTCAGCATCCGCACTCATCCCGACTTCGAGATTCTCATGAAGATGGAGTCGCGTGTTCTCTAGCAGGCTGGCGGCAGGGACCGCCGGACTGCTGCTGATCAGCGCTGGTATCTGGCAGGGTTACCAGCGGAGAGCGGAGGCGAAGCGGCAGGCAGCGGAGCCCCGCAGGCTGGCCGTGCTTCCAGTCGACAACCAGGCCCCGGCGGAACCCTGGGAGGATTATGCTGCCGCCCTGCCCCGGCTTGTCGCGCTGCAATTGGAGGGTATTCGCGACTTTGCTGTGGTCCAGGTTGCCAGCGCCGCAGAGGCGGCAAGCCAGAGGGCAAGCCACCTGCTGCATGCTGCGATTGAGTCTAGAGCCGGCAAGCCAGTCCTCGTCCTCACCTTCGAACGTCTCGAGAAGCAGCGGATAGAAGAAACCAGCGAATGTGACCTTCAGGAAGGCGATTGGCGTGCTTGTCTGGATTTCGGTCCGCTCCTCGTGCGGCGGAGGTTAGCCCTGCCTGCGCCAGAGGCGCCCGTGCCACTCCCTGCCTCGCGCGCGGTAAGGCCCTTGGCTAGCGGTTTGGCCGCCTTGAACCGAGGCGCCGTGAGCGAAGCCGGGGATTTCTTACGCCAGTCTCTGACCGTGGATTCCAATTGCGGCTGGTGCTGGGTCGCGTGGGCGGAGACGCAATCCAGACTTCACGGCAGGGAGGGAATGCGCGAGGTTGCCGGCCGTTTTGCCGAATCCGGCCGGAATGTGGACGCGGCCTCTGCCGCCAAATTGGCCTTGCTCAGTGCCGTCGCTGAGGGGGATCAGCCTGGTCAACGGAAGGCGATCGATAGTCTGGCCCGGCTGCGGCCCAGCGACGCAGGGGTGCAACTTGCCCTAAGCCAGGCCGCCCAGCTTGGACGCGACTATGCCACCGCTGAACGCGCCTTGCAGGCTGCCATCAGGCTGTCTCCAGCGCAGGCAGAGCACTGGAATACTCTCGGTTACCTGCAGGCCTATCAGGGCAAGTTGGATGACGCTTTGCGCTCCATCGCAGAATACGAAAAGCAGGCGCCCGAGTCTCCGAACCCACTCGACTCCAGGGGTGAAGTGCTATGGATGGCCGGCCGGTTCCAGGAGGCGGAGAAGGCTTTCCTTGCGGTCCACAAGAAGGACCCGAACTTCCAGGCCGGGGTTGCCTTGGAAAAGGCCGCGCTCTGCCGGTGGATGGCCGGAGACTCGGAAGGGGCGTCCGCCATTGCCGGGCGGTATCTACAGGAAAGGGCAGGGAAGAAGGACCCGCTGACGAGATTCCACCAGGCCCGTTGGGATTGGCTGGCCGGGCGCCGCAGCGAAGCGTTGCTCGGTTGGCGGGCCTTGGCCTCTTCCCAGCAGCCAGCGGCGCCCGTGGCCGCCGCCCGGCTGGCAGTGGCCCTCCTCGAATTGGGGGAAAAGGCAGAAGCCAGCCGTTGGGCGGCGGTGGCGGCGAGGAACCCGGTCGGGCCGGCGGGCCGGGCCGCCGCAGGGTTCGCGGCGGCCCTCACAGCGCCGGAGGGTCGAGTAGAAGCACCGAAGGTATGGCTGGCTCTGCGGCTATCGCTCGAAGGGCGCTTCCGCGAGGCAATGCCCGTCTGGAAGGAGGCATTGGATGCGACGCCTGGCGGCGCCGAACAGGCGATTCGCGTGCTGGCCGCCTGGAACGCCTTGCGTGCGGGTGATGCCAAGTCCGCCGCCAATCTGGCGCCTTTACAATGGCCTGTACTTTCCACCGAGCAATCTTTGTGGCTGGATTCGCTGGTGCTTCAAAACCTCCTGTTTGTTCGTGGAGAACTTGCGCGCGCGGCCAACCATTCGAGTGAAGCCCAACGCTATTTGGATCTTTACCTGCGCACCATGGGTACCGCCGAAGACCGGTTCGGCCAAGTCGCCCAGGCGCGCGGACAAGCCCGCCTGTAAGCGCTAGGCGGGGCTACATATATTCCGGGAATGGGATGCCGAGAACGGCCAGCGTGCGCTCCAGCTGGCTTTGGAAAAACGAAGCCAACCAGAGCAGGAATGTCCGCCGCTCTGCATCAGCTTCTTTGAGAATCGGGTAATCGTGATAGAAGGCGTTGAAGGCTTGCGCCAAACTGAACGCATACTTCGCAACGTGAGCCGGTTCGCCCGCTTCCAGGGCCTTGTCGAGCGCCTGTCCGGCCTTGGATGCCTGCAGCAGCAACTGCCAGAAATCCTCGGCCTGTAACTGGCGCTCCAGCGCCGCATCAGAAAGCGCAGCGTCGAAATCCGGTAGAGTTTCGCCGGATTCGGCCAACTTGCGCAGAATATTCCGGGCGCGTACGGCCGCATATTGCACGTAGGGGCCGGTTTCGCCTTCAAAGCTCAGGGCTTCCTGCAGGTCGAAGGCGATGACCGTGTTCCGGGTGAACTTGAGCAGGAAGTAACGCAGCGCCCCTACTGCGATCTGCGTGGCGATCACTCTCCGCTCCGCTTCCGGTTTCTCTGCGTGACGGGAGTTGACTTCGTCGAGCGCCGTCTCCACCAGCTTATCGATCAGGTCGTCGGCTTTCACGCCGAGCCCTTTTCGGCCGGATACCTCGACGTAGGGCCGCTGCCGGTCTTCCTCGGAAAGCGCAATCCCCAGGGCGGCGCAGGTGCGGGGACTGAGAGCCACCATCTCATAGCTGAAGTGGACGGAGCGCTCCGCCTGTTCTTCGTAGTGCAGCGCGCGCAGGCCAGCCACCACGACGTCCTGCAAATACGCCTGGCGCGAGTCGATGACGTTATATACCTCCGCGCCTCCGCCGAATGCCGGCGCCTGGCCTTCCCAAGGCTCATCGGTCGCCACCCAGGCCACGTGTCCGTCCGGATAAGTGCGCAGAGGTTTATAGTGAAAATCCTTGCCCAAGAGGCCGAATTTCCACATCTGGTATGCGATGTCCTTCCCGACGTACGTGACGGTGCCGTTCGAACGGACGATCACCTTTGCCTCGTCATCCGATTCGCTGCCCGTGGCGTCTTCGCGGAAATGGCTGGCCGCCATCACCCAGCAGCCCTTATTCTTTCCCTCTTCCACGAAATAGACGGCGCCGCGCTGCTTCAACTGTTCGAATGCGGTGGCCCAGAACTGGAGGTGCAGAATCTCACTCTCGCGCGGCAACACGTCGTAAGAAATGCCCAACCGCCACATGGTGTCGAGATGGCATTCAACAATGGCATCGGCAATCAAGTGGCCCAGAGCCGCAAGCTCCCCCTCGTTGTGTTCGATGGCGTGCAGCGTATCGCGCCGCCACTGGATTGCTTCCGGATTTTCCGTGTAGTAGCTCGACGTGCGGGCGTAGAGGTCCCAGCAGTAGTAGTCGAACCGCGGCGCCTGCGCCAGCGCCCGCACCTCGTCGAGCGGCTTTCTCTCAAGGAAATGAAATCCTACCACCACGTCGGCTACCTGCACCCCGGTGTTGTCGATGTAGTTTTGTACCTCGACAGTGCGGCCCGCCGCGCGCTGCATCCGGACGAAAGTGTCGCCCAGCACGGCGTTCCTCAAGTGCCCTATGTGGGCGGCTTTATTGGGGTTGATGTTAGTGTGCTCGACGATTACTTTGCCCGGGCGAGACTCCCAGGCCCATCCCGCTCCACCCAGCAGCCTGGCGGCATATCCGGCCCGGTCCAAACGCAGGTTCAGGTAGCCACCGCCCGCCACTTCCACCTTCGCAATCCCAGGCAAAGCAGGCATCTGGGCCGCGATCTCCTCGGCGATTGTTTTGGGCGGCTTCCGCAGTGTCCTCGCCAGTTGAAACGCCGTCGGCAGCGCCAGTTCGCCGAAGGAGGCTTGCTTGGGTTGCTCCAGAATCACGGGGGTGTCCACGCCGTAACGCTCCCGCAAAAAGGCGCTAACTGCTGCAATCACTTGCTTTTCTAGTTGATGAAGCACTTTTTCCAGTGTAGCAGCCGCTCGCTTCTGCCCCGGCCGACGCGACTGCGCTCCGAATCGCAGACCAATTTGGTCCGAGATGGGTTATACTTAATTTGTGGCACGAGTGACCTTCCTTCCTTCGGGACAGACCTTTGTGTTCGACCTGGACGCCCTGCCTTACGAGGGGCACGGCAAGCCCAAGTCTTTTCTTGATGTTGCCGAGAATTTCGATTTCCATCTGGAGCACGCATGCGGCGGCAGTTGCGCCTGCACCACCTGCCACGTTGTGGTGAAGCAAGGCGGGGAGTGGATTAGCGAAATGGAGGATGACGAGGCGGACCGGATCGATATGGCGGCTGATCTGCAGTTGGGTTCCCGCCTGGGTTGCCAGGCGGTGATCTTGTCCAACGACGCCGACATCGTGGTGGAGATTCCCAGTTGGAACCGCAACTACGTGAGCGAAGGCGGTGGTTCGATGAACCTGGGCGATGCCATCCCTGTGAAGAAATAGCGTTTTCTACTGTGACAGTTGCCAGGTGCGCCGGGCATAGCCGGAGACCTCAGGGCGGGCGGAACGCGCGACAGCCCGCCAGCCTTCCTTTTCGAGCCGCGCGGTGAAGCGCCGCACGTTTTCCTCGTATTGCGCCAACAGGCGCTGCTTCAAGGGCGGTTCGGCAAACGAGTACTCGAGGCTGTTCCGGCCCAACCTCACGATCTCGTCCCAAGTGAGATGGAAGTGGCGGACGGCAGTGAAGTATTCGTCGGTGAGGTTGGAGTCCCAAGCGCCGGGATCGTCCGTGTTCAGACAGACGGGAATACCCGTGCGAAGGTACTCAGGGAAGGGATGCCGGTCAAGTTCCGGCACATAGCCCAGCAGCCGGTTGCTGATCAAGTTGACTTCGATCAGCGTGTGGCCGCGGCGCAGCAGCAGCATGCCGTCGGGGTCGGAAATGAGGTTCAGACCGTGGCCGACGCGCTCGGCTCCCAGCAACATGGTTTGCCGCACCTCGCCGCCAGGCGAAGCCTTTTCTCCACCGTGCAGCGATAAGCGGATCCCACTATACCGCCGCCGCATTTCCCGGAATACATCCAGCAATCGGCTGGGGTGCCCGTCATCGTTGTCCTCGCGCCCAGCGATGTTGACGCCGACATACAGGTCACGATGGGCGTCTACGAACCGGTAAGCCTGGCGTACCTGCTCCTCAGCGTCAGGGGCGAACCGGATAGCGGTTGCCTGGAGGCGTAAAGGAATGCCTTCGCGTTCCAAGTCCGGTTGCTGCAGCCGTTCGCGAAGCATGGCGACTCCGCGCTCCGGCGGGTGCAAAGCTCCGGTCGTGTCCCAGAACTTCAGGAGGCCGGCGTTGCTTTCCAGGTACAGGATGCCCTCCCGGCGGTAGCGTTTCAGCATCTCGGCGGTGAGGTGGAGCGAAAGCGGCGCGTGGCGCACCAGACCTATCATGCGCGGCACGATGCGCTCGAAGAATTCGTTCTTGTTTTCACCGGCCCGGTCCACGACCAGCGAGGAAAGCCATTCGGAGCGCTGATCAGCACTTAGCGCGCCCAGTGGCACAAAATCGCCGCGCACGCATTCAGTGAACGTACGCCACTGGAAATCGGGGGCGTTGATCCAGCGCACAGCAGGCAGAGGGTCATCCGGGCAGCCGCTGTCCCTGACGCGCGTGTAGAATCTTACGCCGCCAGTAATGCGCGAGTCCGTGGCGGCACGGTAGAGGTCTTCGGGGAGATAAGAGAGGCCCAGGTGGTGGTGCAGGTCGCCGCCCTTGGGCGTGGCCCAGAGCAGGGCGTACAGTTCGGCCGGGGTGGACTCGGCTTTGGCCTTTTCAAACTCCGGCGCCGCCCCGGCGACTTGCAGCAAGAGAAGGAACGCAGGCAGGATCACGGTTGGCCTCCAGGGATTTCCTGGGCGAACCGCTGCCAGTTGCCGAGCAGGGCGTGGACCACAACGCGGCCCACGCGCCAAGCGGCTTCGAGCGCGGGTTCGTAGGCAGTGGATGGTGTCATTTGCGACCAGGAGACATCCCGGCCCAGGGGAGGGCGGCTGTAGTTGCTGGCGGTTCGGAGAACCAGCAGGCGGTTGGCGTCGGCGCGGCCGGCGGCGGTCAGCCTCCGCAGGGCCATCGCCGTTCCGTTGTCCTCCATGTTGGTCATGACGAAGTTGGCCTTGCTCTGGGTCCAAAGCCGCATCCAGTCGTTGGCCCACTGGGTGAGTCTTTCGCCATGCCAGTAAGTGCTTGAGCCCAGGGAATCTCCCATGAGGACGAACGGCGGGCGCCGGGCATTGGGTTCGTTTTGGTAATTCTCCCGGAAATCCGCCATGCCTGGGGAGTCGGGCAGTTCCACGGACCGGGTCAAGCCATAGGCCCATTCGGCGAGGCGGGCGTTCAACGGGAAGACAACATACCGGTCTGTGCCGCGGCTGGCGTCGGGCAGACGATTCGGTTCCTTGGCGCCGATGGCCAGCAAGCCGTAGGGCCAGCCGGCGGGGATTTCGCGGGAATCGATTTCATAGGCCAAGTCCCCGTCCAGCACCCAGCGGGCCCAGGCTGCGGAACCGAGCGAGGCGTCAGCCGGATCAACCCCTGCGATGCCCGCCACCAGCCAGTAAGTCCTCCGGAAATCGAAGCGTGGGTCCATGCCCAGCGCTGTGATGATCGCCGCCGCGTTGGCGACACCCTGCCCGGTGGTGACGGCGAGGACGGTGCGGTCCTTGTTGGTGCGGAGGGGGCGGTCGCCGGCAGAAAACGGAAGGGTTTCGGTAAGGCCTTCGCGTTCAACCCAATACTGGAGCTCTCCCGGCCGGTCGCCGGTGTCTTCCCCGGGTTCGAACATGGTGACCACCACGACCCGCACGGGGATGGCCTTGGCCTCCGCAATGGCGCCCAGCAGCGCCAGCGCCAGAATGGCGGTGCCGGCGCTCAATTCGACCGCACCACCCTTTCGCCGAATAGCGTGGCCAGTTGATCCACCAGGTCCTGTGGCGCGGTGTAGTCCACCACCAACGTCTCCTCGCGCACCTTCGTCTGGAATCCGTCGTAGACACGCAGCAATTCGGGCTTATCCTCCGGGGTGCGCAACCGCGCGATGCCTACCAGACCGCGAAGCGCGTCGTGAATCTGCCGGGCGGCTTCTCCGTTCGGATAATGCCCCTCCGCATGCAGCCGGACGCCCTGTTCGAAATCGGCCCACATCCAGCCGTCGCGCAGGGAGGCCGCTACTTTGGCGGCGTTGGCCAATGGGCCGCTGTCCGGTAACTCCGGCACGAGTTTGGCGCCGGATGTCGTCACCATCCAGAAGTGCGCGCCGCCGGGCACGTTCTTGAGCAACTCCAGCAAGTCGGGAGGAGGAACTGCGGCGGGATTGTCCCGGTCGTCGATGATTTTGCGGAGATCATTGGCGGCGCCGGCCACCGCGGCGCCGGTATTCAAAAACAAAACCGCTGCCTGCTCGGAACCGAGCATGTAGTAACCCTTATGGCTCATGCGGGCCGCGCCCGGCAGATCGAGCTTCGGCTCGAGGCCGAACTGCCCGCCGAACTTGCCTCGGACGAAAACAAGATTGCGGCTGCCGTTGGTGACCGCCACAAGTTCCCAAATGTCCTTCAGCGGGTCCAGTCCCGTCTTTTCCCGGAACTCCTCCAGCGGTTTAATTCGGCGCGAGGCCACATACCGTTCCCAAAGGGGCGTTTTCTTGAGATGATCGAGCCGCAAGCAGGCAGCCAGAACCGTGTCGGCCGGTAAAAGCGGGGCCAACGCCGCATCGACGCGGGCCTGCTCCGGCACGCGTTTCTTGCAGCCAGGAGCTAAGAAAAGCGCCAAGGCCGCGAGTAAATAGAGAAGATTCCGCATCAGAAATCCCGCCGCAGGAAGATCCAAAGTCCTGCTGCCAGCGTAACGCAGCCGAACAACGCGGTGCTCCAAATGGGCATCCATTCGATGCCGCCGCGATCGCGCACGATGACAATCATCAACCGTCCTATGTCGTAAACCTTTGGGAAGACGTAATAGAGCCCTTGGTAGATGTCGCGCGACCACTCCGAACTGAGTAGCTTGAGCACGGTGTAACGCTGGGCCAGCACGGGGCTGATGAGCATGAGGGCGAAAGGCAGCATCACACACAGAGCAGCGCTCTCCCAAACCACGGCGGCCAGAAAAATCAGGCCAAGCATGACCGCAAAGAGAAACACACCCGCCGGCAGAGTGACCAGGAACTTCGTGTTCCAATAACCAGTCTTCCAACCCAGTACAAACCAGACGCCAAGGACGAGCCAGACGAAATTTGCAGCCACCACCAGCAGGATGCCCGTATAGCGGCCGAGCAACAGCGTCGTGCGGCTGACGGGTTTAGAGAGCAGCAGTTCGATGCGGCCAGGTTCAAGCAGACTGGGCCCCAAAGTTCCAGCGGCGAAAATGGCAAGCGCGAGGCCCCAAGTATAGAGAAACGTGGCGATAGCCGCGAAGGCTCCTTGCACAACTCGCTCGACGGGCATCTGGCGCAGATTGCCGGCCCCGAACAGCGAAACGGTGGCCTGGGCTCCTTCCACCAAGTCAATGCGCAGGAGGAACAGCACAAACAACACAATGAGCGTCGAAAGGGCGTAAAAGCCCCAGAATACTTTGCGTGCAAACGCCTCGCGAAAACTGTCGAGCACCACAGCGAAAAACGCAGTCATGGGTTCTCGCCCTGTGCGCCGCGGACGGCTTCGAGAAAGACGCGTTCCAGAGTGGAGGTTTCCGGCTGGAGCGATTCCACGGCGCAACCCTGCCGCCGGAATTGGTCGAGCGCCTCGTTGGCCGCAGACCGAGTGTTGTAGAAGTGTTCCGTCAGCCCGTCCGGACTCTCGACGCGCAGGCGGTAACGCTGGCCAGACGTGAGTTCCCGCACGCGCCCTTCCAACACCACCTTGCCGCGATGCAGGATGGCCACGCTTTGGCAGAACAGCTCCACCTCGGCCAGGAGGTGCGAGTTGAGAAAGATGGTGACTCCCTGTTTCTCCAGCTCCGTCAGGATTTCCCGGATGTGGATGCGGCCGAGCGGATCCACTCCGTCAGTGGGCTCGTCAAGAATCAGCAGCCGCGGCTGATGGATCAGCGCCTGAGCCAGGCCAACACGCTGCAGCATGCCTTTTGAGTACTTGCCCAGGCGCACGTGCTCCCAACCGGCGAGGCCAACGCGCTCTAACATTTGTGGAATCCGTTTGCGGCGTTCGGTGGCGGAAACACCCGACAGAGCGGCGTAGCAGTCCAGCATGCCCGCGGCGGTGTAGTAAGTGGGGAAGCGGTGGTTTTCGGGAAGATACCCGACCGGTTGGCGTGCCCGGGCTAAGTTGCTTGGCAGGCCGAAGATCCGGGCTTGTCCGGCGGTGGGCCGCACTGCGGAGAGCAACATCTTGACGAAAGTTGTTTTCCCGGCTCCGTTGGGACCAAGCAGACCGAAGGTGGCGCCCTCCGGCACGCACAGGCTAATGCCGTCCACGGCGCGAACGGGCCGCCGGGACCAGATTCGCGTGTAGATCTTCGTGAGCTGCTCTGTTTCGATGGCCGCGCCGGACACCTTGTCAGAGAATACGATTGTCAGCGGCCGGAATGCCGGCCGGGACGGTTGAAGACGAACCCTGCCAGGCGCGAGAGGTCGAGCCGGCCGAGCACAGCGCCCAATTCCCGGCACGAACACTCACCCGGCTGCAGGACGAGCAACGAGAGGTCGGCATAGTCGGCCAGCATCTCCGCGTCGGAGGATTCGTCGAGGGGGGGCGCATCCAACACAACCCAGTCGAACTGGCCTTCCAGGCGCTTTATCAGGTGTGCCATGCGGGGTGTGCCCAAGGCTTCCATTTCCATGGCCGCCGCACCGATCCCAAGGACGAAGACCTGCATCGCGGGAGTCTGGCGTGTCAGCGGCAGGACATCGGCGCCGTCGAGCGCTTCCCACAGGCCGGGCTCTCCCAGCAAGCCGAACTGTTTGGAGAGAGAGGGCCGCCGGGCGTGGGCATCCACCAGCAATACCCGCGCGCCGGGCGCGACGCCCAGCATGAGCGCGAGGTTCATGGCGGTGAATGTTTTGCCCGAGCCCCGGTGCGGGCTGGTGAGCAATACGCTGCGGCGCGTTTGGGCAGGCGGCACCAAAACGGCAGCGCGCCGCATCAGGCGGCCGCGCAGATTGCGGAACTCCTCGAGACAGGCTTCGGTGACGTCACGGTTGCGCACATGAAAGGCGCACATCTGTTCGGCGCTCAATACACTGACCGGGCGAGAGGATGCAGGAGGGGCCTCGGGCAGCGCTGCTCCGGTCACGCCCTGCTGGAGGTGGAATAACGATGCCGGGAACTGGGTGGCGGGGGTCTCCAACGGGACGGCAGGAACCTCCAGCGGGGCGGCAGCAATGGCAGCCTGTTCGCGCGCAGCTTGTACTCCTGCGTTCACGATTGGCCTCCCGAAGCGGCGGCACGGGCACGGTCCCGCTCGCCTTCCATGGCCGCGCGCGCTTCCGCCAGCCGGCCGTGGTCCAAGTGTTGCGCGAGTTGGCGAAGTGGCGCGCGGCGGGCCTCCGGCGCACGAGCGATCATGGTGTCCAGCGTGGCCCGTGCTTGCTGCGGCAACCCTAGCCTGAGTTGCGTGTAGAGGAGCGTGTCCTGGATTTCCAGGCTGCCCGGCATCATGCGCAGGGCTTGCTGGGCATATTCCATGGCCTTCTCCAATTGATGGCCGGACCGCGCAAGCGTGTACGCGAGGTTGTTCAACACCACGGGGTCGTCTGGCTGGAGGGCGAGCGCCTTCTCGTAGGCTGCCCGGGCCGCTGCGAAATCGTTGCGTTCGCTCAACAAGGCCCCGGCGTGAAGCCAGGCGCGCAGATAATCGGGCCGGGCCTGGTGGAGTTGCCGGTAAAGCCCGAGTGCCTCCTGGGTGCGCTGACCCGAAGCAAGGCTGTCAGCAAGACCCAGGGTGTACCCAGGTTGATCGGGGAATCGCTGGCGGAGATCCCGGAAGGCCCGCTCGGCTACCTCCCATTGGCCGCCCGCCAAGGCCAGCATGGCGCGCTCCGAAGCCAGAAGCTCAGAGCCCGGCTGGCGGAGCAGCGCGGCGTCGATCCTCTGCATGGCCGACTGGAGTTTGCCGGTGGCGGCGTCCATGCGTGCCATCAAGATGAAGGCTCGCTCCTCGGAGGGAGCGGCCCGCAGGACTTCTTCCAGCAGGCGGCCAGCCTGTGCAGGCTGGCCGGCAAGCAGGCGAAGGCTGGCCTGCTGCAACTTAGCCTCGACGTTACCGGCGCCCAGGGCTTCGAGCTGATCCAGAGTCTGGCCCGCTTCAGCCGCTTGGCCACGGCCGGCCTGTACCTGGGCCTTGAGCAGCAGGGCTGCGGGCAGGTTGGGAGTATGCGCCAGCACTCGGTCCAGCCGTGTCTGCGCCGTGGCGAGGTTACCCAGGCGGACGTCGGTTTCTGCCAGGGCAATCCAACCGGGTGCATAGTTGGGGTCCAGCCGGACGGAACGGTCGAACTGCTGACGGGCTTTCAGCACATCGCCCAAACGCAAGTACGTTCTGCCGAGGTGATAGCGCACAAACGAGGAGCGCGGCATACCCTGGAGGATCAACTCGAGTTCCAGGCGGCATTGGGCCAGCTCCTCCGGGCGGGCGGCATCGATTTCCAGAGCGGCGCGCTGCGCCCGCAGGTGGCCGTCCTTGGGATCCTCTTTCAGAGCCTCGCGCAATACCACGGCAGCCGCGTCGCGGCCTTCAAACAGCAAGGACCATTCGGTGAGCCGGGCCCGGAAGGCAGCGCGTTGCGCCGGGAACCGTTGGAGGCCTTCCTGGTAATGAGCGCGGGCGCGATTCCGTTCCCCCCGGTGGAGCCAGAAATCGCCCAACTGGATGAGTGTTTCAGGCTGGCTGGCGTGTTTGGCGCGGAAGGCGGCCAGATGGGCCTCGAGCGGCGCCGTCTGCCCTGTGGCATGCAGGTGGGCCGCCAGTTGGAGTGCGGCGTCGGCGGAGCCGAGAACGGCCCATTTGCTCTCCAGCACCCGGCGGGCGTCCATGGGCTGCCGCTCCTGCATCCTTTGCAGATAAGCGAGGTCGTAGGCGGGAGCGTAAGTCGTTCCCCCGGCGAGGAGTTGTTCGAGGCGTTCGAGCGCCCGGGCCTTCTGGCCGCGTTGATATTCCAACGCCGCCAGTTGCGTGACGAGCGAGGGTTCGGGGCCCAGGCGGGCAATCGCCGTTTCGAGCACCTCGGCCGCCTGGTCCGTGCGGTGGCGCTCACGCAGCGCCAGCGACTGGTAGATAGGGCCCTGGGGCGAGTTCGGCCAGCGGGTAGACAGCCGCTCGGCGACCGATTCCAGTTCCAGAAGGGCCGGCTCGGAACGCCCCGACTCGGCGACATAGAGCAGGTAGGTGAGTTCGGCGAGCTTGAGCAAGGGTTCCTGGGCTCCGGGCTGCAGTTCCACGGTTCGCAAAAGGTGAGCATGGCCCTTGTCAACGTCTCCGAAGTCCAACTCCAGCCGGGCCAGCGCCTCATGAGCGGCGGCCGTTCGCGGCGCGGTCTTCAGCACCTGGCGGTAGAGCAGCATGGCCTTGCGCAGTTCGCCCTGCTGTTCGAGGGACTGCGCCTGCGCCAGCAATTTCTCGGGCGCCTGACGGCGTTGGCACCCGGAAGGGAACTGCAGCAGCAGCGGCAGAATCAAGCCCAGCCATGCGCCTCGCTTCCAGCGCACCCTCACGCGGAATCCCCGCGGGAACACAGGCGACGGGGCCGGCAGCAAGGCAGGGGGCAACGCCGCCAGCAGCGGCGCTTCCTGCCACAGGCTGAGGTGATGGGCGGCGGAAACCACCGGATCGTATACATGCGCACAGACAGCGGCGAGCGCCGCCAGACAGGATCCTCCCAGAAAACCCGCGAGAAGCATGAACTGCCAGTTGAAGCCGCTGGCCGCTGTGGGCAAGGAAGGAGGCTCGACGACTTCGATGGCTTCGCCCCGCCCCAAGCGCTCCATTTCGGAACTCACTTGGGCTTCCTGCTGTTTCTTGGCCAGAGTGCGGTGGAACTCCTTGAGTACTTCATATTCCCTGGTCAGCCGCAGATATTCCACGTCGGTTTCTGGTTCATTTTGTGTGGCTTGGCGCAGGGTGGCGGCCTGGCGGGCCAAGGACAGTTCTTCGGCCTGTTGTTCTTTGATGGCCTCGTCGAGGCCGCGCACATCGCCCTTCAAGAGGTCGATGCGGGCGGAGATGTCCCGGCGCATCCGCTGGCGGGCGATCTCGAGTTCGCGCTCTTCCTGCAGTTCCACCTGACGGGCGATGTTGTCCATTACCCGGCGGGCCTCAACGGCATCAGGGTAGTCTGGGCGGTAACGCTCCAGGACGCGCTCATAGGCTACACGGGCGTCTTCGGCCCTGCGCCGCAGCGACTGCAGTTCAATTGAGGGGAATTCCGACCGGGGATTCACCAGCACATTGACCTTGCGAAGCCGCGCTTCCTGTTCGGCCAGTTCGTTTGCTTTTTCGGCACGGTCCCGCTGGAGATTTCGCATGCTGGTGCGGACATGTCCGAGCCGGTTTTCCACGCTGTAGAGCTGTTGGATCTTCATCGCCCACTGGTGGTCGCCTGCTACACGGTCGAACATGCCCAGCTCGCCCAACTGGGTCTCGAGTTCAAGGATCCGCTCCTGCAAGCCCTCGGCCTGCATTTTCAGGAACTCGGTGGTCCCGTTGGACTGGTCGCCACGATAGCCCCGGTTCGCCTCGTGGATAGATTCCACCAACTGCGTCAGCACGCGGCGGGCGGCTTCGGGCGAGTCCGCACGGAACGAAAGATACAAAGAGGGAAGAGCACGCTTAGGGTCCACGCCGGCGAGATTCACGCGCCGCACGGTGAGATTCTTCTGGAACCGCGGCACCAGGTCCTCCACCGTATAGAAGTGCCGCAGCTTCTTGTAAAGCTGCTGCGTTTCAATTTGTTTGCGCGCCGTTACCGCCGAGGTGAGCATTTGGGTAAGCGCGAACAGGCGCTGCTCCGCCTGCATCGAGTCGTTGGCGTTGACGTACCGCTCGGCGACTTGCGGAGGGTTAAAACGTACCACTGCCTGCGACTGATACTGCGGGGGGAAAAAATACAGAAAGACTGCAGCAAGCGTGAGGCCTGAAATGGCCCCTAGCACGATCCAACCCCAACGGCGGCGTAGAGCAGCCGTGTAGTCGGCGGGTTCCAGGATGGCCGTGAGATCGGCCACAGTGATCGCCCGCCGGGCTGGAATCATGAGGACCCCCTCCGCCGGCGCCGCCAGAGCCCAAGCAGCGCCAGGCTGGCGGCAGTCAGAGTCCATGTGGCAGGCTCGGGCGTTTCTACCGTGCCGTTTATGCTGAAACCCATGTGGAGCTGTGAGCGTTGGGCGCCCGGAGATTGATAGGTTTGCAGCCCCTGGAAGCGGATGCGGCCCGACAGCGTCCAATCGCCGCCCGCCGTTTGGAAGACTACTGGCGCCCCGATCGGCGCAACCATATTGCTCCGGTTTTGCGATGCGCTCCAGGCGGTCATCGCCAGCGGTTGCAGGACAGTGAGCGCCGTTCCGCTCAGGCTCAGTTGATCCACCGCCACGGCGGTGGGCGCAGGCCGGCTGCTGGCGCTCAAGTAGAACGCAGAGGCCGGGATCTCCCAAGTAATGATGGCCGAGGGACTTACGGCAAATCCAATCGGCCGCGTGATTTCGGTGTAGGCGGTGCCGGGGCCGTTGTAAAAGCGAAGAAAGGCGGTCTGGGTTGCAGAGCGATAGCCAATCTGGAAGTTCTGGTAGATATTGTTCGCGTAGTAAGGGCTCAGATGTGCCGTGGTGGCCGTGTTGTTTCCAAGGGGACCCATGCCCAGCTCCCAGTCACCTGCGTTGGGAAGACCGGCACGGATGATGGCGCTCCAGCCAAAATCTGCCGCCTCGAGCGGCTGCCCTGCCGCCAGGAAGCAGAGAACCACTCCGGCCAGGATGCAATTCCGCAACTCCAATGCCTTCCCTTTCGCCCGATCCGGGCAGACAGCAATCGTACGTGTCAGTAAGCGTTTCATCGGATGATTCAAATGAGGACTTTAGGAAGTCCGGGCTAGCGGGGTTGGATGCCGTTCCGGCGTTTGATGAAGGTCAACAGAATGAGTCCAGCTCCGACCACCAGGAAGGTTTCGGGCTCGGGGACAGCCGCGGCATCGGTGGAGTTCGCCGTAATGCCAAAGCGCAGCCGGTCGGGAGATGCTCCATTGCTGAAGTTCCCGTCGAACCGCAACCGGCCCGTCAGCATCCAGCTTGCATTCGCGCCGCTGCTGGCGGTGCGGAAAACCACCGGTGCGCTGAGTGAAGTGCTGACAATCGTGCCCCCGCCACCACCGGCTACCGTCGTGAGAGCCGTCGCCGAGAGGGGCTGCAAAATGGTCAGTCCAGGCCCCTGTACGCTGAGCTGCTCCACCGTCATCGTGCCGATGTTGGCAGCTGCGGATTGTACAAAGAACAGATTCTCCGGCAAGGTCCAGGTGCGCAGGGGACTGGCGGGCACACCTGCCGCCGGGGCAAAGGTGGCTTCCTGGTATGAGGTGCCGCTGGCGTTGTACAGGCGTACGAAAGCGGTGTTAGACACGCCGTTGTACCCAATTTCGAAGTTTCTGTTCTGGTTCACCACGAACCAGTTGGTAAGGTCCAGGGTTGCGGATGGCGCCGCGCCCGCAGGGCCGATGCCCAATTCATAGATGTTCCCGTTGGAGCGGCCAGCCCGGATGACAACTCCGAATCCAAAGTCCGCCGCGGACAGCGCCCCCGATCCCAGCACCAGAACAAGAAGAAATGTCGACTTCGCCAGCATAGTCTTTTCGGTAATTCCGGCACGAAGCTTTAGCCAGAATTGCTCTACTCGAAACAGTACCGTGGGACTGGCTGGATTAGGAAGGTTCTAAGCAGCGATTCCGCCCGAACTGAGGGGAAGGCCTCAAGCCGGAGGAGGCTACTTCAGACTTTTGACGCTGATTTCCCGGAAATAAACCGTGGAGTTGGGGTCGTGGTTCTGGAGCCCGATGTAGCCGGAGTCGGGGCGCGGGCCGCGGATCGGCTCATACCACTGCTTGCGTTCGGGGACTGGTTGATCGCCTCGAAACTCGTTGACGAGGGTGCCGTTCAATGAAATGCGGGTCACTTGGCCGCGGATTTCGATTTCCATGGTGTTCCATTCACCAGAGGGCTTTTGCGGCCGTGAGGTAACTTTGGAGAGAGAGTAAATGGCGCCGGTGGTGTGCCAGTCGTCTCCGCCCGCATCGATCTGGACTTCGTAGCCATTGTGGACGCCATACCAGGGATCGGGTGGGGGCTCCGGCAAACGGATGACGACTCCTGAGTTGTCGCTCTTGCCCGTCGTCATAAAGACCACTCGGATCACGCAATCGCCGAACTTCTCCTTTTCATAGAACAGCAGGCCCATGCCGCCTTCGGTCTTCATCTTGCCGTCCTCCACGACGAAGCGGCCGGGGCCGGTCATTTTCCATCCAGTGAGGTCTTTGCCGTTAAACAGCGGACGGAAATCGGCGGCCTGCAGGGCGGCAGCCAGTAACAGGAAGAGGGTAAGGTGGCGTAGCATAGCGTTCATTCCGGATTTTACAGGACTCTTGGCGCCTCGCCGAGCGTGACGGACACCTTGGTCTGGCTGCCATTGCGGAAAATGGTCAGTTCGATCTTCTCGCCCGGCCGCTTGCGGCTCAGGGCGCGGGACAAAGCGTCCACCGTAGTGACAGCCCGCCCATCGATTGCCATGATCAAGTCGCCGCCCACTCCGAGTTCGTAGTTGCCCACCACTACCACTTGGCGGGGTCCACGGAGGCCGGCGCTTTCCGCGGCGGAACCGCGTGCGACGCCCTGGATCAACAGACCGCCTTCGGGCGGCAGATTCAGCATTTCCGCCAGGTCGCCGCGGACCAGCGCGACCTCGACACCCAAACGAGGCCGGGCGAACCGGCCGCGCGTCTGGAACTCTTCGAGCATGACCTTGGCGCGGTTGATGGGCATGGCGAACCCGATGCCAATGTTCCCGCTCTGCCCGTAAATCGCGGTATTGATGCCGATCACGTTTCCGCTGGAGTCCAGCAGCGGCCCGCCGGAATTGCCTGGATTGATGGCGGCGTCGGTCTGGATCATCCCTTCCAGGCGTTCGCTCTCAGTGCCGATGTCTCGCCCCAACATGCTCACAATGCCGGTGGTAAGAGTGCCCTGCAGGCCAAACGGGTTGCCGATGGCCAGCACCTTCTGGCCCACCTGGAGCTTGTCGGAATCGCCGAGAGGGAGCGTCACGGGGGTCTTGCGCGGGTTCACTTTAATCAGCGCCAAGTCGTTGTAGGGGTCGCGCTCGAGCACAGTGGCTTTGTACCGGGATTGATCAGACAGGATGACAGTGAGCTCTGCCGTGCCGCTGACCACATGGTTGTTCGTCAGGATGTGGCCCTTCTCGTCGACAAAGAAGCCGGAGCCGGACTCGCGCGCAGGATAGACCTCAAACAGCCAGCCCCGGCGATAAACGGTGGATGAAATGTTCACCGTGGCGTCGTGTGCACGTTTATAGATTTCGATGTTGTTGAGTTCGTCCGCGCTCAGTCCAGCGCCTTGCGCGACGGAGGGGCCCGACCACAGCGGTGTTGAAACCGGGGTCGCTGTGAGTAATTCGCGGCCTTTGAACCGCTGCCAGGTGGTGCCGAGGACAAAGCCGCCCACCAGAAACGCCGCAATGATCCAGATTCTCGATCTCATGCCTTCCTGCTCCGCAGTTCGAGAAATAGACGATCCACCTGGGCTTCCGTCTCCACTTTCTCGCCCGAAGTATCTACTACATACTGAGCGTACTTTCTTTTCTCGCCGAGCGGCATCTGGCGTCGCAACCTTTCCTCCACTTCGGCACGGGTAAGGCCATCGCGCCGCATGGCGCGCTCGATCTGCTGCTGTTCGCTGCAGACAGTAAGCACGATCACGTCAAAGCGTTTGTAGCTGCCGGTTTCGATGAGGATGGCAGCCTCAACGACCGCGATGCCGCCGGGATCGTGCGCGGCGCGCTGGGCGAACCACAGTTCCTCCCGCCGGATCACCGCGGGATGGACCAGGGCGTTGAGTTTGGCCAGGCGCTCGGGATCACTGAAAACTTCCTGACCTAACAGCCGGCGGTTGATTCGTCCGTCAGCTTCGAGGATGGCGGGGCCGAACGCTTCCACCACCGCATCGTAGGCCTCGCCGCCCGGCATGAGAACGGCATGGCCGAGCTCGTCGGCCTTAAGCAAGTGGCAGCCGCGCCGCGCGAGGCACTCGCCCACGAAACTTTTGCCGGTGGCCAGCCCACCCGTAAGTCCCACGCGCAGCATGGTGCTAACCCTGCAGCCGTTTTTCGGCGCTCTCCACGGTGTTGGCCATAAGCATGGCGATGGTTAAGGGGCCCACCCCGCCCGGGACAGGCGTGTAACTTTCGGCCGCCTGCTTCACATCCAGGGGATGCACGTCGCCCAGCAGGAGGCTGCCTTGCTTTTCGAACTTCGCCAGCAGCGCGGCGTCGCCGCGGGCGATTTGCTCTGCTTCCCCTCGATCGGTGATGCGGTTCATGCCAACGTCAATCACCACCGCGCCTTGCCGGATGTAGGCGGAGTCAATCATGGCCGCCCGTCCAATGGCGGCTACCAGGATGTCTGCCGTACGGCAGACCGCGGGCAGGTCTGCGGTGCGCGAATGGCAGATGGTGACCGTGGCATGCTCGTGCAACAGCATCAGAGCCATGGGTTTACCAACGATGTCACTGCGGCCCACTACGACGGCATGGCGGCCCTTGAGAGGGATCTGGTAGCGTTTCAGCAACTGCATCACCCCGGCGGGCGTGCAGGCGCGGGGAGCGGGTGCGTTGGCCACCAACTGGCCCACGTTGAATGGATGAAAGCCGTCCACGTCCTTGGCCGGATCGATGGCCAGCAGCACTTGGCGGGCGTCCACTTGGGGTGGGAGCGGCATTTGGACGAGGATGCCGTCGATCTCCGGGCGTGCGTTCAGTTCCGCGACCAGCCCGAGCAGTTCTGCCTGGCTGATATCCGCAGGCCGCCGAATCTCCTCGCTGTGCAGGCCGAGCTCCCCGCAGGTGCGAACCTTGTTACGAACGTAAATTTCGCTGGCTGGATTGTTGCCCACCAGGATGACCGCCAGACCCGGGGCTCGATGCGAAGAGCGCAACGCCTCGATGCGCGGCTTCAAATCCTCCAGGATCTGTTGATTAATCAGCTTGCCGTCCAGGATCCGCGCCATGCCTGTAACACGATAGCAATTGCGGCGCCTGGCGCGGGTATCAGGAGTTCATCCGCAACTCGATGAGCGAAAATGCCGCTCCCTGCGGATCCAAACAAGGCGCCATCACGCCCACGCCAGCTACTTCAAAGGGTTCTACGCACACAACACCGCCCCTTTGCCGCAGAGTATTCAACGCGGTTTCCAGGCTGGGCACGCTGAAGTAGACCATCCAGTGGCAGGGCGCCTGTTCTCTTCCGGGGGGCTTGGCCAGCATTCCACCGACAGGTCCGCCCCCGGCCACCCACGTAGTGTAGGGGGTTCCGCCCATGTCGGCTTCGTGCGTGTCCCAGCCGAATACCTGTTTGTAGAAGTCTGCCGCCGCCGCGGTATCACTAACGAGCAATTCCGTCCAGCAATGCCGTCCCAGGAAGTGACCGTTCCGGGCGCCAAAATGGGTTTTGGGTTGCCAAAGGGCGAAAGTGGCGCCTTGCGGATCGGTGATGACGGCGAACCAGCCGAACGGTCCAGCGGCCCGAGGTTCGACCTGGATTTGGCCTCCCGCCGCGCGGGCCTTTTCCGCCACCGCATCCACGTCTTCGACCCGGACCGATGCCAGCCAGTGTGGTGCAATCCCATGAGCGCGCATCTGCGGGGTCAGATCAGAGCAGGCGCTGGCCTCCAGTCCCTCATACAGAAACGTGTGGTAGAAGCCTCCGCGCGGCATGACGTCGGTGCGCCGGGTCCAGCCGGTGAAAGACTGATAGAAGCCGCAAGCAGCCTCGGAATCCGTGGTCATCAGTTCAGCCCAGCAAAACTGGCCTGGTTTGGCTTGCCATTCACTCATACTCCCTCCGGGGTATCCGCAGATTTCCGCAGATGGAAATGATACAACAGCGCGCCGCTGCCCACGGTCGCTGCGGCGGCTGCCGACACCGCCGGCTGCAGCATCATGCCGTAAACCGTCATCCAGATGCCGGGCAGCACGAAAATGCATGGCATCAGCGGCCAGGCGAAACTCACGATGGGCAATTTCTGCCATCCCTGGCGCCGCCGGAAGCGGAACAAACTCGCTACCGCCATCACGGCAAAAAAGTTGAGCAGGAATCCGATGTAAACAATCAGCAGACCGAAGTCGAACAGCGTCATCAGCATGGCCCACGCGCCTTGGAACAGGATGGCAGGCACGGGCGTCCGCCACTTGGGATGGACCTTGGCCGCCACGGGAATGAAGGCGCGGTTTTTCGCCATGGCGTAGTAGAGCCGCGGGCCGATGGTGACCATGGCGTTGACGGTGGACATTAGAGAAAGCGCGAACAGGGCGCTGAAGATTCCTGCCATTTCCGGTCCGAACAGTGCATTCGCGGTGAGTGAACCCACTGCCAGGACACCCTTCATCTGCTCCAGCGGCGTGGCGTAGATGAAGAGGACGTTCAGCAGGAGATAGAGGCCCGCTACGGCTGCGGTGCCCAGGGCGAGGGCGATTGGCAGGGTGCGTTCCGGTTTCCGGAGTTCTTCGGCCACATAGGCCGCAGCATTCCAACCGCTGTAAGCGACGTAGATCCAGAACAGGCTGATGGCGAACTGCGCCGGGATCGTGGTGGTGGCTGTGCGGACAGCGGGCTGGGAGAGGTGGCTCCAATCGCCCTGGCCAATGGCAAACCCCAGGCCGACGAAGGCTACTAATACAAGAATCTTGGCCGAGGTCAGAGCATTCTGGATGCGGGCGATGAACTCCACTCCGAACAAGTTCAGCACGGTGAACAGCAGGATCAGCGCGCAGGCCAGTACCTGAGCGCCGCCGAACTGCAGGGCGTAGCCCCCGAACTCGTATCGGTACCAGGCGTTTTGCTGTTTCAGAACCGGCGAGAAATAGCCGAGGTAGTCGGAAAACGCCAAAGCGGCAGCAGCCACCGGCGCCGAGAATCCTGCAAAAAAACTCACCCAGCCGCTCATGAAGCCCCAGGTGGGTCCGTAGGCCTGAGTCAAGTAGACATATTCGCCACCGGAGGCGGGAAAGTTCACGCCCAGTTCGGAATAGCAGAATGCCCCGGCGAGGGCGAACAGCGCGCCAATTAACCAGATCACGAGGACAATGTTGGGTGCGCCGAGGTCACCCGCCAGAAAACCGGTCGAGGTGAATATGCCCGTGCCGATCATGTTGGAGATGACCAGGGCCGTGGCGCTGAATAACCCAAGCTGGCGGAGTAGGGAAGGAGAGGAGGCCATGGGTACTCTGCATTGTACTGAACCGCCTCCATCCCGCTATTCTCAGGAAGAGATGGGCTCGTGGCGTACTAACCTCGCCTTGTTCCTGATGCGCGCCATGCTGGGCGTCGTGTTCATGGGTCATGGCAGCATGAAGCTGTTCGGCGCGTTTGGTGGGGATGGCATGGCCTCGTTCACGCGCACGTTGGCCAAACTGGACATTCCCTATCCGGAAGTAGCGGCATGGCTGGCGGCCGGGACTGAGTTCCTCGGCGGGTTGGCTTTGATCCTCGGGTTGGGGGTCCGCTGGGTGTGCTGGCCGCTGGTGTTTACGATGCTGGTGGCGAGTTTCAAAGCACACCCCGGAGCGTTTTTCCTGCACAGAGGCGGGATGGAGTTTTCCTTGACACTGGCGTGTATGACTGCGGCCCTCGGGTTGCTGGGCCCGGGCGCGTGGAGTGTCAAGCGGTAAACGCGCCGGGACTCGGGTCCATACCGGATTGACTGCCTTTTTGCCTGAGGGGTAGGCTGGAGGTGGGACTTTTATGGAGCGCTATTCGCCTTCGCGCACCTACTACACGGCCACGGCAGTGGCGCTCGGCATGGCGGCGTTCAGTTTCTGGTGCGCGCTGTCCTGGTGGCCGGCTTACATTCCTGTGGTTTTGCTGGTTGCCAGCGGTGCGTTGACGTTGTGGCTGGCGACGCGCCCGGCTATTGAGGTACTTGAATCCGGGCTTCTTGCGCAAGGCAGGTCGATCGGCTGGAAGAGCATCCGCCGGGTTGATCAGACCAATTGGATTTCCCCAATGGTCGTCTATCTCACTCTGGCCGACGGCACCCGGCTCCGGATTCTCTATCCAGGGGAGCCCCGCCGTTCGAACGAACTGCTGGAGACGATTCTGAAGAATTCCACGCGCGCAAAACTCAACGGCATTCCCCACGCGCAGATTTACGGGCCTACGCTGGATCCGATGCCTCCCGCGCCACGCGTGACTCCTGCGCCGCGTTACCGCCTGCTCACTGAGGAAGACGAAGCTGAGGTGGAGCGCCTGTACCAAAAGCTTAAGGCGGCTGGCCGCCTGGATCCGGACAAGTAAACCCTCACATGGTTTCGCCCCGACGCCCGGCCGTCCGTGGCATGGCCTTGGTGCCATTGGTGTTCCTGCTGCTGGTAGTGGCTGTGGTGTGGGCGCAGCGGGAAAGGTTGTTGAGCATGGCGGGCACCTCGCTGGTCTTGGCCGGCGAACCGCGCCGGGCGGATGCCATCGTCGTGCTGGCGGGTGGGCTGCAGGGTGAGCGAATCCTCAAAGCGGCGGAACTGCTGCGGGCCGGGTTGGCGCCGCGCGTGCTAGTGAGCGATGCAATTCCCATCTATGAACAGCCGGAATGCCGTCTGGCGGTGGCCATGGCGGTGAGGCGGGGCGCGCCGGAGGAGGCATTCGAGTGCGTTGCGCCAGGCGTTCGCTCCACGCGAGAAGAGGCGCGTGCCATTGTTCCCGTGCTGCGGTCCAGAGGCGTGCGCGCGTACCTGCTGGTGACGACGGAATTCCACACCCGCCGCGCCGCCCTGCTTTTCCGGCGGGAGGCGCCGGATCTCGAGGTGATTCCCGTGGCGTCGGATTCCGTCGATTTCCCCATTGCGCGCTGGTATGCACACCGCGAGGGGCGGAAAACGGTCCTGTTGGAATGGCTGAAGACCGCCGCCACCTATCTGGGCGCGTGACCCTATGAAGGAAGCCTTTCGTACCGCCTGGCCATACTTCCGGCGTTACCGGCGCGGCCTCGTGCTGGGCATGGGCGCGCTGGTCTTGAAAGATGTTGCGGGCGCCGGCATCCCGCTGCTGCTGAAGGGGGCCGTGGACTCGCTTACTGCGGCGGAGCCCTATTCCCGGATGGTCTGGTTCTGCGCGGCCGTGCTCGGGCTTTCGCTGGTGAAGGGCGTATTCATGTACGCCATGCGGGTGATCCTGGTAACGATTTCGCGGGACATCGAGTTCGATATCCGTAACGACGTCTTCCGGAAGTTGGCATCTCTGAGCGGTGATTTTTACCTCCGCTACCGCACTGGCGACCTCATGGCGCGCTCCACCAACGATCTGAACGCCGTTCGGATGATGTTCGGCCCTGCCCTGATGTACACGTGCGAAACCGGGCTGACCTTTGTTCTGGCGCTGGCCGTAATGTTTTCTACCGATTGGGTGTTGACCCTGTGGGCCCTGGCGCCCGCGCCACTGGTGTCCATCGTGGTCATGTTCTTTGGCCAGCGCATCCATCGTTTGTTCCAGCACATCCAGTCGATCTTTTCCGATATCAGCAGCCGCGTGCAGGAGAATCTCAGCGGCGTGCGGGTTGTGCGCGCCTATGGCCAAGAGGCGCATGAACTGTCGCGGTTCGAGCAACTCAACCGGCGGTTTGTCGGAGAGAACTTACGTCTTGCCCGGCTATCGGCGGGTTTCATGCCGCTATTGCAGGCGCTCATCGGAGTGACCTTCCTCATGGTCTTGTTCGTTGGCGGCCAACGCCTGCTGGCCGGACAGATCACGCTGGGCGGATTTGTAATGTTCAACACCTACATGGGCATGCTGGTGTGGCCGATGATTGCCTTTGGCTGGGTGGTGAACCTGATGCAGCGGGGTCTGGCGTCATTGAAGCGCATCAATGAGATTCTGCATGAGACGCCTTCGATCGCTTCGCCGCCGGAAGCGGCACACCCCGATCGGGCGCCCCACATCCGGCTCGAGCACGTGGTGGTAAGCCATGACGGTTCCCGGCGTGCTTTGGATGGGGTGAGCATGGACGTTCCCGCAGGTGCGACGGTAGCGATCGTCGGCCATACCGGTTCCGGCAAGACCACGCTGGTGCACCTCATCCCGCGGCTGCTGGATCCTACCGCTGGCCGCGTGCTGATCAACGGCCAGGATTTGCGGCGGCTGGACCTCGAGGCCTTCCGCCGGAAGATTGGGTTCGTGCCTCAGGAGACATTCCTGTTCAGCGCATCCCTTCGGGAGAACGTGTGCTTTGGGGTCGAAAGCGCTTCGGAAGACGCAATCCGGGAGGCTGTGTCGATTGCCGGGCTTGCGCCGGATCTGGAGTCGTTTCCGGAGGGGCTGGACACCACGGTAGGCGAACGGGGGTTAACACTCTCCGGCGGCCAGAAGCAGCGGACTGCCATCGCAAGAGCGCTGCTGCGGGATCCGGAGATCCTGATTCTTGACGACGCGCTTTCGGCCGTCGATACGATCACCGAGGAGGCGATCCTTACACGGCTGCGGGAGTTCATGCGCGGGCGGACCACCATCCTGATCTCGCACCGGATTTCCACCGTGCGCCATGCCCAGACCATTTACGTGCTGGAGGGAGGGCGCATTGTGGAAGAGGGTACGCACGAATCGCTGATCGAAGCGGGCGGTTACTACGCTTCGCTGTACCAGAAGCAGTTGCTGGAGGAGGAGTTGGAATCCATCTGAGGCCGCCGGGCATGCGATATCATGCCCCAATGCCGAACGATTCCAGCCGCCGATCCTTTTTGAAGGCGGGTGCGGCCCTGCCGGCCACCCTTGCCGTCCCGGCCACGTTTGCCACAGCCGCTCCGGCGGTCTCGCCGTTGAAGCTGGGCGTGGCCAGCTACTCCCTGCGGAACTTTCAGCGCGCTCAGGTGATCAAATGGACTCGCGACGTGCTGAAGACTCCTTACATCAGCATCAAGGAGTTTCATCTTTGGTCCTACGCTCCGGACGCGGAGATCGCCCGCGGGCGTGCGGAGTTCGAAAAGGCAGGCCTGACCATTACCGGCGGCGGCACGATCACGCTGACCCAGGACAACGATCAGGACATGCGGTTCTGGTTCGAATATGCGCGAAAGTCGGGCATGCCGATGATCATCGCCGCGCCCTCGGCCCAAACCCTGCCGCGCGTGGAAAGATTAGCCAAGGAGTACAACATCAAGGTGGCGATTCACAACCACGGCCCTGAGGACAAACATTTCCCGGCGCCGCAGGACGCGCTGAAACTCATCAAGGACATGGACCCGCGCATGGGGCTATGCATCGATGTCGGCCACACCACACGCACCGGCCGCGACATTGTAGAGACCGTGCGGGAATGCGGGCCGCGCATCCTGGACGTGCACATCAAAGACCTGGCGAACCTGATGGACGCCAAAAGCCAGGTGGAGTGCGGCGACGGAGTGATGCCCATCCCCCAGATCTTCCGCGAACTTGTCAAACAGAACTACCAGGGGCACGTGATGCTCGAGTATGAGATCAAGGCTGACGATCCGCTGCCCGGCATGATCAAGAGCTTCGCCTACATGCGTGGCGTGCTGGCTGGCATGGCCGCCTGAGACAACAACAGAAAGGGCGCCACCAACTGTGGCGCCCTGCTGAGACTGCTTGCGGGAGAGAACGTCAGCTCCGGCGCTTTAGCGTCGGCCGCTCATCGGGCGATTCTTTCGGCTTCTTGCCGTCTTCTTCCACGTCCGGGCCCGCACCGGGAGCCTTACGCAGCCGCGGCCGGTTGGGGTCCTCGGGCGTCGCCCGGCGCCGCGCCTGCAGGGTGAGAATCCGGTTCTTCACTTCGTCGAACTCCGACGTGGTGACCACGTATTCCGGCCTTTCCTTCAGCAGTTGCGCGATGTTCTTTTGCGCTTCTTCAATCCGGTCGCCGGTCGGCGGATGCGAGCGGAACACCTTGCTGATGGTGCCGGGCTTACGCTTCTCCATGGCTTCCAGCCGCTCGAAAAAGTCCACAAAGCCGTTCGGATCGTAACCGGCCTTGTACATATACTGAAGGCCGAGGAGGTCCGCCTCCTTCTCGAAAGCGCGGGAGAAGGACAGGAATCCAATCGGAATGGCCACCGACGCCGCCTGCCGGATCCCATAGCCGGTCCAGCCGCCGAGGAAGATCAACGGAATGGTGCTGAGGTTCACGAGTTGCCCTCGGGTGGCTTGACGCGTGCCATGGCGCGCCGCGATGTGGGCGATTTCATGGCCCATCACGCCCGCGATCTCGCTCTCGTTCTCCGCCAGGGTAATCAGCCCGGTGTTCACGTAAAAGAACCCGCCCGGCAATGCCATGGCATTGGGTTCCTCGGTGTCGATCACCTTGATGGTCACGGGCACCTTGGCGTCGGAGTTGCGCACCAGATTTTGCCCCACACGGTTGATGTACTCCGCGATGATGGGGTCGTCCACAATTCGCGCAACGGCTTCAATCTCGTTTGCCAGACCTTTACCGAGGGCGATCTCTTTCTCGATGGAATACCAGTTCAGCTTGCCGTCCACGTCGCGGTCGCCGATGGCTTCCACGTCCTTCTTGCTGCCCTCTTTCACGTTGGGCTTGGTTGTGGAAGCTTTGGTCTTCGATTTCGCGTCGTTGCCGGACTGCGCCAGCAGAGCGGGCCATCCGCCGGTAAGCAGGACGCCAGCCATCAAAATGTGGAGGAATCGAGCGTTCATCGCGATCTCCCGGGAGGTCAGCTTCAGTATAGCCCCGTCTGGCCTCTCGAACTATGTAACGTACACTCAATAGGATGGGTTACGACGAATCGGGGCCGCAGGAATTATGGGCCCGCTGGCGGCACGAGTTTCCGGTGACTGAGAATCTGGTTTACCTCAATCACGCCGCGGTCGCCCCCCTCTGCCGTCGCGCTTCGCAGGCCATGGATTGGCTGAGCCACGACGGCCTCCATTACGGTTCGCTCCATTATGACCGCTGGCTCGAGGCTTATGACGGCTTGCGGTCCGTTACAGCGCGGATTGCGAATTGCGATCCGGCAGAAGTGGCGATCGTCAAGAACACTTCTGAGGGCATTGCCACCGTAGCGCTGGGGTTTCCTTGGCAGGCCGGCGACAGAATTGTGGTGTTTCGCGAGGAGTTTCCAGCTAACTATTACATTTGGAAAAAGTTAGAGGAATGGAAAGGCGTCCGCCTCGAGTGGCTCAGTTGCGAGGCCCCGCTTGAGGAGATTGCTCGGGCTGCCGCCGGGGCCAGATTTCTGGCGATCAGTTTTGTCCAGTATTTGAGCGGATACCGGGCCGACCTGCGGGCCATTGGCGAGATTTGCCGGCGGGAGGGCGTCTTCTTCTTCGTTGACGCAATTCAGGGTTTGGGAGCGTTCCCTCTGGATGTGCGAGCCATGAATATTCAGGCTTTTGCGGCGGACGGACACAAATGGTTGTTAGGGCCGGAAGGAAACGGAGTCCTGTACGTCCAGCGGGAATGGCAGGACCGCATTGAGCCGATCGAGTTCGGGTGGACAAACGTGGCCGCCTTCGCCGATTATTCGTCCCGCGATATGACCCTGCGTTCCGATGCCGGCCGCTACGAGTGCGGCACCCTCAACACCATCGGATGTTTCGGACTGCGCGCGGCCATGGAACTGTTGTTGGAAGTGGGCATCGAAAACGTGGCCGGGGCTGTGCAGGGTCTCACTGACCGCTTGGCTGAGGGAGCTCAGGCCAAGGGATGTGAGGTACTCGGTGCTCGCACTCCGGAAACGGGGGCCGGCATTGTCTGCATCCGAAAGCCGGGAGAAGACGCCCGTGTCACGCACACAAGGTTGCGGCAGGCTGGGTTTCTGACGGCGCCTCGTCAGGGGTGGGTGCGCTGTTCACCGCACTTCTATCTTGCGCCGGCTGAGATTGACCGGATGATCGATACGATTTAGCAGCGCCTGCGGGCTTCCTACAATCAAGGGAGCCATGCGGACTTTTGCCATTACCGTTCTGACCGTTTGCCTAGGCGGATGGGGTTGCCGCACCGCGCCGGAGCCAACAGAGAAAGAGGAGCCGCGTGCGGTTCGTGTGCGCTCACCGAGGGTATTTGAGAGGCAGGAGCGAATCCGCGCCAGCGGGAGTGTTGAAGCGCGGTCCATTACCAAGTTGGGATTTGAGGTCGCGGGCCGGGTGGCCGCCATGCGGGTGGAGGAAGGGCAGATTGTTACCGCGGGTCAATTGCTGGCCGAACTCTCCGACCGGGATTACCGGATAGACGAGGCCGCGGCGGCTGGGGATTTGCAGGCTGCGCGGGCGCAGGCTGACAAAGCGGCGGCCGGGGTTCGACGGCAGGAACTGGAGCAGGCCCGCGTCGCACTGGAGCAGGCCGACGATGAGTACAAGCGTCTGAAGGCGCTGTACGAGCGGAAGAGCCTGGCTCCGGTGGACTTTCAGAAAATCGAAGCCAGGTGGAAGGCCGCCCGCGAGCAATACGATCTGGCCCGCGAGGGCGCCCGCGAGGAGGACCGCCGCGCCTCCGAGGCGTTGGCCGCGAAAGCGTCGGCTGGCCTGGAGTACAGGAAAAAACGCGTGTCTGATACACGCCTTCACGCGCCTTTTGGCGGGGTCATCGCCAGGCGGCTTGTCGATCCGGGCGACATGGTCGCAGCCGGCACGCCGGTGGTAGTTCTGCTCGCTCTGGATCCGGCGCGAGTGGCTGTCGGCATTCCCGAGGGGGAGATCGGGCGTCTCCGCGCCGGGCAAAACGCGCTGATCCGGATTCCGTCGCTCATCGATTCCTCATTCCACGGGCGCGTCGAGATCGTAGGGTTCGCGGCGGACCCGGCATCACGCACGTTTCCCGTGAAGATCCTGACGCCCAATCCGAGTTACGCCCTGCGCGCCGGAATGGTGGCCGAAGCCGAGATTGAGACGGACCGGCGGGAGGAGGTGCTCACCGTGCCCGGCGAGGCGGTGATCCGCGATCCGCAGGGCGCCACTGTCGTATTTGTCTATTTCCCGGATAAGCGGCGCGTTTTTGCCCGCAGGATACAGGTAGGCCGCCCGGTGGAGCGTGAGGTAGAGATTGTGTCCGGTCTGACCCGGGACGACCGGATCGTCGTGGCTGGCCAGCATCTGGTACGCGAGGGATCTCTGGTTCGCACGGAGGAGGAGGCAAAATGAATCCGGTCAAAGCCAGTCTTCGCTATCCGCAGGTCACGCTGGTTCTCACTGCGGCTGTCTTTGTGGCCGGCATCTGGTCGCTGCTTACCATGCCGCGCCGCGAAGATCCGAAGATCACCATCCGCACCGGACTGGTGATCGCCATTTATCCCGGCGCGACCGCCGAACAGGTGGAAAAACAACTGACCGAAAAGATCGAGCAAAGGCTCTTCCGCTTCGCCGAGGTGAGAAAGGGAAAGACGTGGTCCACCAGCCGGCCTGGCTTGGTAGTGGTGAACGTGGAGCTGGAGGACAACGTCCGCGACCCTGATGTGTTCTGGTCAAAACTCCGGCACAACATGATCGAGCTCAAAGCAACCGAGCTGCCCGACAGCGTTCAGGGCCCGGTGGTGGACGACAGCTTCGGCGATACAGTGGCCCTCCTGCTGGCTCTGCACGGGGGGAACTACGGTTACACAGAACTGAAGGAATACGCGCAGCGAATCGAAGACGAGTTCCGGACGACGCGCGCTGTGGCCAAGCTGCAACGGGTCGGCGAGCAAAAGGAAGAGATTCTGATCACTTCTTCGATGGAGCGCATTGCGCAGTATGCGCTGAGTCCGCTTAACGTCATCCAGGCTTTGCAGGGCCGCAACGCCGTGCAGTACGGGGGATCCCTGAAGACAGTGACCGGAGAGGTGATGCTGAGCCCCTCAGGCTTATTCCAGACCGAAGAAGAGATCCGGCGGACGATGGTCGCGGTATCCCGGGACACAGGGCAACCTGTCTATTTGGGCGACCTGGCGGACGTGGAGCGCCGCTATCGCGACTTGACGCGCTTTGCGCGTTACAACGGCCAGACGGCGCTGTTGCTGTCGGTCGAGATGCTGGAAGGGAACAATATTGTCGAGTTCGGCAATGAACTCCGCGCCAAACTGGAGAAGGTCCGCGCTATGTTGCCACCCGATCTTCGGATCGATCTGGTGGCCGACCAACCTGCTGTCGTCGACAAGCGCATTTCGCATTTTATCCGCGAATTTGGCATCGCCATAGCCGCGGTGATCCTGGTGACCGTTCTGCTGCTTCCCTTCCGTGTGGCCGTGATTGCTTCGCTGGCGATTCCCGTGACGGTGGCCAGTACCTTCGCGACGCTGGATCTGTTTGGCATCGAACTCCATCAGGTGTCGATCGCAGCACTGATTGTCGTGCTGGGCATGGTGGTGGACGATGCCATTGTGATCGCCGACAACTATGTGGAACTGCTGGATCGCGGTGTGCCGCGCCCGGAGGCCGCATGGCGATGCGCAACCGAACTCACCGTGCCGGTGCTCACTGCGACCGCTACGATTATTGCGGCCTTTGTGCCAATGCTCCTGATTACCGGTTCAGTTGGCGAATTCATTGCCGCCTTACCCATCGCCGTGGCCGTGTCGCTGACGTGTTCCTTTGTAGTGGCGATGCTATTGACACCTCTGCTGTGCCGGTTCTTCATCCGGCAGGGGCTCCACAGCAGCGAAGGCACGAAGACACTCAGTGCGCGCGTCCTGGATGGCATGCAGAGGGTGTACAACCTCACCATTGTGCGTGCGATGCGTTTCAAGACGCTGACACTGGCAGGAGGGCTGGCTTCCGTGGCGTTGGGCGCATGGCTGTTGACGCTGGCGCCCCAGCGCTTTTTTCCTACCGCTGAGCGGCCCCAGTTTGTCATCGATCTTTGGTTTCAGGAAGGAACCAGGGTAGAAACCACCGACAGGGTAACGCGCCGGGTGGAAGGCCACTTGGCAAAACAGCCCCTGGTGCGGGATTACCTGACTTTTGTAGGTGGGTCGGCGCCACGGTTCTACTACAACGTCAGCCCGGAGTTTCCTGCGTCCAACTACGCGCAGTTCCTCGTGAACACGCACGACACGGACGCGACCCCGGCGTTCGTTCATACGTTGCGGCGCGAACTGGCTGCGCTTGCCCCCGAGGCGATGGTCCTCGTGAAGGAACTCGAACAGGGCCCCGTGCTGAAAGCACCCATCGAAGTGCGCATCATTGGAGACGATCTGGTTCAACTTCGCGGACTAGCTCAGCGTGTGGAAGAGGCTTTCCGCCGCCGGCCCGGCGCCCAGTTTGTGTTTCACGATTTCCGTGAAGACCGCATGGAATTAGCCGTCGACTTGAACAATGAGGTCGCCAACCGGTTGGGTCTCAGCAACAACAGCGTCGCACTCCAACTTGCAGGCGGGTTCAGCGGCTTGCCAGTGACCACTTACTGGGAGGGGACGCGCGACGTTCCCGTGGTGCTGCGGCTCAAAGAGCCCTATCGCCGCACGTTCGAGAACGTGGAGGACATGTATGTCCTGTCCTCCCTCACGGGCGCCCGCGTGCCGCTGCGCAGTGTGGCCTCCTTTGCTCCTCAGTGGCAGCCAGGCAGGATCCTGCACCGCAACGGGGTGCGTACCCTGACCGTAGATGTGGTGAACGATGATCATCATTTCGCTTCCGCCGTTTTGGCGGCCGCCCGGCCAGAACTTGACCGGCTGCCGCTTCCGCCCGGATACCGCATCGAATACGGCGGCGAGCTCGAAAACCAGCGGGACACCTTCGCCGAAATGGTGAGGGCGCTGGTCTTTAGCCTTGTGTTGATTTTCCTGATTCTGCTGTTTCAGTTCCGCTCGGTGGTGCAGACACTGGTGATCATGATGTCGATCCCGCTCTCGCTGCTGGGGGCCATCGCCGGCCTGGTCCTGACCAGCAATCCGTTCAGTTTTACCGCCTTCATGGGGGTCATCAGCCTGTCCGGTGTGGTGGTGCGCAACGCCATAATTCTGGTGGACTACATCAACGAAAAGCGCAGCGAGGGCGCGGCGCTGGAGGTGGCGGCTCTGGAAGCGGGCGCCAGGCGCTTGCGGCCCATCTTCCTCACCACCGCTGCAGCGGCAGTCGGCGTCACTCCCATGATCGTTTCCGGCTCCAGCCTCTGGAGCCCCCTGGCGAGTGTGATCGCCATTGGCCTGCTGGTGTCGATGTTCTTCACCCTGGTGGTGATTCCTGTGCTCTATGTGGTGGCGGAGCGGCGGCAGGCGGGTCTTGCGCCGGCTGCCGCGTGCCTCCTGCTATGCGTGGCGCCCGTTCAGGCGCAAGAATCGCTCACGCTTGAGCAGGCGAAGGCCATGGCGGCCCGTCAGAATTCCTACAACAAGTTGGCCCGGTTGCACGTGGAGGAGCAGCGCAACAAGCAGGATGCCCTCCGTGCCACGCAACTCCCCGAACTCCGCAACGATTCCAATCTCTTTTATGGCCTGGAACGGCAGCGGATCGAACTGGCAGGCGGCAGCCTGGGTACTCTGCCCGGAGTGGGGCCGTTTCCGGCAGGCAACCTGGTGCTATTGCAGGGCCTGAATTCCGTGGCGCTGTCGCAAACCACGCTGGGCCAACCGCTGACGCAACTGATTCGGATTCGAGCTGGAATACGCGCAGCCCGCCAGGATACCGCCATCGCTGAGCACGAAGCCGCCAAAACCGCCAGCGAGGTGGGCTACCGGGTCGAGGAGGCCTTCTACGGCATTCTGATTCTGGAAAAACGCATCGCGGCCGCCGGGCAGCGGTTAAAGGCAGCGGAAGAGGCGTTGCGTGAGGCTTCTGACGCCTTTGAGACAGGCAACGCTCTGGCGGTGCGCCGGCTGGAAGCCGAGGCCCAGCGCCTGCAACTCAAGAACGCACTGCTCGCCGCGCGGCTTTCTTTGGATGATGCCTGGGCCGAGTTCCGCGACCTGCTTGGCCTGCCCGCGGGCGCAAACCTGAAGCTGGTTTCGCCTCAGTCAATCCAACCGGCGCCGCCAGACATGGCGGCGGCAGTGACGGAGGCCCTGGAGCGCAACCATGAGGTGCGTAGCGCGTCTGCCGCTGTTGCCAAGGCACGAGCGGGTGTCGATGCCGCCCAGGCTGCCTATGTCCCTGAGGTGAGTGTCTTCCTCCAGCACATCTGGCAAAACGGCGTTCCCTTTCTTGCCAGGAACAACGGGATCATCGGCGCCCGGCTTTCCTGGAGCGCTTTCGACTGGGGCAAACGCAAGGCTCAGGTTGATGAGCGCCGGGTGCTGCTACAGCAGGCCGAAGAGAACTTGCGCCGTCTCCGGTCGAGAGCCGCCCTCGACGTTGAAAAGGCCCATCGCAAGGTGTTGAGGTTGCTCGACCTGGGCGACACCGCCGAGAAGGCCGTGGAACTCAGGCGGGAGGCTCGCCGGATCGCCGCCGACCAGGTGGAACTCGGGTTGGCAACGCCACGCATTGGTCTTGAGGCGGAGGCCGCCCTCCTGGAAGCGGAGAGTCAGCGTCTGGAGGCCTCTCTCGGACTGCGCCTGGCAGCCGCTGAACTTGAGAGAATCATCGGCCGCTAGCGGGCGAAATTTTCTCTTGCAATTGGATGAACAAACCTTCATTATAGGCTGCAGATTCTGGTTTTGCCGTTCACCTGGATCTTCGATCTCACTTCTCTTTCCTGAGGAGATTCCCTCTATGAAGGTTCGATCCCTGTGGATCCGTGTGTTTTGGGTGATTGTTTGGGTCTGTTTGGTTGTGCTGCCTGCATCGGCTCAGGTCCGTTCTTCCACGATAGTCGGGCGAGTCGTTGATCCGACTGGCGCCGCAGCGCCAGACGCCGAAGTTCTGATCCGAGACACCGGAACAAACTACACGTATAACCTGCGAACAAACGAAGCGGGCGAATACATCCAACCGTATCTTCCTTTCGGCACGTACGAAGTGACCCTCCGGAAACCGGGATTCAAAAGCCAGACCAAGACGGGCTTGAACTTAAGCACCGCCCAAACACTTCGGGTGGATTTCACCCTGGAAGTGGGGACAGTGGAAACCAGCGTCAGCGTGAGCGCGTCGGCCGTGGAACTACAGACGGACTCGAGCCGTGTGGTAAACGCCGTGGACGAGCGCATAATCCGCTCGATTCCCAACATCAACAACAACCCGCTGAACTACGCCGTGCTCCAGATGGGCGTGGTGGCGCGCGCAGCGATGAACGACACACAGTCGGCGCAGTCATTCGGCATTGGCACGGAGGGCCGCCGCACGTTCGCCAACTTCCAGATCAACGGTGGGGCAGCATTTGGAAACGACATCCAACTCGACGGGGTGTCGATCCAGGCGTCGGCGTGGAACGAAGTAGCCGTACTCCCCAATACGGAAGGCATCCAGGAGGTGAAGACCACCATCAACAACATGTCCGCGGAATACGGGCGCTCGGCGGGCACGGTGATCATCTCCACCAAGAGCGGGACCAACGACCTGCATGGGTCCTTCCAGTTCCGTCTACGGAACGAGGCATTGAACGCCAATACGTTCTTCAACAACGCGCAGACTCCTTTTGTGAGCCGGCCGCCGTTCAAGGTGCAAAACTATTCCGGTACGCTGGGCGGTCCGGTGGTGCTGCCGAAGCTTTACAACGGTAAGGACCGCACATTTTATTTCGTCTCCTATGAGGGATTGCGCTTCAACCAGGCGCTGGACTACTTTCGCACCGTGCCAACTGAACGGGAGCGCAACGGCGATTTCTCGCAAACGGTAGCTCAAGTGGGCGCGCAATTCCTGCCTGTGCAAATTTTCGACCCCTACACCGTGACGGCTCTGGGCAACGACACCTTCCGCCGGGCGATGTTTCCGGGCGGCGTGATTCCCGCCTCGCGGCTGAACCCCATCATGCGAAATATCATCCGCGAGTTTCCGCTGCCCAACCGCCCTCCGGACGACCCGCGCGGCATCAACAATTTCTACAACCGTATGACGCGGAGCTTTGTCCGAGATTCGATCAACACCCGGTTAGACCATCGCCTCGGTAACCACTCGCTCTACGGCACGTTCGGCTCGAACATCGGCACCATTGATTCGCCGAACGGATGGGGCGACGGCACACGCGCGTTTGTGCAGCAAGGTGGTTTCATTGGCGCCGTAAACGGGGACCGCAATTACTACGGCTCGGTTGGTGACACCTGGATCATAACGCCCACGCTGGTAGCCGATCTGAGGGTTGGCCTGACTCGAGTGGCCGCGCAGAATCGGGCCCAGACCTTTGACGGCTTCGACTACTCCGCGTTTGGAGTGCCTCAGAATTTCCTTCCCGCCTCCGGCCTGCCCGGTGCCTATCCCGAACTCACCAGCTTCGGAGGCGGGTTTTCTCAGATCAGCCCGCTCAACCAGACTGCCTACCTCGCCAAAATCGAGAGACAGACGAACTGGAACCTGGTTGGGTCTGTGACGAAGACTGCAGGCCGGTGGACTCATAAATGGGGCGGAGAATTCCGTAACTACCTTTCGAACTACACGGATTCCCGGGGCTCCTTCTGGTTGCGAACCACCAACACCTGGACCTCCGGCAACATCATCCGTTCGCTAGGGCAGAACGTGGATGCGGTGACCGCCGAGCGGTCGGGCTCCGGCCTGGCTTCCTACCTCCTGGGCGCAGGGCATATCGAAGCGGGGGAGAACGCTGTGCTGCTGGCGCTCTCTGCAAAGTATTGGGCGCTCTACAACCAGTCCGACTGGCGCGTGAACAACCGGCTCACCATCAACCTGGGCTTGCGGTGGGATGTGCAGTACGCGCCGGAGGAGCGCTACGGACGCGTCTCCTCGTTCAGCTACCGTGAAACGAATCCTTTCGGCGGCCGCGGACGCATCATGTTTCCGGGACCGGGCGGGTTGCTGTACCAGACGAGGTGGCAGGACTTCGGCCCGCGCGTGGGTATGGCTTACCGTGCGTCGGATAGCACCGTGATCCGGTCCGGCTTCGGGGTGAACTATCTGCCCACCAATACGGGTTACTTTGGGGGTCCCTATTACTTTGGCGCGCAAAACTTCGCGCTTCGCACGAATGATCCCGTACCGTTGCAGTTTGGGGCTAACCCGGACGGCTCATTGCAGGTGCCTTTCGATCGGGCTACGCAATTGAACCCGATCATCGGGGCCGATCCCAATTCGCCTCAATACTATGGCGGGGGCGCGAACGAACCGCGGTTCGACTTCGACGGGATGCGCAACGGGAAGATGCTGCAGTGGAATCTATTTGTTGAGCGCCGGCTGGGCAACAACTGGCTGGCCCAGGTCGGCTACACCGGGACGCGCGGCTATCACCTCCAGATGGGGCGATTCAACGTCAATAACGTCCAGGACCTGCCGGATACTCTGTTGCAGCAGTGGCGCACGGCCTATATTGCATCGAACGGCACGGACCCGGGCCAAAGTCTCGTCGCCAATCCTTTCCAACCGAATCCGAACCAACTCATTCCGTTCCAGGGCCGCCTGGGCACTTCCACCATGGTGCTTCGCGAGGCTCTCTTCCTTTACCCGTTTTTCCCTGGCAACCTGCTGGGCGCGCCAGTGGGATTCAACACCTACAACGCGTTGATGGCGCAGCTTACCAAGAACTACTCCAACGGCCTGACCTTTAACGTGCACTACACTTGGTCGCGCGCCATTGAGATGTGGGGATCGGAAGCCCAAAACAACAACTTCGGGGAGAACGCCGGGCTGCAGACCTTTAACATCAACCGGCGGCAGTTCGGCAACAACTACTTCATCTCGCCAAACGACATTCCGCATCGTTTCGTGGGCAGTTGGGTGTGGCAACCCCAGTGGGGCAAAGATGTGGGTAACAAGTTTCTGCGGGGACTTACGACGGGATGGAACGTAGGTGGTGTGCTGATCGCGCAATCCGGCCAGCCGCAGCAAGGGTTTACGGGAGCCACGAACTCCATGACCGGACTGGCGGACCGGGTCGGCGGTGTGCCGATTGAAGTCCCCAAGGAACTCCAGCGGTGGTACAGCAGCCCGAATGCGGCAGACCGCACGGTAACCCTGCCCAGCGGCCGCCAGATTACCGTCTGTCGTTACTGTTTCCTCAAGTACTCCAGCGACGCCTTCCGCGGCCGCGTCGTGAACGGCGCCGATGGCCGGATACTTCCGGACATTTATTGGTTCGGTGATGCAGCCCAGCGGTACGGAGACATCCGCGGCTTGGGAAGGTTCAACGTCAACCTCAGCCTGCAGAAGGAAGTGCCCATTCGCGAGCGGCTGAGGCTGCAAATCTCCGCCGAAGCGTCCAACTTATTAAACAATGCGCAGTTCCGCCCCAACCTGGCAGCAGGAACCGGCGCCACCTTCCTTGCGGCGAACCCCGCCCGGGGCATCCAGCCTGGCATGGTTCAGAACGACAACTTTGGCACCTGGGGCATGGCGACGTTCGATCCCCGGCAGATTGAATTGCGCGTCCGCATTTTCTTCTGACCCTTCCTCTACACCCTGTTTCCTTCCGGGCGGCCTCCGCGGGCCGCCCCTTTTTTTGCTCTACTCAAGGGCATGCCACAGCGAGTCTGCTTTGTTCTCCAAGTCCGGCCGGAACGGCTGGAAGAATACCGGCTCCGGCATCGTGCCGTTTGGCCGGAGATGTTGGATGCACTGCGGAGTACCGGCTGGCGGAATTACACGCTTTTCCTGCGCGCCGACGGCCTGCTGGTGGGTTATCTGGAATCCGATGATTTTGAAGCGGCCCGCGCGGGCATGCAGGCGCTGGAAGTGAACGCCCGGTGGCAACGCGAGATGGCGCCGTTCTTCGTCTCGCCCGCCGGCGAGGAGGCCGACCGCATGATGCTACCCCTCGAAGAAGTGTTTCACCTCGATTGACGAAGGCGGTTCTCGTACCACACCACGTTCGCCGATTCCTGGCCGGCGATCAGCACGTCCAGGTCGCCGTCGCCGTCCATGTCCACCAGGCGCAGGTCGTAGGCAGCCTGATTGCTCCCGATGCGGTGGGTAGTGAATCGGCCGCGGCCGTCATTCTCGAACCAGCGGACCTCCATCGTGTTCTTGCCGCAGGTCACCAGGTCGATGTCACCGTCCCCGTCTAGATCGGAGGCGTCGAGCGAGTGCGGGCCGCCGATGGAGGCATCAATCTCATGCGGCGTCCAAGCGGGCGCCTCGAACCACACAACTCCGACCCCGTGCCCCCTTGAGGCTGCGAAATCGGGCTTGCCGTCGCCGTTCAAATCACGGATCAGCACGTTGGTGGCGCCCTCCTGGTGCCGGGCGATCCAGGATCGCGTCCAGCGCTCGCCCGGCAAGGCGGGCTGTTTCCACCACGCGAACCAATTCCCGTCCGGCGGCCACTTGGCGGCGGTGGCGACGTCGGGCCGGCCATCGCCGTCCACGTCGCCGATGTCAATGTAGTGCGAAAGGCCGGGAGCATCTCCCAAGCCGATTACGTGGCGCGTCCAGCGCGCAGCGGTCCGCGGTGCTGCCGGGGCCTCGAACCAGACCACTGAATTGGCAAACGGACCTTTGGGCTGGCCGCTCGGGCAGGCGATGTCCGGCCGCCCGTCACCATTGATGTCGCCGATGGCGATGCCGTGGATGCCGTCCACGCCCCCATCTTCGGCCCGGTCGATCCAGTGCCGCTGCCAAGGTTCGGTCAGCGGATTGGCGGGACGTTCCAGCCAATAGAGTTTGGCCGGGGCATACTGCACACCGATAAAGTCCAGGTCGCCATCGCCGTCCACATCCAGGGCGGCGCTATGGATTAGCTGCACACCCTCTTCCAGCACAATGCGCCGCCAGTCTGGAGCCACCAGCAGCAGAGTGCGGTCGTAATCGTTGCTGATCACGTCCACGCGCCCGTCACCTGTGAAATCGCCAGCCACGGCGGTCCAGTTGCGGAAGCCCTTGGCGATGACGTGCTTCGGCCAGTCCGGCTGTCCAGGGAGGACCGAAGCTACCAGCAGCGCGGCCGCCAGGCGCATGGCGGCTACTTGGCCCGCAGCACCTGAATCCAGATCTCTTCCGCCAGCCTGCCCTGCAGGGCGGCGGCCCCGGCTTCCAGGTGCGGCGTCTTCAGATGCGCGTCTAACGCCTCGCGGCTCGACCAGGTTTCGATGAAGGTGAACTTCGAAGGGTCGTCTGCATCTTCGTAAAAGTCGTATTCGATACAGCCCGCTTCCTGGCGGGTGGGCGCCAATAATCCTTCCAGAACGCTGCGGACGGCGTCTATTTTCTCAGGGAGCGCATGAATGTGGGCAACCACGTGGACCTGCTCGGGCATGCGCTCCAAGATACCATGGTGACGGAAGCACTCCCAGGGGGACTCATGATCAAATCCATACTCGCGGCGCTGGCCTGCGCGGGCGTATTATCCGCTGCCGATTCGCCGCCGCCGCTGAAATTCACTTCCCACACTTTGCCCAACGGGTTGAAGGTGGTGCTGGCGGAAGACCGCAGCCGTCCTGTGGTGAACTTGCAGGTCTGGTATCACGTCGGATCCAAAGATGAGAAGGCGGGCAAGACGGGATTTGCTCACCTTTTCGAGCACATGATGTTCCGGGGCTCGAAGAACGTCAAACCGGAAGAGCATATGCGCATCGTCCGCGAGGCCGGCGGCGTGTTGAACGCCTACACCAGCTTTGACATGACGGTCTATTGGGAAACCTTCCCGTCGAATTATCTCGAGCGGATGCTCTGGCTGGAAGCCGACCGCATGCGCTCGCTCGACGTCAGCGAGGAGAATTTCAAGAAAGAGCGCGAGGTGGTGAAGGAGGAGAGGCGCGAACGGATTGAGAACCCGCCTTACGGACGCCTGGCTGAGGATGTTTTCTCCGTCTCCTACACGAATTACCCCTACAAGCACCACCCCATCGGCTCAATGGAAGACCTGGACCGCGCCACCATCCAGGATGTGCGCGATTTTCACGCCACATATTACGTGCCGAACAACGCCACCGTCGTGGTGGTGGGAGATTTCGATACCAAGCAGGCGCTGAGCTTTATCGAAAAACACTTCGGGCCGATCCCGAAAGGCAAGCCGGTGCCGCGCGTCACGGCCACCGAACCTCCACGCACGGCCATGGTGGAGAAAACCGTGCGCTACTCCAACATCCCGCTGGATGCAGTAGTGAATTCCTACCAACTGCCGCCGCTCAACCATCCCGACCGTTACGCTCTCGAGGTGGCCAGCATCATCCTTTCCGGCGGGCAGTCGTCGCGGCTCTACCGGCGGCTGGTGTACGAAGAGCAATCGGCGATTGCGGCCGCGGGCGAGGCGAGCTTCCTGGAAGGTCCCTCACTCTTCTTCGGCTTCGCCATCGCCAACCAGGGGAAGAACATCAAGGAAGTGGCCAACAGTCTGGAATACACCTTCGAAGAGATGAAGAAGGAACCGGTGAGCGATGAGGAACTCACGAAAGCCAAGAACCAGATCATCGCCGGGTTCATTACCGGGCGCGAAACCATGCAGGCCAAGGCTGACTTTCTTGGCAACATGGCCGTGCTGCACGGTGACCCCGCCCGGTACAACACTGAACTGGCCAACTACCAGAAGGTTACGGCGGCCGACGTGCAGCGCGTCGTGAAACAGTACCTCGTGAAGGATCGTATGACACGGATGTGGGTCCAACCCGAATCTGCCAAGCCGGAAGGAGGCGACAAGAAGTGAAACGCCGCGCTGTTCTTTTCTCCCTGGCGCTGGTGCCGGTCCTGCCTGCTCTTCTGGCCGCCCAGATGCCGCCACCTGCGGCCCCGCGCCCCTTCGAATTCCCGAAGCACGCCAAGAAGGTCTTGCCCAACGGGCTCACTGTGTTTGTGGTGGAGGACACGCGGCAACCGCTGGTGTCCTTCTCGTTACAGATTCTTGCTGGAGGCGCCAGCGAACCATCGTCCAAGGCCGGCCTGAGTTCGCTCACGGCTTCTCTGCTGCGAGAAGGCACCGCCACGCGTTCGTCGCAGGAGATCTCGAAGGCTGTGGATCTGACCGGAGGGAGCCTGGGCGCTTCCTCCAGCGATGACGTCACGAGCGTTAGCGGCACGTTCATGAAATCCTACGCGACCCGCGGCATGGAACTGCTCGCCGACATTGTGCAGAACCCCAAGTTCGAGCAAGCGGAAATCGATCGCCGCATGCGGCAACTCCAGTCGTCGCTGGCCGTGCAGTACAACAGCGCTGAGTATCTGGCGCCGCTGCTGGCTGCTCGCGGCATCCTGGGCACCCACCCGTACGCTTACCCCGGCGGCGGTACTCCCGAAACGCTGCGCAACATCGGACGCGACGATATTGTGGCGTTCCACAAAACTCACTACTCACCGGCACGGGCTTACCTGGCCGTCGCGGGCGACATGAAACCGGAAGAGGCCTTCGCGCTGGTGGAGAAGCACCTCGGAGGCTGGAAGACGCCCGCACCATCTGAGCTCAAACTGCCGCCGCCGCCTGCCGCTCAGGCCAAAGTCCTGGTGCTCGACAAGCCCGACAGCAATCAGACGCAGATCGTGATCGGCCAGCCGGGTGTGGCGCGCAACCATCCCGATTACGTTGCCCTGAGTGTGGCGAACCAAATCTTCGGCGGCAGCTTCAATTCACGGCTCAATCTCAAGTTGCGGGCTAACGAAGGACTTACCTACGGCGCCAGTAGCTCGCTCACGCCCCAGCGGCAGGCTGGCCTGTTTACCCTGGCCACCTCCACCCGGACAGAGAAGACCAACGAAGCCATCCAATTCATGGTGGACCTGCTGAAGGACTGGAAGAAGAACCCGGCTACACCCGAAGAGTTTGCCGAAGCGAAGAACTACCTCATCGGCGTGTTCGGCCTTTCGCTGGAAACCTCTTCTGCGGTGGCTCAGCGCGTGGTGAACACCGCTATCTACGGACTGCCCGAGAATTACTGGACCAACTACCGCAAGGAACTCGAAGCACTGACCATGGAGCAGACCGTCGCGGCGGTCCAGCGGTTTCTGCAGCCTGAGCAAATGACCACCGTAACGGTCGGCAACTCTGCGCAGTATGCGGAAGGTTTGGCAAAGCTCGGTCCTGTAACGAAGCTTGCTATCCCGGACCTTGACCTGGTGGCCGACAATCTGGTCCGCAAGAAAGAAACCGTCGTCGCGGGCGCAGAGGGCACAGCCAAGGCCCGGGCGCTGGTAGAAGCGGCAGCCGCGGCCATGGGCGGCAAGGAGAAACTGCTGGCCGTCCAGTCCATGCACGCCAAAGGTGGCCTGAAGCTCACTACTCCCCAGGGTGAATTGGAGGCCTCCTCGGAGGAGTGGATCGTCTACCCCGACAAGTACAAGATGACGCTGGTTCTTGGTGCGATGGGCGAGGTGGTGCAGGCCGTAGATGGCACTTCGGGGTATATGGCGCAGGGGCCGAATTCGCGCGACCTTCCGCCTCCAATGACCGCAGAACTTAAGAAAGGCATCGTGGCGGCCGGTGGTTTGGGCATGATTGCGACGGTACTGCAGGGTAAAGCCGAAGCCGTTGCCATTGACGATTCCACCATCCAGTGGAAGATGGGCGACTTCGAAGCGAAGTTGCAATTCGATCCCGCCACGGGGTTGATCCGCAAGATGAACTACCGCTCAATGGGCATGGGGGGAATGAGTGAGACGGAAAGCCAGTTTGAGGACTATCGCGAGGTGGATGGACTAAAACTGCCGGGTCGCGAGGTAATCCTGCAGAACGGTCAACCGTTTGGCGTTCGCACACTCACCGAGCGGCACTTGAACCAGGCGCTTGATCCGGCGCTGTTTAAGAAGCCGTAGCGATCATTCGGGCGAGGGCGCGGACGCCTTCCGCCCCCAGCGCCGCGGCATGTCGCGATGAGGGCGGTAAACCGTCCAGCGCAGCTTCTACTGCCGCGGCATCGATGGAACCCAAATCGGCGGCCGGCAGTCCGGTGATGAGTTCGGCGACGGCCGAGCCTGCGGCGATCGAGGCGGTGCAACCTTTCACCTGAAAGCCTGCCCGCCGGACGATGCCGTGCTCGACCTCGGCAGACAGCACCAGCATGTCGCCGCACGCGGGATTCTCCACCTTGACAGTGACAGCTGGCGGCGGCAGCACCCCGCTGTGGCGCGGGTTTTGAAAGTGATCCAGCAACTTCGCGGAGAACATTGGACAATGAATCAAATAAGGGTCTTCTCTATTGTGATCGACAAGGGCACATGGCGCGCGTCACGGTAATGGTGGTGGCGGGCGTCATCCATCGCGACGGCAAGGTTTTGATCGGTCAGCGCATGGCTCGAGACCGCCACGGGCTCAAGTGGGAATTCCCCGGCGGCAAAGTGGAACCTGGGGAAACGCCGCGCCAAGCCCTGCAGCGCGAACTCCGCGAGGAGTTGGGCGTGGAATCGGAGGTGGGCGCCGAACTTGCCCGCTACGAACACACTACCGGCGGGCGATCGCTGCTGCTTCTCTTTCTTGGTGTGAACCGGATAGAGGGCGAGCCGCGCAGTGTTGCCTTCGAGGAAATTCGCTGGGAAGAGCCCACGAATCTGCCGGCATACGATTTCTTGGATGGCGACCTCGACTTCGTGCGGCAGATGGCGCGGGGGCGCATACCACTACTCTGATGGTCCGCGCGCTGCTTCTCATCGGGGTGCTGGCGGTGGCCGCCTGCCACACGCCGCCCCCTCCGTCCAACCAGCAGCCGGCCGCTCCGGCGAAGCCAGGTTTCGTGCCCGGTTCGGTGGCCCTGGCCGTTCTGGAAGCACCGGATCTCTCGCCCCGTGCCGCTGGCCTGGCCTACGCCATTTGGGACAAGGCGGTAGAGACGCTTGCTGGCACCCCCGGCCCGCGGTTCGTCGCGCTCACTCCAGAACCCGGAGAGGACCCTCGTGCCCCGGCCAGCCGCTTGGGCGCCGAATTTGTTCTGACAGGTCAGGTGGTGGCGCCTGCCGGCCAAGCCACGCTGCGCGTTGAAATCCGCCGTACAGACAGCGGAGAAATTGTCTGGCGCGACGAATTTACCGCCCGTGGCGCCGATGGACGGATCACTGAAGAACTCGCCGCCGCGCTTGCCGCGCGGCTCCGCCGCTGATCCAAGGCTTACGAAGCCTTGTAATACCGTCTCACCTGCGCGGGTGATCTGCCCGCTTGACTATCGTCTCAGGCCCCGCCACCGCGATGCCGCGATACCGCCGAGACCGAGCAAGCTGAGCATCCAGGTGCCAGGTTCCGGGATTTCCGGAGTCACAGGGCGTGAACTCACAGAAATGCCAGACGCCGCGACTTCGCCATTATCCCCAACTTCGCCGATGTAGAGGTAAACGCCAGCCGGTGCGAGCGAAGCGGTCAAGTTAAACGAAATCTTCCCGTTGTCGCCCAAGCTGATGAAACCGAAAGCTGTTGGGCCTGTAATCGCATTGCCGTCGAACAGCCCCAGTGTGGCTACCGAATTGTCCAGAGTGTTCCCAGTTGGACCTGTGCCAAAAAGCTTCGGGTCCGCCGGGGCGCGCTGGGCGCCTGGCGTGAACACGACACCGCCTGCAAAATTGAACACAGGCAAAGCCGCCGCGCTGGAAGCGCAGGACGCCGTAGTGCAGAATTCGGTTGAGAGCTTGATGGCATCCAGATCGAAGCCGCTGTACTGCCCCGGGGAACCACCTAGACCGGCGCTGTTGTCCTCAATCGTAATGCTCAACACATCCAGCGTGGTCGCATCTCCCAGCGACGCGCGATAGATTGCGGTGGCCGCGGGAGTGCCTCCCACCAGGCCGTCCAGCTTGGTGAACGAGAGCGTCGCGGCGCTGAGAGTGGAGCATGCCAGCGCCACGAAAGCGCCCGCGATGAATCGAGACTGGAACATGGATCCTCCTAGAGACCGAGAGCCCGGAAAAGCCAGGTAAATTGCCGCCCGGAATTCGAATGGGATCAGAGACCGGTGCGGGGAATTAGGGCAAGGCTATCAAGGCATCTGGACCTCGGGATAGTGTTTGAGGCGGGCATCGGTACTAATTGGCGTGCAATTAGTTCCAGTACTTCCAAGTGCAGTCGCGGGCCGTTTACGCCGATCTATTCCCTATGGGCCTGACCACCGCCAGCCTGCACCTGTACGCCCGACAAATGAATCTTGATTCCGCAGCGGCTGCCCTGCGCTCGTTGCTTTCCGCATCAGGTGACTGGATTGAAGACCCCACCTCTTTGGACCGTGTCCTGGTCCTGCTGCCTCCAGATTCCACGCCATGGCTTTCCCTCTACGACACCGGGCTGCCACCTGCGGACTTCCTGGCTCAACCTCTTTCACGCTCGTTACACGCGCCTGTTGTCGCCATCAGTGTCGAAGACAGCGACCGCTGCTCCGCGACCCTCTACGCTTCCGGCAAACGGATCGACCGGTTGGCTGCCTCCGTGCTCCGCCGCCGGGGTTCCGGTCACCCGGAGAAGTGGATCCCGCTGTTGCCCCATGTCTCTGCGCCACAGCTTGCGGAAGCTATGCAGGGGGGCGGACCGTTTGCCGAAGACGCCCTCCGGCGCGTAGCGGAAGCGCTTCATTTGCCCTCCGCCAGGGTCCTGGCCACCCCGGAGGATGCGGCCGCCCGCCCACCAGCTTCGGCCCTTGTCCTTGCGTTCCGCTCCGCCCATCCAGCCACGGTCCCGGCCGGCCTCCCACGCCTCATCCGTGGTACTGTCCAGGCTCTGCCCACGGCTGCCGGACAGCCCTTTCACATCCTGCTGGTACAGGTCGCCAATCGTGGACCCCAAACCCGTGGTGTCCGAGTCCGACTCGGCGGCGCTGCCCTGGAGCAGGGTCTCCTCGCTCCTGAAGCGATCACGTATATCCGGAACCAGCACCTGTCGGGCGGAACCTCCGGCGGGACAACCGTGGATTTTCCCTTCGTCCGCGAAGGCTCCACCTATACCGCCTTGCTCTCCGATGCTCTGCTCCCCTGTCAGGAGGATCCACAATCCCTTCGCGGCGCGACCCGCCGGCGGATGGCAGAGTGGATGCAAAAATCTGTTCACTTTGCCCTCCGCGCTTACGCGCTGAAGCCCGGCGAAGCCCCGCTCCTCTTTCAAATCGAAAGTCTTGAGGCGCCTAGCGTGACCCTCGACGTCTCCCTGCCGATTCAAGTCACCGCGCCAGTCTAAGCAAGGAAACTCACGGCGGGGTCCTGCCTGGCCACTGTGTTGACGGGAGCAGGCGCTTGAAAGATTTGCTGAACGCGGTGTGCGGCGGTGGGGCCGAGCCCGTCAGGCGAAAAACTCCAGTTCAGGCATCGGGTAGTGCTTCCGGTTGCGGGTCCAAAGCGCTGCCCCGTTCGAAATGGCGGCAGAGGCGATCAGTGCGTCGCCCAACTCCACCCCGTGGCTCTTGCGGTAGCGCCTCAAATATTCGCCCGCCTGATGGCCAGTCCACGCATCCGCTGGCACGCAAATCAGAGCATCCAACAGAGCCTGCAGATTCGCGCTCTCCGCCGGCCGCGCGCCGGCCCAAAGTTCGGCCGCGGTCACCGGCGAATATAGGATCAGGGCATCCGACTCACTCAGGTCTATCCACCGGGCCACAATGGCAGCGTCCCGGCCTCTGGAAACCTCGATCAGGATGTCAGAATCGATCAGAATCGTCACCGGTTCCCAATCCTCTCAAGCCTCGAGCCACTCCGGAGAGACCGGACCTCCTGGACGCTGTCTGTTCGCTCCGGACGGTTCTTCCGGATGCCGACGAAGCGCTGCATGGCGGCTCTTCGCTGCTCGTAGTCGCCGAGATACCGTTCACGGATAGCCCGGCGAACGAGTTCCGAGACAGTCGTGTTTTCGCGACGGGCCAGGGCGTGAAGTGCGCCCCACATCTGCTCGTCAAGGTATAACTGCGTGCGCTTCATGATGTATAGAATACATCGCCTGCGGTGTCTCCTGCCGGTGTCGTGCGTTCCCTGAATCCGCGCGAATTCGGCTCGTTGTTTTGCAGGTGCACAACATGAATCGAAACCCCGCTGAGTCACCTCCAATTTCTCGAAGGTATTGCGCAGCAGTGCCGTGCTGGAGACGTCCCGGCTCTGCCATTTCAATCCGTGATCTTCAGGTTCCTCTGGTGAGGGAGGCGATCGGTAGCAGGCCGGTCTACTCCACGGCGTCTCCCACCGGGCGCGCCAGATCCAGCGTGGCCCGGTGCCGGCGGCCGTCGGGCGTGCGGTAAGTCACCCAGTCATCAAAGACGCGGCAGTCACGGGCTGCGAATTCACGGCCGGAGGCCTCACGGATTATACAGTTCGCGGAAGGCGGATCCTCGCGCACCAAACGCGGTTGGGGCAGCGAGCCTTCCGGATAGTCGCGCGTCTCGGGCTGATAGCGCGGTGTCTCGTAATCCGGATTACGGATGCTCACCGGTGATTCCTTAGGCGGATCCACGGGCGGACGCAACGGCCGGTAATCAAACGTTGTACCGTCGCCCCACCAGGGCATCCACCAGCCCCCGAATCCACCCCAGCCACCGCGGGGCATGAACTGGCGCCCGCCCGGACGTTCTCCGGCCGCCGGCGGTCCTGTGAACCGCACTCTCTGCTGCGCTGCCAGCGGCCACGCAGTGCAAACCAGAAACACAAGCAACGCCAGGCGCATGGTTCTGCCCACACTATATTCTGGAAAGAGTGCGGGAAGAAAGGCTCTCCACCTGTGCTTTGGATTGTCCGGACGCCTGTTCGGTACTAGTCACTGTCGAGGACGGGCGGGCCACGCGCCTGCGCGGCGACCCGCGTCATCCGGTCACCCAGGGTTTCCTCTGCGGCAAAGTGACCAAGTATCTTGAGCGTGAATATCATCCTGGCCGCTTGCTCTATCCGATGCGGCGTGCAGGCGCCAAGGGCGAGGGTCGGTTTACCCGTGTCTCCTGGGACGAGGCGCTGGACGAAATCGCCGAACGTCTGCAACAGGTGGCCACAGAATTCGGCTCAGAGGCCATCCTGCCCTACAGTTACGCCGGGACGATGGGCTACCTGCAGGGATCGGGGATGGACCGGCGTTTTTTCCACCGCCTGGGCGTCTCGCGGCTAGACCGCACCATTTGCGCCTCGGCGGGGAGCGCAGCGCTCAACGAGGTCTACGGCGCCCGGTACGGCATGGACCCGGAGGAATTTGCGCACGCAAAGCTCGTGCTCATCTGGGGCGCCAACATCCACGCAACGAATGTGCACTTGTGGCCCTTCCTGGTAGAGGCACGGCGGCGCGGCGCCCGCCTCGTGGCCATCGACCCGGTACGGACCCGCACGGCGGAACTCTCGGACCGCTGGCTCGCTCCATACCCCGGTTCTGACCTTGCGCTGGCCCTTGGGCTGCTCCATGTCATCTTCCGCGACGGCTTGGCGGACCTCGAATATCTGAATTCGTACGCGACCGGCGTCGAGGATCTCCAGGCGCGCGCGGCAGAATTTGAGCCGCAACGCGTCGAGAACTTGACGGGTCTCCCGGCCGCCGATGTGGAGTGGCTGGCGCGCACCTATGCCACCACCGCAGGTTCAGCGATTCGCGTGAACTATGGCGTTCAACGCAGCGAACGCGGCGGCCGCGCCATGCATGCCATTTCTTTGCTTCCGGTCGTCACCGGGCAGTGGAAACACCGGGGCGGCGGACTCCTGCTATCCACCTCAGGCGCCTTCGCTGTCAACCGCGTAGCTTTGGAAATGCCGGAACTGCAGCAGGTGTCTTTGGGACGGGAGGCGCGCTTGGTGAATATGAGTGCGTTAGCTCATGCCCTCAACGATCTGCAGGATCCTCCAGTGAAGGCGATGGTTGTTTACAACTCCAACCCGGCTGCCATTGCGCCCGCACAACACCGCGTGCTGGCCGGCCTGCGGCGGGATGATCTATTCACCGTTGTGCTCGAACAATTCCAGACCGACACTGCGGACTACGCCGATTTCCTGCTGCCCGCTACAACCTTCCTCGAGCACACCGATCTCTACTTCGCCTACGGACACTACTACCTGCAACTGGCGCGTCCTGTCGTGGCGCCGCCGGGGGAATGCCGGTCGAATAGCGAGGTCTTCCGCGCTCTGGCCAAGCGGATTGGCTTTACCGAGCCTTGCTTTGATGAAACGGATGACGAGATGATCCGCGGCCTGCTCCGCACAAACAGCCCGTTTCTGGAGGGCATCACGCTCGAACGGTTGGAACGGGAGCACAGCGTTCGCCTGAACGTTGCCCCTTACGGGGAACCCTTCCGGCCCTTTGCGCAAGGCGGTTTCTGCACCTCCTCGGGGAAATGTGACGTCAGCGGGACCAAGCTGGCGTACACGCCGCCCGACGAAAGCCGCCTGGGCGCGAATGCCCAGCCTGCGTATCCTTTGGAACTCGTGTCGAGCAAAAGCCACGATTCCATGAACTCCACTTTCGGACATAGAGACGAGGTGGACGCCCAAACCGCAGTACTCCGGATGCATCCGTTGGACGCCGCCCTGCGCGGACTGCTTGACGGGGATCCGGTGGCGGTATATAACGCGCGCGGACAGGTGCGTTTGCGCTGCCAGGTGAGCGATGGTGTTCGCCCGGGTGTGGTGCACGCGCCTTCCGTCCGTTGGAACAAACGGAACCCGGACGGGCACGGCATCAACGTTCTCACCCAGGAGAAACTCACCGATATCGGCGGCGGTCCGACGTTCTATAACTGTCTGGTGGAAGTACGCAAATGCGAAAACTGATGGCAGGTGTTTGCGCAGCGGCACTGCTGCTGGCTGCTGGTGCGTGCCAGAAAAAAAAGCGCCATGCCAACCCGGCAGCCACCGTCGAGGAAGAGGCGGGCCTTGAGGCGTCCATCGCCGTGGCCGACCCGGCCGCCGCCAGCCAGATTCTTCATGGCTTCCATGCGGCGGAAAACCCCTCCTGGCGTTGGTCGATGAAGAGGTTTGGGGTCAGCCTGCGGCCGCCTGATACTCTGGCGGGCCAGACGGTCTGGCTTGAGATGGACTACACTGTACCGGAGCCGGCGGCGGCGAAAATGACCGGCGCCACCATCACCGCCGCCGTGGACGAAAGCCCGTTGCCGCCAGACCGGATTGCGGGCGGCGGCAGCCGCAAATACCGGCAGCCCGTGCCCACCAGCGCCCTGCGCGGAAAAGAGGCGGTGATCGTCGAATTCACTTTGGATCGCACGTTCGGACCCAACGCCGAGGATTCGCGCGAACTTGGCTTGGTCATTTCGCGCATCGGATTCGCCGCCCAATGAAGCGCTGGTCTGCCGCCGTGTTCTGGCTTACGCCGGTGGCCTATGCGCTGTGGCTCTACTGGTGGGGCCTGCAGGCTTGGTTTCAACAGGACGACTTCGCCTGGTTGGGCCTGCCGCTGCACCTCAACAAGCCAGGCGACTTGTGGGAGGTGTTGTTTGCTCCGCAGGCCCAGGGCACCATCCGGCCCTGGAGCGAACGCTTGTACTTTCTCGTGTTTTCCCAGGTGGCCTGGCTGGATCCGCGCCCCTTTCACGCCTGGGCGCTGGTGACCGCATGTATCGTGCTTTGGCTGCTCTCGTGGCTTACCCTCCGCATCACCGCCTCGCGCGTAGCCGCGTTGGCCGCGCCCATCGTTTGGCTCAGCGGAGTCGGCCCGGCGAACCCGATGTCCTGGATCAGCAGCTACAACCAGTTGATGGCGTCGCTGTTCCTGCTTGGCGGGCTGGCGTGTCTCGTGAAGGCTGCCGAAACCGGCAGCCGGCGCTGGTGGGCCGCGCAGTGGGCCTGCTTCCTTCTGGGATTCGGCGCCCTTGAGATCCAGGTGGTTTATCCCGCGCTGGCCCTCGGCTACGCGGTGCTTTTCGCCCGGCACGCCGTCAAGCGGGTGCTTTGGATGCTCCCAATCTCCGTGGTCTACGTTGCTCTGAACTTTACTTACGCCCCAAAGCCCACGAGCGGACCGTACGCGCGGCATTGGGACCTGTCGATGGCAAGCACGTTTTTTGAATACTGCAAGATCGCACTCGGTGGCGGAAAAGATGCTCCCGGCAACCGCCTGCCAGAAGGGGCCTGGCTCTGGGTGGCGCTGATCTGCGGGCTCGCGTTGGTGGGCTGGGCGGTGTGGCGGGCTTGGCGCGCCAGGGAGTGGGGCGGCATTTTCGGCCTGTTCTGGTTCTGCGCTCTATTGGGCCCGGTGCTTCCCCTGCGCGACCACGTCATGGAGTATTACCTCACCACACCCACGCTCGGCCTCGCGCTGACGGCTGGGGCCGCCCTGGGCGCAGCCTGGCAAGCCTGGTGGGGTGTTCGGGGGTTGGCCGCAGCTTTGCTGGCTCTCCATTTGCTTTGCGTGCTGCCTCTCAACCGCGCCATTACGCTGTGGCGGTACGAGCGCGGTGAACGCATCCGCAAACTGGTCCAGGGGCTGGAGCGTGCCGTCGAACTCCATCCCAGCAAGGTGATTCTGTTGGCGGGGATCGATTCCGAGCTCTTCTGGTCCTGCCTTCTGGATTCGCCTGCCCGGCTCTTCGGGGCCATGGAAGTATTCCTCGCTCCCGGCGAAGAGAAGGGGCTGGACCAACATCCCGATCTGGGGGATATGCAGGCCTACGTTGCCGAACCCGCGCTCACCGCCCGGGTGCTTGCTCAAGGCAGTGCGGTGGTCTACCGCTTTGACGGCGAACGGCTGGTAAACATCACCCGCAGTTATCGCAGACAGGTGCCCCAAGGTTGGCTGGTGGAGAAACCTCGCTTGATCGACGTGGCCCATCCGGCCTTTGCCAGCGACCTGGGACCGGGCTGGATGGAATCGGACGGTACCAGCCGCTGGATGGGGCAGAAGGCGGAGGTCCGTCTGGCGCCTCCCATTCCAGGGGCGGCCCTGTATCTCTCGGCGCATCTACCCCAAGGTCACGCCGGGAGGGCCCGGCTGCTCACCGTGTACCTGAATGGCGAAAAGCTCGGAGAGCACGAAATCGGCCAGGACGAAGAGTGGGTTGAGGCGGCCTTTCCTGTCCCGGAAACCCACGTCGGCCGCGCCGCCGTGGTGGCGCTGGAGGTCGATAGTATGATTCAACTACCTGGAGATCCAGCACGTTATGGCCTGGCCTTCGGAAAGATCGGGTTCCGCTGATTTTCCATCCGATCTTTGAAACTTTCCCGCAAAAAAACCGTCAATACCTTTGCTGACGTAATCTTTTCGATTGCAGCGACCGATGAGTAGAAGTATCATGCTGATTCCCCGAAGGAGGATCCTCCGGCGGCCCGGTGCTCCGGCAGGTTTCGGGGAGGAAGTATGGAGGGTCAACCTATCGCCGGTAGATGTGGTTCTTTGAAATGGAACACAAATTGCATAGAGGGAACGCGTTCTGTGCTATGCTATCCGGTTGGATGATCCGGCCTGCCCGCCGTTAGCGCCTTCCGGAAGGATATGGCGTAGCCCATGAAACAGACTTAACGGGATTTGTGTCCCATGGCGAGAGAATCAGTGTCCGCCGAGGTACTGAACAACAAGTAAAGAAAAACAAGAAAGGTTTGGGAGACACTGTCATGACCAAGACGGAGCTCAATAAATACAAGGCAATGTTGGAAGCGAAGCTGGCCGAGTTGGAGCAGGCCGTTCGCGACCGCGAGGGAATCGTCATTGAAAAGAGCCCGGATGCGCTCGACGAAGTGCAACATGCTGCAGAGCGCGAGCTGGCCATTCGGAACCTCGACAGGGAATCGCAACTTCTGCGCAATGTCCGCGCCGCGCTCCGGCGCCTGGAAGATGGCCACTATGGCGTGTGCCTGCATTGCGAAGAAGACATTAACCCGAAGCGGCTCAATGCCGTACCGTGGACCCCGTTCTGCATCTCCTGCCAGGAGATGGTAGACCGCATGAAGGACACGGACTCCGAGATGTTCGAAGAGTTGATGGTCGCTTAACCCGCTGCGGCGGTTGCCGCCAGATACTCCCGGCCTATTCAAAGGCGCAGCTTCCGGCTGCGCCTTTTTTCCGTCTTGGGACACCTTGTCCCGTTTCTGGGGGTCAGATTGTCCGGACAATCGCGGAATACATCCGGCAGCCGGTCTGCCGTTGGCGTCGCCAGGAGTGAAATTCACCGTCCCCGCAGCAGGTGCAGGGGCCTCCGAGATCCAGGTTTTCCTCGGCCAGACCCGCCCCGATCAACTGCCGCCTCGTGACTTCCACTAGATCGATCCTGGCAGGGCCGTCCAAATCGTCCCGTTCCGGGAGCCATTTTTGGAATTGGCCCGCTACCTCTGGTCCCACTTCGAAACAACAGGCACGGATACAAGGCCCGGCGGCGGCCAGCAGCGAGTGGGGCAAAATACCATACCGCTGGGTGAGGAATCCTACAGCAGCCGCAGGGATGTTAGCCGCCGAACCCCTCCAGCCTGCGTGCACCGCAGCTACCACCCTCGACGCGGGGTCCGCCAGCAGCAGCGGCAGGCAATCGGCCGTTTTCACGGCGATACCCTGGCCGGGGCCCGGCGCCACCAGTGCATCCGCTTCTAATCCGTCGCGGTGGTCTTCGATATCAACCACCTGCGTGCCGTGCACCTGCTTCAAGACCCGATAAGGGAAGCGTGGCGAAACGAAAGCCGTCCCAAACGCGTGCTGCAGCCATGGCTGCGCGTCCAGCAGCGTCGAGCGCCAAAGACCGTCAAGGGAGCGAAACAGGCTCACGCGGCGGGGTTCTGCATCTGGCCGATCATGATCCGCTGCTTGAATTGCTCAAGCATCTGCTCTTCCAGGCGTACCTCGGTGGGGCGGCGCACCAGGCTCATCTGGTCGATCTTGTCCTGCAGTTTGAGCAACGCGTAAAACAGGTTCTCTGGCCGCGGCGGGCACCCGGTGACGTACACATCCACCGGCACGATGCGGTCTACACCCTGCAGCGTGGCGTAGGTATTGAAGGGGCCGCCCACGCTCGAACAGGCGCCCATCGAGATCACCCACTTCCGCTCCGGCATCTGGTCGTAGATCCGCTTTAGAACGGGCGCCATCTTCAGGGTGACCGTGCCGGCCACAATCATCAGGTCGGACTGCCGCGGGCTCGGCCGGAACACTTCCGAACCGAAGCGGGCAATGTCGAACCTCGCAGCCGAGGCCGAGATCATCTCAATCGCGCAGCACGCCAGGCCAAAGGTGAGCGGCCAGATGGACGATTTTCGGGCCCAGTTGAACACGTAATCGACCGTGGTGGTGAGAAATGTGCGCTCGTGGGCGTTTTCGAGGAACATGCGGGCTCCTAGGCGATATTGTACCCGGTTGTCCGCAATTCGGGGGATTTGTTGGCCGGAGCGACAATAGAGCCATGGAGCGCGTTCGGGTGGACAAATGGCTCTGGGCGGCGCGATTCTTCAAGACGCGGGCGCTCGCCGCGCGGGCGTGCGAACTCGGCAGAATCGAGGCGGGCGGACAGGTGGTAAAAGCTTCCCGCGAAGTCCATCAGGGGGACCGGCTGCGCGTGCGGACGGAGTCTGGCGAATACGAAATCGACGTGCTGACGGTCTCCGCCCAGCGCGGCCCGGCCGCCGTGGCCCGAACGATGTATCAGGAAACCGAAGCAAGCCAGCAACGCCGCGCCCAGGAGGCAGAACAGCGCAAGGCCATTCCACGCTTTGAGAGCGCCTTCGACAGCCGCCCCTCGAAGCGCGACCGGCGCGAACTGGAACGTCTGCGCGGCCGGTGAACTGCGGCGTTTCCTGATAGAATCCATCGCACTGCCGTGAACAAGCGCACGTTTTTGGGATTGTTGCCGGGCGTGGTAGCTGGCTGCGCCAAACCCGCCGCGCACCAGGAGAAAGCAGAAGAGCGGCTCACGAACTGGGCCGGCAATCTCACCTATGGCACTCGCGACCTGCGCCAGGTCAGCACCGTGGAGGAGATTCGGGCCGCACTGCGCACCAGCGATCAGGTGCGCGTGTTGGGCAGCCGCCACTGCTTCAATGCCATCGCAGACACATCGAAAACGCAGTTGCGCCTGCGCGCGGATCCGGCGGAGATTCGCATTGATCCGGCCGCCAGGAGGGCCACCGTGGGCGCTAGTCTGACCTACGGCCAGTTGTGTCCTGCGCTTCATGCGGCGGGCTGGGCACTCCACAATCTCGCTTCGCTGCCTCATATCTCCGTTGCCGGCGCCTGTTGCACCGGCACGCATGGCTCCGGCGAGAAGAACCGGAATCTTGCGGCATCCATCGAGGGCATCGAGATGGTGAGTGCCTCGGGCGAGGAACTGAAGCTGTCCCGGGCCAAGAGCGGGGAGCCATTTGAAGGAATGGTGGTCAGCCTGGGTGCGTTGGGCGTCATCCGCCGCCTCACCCTCGCTCTCGAGCCGGCCTTCGAGATGCGTCAGCATGTGTACCTCGACATGCCCATGGCCGCCGTGCGCGACAGGTTCAACCACATTCAGGCCAGTGGCTACAGTGTCAGCCTCTTCACGGACTGGCAGGCCGGCCGCGTGAACGAGGTGTGGGTGAAAAGCCGGGCTGAGGACCGCTTTGCCGCGCCGCCGGAGTGGCTGGGCGCCCGCCGCGCCACGCGCAACTTGCACCCCATCGCCTCCCTACCGGCGGAAAACTGTACTGAGCAGATGGGAGTCCCGGGCCCCTGGCATGAGCGCCTGCCGCATTTCCGCATGGGCTTCATGCCCAGCGCCGGCAGGGAGTTGCAAGCCGAGTACTTCGTCCCCCGGAAGCACGGCGTGGAAGCCATCCTTGCCATCGAACGGCTTCGGGATCAAATTGGCCCGCATTTGCTGATCTCCGAGATCCGCACGGTAGCGTCCGACGATCTTTGGCTCAGCCCATGCTATGAGCAGGACAGCGTGGCCATCCACTTCACCTGGAAGCCGGACGGGCCCGCAGTGCAGCGTCTGCTGCCGTTGATCGAAAAAGAACTCGGGCCGTTTCAGCCCCGGCCCCACTGGGGCAAACTATTCGCCATGGACGGCCGCACCCTGCGTAGCCGCTATGAGCGGATCGAAGACTTTCAAACGCTGGCCCGGCGCATGGACCCGGGCGGGAAATTCCGGAACGAGTTTGTCGAGCGGTTTGTATTTGGCTAGGCGCGGGACGCGCGATACCACTCCAGCGTACGGCGCAACCCTTCTTCGAACGAAAAACGTGGCGCGTGGCCCAGGTCTCGCATGGCGGCGGCGGTGCCGGCTTGCGAATGCCGGACATCTCCGGGGCGCGCCGGCCCGTAATTTGGCTCGATCTCCACGCCCTCGATGCGGCAAAGAAGCCGCCACGTTTCGTTCAGTGAATACCGCCCTCCGTTGCCGGCATTGTAAGTCCGCCCGGCCACTCCCGGCGCTTGCGCCGCCTTCAGCAGCAGGGCCGCAACATCATCCACATAGGTGAAGTCGCGGGACTGCTCGCCGTCGCCAAAGATGGTGGGCGCCCGGCGCTCCAGCAAGCAGGTCATGAAAATGCTCAAAACGCCCGAATACGGGCTCGACGGGTCCTGGCGCGGGCCAAACACATTGAAGAAGCGGAGCGACACAACGTCCAGTCCAAAACACTGAGTAAAGACCTGGCCGTAATACTCGCCCATCAACTTCTGAGCGGCGTATGGCGACAGCGGATTGGGCGTCATTGTCTCCACTTTTGGCAGCACGTCGGTATCGCCGTATGCCGACGACGAGGCCGCATACACCACGCGATCCACGCCTTGTGCCGCGCAGGCACGGTAGAGGTTAAACGTGCCGTCAATATTGGATTCGTGCGAGGGAACAGGATCCTCGATCGACCGGGGCACGGAAGGTATGGCGGCCAGGTGGTATACGTGCTTCGCGCCCGCGATCAGCGGATGGATTGCGTTGTAATCGCGGATGTCGGCATGCACGAATTCGACGCGACCGGCCACTTCCTCCAGATTCGCCAAACGGCCGGAACTCAAATTGTCGATGACGGTGACTCGCGGCGTCCCTGCTGACAGGAGCGCCCGCACCAGGGCGCTGCCGATGAATCCGGCGCCTCCCGTGACGATGGTCCGGTTCATAGCTTTTCGATCAAGTCTTCGAGATAGCGGAGGCTTTCGGAGGCGATCCGCTCGGCGCCGGGTGCGAAATCAAAAGCCTCCAGCGAAACCCAGCCCTGATAATCCAGTCGCTTCAGCGTGGCGAGAACCGAGCCAAAATCGTAGTCACCGGTGCCGCAATGTCCTCCGTCGGTTTCGTTGACATGCACGTGATGAATCAGCGGCATGTGCTTCTCGATCAACGCGGGGTGCGGTTCTGTTTCGTCCACGGCGTTATGCGTGTCGAACATCGTGCGGACGGCGGGACTTCCTATCTGCTCGACAATGCGTACTGCCTCGTCCAGGGAGGTCACGACGTCGGTCTGGTTCAGGGGCAGCGCCTCGACCAGCAGGCGCACACCCTGCTGTTCGGCGTGCGGTGCCACCTGCGTGAGTCCATCCACAAACCGCTTGGTGGCTTCTTCCCGGGATGATCCGCCGGTGGTATTTCGCTGCAGCGGAGAACCAAACACCATCACGCCGTGGTCGCCCAAGTCGGCGCAGAGATCGATCAGCCGGCGGATGTGGTCCCAACTCCGCTCGCGCAGGTCCTCATCCGGTGTGGTGACATGCAACCCCTTGGGGGCGACCATCAGCCAGTGCAGTCCGACAAAGGTAAGCCCTTCGCCCTGGATGACCCGGCTGAAGTTTCTCCGCAGTTCCGAGGTCAGGGCGGCGGGTTCCTCGGAAAGTGTAAAGGGGGCGATTTCGATGCCCTCGTATCCTGTTTCCTTGATGTGGCGGCAGGCATCCGCAAAATCCCAACCCTGGTAAATCTCGTTACAGATCGAATGCCGGAAACGGTAGCCCATGGAGGTTCTTTTCAGTGTAGAGGATGGACGGTCTTGACCGTGCCGGGCAAACCGCCTTCCGTGATGGATTCGCGCCACGAAGAAAACGGGCGCCGATGGAGGAATCGGCCCAGCAGTGCAGATGGCGCCGCAGCCAGATCGTCGAGTGCTGCCGTGAAATGCGCGGGCGCTGCATTCACCACCCCGGCGACCGTGAGATTATGGACCACCGTGCGCACGCCCGGGAACTCGGCTTCGAAGTCCGCGGCGCCAATCAGAACCAGCACGCCCAGCGGGGGCAACAGCTCGAGCGCAAGTTGGGCGGCAGCCGCCGAACCCGAGGCTTCGAACACCAGCGTGGCGGGTGCGGGGCGGGCATGTTGTAAGCACACATACCGGGCGCCGCAGTCCCCGGCCAGCCGGGCGCGCGGATGCTCGCCGGTCTCCAGCGAAGCGCACTGGACATCGAGGCCTCGTTGCGCCAGGGCCAACACTGCCAGTAACCCCACCGGTCCCGCGCCCAGTACCAGCGCCGAAGGCGGCGCCAGGACACAGTTGCGCCAAGCAGTCTCCAGCGCCTTTTCCACTACGCTAAGCGGTTCCACTAACACGGCATACGGGGCGAGTTGTCCAGGAACTCGCACCAGGCGGGAAACCGGATCCACCACCCGCGCCGCTAAATAGCCGTGCCGGCGGGTAATGCCGCGCTCATAGTAGCCTCCGGTGACGCAAAGGTCCGGACGCGCCGCCGCGCACGCGCGGCACGCCGGTACGCAACCGTCGCGGATCATCGGCACGGCCAGATCTCCCCGCTTCCACGAAGTAACTCCCGGACCCACTGTCTCGACTTCCACGAGCGCCTCGTGTCCCAGGGCGAGGTACCGTTCCCCCTCCGGTGGAATGCCAAAGCGGAAATGCGCCAGCTCGCGGTCCGTGGCGCAGATACCGACTTCGTGCACCCGCACCAGAGCTTCACCAGGTCCAGGAGCCGCGGGTTCAGGCAATTCGAACTCCGCCAGGGCTCGCGAATGGAAGTCCAGGCCGGCTGCGCGCACGGTCAGGCCACCTTCCGGGCCTGGATGAGGATCGAGAGTCCGCCCCATGGAAGAACGGGATCGAGCAACCGCCAGAACCAAAGTGTCTTGTCAAAAACCTTCAGTTGGAGCTTGGAGAGCTTCTTGCGCCTCAGCAGCTTACTGTTCCAGAACCAGGCGGCCCGGCCTGCCTTGTTGATCACCCTGGCCTGGCTGACCGTGAAGCGGGCTTCCGCCAGCAGCCGGTTCAGTTCATGCTGCTCGAAGCGGCGCAGTTGGCCCATTTGTTCGTCGATGGAACCGTACAGCGAACGTCCCAGCGGCGCCAGCACAATCAGTGTTCCTTCGGGCTTCAGAGCTTGCCAAAGCACGTGCAGAGTCCTGCCCGGTTCGGGGACGCCCTCGAGCACGTTGAGGCAGAGCGCTGTATCAAATTCTTCTCTCCAGCCGGGATCGTCCTCGTGCTGCCGCGCGGACCAGTCCGCCACGGAAACATTCGGTGTCCGGAGAAACCTGTTTCGCAGGGCGTGCAACTCGATCGGATCGCTCTCCGCCGCGACGTAGCGGATCCGGCGGCCCATCAGACGGGCGGTGAAGGTGCCGTCGCCAGCGCCAATCTCGAGCACCTGATCGCCGAGCCAGGGCCGGATGATGCTGGTGATCCAGTGCAAATACGCCGGCGTCCTTGTCAGATTGATCAGCGCGCCACGGCCCTCCGGTTTGGCATACAGGTCATCCACCAGCCAGAACTTCAGGATGACTCCCAGCGCCTGCAGTCCGTCCTTCCAACCGATCTTCTTGCCTTCTTCGTAGCTCCGGCCGTGATAACTGATCGGCACTTCGTAGATCCGCAACCGGCGCTTGGCGCACTTCATCGCCAGTTCCGGCTCAATGCCGAAGCGGTTCGAGCGGATGGGAATGCTCTTCAAGAGGTCCGTGCGAAAGGCCTTGTAACAGGTCTCCATGTCGGTGAGGTGGACGTTGGAAAAAACGTTCGAAACCCATGTGAGGAAGGCGTTGATCTTGGAATGAAAGTACGGCAGAACACGGCGCTGATCCCCCGAGAGGTAACGGGAACCGAACACAGCATCTGCGCGGCCCTCCAGCAACGGCCGCAACAAGATCGGATACTCGTTGGCGTTGTATTCCAGGTCCGCATCCTGGATCAGACAGAAGTCTCCCTCCGCGTGGCCGATTGCCGTACGAACCGCCGCGCCTTTGCCCTGATTCACCTCGTGCCGGAACAGCCGGATGCAGGGCTCCGTGGCGGCAATTCTCTGCAGGATGTCCCATGTTCCGTCCCGGGAGCAGTCGTCGACCACCACCAGCTCGCGCTGCATGCCTTCAGGGAGAGGGGCGTTCAGGACGGCCTGTATGCTGCGCTCCACCACGGACCGTTCATTGTAAACGGGGATGAGAATACTGAGCAGCAAACTCCTCAGTATAGACAAGCCCCTGGGATGCCAACAAACTCCTTACGGCGTCTGCGGTTGACTGTGGGGAATGGACTGAGAGTCCCTAAGGGTTCTCCAGCAACGTTCTAGAGGGTTCTTTTAGTTGTACCGGGTGGCACTCTGCCCCACGATAGGACTAGTACAGCCAAGCCGGGAGCACTACGATGAGGAGAACGTGGAAAAAGGCAATACAGGCCGCGGGGAGGGCACTGGGGGCGCCGCGGTGGGCCAATCGGCTCGCGCGGGATCGCCGCGGCCAGGATTTAATCGAGTATGCCCTGATTGTGGGGTTGATCGCGGTCATCATCGGCGCGATGATCCCCAATCAGCTCATGCCGCAATTAACGCAGATCTGGAACGCGATCACGTCCTCGTTGGGTGACGCGCCCCAGACAGGCAGCTAACCCAGGACGACGGAAGGAACCATAGGAGATCGCTCGGATGCTCCGCGGCTTGCCAACCATTAAGGGAGTTGAGCCACACCGAGCAACAGGCAGAAGAGGTTCCAGACGATCAGCAGCGCGTAGCCAATATTCGCTTTGCGCAGCAACGTCTGGCGGCCCGAATAGAGACAGGCGAAGCCAAATCCCAAGGCCAGGGCCTTCACGATCGTGAGGCCCACCAAAGGGTGGGAAGCGGTGGTTAACGCATAGCGGACCACCGGATTCGCCTCCTGAACACCTACAGCGAGAAACGCCAGGGTGGACAGGAGGTCCAGGAGTTGGAGGTAGGAGAAGAGCCAGAATTCTGGCCAAGCAGTGAGTGTGCGGGCGGCTGGAGTGCCCGTCGGTATCTTTGCCATCACTCCATTAGTCGCTGAAATGAGGACAGTTGTTGCCGTAGTTAGTCCCAGAAACGGACCGGTTTGGTTCTGGGAAATTGGGCTTCGCGAGACTAGGCCGTGTAGTCGAGAGGGAGGCGGTCTGGTGCTCGCGGGAAGGCGGGGCCGCTCGGGTTCCTTAATCACAGGTACCTATTGAGGAGGAGTGGCCCCTCCTGTCTTTTGTGGCGCTGCCCGGCTGCCTTCCACGCATTAATCCAGCATGAAGGAATCGCCACGGGCCGGAATGACTACCGGCAGCCGATACCTCTGTTCGATGGCTTTCGCCAACGCCTGTTGCTGGTTAGGCTCGCCGTGGACCAGGAACACCTTTTTCAACTCGCCGGCTGCAGGCCGGATCCAATCAAGCAACTCGGCCTGGTCGGCATGGCCGCTAAGTTCGTTCAATTTGGCGACTTCCGCCCGCAGCCGGACCGGTTCGCCGAAGATCGGTACTTCCGGCTCTTTGTCGACCAGGCGCCGCCCCAGCGTGTGCTCAGCCTGAAATCCAGTGATCAGCACCAGGTTGCGCGGGTCCTCAATGTTGTTTCGCAGGTGATGGAGAATGCGTCCCGTCTCCGCCATGCCGGAGGAGGAGATTACCATCAGCGGCCCGCGCAGATCGTTAATGGCCTTGGACTCGTTGGCGTCGGCCGTAAATCGCAGCAACGGAAATCGGAACGGTTCTCCGCCATTCTCTAAAAGAGCCCGCGTCTCCTCGTCGTAAAGGTCGGGGTGCTTCCGGAAGGCCTCCGTGACCCGAGACGCCAGCGGGCTGTCCACGAAAATGGGTAGGGAGGGAATCCGCTCGTCCAGCCAGAGCTGGTGGAGCAGCAGCACGAGTTGCTGCGTGCGTCCGACAGCAAACGCCGGAGCAATGATCTTGCCGCCCCGGGCTGCCACACGCACCACCAGATCAGCGAGCTTGGCGGCGACTGCTTCCGCCGGCTGGTGCAAACGGTCTCCATACGTGCTTTCCAAGATCAAGTAGTCGGCCGGGGGCAGTGGTTGGGGGTCGCGGATGATCGGTAAATTGATGCGTCCCACATCGCCGGAGAACGCCAGCGTGCGCCGTTTCGGGTTCGGCCCGTTGCCCTGTTCCTCGAGCCGCAAGCTCAGGAAGTTGGAGCCCAGCAGATGCCCGGCATCGTACGCCGTGAATTCGAGGCCCGGTCCGATGGGATGTGACGCCCCGCACGGCAGCGGATGGAGAAGCGGAAGTGTCCTTTCCACCTCGGCCTGGCTATATAGCGGGGGCACGATTTCGCGGTCATCCGGCTGGCCCAGCAGCTGGCGCCGCCCTTTGCGCTTTGCCAGGAATTCCGCGTCCTTCTCCTGAATATGGGCGGAATCCGGCAGCATCGCCTCGCAGAGATCGGCAGTCGCGTGGGAACAATACACCGGCCCGGCAAATCCGTGCTTCACCAGAGTGGGCAGATTGCCCGTGTGGTCGGTGTGCGCATGCGACAGCAAGACGGCGGATACCGCATTCGCGGGGAAGGGAAACCGGTCGTTGATGTCGCGCGCCTCTTTCCGCCGCCCCTGGTATAACCCGCAGTCCAGAAGGTAGCGTCGGCCGTTCAGTGCGAGCTCGTGCATCGAGCCGGTCACGGTACGTGCGGCGCCCCAAAACGTCAGTTTCATGCCTGCCAATATGGCACGGTCAGGCCGGCGCGTGTTCCGTAAGGATGCGCGCGATCTGCGCCGCATCGTTGGGCACGGTGACCGGCTGGTTCCCAAAGTTGGGCGCCACCGGCTCGCCCGAAGGGGTTTTCAGTTGTCCGGTGTGATAGCGATAGATGTAATCCGGGTCCTTCAATACGTTACCGGTAAGCACGGCCACCACATCTTCGCCAGCCTTCACTACCCCGCGCGCCACAAGCTTCTTCAGGCCTGCCAGCGTTGCGGCAGAGGCCGGCTCGCATCCAATGCCGCACCGCCCGATGATCGCCTTGGCGTCGGCAATTTCCTGCTCGGTAGCCTTCTCCACGACGCCCCCCGACGCGGTAACCTCATGAATCGCTTTGGGCCAGGAGACCGGGTCACCGATGCGAATCGCGGTGGCCAGTGTCTCAGGATCCGGCACTGGTGTGAACTGCTTCCGCTCCGAATGATAGTAGTCGTAGAACGGAGCTGAACCGGCAGCCTGCACCACTGCCAGTTTGGGCAACCGGTCGATCAGGCCGAGGGTGCGCAATTCCCGCAATCCTTTGCCGAACGCCGAGACGTTGCCCAGGTTGCCACCCGGCACCACCACCCAATCGGGCACTCGCCAGTCGCGCTGGTCGAGCATTTCCACCATGATGGTCTTCTGCCCCTCCAACCGGAACGGGTTCACCGAGTTGAGCAGATAGATGCCCGTCTGGTCCGCCAGTTCCCGCACCAGCGCCAGAATCTGGTCGAAGTTGGCCTCCACCTGCAGCGTGAGCGCACCGTATTCGAGCGCCTGGGCGAGTTTGCCATAGCTGATGTTGCCATACGGCAGGAAAATGATGGGCGTCATGCCGGCTGCTGCCGCATACGCCGCCATCGATGCGGAGGTGTTTCCGGTGGACACGCAGGCGACACGATTCCGGCCCAACCGCATTCCCTGTGTCGCCCCGCACGTCATGCCGTTATCTTTGAACGAGCCTGTGGGATTAAAGCCCTGGTGTTTAAACACCAAGGACTCAAGCCCGCTGTAGCGTGCCGCAGCCGGAGCGGAGAGCAGTGGCGTGTTGCCCTCACGTAAGGTGACGGCGCAATGCCGTTGCTCGTCGAAAAACGGCAACAGTTCCCGGTACCGCCAAACGCCGGACTGGTCCAGCGGCCGGTTTGAGGTGCGGCGCTGCCGCCAGATGCCACGCAGCATTGCGGGGCTTTCCCGGGGCTGAGGCGCCGAAGCTTCGATCAGCGCGCCACACCGTGAGCAGGTGTAGACCACCTCTTCGATCGAAAACCCGGCAAGGCATTCGGGATTGACACAAACGAGACGGGATAACACGAATCTGTCATTCTAACAGGCGGTATGCCGGAAGCCCGACAGTTGAAAGACCTGCGTGGATTAGGCCCTGCCATGCTGGGGGATCTGGAACAACTCGGCATCCGGAGTGTCCCGCAACTGGCAGAGGCCGATGCTGAGGATCTCTATCGCAAGCTGTGCCGGGCCACCGGGCAGCGGCAGGATCCCTGTGTGTTGGACACCTTCCGCTGCGCTGTGGCGCAAGCGCGCGATCCGCATCTGCCCCGGGAGCAGCAGGACTGGTGGTATTGGAGCCGTCTCCGAAAGCGCGAGGCGGCCCGGTCTTGATTGCGGTTCGCATCCAGAGTGGGCAAGTCGCGGTGGTCCGGCGGCCGCAACCCCGGCCGCGCCCCGGCCACGCCCTCCTGCGGCTTTTGTATGGCGGCATTTGCAACACCGACCTGGAACTCCTGCGCGGATACTACGCCTTTCGTGGCACGCCGGGCCATGAGTTTGTGGCGGAAGTCGTGGAAAGTCCGTCGCGCCGGTGGCAGGGCAAGCGCGTTGTCGGCGAAATCAATCTCGCCTGCCGGCGGTGCTCCTGGTGCCGTGCTGGCCTGATGCGGCACTGTCCGCGGCGTCACGTTTTGGGCATTCTGAAACATCCCGGCGCCTTCAGTGAATGGTTCACCCTGCCGGAAGTGAACCTCTATGAGGTGCCGGCCGCGGTGGATACCGCGCAGGCGGTATTCACCGAACCGCTGGCGGCCGCTTGCGAGATCCTCGAGCAAGTGAGCATTCCACGCTCTTCGCGAGTGGCCGTGCTCGGCGATGGCAAGTTGGGGCTGCTGGCCGCGCAGGTGCTGCAACTGCACGGAGCAGAAACCCACCTGTACGGACGCCACCGCAACAAACTGGCGGTCGCGGAAGCCGTGGGTGTGCATTGCCATCTCCGCTCCCAGCCTTCCAGGGCTTCCTATCCGTTCGTGGTGGAGGCTACGGGAACCACCGAAGGGCTGCGGCAGGCCGTTAATGTAATCGCTCCGCGCGGCACGCTGGTGCTGAAATCGACTGTGCACGGCGTTGTCGAGCTCGATACCGCACAAGTTGTGGTACCCGAGATCACCATTGTGGGCTCCCGCTGCGGCCCGTTCCCTAAGGCGTTGCGTCTTCTCGCCTCCGGCCGGCTGAACCTCGCGCCGATGCTCTCGGACGAGTTCCCGCTCGAGCATGCCCCTGCTGCATTCCAGCGCGCTGCTCAGCCGGGAGTTTTGAAGGTGCTGCTGCGTCCGTAAGCTATGCCCGCAGGATGTCGCGTATCAACTCGCCATGCACGTCGGTCAACCGGAAGTGGCGGCCCTGGAACTTGAACGTCAGGCGGCGGTGGTCGATGCCCAGACAGTGCAGAATTGTGGCCTGCAAGTCGTGCACATGCACGGGCGACTCAACGATGTTGTAGGCGTAATCGTCTGTTTGGCCCAGCGTGAAGCCGGCCTTCACACCGCCGCCTGCCATCCAGATGGTGAAGCAGCGCGGATGATGGTCGCGGCCGTAGTTGTCCTTGGTGAGTCGGCCCTGGCAATAGACGGTGCGCCCGAACTCGCCGCCCCAAACCACCAGCGTGTCGTCCAGCATGCCGCGCGACTCGAGATCCTGGATCAGCGCCGCTGACGCCTGGTCGGTCTGCTGGCACATCTTCGGCAATCCCTTCGGCAGATCTCCATGGTGGTCCCAATCGCGGTGGTATAGCTGGATGAACCGCACGCCGCGTTCCGCCAGCCTGCGCGCCAGCAGGCAGTTGTAGGCGAACGTGCCGGGCTTCCGGGCATCGTCGCCATAGAGCTTCAATGTCCCCTCCGATTCCTGGGATAGGTCCGTGAGCCCGGGCACCGAGGCTTGCATCCGGAACGCCATCTCGTATTGCGCGATGCGGGTGGAGATCTCCGGATCGTTCGCTTCCGCAAGCTTCTCCTGGTTGAGAGCGTTGAGCGCGTCCAGCCACTCCCGGCGCAAACCTCGGGAAAATCCCGGCGGATCGTTCAAATACAACACGGGATCCCCGACAGAGCGGAACTTTACTCCTTGATACCGCGTCGGCAGGAAGCCGCTGCCCCAAAGCCGGTCGTACAGCGGTTGCCCGCCGCCTCCTCCGCCCGGCGAGATCAGTACCACAAAGGCGGGCAACTCCTCCGTCTCCGCGCCTAACCCGTACACCACCCAGGAGCCCATTGAGGGCCGTCCGGCGATCTGCGATCCCGTTTGGAGGAACGTCACAGCCGGATCGTGGTTGATGGCCTCCGTGTGCATCGTGCGGATGAAGCTGAGCTTGTCCACAATGCGGGCCGTGTGCGGCAGCAGCTCACTCACCCATGCCCCGCTTTGCCCGTGCCGGGCGAACTCGTAGCGCGACGGAACAATGGGGAAGCTCAACTGCGTGGCCGACATCGAGGTCAACCGCTGCCCCTGCCGTACACTTTCCGGCAGATCTTGCCCCTGGAATTCCATTAAGCGCGGCTTGTAGTCGAAAGTTTCGTACTGCGAAGGGCCGCCCGACTGGAACAGATAGATGACGCGTTTTGCGGTGGGACGGTGATGAGGTAAGCCAGGCAGCCCATCTTTGCCAAGTAATGAGCCAAGCGCCGCAAAGCCGAGGCCTTGCCTCAGCAGCGCACGGCGGGAGAGCAGCGGGGTGGTCATTCGCGAGTCACCGTTTCATCGAGGTTCAATAACAGGCTGGCTACGGAGGCTAGGGCGGCCAACTCCGCCTTGGAAATGCTCACGCGCACCGGGGACTCGCCCTGAGCGAGAAACTTCCGAGCTTCGGCGGGTTGCGCGGCGAAATGCGCTTCTGCTTTCTGGTACAACCCTTGCAGGCGCGACAGTTCATTGCCCGAAGGCTCGCGGGCGAGCACCAGTCGGTACGTTTCGCGAATCCGCGCCTCTGGACTACGCGCTCTTTCCGCCGCGCGCTCCGCCACTTTGCGCGCCGCCTCCAGAAACGTCACGTCGTTCATCAGGTTGAGCGCTTGCAGCGGCGTGTTGGTCCGGGATGAGCGAACCTGGCACACCTCGCGAGTGGCTGCATCGAAGTTCACCATCATCGGCGGTGCGACGGTGCGTTTCCAGTAGGTGTATAAGCTGCGGCGGTAGAGGTTCGCGCCGTGGTCCTGCTGATAGCCCTTGCCGCCATGCAATTCCTGCCAGAGCCCAGGCGGCTGATAGGGTTTCACTGAGGGGCCGCCCGCCTGATCTACCAACAGTCCCGAGACAGCGAGTGCCTGGTCCCGTACCATCTCAGAAGACAGACGGAATCGCGAGCCACGGGCCAGCAACCGGTTCTCCGGATCGCGCTGGAAGAGTTCCGGCGAGGCCTGCGACGACTGCCGGTAGGTGGCGCTTTGCACCATGAGCCGCAACATGTGCCGAACATCCCAGCCGCTTTCCATGAACTCTACTGCCAGCCAGTCCAGCAGTTCAGGATGCGAGGGCCATTCCCCCTGTGCGCCAAAGTCCTCGGTGGTTTTCACCAGCCCCGTACCGAACAGCATCGCCCACAGGCGGTTCACGGTGACTCGTGCGGTCAAGGGATTCTCTTTCGACACCAGCCACCGGGCCAGCGCCAGCCGGTTCGGCGGTGATCCGCCCGGCAAGGGAGGCAGGAAGTGGGGTATATCCGGTGACACCGGATCACCGGGTGCATCGTAGGCTCCGCGCTGAAGCACGTACGCTTGGCGTGGGGCCCCCTCGCGTTCCTGCATCACCATCACGGTAGGAATCGAATCGTAGAAGCGATCGCGATCGTCCTGGGCTGTCCGCTGGTTTGCCAAAGCCCGGCGGACTCTTCGCGGGGCGTCCAAATGCAGGAACGCCATCCGCAACTGATCTCTCTCCGCCGCGCTTCGGGCAGCGGGAGGCTTGGCCGCCAGATCGTTCAGGGGCTGCAAAAGCGCGACTGTGGCGGCTTCCCGGGCGTTAAGAGCACGGCGCCAGATCCGCACTTCGTCGATCGCGCCCGTGAACCGCAATCCATTGCCGGCGCCGATCCGTAGCGGCTGTTTCACTTCGATGGGCCACAGCATCGAATCGAATAGAATCCTGGTCTCCACCGCCTTCCCGTTGACGTATATCGCCACGCCGGAGGCTCGCATCCCTCCGTCGTAAGTCACCAGAACGTGTTGCCACTCACCGAGCTTCAAACGGTCGGCCGTTTCCACCCGCATTCCCAAATCCGTCCACCGGAAGATGGCGTGCAGCCGCAGCTTCCCCTCGATCAGCAGCAGCGAGTGTCCGGAGCCTTCAAAGTAATCTTCCGCCACCGACACAATGGCGCCCTTTTCTGACTCAGGTTTGATCCAGGCGCTGAAGGTGAACGGGTCGCGATAGTCGAAGCGCACACCTTGGCTGTCCGTCTCGAAAAACTCCTCGCCCCGAAATGCACGAGCCTTGCCGGCGGGCCCCGGCACGCTGTCATCCAGGGGTTGGTAAGCAGCCAGGCCATCGGCAACGGTCCAATAGAGCCGATCTCTCCGCTTGGCCAGCTTCCGCTCCCATTTTTTCTGAGCCTCGACGATGACGGACTCCAGTTGCTCGACGTTCCTCCGGGCCTGCGCGAGAGCGTCGTCCAGTTCTTGCAGGCGGCGCTGCTGCTCCGGCAGCGGCGCCTTCATCACCGGGGGCTCGTTGCCGAAGTTCCACACGAAGCCTTTCTCCGGAACGTTGTTGAAGAATGCGAACAGTGAATAGAAATCCCGTTGGCGGATGGGGTCGTATTTGTGGTCGTGGCAGCGCGCGCAGCCCATGGTAAGGCCCAGCCAGACGGTGGAAGTGGTTTCGGCGCGGTCGGCGACGTACTCCACACGGAATTCCTCGTCTACGATTCCGCCTTCGGCTGAAGTGCGGTGGTTCCGGTGGAAGCCCGTCGCCAGACGCTGCTCCATCGTGGCGCCTGGCAACAGATCCCCTGCGATCTGCTCGATGGTGAACTGGTCAAACGCCATGTTGCGTTGAAAGGCTTGAATCACCCAATCGCGCCACCGCCACATGTCGCGCGGGCCGTCAGTCTGGTAGCCGTTGGTGTCGCTATAACGGGCTGCTTCCAGCCAGGGCAGCGCCATGCGCTCGGCGTGGCGAGTGGAAGTCAACAATCGCTCTACAAATTGCTCGTAGGATTCCGCGGGCCGCGGATCGTCCGGCGGCAAGCCGGTCAGATCCAGCGCCACCCGCCGGCGAAGGACCCGGGCGCTGGCTTCCGGCGCAGGGGAAAGGCCCTCCCGCTCCAGGCGCGCCAGAATCCAGCGGTCGATCGGGTTCTTCACCCACTGCGGGTTTTTTACTTCAGGCAGGGGCCGCCTCTTTGGGGGGATAAATGCCCAGTGCGGCTCGTATCGCGCGCCTTCGTTCAACCATCGGCGAATGATCTCGCGCTCTTTCTCGGGTAGCGCGTCCTTGCCAGCCCAGCGCGGAGGCATCCGCTGGACCGGGTGCGTCGAAACGATGCGCTTCCAAACCACGCTGTCTTCCGCGTTTCCGCTGCCCAAATAGGGCCGGGCAGCGGATTCCACGTCCAGGCGAAGCTTGCTTTGCCGGTTCTTCTCATCGGGCCCGTGGCAGGAGAAGCAGCGGTCGGAGAGGATGGGCCGCACGTCGCGGTTGAATTCCAGTGGCTGTGCCGGGAGGACAGCACAGAATGCGGCCAGGAAGGCGCCCCTCATGGCCTCTATCATATGCCGGGCCTAACGCTGAGTTTTGCCGGCCAGGCGCCAGTACCGCTCCAGCACTTTCTCAACGTAAGCCTGCGTTTCGCGGTACGGCGGAACCCCGTTGTAACGGCGCACCGCGCCTTCGCCCGCATTGTAGGCCGCCAGGGCCCGGCGCACCGGATTGGGTTCGTTTTGGAAACGGAGCAGCAAATCCCGCAACAGACGGGTGCCCGCGTCGATGTTCTCCGCCAGATTGTGCGGGTCTGCGTTCAGAAAGCGCGCCGTCTCGGGCATCAACTGCATCACCCCGATCGCCCCCTTAGGGGAAACCGCGTCAGCCCGGTAGGCCGATTCCACCGCTGCCACACTATGGACGATCTCGGGCGGCAGACCGTAACGGTTTGCCGCTTCCGTTACCAGTTCCCGCGTGGGTTTGAGCGCCAAGACCGGTGGCGGCAGGGAAGGGAGCGGAGCCGCAGGAACGGGTTCTGGCTCGGGTTCCACCTCCACGGCGGCCACCAGCGTGGCGTCGAGTTCGATCCGGCCCTCCGCTTGATGCAGAATCACCCGGCTGCCGTCCCGCTCCACGCGTTCCGCCCGCAAGCGGGCGCCGGAGTGCAGCACGGCGACCTCCGTCGCCGCAGCCAAGCTGGTTCCACACAGGATGAGTGCCAGTATCTTCATTTTTTGCTATGGCTTAAGGAGTCAAAGTGCATGGCGGCGTTCAGCACCAGCATGAAGCTGCCCTGCGTCTGCTCGCGCCACATCGGATTGATTAAGAACAGCAGGTAATGACCCTTGCCGGACGGCAGGTCGAGCAGGGCCGGTTTGCCCGCCAACCTCGATCCCCCGGCCAGCATGCCTGAAATCAACAGATCGGACTCGGGTGCGAATCGCAGGATAACTCGGGCGCGTTCTTCGGCTGTCGGAAGATACATGCGCAAGGCGTCGGGGACATCGCTCTCGTCTACCTTCACTGGTTCCGGTTGCGGACGGCCTTGAATGACGTCCGGGTCGTTGGGTCCGCCACGACCGGAAGGGCGTCCTGCAGCGGCGGCGCCACCGCCACCCGTTCCACCAGTGCTGACCGGTTCCAGCAGCGGCACTTGATTGAAGTAAACTGGCAGCTTTTCCCCATAACCAAATGCAATTGGAGAGGTTTTGTCAGAGAAGCGGCTTTCAAGAACCGCCCCCCGCACCCGCAGGTCACCGGATGCGGCAGTCTGTACCGAATCGACCAACCCCAGGTCAAGAGGGAGGGATGCGTTCGGGCCCATCACAATAAACAGCCCGCCATCCTGAACAAAACGCTGGAGATTGACGAGTCCCTGGAAGCCCAGGCCCCCTCGCATATCCGGGGTCTGGTCGGGCGAGGTTGCCAGGTTTGGATACTCCGCGCTGCCCTGGTATGGAATCGGTTCGCCCCGCATGGGAATTCCCTGCAAGACCCGCTGAGATCCCCCCGTGACGGGTCCCAGCACGATGACGTCGTATTTGGCCCGCAGGTCCGGCGTATCGCGGACGGTGTGCGTAGAGATGTAACTGTAAGGAATCCCAGCATTTTCGAGCGCCAGACGGACCCACCCCTCGGACTGAGTATTCGTCCAGGTGTGGACCAAAGCGATCCGCGCGGCCCGCACCGGCAAAGTTGCAGTGTTGGGTTCGGCGGCGGCTTCCACCTGGACGCCTGAGGCCATGGCAGCGGATTCCACCTGCGCCCGATAACGCGCCGCGTCACGGATGATCAGGGTACCTTCCGGAAACTTGCGCCCGCTCAGGTCGAATGAGCTGGTTGCGGACTCCATGGGCACAGCTGGAAGCTTATAGCGAAAGGTGGCGATGGCGCGTTCGCCCGTGTGGCGGACTAAGAAGACGGGGCCAGTCCCCTGAATGCCGCCCGCCGGTGGCGCCACTTCGTCCAGCTTCTCCATTTTGCGGTTCAGGATTGCCGTGTCTGTGACGCGGGTGGTCTGCAAGTTTCGCAGGGCGGAGAGAGTCCAGCCGGTGTCGTCGTACGGCGGGGTATCGTTGGGGTTGTAATACTGGCGGTCAAGCAACATGTCCGCGAGGCGCGAGTATGGCTGGTCCATCCGGACCACATAACTACCAGTAACATGTTTGGTTCCAGCAACTTCCGCGTCTTCCAGCAGGCGATGAATCTCTACCCCGTGCCGGCGCAACAGGTTCATCAGGCTGGCTGCCTCCACCGGCCGGGCAGTGCGATCGATGACATAAGCTGCCGGGCCTTCGGTTTGGGCCTTGGCCACCGAGCGTTTACTCTTCTGCCAGAAGCTGCGAAGGAATGTCTGGCGATTTGTTGCCGCGTAATCCAGCGCCAGAATCAGGGCGCTCTGCTGCAGGTTGACGTTGTTCCGGTGGGACCATTCCACGGTGGGGAACGGGGGATTCTGGCGATACCACGCGCGCTGGGTTTGCCCGGCAGGAACAGTCCGTCTGCGGGTGTCGGCGCTCCCGTTGCCAAATGTTTCGTAGAACCGGCCGATGCTGTTGTGTCCGTGCGCGACTTCCATCATGTAATTGGCGCCCCAGCCATCATAAAAGCCGAAGGTCCAGACGCCGGGTACACCCCGTTTGGTCATCTCGCGGACCTCATACCAGGCCAAGTCCTGCCACTCAGAGATGACGATGGGATCGAGCCAAGCGTTGTAAGGTCCCATCCCGGTGGAGGTGTAAAGGAAAGGGACGGACTCGTGCAGATCATGCAGCACTTGTGGATGGTTGCGCAGGTAAGTTGCTGTGACATTGCGACTTAAGGCGAGAGATAGAGCCATGCCGTCCCGGTTGTTGTCGTGGACCACATACTTGCCCCAATAGAGCAGCGGCGGAGGGGTTTTTCCCGGGTTGGCTTTCCGCCAACGGTAGAGGTCGACCATCCGTTCGCGCCCGTCCACCTCGATTACCGGCGTGATCATCACCACAGCGTTCTGGCGGATGTTCCGAATCTTGTCGCTTTCCGAAACAGCCAGGCGATAAAGAAGTTCCAGCAGCATCTCCGGGGAACCCGTCTCCGGGGAGTGGATGGCCCCAGTCGCCCAATAGAAGACCAGACCCTCGGCAGCGAGTTTTTCGGCTTCGGCGTCCGGAAGACCGCGGGGGTCTGCCAGGCGGGCGGCGATGGCGCGCAGACGGTCCAGGCGGGCGAGGTTCTGTTCGCTGGAGACGAAGGCCACCACCATCTCGCGGCCTTCCTCGCTCTGGCCCATGGTCTCGACACGGACCCTGGGCGATGCCTGGGCGACGGCGCGGAAGTACCGGTGGATGTCTTTGGCATAGGTGAGGACGTTCGGCGCGCCAGCCGTGTAGCCGAGGAATTTCTTGGGGCTCGGGACGGTGGCGGAGGCAGGCAGGTGGTCCACGAGTTCGGTGAGGAAATGAGGCGCAGTTGTGAACTTGCGGATGTCCTGGGTGTAATCCTCGTCCAGGGGTTGGGGTTGAGCGGCAAGGGGCAGGGTGAGGAGTGCAATCAACAGGCCGAGACGCATGATTTCGTTATGATACAGGCAGTTTCATGACGACACTGACCCACCTGGAATGCAGCGTCTGCGCCCGGCGGCACGAGGCTGGCAAAGCGTGGAATTTGTGCGAGTGCGGGGGGCCGCTGCTGGTCCGCTACGACCTGGAGGCGGCCCGGCAAGGGTGGAGCAGGGAGTGGATTACCAGCGGACCGTCTTCCATGTGGCGCTATGCTCCTGTGCTCCCGGTCTCGAAGCCAGCCTCCATGGTGACGCTGGGTGAGGGCTGGACGCCGCTGGTGCGTGCGGACCGTATTGGCGCAGCGGTGGGGGCGCGGGATCTATGGGTCAAGGATGACGGCGTCAACCCGACTGGATCGTTCAAGGCGCGGGGGCTGGCCTGTTGCATATCCATGTGCCACGAACTTGGGGTAAAGAAGGTGGCCATCGGATCAGCGGGAAACGCCGCCAGCGCAGCGGCGGCCTACTGCGCGGCGGCTGGCCTGGAGGCGCATATCTTCATGCCGCGCGACGTGCCCCAGGCGAACTACATCGAGTGCAAGAGCTATGGCGCACACGTCACCCTGGTGGACGGCCTGATCTCCGATTGTGGGCGCATGGTGGCTGAACGGAAGGAGGCCGAAGGCTGGTTCGAGATCAATACGCTGAAGGAGCCTTATCGCATCGAGGGAAAGAAAACGATGGGCTACGAGGTGGCCGAGCAGTTCCAATGGAAACTGCCGGACGCCATCCTTTATCCGACCGGCGGCGGCGTGGGTCTCATTGGCATGTGGAAGGCCTTTGACGAAATGGAGGCACTGGGGTGGATCGGTACGCAGCGGCCCAAAATGATCGCCGTCCAAGCGGAGGGCTGCGCCCCGGTGGTAAAGGCCTTCGAGCAAGGCAAGGACCGGACGGAGTTCTGGCGGGATGCGGTCACGGTTTCCAGTGGACTGCGCGTGCCCAAGCCGCTGGGCGACTTCTTGATCCTCCAAGCGGTGCGCAAGAGCGGCGGCACTTGCGTGGCAGTGAGCGACCGGGACTCCCTTGAGATGGGCGCGGCGGCTTCGCGGCTGGACGGCGTATTCCCCGCGCCGGAGGGCGGCGCCTGCTTTGCTGCGGTCCGGAAACTCCTGGCCAACGGCTTCCTGAAGTCAGATGAGCGCATCCTGATCTACAACACCGGCACGGGCCTGAAATACCTGGAGGCTTACTCGACTCTCTACCCGCGCACGGCGGCGTCGGAGGCCGCCAAGCTGGGCGGGCTCATAACACCGCGGTGACCCCTTTAGCGCGCCAATCTCGCTAATTGTCAGCGGCCGGGCCGGCGTGATGGCCCGGGTGCAGCAACAGAGGAGGCTGGCGATGGCGGAGATCCAGGATGGAAAACTGATTGACGGGAAGGTGACGATCGAACTGGCGCCGAAGATCGAGCAAGGTGCTCTCAAGAAGGTGAACGCGATAGTCCTGCACCAGACAGGCGGTTCCAGCGCCAAGAGCACACTGGAATCGTACAAAACCTCGAATATCGGTGCGCACTTTCTCATCGACAAAGACGGCACAATCTATCAGACCGCCCGTGTCGATCGCATCGCCTTCCACGTCGGCATGATCCGGTCCAAGTGTGCCGAAGCGAAGAACTGTTCGCCCGAGGATCAAGCCGCGATCAAGACCATTTTGGGGACGAAGGAGACGTACAAGACTAAGATCACAAACCTCTACAACCACGAGATGAAGAAACCGTACCCGAACCGGTTCCCCTTGAACGAGGACTCTCTCGGGATTGAGGTGGTGGGCAACTTCAAAGACAATACGTACGAGGACCCCACGGAAGAGCAAGCAGAGGCGGTGAAGTGGCTGGTGGCGGAACTAATACGTCTGTTCGGCCTGACGGTTTCCGACGTCTACCGTCATCCTGAAGTCTCTTATAAGCAGCCCAGTGAGGCTCAGAATGTCAACTATTAGCCGGACAGCCTTGTTGGTTTCCGCTCTGCTTGCTCTCGCCGGGTGTGAGCCAAAACCGGTGACTGTCCGCTACGAGATCACCGGCCATGGACTGGACCGGCCCGACCCGATCTGCGAAGGGTTCCGGCTGACTCCGCACCAGGCGGAAGAATTTTTCGCGAAAGCGAAACCGATTTCACCGGAGCAGATGCATAACGAATTCGAATACATGCCCTGCTGGGTGTCGGGCAGGACGGTGCGCGGGTCGCAGACTGACACCTGGAAGATCCGCCCAACAGGAATTGCTGAAGTGGGCCGGGCTGACGGAAGCAGCCAACTGCTCGGCTGCTGGGAATGCGACGATCTATTCCGCTGACAGGGCGGCATCTCTGATTGCGGCCTGGAGAGATAGAGTAGGTTCGTGAAACCACTTATCCTTTGCACTCTACTTGGCTCCTGCCTGCTGCGGGCCCAGGACAAAGCCGACGAAGCTCGCCTTTACACTTACCAGGTGCACCTGCACAAAGCGCAGCTGGTGATGTTGCGCGAAGAAAAGCTGATCGACGACAACCTGGCCCGCAAGCTGGCCAAAGCCATCGTCGAGGCGGACCGGGAGACCCGGGCTGAGGTGAATCCATTGCGCGAGGATTACTCGGCCTTCGAGCGGCGGCTGGTAGCCAAGGTGGGGCCGGAGGCGTCCATGTTGCACATGGGCCGCAGCAACAATGACATGGGCGCTACTTCCGAGCGCTTGTTCCTGCGTGACGACGCACTGCAGATTCTTGATGCTCTCGCCGGGGCGCGCCGGGCGCTGCTGGAACTGGCGGAAAAGAACGTGCATACGATCATTCCCGGCTACACGCATATGGTGCAGGCACAGCCGACGACGCTGGCGCACCAGATTGGCGCGTTTGTCGGCGCGATGGAGCGCGACGAACAGAGGCTGCGGGAGGCCCTGACGCGGATCGACGCGAGCCCGTTGGGGGTCGCGGCTTTCACCACCTCGGGGTTCGCACTCAACCGGGAACGGTTGGGCGAACTCGCTGGCCTCCACGGAATGGTGGAGAACGGTTACGACGCGGTGATGGTTTCGACGGTGGACACCAAGGCGGAGTTCGCGGGCGCGCTGGCGCTTTCCGCCCTTAACGTGGGGCGTTTTATTCAACAATTTCTCATCCAGTACAGCGATTCGCGGCCCGGCATCCGCATTGCGGACGGGGCGGTGGGCCACTCCAGCATCATGCCGCAGAAGCGGAATCCGAGCGATGGCGAGCGCATCAGGGTGTTGTGCAGTTCGATTCTTGCGGACGCGCACGCCGTCGGCTTGATGGCGCACAACACACCAGGCGGCGAGCATAAGGACATCCGCTTTGAGTTGTTGGAGCGCGTGGAGCGCGTCTCGCGCGAAGCGCACCTGATGTTGGAGAAGTTCAAGACCTTCGTCGGTACGTGGCGGGTGGATCCGGAGCGGACGCGCGAACTCGTCGAGAATGACTATTCCGTAATGACGGAACTGGCGGACACACTGCTGCGCGAAGGGAAGGTGCCTTTCCGCACCGGCCATGCCGTGGCCAGCGCGCTGGCCACGTACGGGCGGCAAAAAGGAAAACGGCCGCTGGATTTGACCTTTGAGGAGTTCCGCGCTGTTTACCGGCAGGTGACGGGCGCTGAAGCCCCAGTGGCGGAGGAACATTTCCGGCGCGCCATGAGTCCGGAAGAGTTCGTGCGGAGCCGCAAGGGGCGGGGTGGTCCGCAGCCGGAGGAGATGCGGCGGCAACTTGCCGGCCACCGGCAACGGCTTCAAGCGCTGGAATCCTGGCTGGCAGAGCGCCGTGCCGCCATCCGCGGGGCAGAAGAGCGGCTGACGCGCGAGTTTTCGAGTCTCCTGTAGCCCTCCATAGGACGAACCTATCGGAGCCATAGGTATCGCCCGCCGGGCAAGAGGGCTATATATGGGGAGAGCGGAACGCAGCGTTCCTTCCTCCCAGGAGAATGCAATGAAGAGACAGACGACTTCGTTATTCGCCGCGTTCGCGGCGATCACCACCCCGTTTGTGCTGGCCGGGATCGCCAGTGCGCAACAACCTCAATCGGACCGGTTCTGGTGGCCGGACAAACTGGACCTCTCGCCTCTCCGGCAGCACGCCGCGGAATCCAACCCCTATGGCAAGGACTTCAACTACGCGAAGGAGTTCGCCACTCTCGATCTGAAGGCCGTCAAGCAGGACATTCACAAAGTGCTGACCACCTCGCAGGATTGGTGGCCGGCCGACTACGGCAACTACGGCCCGCTGTTCATCCGCATGGCGTGGCACAGCGCGGGCACCTACCGCGTGCACGACGGGCGCGGGGGCGCCGACGGCGGGCAGCAGCGGTTCGATCCGCTGAACAGTTGGCCTGACAACGCGAACCTCGACAAGGCCCGGCGCCTGCTCTGGCCTGTGAAACAGAAGTATGGCCGGAAGCTGTCGTGGGGCGATTTGATGGTGCTGGCCGGCAACGTGGCGCTGGAGTCGATGGGCTTCAAGACGTTCGGCTTCGCCGGCGGACGTCCGGACGAGTGGGAGCCGGATCTCGTCTACTGGGGGCCCGAGAAGAAGATGCTGGACGACCAGCGGTACAGCGGAGACCGGAACTTACAGCGGCCGCTGGCGGCTGTGCAAATGGGTCTGATCTACGTGAACCCTGAAGGACCGAACGGCAAGCCGGATCCATTGCTGGCCGCGCGCGACATCCGCGAAACCTTCGGCCGGATGGCAATGAACGACGAAGAAACCGTGGCATTGATTGCCGGGGGCCACACTTTCGGCAAGGCGCATGGAGCGCACGATCCTTCCAAGTGCGTTGGCCCCGAGCCCGCCGCCGCCTCGCTGGACCAGCAGGGGCTGGGCTGGCAAAACAAGTGTGGCAGCGGGAACGGGAAGGATACGGTCACGAGCGGGTTGGAGGGCGCCTGGTCAGCCACCCCGGTGAAGTGGAGTTCGCAGTATTTGGACAACCTGTTTACGTTCGATTGGGTGCAGACCAAGAGCCCGGCGGGGGCCATTCAGTGGGTGCCTGCCAAGAACCAGGCATCGAACCTTGTACCGGACGCGCACGATCCGTCCAAGCGTCACGCGCCGATCATGTTCACCACGGACCTGGCATTGAAGGAAGATCCGGCCTACCGGAAGATCGCCATGCGTTTTCGCGAGAATCCGGAGGAGTTCCGGCTGGCTTTCGCGAAGGCCTGGTTCAAACTGACGCATCGCGACATGGGTCCGCGCTCCCGTTACGTGGGTTCGGAAGCTCCCGCCGAGGAGCTGCTCTGGCAGGATCCGCTCCCGGCGGCCAACCACGCGCTGATCAACGCCAATGACATCGCCCAGCTGAAAAGCAAACTCCTCGCGTCAGGATTAACCGTGCCCGAGCTGGTGCGGACCGCATGGGCCTCGGCCTCATCGTTCCGCGCCAGCGATCTGCGCGGCGGCGCCAACGGGGCGCGCGTCCGCCTGGCGCCCCAGAAGGACTGGGTAGTCAACAACCCCGCCGAACTGGCCAAGGTCCTGTCCCGCCTGGAGAGCATCCAGCAAGAGTTCAACCGGGCGCAATCCGGGGGTAAGCGGGTCTCTCTGGCAGACCTGATTGTGTTGGGCGGCAACGCGGCGGTCGAGCAGGCCGCAAAGAATGCGGGGCACAACGTGCAGGTCCCGTTCGCTCCGGGCCGCGTGGATGCGACGCAAGCGCAGACCGATGTGGCATCTTTCGCCGTGCTGGAACCGGCGGCGGACGGCTTCCGGAATTACTACCGACCGGGGCAAAGCCTGTCCCCGGCGGAAATGCTGGTGGACCGCGCCAGCATGCTGCGCCTGACTGCTCCGGAAATGACCGCCCTGGTGGGCGGCATGCGCGCCCTGAACGCGAACACCGCCCAGGCGGCCCACGGCGTGCTGACCAGCCGGCCGGGCACTTTGACCAACGACTTCTTCGTCAACCTGCTCGATATGTCCACCAAGTGGGCCAAGTCTTCGGGCGCTGAGGGGATCTATGAAGGAGTGGACCGTAAGACCGGGAAGGTGAAGTGGACGGCGACTCCCGTCGACCTGATCTTCGGGTCTAATTCCGAACTGCGCACACTGGCTGAGGTGTATGCTTCGGCCGACGGGCAAGAAAAACTGGTTCAGGACTTCGCGAAGGCGTGGGCAAAAGTGATGAACCTCGACCGTTTCGACCTGGACTGATCATTGGGCTCAGGTTGCGGCAGGCGGCGGCCTATAGGCCGCCGCCCCGTGGAAGCGAATCTTCTCAATCACAACGGCAAGGATTTGTACCGGTTTCCGGGCTATACTGCCCCAATGTCCCACACGGCTGTATTCCAAAAACTTCAGCAAATCATCCGTCTCTCGCAGCACGGGCCCTCCAGTGGAGAGAACTATTCCCGCCCCAGCCGCCGGGCTGTACTCAAGACCGGACTGGGGGCTCTGTCGGCAGTCCCCTCTCTGCTGTCCGCACGGAAACCTCCGAACATCGATGTGGGCATTGTCGGCGCGGGACTCGCCGGCTTGTCCTGCGGATGGGAACTGCACCGCCGCGGCGTTGCGGTAACTGTGTACGAAGCAGAATCCAGGGTAGGCGGACGCTGTTATTCGATGGGTTCCGGTTTCCCCGGACCGGTTTCCTTTCCCGGTCAGGTCGTGGAGCGTGGCGGAGAGTTTATCGATACCGGGCACAAAACGATGCTCCGGTATGCCAAGGAGTTCCGGCTGGATCTGGAAGATGTCACGAAGTTCCCCGGGGCCACTGCTTACTACTTTGATGGGCACCGGGTGGCGGAGAGCGCCGTCGTGGAGGAGTTCCGGAGCTTCGTCACGGCGATGCGGCGCGATTTGCGGTCCATTTCCAAGGCACCGTCCGCCGCCAGCCACACGCCGGCTGACCGGGCCATGGACCTCACAAGCCTCGCCGAATACCTTGTGACACGCGGCGCCGGACGCCTGGTCCGCAAAGCCATCGAGGAGGCCTACGTTGCGGAGTATGGCCTGGAACCCGACCAGCAGAGCTGTCTGAACTTCCTGCTGTTCGTCCACGCCGACCGCCGCTCAAAGTTCCGGCCCTTTGGTGTATTCAGCGACGAGCGCTATCACATCCTGCAGGGGAACCAGGCGGTGCCGGACGGGCTGGCGAGCCGGCTGGCCGGCCGCATCCGGAACGGGCATGTGCTGGAGGCAGTGAGAAAGACGGCCTCCGGCCGCGTAGAGTTGCGCTTCGGCGGAGGTACCTCGAGCGTGCATGATGCGGTGGTTCTGGCGATTCCGTTTACCGTGCTGCGGCAGGTTGATCTCGACCCAAGCCTCGACCTGCCTGCCTGGAAAACATCCGCAATCCAGGAATTGGGATACGGTACGAACGCCAAGATGATGGTCGGCTTTTCTCGCCGGACGTGGGCAGATACGAACAGCAATGGGAGCTCGTACTCCGACCTGCTTCATCACCAAACCACCTGGGAGACGAACCCGAAATTCGCCACGGCTCAGCGGGCAGTGCTGACCGATTACTCCGGCGGGCATCGCGGAGCGGGACTCAATCCGGGGCAACTCCAGGCCGAAGCCGGACGTTTTCTGGACGATCTGGACTCGGTGTTTCCAGGAGCATCCGCCGATGCAGTGCGCGGCTCTGCCGGGTATTTGGCCCACCTCGAACATTGGCCGTCAAATCCACGCAGCGTGGGCAGCTACACGTGCTATCTGCCCGGCCAATTCACGACCATCGCAGGCAACGAGGGTACGCCCGTAGGGAACCTGTTCTTCGCCGGAGAGCACGCCAATTCGTTCTATGAGTGGCAGGGATTCATGGAAGGCGCGCTGCTGTCGGGAGTGGCTGCGGCGGAGCAAATCTTGAAGTAGAGCCCGGCCCGGGGGAAAGGCGGATCGCCTACAATGAGCCAATGTCTCCCGATGCGATCTTCACGGTGGCCAACGCCGCTGTTCTGCCGGGGTGGCTGCTATTGATCTTCGCGCCCGGGTGGACCTACACCCGCCGTTTGGTGCCCGCGGTGATTGCGGTGCCCCTGGCGCTCTGTTACGTTTACCTGCTGGCGACCCACTGGGGCGATGCCGGGGACTTCAATTCGCTGGCAGGGGTGGGAAGGCTCTTCGCCGATCCGTACGTGCTGTTGGGCGGATGGATCCATTACCTGGCGTTTGATCTCTTCGTGGGAGCTTGGATTGCGCGGGATGCCCAAAGGGCGGGCATCCCGCATCTCGCCATCCTGCCTTGCCTGCTGTTGTCGTTTCTGCTCGGCCCAGCCGGTCTGCTGTTGTACTGGTTGATTCGCGGGATTCGAAACCGGCAATACGATCTTTCCGAGGCATGACCAAAGGCTGGAGACGGGAAGCGCAGTTATTTTTGTTGAGCGCGGGGATGGCCGTCATGTTCGGGGTGTTCCTGGCGCTGCCGGTGCAGGATGGCCAGGAGATTCTGGGGCTGAACCGATGGTTCAAACCCGCGAAGTTCGCGGCCTCGATTTCGATCTATGCGGCGACGGTGGCGCTGCTGTTGGGTCCGCTCGCCGGACATTCGTTGATGGTCCGTCTCATCCGGCAGGCGGTGTTCTGGACCATGCTGGGCGAGATGCTGCTGATCGGGTTGCAGGCCGCCCGGGGAACGACATCGCATTTCAATACGAGTTCGCCCCTGGATGCAGCAATCTTCCACTTGATGGGGGCGCTGATTGCCGTTAATACCGTGGCGGCGGCTCTGCTGCTCCGGGAGTACACTCTGCGGGCGCCGCTGCTTTCTCCGGCATTGTTGCTTGGTATCCGGGCGGGCCTGTGGCTGTTCCTCGCAGGGAGCCTGGAGGCGATTCCCATGCTAGTGTTGAGCCGGCACACAGTCGGCGCCCCAGACGGCGGGCCCGGACTTCCCTTAGTGAACTGGAGCACCCAACACGGGGATCTCCGCGCTGCCCACTTTTTCGCCCTCCACGCTCTGCAAGCGCTGCCCTTGACAGCCATTTTGTTGCCAAGTGTAAAACTCATCCGGATCCTGGCCTGGGCTTGGGCGGCGGGTTTCGCGTTCCTGTTGACCGGCGCTCTGCTCGGCATCCCTTTGTTGAAGGGCCTGCCTTTCTTTTCCGTCTGAACTGTTTTTGCATCCGAATCGTCTCTTAATGAGCATGAGTTTCAAACCGCTTCTTCTTGTGGTGGCCGCTGCGCTGGCGTCCGGTCAGGATTTTGATGCTTATCTGGCGCGGGAAGCCGCCGCGCAGCGGTTCAGTGGCGCTGTATTAGTAGCCCGTGACGGCAAACCTCTGTTTGCCAAGGGCTACGGGATGGCCAACCGGGAGTGGGACATCCCTAATACTCCGGACACGAAGTTCCGGCTTGGGTCCATTTCCAAAATGTTTGCCGCGGCCGCGGTGTTGAAGTTAGAGGAGGCCGGCAAACTCAAAACCTCTGATCCGGTCTGCAGCTTTATTGAAAACTGCCCTGTCGTCTGGACTCCCATCACCGTTCATCACTTGCTGACCCACTCATCTGGCATCTGGAACTTCACGAACGATCCGGAATACCCCAAAACCTGGATGTTGCCTT
>CAYWQS010000014.1:23340-120547 GCA_964460395.1 uncultured Solibacteraceae bacterium | reverse complement strand
ATTCCCCACTGCTGCCTCCCGTAGGAGTCTGGCCCGTGTTTCAGTGCCAGTGTGGCCGTGTGCCCTCTCAGGCCGGCTACCGATCGTCGCCTTGGTGAGCCATTACCTCACCAACTAGCTAATCGGCCGCGGGCTGCTCTGTCAGCGCCTTTCGGCTTTCTCCTCTCGGACTTATGCGGTATTAGCCCCGGTTTCCCAGGGTTATTCCCCACTAACAGGTGCATGACCCACGTGTTACTCACCCGTGCGCCACTTTACTCAGGATTGCTCCCTTTCTCGTTCGACTTGCATGTGTTAAGCGCGCCGCCAGCGTTGATTCTGAGCCGGGATCAAACTCTCGTTTGAATGGTTAGAGTTTTCTCCGGTTTGACTCAAGACTGAACGGAATTAACTTTCACGTTCAACCAGATTTTCAAAGATCTGAGCAGCTCCGGCCGATCCCGAAGGAAGAACCGTTCACTGCTGGCCTCGAACTTGCTTTGGCGCGCACTTACCTGAGCCCCACTCACCCGCGGGCAAAACCCAGAGCGCCACCAAAAACTTGGGAAACTCGAGAACTGCTTCGGATCAGGACAACCCGGTAGTGGGAGGCGCTCTCGCAACCTCACTTGGGTCTTACCGTTGTTTGCTGTCCATTTGTCAGACTATCACGGGCGCATCATCATGGCAAGCGCCATTTTTTCGCCCCTGCGGTCTGACTCACCCTCAGCGGTACCTTCCTACGGTAACATCCACCCCAGCGGACCGCAACAAACACATGTATTAACAAATGTTCATTATGGAGCGCGAGACTCATCCTCCCCCTCAACCCTTTGAATTCGCTTGAGATGCCTCCCTCCTCCTTCAGTTGGCCGTGATATGCTGTGGGGCGGATTGTTCAGCCGGCAGACCAGAAGAATCCGTGTCCTGCTCCTCCTGGCCGACCTCGTGCTGGTCTGGCTGGCCTTCGAAGGCGCCTACGCCATCCGGAGTGCGCTTCATCTGGAGCGCATGTTTTACATCGACGCCAACGTCAAAGCCCTGCTGATCTTATTCAGTCTGCTTTCATGGACGCTGACCGGACTCTGGTTCGAGGTTCACGAAAGGGTGATCCATGGTTCCTGGCTGTCCACTTTGCGCTGGACCGCGCAGCAGTCGCTGGTAGCCGACCTGGCAGTGGTCCTGTTCCAATTTTCCCAACGTCTGGACCTCAGCCGTCCCTTTCTGGCCTTCTTCTTTCTCCTCTCTGTGTTGTTCCTGAGCATATTCCGGCTGGGGTTCGTTTGGCTCGCTCCGAGGGTCTTCCGGGAATGGGGCGCCAAACGGTTCGTTCTGATCGCTGGAACCGGGGCCGGGGCGGCCCGGGTGGCAGGTCTGCTGGAGAACCTATCCGACTACGGTTTTGCTCTGGCCGGCTTCCTGGGAGAGAACGAAGGCCAATTCACCACGGGCCGCAGAACCTATCCGGTCTATGCTCGGGCTACAGCCGGGGAGATTCTGCGGCGCCAGGTGATCGACGAAATCATCATTTCGCCCGGCGAGGAGAGGTTGTCCGACTGGGAAGACCTGATGCTGGAATGCGATGAGGAGGGAGTGCGCACGCGGCTGAGCGTGGACTTCTTCCCTCACGTGAACAGCCGCGTTTACCTGGACCGCCTGGAGGGGCTTCCGTTGTTGACGTTCGCAGCGGCCCCGCACGACGAGTTCCGTCTGGTGATTAAGAGAACTATTGATCTCTCCGTGGCGGTGCTTGCGCTTGCCGTTCTCGCGCCGCTGCTTCTGGTCATCGCTGTGGCCATCCGGCTCGGCTCACCGGGTCCGGCGATCTTCCGGCAAGAGCGCTGTGGTTTGAACGGACGCCGGTTCACGATTTACAAGTTCCGCACCATGGAGGAGGACGCGGAGGAGCGAAAGCAAGCATTGGCGCACATGAACATCAAGCGCACGGCCTTCAAAATCCCGAACGACCCGCGGTTGACTCCGATTGGCCGCTGGCTGCGCAAGTTCTCCCTGGACGAGTTGCCGCAATTGTGGAACGTGGTGCGTGGCGAAATGTCGCTGGTCGGCCCGCGTCCACCCGTTCCCGAAGAAGTGGAACACTACGAGCGCTGGCAACGGCGGCGCTTGCGGATGCGCCCCGGACTGACCTGCCTGTGGGCCCTGGAGGGCCGAGATCAACTCGATTTCGACGACTGGATGCGCTGGGACCTGGCCTACATCGATTCCTGGTCGTTGGCCCTCGATCTCCGGATTCTCCTGCGCACGATCCCGCTGGTTTTGCTGGGGCGCGGCGCGCATTGAGCCGCCTCCCAAGGGCGCCTGCAAAGTGGAACAATAGAGGCGCGAAGACTCACCGGCCGCGTCCGCCGGCGCGGCCAGGAGGCAAACAGCATGCACCTGCTACCTACCGAAGAAGAAGTTGTTCAACTCCTGAAAGATAGCGGCGCGTTGCGGACGGGCCACTTCCGTTACCCCACCGGGCTGCATTCCGACACATACCTGCAGGTGGCGCTTGCCATGCGCCACTACGAAACGGCCAAACTGCTCAGCGTGGCGCTGAGCCGGAAGCTGCGGGCCAACTCCGAGATCCGCGCGATGATCAAGGAACTCTCCATCGTGGCGCCGGCCACCGGCGGATTGCCTGTCGCCTACGGCGTATGCGAAGCGCTCCGCGCCAGGCAGGTGTATTGGGCGGAAGACACTGAGAAACAAGGAGGGCCGCTCCGTTTCCGGCAGTTCATTGAACCGCAGCCGGGCGAGAAGGTCCTGCTGGTGGACGATATCCTGCGCACCGGGCGGAAGCTGAGCCAGTTGAAGGCTCTTTGCGAAGCCAAAGGCGCCGAGGTGGTAGGGCTGGCCGTGGTCATCTATCAGCCCAACCCGGAAACACCCTCGTTCGGGAAACTGCCCTTTTACTATCTGGCCAAACTGGACGCCATGTATTACATGGATTCGGAGTCGGCTAACAGTTGCCCCTACCTGCAGGGTCCGCCCGTGGAAGTTTGGGTGTAACGCCTCAAAAATTGATCTTCAGTCCGAACTGGAACTGGCGCGCATCGTTGGCCGAAGTGTAAGCCAGCGGTGAAGTGGGCGATGCGCCCGCGATCCCCGTGATCGGGCGGGCCAGTGAGGACAGCGGGACCGCGCCCACCGTGTTGTTCAGGGTCCGGAAATTAGTGCGATTGGCGAGGTTGAACCCCTCCGCGATGAACTCGATGTTCCGCCGGCCCTCATCGCCAAAGCCAAAGCGCCGCGAAAGGCGGAGGTCGAACGTGACGAAATTGGGGCCTCGCCCTACATTACGCCCGGCAGGGAAGGGCCGGTCGTTGGTCACGTACCCGTCGCCGTTGATGTCAGCCCCCGCCAGGATATTGAAAGGCCGCCACGAATTCGCCACAAAGATGGGCGCCACATTCCATCCACCGAACAGGTTGCTGGGCAGGGACTCGCTTCGGCCGGTGGGCAGCGGAGAGGTATAAAGCGCATTCACCACCACCCGGTGCGCGTGGTGGAACGGAGACAAAGCGCGCTCCCCACGCTTGTTCAACTGGTCCATGGGAGAAAAGTCGGAGTTAAAGTCCGTCACGTCGTCAATCGCCTTCGAAAACGTGTAGTGGCCCTGCAGAGCGAAGTTGCGGTCCAGCCGCTTCTGCACCTGAAGGATGAGAGCGTGGAAGTTGGAAATGCCATCGTAGGTGAAGATGTTCTTCTGCAATAGCGTGGGGTCAATGCGGCCGTAAATGGGCGTGCCGTCAGGACGGAACTGCCCCGTGTAGAAGAGATTCCGGCCCGAAATGCGGGCGATGCCGAGCCCCCGGTTGTAGTTATAGCCCAGAGATACCGCGTAGCTGCCCAATGCGCGTTCAATCTCAAAGCTGCCCTGCTGGGCGTAGCCCTGGCGGATCGGATCGCTGCCAAACTCCACCCGAAGCGGCAGCCCCGGTCCCACCCGCACACCAAAAGGCAGCAGATCCTCCTGCCGGATGCTGCGATTGCCAATCACCCCCTGGCGGAGCAGGCCCTGATAGATATCTGAGGAGGTGGTGGGCCGGCCCGTGGCCGGGTTGTTGATGCCAGTGACACCGGTGAGCGGGACGAACACCTGGTTGATGTAGCGGCCCGAGAGCGTGTCGGCCACGTTAGCGATTTGCAGGTTGGTGGGCATGAAGAAGAAGCCATAGCCGCCGCGAATGACGGTTCTGCGCTGCTTGTCGGGCGACCAGGCAAATCCGGCGCGCGGCCCAAAATTGTTCTTGTCGGTGCCCAGCACCTTCTCATTGACCTCCAGGTCGTAGCGGAGACCAAGGTTCAAAGTCAGACCCTGAGAGACGCGCCAGTTGTCCTGCAAGTACATGGAGTAGCGCTTTGACCAGCCGATCCAGTTCGGATTGCCGAATCCCTGCTGATAAAAGGTAGGCAAGCCCAGCGAGAAAGCTTGCAAGGCGCTTACCGGTGCGGAAAGGTTGGCGACCAGGTCGCCGCGCCCCAATTGCTGCAAAGTCTGCGCCAGGACGCCGGGCAGGGTGGGATCGCCCGTGGCCGCGGCCAGCACGTTCGCCAGCGGAACGGCTTCACCGAAGTTGAACCGGCCACTGAAAAAGGTCTCCGAAATCACCGTGTCGCGTACGGGGTTGATATCAAACCCGAACTTGAGGTCGTGCTTGCCTGCTGAAACGTTCCAGTTTTGCATCACTTGATAGTGGCGCTCGTAAGTTCGCGAGGGCAGGAAGATATCACGGCCAAAGAACCCAAACCCGGTGATATTCAACTCCGGCCCGTAAGGGTCGACGGGCGTGAAGAAAATTGTGTTGTAGTTGAACATCACTCGAGACTCCACAACCGTCCGCGGACCCAGAACGAAGGTGTCGCTCGCCATCAAGGTTCCGTCCCAGCCGTCGTAGGCGCGGCCGCGGTTATAGGCCACCAGGGCGCCAAATTGCGCGTTGGTTTGGGCGCTGTCGGAAAGGTTCCCGCGGACAAACACGCTATGGCGGTCGCTGAAGCGGTGATCCCACCGCGCCAGTAACGATTGTGTGGCTTCGCCGAACGGAAAGGTGCCGCTGTTCTGATTGAACAACTGCGTCACGCGCGGGTTATTGGCCGGCACCAGCGCTCCGCGCATCTGCTGCGCCAACCCCACCAGTTGCGGCACGCCCGTGGCGGTGAAGAAACCCGCCAGTTGCTGCTGGGACGGCGTGAGCTGACCGAAGGCTGTCCGGTCCTGCAGGATCGGCACAAACGACGTTTCCTGCCGGTCGAGCCGCTCATAGGCAAGGAAGAAAAAACTCTTATCCTTTTGCAGCGGTCCGCCCAGAGTCGCGCCGGCCTGGGAGCGCGTGAACGCGGATTTTTCCGGGTCGAAGTAATTGCGCGCCTGGATGTTGCGATGCCTCAAGAAACCAAACAGATTGCCCCGGAACTGGTTGCCGCCTGAGCGCGTGACGATGTTCACCATGCCGCCGGAGGCCCAGCCGAACTCAACGGAAGTGGAGTTACGGTTGATCTGGAACTCCTGTACGGCCTCCTGGGATACCGAGAGACGCACCCCGCCAGAATTGACATAGTTCTCAACGCCGTCAATCATGAAGCCGTTGCCACGGCCGTTGCCCCCACCAAAGCTGATGCCCGACTGCGGCGCCTGGGCCACCCGGTAATCAGTCCCGTCCACCATATCCGTGGTGTCCGACGTGGCCGGTGCGAGCAACGCGAAATCAAGGAAATTACGCCGGTTAATGGGGAGGTCGCGAATGCGGGCCAGTTCAACGGTGTTGGCCTGCTGGTATCGCGCGGTTTCCACCACCGGCAGTTCGGCCTTCACCTCGATCTCCTGCTGGATGGCGCCAACTTCCAACTCCACCTTCAATGACACGGCGTCTCCCACGCGCACCACCACTTGCTCCAGCACCTTGACTGAAAACCCCGCGGCCTCTGTCCGCAGCCGGTAAGAGCCTGGACTGAGCAGCCTGAATTCGAACTCCCCATCCTGACTCGACGTCTCGGTTCGGCTGAAGCCACGGGAATCGTCGGTGAGAGTCAGTTTGGCGCCGCGGATGGCGGCTCCAGCAGGGTCAGTGACCACGCCGCGCAGATTCCCCGCCGCGCTTTGCGTTTGCGGGTAGGCGAGCACTGAGATATACAGCATCAGGATAAAGGCGCGACAGAGGGCCAAGATGTACTCCTTTTACACTCCGTGATGAACGGAGCGGTAGGGTGGGATATCTGGTTCGTGTATAGTATTGCAAAAAGATGAAACGATTTGCGATCTGGTTCGTGGTTTTTTCCGGGCTTGCGCTCGGATCTTCGCTTGATTTTCGCGCCGGTGTCGCGAAAATCGACATTACACCGGAAGGGCCCATTTGGCTCTCTGGTTACGCCGCCCGTACAAGTCCTTCCAAGGGGGTGGCCCGCCGGATTTTCGCTCGAGCGTTGGCCATTGAATCGAAGAAGGGCGGCCGCCTCGTGTTGGTGTCGACCGACCTCATCGGTCTGCCGATGACGGTCACAGATCAGGTTTCCGCCCGACTCCAAAAAGACCTCGGACTGGACAGGAGCCAGTTGGTCTTCAATTCCTCGCATACGCACACAGGCCCGATGTTGAATCGCAATCTGGCGATTATGGAACCCGACGATGAGGGCGAACGCGAGAGGATCCGGCAGTACACCCAACAGGTGGCCTCTCATTTGGAGGAAGCTGTGAGACAGGCCATGGCAAAACTGCAGCCGGCACGCCTGGCGTTTGGCGCGGGGCAGGTGGGCTTCGCCATCAACCGCCGCGAGTTCCGGCAGGAACAGGTGGTATTGGGTGAAAACCCCAAAGGGCCCGTGGACCATCGGGTGCCGGTGATGCGGGTGGAAAACGAAAACGGGCAGATCATCGGACTGCTCTTCGGCTATGCCTGCCATAACACCACGTTGACGGCCGAGTTCTACGAGATCAGCGGTGATTACGCGGGGGAGGCGGCCGCCACTTTGGAAGCGGAATTCCCGGGCGCCACCGCGCTGTTCTTCGAGCTCTGCGCCGGGGACCAGAATCCCCATCCGAGGAGCAGAGCCGAACTGATCATGACCCATGGCAATGCGTTGGCTTCTGAAGTGGCCCGTGTGGCAAGGACTTCCGTGGAGCCAGTGCAGGGACGCATTCGGGCCTCCTACCGCATAATTCAGCTTCCGTTCGCTCCCCACACCCGCGAGCAATTTGTGGAAGAAGCCCGAAGCAGTGACAAGTTCCGAGTCCGCCGCGCGCGCGCCATGCTGGCCAAATACGACGACCGGACCGTACCTCGTTCGTTGAATTACCCCGTGCAGGTGATCCGCTTCGACCGCGGCTTCACGCTCATTGCGCTGGCTGGAGAGGTTGTGGTGGATTACGCGCTTTGGAGCTACCGTACCTTTCCCCAGGAAAAACTGATGGTGGCAGGTTACTCCAACGATGTTCCCTGCTACATTCCCAGCGTCCGCATTCTGCGGGAAGGGGGCTACGAGGCCGAAACCAGCATGATTTATTACGGGCAGCCGGGACGTTTCAGCGAAGAAGTGGAAGGCCGGATTCAGGAAGCCGTGGCCGCCGGGATGAAACGGGTCAGACGCTGAGCCGGACGCAGCCCTGAGAAACGCGAAATAATGTCGGCGCATGAGCAAACTGTATGGCGCCGTGGAAGCCGGCGGCACGAAGTTCATTTGCGCAGTGGGGGAAAGTCCGGAGACCTTGCTTGAGGTGGAGCGGTTCGCCACACTCGATCCGGAACAGACGGTCGCGGCGGTGGAAGCATACTTCGCCAAGCGATCGGTCCAAGCGATAGGAATCTCCTCGTTTGGCCCCATCGACTACGGACGTGGGGCAATCGGCAACACACCCAAGCCTGGCTGGAGCAACTTCCCGCTCGCGAAGGAAATCGAGCGGCGGACAGGGCGGCCTACGGCGTTTGAAACCGACGTGAATGGAGCGGCCCTGGGTGAGGCGGAGTATGGCTCGGGCCGCGGGGCCGCCAATATTGTTTACTTCACCGTGGGTACCGGCATTGGCGGAGGAGCGATTGTCAACGGGCAGCCGGTCAGGGGCAAGATGCACCCGGAAATGGGGCACATTGTGGTCCGGCGGCATGCTGAAGAACCCTCAGGGTTCGCCGGAGTGTGCCCGTTCCACGGCAGTTGCCTCGAAGGCCTTGCCAGCGGGCCGGCAATCGAGGCGCGTTGGGGCCGGCCAGCCAATGAGTTGCCTCCCGAGCACCCTGCATGGAGACTGGAAGCCTGGTACCTGGCGCAGGCCTGTATGGCGGTGATGTGCATTTTGTCCCCGGAATGCATTGTGTTGGGCGGCGGTGTGATGGAGCAGAGGCACCTGCTTCCGCTCATTGAGCCGGAATTGAGAGGCCTGCTCAACGGCTACCTCGAGCCTCCTCCCATGTGTCTTCCCCTGCTGCGGTATCCGGCTCTCACGGGCGCGTTGTCCATGGCCATGCGCCTCTGAACTCAGAAGGGCGAAAATTGAAACATGCAGCAACGTCTCAACGTCTCCACCGGAACCCGTTGGGAGTCAACGGTGGGGTACTCCCGGGCCGTGCGAATCGGGCCACACGTCTGGGTGGCAGGGACCACGGCAGTAGATGAAGAGGGCAATCTGGTGGGCGAAGGTGATGCCTACGAGCAGTCGAGGTTCATCCTCATGAAGATCGGGCGCGCGCTGAAGCAGGTGGGCGCTTCGCTCGACGACGTGGTCCGCACCCGCATGTACATCACCCACCTGCGCGACCAGACCGCCGTGGGCCGGGCCCATCACGAAGTCTTTAATAAGACCAGGCCGGCCGCCACCATGGTGCAACTCTCGGGCCTGGTGGACCCACGATTGCTCGTGGAAATCGAGGCCGAGGCCTACGTCCGAACTGCGGGCCAGCCTCCCGCCTTATAATTCGAGGCATGCGGCAACGTTGGCGCTTCGGCGCCGGGATTTTCCTGCTGCTGATTCTGCTGGGACTGGTGGTGTGGCAGGGTTCCTTCTCATTCGGGGATTTGGGACCAGCCACTCCAGAGCAAACTTACGTCTTCTGGGGTCTCTCCACGCTCGTATTCCTGCTCACCGTGCTGCTGGGCTTCATGCTCTTCCGGGACGCAATGAAGCTCTACTTTCAGAGGCGGGCCGGAGTAGAGGGGTCGCGCATCCGCACGAAGATCGTAGTGGGCGCCCTGGCGCTGACCTTCCTGCCCATGGTGTTTTTGGTGCTCTGGAGCGTCGAGGTTCTCAACCGCAACCTGGCAAAGTGGTTCAGCCGGCCTGGAGTGCAAATCTCGCAGAACTTGCACGAGCTTTCGAATGCAATGGAGCGGGAATCAAGGCAACGTGCTCAGGCACTGGCGCAGTGGCTGGCCGATTCGGCGCAGTTACGCGAGTATCTGACTACGGGCGCCACGCCCAGCGCCTTCTTTAGCTCCGTATGCCGCCAGCACGGTATCAGTGAAGCCTTTGTGCGCCGGGCCGACGGCGGCCAATTGGCCATTTGCGCCCTGGAACCGCAGGAACCGGGTTCGCCAGAGGCGCAAAGACAGGCGCGCCGGGGCAAGGAGATTGTGGCGGAAGCCCGGCTGGGCGAAGACCTCGGCGCAGTAGTAGTCCGGTCGCGCATGGCCCTGGACCTGACGCTCACGCAACGCGAGATTGATCGCCAACTGCGGGACTACGACGCGCTCGAACGGTCCCGCAAGAGCACCTGGCGCTTCTATTTGCAGTTATTGCTGCTGATCACGCTCTTCATTCTGTTCTTTGCCACCTGGGTGGCGCTGTTTCTGGCACGGCAGATCAGCACCCCGGTGACCGCTCTGCTGGAGGCGGCCCGGGCAGTACGCGGCGGCGATCTTTCGCACCGCATCCGGCTCGGCGCCATCGATGAGTTCGCAGCGCTGGTGCGGGCGTTCAACGAGATGACCGCCAACCTCGAAACCAGCCGGGAGGAGTTGGAACAGAGGCGGCGGTTTATCGAAGCCGTGCTGGAGAATGTGCCAACAGGCGTCGTCTCTTTGAGCGCCGACGGCTCCATCCGGCTCATGAACCGGGCGATGAAACAAATGCTGGCGGGCTGGCATTCAGACTCCGCACAGCGGCTTAGCGAAATGGTGCCTCCGGAGTTGCAGTCCGATTTCTCGCGGCTCTTGAAACGCGCCCGCCGGACCGGCGTCTCCAGCCGCCAGTTTGACCTGGAGACGCCACAGGGGCCACGGCACTTCCATGTGACGGTATCTTCACTAGGCGACGTTGGGGGCTTGGCTTACGTCCTGGTGGTCGAGGACACCAGCGAATTGCTGCGTGCGCAACGGGCGGCAGCGTGGCACGAGGTGGCGCGGCGCATTGCGCATGAGCTAAAGAACCCGCTCACACCCATCAGTCTCTCTTCCGAGCGGATTCTAAGACAGTTGGAGCGCTGCGGCACCGCCCCCCCCGAGGTGGAAAAAATCATCCGTGATTCTTGTGCGATCATCGGCCGCGAAGTGGAGTCGGTAAAAACGTTAGTGGATGAATTCTCCCAATTCGCGCGCTGGCCGCGGGCTCATCCGGCGCCGGCGGACCTCAACGAAGTAGTGCGAGAAGCCCTAGCCATCTTCCAGGGCCGGCTGGAAGGGATCGATCTCCGCCTGGCGCTCAGTGATTCGTTACCGACCGTACCGCTGGACAGGGAGCAGTTTAAGCGGGTCATTGTGAATCTTGTCGACAACGCCGCAGAAGCCATGCAGGATGTGCCTTTGAAACGCCTGTTCGTCGGCACGCAGGCGGGGACGCAGGACAGCGTGGAACTCATCATCGCTGACACGGGCTGCGGGGTGACCGTAGAAGATAAGGAGAAGCTCTTCCTGCCATACTTCTCGACCAAGCAGAGGGGCACGGGTCTGGGCCTGGCGATCGTCTCGCACATCGTGGCCGAACATCATGCGCACATTCGGGTGGAGGATAATCAGCCCGTCGGCGCCCGTTTCATCATCGAGTTGCCGGTGGCGGCCGCGCCTGAACCAGAAACGCAGCCCGCGGAACTCCCGGCATGAAACGAACACGCATCCTTGTGGTGGACGATGAGCCGGGCATCCGGGAATCGCTCAGCGGCGTGCTCGCCGACGAAGGATTTGAAGTAGCCGCGGCGCAGTCGGGCGAACAGTGTCTCAGCCTGCTGGCTGAGGAGGGCTTCGATTGCGTTTTGCTGGACGTCTGGCTCCCCGGGCTGGATGGACTGGCAGTGCTGCAACAAATGCAGGAGCAGTGCGGCGAGCAGTGCCCGGCCATCATCATGATCTCCGGCCATGGCAGCATCGAATCTGCCGTGCGCGCAACAAAACTCGGCGCATTCGATTTTCTGGAGAAGCCGTTGAGTCTGGGCAAGGTGCTGGTCGTCGTGCAGAACGCCATTGAGCAGCGCCGGTTGCGGCTGGAGTTGGCCGAGATGCGCGACCGTGCGCGCGCGCAGATCGAAATCATTGGGCAAAGCGTTCCGGTCAAGGCGCTGCGGCAGCAGATCGCTCTGATGGCGCCTACCAACGGGCGGGTGCTGATCTATGGCGAGAGCGGCACTGGCAAGGAGTTGGTGGCGCATGCCATCCACGCCGCCAGCGCCCGCGCCGACCGGCCTTTCATCGAGGTGAATTGCGCGGCCATCCCGGAAGAGCTGATTGAAAGCGAATTGTTCGGACACCGCAAGGGCAGTTTTCCTGGCGCCGCTGAAGACAAGACGGGCAAGTTCGAAAAAGCAGACGGGGGCACGCTCTTCCTCGACGAAGTGGGCGATATGAGCCTGAAGACTCAGGCGAAGGTGTTGCGGGCGCTTGAGGAGCAACGCTTTGAGCCAGTGGGTTCGTCGGTGAGCGTGCAAGTGGACGTCCGCGTCATCGCATCCACCAACAAGCATCTGGAGGAAGAGATCGAGCGCGGCAACTTCCGTGAGGATCTGTTCTACCGGCTAAACGTAATTCCCTTCGTGGTGCCCCCGCTGCGGGAACGCGCCGAGGATATTCCGCTGATGGCCGGCCATTTCCTTGCCGAATTCGCTGCCGCCTACGCGCGAAAACCGAAAGAACTCACACCAGAGGCCTCGGAACTCCTCACGTCTTACTCCTGGCCCGGTAATGTACGTGAACTGAAGAACATGATGGAACGTATCGTCATTATGAATCCGCAGGTGCGGATCGACGCACGCCACATCCCACTTCCGCAGGCGCGCCGTCCCGCCGAGCGGGCCGCCGACCGGTTCACCAGCCTGCAAGAGGTCCGGCAAAACGCCGAGCGGGAGTACATCCTTCGGAAGTTGGATGAGCTTGGGGGCAACGTCAGCCGCACAGCGGAGGCCCTGGGCCTGGAGCGCTCGAATTTGTATAAGAAAATGCGCGCTTTGGGGATCGCCCCGCGAGACTGATCCAGAGGTTCAGGACTTCCACCTCCATTTCTAACCTATCTAAGATAGAATGTCTGCTTGACCGGTGCTCCCATGATGGATCACTTGCTTTCTATTGTTCTCTTCACCCCACTGGCCGGCCTGGCGATCCTTTTTTTTCTGCCCTCCGGCAACTCGCGGCTCATCAAGCTGTGGGCGAATTTCGTATTCCTGGCCGGGTTTCTGGTCTCCATTCCGCTGCTGACCAACTTCAACCCAAACAAGGACTTCCAGTTCATTGAAAAGCACGCATGGATTCCTTCCATCGGCGCTTACTACAATCTGGCGATTGACGGCTACGCCCTGCTGCTGGTGCTACTGACCACCCTGGTGGGCTTCCTGTCGTCGCTTTCCAGTTGGAACGCGGTGGAATTGCGGCTGAAGGAGTACTACGGGCACTTCCTTCTGTTGCAAACCGCCATGCTGGGCGTCTTCATGGCCCGGGACTTCCTGCTCTTTTTCGTTTTTTGGGAATTGAGCCTGGTGCCGATGTACTTCATCATCGCCATCTGGGGCGGGCAGCGCCGCGGCTACGCCAGCATCAAGTTCGTGCTCTACACTCTGGTGGGCTCGGTGATCATGTTCCTTGGCGTGCTGCTGCTGTACTGGCAGCACTTCGAACAGCAACGCCTGCTGACCTTTGACATGGGCGCATTGCTTTCCACGCGCCTGAGCCTCGACATGCAGTGGTGGATCTTCTGGGCGTTCTTTCTCGGCTTTGCCGTGAAGGTGCCGATGTGGCCCTTGCACACCTGGCTGCCCGACGCGCACACGGAAGCACCCACAGCCGGATCCGTGATTCTGGCCGCCATCTTACTGAAGATGGGCACTTACGGATTCCTGCGCTTCTCCCTGCCCATGCTGCCGGATTCGGCCAAAGATCCTCGCATCGTCAACATCATGGCGGTGCTCTCGATCATCGCCATCATTTACGGCGCTTTGGTGAGCCTGATGCAGAAGGATTGGAAAAAGCTGGTGGCCTACTCCTCGGTCAGCCACATGGGCTTCTGCACCATCGGCATCTTTGCCCTCAACCACGCCGGCATTGCCGGGTCCATCATCCAGCAAATTAACCACGGCGTGTCCACGGGCATGCTCTTCTTGATCGTAGGCATCGTGTACGAGAGACGCCACACACGCGAGATTGCCGAGTACGGTGGATTGTTCCGTGTAATGCCCATCTTTACCGCCGTCTTTCTGATCGCCGCGCTGAGTTCCATGGGTATGCCGCCGCTGAACGGATTCATTGGCGAAGTGACAGTGATCCGCGGTGCTTACGAAATGTCCTTCTGGTGGGCGCTGGCTTGTGGCATCGGCATCGCCCTGGGGGCAGCCTATCTGCTTTGGCTGTTCCAGCGCACCATGCTGGGGGAAATCAAGAACGAGAAAAACGGCGTGCTGCGCGATCTGACTCCGCGCGAGATCGTCTACTTCGCTCCGCTGGTGGTGCTGGTGTTCTGGATCGGACTCGGGCCTACGCCCTTTTTCCGCATTATCGACCGTTCGGTGGGCCAGATTGTCGAGCGCGTCCGGCCCGGGTACTACGAAGAACGGGGCATGGTGAGTCCGCTCGATCCGAAGATCAAAGATACCGCCGCATTACGGTAGCTCCCGGATCCGGATTCCGCGAAACTCCACCGGACTCCCCTCCGACTCCAGGCACAGATACCCGGCGCGCGGGTCGGCGTCCGATCCACCCGAGACTTCTTCTCCGTTCACCCACAGCCGGACCTCACCATTGATGGCCCTCACATAGTAGTGGTTCCACTCCCCCACGCCCCTGCTGAGATTCTTGCGGGGAAAGCTCCGGGAGCCGTTGGGCGACAGCGGAGGAAACGGCTTGAGTTTGGATTGGCCCACCGCGAAGATGTCGCCGTTGGTGGTGAACCAGTCGCCCTTCTTCCCGGACTGCTTCTCATACTGTTCGCGGAAACCGTGGTCCAGCGCCTGCACTTCGATGCCTGCTTTAGGCAGAGCGCCAGGCGGCAAGCCTTCCAGCACCACCCCAGGCACCCACACGAAAACGCCCGAGTTGCCGCCACTCTGCAAATGACGCCATTCCAGCACGAGTTCGAAGTTCGTGTACTCGCGCACGGAGCGCATCACTCCAATCGGTGTCCCCTTGCATTTCCAGATACCGTCTGCCCAAACCCAGGTATCCGGATCTCCATTCACCGGAGCGAAATCGTCTGTGGCAAGATCCCGCCATCCCGGGCCCGTTCCGTCGATAAACGCGCGCCGCGGAGCCTGCGCCGCCAAGACGCAAAGGGATGCCAAAACCGCCAGGATAAACCGCTTCATGCCATAGCCCCTCCGCCCTACTTTACCGCCTGGGTTCGATCTGCACGAGCCGTCCGCCAGCAGACGCTGGCCGTTCAACCGGCTTTGGTGGATTCAGCCATTTCCGCGGCAGCTTCGCCGCATAAACCAACCGTTCCACAATCGGCAGCAGCGACCTTACGGTGCGCCCATGCAGCAGCAGGCTGCCCGTCACCAATACCGGATGTGGAATCGTGGTGCAGCAGCGTGAGCAGATATCCACCTCCGCCGCCCGTCCGCTGGCGTGCAGGCGGCGCATACGCTTCATTTCGCTTCCATTGAAAATCTCAGAGATTTCCTGGGTGCGCAGCGATCCCACCGGCGGCCCGTCGAGCATGTAGCTCTGGCAGCACGGGTACACATCGCCGTTGTGTTTTACGTAGATGGCTCCGCGCCACAGGTAATGGCAGGGATGCCTCCACTCCGCCCCTTCGTGGCCCGCATCAGGCCGCATCAGGTTTGTTTCGTCCTCTTTGATGCGGATGAGATCCACGCCAGGCACATTGCGCCAGAATCGCGTGAAATCGTCTACTTCATGAGCGTTACCGTCCATGCGGACCATCTGCACCACGATCTGCAGCTTGCTGCCCCGTTCCTTTTTCATCCGGCAGAAACGCACGAAGTTGTCACGCACGCGTTCGAATTTGGCGCCTTTGCGGTAGTATTCGAACGTCTCCTTCGAATAGCCGTCGAAGCTTAACGTGATGTGCTCCAGCGGTGTGTTCAACAGGCGTTCCGACATTCCTTCGTCCAGCAGGGTGCCGTTGGTGGAAATGAGGGAAGAAATTCCGTGCTGCTGGCAGTAGTGAATCCGGTCAAAGATTCCGGGGTCGAGAAACGGTTCACCCAGCCCGATCAGCATCATGTGCTCTGCGGTCCGGCTGGCGCCATCCACCAGCTTCCGGTAGACGGCCTCATCCATGTCTTCCTTGGGCTGCTTGTGTGTCTCGCGGGGACACATCGGGCAGTAGATGTTGCACTTGGCCGTGGTCTCCACAATGTACTCGACAGGAAGCGCGTTTACCTGCTCCGCACCCCGCAAGTATGCCCACAGAAGTTTCGCCCGATTCCAAAGTCGCATGAAAAAAAATCGGCTGCCCTACTGGCATTGTAACTGCCATGCCACGGGGCAGCCGGGGAGTGGTGCTTCGGAACGGTTATTTGAAGGTGACTGACTTTTGCCGGCCAAAGCTGAATGTGAAGGCGCCTTCCGCGGTTTGCTTGCCGTCAGTCAATGGCGCACGGAAAACGCCATTCGGCGGGCGGCTTTCGTGCGAGAAACTGAGGGCGGAGAAGGCGTTTTCCAGACCAGCAGTGACCGGCATACGCTGCAAGACCGCTGCGGGCACCGAGAGGCTGCCCCGGTCCGCTGGCGCCTCGCAGTAGAAGGCCGTCACGTTGCCAACCTCTTCTTCTTCCTCGGCAGCCGCATCCGTACTCGCCATGCCAAACAAAAGAACCGCATCCCGAGCGGGTCCCGGAGTCCAGGTGACCACCAGGTCTGAGCTTCGGTTGATCTCGTTGATGGCCGCACGGTTGCTCCACTCAGCCGCTTTGCTCAAATTAAGGCTGGCCTCGAAGGCTGCCACTTCATCCCCGCCTGTGCCTGCCAACTTGTATTCGCCGGGCAGTAGTTCGGGAGTGGTCATTGCACGCTCGCGGACGGGCCGCTTCGACTGCCTCGCGGCCTGTACCCACTGCCCGATTGGGAATGGGAATCCGGGCAGGCCGCCGCCGGGTAGCTCGACGGCATAGGAGTTTCCCTCTTTCCGCGGCAAGGCTATTTCAAATCCAGAGGGGCCGGTGATCCGCAACGGATCGCCCGCGTCCAGTTGACGCCCGGACACTTCTGGAGAGTCCTCCGGGTCTCCGTCAAACGTGACTACCGTGCAGCCGCCTTGCTCAAACCGTTGGAAGTGAAACCATTGCGGGCCTTCCAGTCCGGCGAGGGTCACTTCTGTGAAGCTGCCGCCAATACCGCGGTTCCGCATGCTGAACTCCATGCCGTCGAACCCGAAATCAATCGTCTGGTCGAAAATGCTGAAGCCGGGGAAGGTTACCGATTCGCCGTTGGCCAAAGCCAGCAACGATTCTTTAGATATCCCGCCGGGATGATCGCAAGGCCCATCGTCTGCAGCCAGCGGGATGTAAGCAGGCTCGCTCTCTCTTCCATCGGCGCGAAGGCGGACAGGGACAACACATCCCAGCGCAAGGCCTTCGCCGGGAAGGTTTGCAATCACCCGGTCGTATCCAGGCCGCTCCGGATGCCTGCCCGCGTACTCCACAGGAATCTCCGTGGTTCCAACCAGCAGCACCGCCCCGTTCAACAGCGGCCGCTCGCCCGGCGCTTCCGCGTCGGATCCGTCGATAGGACCAAACCCGGCCGCCAGGACTTCCAGCCGCTGTCCCGGTCGGGCCGGCCGGACCAAGGAAAGGCGTTTATCTGCCCCGCCCGCCCACGCCAAGGCCAGGCTGTGATTCGAACCCGTGCCCGTCGCCAGCCCAGGATTCCGCTCGACTACGCTGGTGGTAACACTGTTGCTGGATTCGCCATCCCTTTCCACGGCCACCTGATACTCGCCGGTGGCCGTACCGGATGGCAAAATCGCAACCACGCGGCTGGCCCCAGCTTCTGCGATCAAGGCCTGTAGCACTACCCCAGTGGGCCCTTGCAGACGGACCCGCACGCCCGCAAGTTCCGTCCCGTAAGGAATTGTGCCCTCGACCTTTTCCTCAGGCCCGAGTTCCGTGCCCGTCACTACGAACGCCGAACCCTTGGCGATCCCGCTGCCTGCCGCCGCGGTGCCCGCGCTCCGCACGCCCCGCTTGGCAATTTGCGGTGCTGCAACGACCGGCATGGCCACTAAACTCGCCCAGAACAGCCAAATTCCTGCCCTTGTTCCCTTACTCATGTCTCCCGTCCTTTTTCGCCAGCCCTTGGCTTGGCTCAATCAGTTCCAAACGAACAATCGTGTTTCAAGACGGAATTGGTTCACAGAATCTGCTACCGTCAGCTTTTGGAGCAGGGGAGAGTTTACGATCATCTCCAAATCGATGAATGTGAGGGTCCGGCATCTGAACGAGGACCCGGTACGGGCAGGCGCCAAGTATGTTCTGTACTGGGCGCAGATGAACCGGCGTACGGAGTACAATCATGCCCTCGAGCACGCCGTCACCCAGGCCAACGGGTTGCGGTTGCCGGTTCTTTGTTACGAAGGCCTTACTTGCACCTACCGCGAAGCCAACGACCGGATGCACACTTTCGTGCTTGAGGGAGTGGAGGAGACCGAAAGACGATTAGCCGCCCGCGGGATCGGGTACTGTTTCTACCTCCGGAAACGGCGATCCGACCCTGACGATGTGCTTTACCGTCTGGCAGCCGACGCCGCGCTGCTGGTCACGGACGACTACCCCACCTTCATTGCCGCCAGGCACAACCGCAGCGTCCCTGCCAAGTTGGGCGTACGCATGGAGGCAGTGGATTCGAGCTGCGTCGTTCCGATGAACCTTCTGCCCAAACGAGAGTATGCCGCGTATACTATCCGCCCTAAAATCCATCGCCTGCTGCCCCAATGGCTGACTCCGTTCGAAACCGTCCGGCTGGAGAGGAAGTGGCGTGGCCCGGCTCTTGAATGGCACACTCCCGTCTCGGAGGATCGTATCCCGTCGCTCGTGGACGAATGCGAAATCGACCACAGTGTACCGCCATCTATCAGTTACCGCGGTGGGCGTCGCGCCGCCGAGAAAACGTTGTGTCATTTTTTGGAGAACAACTTACGGCGCTACGCACGAGACCGGAACGAACCCTCGGCTCACGCCACGTCCGATATAAGCCCCTATCTCCACTTCGGAATGCTTTCCTCCCTGGAAGTGGCGCTCGCCGCCAAACAGCAGGCAGCGGAACATGGCTTGATCGCAGACGAGTTCCTGGAGGAACTGATCGTCCGGCGCGAGTTGGCCTTCAACTATGCACGCCGCACGGAACAACCCGAGTGTCTGACAAATCTCCCTTCTTGGGCCAAGGAGACTCTGCGTAAACACGCCAAGGACCCCCGAGATCCGGTTTATCAGCGCGAGCAGTTTTTACGTGCCCAAACCCACGACCCCCTCTGGAACGCCTGCCAGAAGGAGATGCTGCTGCGCGGCAAGATTCATGGATACTACCGGATGTATTGGGGCAAGAAGATTATCGAGTGGTCGCGCACTTGCCAGGACGCTTTGGAAACAATGCTGCTTATCCACGACCGCTACGCGCTGGACGGCCGCGACCCAAACACGTACACCAATATCCTCTGGTGTTTCGGCTTGCATGACAGGCCGTGGCAGGAGCGGCCAATCTTTGGCATGGTGCGCTACATGGGACTGGAGGGCATGAAGCGCAAGACCAATGTAGATGCCTACTTGCGTGAGATTGAGCACTTGGAGCGGACAGGCCGGGATCCGTTTCGCATCACCTGAGGAATGCACCCTATGCGTATTGCTATCTCCGGCGCGACTGGCCTGATCGGCAGTCACCTGCTTCCCCTTCTTCGAAGCGCCGGCCACGAGATTCGGGTGCTCTCACGCCGTGCGGCACCGCCCGCCACGTTCGCCTGGAATCCTCTGGCAGCACCGCCGCCTGAGGAATCTCTCGCCGGTGCAAGCGCAGTGATCCACCTCGCGGGCGAGCCAGTGGCTCAGCGGTGGAGCCCCAAGGTGAAGCAACTGATCCGCGACAGCCGCGTTACCGGAACTACACACCTCGTGGAGGGGCTGGCCAGACTTGCCGTCCGGCCCGAAGTACTCATCTCAGCGTCCGCCGTGGGCTTCTATGGATCGCGGGGAGACGAGGAGTTAACAGAGGAATCTAGCCCCGGGCAGGGCTTTCTCCCCGAAACCTGCGTTGCCTGGGAGGCCGCTGCCCGAAAAGCGGAGGCTCTGGGAATCAGGGTCGTGTTGCTCCGTATCGGGGTTGTTCTGAGTCCGGACGGAGGGGCACTGGCAAAAATGCTTCCTCCATTCCGGGCAGGGGTAGGTGGTCCTATTGCCGGGGGCCGGATGTGGATGCCCTGGATTCACGCGGAAGACCTGGCCCGCTTGATAGTTTTCACCCTCGAGAACCGCGAAGCAAGTGGAGCATGGAATGCCGTGGGGCCGAATCCGGTGCGGAACTCTGAGTTCACCGCCGCGCTCGCCCACGCTCTCAAACGGCCTGCTTTTCTGCCAGTGCCGTCTTTCAGCCTGCGGCTTCTGTACGGGGAGATGGCTGAGGTTGTGCTCGGAAGCCAAAAAGTCATCCCGGCCCGGGCCCTCCAGGCTGGATTCGCGTTTCGTTTTGCCACAATCGACGAAGCGTTCCGGAACCTGTTTCGCCCCAAGGCTTGAGGTCCGGGAGCGGCATGTTAAACTGTAATGGTTATGTCCATTCCCAATGTTCGCCGGTTTCGACTCACGGGTCCGGAAGGTCAGGTGGCGACCCTGATGGCTGTCGTCCCGAAGGGCACCGACGTGGACGTCTACCTTGCGGAAGCTTCCAAGCGGTTCGACTGGAAGGCCTGGCAAGAACAGCAGAACAAGCAGTTCAAAATCCGCGTCGGCCAGCAGAAGCAGAAGAAGGCCAAGTAGGTTATTCTTTTTCAACGAATTCCAGAGGAAGGCCGCCCCGGCTGGGCGGCCTTCCCTGCTTTAGCGGGTGGCTGAAAGTTGCGTCCTGAGAATTCGGAGTTGGCGCAGCGCCTCACGGCTGACGTCAAGATCCGTGTCTCGGGTCAAACGTTCGAGCGGAGCAGCGGCATCCGACCCGCCAGAGGTTCCCAGCGCTTGAGCGACCCCGGTCTTTTCGTCCTTCGTCGCCCCGGACTCCAACAGGGGATAAATCGCTTGGCGCACCGGCTCCTGGCGGCAGAGTTCACCCAAGTAGGCCTGAGCAACCCCCTTCCAGGCCTTCTGATTCAATGCGTTGACTAAATAGCGGAGAGGCGCTGCCTCGCCTGTTTCGCGGTCGCCCAATTGAGCCAGGGCAAAAGCTGCTGCCAGCCGGGGCGACCACCGCCCTTCCTGGCGATAGAAACCTTCCAAGCGAGACTGGTCGTCTCGATTCCCCAGCCGGCCGAGCCCTTCGGCCGCTGCAGCTCGAATTTCCTCGTCCTTGTCTTCCAGGCCGGCCAGAAGCAAATCGCGTGAAGAGGCATCGGCAATCCGCGCCAAGGCAAGGAACGCCTCGCGGCGGGTCTTGCGGTCCCGCGGATTTTCCAAAACCCGGCGAAGCGAGGCAACCGCCTCCGGGGTGCGAAGAAGACCCGCGGTTTCGATGGCCGCTAACTGGATCTTGGAGTTCAAGTCCCGAGTGAGAAAAACCAAGCCTGGGCCGTTGGAGCGGTCGCCGATTTTTTGCAGCGCGATCAGGGCCTCGTACATGATGCCGTCATCTTTTGACTTCAACGCATCCAGCAACGCTGGCGACGCAGACCGCCCGCGCAGGATGCCGAGGGCTCGCGCAGCGTTAGCCCGCACTCCCGCAGTGGCACTCTTGCTCAGAAGCCCCCCCAAGGCCTGCACGATTTCCTCGCGAACAATAACATCTGGATCCACAACCTGCTCGTTTTGGTCACGGAAAACGGAGGGGATTAAGGCCCCAGCTCTTCTCAACTGCGCAGAGAGCCCACGCTCCACGTACCCAGGAAAATAGAAGTTGACGATTCCGTCAGTGGCGCGGATCTGCACTTCGGGGTCTTCGTCTCCTAAGGCCCGGATTAGAGGATCGAGACTTCGTTGCGTTCCGATAGTGACCAACGCCCGCACAGCTTCCCGCCGCACTTCCACATCGGCGTCGATGAGATAAGGCGCCACCTTTTCGATCGCTGGCGAGCCCTCTTTCGCCCAGTCCCGCAGCGCTTTGATTTTGAGCCGGGAATCGGAATCCTGCGCCAGCAACGGCAACAGCAGCCCAACCAGGCACAGGCGAAGCACACTCATACTTTCGATTGTAATTGGGGCTGCCTGCGCAGCGCCGCGATTAGCGGGCGAATTCGACTTCGATGCGCTGGGGGATCAACCCCACTTCAAACCCGAGGTCGAGCAGCTTCTGTGCCGCCCGCGGAATCAGTTCACCGGCATCGAGCGTATGGTGGTTCACGTACATGCCGACGAACTTTTCCGCGAGCGGAGCCTCCATATCGCGGGCAAACTGCATCGCGTAATTGAGGGCTTCTTCGTGGTTGTCCAGGGCGTACTGGATGCTTTCCCGCATCAGGCGGCAACACTCAGTCCGCGTCTCTTCCGGCAGGGAGCGCAATAGTGCGTTGGCCCCTAACGGCAGGGGCAGATCATAGGCCCGTTTGAACCATTTGCCGAGATCCACGACCTGGTGGAAACCGCCTCGCGAGTACGTCAACTGGGCCTCATGAATGACGACCGCGGCATCCACGGCACGATCCCGCAAAGCTTCCAGAACCTTGTCAAAGGCCATCACCACGGGTTCGAAATCCTGCTCGAAAATCTTTAGGGCCAGAAACGAAGTAGTCAGCTTGCCCGGAATCGCGATCTTCTTCCCCTTAAGCTCCTCAGGAGCCATCGGCGCGTTCGCCACCACAATGGGGCCGTACCCATCCCCGACGCTCGAACCGCTTGCCAGCAGCATATATTTGTCGGCAACAAACGGGTAAGCGTGATAGGAAATCGCGGTCAGCTCGTATTGACCTTCCATCGCTTTGCGGTTCAGAGTTTCGATGTCTTCCAGGACATGCCGGAACTGGACCACACGGGAACGGATCTTGCGCGTCGCCAAGGCGTAAAACATGAAGGCGTCGTCCGAATCCGGACTATGCGCGCAAACGATTTCCAAGGGAGCCACAGGCTGCATAATAGGGGGAAACCCATACTATAGCAAATGGGTTTCTTACCTTAGGTGTTCGGAACCGGCTAATTACTCACTGGCCAGCGCCCGCAGTTCGGGATCCATGCGGTCCAAGGCCTGTTCCAGATCAGCAAGCAAAGCGAGCAGTTGATCAAGACTCCCCGCGCGGGCTGCCATTTCTACATTCAGTGCCAGCATCCGGGCGTTTTCGGCTCCAAACTGGCCTAGCAGCCCTTTCAGTTGATGCGCGGCTGCGGTAACCGTTTCGCCATCCATGTCTGCCGCGCCTTGTTTCATGGCCGCAAACAGGCGCGGATACTCCTCCAGAAATAGTCCGGCGAGTTCAGCCAGGAGTGCGGCATCGCCACCGACCCTTGCCAGGGCACGGTCTCGATCCAATTCGTTCATCAACATGTCCTTCCCATCGCTTTACGGGTTCTATCTCGATGGTGTCCTGCGTCCCCGACCCTCCTCTTGCCGGCATTCGCCCCGGCGCCTCCGTCCGCCGGCATACCGCTGCAGCCCTAAGTACCATGGATCATATCGAATAGACGCAGAATTTGTTGGGCCAGCGCGAATTCCTCCTCAACTTTAGTACCAGAGGTTCCAATCCGATTCCTAGGCCCAACCTTCTCATCTTAGGACAATCGAATCCTGCTATGGCAGTTCCCGCAGCCGGATTTTACGGAACTCCACGCGCGTGCCATGGCCCAGGAAGCCGATGTGCCCGCTCGCCCTGGCCAATCCAGGGTGCTTGTTCAACACCGCCGGGTCCTTGATTTCATCAAGATTCGAGTCACAAACTGTTACTCCGTTTAAGACTACGCGGATTATTCTTCCATTGGCCTCAATTTCCATTTCGTTCCAGGCCCCGTTGCGGCGGACGTGCCCGCGGCGGGCCGGGACCACGTCGTATATGGAACCTGTGTACTGCGTCGGTTTGAGCCCCATTTTTTGATAGACCGGAGCTTCGTCGTCCAACACCTGGATTTCCATCCCCACATAGGCGGCATCCCCTTCCAGCGGGGCGCGGATGCCAATCCCGTTGTTCCCGCCCTCCCACAGCCGCCATTCCAGCCGCAGAACGAAGTTGGCGTATTCGCGCTCCGTGAACAGGTTGCCGCCGCCTTCCTTCGGGCAGACGATGGCCCCATCCTCGACGATGTAGCCGGGACCCGTGCCCCGAACTAACACCCAACCCTTGAGGGATTTCCCATCAAAGAGCGGGGTGAAGCCCGCCTCGGTTTGCGCGAACACAGGCGCCAAGCCCAACGTGGCAGCAAATTGGCGCCGGTTCATCATTTCCCCTCCCCAAGAGCCTTAAGAATCAGGATGGATTCAATCATAGCCCTTCCATTGTGATAGCCGCCCTTCCAGGCGTTCGCCTTGTCTCCAGAAACCCGCAGATTGTCGTCCACCGTCGCCCACCATTCGCCCGTTTTCCAGTCGATCTGATGCTTCTCCAGGAACCGCCACGTCTTCTCGAACACCTGCCAGTACTGCGGATCCCGGGTCAACTGGAACATGGTGAGGGCGCTCACCAGCACTTCGGCTTGCACCCACCAGCTTTTCGTTCGTCCTGCTGCAGGCTTGTGAAACTCGCCCCAGTACCAAAACCCTCCATCTTTTTCGTCCCACCCGTACTTCAAGGAGTAGGCGAAATTTTCCCGAAAGAAATCAACAAAAGGAGTGACGGGCAACCCGGCGGCCTTCGCCGCGTCCACCAGCAGCCAAATGTTTTCCAGGTCGTGTCCATAGCTCACCCGCGCACGGTTGCCGTCCAGCAGCGGACGCCAATCCCTTGTGTATTGATCCGTACAGGCAGTCACCCCTTTTCGAACCACGGTGTTGCTCTCGATGAACATCAATTCGATCAGGCGCTGCCGGGCCAAGGGCAGTTTGCTGGCGAGATAAAAAGTGGTCATCGCTTCCATCAGGTGAAGATGCGTATTCATCAGCTTCACGCCGGCCGGCGCGGACATATAGGAGGGCTCATCCGCCCCAACTTCCGTCCAGTCTTCCCGGAAGAACTCCCTGTATCCTCCGAACTCTTTGTCATGCGCCTTTGCCTCCAGCAGCTCGAAGAAACGTCTGGCGAAGTCCAGCACATCCTTGCGGCCGCTGGCCATCGCAAACTCGCTGATGGCGTACAGCGCGAACGACTGGCCATAGAGGTGCTTCCGCGGCCTCGTCTTTGTGGTTCCTGTGGCATCCACCTCCCAGGCGAATCCGCCATGCTGCGCATCCCACATTCTCGTAACGAGAAAGCGATACCCGTGGTCGGCTGCGGCCAACAATTCCTCCCGATTCCCATACCCGGCGCGCGCGGCGCGCGCGAAGAGCCAGACAGTCCTCGCTTGTGTGACGAGCGCCTTGGGCGCTGGCGGCTTCGCTTCGCCTTGCGGCCCCCAGGCGATGATGTATCCGCCGTTTACCTTGTCGAGGCTCCGCGGATACCAAAACTTGAGAATGTTCTCGTTCAGGGTCTTCTCGAACAGCGGAATGTAGGATTCAGGACCTGCTGCCGGCAGCGGAAACGAAAGGGCCAGGCAAGCAACAAGGGTGGCGCCAGTTTTCATTGCTGTGATCTTATATGAAGCGTGTTTCGACTGCTCCCGTTCCTCCTCTTTCTCGCGCCTTTCATGAGTGCCGGGACCCTCCGCGTGATGAGTTTCAACGTCCGATACGCCAATCCCCAGGACGGGCCTGACCGCTGGGACAACCGCCGCGGCCTTTTCATGGAAACCATCCGCCAGAAGGCTCCGGATTTGATTGGGACACAGGAACTGCTGCGCAGCCAGGCGTTGGATATGGCGGAGGCGCTTCCCGAATACGCATGGTTCGGCCGGAGCAGGCGGGGGGATGAGTCCGACGAGCACATGGGCGTGTTCTACCGGCGCGACCGTCTCGAACTCATCGACTCCGGCGATTTCTGGCTCTCGGAAACGCCAGAGCGCCCCGGATCCAGCTCTTGGAGCATGAGCCTCCCCCGTATGGTGACTTGGGGCCGGTTCCGGTTGCGGAATGGACCGGAGTTCCTGCTGCTGAACACGCACTTCGCTCACCGCCGCGAGGACGAACCAGCCCGGCAAAAGAGCGCCCGCCTCATTGCCTCCCGCATCTCCCTCTACGACGAGGCTTTACCCATCGTCCTGACCGGTGACTTCAATGCGCCGGCCGGCGGAGAAACCTACGCACTGCTGTCGCCGCCACTCAAAGATGCCTGGAAGGAAGCCGGGAAGCGTGCCGGCCCCGAGGGCACATTCCACGGTTTCACCGGCAAACCCGGCGAGGCTCGCATCGACTGGATCCTCTTCCGCGCGCCCTGGCGCGTCCTCGAGGCGGAAACGGTCACCACCCAGCGCGAAGGGCGGTTCCCCTCGGATCATTTTCCTGTATTCGCGGTATTTGAATTGCCCTGACATCCCAGGCATTGCCGGACACCCGCCGCGTTTGCCATGCTTTGAAGTGTCGTTCGAACTCTCTGCCGTGGAAGCACGCGTGCTGGGGTCGCTGCTCGAGAAGGACCTCTCGACGCCCGAGTATTACCCTCTCTCGCTGAACGCTCTGGTCAACGCCTGCAATCAGAAAAACAACCGGGATCCGGTCACTGCTTACAGTGCCGACGAAGTCTTTGCCGCCCTCGACGCCATGCGCCACCGGGGATGGACCGCCTTCGTCCATGAGGCCGGCAGCCGCGTAGAAAAATACCGGCATCGCGTATCGGAGCAACTGAACCTGACCCGCAGCGAACTCGCGGTACTCACCGCACTCCTTCTCAAAGGGCCGCAAACGGCCGGAGAACTGCGTCAAAGCGCAGGCCGCCTGCATCCCTTCGAGGATCTCGAGGCCGTGCATCATACCTTGCAGCGCATGGCGGAGCGCGAACCCGAGGCTTTGACCCTGCAACTCGCCCGGTTGCCTGGCACCAAGGAGCCAAGATGGGCGCATCTGCTTTCCGGCGTGCCCGAGTTGGACATCACGGTGGCGGCTCAAGCGGCAGGCGCATCACCTCCCGGCAGCCTGGCTACCCGGGTGGCTGAATTAGAGAGCCAGGTGGATGCGCTACGCGAGGAACTCCATGAGATGCGCCAGCTCTACGACCAGGTGCGTCGCTTACTGAGCTGAAGATTCGGTGGCCTGACCCACTTCCTGCATCCTGGCTGCGAGTTCCGACCAACGGTCATACAAAGCCGCCACTTCCTGCTCCGTCGCTTGAAATGCCTGATAGGCCGCTTCGAGACGTGTGGCGTCGCAGACTGTCTCCGGCGCCTGCATCGTGGCCCGGGCGGCCTCCAGGCGCCGCTCAGCTTCCAGGATCTTCCCTTCGATGCTGTCCCATTCGCGCTGCTCCATGTAGGACAATTTCTTGCGAGGCGAGGACGCGCGGACGGATGGGAGCGCTTCCTGGCGGGCTGGAGATTTGTGCGCGGCCCGTTCCTCCAGGGCCGCTTCCCACTGGGCCAGGTCGGCGTAAATTCCTGCACCCCCCTGTCCATCCAAACCCAATACGCCGGTCGCCACCCGGTCCATCAGAAAGCGGTCGTGCGTCACCAATACCAGTGCGCCAGGGAAGTCCAACAAATTCTCTTCCAGGACCTCCAACGTCGGGATATCGAGATCGTTTGTCGGCTCGTCCAATAGCAGCAGATCTGCTTGCTCCAACATCAGCCGAGCAATGTGTACCCGGGCTCGTTCTCCGCCGGAGAGGCTACCCACAGGTTGCGGCAATTGCTCTTCCCGGAACAGAAACCGTTTGGCCCAACTGTTGACGTGCACCGGGCGGCCCCGGAAGATAACGCTGTCGCCCTCTGGAGCCAAGGCTCGCTGCAAGGGTATGGCTGGATCGATCTGTTGGCGGGCCTGCTCGAAATAGACCACCTTGAGGAAGTCGGCACGCCGGATAGTGCCCTCGGCCGGTGAAAGCGCACCACTCAGCACGTGCAACAGGGTCGTCTTGCCGCTGCCGTTCGCACCAGCCAGCCCTAGCCGCTGACCTGGCGAAAGTACCAGGTTGATGCCGCCGAATAAGCGGCGCCCGCCCGCCGCCACTCCAAGATTGGTGGTTTCCAGCAGTTTCTTGGTTTTGCGGTCGGAAGCCGTAAACTCGATGCGGGCCAATTCGGACCGGCGCCGCGACTCCATGTCCTCGAGCGTCCGGATCTTGGCCACCGCCTCATCCACCCGCGCCTTCGCTTTTCGAGTGCGCGCTTTGGCTCCTCGACGCAGCCATTCCACTTCGCGCCGGACCACCGCCGCCAGCGCTTCCCGCTGCTTCTCCTGGGCTTCCAGGTACTCCTCGCGCTTCACAAGAAACTCGGTATACGTACCCGCCACGCGATAAAGTCCGCCAGGATAGCGGCGGTTCATCTCCGCCATTTGCGTGGCTACATTCTCGAGGAAATAGCGGTCGTGGCTGATGATCACCGAAGCGAACGAGGAGCGCACCAGCAGGTCTTCGAGCCACTCGATGCCTTCGAGATCCAGATGATTGGTGGGCTCATCCAGCAGGAGGAGGTCCGGCTCAGCGGCCAGCGCGCGGGCGATGGCCAGACGCTTTTTCCACCCGCCACTCAACGTGCCCGCCAGTGCGCCAGCCTCGTGAAAGCCCGCCTGCCCGGCAATCACCTCCACCGGCGATCCCTCTCGTGCCTCCGCCCGGATGATCTCTCCGACCGCCAGAGCCGGATCAAACACCGGGTCCTGCGGCACGTATTGCATCCGCAACCCCTTTCGGACTGCCACTTCGCCGGAAGATGGAGATTCGATACCAGCCAGGATCTTGAGCAGCGTGGACTTGCCCGACCCGTTCGGCCCAATCAATCCGTGGCGATCTCCGTCATGGACAGCAAAGGAGATCTCCCGGAACAGCGTCGCGGCGCCGAACTGCTTCGACACTTCGCGGCAGGTCAACAGTGGGGGCATCTGCATTCAGTCTTCCACATCCGGGCAGATGTTCCGGCGGGGTCACAGTGGGCCAAGGAAGATTCATGAAACAGGAATACTCATTCCCGTTCTATGGGGTATACTTCTGCATAAGGGAGGTGCGTCTTCTCAAGTTGGCGTTACGCTCCAGGCGTTGCCGCTCCCCTCTCCTGGCTCTCTCGCGCCGGGTCGCACCTTTTCGCGCTCGCTTTTCCCGATGACTGCCGCTGCTGCCAGCGCCCATTACATGGGTGGACTCTCGCACCAGTCTGCCCACAATGCCTTGTTCCTCCGGCGCTTTTTGAACCGGAGCATTTTTGCGTTCAGTGCCGCACACCCTTTCTGAATGCTTCTCCGCTCAATGAAGCGGGCATTTGCCGGCTGTGCGAGGAAGGGATCACCCAGGCACACGCCTGCTACAGTTATGCGGCCTTCGATGGGCGGGTCCGGACGCTGATTCATCTCTTGAAGTACGAAGGCATGCGCCCGCTTGGCAAGCCGCTGGGCCGCTGGCTGGTGAAGGCGCTGCCGCGGGAAACCCGGTACGACGCCCTGGTTCCGGTTCCTCTGCACTGGTGGAAACAGTTCCGCCGCGGGTTCAACCACTCCGCGCTTTTGGCCAGCGAGCTGTCTCGCCAGACGGCCATCCCAGTGCTTCCGGCATTGCTCAGGAAGAAGTCCGGCCAGACTCAGGCCGGCCTCACCCGCGCACAGCGCCGAAAGAACGTGCGCGGTCTCTACGCCCTCAACCGGCGCATCCCGGTGGAGGGCCGGCGTCTGCTCTTAATCGACGACGTGCTCACGTCCGGCGCCACCGTCAACGCCTGCGCCCGCGTGCTCCGCCAGGGCGGCGCCGCCCGCGTGGACGCGCTCACTCTGGCCCGCACGGACCGCCGAAGCCCTGGAGCCATGAACGATTTCGCCGTATCCATCCCCGATCGAGGAGAGTTCGCATGACCACGAACCCCGACCAGTTGCACAGGCCCGTGCTGGTGCTCAACGCCAGCTACGAGCCGATCAACATCTGTGCAGCCCGCCGAGCTCTCGTGCTCATCCTGAAAGGCCTGGCCCACGCGGAGGAACACGCCGACGGCCATCTGCATGCCCAGCGGTTGGCGATGCGCCTGCCCACCGTCATCCGTCTGCTGGAATACCGGCGGATCCCCCACCAGACCCGTGCTCTGTCGCGCAAGAACATCCTGATGCGCGACCGCTACACCTGCCAGTATTGCCACAAGGTGTTTCCGTCCACTGAATTGACGTTGGACCATGTCATCCCCCGCTCACGCGGAGGGGAAAGCACTTGGGAGAATCTGGTGGCTTGCTGCCATCCCTGCAACAACCGCAAAGGCAACCGCACTCCGGATGAGGCCAATATGCGGCTGCTGCGCCAGCCGAGGCCCTTCAGTCTGCACACCTCGCGGCACCTGATGCGGATGCTGGGCCGTAGCGACAATCAGTGGAAAAAGTACTTGTTCTACTGACAGGGCGAGCAACGGACCAACGGCTTATGATGGCTGCGTATGCCATCCGACTTCAGCCGCCGCGGTTTCCTCGGCTCCTCTCTGGGGCCAATTGCTGCGGGCGCACAGTCCAGCACCACGGCGCCCAATGTTCTGTTCCTGATCAGCGACGACCATAGCCAGCCGGATCTCGGCTGCTATGGGAACCGCACGGTGGCTACTCCGCATCTGGACCGCCTAGCCGCCTCCGGCGCGCGATTTACCAACTGCTTCGTCGCCTCACCCCAGTGCAGCCCCAACCGGTCGGCCATCTTCACTGGCTGCTCTCCGCACACCACTTCCACCTCCCGCCTGCATACACCCATGCCCGCCTGGGAACCCACGTTTCTGGAGCCTCTGCGCGAACGCGGCTATTTCACAGGAGCGGTGCGGAAGCTTCACCAGGGCCCCGCGTTCGAAAAACGCTTCGAATACTACGAATCCAAACCTGCCCGCATCACCGATTTTTTTGACCGTTTGCCAAAGAACCGCCCTTTCTGGTTCCAGGTTGGCTTTACCGACCCGCACCGGCCCTACAAGCCAGGCGCCTTCCAACCGCCACACGATCCGGCGCGCGTGCAGATACCGCCGTTTCTGCCCGACACACCCGAAGTCCGCACTGACCTGGCCCACTACTACGACTTCATTGCCCGGATGGACTCCGAATGTGGACAGATTCTGAGTGCCCTCGAGGAACGCGGGCTGGCCCAGAACACCATGGTCGTCTTTACGGGCGACAACGGCATGCCTTTCCCTCGCGCCAAAGGCACTTGCTACGACTCTGGCATCCGTGTGCCTCTCCTCGTCCGTTGGCCTGGGCGGGTGCAGCCTGGCCGGGTGGTGGATGATCTCGTGTCTCATGTAGATTTGGCGCCCACCTGGCTGGGGGCGGCTGGCTTGGCGGCGCCCGCGAAGATGCAGGGGCGCAACATTCTCGATTTGCTGCTTGGACGCGGACCAGGCCCCCGGCAGGCCGTCTTTTCAGAGCGCAACTGGCATGACAACTTCGACCCGATTCGCTGTGTGCGCACAGCCCGCCACAAGCTCATCTTCAATGCAGCTCCACACTTTCCCTACCGCCCAGCCTGGGACCTCACCGACTCTCCCACCTGGCAGGCGATGCTCCGGGAAAGCCGGCGCGGCACCCTGCCACTGCCCTTGCGCGAGTTGTTTGCACCCGCACGGCCGCTGGTGGAAGTCTACGACCTCGAGCGTGATCCTAACGAGTTCCACAACCTAGCCCTCTCGCCGGACTACCAGGATGTAACCCGCGATCTTCTGGACCGCCTCAGCCAGTGGATGCACGAAACCTACGACTACCTGCCGCCGGCCCGGTCCGCGCCCGGCGAACCTGCTGGCCGGGGCTGGCCCGTATCACTTTGAATCGTATGCACTGGTGTTTCCATGAGACGTCGTGATTTTTTCACCGCGGCCCTGGCCGCTTCCGTGGCAGGCCAACCCGTTTCGCGGCCTCCAAACTTTGTGGTGATTTACGCCGACGACCTCGGCTATGGCGATTTGAGCTGCTATGGCGCCAAAGCCCACCGCACGCCCAGGCTTGACCAACTGGCTGCTTCTGGCGTGCGGTTTACCAATTTCTATGTCCCCACACCGTACTGTGCTCCCTCGCGTGCGTCGCTGCTCACCGGGCGATACCCGTTCCGTAACGGCATGGTGTTCAACCCCGCGCCCGATGCCGGCATCAACAGCGTGGGTCTGCCGCCCGCGGAAGTGACGCTAGCCGAGGTTCTGAAGACGCAGGGCTACGCCACCGCCTGCATCGGCAAATGGCATTTGGGCCACCTTCCGCAATTCCTGCCCCGCACCCAAGGCTTCGATGAATACTACGGCATCCTCTACTCGAACGATATGCGTCCGGTGCAGCTGGTGGAAAACGAACGTGTGGCCCGGTATCCGGTGGTCCAGGCACAGCTCACTCGGGAGTATACGGATCGGGCCATCGAGTTCATCCAGCGCCACCGCGCCCGCCCATTCTTCCTCTACCTTCCGCATGCGATGCCCCACAAACCGTTAGCTGCCAGCGAGGAGTTCTATACGCCGGAGACGCCCGGGGATCTCTATTCCGATGTGATCCGCGAGCTCGATTTCGAATGCGGCCGGGTTGTAGATGCGGTTGACCGGCTTGGCCTTGGCAAGAACACGCTGATTGTGTTCGCGTCTGACAATGGCCCATGGTTCGGAGGCGATACTGGCGGCCTTCGAGGCATGAAGGCCAGTTCTTGGGAGGGCGGCATCCGGGTACCCATGCTGGCGCGGTGGCCGGGCCGCATCCCGCAAGGCCTCGTCTGCCATGAGATGGCCGGCGTCATTGATCTCTTGCCGACTCTCTGCGGGTTGGCGGGCGCACCATTGCCACCCGGCCGCGTTCTGGATGGCCGGAACATCTTTCCGCTGTGCAGCGATCCCGCCGCAAGGACACCACATGAAGCACTGTACTCGATGTCGGGGCCGCGCCTTGCCACTGTCCGTTCCGGCCCCTGGAAATTGCACGTGAGGACCCCCACCCCGGGCCAGGCCTATCAGGAACCGGCACAGGCTCAGCGATGGGTGGATCCCCGCGGCCCGGACGGAGTCACGCTCATCGCTCAAACGGAACAGCCTCGGCCGGACCGCTATCCGGGGCTCCGCTCCGGCAGCGAGCCAAAGCCCATGATGCTTTTCCATCTCGAATCGGATCCCGGCGAACAGCGCGACGTGGCGGAGCAGCATCCTGACGTGGTGGCCCGGCTCAAAGGGATGTTCGACCGGATGGAGAAAGAGGTGCCTGACTTTCGGCTGGAGGAAACCCACGGCGCTCGCGGCGTCCAGCGCCTGCAGGGCGGCGAATTGCGGTACGACCGTTTGCCCGCAAGAAAGAAGCAGTAGATCGGCCACGGCACGGACGTGCGGGCGGCGGGGGCCTTCATCTCGATGTGATTGAGGAGCATCGCGCAAGTTGGACTTTGGTCATTGCCAAGTACGACCGGCCACGCATCCTGTTCAACCAACCTCCAGACCCGGTTCTGCAGCCAAGCACCTGCGAGCTTTGCATCTCGGCCGGCACGAAAACCGGAATGCCCAACATTGCACTTCCGCTGGAAGGACACGACGGCCACCGCAGATACCGGCTGGGCGAGATCCAAATCCGGCCCGCTGGTTGATGGATCCTTATGCTGTTGGATTGCTGGGAGACGCTGGCGCCGCTACCGGCGGCTTTGGGGCTTTCGGTTTGTCCTTGCCGCCTTCTTTCTTCACTGGGCTAATGATGACGTGAGCGTTGCGCCCTTCCAATTTGGGCTGGCCTTCCACGGAGCCATGCTCCTTCAGGTCTTCGGCAAACCGCATCAAAAGCTTCCGGCCAAGGTCCACGTGCGCAATTTCGCGCCCGCGGAATTGGACTACCGCTTTCACCCGGTTGCCTTCTCCGAGAAAACGGATGGCATGCTTCATCTTGAAGTCGTAGTCGTGATCGTCGGTGTTAGGACGGAACTTCAGTTCCTTCACCTGGATCACGTGCTGCTTCTTCTTGGCCTCGTGCTGCTTCTTCTTCTGCTCGTACTGCCATTGCCCGTAGTCCATCGCCTTGGCAACAGGCGGTTCCGCCGTGGGTGCGATGAGAATCAGGTCAAGTCCCAGGTCCTGGGCACGCCGGATGGCCTCCGGCGTGGGCATGACCGCCACCGTTCCATCCGGGAATACAGCGCGGACCTCGCGTGCCCGGATGGCCTCGTTCACGTTCTCGCGCACTCGGGGGCGCGGCCGGGAAAACTTAGATGGAAACATGCTGGAGAAGGAGGTGGGAAGTGGACCAGAAATGATGGCACAACTCAACCTCGGAGCGGGCAGAAACCGGGCTCAATACTTTGCTCCGGTCTGGCCTGTTATCCGTTGGGTAGTTGAACCTCAGTAGTTTGGACCCTCTTGCCTCTACTATACACTGATTTGTCAATCCCTTGGCCCGGCTTCTGCCCGAATGCCGCCCCGCCCGTTACAATGAAGCCAATGCTGAGAACGCTGCCTTTGATTGCCGCGGCTCTGGGATGCGCCGCGCTTGCCTCTGATCCCCCTAAGCTCCCCCCTCCGTTCCACACTCCCTCGGCCAGCAACGCTCCGACGGTGATCGAAAGACCGGACGGCGCCCGCCTGCAGGTGCCCGCAGGCTTCCATGTGGAAGAGTTCGCCTCGGGATTTGAACGGCCCCGTTACATGATCTATGGCGCCGCGGGGGAGATTCTTCTTTCAGACTCTGGCCAGCAAGGTTCCGTGTACGCCCTCATCGACAAAGACAAAGACATGAAGGTCGATGAGAAAGTGAAGCTGATCGGCAATCTCGACCGCCCTTTCGGCCTCGCCATTCATAAGGATTGGCTCTACATCGCCGAAACCACAGCCGTGAAGCGTTACAAGTACGATGCCAAGGCGTTGAAACTCGGACCGGCGGAGATGATCGTCGACCTGAAGGACGCCGCCAAAGGACACTGGACACGCACAATCCTGTTCGACCGCAAGGGTGAGAAATTCTACCTCGCCGTGGGTTCATTGTCGAACGTGTCCCCGGGCGAGCCCGAGATCCGCGCGTCCATCAGCCGCTATAACCCCGACGGGAGCGGCAAGGAAATGATCGCCACCGGTACCCGCAACCCGATCGGCCTTGACTTCTATCCCGGCACAGACACCCTTTGGGCGGCGATCCAGGAGCGCGACGGCTTGGGCGACGACCTCGTGCCTGACTTCTTCACTTCCATCAAACCAGGCGGATTCTACGGCTGGCCCTTCGCCTACATCGGGCCGAACGAGGAACCGCGCAATAAGGGCCAGCGGCCCGACCTCGTTGCCAAGACCATCGTGCCCGATGTCGTGCTGCCCGCCCACGTTGCCGTTCTTGATGCACGCTTCTACACGGGATCTCAGTTCCCTGCCCGCTACAGGAATGGCGCGTTCCTCGCCTTGCACGGCTCCTGGAATCGCGCACAACGGATCGGATACTCTGTTATTTTCGTCCCCTTCAAGGACGGAAAGCCGGCCGGTCCACAGGAGGACTTCCTCACCGGTTTCATGCTCGATCCTTCCAAGAAGGAGGTATGGGGCCGCCCGGTGGGTCTGCTTCAGTTGACCGACGGCTCGCTGCTGGTTTCGGACGACGGAGGCAACAAACTGTGGCGCATCTCCTACAAGCGGTAACCGCAGTAGCGGCTCTCACGGCATTTGGGATGGCGGCGCTCGCAACTCAACCGCGCCGCCCGTTCTCACACAAATATCACTTGGAGCAGGTTCCTTCCTGCCAGTCCTGCCACACCGACGCTGAAAAGTCCACGAAGGCGGAGGACAACCTGTTGCCGTTTCACGACGCGTGCGCACGGTGTCACGACGAAACCCACATCCGTGAGCCCCGCAAACTGCAGGTGCAGAAGTTTAACCACGCAGTTCATGTAGCCATGGGCAATGTGGCGCCTCTCATCCAGGCCGCCATCAAGGCCGGCACGTATCTGGACAAGCCGGAACGGCATCCCAAGGGGCTCGATACCAAGAACGAATGCGCTGCCTGCCATCACGGCATCGAAACCTCTGAAGCCATCACCGATACGAAAGCGCACTTCCCCAACATGGCGGATTGCCTCACCTGCCACAACCAGATCAATCCGCCCGAAAGCTGCAAGCAGTGCCACGCAGACGATTTCAAGTTCCGCCCGGATTCTCACACGGCCGCCTTCGTGGATGCGCACGCCACCACCAAACACGACAAGATGGAGTGCTGGACGTGCCATGGCAAGAAGTTCACCTGCAAAGGCTGCCACTGACACTGGCGAAATTCGCGGCGCGACCGCTTCTCCGCGCGGGATCCTCACCTGGGGCGAAAGCTTCGCTCTCTGGCCATGGGACGGATCGGAGCCGCACATTCTGGAGCGAGGCCGGAACTACGGCCGGGCTGGTTGCTTCGCCGCCGGCCACTTGTTTCTCCTCGAAGACGGCCGCCGCCTGATCCGGCACCAGCCCCGTCTGGTTATCGAAGACGACACTCAAACCAGCGACCTCCTATGGACCCGCCTGCACGGGGAGGACGGGCTGCTTTACATTCACCTGGACGCCCAACTCCGTTTCTGGACACCCCGCGGCGTCGAGGAGATTTACTCCATCTACACTCCCTCCCGGCAGGGCGGGTTGATCACGGTCGACTTGGACGGCGATAGCCGCGCGGAACTTCTCTGCGGCAACTATTGGCTGCGTGACTCCGGCCGGCGGGGAGCCGCCTGGCGGCTCTTCGCCCTGAACACCTATTTCGCCGGCGAGGATTCAGCACTCGCGCGCCTGTGCTGGGTGGACCGCCCGCGCGGCCTCCTCTGGGCCTCTCGCGAGCGCTTGGTGTTCCACAGGCCGCCCCCACGCCTGGAGGAACTCTGGCCAGCTACTCCAATCGAAGTTCCAGGCCTCGGCGAACCGCACGCCTGGCTGTCCAGCTCGAATCCGCTGCTGGCTCACAGCCGGGGCGTTCACGCATTCCGCTGGGACGGTGCGCACTGGCAGGCCCGTGAATTGACATCCGGCGGCCCGTGGGTGGCCCTGCTAAGCCGCGGAGGCGTGGTCTGGGCGGTGAACCAAAGTCACCCGGTCTGCCTTGCCCCTTAGAAGTCGATACGCGCGGCCACCTGCCCTTGCCGGGGTGTGCCTGCCTGCGCGGCAATCCTTCCAAAGGCCGCATTGCTGACGTTGGTCTGTGGGGCCGCGAAAACAACGCGGTTGAACGCGTTAAACAGCTCCCCGCGCAACGTCAGCGTCAACCGCTCCGTCAGCGGGATGCGCTTCAGTAACCCGAAGTTCTCATTCAGGAACGAAGGCGCCCGCAAGGACGAGTAGCCCCGGGCGGAAGTGCCAAACCGGAAAGCCGCCGGGATGCGAAAGGCCGCCGGATTGATCCAGCGGTCCACTGCGGGATCGAAGTTGTCCGCCGGATTTCTCAACTGCGAGGCGTCCAGCACCACGTCCGGGCGCAGGGCGCCATTGAACAGCGGCAGCGTGTTGTTGGCCGCCGGCAGCAGCGGCACTCCGGAGGAATACTGGTGGATCCCTGTTACAACCCAGCCGCCCAATACCAACCCCGCGAAATTGCGCTGGTTCAACCACCGCTGTCCAGGCCCAAAAGGAAGCGCATAGCTGTAGCTCAAAGCGAAAACGTGCGGGATGTCGTTAATCGAAAGCGCCTTCTCCAGGCGGCGGTTGTACGTCGTCTGTCCGGCGTTGCCGCCCCCAGCCAGCACGTCGCTATCTGAGATTGTCTTGGCGAAAGTATAGGCCATCTGCACGTCCAGGCCACGCGCGGCTCGAACCTGAAACTGTGTCTGGAAGGCGTGGTAAGTCGAATTACCGCTCGGATCCGACCGGCGGAAGATGTTCAAATATTGCGGAAACGGCCGCAATGCCTGCGCCACCGATCCCTGGAATCCCGGATAGGGCGATGGAATGCCTGCGGCCACAGCCTCAGGCGAGTTGAACGGCCGCGCCAGCAGGGATCCCAGCGCCAGATAAATGGGATCCAACTCGTTCGGGCGGATCAGATTGTTCCCCAGCCGCGTGCCCTTTGTCGCAAGATAAGTAAGCTCCAGGTTGAGGCGCGAAGCGATTTCCCGTTCCACCGTGAAGCTCCAGTTCTGGAAATAGGGCGCACGCCCATCCTGTCGTCCCACCATTCTCAGATCGGCGCCATTGGCCGCCGACGGATTGATGAAAGGTGGTTTGGGAAAGTCCTGCGGAAAACCGCTGTCCCACTGGAACGCCGGCGTCAGCCCTTGATTCAAAGTCGCGAAGACGGGCGAGGCGATGAATCCCGCACTCATCTGCAGCGAGTCGCGCAGCCCCGCATTCGCATTGCCCAAGGCGTAGTAAATGCCATAGCCGGTGCGCAGAACGGTCCGGGGAGTCAACTGATAGGCAACTCCCAGCCGCGGGCCGAAGGCGAAGTAGTCAGTATCCGCGAAGGAGTTGCGCCCGCTGCGGCCCTCCCCCTCTCCCAGGAACAACAACCCGCCCAGCCGGTTGCCCGCCGCCGGATTCGGCACCGAGGGATCGAACGTTGACAGGTTGTCCCGCTTTTCGGTCCGCGGGAAGAAGATGTCGTAGCGAAGCCCGTAATTGACGGTCAGTTTCCGGCTCACCTTCCAGTCGTCCTGAGCGTAAGCCGCCACGTATTTATACCGGTTGCGCGGAAAGTAACTGAAGACGCGCAACTGCCCGCGGTCGACGGTGCCGAGGAGGAAACTGGCCACAGCATTACCGCTTCGGGCAACCCCGGGCAGTCCAGTCTCCAGCGCGTTGAACTGGAAGAATCCCTGCGACTGGAAGTTGTCGTTGCCGTTCGTCTCCATCAACCGCAGATCCACACCGAACTTCAGATTGTGGCTGCCGCGCACCACGCTGAGGCTTTCTGCAATCTGAAATGAGTTGTTCACCTGCTGTGCGCGCGCGTTGCAGCCAGGATCGCCCAGCCGCGTGTAGCCCGCCGCCACAAACTCAATGCACGGGAATGCATTGTTCGGTCCCGTGTTTACGCCCGTCAGCCCAAGGCGGTTCGGCCAGTCCTGATTCAGCGAAAGGTGGTCAAAACTGACATAGAAGCGGCTGAAACCGATGTTGATGTGATTCAGGACAGAGGGCGAGAGGATGGCGTCGTGCGTGATCCGCGCGAGCTGGTTGCGGTTGGCGAACAAACGCGCGGGCGTCGCGGGTCCTTCAATCGTCTCCGGATCAAGCTGGCCGAACCGGTCGTTGTAGTAGTAACCGCTGAGCCGGTTCCGGTCGGAAAACGCATGGTCGATCTTGACGTTCACCTGGTCGGAATCCGTGCTGCCCCTTCCGACGCTGATGTAATTGTTGAAAAGCGCGGTGGTGCCGGGAGCGGGCAGAACGGGCAGGATCTTCGACGCCACTCCGCTGAACCGGTTGGTGGGGATGCGGTTGCCGGGGAACGGGTCGCGAGTAATGCCCGCTGGCGTGCTGCGATTGGTCGAGGGGTCATAAATTACCCCGTCATGCCTCGTAAAGTCGCCCTGGCGGAAATCGTTGGGAATCAGGCTCTGCACCGTATTGGGCGCGCCCTGCCGAAACCGGAATCCGCTGTACACGAAGAAGAAGAACGTCTTGTTTTTCACAATGGGCCCGCCCAATGACCCGCCGAACTCGTTCTGCCGGTTTACTGGACGGCGCGGCTGGAAGAACCCGCGCGCATCCAGTGCATCGTTTCGCAGGTAGTTGAACGCCGCTCCATGGAGCTGGTTGGTCCCTGAGCGCGTGGTGAATATCTGGATGCCGCCGCCCGTGCGCCCATACTCCGCGTTGAAGTTGGCGCGCAACAGTCTGAATTCGCCGATGGTCTCCACCGAAGGACGCGTATTCCCAGGGATGTTGCCGCCGCTCTCGACACCGGTGGACGCAATACCGTCGATCAGCACTTCCTTGGCGCGGTTCGGCGAACCGCTGATCTGAGTGTTCAGCGAATTGCCCGTTACGCCGGGCGCCAGGAAAATGAACTGCTCCAGGTCGCGCACCGTGCCGCTCACAAAGAGCGGTAAATCAAGCAGCTTGTTGCGCTGCACCGTAGTGCCCAGGTCAGAAGTCGCAGTCTGCAATTGTCCGGCTTCGGCCACCACTTCGACCGTTTGCTCCACCTGCCCGACTTCGAGAGTCACGTCCAGTGTCACCGTCTGCGCCACGTTCACGACGACGCCTTTGCGCACGTTGCGCCGGAACCCCGGTGCTTCCACCGTCACTTCCCAGGTGCCTACATTCAATTGCGGCAAGGAGTAGTTGCCTTGCGCGTTGGTGGCGGTCCGCTGTTGAAGTCCCGTCTCGACGCTCTTGGCGGTGACGGTAGCGTTCACAATACTGGCCGCGGAAGGATCGGTAACCCGGCCAGTGATAGTCCCCAGCACGGTCTGCCCGAACAGGCCGGATGTCCAAAACAAGGAGGTGGCGAGAAGTACAAGTAACCGGTGATGCATGTCAGACTAACCTCGAACGTGCAAGCGCACGTGGGGGGAAAGCCCCCCGATACTCTGAAATCCAGTCTATCGCTACTGGAGAGGCACGCCCAGCGCCTTCATTAGGAACGCGTAGTCGAGTGCGGTTTCCTTGAAGCGCTCATAGCGGCCGGAGGCTCCGCCATGGCCTGCCGCCATGTTGGTTTTCAGCAACAGGAGGTTTTGGTCCTTCTTCATGCTGCGCAGCTTGGCCACCCACTTCGCCGGTTCCCAGTAACTCACCCGCGGATCATTCAGCCCCGCAGTCACCAGCATGTGTGGAAACGCTTGCCGCTCTACGTTGTCGTAAGGAGAGTAGCTGCGCATGTAGCGGTAATACCGCTCGTCCGCCGGGTTACCCCACTCCTCGTACTCGCCCACCGTGAGGGGCAGCGTCGAGTCCATCATCGTGCTCAGCACGTCCACAAAAGGCACCTTCGCAATCACCGCGCCAAACAAGTCGGGCCGCATGTTCACCACGGCGCCCATCAGCAGTCCGCCCGCGCTGCCGCCGAGTATGCCCAACCGCTTTGGCTGCGTGTACTTTTCCTTCACGAGCAATTCCGCAGCCGCGATGAAATCCGTGAACGAATTCCGCTTGTTCAGCATCCGCCCCGCATCGTGCCAGGTTTTGCCTAAGTCCCCGCCGCCGCGGATGTGGGCTATGGCGTAAACGAAACCGCGGTCCAACAGCGATATCACGCTGGAACTGAAGGCTGCGTCCGAGGGAATGCCGTAAGAGCCATATCCGTAGAGCAACGCCGGATGCGACCCGTCCCGCTTCAGTCCCTTGCGGTAAACCAGAGACAACGGCACTTTTGTTCCGTCCGGCGCGGCCGCCTCCAGCCGCTCACTCGCGTAGTTGGCCGCATCGAATCCACCCAGCACCGCCTGCTGCTTCACCAGCGTCCGCTGGCGTGACTCCATGTCGTAATCGAAGGCGGAATTCGGTGTGGTGAGAGAAGTGTAGTGGAAACGCAGCAGGTTGGTGTCGAAGTCGTCGCCGCCGCCCCCGTACAACGTATAAGACGCCTCGGGGAATTGGACAAAGTGCTCCTGGCCGTCGGAGAGCCGCCGGACACGCAATTTCAACAGCCCACGGTCGCGTTCGGTCACCACCAGGTGGTTAGCGTAAGCATCCACGTCTTCCAAAGTCACGTCCGCCCGCGCTGGCAGGATCTCCTTCCACTGCGCCGGCGCCGCTCCTGCCTCCGGCATCTCGACCAGCCGGAATGTACGCCCCGTATCGTTCACCCGAACGAAGAAACGTCCGGGCACATGCGCCAGGCTGGCTTCGACATCCTGGCGCCGCGGGACCACCGTGCGGAAGGGCTCCCCGGGCTTATCCGCCGGCGCCACCCGAATCTCCGACGTGGTTTGCGATTCGAGCCCCATCACCAGGAACTGCTTGCTGCGCGTCACCGAAATCGAAATTCGGAACCGTTCATCCTTCTCTTCGTACACCAGTACGTCTTCCGCCTGCGGCCGCCCCAGCACGTGCCGGTACAGCCGGTACGGCCGCCGGGCCTCATCCTCAGTCACGTAGAATACAGTCCGGTTGTCGTTAGCCCAGGCAAAACCGGCGCTTACCTTGTCCAGCCGGTCATCCAGCAGCTTCCCGCCACCCAACTCCTTCCAACGCACGGTGTATTCTTCACTACCGTCTGTATCAGTCCCATAGGCCAACAGAGCATGATCCGGGCTCACGTCGTAAATGCCAAGCTGGAAAAACTTCGTTCCTTCCGCCTCCTTGTTCGCGTCCAGCAGAACTTCTTCCGGGCCGCTTTCGCCCTTCCGCCGGCAATAAATCGCGTAGTTCTTGCCCTTCTCAGTGCGCGAATAGTAGCGGTACGGTCCACTGCGCGCCGGAGCGCTCGTGTCGGTTTCCTGGATCCGGCCGACGATCTCGGTATAGAGCTTCTCCTGCAGCGCTTGTGTGTCGCGCATCTGCGCTTCCGTCCAGGCATTTTCGGCCTCCAGGTAGCGGATGACCTCCGGATCCTTCTTCTCCCGTAGCCAGAAATACGGGTCAGTCCTGCGTTCTCCGTGCAGTTCCAGCACCTTCGGCTGCTGCTTCGCCACCGGAGGCCTGTCCGGACCAGTGGCTGTAGATTCGTTCGTCATTCCAACTCCCATTGCCAAGACCAGGAGGAAAAGTTTGCGGTGCACCTGAAGCGGGCCCTCCAATCTTCAGATTACCGGTTCCTCATCGCACGCCTCGTGCTGGCACTCCCGGCCAGGGAGTGCTGCCAAATGTCTGCCCGGAACTTGAGCAGTCCTGAAGACGTCTCTATAATTGACCGAAATAAAGACTAGGCGAAAGGCCATGTTTGCCACGCTGATTCGGGCTCTTCTCATGAGGGGCCTGGGAAAGTGAGAAGCACATGGAAATCGTAGGAGGCCGTCGATTCGTTGAAATCCCTGGGGATCGTACCCACGAACTGCCCCCGCTGCTGATGACCAGCAAACCAGAACCGGGCCGCCTGGATCATGCCATGGAGATGGCCAGCGTCGTGGTGGAGTCCGAGGAACTGATTCCTTCCCTGCCCGTGGACGATCCCAACATGGAGCAGATGTTGGACATGCGCCGCACGGATCTCGCGGTACAGCTTGTACAGCAGTATGCCGGGCTGGTGGCCCACTGGCGCCTGGGCGACTCCGTCATCGAGTGGATCCGCCAGTGCGAAATGACTTTCGAGATGCGCCAGGATCTGCGCCCTTTGCTACGAGCCGACGTCTGGCCCCATGCCGGCCGGTCCAGCTTTGTCACACTCCTGCGCGACAAGAAGGTCGATACGCACGGGCTCTCGCTGGAGCGCGCGGTCGGCACGCGGCTCAACTTCCGCCAGCCGCCCCCACTGGGGTGCTTCTCCAATAACTTCCTGCTGCTGTTGAAAGGCAGCGTTGCTGACGCCGCTTACGACGCGTGGGCCGCCATGTCGCCCGAGCCCGTGAGCTCTCTGCCCCCCGAGCGGTTCCAGTTTGACGTCCTCGACCTGGACCTGGCTGCCTGATTTGCCGCGCGGCTGCCTATTCTCGCAGCCACTCTGATCGAGTAGAATCCAGGCGTGCACCGACATCACGTCTCTTCGCCGGAGGCCGATGCCCGCGTTCTGCGGGCCATGCGCCTGTCCGTCGCCGCGGGCGTGTTGATGCTGTTTGCCAAAAGTGCAGCTTGGTGGGCCACCGGTTCCGCATCCATCCTCTCGGACGCCCTCGAATCTCTCATCCATAACGTCGCAGTTGGCTTCGCCGCCTTCAGCCTTTGGCTCAGCAAGCGCCCGGCGAACGAACGATTTCACTACGGCTATGAGCGCATCTCGTTCTTTTCAGCCGGCTTTGAGGGCGCCTTAATCGCGGCCGCCGGCATCGCCATCATCATTACGTCCGCCGACCTCTGGCGACGCGGCATCCCCTTGCGCGAACTGAACTTTGGCGTCGCCATGGTGGCCTCCCTGGGCGCTTTGAACGGGGCCTTGGGCTGGTACCTTTTGCGCGTCGGAAGGCAAGCCAACTCCGTGATCCTGATCGCCAATGGCCACCATGTGCTCTCGGACTGCTGGACCAGCGCCGGGGTAGTTGGCGGCCTGTTGCTGGTAGTCTTTACCGGCTGGAAGCAGTTTGATCCCATCTGCGCCATCCTGATGGCCATCCACATCATTTGGCAGGGCACTCGGCTTGTCTCCCAGTCCGTCTACGGACTATTGGATTATGCCGACCCCGAAGTGGACCGCGCTTTGCGCCGCCGCCTGGCCGTGTTTCAGGACCGCACCGGTTTCGCCTGGCACAATCTGCGCTTCCGGGAAACCGGCGGACGCCTCCTCATCGAAGTCCATCTCCTTTTTCCTTACGACCTGACCCTCGGCAAGGCGCATGAGATCGCCACCCGCCTTGAAGACGACATCGAGCAGGACTTTGAAGTGCCCGTCGAAGTGCTCACCCACTTGGAAGCGACCGAGGACCATAGCGTCGTTCACCAGTCCCACCGGGAGTCCTAGCCATCCACGCTTCATAAGCGGTCATTCAGGCGGAGACGTGGACGATGGCGAGTGCTATGCTAAGGGCTTTGTTGCATGGTCGATCAGTTAGCGGCTACTAGCACGGAAGCGATCTTGCGGGACCTGGCGCACGACCTGCGCGGCCCGCTCGGAGGCCTCGAGTCCATCGCCTTCGTCCTCGAAAGGCAGGTGGAAGCGGGATCACCGCTGATCCGCGACCACTGCCAGCAAATCAGGCGGCTGGTGGCCCAGGCAGCATGGCTGCTCGATGACGCGACGCGTTTTCTCGATGCGCATGCTCTGCCCCGTCACGCCGTCTGCATCAACTCAGTGTTGGAGGACGTAGCTCGTCAGGCCAGCGAGAATCTCCGCTGCCAATTGCAGCTCCAACTCTCCCCGGCACTGCCGCCGGCTTCGCTGCCAAGAATTCGGGCCGAGTTCGCCTTCCACCACTTGCTGTCATTTATCACTGGGGTGGCCGCCTGCGCCAGCGCCCCTTTGGCGGTCACTCGCCAGGAGACCGCCAGCCTCGCCATCGAATGGCACGCGGAAATACCTGGCTGGAAGACTGGAGAACTGCTGCGCTGGCTCGATCCTGGCGAACGCAGCGGAGGATTGCGCCGCTTTACCGAGTCAATTGGCGGACTCTTCTGCGCCGAGGATTCCGGCGGCCTCCTGCGCGTCCTGTTTCGCTTTCCAATGTTCGAGTAGAAACTCGCGCCAGCCTGTACCCTGCAGCGGAAACACAGGCAGCGCCCCTTCGTCCCCACGCCGCTCCCCGATCAATGCATCCGGCATGAAGCGCGCAGTCCCCGCGTTCTCCTTGGCCGGCGATGATTCGCTGCTCCGCACCAGCAGCCGGCAGTGGCACTCCAGGTGTGGCGCCAGCGTTGTCGACTCCACTATCCAGTTGTCGTACTCCGCCAGCCACTTCTTCAACTCCGGCAGTGCCTCCGCCCCACCCTCAAACAGCCGCGCCACCTTCGCGCCTGCCTCAAGATAACGCCCGGTGTCGCCGCCCTGGGTCGAAGGTTCGTGCCAGTGCGGCGTCACTTTCGCCACTGCCCACCCGGCTTCCGGAAACGTCCGCAAAATCGAACAGATCAACGAGGTCTTGCCGCACTTGCGGGTCTCGCCGCCCACCACGATCCGCACTTTACCCTCGCTTCTTCAATTCGTTCACTTCGGCCCGAAGGGCCGGCAGCTTGTGCAATCCCGCCAGCATCTCGAAGTACTCCTTCACCGGACGCGCCGGCACGCCCCAGTAGGCGATGCCGCCGCCCGGCAAAATCTTGCCGGGCAGCACGCCCGCCTTGCCGCCCAGAATCGCTCCCGCTTGAATGGTGACGTTGTCGCCAATCCCGCACTGCCCGCCGAGAATTGCTTCCTGCTCGATCACGGTGCCGCCACCCAGTCCGCATTGCGCCGCCATGAGCACGTTCCGCCCGATCCGGCAGTTGTGGCCGACATGCACCAGATTGTCGAGCTTCACCCCATCCTCCAGGATGGTCACGCCTACCGCCGCCCGGTCCACCGTAGAGTTCGCCCCAATCTCCACATCGTTGCCAACGACCACTCGCCCCACCTGAGGAAATTTCTCGTACCGGTCGCCTTCCCGCACGAAACCAAATCCGTCGGCGCCCAGCACTGCGCCTGCATGCAGAACGCAACGCGCGCCCACTTCCACGCGGCTGTAGATCGTCACACGCGGATACAGCCGGCACTGTTCCCCCAACCGCACATGATCACCAAGCACGCAGTGCGCGCCGATCACGCAGCCGTCCCCCACGGTGCACTCTTCTCCGATCACCACATACGGCCCCACACTCACATCCTCGCCCAACCGCGCTGAATCGGCCACTACGGCCGTCGCATGGATGCCCGCCTGCGGCCGCTGCTCCGGATGAAGCAGCCGCAGCACTCTCGCAAATGCCCTTCTTGGGTCGCGCACGCGGATCACAGTCCGCTGTTCAGTGTTGGCGTAGTCCCCGGGCACGATCAGGCAGCCCGCCCGCGATGCCGGCGCCTGTTTCAGCGCTTTCCCGCCCGCAAAACTCACCTCGTGCGGCTGAGCCGTGTCCAGCGGGGCGCCGGCCTGTATCAGCGCCTCTCCATCACCTTCAAACGGGGCTTCCAAGTACGCGGCAAGTTCCCGGACCGTTGGCATACCATATCAGTCTATGCCGGTGGACCCTTCCGCCTACCTCGCGCCAACAGCCCGCGTTCACCCGGACGCGGTGGTCGGGCCCCGCGCGCGCATCGGCGAATTTTGCGTCGTCGAGCAGGACACGGTCATCGGCGCCGGCTCTCTATTGGAGCCCTACGTTTACGTCAAACGCTGGACCACGCTCGGCGAAGGAAATGAGATCTCCGCGGGCGCCGTGCTGGGTACCGATCCGCTGGATAAGAATTTTTCCGGGGAGCGGAGTTTCCTCGATATCGGCGCCCGCAACAAAATCCGCGAACACTGGACCATCTCCCGCGGTACTGCCCCGGGGTCTCGCACCGTCATCGGCGATGACAATTACGTAATGACCTCCGGGCACATCGCGCACAACGCTGTCATCGGCAGCCATTGTGTTATCGCCAGTTGTGCGCTTATTGCGGGTTACGCCGAGGTCGAAGACCACGCCTTCATCTCTGGCGGCGTCGTGGTCCACCAGTTTTCCAAGATCGGCCGCTTGGCCATGATTGGTGGAAACGTGCGCGTGAACCTCGATGTCCCGCCCTTTCTCCTGTGTGCGGACTTCAATGTCGCACCCAAGGGTTTGAACCTCGTTGGGCTTCGACGCGCTGGATTTTCCTCCGAGCGTATTGCCGCGTTGAAGACGGCTTACCGCTTGTTGTATCGTGCCGGTCTGAAGCTGGAAGACGCGCTGGCGCGCATCGAGGCCGAAGTCCCTACCGAAGATACCGCACACTTGGTTGCATTCATCCGCCGCAGTCAGCGCGGCATCTGCCGCCCGTAGCCTTTAGTCGCGCGTGATTTCCGTAATCCGCCCATCCCCGCTCAACCGCAATGCACCGGCCCGCCACCGCACCCGGTTGCCGGTCAGCGCGGTAACCCAGATAGCAAAGGCAAACACATCCCACAAGGGAATCAGCGCCGCCAGCCTGAGTGCCGGCCGGTGGCGCAGCGCCAGGAATCCACCCGCTACGCCCGCCAAAACCCGCAACCCCGCTAGTGCAGCCGCCAGCACCCACTGCCCGGCCAGCAAAAGCACCAGAGCCCACAGGCCCGCATGCGTCACCGGGAGCCCAAGAAACCCGTCCAGCCGCGAAACCCGGATCGTTCGCGCCCACCGCACTTGGTGCGTCCACACCTGGCGCCAACTCGGGCTGTTCAGGTGCGTCTCTACCACCACTTCGCTCATCACGGCATGCTTGCCTAACCCCGTGATGCGGCGGCTGAGCTGGTAATCATCCGCAATGTAGTCCGCAACCGCCTCAAACCCGCCGGCCGCGCGCAGATCTTCACGCCGGAAGCATAGAGTGGAACCCAAACCGAATTCCTTTACCCCCACCATCGGCGCCACCAGCGTCGACGGGACGAAGTCGGTCGCTATCCCCAGCGCTTCCCATTGCCCCGCGGCAGATCCGGCGTTGGCCCGGTAGGGGCATGTCACCAATCCGGCCCGCTCATCGGCCAGCGGAGCCACCACGCGGCGCAGATAGTCTGGAGGCACCGTGATGTCACTGTCGTTCACCAGGAGCACCGGATAACGGGCCGCCCGCTCCAGATCCACCAGCTTGCCCGCCTTTGCATTCGGGGCCTGCGTGCCGCAAACCAGCAGGCGGCAGGCCACGCCAGGATGTGCTTCGATGAGACGGCGCACCACCGGCACGGCCGGATCGTCAAGCGACCCGACGCCTACCAGCACTTCATACTCGGGGTAGTCCTGCTCGAAATGCGAACGCAGCGCCGCTTCCAGCGCCTCATCCAAACCTCGAACGGGCTTCAGCACCGAAATGCCCGGAGCAAAGCCGCCATGCCTCCTGGGCCGCGTCAGAAAGCGAACCACCGCCGCCAGCATGGCGCACTGATACGCGAACGCAATGATAAAGACTGCGTACCACAACATTGCGTGCTTACCGCGCCAGCAGCGCAACTCCGCAAGCTGCCAGCACGGCGCCCGACCACCGGCGGGCGTCCACCCGTTCCCGCAGCACCAGCCGCGCCAGAAACGTCTCGATCACGAAACTCGAAGCCGTGGCGGGCACGGCGAAACTCAGATCCGCAATCTTGAGCAGTTGCGTGAAGCAAAAAAACGAGCTTGCCATGAACACCACGGCAAAAGGCAGTTTCCACCGCTTGCCGCCCCGCCGCATGGCATGGCTCTGCAGCAAATCGGCCGCTACGGTGGAAGCTACTACCCCTGCCACCAACAGCCACGCAGACGTCATGAGGGATGCTCCGTCTTGGCTGTCCCCGCCCCGGTCAGGGCAGCACCCAGCGTAATCAGGATCGTGCCGCCCCAGCGCGATGCCGTTACCGTTTCGCCCAGCAACCATGCGCCCATAATGGCGTTCAGCACGTACCCGACTGCGGTGACAGGCAGCACGAAGCTCAGGTCCGCCAACCCCAGCAGCCGCAACCGGAGCAGCGTCCAGGCAATCAATAGCAGGATGCCGGCCACTACCGCCGGGTGCAGCAATGGCGCAAACACGCCACCTCCCGGCGCGCTTTTCATCCCGCGCGCCAGAACGTAATTCCCCAAAGTGTTGCTGAGAACCACGGCTGCCGTCAGCAGCCAGACCCGTGCGGACACTCAGTCTCCGTTGGCGGCCGCCGTGGCCGCCCGCTGCTCCTCGACAAAGCGCTTCCTCTTGCTGCGCAGCGCCAGATACTCCCGCGCCTCCTTTGCCAGGCGCTTGCGCTCCTTGCTGTCGAAAATCGCCTTCCGAACCACGCGCCATGCCGCCTTCGGCCGGAAATAGTATTCCCCGTAAAAGCGCTCCACCCAGTCCACCAGTTCGGCCCGGTCCAAACCCGGATACACGACCGTCGGCAACTGGTGCCCCGACTCGTCCGTCATACTGGCATTGAGTTGGATCAGGTCGTTCTTCTTCGCGTAGTCGTAGAACTCCGTCCCCGGATAGGGATGCGCAATCGACACCTGGATGGTTTCACAATCCAGCTCTTTGGCAAAATTGATTGTGTTCCGGATCGATTCACGTGTTTCACCCGGCAGGCCCACGATGAAATCGGCGTGAATCGTTAACCCCAGCTTGTGCGCATTCTTCGTAAAGCGCCGCGCCATGTCCACCGTGGCGCCCTTCTTGATGTTCTTCAGAATCTGCTGGTCACCCGACTCGTAGCCCACAATCATCAGCCGGAACCCGGCATCCTTCATTGCCTTTAACGTGTCCTCGTCCGTGGTGACGCGTGACGTGCAGGAAAAGGTAAAGTTGAGCGGCGCCAGTTTCTTGCACAATTCAATCGTCCGTGCGCCCTTGTAGTTGAAGGTGTCGTCATCGAAGAAGATCTCCTGCAGGCCCGGAAAGTTATCAATGGCCCACTTCACTTCGTTGACGACATCGTCGGCAGACCGCAGCCGCCACCGGTGCCCCGAATGCGTTTGCGGCCACAAGCAAAACGTGCACATCGCCGGACAGCCCCGGGATGTGTAGAGAGAAATGAACGGATTCTTCAGGAATGGCACGTTATAGCGCCGGAAGTCCAGGTCCCGTTTGTAAACCTTTGTCACCCAAGGCAGCTCGTCAAGGTTTTCTATATAGCCGCCATCGGGATTATTCACAATCCGGTCTCCCTGCCGGAAAGTGACGCCCGGCAGATCCTCCAGACGAGCGCCCCGCGCGTACTGCACAATCTGATGATCAAATTCTCGCCGGACCAGAAAGTCGATTGCTTTCGAAGTACGCAGCACCTTTTCCGGCTCCACGGTCACCGGCGGGCCTACAAAACAGACCTTCAGGTCCTTGTTCGCGTCCTTCATCATCTCCGCCATCTGCACGTCGACATGGAAGCCGGGAGTCGAGGTAAACAGAACCAGCAGTTCGAAGTCTTTCGACATCTGTACCGTCTGCTCGATCGAGATCTTGTGTGGCGGCGCGTCCACCACTTTGGAGTCCGGCAGCATCCCCGCCGGATAGCAAAGCCAGACGGGATACCAGTACGACTCGATCTCCCGCGTCGCGGGCCAACGGGAACTCGCCCCGCCGTCAAATCCTTCAAAGGAGGGCGGATTCAGAAAAAGAGTGCGCATACTGTTGATAAGAGAAGAAAAAGACAGTCTTAGCCCACCTTTATTGTATCAGCCGGTCCCCTTTGCCGTGACCGCCCGAATCGGACGCGCCCGTCTCCTATATGATGGTGAGTCGGCCGCGTGGCCGGAAGGACCGCATCACGAGACCCGGGCTATGACGCTCCACCTCATCGACTACCTCATCCTCCTCCTCTACTTCGCTTTTGTTCTGGGAATCGGCTGGTTCCTGCGCAAGAGCGTCACCTCCAGCTCCGACTTCCTCACCTCCGGCCACTCCCTGCCGCTCTGGATCACCAGCCTCGCTTTCCTCGCCGCCAACATGGGCGCGCTCGAAATGATCGGCATGTGCGGCTCCGGCGCCAAGTACGGCATGATGACGTCGCACTTCTACTGGGTGGGCGCGATTCCCGCCATGCTTTTCGTCGGCGTGTTCATGATGCCTTTCTACTTCGGCAGCAAAGCCCGCTCGGTCCCGGAATACCTGAAGCTTCGCTTCGACGAAAAGACGCGCGGATTCAATGCCATCACCTTCGCCGTGATGACGCTGTTTTCTTCCGGCATTTCCATGTACGCGCTCGGCGTCCTGCTGCAGGAGTTGTTCGGCTGGTCGTTCGAAGTCTCCGTGGTCACAGCCGCCCTCATTGTGCTGGTTTACACCTACCTGGGCGGCCTCTCAAGCGCCATATACAACGAAGTACTCCAGTTCTTCCTCATTGTGGCCGGCTTTAGCCCTCTCGCCATCCTCGCCGTTCATAAGGCCGGCGGCTGGGAAGGCATGCGCGCGAAGCTCGATCCCGCCATGCTCGAATCCTGGAAACACATGGGCTCGGCCAAAGACAACCCCATGGGTGTCGAACTGTTCGGCATGATGATGGGCCTCGGGTTCGTCCTTAGCTTCGGCTACTGGTGCACCAACTACCTCGTTGTCCAGCGCGCCATGGCCGCCCGCAACATGACCGACGCCCGCAACACCCCCATCGTCGGATCCTTCCCGAAAATGTTCATTCCCTTCATCGTCATCGTCCCGGGCATCGCCGCAGTGGCGTTGGCGCAGATGGGTGCGGGCTACAGCCTGCCCCTCAAAGCGGGCGGCGGCGCCGATTACGACAAAGTCCTCATCTCCTTGATGGGCCAGTTCTACCCCACTGGCATGCTGGGCGTCGGCATCACCGCACTTGTCGCCAGCTTCATGAGCGGTATGGCCGGCAACGTCACCGCCTTCAATACCGTCTGGACCTACGACATCTACCAGTCCTACATTCGCAAGGACGCGCCGGACTCCCATTACCTCTGGATGGGCCGCATGGCCACCATCTTCGGCACCACACTTTCCATCGGCGCCGCATACCTGGCCCGTTCCTTCAACAACATGATGGACTTTCTGCAACTCATCTTCGGCTTCGTGAATGCGCCGCTGTTCGCCACCTTCCTGCTCGGCATGTTCTGGACCCGCGCCACCGGCCACGCCGCGTTCTCCGGACTCTTGGCTGGTACCGGCGCCGCCGCCTTCACTTACGGCTTTACCCAGGCCGAAGGCAAGGGTGGCTGGCTGGGCGTCCTCCATGAGTTTCCCTCCGCGATGGCGCAAAGTTTCTGGGTGGCCATCATGGCCTTCTCGGCCTGCTTCCTGGTCACCATCGTGGTAAGCCTCTCCACCAAGGCCCGGCCCAAGGAAGAGTTGGTTGGCCTGGTCTACGGCGTCACCCCACACCAGGCTGAACCAGCCGTCTGGTATCGGCGCCCTGCCGTGCTCGCCGTCATCTCGGCCGTGCTCTGCGTCATTCTGAACGTAATCTTCTTCTAGGGAGTTGGCGATGCTGGATCTCAGAAAACCTGCTGGCCTCTTCTTCCTCTTGCTCGGCGTCGTTCTTACGGCCGTCGGCGCGGCGCTGGAATACAAGGCGCCCATGCTCGAAGTGAATATCAACCTCTACTTCGGTCTCTTCTGTCTCGCTTTCGGAGGTGTCTTTCTTTGGCTGGCAAGAAAAGCCTGAACGCCTGGCGTGCCCCGGGGCGCGTCAACCTCATCGGCGAACACACCGACTACAACGGCGGTTTTGTCCTCCCCATCGCCGTTGGACTGGAAACCCGCATCTCGCGCCGCTCTATCCGCCGTAAGGAGATCCGTGTCTCCTCCCGGCAGATGGAAGGCGAAGCTACGGTGCCCCTATCGGAGTTGATACAGATGGCCAAACGAGGCCACTGGTCCGATTACGTCTTCGGTGTCGCCAAAGAACTCGTGCTTGCCGGTTTCGAACTCAAACCCGCCGCCCTCGAAATCGATTCAACCGTGCCGCTCGGCGCCGGCATGAGTTCCTCCGCCGCCTTGGAGGTTTCCAGTGCCCTGGCTCTGCTCGACGGCCAGACCATGCCCAAACTCGATCTCGCCCTGCTATGCCAGCGTGCCGAACGCAATTTCGTCGGCATGCCCTGCGGCATCATGGACCAGTACGTTTCCATCCACGGCGAGCCGCATCACGCGGTCATGATCGACTGCCGCGACACAACCCACCGCCTGGTGCCGCTGCCAGACCACGTAGCCGTGGTCGCCGTAAACTCCATGGTGAAGCACGAACTCGGCTCCTCGGCCTATCGCCATAGGGTCGAGGAATGCCAGCAGGCGCTCGCCTGCTTTCCCGGCAAGCCATCTCTCCGCGAGGTCACTCTCGAAGACCTCGAGCGCAAGGCCCGCGACATCCCCGAAATCCCTCTGGCCCGCGCCCGCCACGTCGTTCTGGAGAATTGGCGCGTCGAGCAGTTTCTTAATGCCGCCCTCGCCGGCGATGTTCACCGCATGGGCCAGCTCTTCGTCGAATCCCACCGCTCCATGCGCGACGATTACGAAATCAGTTGCGCTGAAATTGACACGTTGGTGAATGCCGCCCTCACCATTGACGGGTGCTATGGCGCCCGCATGACCGGAGGCGGATTCGGCGGCTGTACGGTCAATCTGGTGGAAACCACCGCCCTCGAGCGGTTCACTCAAACCATCAGGGAGAAGTATCTGGCGGCGACGGGCATTCACGCACAAACTTATCTGTGCGTCCCCAGCGCCGGCGCAGGCCGGCTCCAGTAATCTGCCAGGTTCTGCATCCCTGACAACTTGCCATCGAGTCTGTTCCGGCCTCCCCACGCACTCTCCTCATCCTGGTAATCTCGCGAGCATGGCTCTCCGCGACATCGCACTTGCTGACTTTGAGCACGAGATGATGCAGACGCGCAAGGCGCTCGAACGCGTGCCTGATGAACTCTGGGGCTGGAAACCACACCCCAAGTCCTTTTCTTTCGGGGACTTGGCAAATCACATCGTCAACATGGTCCATTGGATCCCCACCACGCTTCAAAGCGAGGGCCTGGACTTGGATCCGAACTTCAAGCTGCCAACGTTACCAAACCGCGCTGAACTGCTGGCCGAGTTCGACAAGAATCTGTCTGCCGCTCAGTCAGCCCTCACGGCCGCAGTCGATTCAGCCCTTACGACAAACTGGACGCTCTCGGCCGGCGGCAAGCCGTTGTTTACCATGCCGCGCGTCGCCGTTTTGCGCAGCATGATCGTCAACCACCTGGTGCATCACCGCGGCCAGTTGACGGTGTATCTTCGGATTAACAATGTGCCGCTGCCTGACCTCTACGGGCCAACGGCCGACAGCCCTCAGGGCTGAACGCCCGGCAGCTTAGAGGGTCTGCGTCACCTTGCTCAACCCGCGCGGCTGATCGGGGTCCAACCCCTTCACTGCGGCCAGATGCGCGGCGAATAACTGCGCCGGCACAATATAGGGAATCGGCGTGTACACATCCTCCGGTAGTGGGCCGCGGAAACCGGCGGCTTGAGGCAGGCAAAGCGCCGTCTTAGGCGCTTCCCGGTTCGATCGGTCCGTTACCACCAGCGTTTCTGCCCGCGTCGCTTCCAGGCGCTCCAGCAGTTGTCTCATGGCCGGCCAGGTCGGCCCCGGCGGGCAAAACAGAAATGCCGGAAATGAGGCCTCCACGATCGCGATCGGCCCATGCAGAAGGTCGGCCTGCGAGAAGCGCTCTGCCACGATGTAGCAGGTCTCCATCAGTTTCAGCGCCCATTCGAACGAATTCGCGTAGTTCAGCCCTCGCCCCACGACCACGGCGTGCTGCATGAAGCGATAGCGCTCTGCCCGCGCCGCAACCTCCCGTTCCAGCCGCAGCGCCGCCGCCGCACGCTCTGGTAGGCGCCTCAGATCCTCCAACTCGACCTTCGCCCCTAACGCCCAAGCCAATAAATACAGCGACATCACCTGCCCGGTGTAGGTTTTCGTCGCAGCGACACTTTTCTCCCGGCCCGCCCGCACCAGTACCGCATGATCAGCCAACCTGGCCAGCGTGCTCCCCGCTTCGTTCGTCACGCCGATGGTGAAGGCGCCGCGCTCCTTGGCTTGTTCGAGGACCACGTTCGTGTCGGTCGATTCGCCGGACTGCGAAATTGCCACCACCAGCGCGTCTGCAAGCTCCAACCGAGCCTGGTAAAGCGTCGAAATTGAAGGCGCTGCCAGCGCCACAGGAATCCCCGTCGTGATTTCGATCAGATAACGCCCAAACTGGCAGGCGTTATCCGAAGTGCCTCGCGCCGCCAGCACGATCAGCCGCGGCGGTTGCTTCGCAAACCTCTTCCGCAGCCCCTCAAACCCGCGCAATTCCTGCCGCAGCGTCCGCTCCAGCGCACCCGGCTGCTGCCGGATCTCTTCCAACATCTTCGACATAGGCCAACAGCCATCATCGCACGCACCTACGGCTCATCTACGGGCGTCAATGGCCTCGTCTCCGTCCCCACCCACACCGGCCAGGTGGCCGTCTCCGCGGGCGGCGCCGAAACCAGCCTCGGGGTGATCGAGAGCAACAACTTTACCTGCGCCCGGTCCACGTTGTTGCTGCGCAGCGGCGGCGCCACCGCCCCCAGCAGCGGAAAGCCCCGCCAGCCGCGGCTTCGCGATTCATCCAGCAGCCCGGCCACCACAACCGTCTGACCGAGCCGGAGTCGCACCCTCGACTCGTACTTGCGGTTGGAGATCACCGGAATGTCGTTCAGGCTTTCGCCGGTCAACTGTTTGTACTCCGCGTTTACTTCCAGCGTGACTTCGTCCATCCCATGCAGCCACGGCGTCAGCTTCACGACGACGCCCAGGTCCTCGAATTGAATTGTCGGCGGAGGCCGGTAGGCCTCTTCCGGGATCTCCTGCCCTTCTCCGGGGCCGGCGAACTGCTGCGTGATGATCGGGTAGCGGTCGCCCAGGTGAAACGTAGCCGCCTGACCTTCCACCGACCTCACGGTGGTGCGCGATATCGACTGCGCGCTGCCCCGCGTCATCGCAGCGAATAACTGGGTGTCGGCCAATGCGAATCCGAACATTCCGTTCCCTTTGCCAAACACCAGATAGTTGCCTGTCAATCCCGAAGGAACGTTTGGTAATGTTCCCGACCCGTCCAGCCGGCTTGAACCGAAGTAGAGGAGGTTGTACGCAGTGGGCAGATTTGAGCCATAGTTCAGCGTCGAGTTCTCGCTCACGCCGAGTAATTCCACATCCACCACCACCTGCCCGCGGTGCGCCATCAACTGTTGAAACAACGCCATCGCCGGACGGAGCCGCGAAACCCGGTCCCGGAACAGGATTAACCGCCGCTGGGAATCCACCCCCAACTTCTGCATGTCGAACGTCGATTGCACGGCCCGCGCCGCCTCTTGGACCTCCTGCACCGCCACGCTCTCCGGAAACGGGAGCACAACCGCCATGACCGGCTCGATCTCCTGCCGTTTCTGCGCCGTATCCCGGGCTACCAGCGCTACCCGCTCGCTGACGGCCACTGCGAAAGACCCGGTGACCGCTTCCAACGCCCGCAGGGCGTCGCCAAACCGGGCATTGTCCAGAAAGAAGCGCACCGGGGCCGTCGCCTGATAGTCTGCATCGAACACTACTTCCAGTCCGTATGCCTTCAAGACGTCCGTGAAAAGCTGTTTGGCTTCGGCGCGTAAGTTGAAGCTGCGAACCACTGACAAGGGTCGCAGGAGTGGTGGCGGGCGTAGCTCTCTTGCCTCCCGCAGTTCTTCATCGGGAATTGCAAGTGCTTCGAAACTCGGCAAGTCAGGCGCCGCCGTAGAGGCTGCCACCGCCAGATTGGCGCCTTCCATGCCCCGGTTTCGAAGCGCCTGCGCGTAATTCCAGTACAACGCGTTTTCCGGCTCTCGTGCCACCGCACGGTTCGCCAAAACCCACGCTTGCTGATACTTGCCCTTCTTCTCCAAACCACGCGCTTGCCGGTAAAGGGAGCGCGCCGTCTCGGCGCACATCACCCCACCAGCCATCCACAGGGCCAGGATGACGCGCAACAAGAGCAATTCTAGAGTTGTGACGACGCCCCGGCCTTGCGCGTGCAGGCCTGCCAAAGGATTCCGGCGAAGGCAATCGCCAACATTCCGGATGTCGCGGGCTCCGGCACCTCGCCAGCAGGTTCAGGGATGCTCGCAAACTGCAGATTCCGCACTTCGTAAATGGCCTGCGGATCATTGGTCCCCGGACCTGGAACGTGGAAGAAAGCGAGCCCAGTCTGCCCGGGAGAATACAGCGGCGGCGCGCTGGAAGCTCCGGCGTGGACGTTAGGGGTCAAATTGACTCCAAGGTAATAGAAACTGGGATCGGTCCCGGCAGGTCCTATGAAGAGGAAATTAGCTACGTCGTTCAAATTGCTGCTTGCGTGAAAGAATGAGGCAGACGTCGAGCCAACAGGCGGCTCAAGCGCACCCAGCCGGAGATACCCGACCCCCGGATACACCGACTGGGTGCCATTCGGGTCGGGGACGTTGTTGGGAACGGTAGTCGTTGGCTTGAACCTCGCTTCAAGAGCAACCCCGTTCAAGGCAAACCGGTCCTCCCCAGTGGAATCAATCCAAACAAGATTCCCGTTGAACACATAGATCGGTGTGGCGTGGACTGAAGCTGCCGTCAGGAGCAGCGTAAATCCCAGGATGGAACGAAACATTACTTTTTCATAATTCGAAATAACTCTATTTATCAAGAGGATACGAGTAATGGACCGTCCTACCTGACCGCAGCCTGCCTTCACCCAAATTGGCGAGTACTCACCCGGCAGCAATCGCACAGGCTAAACACTTGACGGTAAACCGCCGATGATTGCGTGCGATGACGAATCTTCAAGGCCTCCGCTCGCGCTTTCAGCCGACCACCCCGCAAACCATAGAAGAATTGGGAATTTCTCAGTCCATGGTGCTGGACTTGGTCCTGCGCCGCCTCCTTCTGGAGGGCTTCAGCACCCTCCAGTCTCTGAGCGAGCGGCTGCGCCTTTCGCTACCCATCGTAGACCTTGCTTTCCGTCAACTCCGCCAGCAGCAGTTGCTGGAGGTCAAGGGCATGGTGGGGAACGACTACCAGTTCGTTCTCACTTCAGCCGGCAAACAACTGGCTTCGGACCGCTTCCAGATCTCGCAATATGCAGGCGCCTGCCCCGTTTCCTTGCGTGATTACCATGCCGCCACCAAGAGCCAGGCCGCCCAAGTCCAGATCGACCGCCGCTCGCTGCGCACGGCGTTCTCTGACCTCGTGGTGCCAGACCGGTTGTTGGACCAGCTTGGCCCCGCGCTCATCTCGCAGAACTCGATCTTTCTCTATGGGCCTTCGGGCAATGGCAAAACCAGCATTGCCGAACGCATGCTGCGCGTCTACCAGGACGCAGTCCTGATTCCCTACTCGGTCGAAGTCGACGGACAGGTGATCAGTTTGTTCGACCCCGTCGTGCACCATCGCCTGGAACTCAACGACCCTGACACCGATCCCCGTTGGGTACTTTGCAAGCGGCCCTGCATCGTGGTGGGCGGTGAACTGATTCCGTCCATGCTCGAATTGAGGCTCGATGAAGCCTCCGGTATCTACGCCGCACCCCTGCAAATGAAGGCCAACAACGGCATTTTCATCATTGATGACTTCGGCCGTCAGCTCATGAGTCCTCGTGACTTGCTCAACCGCTGGATCGTCCCCTTGGACCGCCGTGTCGACTACCTCACGCTGCGCTACGGCGTGAAATTCCAGATCCCCTTTGAACTCATGGTGGTATTCTCCACCAACCTCGACCCGGCGGACCTCGCCGACGAAGCTTTCCTCCGCCGTATTCAGAACAAAATCGAAGTCGAACCCGTGCAGCAGCAGGTGTTCGACCAGATCTTCCAGCGTGTGGTGACGTCGCGCACCATCCAGGCGGACTACGACAGCGCCGAATACTTGCGGAAACTTGTTCTTGCGGACGGCCGTAAGGAACTGCGCGCCTGCTACCCGCTGGACATCATTAATATCATCAAGTCCATTAGCGAGTACGAGCACCGCCCCGTGCAGGTCACCAAACCGGATCTCGAACGCGCAGTCAACCTGTATTTCGCGAAGACCAATCAGTTCCGGGATCTGTAAATCGCCGGGCTACTTCTTTTCCTCAGGCACGTAATCCGGGGGAAGCGTGCTCCCTTCCCCAAAGAAGAAGCGTTCCATTTGCGCGAGAAGGAATTCCTGCGCCTCTCGCGTCCCCAGGTTCAGGCGGTATTCGTTCATGAGCATCTTCATGTGCTCCACCCACTGCCGCCAGGCTTCCTTCGAGACGTTCTCGTAGATCCGCTGGCCCAACGGGTGCGTGTCGAACGGCACCTCGTCGAGGCCCTCCATCTCTTTGCCGAACTTCACACACTGCACCATGCGGGCCATCTGCTGATCTCCTTTTTCTTTCTCAGGATAGCGCAGGAGTCTCAGTGCGCCCCGTTGGAGCCTTCGGCACAGGTGGAACCTGCACCCATGGGCATTTCAACCGGTGCGCGGTGCTTCTTGTCCAGGTACTCGGATAGCTTCAGAAGAGAACGGCCGCCCCGGTCAAAATAGCGGTTGGCGGCTCGCTGGTACCGGCGCAAGGTTTCGCGGCGGTTGCTGTCAGCCAGTTGGCATGCCTCGATGTCCAACAGGATCTCGACTTCCCATGGCTGAAAAGTCGTGCGGTTGATCTTCCCACGCAGCAACTCAGTGATCAATCTGTTGAACTGAAACAGCCGGACTTCCAGGTCTGTGACCGTCATCAGATCCATGAGTTCTACCAGTATACTCGGAAAACTCCTGGAACCTTTCAACTATTTTATTTGGCTGCCCCAGGTGGCTTGCTGGAGACTGGAGATGCGCATCACGTCCTGAATCCGGCCCTGCATCGAATACGAAGTGCGTAAGTTATTGATCATTCGGTGAATAATTAGCCGGGGGCCAGCGGCGGGGAAGCTGCGCGGGTCAAACTCCAGCGCCTGCCCGTTGATTTCAGACACAAGTTCCACGCAGTCCTCCTCCGTCATTAGCCGGCCGCTGTGGAACGGATCCACGAAAACGCATAGTCCTTCCTCCGAGTACCGGCAGAGGAAATGGGCTGGCAGGGCTAGGCCTTCCACTTGGCGGCCCAGGCGCCGGGCTACCTCCATGTAGAGCACTGACAGGGAGATCGGCATGCCGCGGCGGTTGGCGATCACCGAGTCCAGACAGGAATTGGCCGAGTCGTGATAGTTCTCCACATCCCCTTGAAAACCAACCTCTTGGAACAGTACCCGGTTCATTGCTGCCAGAAACCGGGCCCCATCGGACGAACCGCCAAGGTTCTTGCGCACAGCTTCAGCCCAATGGTCCAGCAGCAACAGCGGACCTGCCCTGTCCACTGGCGCATGGTCCAGCGCGGCCACTTCCAGGGCGGCCAGATCCAAGGTGAGCGTGTTATCTCTCCCAGCCAAGAACTCGAGAAACTCTTCGGTACGGTGCATGAATCGTTACCTGTAAGCTCTGGCGAGGCCGGCCTCGGCTTCTTTTGTCAGATGACTCCCCTGCCCGGCAAGTCGCAGGCTCTCACGATAAGCCGGCACCGCCTGCGCCCTTCGGCCTTGAAGATCCAGTACGCGCCCCAGGCCCAACCAGGCCTTCGCACGGTCCTCTTCACTGATTCCGGCCAGCACTGTTGCCGCGCGATAGGCCTCCTCGGCTTTGGCCCAGTCCTTCATCCGAACGTAGGCGGCTCCGCGGATCAAGGGAAGCTTGCCGGCCGGCATTCTGGCAGCTTCCGGCGCACCCGCCCTCTGCCACTGCTCCAACCGGTTTATCTGCTGTTCAACGGCATTGCCGCGTCCCAGGCGAGCCAACAGCAGGATGCCCTCGGTGCGGTAAACCCAATTGGACGGAAAGGCTGCGCTTAGCTCCTCCAGCAGCGGCACGGACTTTTCAGCCTGTCCTTCGCGGCTGTAGGCCAAGGCCAAGAAAACTCGAGCTTCGACAGCCGTCTTGCTGGCCTCGCGCACCGCCCTCTCCATCAGCGCGATTCCCTTCGTCTTGTTGCCGCCCAAACCGGCCAGTGAGGCCATCATTCTTGCCCACGGCGACAGACTTCCAACCACGTACTCATGCATCCCTGGGATCAGGGTCGCGTCCGCGTAGCCGGGATTCTTCTTGAGCAAAGCCGAATGGGCACGCCTGCTGGCCGATCCATCCCGCAAGGCGTCCCAGTAAGCCTTTTCCACCAACAGACGATACTGCGCCCGGTGGGCGTGGGCGACACCGTTTGCGTAGAGTGCCTGTTCATCGCCAGGATCCCGTTTCAGCCTCGCCTCAGTCAGTTGCAGGGAACGCTGGATGGCCTCCAGGAACCGCTTCCTCTCCGATTCCGGCATGGCGATCGCAGGCCTGGAAAGAAAACTGTTCGATGCCCCAACCAACTCCCCTTCCAGCGCCCCCGCCAGGTACAAACGCCGGTAGAAGATCCCCTGCGCCAAGTGATTCCATGCTTCCGGATCCTCCGGACTGCGGCTCGTTTCCTGTTCAAAGAGACCGATGGCCCGGTCATAGTTCAGGTTGTAGAACTCTTGAAAGCCCGGCGACATCGCCGGGATTGAACCCCATGCGGGGGATAAGGAAAGCAGCAGGCAGGCAAGCCGCACACCCTACAGATGCGGGGCGGCGAGTTCCGGGTTTCGGCGAGGCGTGGATCTGTCCCTACGGAACCGGTATGCGGGGATTACAAACGGGCCAGGGTGCAAAGGACAGGGTGAGGTCACCGCTGTTGACCCATAGGTGAACGGGCTCATCCTCCCCAAACCGGACGGTCTGGATGATCCCCGTCCCGCAGTGGCGGATCACTTCCGTTCGCATCCGCGAGAGGTCCGCTTGCGGGCTCTTGGGCCCCCAATCCTCCAGAAACTTATCGAAGCGGTAGTCCCGGCATGGATTCTGCGGTTCGCAGCCCCAGAACCGGTAGGCGCCTTCGTAGTCTTTCGCCTCCAGCCGCGAGAAGAACTGCCGGACCCGCCATTGTTCGCGGAAATCGCTCAGATTGGGCCGCCCTAACTTGCCAAGAATCCAGTCCACCCCAAACAAGAGAATTACGAAGGCGATGCCCCAGAAGAACCATTTCACGAACCGTTCCCGGCCCGTCGGGCCCTTCTCATAGGATTCGAAGAAATCCGCCATGGCGCCTCGGGCCGCAAGTGGCCCCTATTTGGCAGGATAGGCGAGATCGTAGGCCTTTGTAACGTCCTCGGTGATCTCCAACACCGGCTTGAAGAAGTAAGTATTCCCGGCGTCCAGAACCATGTCGAGACCCTTCTCTTCCGCCAATTTCTTGATCACTTCCTGCAGCCGCTGGCCGACTCGGTTCAGCACGTCCTGACGGACGGCGTTCACATCGTCCTGCAAGGATTGGGCATTCCTCTGATATTGGCGTTGCCGGAGCTGGAGCCGCGAGCTCATCTCCGCCAGGGTGGCCTCATTGTACTTGCTCTGATTTTGTTCCAGATCCTGGCTCAGCTTGGAAATTTCCTTCTCCAGACCAGCCAGTTCCTCCTGGCGCGGACCAAACTTGGCCTTGAGACTCGCTTCAGCCGCCTTGATTTCAGCGGTATCCTGCAGCGCTTTCTGCAGGTTCACGACACCAACCTTTAATTGCGCATGCAGCGCGGGGGCGGCTGCCGTCAGCAAAAGGCCCGCCAGAGCAAGGCGTAGGAAACGGGGGGGATTCATGGGAAAGCTCAAACTCCTTTGTCACGCCAGCTGCGAAACGCCCGGCGCCTTACTCCACTACGGCGAAGATCTCATCCTCGCGAAGGATCAGAAACTCGTCACTACCGATCTTGACTTCGGAGCCCGAGTACTTGCCAAACAGAATACGATCGCCGGCCTTCACCAGAAGCGGTATCCGGCTGCCGTTCTCAAGCAGGCGTCCGTCGCCTGCGGCAACCACTTCCGCCTGCTGCGGCTTCTCTTTCGCGCTGTCGGGAATGACGATACCGCCGCGAATCGTTTCACCCTCCTCAAGACGCTTCACAAGCACACGATCATGCAAGGGGCGCAACTTCATGAGCACTGTCTCCTTCTCATTTGCCCGCAGGGATCCCCTTGGCAGTCTACTGGCCAGGATACGCCCTGGCCGCGCCAGCCATCCGGCGGGAGAGGGGATCCTCCAGATGAGCCAACTATCTCGCAGTATATCGCACAGGCCGTGGCGAGGCTGCCGTCAGCGGAGCCTGCTCGATTCCAGGTTTTGCGGTGCAGCCATGAAACACAGCATCAGGGCGGGCTGCGAATAAAACTGTACCGGGGAGCAGCTCCGCAGAACGCGAACGGGTCCGCCGTGGCGGGGAATCAGCACGTCGGTCTCCTCCTGCCGCTGGGTGCGCTCCCTGAGTACAGCCCGGACTGCCCCTGGATCGGGCGCGAAATCCGACCATCGCGCGCCGGTCAATCCCACGGGGTCCGACACGTTGAGCAGATGCGCCAGCCGCGGATTGGCGTACAGGATGTCGGACGTATCCGGGTCCACGATGGCCACGGCTAGCGGCAGGGCGTCCAACAATGTCTCCAGCCTCGTGCCGCGCTGGCCAAATGGCTCCCGTTCGAGAAAGCTGCTCACCACCGGGCTATGCAACACCATCAGCCGGGCGCCGTACTCGTCGAAAAACGGCTCAACCCGCATCCGGAACCAGCGTGCTTCGTGCGGGGCATGGCAAGGATAGTCGGTTTCATAGAACGCGCGTCTTCCGTTCAGCACGTCGTGGATGCCTTGGGCCACGGCCATGGCCAGTTGTCGTTCGTCGCCTTGCGCCAGTGAACACACCTTCAGGTAGTTGACGCCTGGACCGCAGGCGTCTTCGGCCCCACCGTTGTCTGACATGAACCGGCGCCAAGCGTTGTTGGCAAACAGGATCGTGCCTTGATCGTCCAAGAGAACAGCGGCCGATAGCCAGCGGTTCATGGCTTCGCGCGCTTCCAAGGGTTCGGAGATCGGAGTCAAACTCATCCTTCGCCCACTTAAGCCGAAACTTCCTCCATCATAGGGCAGAGGGCGTCCTTGGGCGCCAGTCCGCACTCCTTCATGCGCATCGCAATACTGCTACTCGCCGCCGCCACTCTCGAAGCCGAGCAATGCGCCACCTTCCTGCCATCGCTCGAGAATTCGAGATGTTTGCAGTATTCGACGCAGTTAACGTGGACGGACCGCCCTGAGCCCTTGGAGTCCATCCAACTCCCTGCCGGGTTTTGGGAGCCTGGCATATCCGATGCCGCGTTGCTGCGCGGCGTACGGGTGACGGGTCCGGCGCAGTTCGAGTTTCTCGCTGCCGGGGAACACATCGTAGAGGTGTTCGCCGGGGTCTCGGGGGATAGCGGCGCTGCACTCACCCTGCTGGCGGACGGCAAAGCTTTGGAGGTCCAGACGCCCGGTTCCCGCACGCCGGGCCTTCAACCTGTCTCTCTGGTTGGGGTGGTGCGCGGTCCGGCTCGTTTGGAAATCCATTCCGGCTCAGAGTCATGGTGGCTGGCCGGGCTCCGCTGGACCATCCGCCAGGAGTACGAATTATTGGTGGCGCCAAGTTTCGAGCGGCGGTTAGCCGTGCGAATTCGGGACCCGCTGCCGGGGAGCGGGGCTGCGATGGCCCGGCAGCGGATCGACTACCTCAGCCAGCTTGGGCAGCGCCTTGCGGCGAGCCGGAATATGCGCACCTTCCGATCTGGGCTTGCCGCCCAGGCCCACGCCGCTTTCTGGCAATGGCTCGATGATCCATCCCCTGCGCGGCGAGAGCGGGCCGATGGATTGCTCCGGCGGGTGGTCCGAAGCGCGCCTGGCGACGAGATGACGCGACAACTTACCGCCGCTGTTTGCCGGCATTTATATGCCGCGGCAAGCCCGCTGGAATTGCCAGCGGCGGTCTGCGCGGAGGAGCCCGGCCTGGGATGGCCAGCGCAGGAATCAGTTCCGGCGGCTGAGGCCCCGGAGTGGGCAGTTTGGCAACGCCGCTGGGTGGAACGAGCGGAAAACGTGGCCACGTGGTGGGCCACACAACGGTTGCAACTGAGCGGCACGTTCGGAGCTGGCCCCACCGCAGACCGCAACCTGCTGGACCAGCTGGCCTTGCTGGCGCTGGGCGCGGGCTCGCCGGTGGCCTGGGACATCCTCCAGACCATGCGGAAACAATTTCCAGAGGCTTGGGCCCCGGCGGCTGAGACTACCGCCGGTGAGTCCCCACCGCTGGAACCGGATTGGGTTCGTTTCGTCGAATTGCGCGCTCGTGAGGCCGTGCAACGTCTGGACGCTGGCTTTGAGCTCTACACCCGGGCCGTCCTGCTGCCCGAGTTTCTCCGTTTCGGACCGGAGCGGACCGACGCCCCGTACTTGGTGGGCACCAGTGAACCGCCGCCCGCGGTCTCTTGGGACCCCTCTCCGGCTTCCGTAGCGCGCGCGCTACGCCGCTTGGGGGAAGGCAGTTGGGAAGTAGCGCTCTACAATTTTCAGCCCGACATTGTGGAACTCACAGTTCGGTTTTGGGGCCTGAGGGATGGCGTCTACCGCGTAAGTGGCCTGCCAGAGCAGATGCATCGTTGGGAAGCCGGCGAGGGCGCCGGCCGGGCCCTTGTTTTGTCTCTGCCGCCGGGCCGCGAGATCAGGCTGCGCATCGAACCGAGGCGGCTTTAGAGCAGGTCCTCACGCTTTCGAACTTCGATTTGCTTGACTAGTTGGCTCACGAGTTGCGCCTGATCACGGTGGCAGATCAGCAGCGCATCGGGCGTCTCTACCACCACGAGGTTGCGTACCCCGGCGAGCGCCACCAGTTTGCCAGGCACGTCAATCAGATTGCCGGCAGAATCCTCCAGGACCACATCGCCGCGGATGGAATTCCCCTGCGCGTCGTGGGGCAGCAGTTCGTAGACCGCATTCCAGCTCCCCAAGTCGCTCCATCCGACATCGCCGGCTGCAAAACCGAGCACGCCGCGAGCCCGCTCCAGGATGGCATAATCCACCGAGATGTTTTCGCACTGAGGAAACACGCGCTGGAGCATGGACCGAAATCGGCTGGAAGTAAATGGAGGGAGGGAATCGAGAAGGGCGGCTGTAGCGGGCAATTGGGTTCGCAGCGCCTCCTGGAAGACCTGGGCCCTCCAGAAAAAAATGCCCGCGTTCCAGGCGAAATGGCCGCTGCGGACAAAGCGCTGCGCCTGCGGCAGTTGCGGTTTTTCGCGAAACCGCCGGATTGGGACCGGTTCGAGCGAGCCGGGTTTAAGTCCTCCGCGAGGAAACTCGACGTAACCGTAACCGGTTTCGGGCCAGCGGGGTTGAATGCCAATTAACGCCATCTTCCCTTGACCGGCGGCACGGTAGGCAGCGCGGATGATCGAAAGAAATGGTTTGGGCCGGGCCACGTGTTGATCGGCTGGGAAGACGCCCATGACCGCCTTCGGGTCGGCCTCCTGAAGGATGCGCGCCGCCAGGCCAATTGCCGGCGCCGTATTCCGTGCCGCGGGCTCCGCCAGAATCTGGCGCGGCGGCACACCCGGCAGTTGGCGCACGATTTCGTCTCGCAGGAACGCGTTCGTGAGCACCCATACACGTTCCGGTGGCACCACCGGCGCCAGGCGCGTGACGGTCTGTTGAATGAGAGACCCGCCACCCAGAAAATCCAGAACCTGCTTGGCCCGGCGGCGGCGGCTCACCGGCCAGAATCGTGTGCCACGCCCGCCCGCCAGGATGAGGGCATAGTTGTGCTGCTGCGGCATGGCGGAAGCGCTAGTTGAGCGGGTAAGCCTGCGGAATCATCAGCGTGCGCTTCCAGCGCGTCTTGCTGAAGAAGTTGAGCGCGAGGTCCATGATGTGTTCGAGAGAGATGAAATTCGGGTCAGCCAGACGCTCGGTAGGGGCGTCGTATGACCAGAAGATGATGTAAGGCTTGCCGACGATGTTCTCGCGGGGCACGAATCCCCAGTAGCGGGAATCGAGCGAATTGTCGCGGTTGTCCCCCATCGCAAAATACATGTCCGGCGGCACGACGACTTCCCCGTTCACGACGTTTTCCCGTAACATGCGCTGCGCTCCTTCGCTGAGCAGCGTATTCGGCTCGGCGGGAAAGTTGTCGCGGTAAGGATCCATCATGGGAGACTTGTGGACGACATACGGCTCGGTGGCCTTCTTGCCGTTCAGCCATAGTTCCTTATTAATCATGCGGATGCGGTCGCCCGGGACCCCGATCACCCGCTTAATGTAGTTTTCCCTGGGATTCACGGGGAACTTGAAGACGATGATGTCGCCCCTCTTCACCGGCGTGTACGGGAGCAGATACCTGCTCAAACTGCCCTGCGGTGAGTAAGCCAGTTTGTCGACAATCATGTGATCGCCGATGAGCACGGTATCCTCCATCGAACCGGTGGGCACAACAAACGCTTGCAGCAGCGTGGTGGTGCCGAACAACAACAGCAGGATGGTCACTGACCACTCCGAGATGAAGCTCCGGACGCTCTCGGCAAAATCGGGTTTGGCCTTTTGCTCCGGTGCGGTCGAAGGAGCATCTTTGCCTTGAGTAGTGAGTGCCGCGCCGGCCTTTGCGCGCGGAGTCTTTTTCGCCATGCTTGCCTCTAATTCCGAAACTCGTGGCCGCGCACCAGATGGAACGTCCGGCGCCAGCGGGTCTTGGTGAAGAAATTGCGTGCCAAGTCCAGGAAATGGTCCCATGCTATGCCGGAGTTGACCAGCCGGTCGGTAGGGGCGTCGTAGGACCAGTAAACCAGCAGCGGCTTGCCAATGATGTTCGCCCGGGGCACAAAACCCCAGAAGCGCGAATCGAGCGAGAAGTCGCGATTATCGCCCATGGCGAAGTAGCAGTCCGGGGGAACCACCAGTTCGCCACCTTCTACATGCTTGTCGAGCATCTCCAGCGCCCGCTCGTCAGCCAGAGCGCCTGGATCGGAAGGGAAATTATCCTTGTAGTCCTCAATGTAAGGGGACTTGTGGAACTTGTAGGGCTCGTTGAGCGGCTTGCCGTTGAGGTAGACCTGTTTGGCCGCAATCCGGATGCGGTCTCCAGGAATGCCGACAACGCGTTTCACGAACGTTTGCTTTACATCCACCGGATAGCGGAACACGATAATGTCTCCCCTCTTTACGGGGGTATAGGGGAGAAGGTACTTACTCAAGGGGCCAGGCGGGGCGTAAGAGAGCTTGTCCACCAGCAGGTGATCCCCGATGAGAAGGGTGTCCTCCATGGAGCCGGTTGGAATCACAAACGCCTGCACGAGCGTTGTGGTGCCGAACAACAGGAGCAGAATCGTGATGGTCCACTCGGCAATCGCACTGCGCTCGGATTCCACTGGCGGCGCCGGCGCCCCTATGGCTTCCGCTGGCTCGGCAGGGAGCGGCGTCTGCTCGATGGCCTGAGGTTCACTCACCCCCGTTATTGTAGCGGATCACTTTCTGGACCCCGGATTCGCGGGGATCTCCCGGATCGAGGAACCTTCCAGCGTCCGGATTTCAGCAGTCTCGGAGACCGAAGCGCGTTGGTGGGGAAAAACTTCCAGGCGGAAAGCCACTGATCCGGTGGCATTTCGGTACAGCACCCCGCCTCGCAGGAGATCCTCGCGGCTGAGCGACACTGACTTGGCATTGTCGCCGTCCTGGATATGCAGAATTCCGCGGACAGCCTGCTGGACGGCTGCGGAATCTGCGCTCCAACGGAGGTGCACGCTGCCCCGTGAGGGAGTTACGGACAGGTTCAGGCTGTAAGGGTCAGCGGCCTGTTTGGCCTGCGCCGTGGGCCGGAAACTGATCGCAATCTGGAAACCAAGGACAATGCCAAGCAGCAAAAAGATGAACGACAGGGGGATCCAGATCCAATTCGTGCGGGTGCGCGGTTCCTGGGCGATGCGGCGGGCCGCTTCGGCATCCAACGGGGGCACGGCGGGGGCCAAGCCGCCCAGGTTCGGCAGACTGAAATCAGACGGCAGTTCTGAAGAGTCAGGAACTGATTCTGCCGGGGGATTCGCGGAGGCAGCCTCCGTGTCCCTTTCAGAGGGCCGCTGGCGCCGGCGTGGCCGGCCGCCTCCCAGATCCTGACGGCGGAAGACGAACGTTTCACCCGCCGGTTGATGCTGAAAACTCCCGCCGGTGCGGTAGAAGAACGTCGCTTGCGGCGGCTTGGTGGCGTAGGGCCGGACCAGCAGAATCAGGGAGTGCGGATCCGGCAGCCGTTTCTCCAGCAGTTCCAGATCCTCGTCCGTAAGTTCCAAAGGATCCCTGGTGTGGCTCCGGAAGAAACCGACAATCGGAATCCCGCCTTTCACCGCGCGAGCGGCGATTTGATCCAGGGCCTCCACCTCCGAGTCGGTGAGCAAGAAAGAGGGGCCCTTCGCGTGCGAACAAGGGACGAGAAGATAGTCCTCGATCACGGCAGTAGGAGGTTCAGTGGGTTGCCAGCGTCCCAACAGCAGGCCTCCCACTTCCGCTCCGCGCTTCGGCACGGCCCCGAAGCCGCGCATAATGTCATAGCCCAGCCGGTCCAGAACGTCGTACGGCAGCAGGACGGTACGCCCATCGGGAGCGGACCAGCGGTAGGCCTCCGCCTCCGGCCCTGCCCCACCGGAGACAGGCATGGTGACATCCTGCTTTTGTTTCATATCCCGTTCCGCCAGAGTTACCACCTGGCCGCCATCCACCCGTTGTTTCATCCTAGTGTGCTCTCGGTCTGGGCTCAAGTGCGCACTCTACCGCGGTCAGGGTGCGCTACCTTGGCTATCGGCGGAACGCCTTATGATCAATAGGGTTAAGCCCCTTTCTACCAGGGGTGGTTTCCCGCCAGTGCGATACTGTGGAGGCACATGCCGGGCATCTTGTACGTTGTCGCGACACCGATCGGCAATCTGGAAGACCTGAGTGGGCGGGCGATCCGAGTGCTCCACGAAGCGGACCGGATTGCCTGCGAAGACACCCGGCAATCCCGCAAGCTATTGGATAGATACGGGGTCACCACGTCAGTTCTGAGTTATCACGAACACAATGAAGCGGCCCGGACCCGTGAGTTGTGTGGCTTACTGTCAGAAGGGAAAAATATCGCCCTCATTTCCGATGCCGGAACGCCACTGATCTCCGATCCGGGATTCCGGCTGGTCCGGGCGGCGATTCAGCAGGGCGCCACAGTGGTTCCGGTCCCTGGTCCCTGCGCCGCCGTCGCGGCGCTTTCTGCTGCCGGATTGCCGGCAGGACGGTTTGCCTTCTTTGGTTTCCCTCCTTCGAAACCGGCCGAAAAGTCCCGTTTTTACAAAGGTATACGGCAGTTTTCCGGAACCACGATTTTGTACGAGGCGCCCCACCGCATCCTGTTCACGCTGGAAGACATTCGCAAGGAACTGGACGACTGTGAACTGGTGGCAGCCCGGGAACTCACCAAGGCCCACGAAGAGATCCTCCGAGGGACGGCATCGCAAGTGCTGGCCTGCTTGAGTGAACGGCCGGCGATCAAAGGGGAATTCACTCTGGTACTGGCGCCGTACCAACCAGTGGCCAAAGAGAGAGAAGAGACTCTGGCCGAGACCGTTGACCGGCTTGAGGCGGAAGGACTTAGGCCGATGGATGCTCTGAAGGCGGCTGCAAACCTGCATGGACTTTCCAAGCGCGAAGCATACGCCCGCCTGCAGCGGCTGCGAGACGCCCAGGGTGAGAAACGCTAGCCTGCGTCAGGGGACTTGTTCTCGGTCTGCCACTGGGAACGCACCGTTTCCACGGCTCCCCGAACCTGTTCTACCATCGAGAGTTCGCCTTCCAGGAACTGAAGCCCGCCCAAAAGCCAGTCTGCAAGTAGAGGCTGGGTGAGGCTGTAAATCACCCGGCGGCCATCCCGGCGTTCCTGCACCATGCGGTGGGCTCGCAAAATGGCGAGGTTCTGGGATACACCGGAATGACTGATGCCCAAAATCTGCTGCAACGAGTTGACATCCAACTCTCGTTGACGGAGTTCTTCAATGATATGAATGCGATGGGGGTGGGCCAGGGCGCCCAGCAGGTTGGCAAGCTCCTTGGCCACCAGAGCTCTTTGGGGAATGGCGGTTTGGCCTCCTGACTGCTACAGATTAGCAGAAGCCGACCGGAATGCAATCAATTTTCTGAATATTTGCAGATTGCAGAAACGCAGTGATCTGGCTCTGCATCTGAGCAAAAGGCTGGAGTTCTTCCGGTGCGGGCTTGCTCCGTCTCCGCGCAATCCTTAAACTAAGTTCACCTGTCCCGAGTTCGTTTTATGAGTACCTTACAAGCTGAGGAAGGCGTCCTGGGCAAGGCCAAGCTGGGCGCCAACGGCCACCACGGCGACGACCACGTGTTCCATAATGTGCACCCGTGGCGCCGGCTGAAGGTGCTGCTGCAGGTGGAGTCGAGCAATCTCTGGATAGCCATCATCTACTCGGCGGCGATCGGGTTGGTGAGCCTGGTGTTGCCGGTAGCTGTTCAGGCGCTGGTGAACTCCGTGGCCTTCGGCACCGTGCTGCAGCCGCTGTTCTTCCTGACCGTGCTCGTCTTCATCGCCCTGATGTTCAACTCGTTGCTGCAGGGCTACAGGGCATGGGTTGTGGAAGTAATCCAGCGCAAGATCTTTGTCCGGATCGCCAATGATACGACGCTGCGGCTGGTCCGATTACGGAATGAGAGCCTGGACGGCGCCCACGCACCGGAGTTGGTCAACCGGTTTCTGGACGTAGTGACAGTTCAGAAAGCTGCTGCCAGCCTGCTGGTGGACGGCCTTTCGGTGTTCATGCAGACGATCATCGGCATGATCCTGCTGGCGGTCTATCATCCCTGGCTGCTGGTGTTCAGCGCACTATTGGGCGTTCTGATTTTTATCGTCATCGTGCCATTAGGTTTTGGAGCGATCCCAACGGCGGTAAAGGAGTCGAAGGCCAAATTTGCGCTGGTGGCCTGGCTCGAGGAGATCGCCAAATACCAGATCGCGTTCAAGTCCAACGCAGGCATGGCGGTTGCCCTGCGCAGGACAGCGAAGCACGTCAACGACTATCTTCATTTCCGGTCAAAGCACTTCCGGATTCTGCTGCGCCAGATCGTGGGTTCTTTCCTTTTGCAGGCGATTGCAAGCGCGATCCTGCTTGGCGTGGGCGGATGGCTGGTGATCAGCCGGCAGTTGACGCTGGGGCAGTTGGTGGCGGCAGAAATTGTTGTGGCGCTGGTCGTGAGCGGCTTTACAAAATTCGGCAAACACGTCGAGACGTTCTACGACATGATGGCGGCAGTGGACAAGCTCGGATATCTCACCGATCTGGAGTTGGAAACAGGTGGCGGGGAGCACCTGCCGCGCAGCCCGAAGGGAGCGCATGTGGTGCTGGAGAGGCTGACCATTACGCTCCCTGGACGTGGCGCGGTGGTGGAGGACGTCCGCCTTGAGATCCCTTCGGGTGCGAGGTTTGGCATCGCAGGCTCGACGGGACAAGGAAAAAGCACCCTGCTGGACGTGATTTACGGCTTGCGGAGCCCACGTAGCGGCTACGTCGAGATCGACGGACGCGACCTGCGCAACCTGAGCTTGGGAGAGGTACGGGATCAGGTGGCGCTGGTGCGGGAGCCGGAGATCTTTGACGGAACTATTTTCGAGAACCTCAATCTGGGCCGGGAGGATCTGGAAAGCGTGGATGCCCGGCAGGCGTTGCAGCAGGTGGGATTGCTGGAAAGCGTGATGTCCCTGCCGGAAGGGCTGAATACGGTCTTGCAGACGGGGGGACTCCCCCTGTCGCCGGGACAGCGCGTTCAATTCGAGATTGCGCGGGCGCTGGTCCACAAACCGCGGCTCCTGATCATCGATGAGGCGTTGGACGTGTTGGATGATCTGCCGAACCGGGAGAAGCTGTTGGACACGATGTTCCGGCCAAACGCCCCCTGGACTCTGATTGTCGTAAGCGACAGCGCCGACATTCTCTCGCGCTGTGACAAGACTTACCAGTTGCTGGACCGGCGCCTGGTGCCATGCACACCAGATGCCGCCCGGCGTTCCTGAAGGAGCAAAGGCCATGGCAACGACTCCAAAGCTACGCATGACCAGCGCGCCGGAATTGCTGGAACCGATCGGGGGCTTGCCCTCGCTGGAACTGGTGGGCGGGGTCCATAACGCACGGACCCTGGCCCGGGTCATTACGGCATTGCTGATTTTTCTCACTTTCGCCCTTGTCCTGACACCTTGGCAGCAGAGTGTGTCGGGCACCGGACAAGTATCGGCTCTAACGCCAATTGAAAGGACCCAGTCAATTGCGGCTCCGGTGGAAGGCCGGGTACTCAAGTGGCACGTGACCGAAGGCAGCAAGATCCGGGAGGGCGAACTGGTGGTGGAACTCACTGACAACGACCCGAAAATCCTGGACCGCCTGAATGATGAAAGGCGCAGCGTCATGGAGCGGCGCATCAGCACGGTCGCGCGGACGGAAGCGCACAAAGACCGGCTGGCGCGGCTGGAGGAGTCGCGGCGGAACGCGATTTCCGAGGGCGAGTTCCGGGTGCAGGTGGCGAACGACCAGATTGCGCAAGCAGAACAGAGCATTATCGCCGCCCAGGAGCGGGTGAAATTCGCCAAGTTCAATATGACGCTGCGCGAGCAGGCCTATGCCAAGGGCCTGACTGCCTTGCGGGATGTGGAGCAGGCGCGGCAGGAGTTGAACACCGCAGAAGCGTTACTCCTCCAAGCCCAGGCGGCGAAGAACGCGGCGCTCAATTCCAGGCTGGCGGCGGAGCAGTCGCTGGAGAAAATCAAGGCAGACACAGCCGCGGCGATTGAAGCGGAGCGCGCGCAGTTAAACGTAGCGCGGGCCGAGGTGGCCAACATTGAGGCCCTGATGCAACAGATCGACGTGCGAATTGCCCGGCAGCAGACCATGAAGATCTTTGCGCCGCGAGACGGCACCGTCCTGCGCCTGCTGGCGCAGCCCAACAGCGAGTTGCTGAAGGCGGGCGAGGCCGTGGCGTCGTTCGTGCCAGACGCTTACAATCCGACGGTGGAGCTCTGGCTGGACGGCATGGACATGCCGCTGGTGCACCAGGGCGACAAGGTGCGGCTGCAATTTAACGGGTGGCCGGCCATCCAGTTTGTGGGTTGGCCCTCGGTGGCTGTGGGTACGTTCGGCGGCATTGTGCAATTGGTGGATGCGACGGACACACAAGCGGGCAAATTTCGAATCCTGGTAGTGCCGGATCCGGACGACGATCCTTGGCCGTCGTCCACCTACCTGCGTCAAGGGGTGCAGGCCAAGGGATGGGTATTGCTGAGGATGGTGCCGCTGGGCTGGGAAATCTGGCGGCGCTTCAACGGGTTCCCGCCGGTGATTTCAGACACGGAGCCGGGAGCCGTCGCCGCGAAGGATAAGAAGAAGTGATGCGCATGAAGTTGTTTGCTCTGGTGCTCGCGGTTGGGGGCGCCGCGGGGCAGACTGCGCCTCCGCCCAAACCACTGCCCGCGCCAATGGTTCCGGACGCCAACCGCCCCTACCTGCGCCTGGAGGACGTGCTGGAGTCGGTGAAGAAACACTACCCTCCGCTGCTGGCGGCGCTCCAGGACAAGGTAATTGCCGACGGGGACGTTTTGTTCGCGGAGGGCCGCTTCGATCTCAACATGCGGAGCGGATACGAGGGCGACTACCTGGGCTTTTACCGGAATGACGTGGTGGCGGCAGGGGTTTCGCAAGCGACCGCCGTGCAAGGGCTTTCCTGGACCGCGGGCTATCAGGTGAGCCGGGGCAACTTTCCCAGTTACGACGGCAAAGTGCAGACCGATGAGGCGGGCGAGTGGAAGGTGGGCGCGCGGCTGCCTCTTTTCCGCGACCGGGCCATCGATTCACGCAGAGCGGAACTGCAGAAGGCCTTGATCGGACGGCGGGTGGCGGACCTTGGGATCGACCAGCAGCGGCTGGTTTTCGCGTTGGCGGCGATGCGCCGCTACTACGACTGGCTGGCGGCGGGCCAACGGTATCAGGCGGCTGCGGAGGTGCTGCGAGTGGCGGAGGAGCGCGACCAGCAGTTGAAGGACGCCGCCGAGATCGGCCAGATCCCGCGGATTGACGTAACCGACAACCTGCGGGCGATCTTGACGCGGAGGGCGCAGGTGGTGGAGGCCCTGAGAGGACTGGAGCTTTCCGCAATCGAACTCTCGCTCTTCTTGCGCGACGACCGGGGCGAACCCCGGCTTGCCCGGGCTGATGAGCTACCGCCGGCGTTCCCGAACCTGCTGGAGTTTGACGATGCGAGACTGCAGGAAGACATTGAACTGGCGCTGAAACGGAGACCGGAGATAGCACGCTTCACCGCCCAGCGGGAGCAAGTGGAGGTGGACCGCCGTCTGGCGCAGAACCAGTTGATGCCGAACATCGACGTGGCGATGAACTACACGCGGCAAACGGGAGCCCGGGTCGTACAGCGAGGCCCGGACGATCTGGTGGCTTCGCTGATATTCGACTTGCCGGCGCAGAGGAGAGCGGCGAAGGGGCGTGACCTCTCGTCGCTGGCCCGGATCGAGCAGTTTGACCAGCGGGAACGGTTCGCCCGGGACCAGGTGACCGCCGAAGTGCGAGACGCCTACTCCGCGCTGCGGGCGGCCTACCAGCGCGCCCAGGTATTACGGCAGGAAGTGGCGGTGGCGCGCGAACTCGAGGAAGCCGAGCGCGTGCGGTTCCAGTTGGGCGATGGCACGCTGTTCCTGGTGAACTTGCGCGAGCAGGCGACTTTCGACACCGTGGTGCGAGAGGTTTCCGCCACCAACGAATACTTCCGCGCGCTGGCGTTGTATGAGTTCGCGATCGCAGAGTTCCTGCGCCGGTAACCAACCGCCTTCACGTGCCGTAATCTTAAGTAGAGGGTGTGCCCCGAGGCACCCTGAACAACATCCATTCGCGACGTAGGTGTGGCATATGAGAACGCCGTTTCTTCTCGCTGCCGCCATGAGTTGCGGCGCCTTTGCGTGCCTTGCCCAGAGCAATACGCCTTGCTGGGTGAAAGACATTGCCGTTCGCGGAAACCAGGCATGGGTGATCTGCCAAGAGGGCGAATTCTTCCATACCCCGAACGGCGGTTCGTCGTGGTCCGAGGTGGGCCGCATCCGGGAGGAGAAGCCTTTTGGTCTGGCCATGCTGGACGAGAAGCGAGGCTTCGTCACCGGCGACAACGGCCTGCTCATGGCGACCGCCGACGGCGGCCGGAGTTGGAAGCGCCTCGCTGTCCCTGCTAAGGAACATCTTCGCGGCATCCAGTTTGTGGGCAACCAGGGCTGGATTGCCGGGTGGAGTGGCGTGATTCTGCACACTAACGACGGGGGAGCCACTTGGGGAAAGCAGATTTCAGGCACTTTTCAATCCCTGGATGCACTGTATTTCGCCGATGAACTGCACGGCTGGGCGGCAGGCTGGGTGGGAACCATCCTGCGCACGACGGACGGGGGCAAGACCTGGGAGAACGCCAGCGTTGGCGGAGCCATCTGGTCGCTGAGCGGCATTCACTTTGTGGACCGGAATCGCGGTTGGGCGGTGGGCTTTGGTGGGCTCATCCTGCACAGTGAAGACGGCGGCAAGACCTGGAAGGAGCAGAAGAGCCCGCTCAATGTGCGGCTGGAAGCCGTGCGCGCCGATGCGCAGGGGCGGGTTTGGATTGCCTGCGACAACGGCCTGCTGGTGACCACCGACGGCGGGAATACATGGCGCGGAGTGATGCAAGGGAGCAGCCCCCTATTCCTGGAACGCCTGGCGTTGGGCCCAGGAGGTCTGTGGGCCGTGGGCCCGTTCAATGCGCTGAAGCAGGAGGGCGACAGCGAGAAGTGGTCGCCGCTGTCGAGCCAGGCCGGGCAGACCCTCGTGAGCGGGACGCGCTAGTGTTCACGCGGGCGGCGCCGGCGCTATATGCCTAGGGCGCGAACTCCTTCCAGGCTGGCTGCCGCCCGAAGGTCTCCGTCAAGAGAGGCCAAGGGAAGCGTGCGGCGCAAGGCGAGTTCCAGGTATGCCGCGTCCCGAAACGCGGCGTTGTGACGGCCTCGCCGGATTCCCATTTCGAGCATATTCGCAATCTCCAATCTCCAGAGTCCAGGCACCCAGGCTCCGCCTTCAACAACCTGATTGAACACATCGCGGATCGCGGCGGTGGTCTCGTCAGCGTAAACCGAGGTGAGGGTTGCGGAACTGTCCAGCACCACGCTCATGGCCGCCCAGCATCCCGATCTGCCTTCAGCTCTGCCCAATCACAGGCAGTTTGGGCCACGCAGCCTCCTGACCCACACGAGCGCCAGCCCTATGGCAGACCGCAGGTAGCCGGGTCATGCACCGCTGCGGTCACGTGGGTCTATCTTTGGACTTTTCCACCCGCTGGCAGTGGCCCTCAGCGCACCTCACGCGTTCGGCCGGTCGGGCGCCGGGGCGGAGGCGGTGAATTCCTCGCCGACGCGGCCCTGGAGTTTGCAGAGGAGTTCGCCGACGCGGGCGTAGTCGGGCGAACGGACGATGAAGCCTACGTGCCATGGCTTGTCGATGCGCCAGACGATTTCGGGTTCGGTGTAGTGCGAAGTGTCCGGCCATTCGCTGCGTGCGAGGGATACGATCAGGCCCGCGTAGTCGTTGCGTAATGGGGCCACCTGATAGCCGCCGCGCCCCCCATCCACTTCGATTCGGGCCCACTCAGCCCAGAGATTCAGGCCCGTGGCGGCCTCCACCAGTTCAGCGATGTGCGCGCCGCCGACTCGGGCGGAGGTTTCCAGGAAGTAAAGCTGGCCATCCTGGCCGAGGATATATTCGCTGTGCGACACGCCCCGCACCAAACCGAAAGCCTTCAGCAGCCGGGCGTTCAGTTCGAGCAGTCCTTGTTCGGCGGGCGAGCCGTGCTCGAGGATGCGGGTGCTGAAGACGCCGCCACCGTGGGCCACATCGAAGGGCGGCCGGCCATAAGCGCTGGCGATGGCGAAGCGGATCTCCTGTTCATAGACGATAGTGTCGACGTGGTAAACGCTGCCAGGCACGTACCGCTCCACCAGGTAAAAGGACTGCTCGTCGCCCAAAGCCTCGATGGCGCGCCAGAGATCGTCCTTCGCTTCGATGCGCTTGATGCCCAGAGAACCGGCGAACGAGCGCGGCTTGAGGAACCACGGCGGAGGAACGCGGTCGAGAAACGCCGCCAGACGCCCATGATGAATCACGGGACAGAAATCGGGCACCCGGATGCCGGCTTCCGCCGCTTTCATCCGCATGGCCAGTTTGTCGCGGAAATAGCGCACCGTGGTTTCGCCCATGCCGGGCACGCGGAGGTGCTCGCGCAGGTAAGCCGCCATTTCCAGATCGAAATCATCGAGCGGCACAATGCGGCTGATGTCCTCCGTCCGGGACAGGTAGCTGACGGCCTTCAGCGTATGGTCCTTGTTCCAGACTTTGTTGTCGTCTGGCATGTAGAAGATCTCGTCGATCGCCTCGCGGGGCCATTGGGCGCGGTCGCGCAGGCTTTCGGAGGTGAGCAGCAGGACGCGGGCGCCCGCCTGCTTAGCGGAATGCAGGAAGGCGTGGCCTTTCTCGTAACTGGCGATGGCGAGAAGCGTGACGGGAGCGGTGGGTTCCACTCGCCTATTCTACGGTGACTTTGGTGCCCTTGGTCTCGTGTTTCGGGGCGATCGAATCAATTCGGGCATCGATCAGGGCGCGGATTCCCTTGAGGAATTCGACGCGCGCATGGTCAAAATGCCGTTTGGCTTCTTCCGGCGGCCCCATCCGCTTCAGGTATTCGCTCACCACGGGGCCAACACCCCCGCACAGGCAGGCGCCGCATTCGGTTTTGGCGGTCTTCGGACCGGCGTCCGTTTCGCTCATGATGCCTCCTTCATTTCTACTACCAGCATGCCCTCTTCCAGGCGGGCGCGCGAGGGGGTGAGGGTGGCCATGCTGGTGGGCAGGCCGATGTGGCGGCGGATCGTGCCGATTTCCACCACCAGTTCATCGCCCTTCTTAAACAACCCCACCTCCGATTTCCCCGTGAACGGGGCGCGGAGCCGGACCTCGTACCGCTCACCGGTCTTAGCGAATGTGAAAGGGCGTTCTCGCACCCGGATTCCGGCCGGGTCCATCCCCTCGGGGTAGAGCACACGGCTGAGTTCTTCGATGCGGTCGAGGCCCACCACTTCGTGCGGGAACAGCGGCACGCGACGCACTGGCACGGGAGAGAAGTAGGCCTCCACTTCGCCGAGAAACTGCCGCTGGGACGCCCGCCACTCATCGAAGTAGGGGTCGCTGACGGCGTCGGGGAGCACGCGGTTCACCACCACCTCGTCGCAGGTCAGACCATGGAGGGAGAAGTAGACGAAGGCGCGCTGGGTCTCCTTGACCACCATCTTCTCGGCGTTAGTAACCAGCCGGACACTGGTGATGCCCGGATCCTCCATCAGCGCGTCGATGCCCTCGATGCGGTCGAAGAGGGATTTGATATTGGCGAAGTAGGAGTCCGGAGGCAGTTCGACGGGAGAGACGCGATTAGCCAGCGGACGCACGGCCTTCAGGATCCCCCGCTGCAGAGGGAAAACATGCTTCATGTACCAGTCGAGGGTGGTGGGCATGGAAATGAAACGGAGCGATTCGGCAGTGGGGGCGCAATCGAGCACGACGATGTCATAGCGCGATTCCTTGCGGAACTGGTTGACGTACATCATGGCGCTCAGTTCTTCCATGCCCGGAAAGATGGCCATCTCTTCGGCTTCCACGTCACCGAGGCCGGAAGTTTTGAGGATGGATGTGATGTAGAGCGAGATCTCCTGCCAGTGGCGCTTAATCTCCTTTTGGATGTTGACCTCGAGGATGTCGAGGTTGGGGCGGAGAGGCAGCGGGTCCGAGGTGCGGCCGTGAAAAAGACCGCCGGTTTCGAGGTCGAAACTGTCGGCCAGGGAGTGGGCGGGATCGACGCTCATCACCAGAGTGCGATAGCCGAGGGCGGCCAGCCGCAGTCCGGTGGCGGCGGCGACACTCGTCTTGCCCACGCCGCCTTTGCCCGAGTACAGAAGAATGCGCATGCCAGTTTTAGGATGCGCGGAATCCCGGGCGCGCGCCAGAGCCTCACATCAAATAGTCTTTGAGCTTTTCGAGCAGACCCTTTTCTTCCGGTTCGTTGCCGGCGGGCAGGGATTCCCGCAGTTGCTCGAGCAGGCGGCGCTGCTCGCGGGTCAACTTGGTGGGAGTGCGCACCTGGATCTGCACCACGAGGTCGCCGCGGCCGCCGCCGTTCACCATCGGCACGCCTTTGCCGCGCAGGCGGATGGTTTCGCCAGACTGAATTCCTTCGGGCACTTTTACGGTTTCCAAACCGTCGAAGGTGAGGATGTCGAGAGTCGTGCCGAGCGCGGCTTGGGCCACATTGATCGGCACGGTGCAGAGCAGGTCCGCGTCCTTGCGTTCGAAGACCGGATGAGGTTGGACCTGGAGAAAGACGTAAAGATCACCGGGCGGACCGCCGTTGACGCCAGCCTGCCCTTCCCCGGCGACGCGCATCTTCATGCCGGAATCGACGCCGGCCGGGATCTTCACTTTGAGTTGGCGGGTCTTCTGAACGTAGCCCTCGCCCTTGCAGGTCCGGCAGGGCCGGCGAAGCAGTTTGCCCCGGCCGCCGCAAGTGCCACAGGTGCGCCGGATGGAAAGGAAGCCCTGCTGGTAGATCACTTCGCCGCGGCCGCGGCAGGTGGCGCAGGTAGTCCAGCCGTCCTTGTCTTCGGCTCCAGTGCCGTTGCACTGGCTGCACGACTCCATGCGCGGCACCTGAATCTCGGCTTCAATGCCGCGAACGGCTTCTTCGAAAGAGATTTCGAGGTCGTAGCGCAGATCGTCGCCGCGCTGGGCACGGGTGCGGCGCCGCCCTCCACCCCCGAAAAGATCGCCAAAGCCGAAAAAGTCGCCGAATATGTCGGAAAAGTCGGCGAAGACGTCGGCGTTGAAATCGGGCTGGGCCGCCGCGCTGCCTAAACCGGCATGCCCGTAGGCGTCGTAGACGCGGCGCTTTTCCGGATCGCTCAGGACAGCATAGGCCTCGGCTGCTTCTTTGAACTTTTCTTCCGCTTCCTTGTTGTTCGGGTTGCGGTCGGGATGGTATTTCAGCGCGAGTTTGCGGTATGCGCCCTTCAGGTCCTGTTCGGACGCATTCCGGCCGATGCCGAGAACCTCGTAGTAATCGCGCTTCGTAGCTGCCATCAACTCCTCGAAGCCACCCGCACCATGGCCGCGCGCAACAGCCGGCCCTTAAAGGTATACCCACGCATCAGTTCATCGATGACCGTCTGGTCTTCGGCCTCGGTGGTTTCCACCAGTTCGATGGCGTGGTGGAAATTGGGGTCGAAGGGTTGACCCAAGCTCTCCAGCGGCTCGAGACCCAGCTTTTTCAGGATCTCAAACAAGCGGGTATAGATCAGCTCAACGCCTTTGGCGTACTCCGCGTCCTTGGTTTCCACCTTGAGCGCGCGTTCGAGGTCATCCAGGACGGGCAGCAACGCTTTCACGGCGTCCGCGGCGGCATACTCGCCGAGTTCGAGCCGTTCCCGCTCGGTGCGCTTCCGGTAGTTATCGAACTCCGCCGTGCGGCGCAGCAGCAGGTCGTTGAGTTCCGCCGCCTTGGCCTCCAACGCATCCCGTTCGTTGCGCAGGACTTCCAGGCGCGCGGCGAGATCCTCGGCGGCGGTGGCCGCGGCGATTTCGGGCGTTTCCTCCGCGGCCCCATTGCCCGTGGAGACAGCTTCGGCTTGAGGCGTTTCCTGGTTCATTGCAATTCCAATTTTTTAGCGTATCAGACCCGGGTTGAGCGACTTCCACTGAAGGAGGCGCACAATGTCTGCGGGATCTGGAACGAAAGCGCCAAGGTTCAGGCAACGCGAGATGGAAGCGTGCCAAGCTTCAGCGTGCTCGTGTTTCCTCGCGGATAATGCCGGCCATCGCCGCCAGGCGTGCAGGCTTCGGCACCTCCGGCGCGCTCAGCGACGTGTACAACGCCAACGCCTCCGCGCGCTTTCCGTCGGCCAGCATTCTCTCCGCGCACACCAGCGCACCGTCCGCCACGGCCACCTTTGTCAGCCCCGCCGTCTTGCCGAGAGCCGCCAGCAAATCCTTTCCGGCAGCCGGCGTGCCGATGCTGCCCAGGGCGGCTGCCGCAGCGCGCGCCAACTCCTGATCCTGGCCCTGCATCATTTTCAGCAGGATGGGGGCGGACTTGGCATCCCGCCGCTTACCGAGGGAATTGATCACCCCGATGAGGCGGTCGCCTTTGAGCTTGGGAATCGCCGCGCGGAGCGCGTCTCCCGCCGACGGATCCTGAATCGGCTCCAGTCCGTAACGGGCGTAAACGCTCAGATGCTCATCGCCTAGCAGAGCCGCCAGGGCGGGCACCGCTTCTTTGGCGCTCAGTTCTCCCAGGCGCATGCAGGCCTTCGCCTTCTGAAACTCCGTGGCGTTCGGGCTGCTTAGCAGCCCGATCAGGCCTTGGGCATCCATCGTGGCGATGGCGCCTTCCTGGAACTCGGAGGGCGGGGCTGGGGGCTTGGGCCGCTCCGGTTTCACTGCGGGGGTTGCCGGTTGTTGCATTGCTACCGCTCCTTCGTTCAGATCCGCCACGGCTCGCGCAACGCGCGCGACCGCATGTTGTTTGCAATCTCATCGTTCGTGAAGGCGGCAGTGGCCGGGTTCCACGCCAGCGTCTTGCCGCGCTGGAAAGCGATGAAAGCGGCATGACAGGTGACGTGCGAATTGGCCGCCGCGTCGGCATTGGCGCTGGGCTGCTGACGGGTCTTGATACAACGCACCAGTTCCTTCACGTGGTTTTCCAAGGCCAGGCTGGCGGGCTCGGTTGGCCGCAACAGCGGTTTGATGTTGTCCGAGCACTCGATGCGCGTGGCGTCGCCGGTTTCCACCCAACCTTGGTCTCCCTCAAGCCGGAAACTGCAGGAGCCCGTCTTCAGGGCGCCGTCCCAGCCGTTATCGCGCATCACCAAACGCACACCGTTGTCGTACTTGCAGTTCACCAGGTACGGCCCGGTGTTGCCGCCCACCGGTTCGTACTCCACCGGCTGGGTGTGGTCCAGATCGGCCGCCCAGTGGCAAAGGTCCACCGTGTGCGAACCCCACTCGAGAATGCCGCCGCCGTGGAAATCGTAGTAATTGCGCCAGCCGCCGCGGACATAGGAGGAATGATAGGGTCGCCACGGCGCGGGGCCCAGCCAGCGGTCCCAATCCAACACCTGCTTCGGCGGCAGTTCTTCGGCGGCCAGCCAGTCGCGGCTCGGGACGGGCGGCCAGTTCACGGACGGCCCGACATTCGCATACAGCGTCTGCAGCTTGCCGAGGGCGCCGGCCTTGAGCAATTCCCGGCACAGCACGAAGTTGGCGCCGTTCCGCCGCTGACAGCCGGCCTGATAGAGCCGGTTGTACCGCTTGAACGCGGCCGCCAGCGCCCAGCTCTCTTCGATCGACATCGAACAGGGCTTTTCGCAATACACGTCCTTGCCATGCTGTGCGGCGATGATCGACAAAGGGGTGTGCCAGCGATCGCCGGTTGCGATCAGCACCATATCGATGTCCTGGCGCGCCAGCAACTCATACTGGTCGCTGTACATCTGGCAATCCCGGTTGCCGTAGGTCTTGTCCGCAATCGACTTGATTTCCTCGCGCCGTACGTTGCGGACATCGCAAACCGCCAGGAATCGCGCGTCCTCGAGCTTCAAAAACTTGCTGAGCACGTGGGCGCCCCGCGACCCAATGCCGATGCCGCCCAGCGTCACTTTGTCGCTGGGGGCTACCGCCCCGGCTCTCTGCCCGAGCACATAACTGGGCACGATCATCGGCGCAATCGCGCTTTTCAGGACTTGTCTTCGAGTAGTCATGGCACCGTGTAGGAGATTCTATCCGCATTTGGCCGCAAGTGGGGACGTCCCGCCGCCATTGGCCCGGCGCGTTCTGCGATCATCGGGGTAGCGATGGCGCACTGCGCCACCAGGGAGGACCAAGTTTCATTGCCTGATTTTGACGTGGTCGGCGTCGGGTTGAACGCAACCGACACCGTGATCGTGGTGCCACGCATGCCCGCCTATGGCGGCAAGGGGCCCTTTGTCCAGGAGTTAATGAGCCCAGGCGGCCAGGTGGCCAGCGCACTGGTGGCCTGCGCCCGGCTTGGCTTGCGCTGCAAGTACATCGGCAGCATCGGCGATGATGAGCGCGGGCGCATCCAGTGGGAAAGCCTGCAAGGCACGGGCATCAACCTCGATCACGTGCAGTTGCGGCGCAACTGCCCCAATCAGTCGGCCTATATCGTCATCGACCAGACCACCGGCGAGCGCACCGTCTTCTGGAGCCGCGCCGACTGCCTGCGGATTCAGGCCGAAGAGATCACGCCTGAGCAAATCACCAGCGCCCGCCTGCTGCACATCGACGGCCACGACACATCCGCTGTCGCTCATGCCGCCCGCATCGCCCGCAGTCACGGCATCCCCGTCACCGTCGATGTCGACACGATCTATAAGGGCTTCGAACAGGTACTGCCCAACGTGGACTACCTCATCACCTCCAGCGAGTTTCCAGGCAACTGGACCGGCGAAACTGATCAACTGAAGGCGCTCAGCCTGCTGCAGGACACCTTCGGCATGCATGTAGCCGCTATGACTCTCGGCGCACACGGCGCCTTGGCCCGCTGCGGCGGCCGCTTCTACTACTCCCCGGCTTTCGTGGTGAATTGTGTGGACACCACCGGCGCCGGCGACATCTTCCATGGCGCTTTCTGCTATGCGGTAGTGCGCGGCTATCCGCTGGAAGAGGCGCTGGAATTCTCCAATGCCATGGCCGCCCTCAATTGCACCGCGATGGGCGCCCGGGGCGGCATCGCCACCGAACAGCAAGCGCGCGAACTGATGGAAACCGCTCCGCGGCGTGAACTGCCCGAATTCCGGGCGTTCCGCGTATAGCCCCATGCTGCCCATTCGCGATTCCCAACCCAGTTACTCCGTGCCCGTCATGACGCGTGCCTTCATCGGCATCAACGCGCTCATCTTCCTGTTTCAGGTTTCTCTGGACCCCTTCACCGCCAACGATTTCATTTTCGCGTTCGGCTTTGTGCCGGAGCGCCACAACCTGTTCAACGCGTTCACTTCGATGTTTCTGCACGGAGGCTGGCTGCACCTGATCGGCAACATGCTCTTCCTCTGGGTCTTCGGTGACAACATCGAGGATCTGTTGGGCCATGGGAAGTTCATCCTGTTCTACTTGCTCTGCGGCGTGGCGGCCGCCTATTCGCAATACCTGCTGAACCCGGATTCGCGCGTTCCGATGGTTGGCGCCAGCGGAGCTATCGCCGGGGTCATGGGCGCCTACATGATCAAGTTCCCGCACTCCCGCATCGTCACGGTGGGCTGGTTTCTCTTCCTCTACACGTTGGAACTGCCCGCCTGGGTGATGCTCATTCTCTGGTTTCTGATGCAGACGTTCAGCGGCGTTGGCTCCATCGCCGACGCCCACCTGCAACGCGGCGGCACGGCGTTTTTCGCCCACATCGGCGGCTTCCTGGCCGGTATTCTGCTCATCTTCCTCATCAAAACCCGCGACCGGCATTACCACCGGCGCGACCTGCTCTGGTAATCGCGATCATGTTCTATCCTCCCAACCTCGATCTGGAAAACGTGCCCGCGCTGGATGTGCTGGCGATTGCCGCGCACCCGGACGATATCGAGCAGACCTGCGGCGGCACGCTGCTGAAAATGGGCGAAATGGGTTACCTCACAGGCGCGCTCGATCTCACCGCCGGCGAGATGGGCACGCGCGGCACGCCCGAGCTTCGGATGCAAGAGGCCCGTGCCGCGGCCGGACTGCTTCGCCTTAGTTTTCGCGAAAACCTGCAAATGCCCGATGCGCGTCTCGAGAACAACATCGCTTTGCGCATGACCTTGATGGGCGTCGTGCGGCGTCTGCGGCCCAAAGTGGTCATTCTTCCCTACTGGGAAGCCCGCCATCCCGACCACGCTGCCGCCGCCGTTTTGGGAGTCGAAGCCTGCTTTCTTTCTGGCCTGCGCAAGATGGACGATCTGGCCGAGCCCTGGCGGCCCTGGAAGGTCGTCTATTCCACCATGTACGCGCCGGTCACCCCTTCGTTTGTCGTGGATATCACCCCCTACTTTGAACGCCGCATGGAATCGTTGTTTGCTTACGTCTCCCAGTACGGAGAGGTCGAAGCAGGCGCCACGCTTTTCCCCTCGCGCGACGAGATCATCGATCGCCACCGTTCCATCGCCCGCTACTTCGGCAATCTGATCGGCGTGAAATACGGGGAACCCTTTCTGGTGAAAGAAATGATGCGTGTCGACGATCTCGTGCAAATGGGCGTACATTCGTTTTGAGGCCCCGCCCCCCAAGCGGCGGACCGATGAGGCCCGCATGATCATCCGCCACGCGGCGCGCTGCGCCCAGTTTCATCCCGACAAAATGGGCAAGGTCTCCTTGGACTCGGGAAAGTATCTCTACGCCGGACTCAACTGCTTTCTGCCCGGCCAGGCACACCACGCGCACGTCCATCCCGATCAGGACAAGCTCTACGTCGTGCTTGAGGGGCTTGGGCGGGCCAGCCTGGGTGAGGAAGAAAGCGCGGTGGGTCCGGGCGATGTGGTGCTGGCCCCTGCCGGAGTCGCCCACGGTTTGATAAACACCGGCGAGGCGCCTCTGGTCGTGCTGACGCTGTTCAGTCCCCCTCCGGCTCAGCCGAAATCGAAGTAGAACTCGCCTCCGGCTACGATCTCGGCCGGACCTTGCAGAAAGAGCGTTTCGCCCTCTGCTCGAAATGCCAGCGGGCCCGCTTCCGTATGTACGGTTACAGGCGCCTCCACCCGACCGTGCGCCATCGCGGCGGCCACGGCGCCGGTCGAACCCGTGCCGGAACTCATCGTGGCCCCCGCGCCCCGCTCGAAGAATCGCACTTCGATGTTGTGCCGGTCATCCACCAGCACGAAGCTGACGTTGGTGCGCTGCGGAAATCGCGGGTGGCGTTCTACTTCGGCCCCTAAGGTTCGCCAGTCGAAGTCGAGGGAATCCACCAGAAACGCGCATTGCGGGTTGCCCGCATCGATCAGGACGGCCTCTCGAATGCCTCCAGCCAGCTCCAGCCGCTCGGCGAGCGCGAGCACTTTCGGCGCACCCATGTTCATCTCGAACAAGAAGCGTAAGCCGGCCGATTCCAGCACACGCAGGTGCTTGTCGCCCGCGCCCGTGCGGATCACCAGTTCCGTGGTGTTCCAGCCGGAGTCCAGGAGAAACGCCGCCGCGCAGCGAGTGCCGTTGCCGCTGATCTCCACCTCACCGCCATCGGGATTGAACAACCGGATGCGCGCCGGCTCCGGGCCCTGAGCCGGATACACCAGCAGCCAGCCGTCGGCTCCCACCCCCGTGTGGCGGCCGCAAATGGCCGCCGCGGCTTGAGAGAGCGCATGCTCAGACGGGGCTTCGTGCGCCCAAGTCAACAAAAAATCATTCCTGGCGCCGTGCGCTTTGACGAATGGAATTCTCATCGGCTCCCTCGCCGCCAGATCTCGACGGCCGGCTCCCCTTCTATCGCGACGATTTTCACACACCGGGCGTTACCGCCACGTTCGCGCAGCCGCCGCATTGCAACGGACACGCGGTCGCCAGGTAAAGCGATGGCCCATGCCTCGCGGAGAAAGAGCTCCGGCTTCTGGGCCGCGGCTTCCCAGTGCAGCCCGTCGCCCTCATGAAAGCTTTCGCGGAGCGGAATGCCCGCCTCCCGCAGGATGCCTGTCTGGTCGCCGAAACTCATGAAGATCCCTTGGCGCGGGCGGTACCGCGGTTTCAGGTACTCGGCCGCCTCCGAAGTCCACTGACGGCGCTGCGAGGAGTTTACCTGCGATTCCTTCCAGGTCACCCAGTTGTCCTTGCGCGGATAGAGCACCCAGGGGCTGACTGCAACCGCCGCCACCGAAATTGCGGCGATCTGTCGCATGCGTCTTGGCGCGGCGCGCACCAGAGCGGCTGCGCCCAGGCATGCCCATGGTAAGAAGTGAATCCCGTAGCGGGTGTTGTAGTGAGAGTTGGGCCACAGATTGGGCACGAAGACAGGCGTGCCGCTCGAGTAGACGCTCAGCACGTAGAAAACCGGTACGAGCGCCAAGGCGAACGCAGCCCAGAAGGCCCGCCGGATCAAGGCGGCCAATCCGCCCAACAGCCCCAGCCACGCCAAAGGCTCTCCCGCGCAAAGCACTGCCGCTGCCCGGTACTGCTGGAAAGCCTGCGCCCAGTCATGATCGCCCGGGTAACGAAACGCGTTCTTCGCCGCGAGTGCCCGGGCGTAGATGGCCTTGGCCGAATACGGTCCGTTGTAGAACTCCAGCGCGTTCGAATAAAAATACTGGTTGTAGGCGAGCCAGAGAAGCGGCCCCGCGCCCGCAACGGCGCAGAACACCGCAGCCTTGCCCACGCGAGCGCGCCCGCCTCGCCACAGGATGTACCCCGCGACAAACGGCAGCAGGAACCATCCTTCGTAGCGGATCAGGGTTCCCGCCAGCGCGAACAGCCCCGCCAGAACGGCGTCGCTCCACCGTTGACTTTCACGGAACCGGAGCGTGAAGTGAAGCACGCCCAGCACAGCCATCAGCGACAGGCTCTCCGTCATTGGCGTGCTCTGCAAGTAGAGCAGGTTGGGATTCAACGTGAACGCCAACAAGCCCGCCCACGCCGGGAGCGTCTCTTCGAAGAGGCGCTTCAGGCTCAAGAAAAGGAACAGCCCTGCCGCCACAAATGCCAGCGCCGAAGGAATGGCCCCCCCGGCACCGCTGGTCCAAAGAGGATCCATTTGAGTCAGAGGTAAAGCGAGCAGGTGGGGCAACGGCAGCCACACCGTTCCGAACTGCTCGATGCCGGGCGTTCGTCCATCAGCAATGCGGCGCGCGATATTGAGGTGGGCGTTTGCGTCGCCGTACCACAGTGTCCAGCCTTGCCACCATGTAACGGCGCACGCGGCCGCGCTCACCGTGCTCAGCCACAACAGGGGTGCGCGCATCCCCGCGGCGGACTTTGCCGGCGGCTTGCGCTTAGAACGCGGTGAAGCGCCGGAATTCTTCGAAGCGGGCTTCAATTTGCTCCCTGGTGAGCGAGCGGAAGCGGTTGACGCCGAAATCCTCGCAGCAGAAGCTCCCCATCACTGACCCGTACACGACCGCCCGCGCCAGAACTCCGTCATCCAGTCCCCCTTTCGCGGCCTGTTGAGATGCCAGGTAGCCGATGAAGCCTCCGGCGAAACAGTCGCCTGCCCCTGTTGGGTCTTTCAGGGTCTCGAGCAAGTAGCCGGGAACGCTCGAGTACCCTGTGTCGTGAAACAGGGTGGCCCCGTATTCTCCCCGCTTGATCACCAGGTAGCGGGGACCCATGGCCCGGATCGCGGCGGCGGCCCGCCTCAGGTTTTTCTCTCCCGAAAGCAGCTTTGCTTCGCTGTCGTTGATCAAGAGAAAGTCCCACTCGGCGATCGTGGCCAGCAGTTCCTCGCGGTAGTCGTTGATCCAGTAATTCATGGTGTCGCCACCCACCAGGCGCGGCGCCTTCATCTGCGCCCGCACGGATTTCTGCAGGGCCGGCTGAATGTTCCCCAACATCAGGTAGGGCGCTTTCCGATAGTCCTCCGGCAACTGCGGGTTGAAATCCGCGAACACGTTCAATTCGGTGGTCAGCGTCTCACGGTCGTTCATGTCGTCGGAGTACACGCTCGCCCAGAAGAACGTCTTGCCCGGCACCCGCTGCAGACCCTCCAGGCCGATGCCCCGCGATGCCAAGAAATCCCAGTCCTCCTGATCGAAATCCGCGCCCACCACGCCCACGATACTCGCCGGTGTGAAATAGCTGGCGGCCAATGAAATGTAGGTACAGGCTCCGCCCAGAATCCGGTCTACTTTGCCCGCAGGGGTAGTCAGGCCGTCGTACGCGACGGAACCAACAACAATCAGCGACATTGTTTCGATTCTAGCGTCCTGGCGGAGTATACGGCCCAAGCCGCTACAATGAAACGTTACCCGCATGCCGGACAGCTTGCGATATTGGTTTCTCCACTACACCCTGGCCTCGGCGGGGCTGGCAATGTCGTGGGCGCTCTTTCGGCGCTCGGGTTTGCGGCACAGTTGGCTGCTCCGGCCGGTATCCGCGCTGTGGCTGGCCTTTCCGTTTCTGGGCAGTGACGACTTCGTGCCCGACAGGATTGCCGTCCTCAGCCAGTTGACCATGCTGTCTCTGTTGGTGCTGCTTTTTGCCAGCCTGGTTTGGCTGGCGATGGCCCAGGCTGGCCGGCGGCACGACCCGGCCCGGCGGGCGTGGCTGCGGACAGCCGCACCGCTGGTGGGCCTGGCTCCCCCAACGATGGCAGCAGCCGCAGTGCTGCAGGCCCGCGGCAATCCTCGTCTGGTGGAGGTGGAAATACCCATCGCCGGATTGCCCAAGGATCTCCATGGCTTCCGGATCGTGCAGCTCTCCGATATTCACTTTGGGCCCTTCTTCGGCCGCCAGGACCTGGAACGGGCTGTCGCGATGGCGAACGAACTGCGAGCTCACCTCGCCGTGGTCACCGGAGATCTGATCACCTACTCGAGCGATGACCTGGAGCAGCCGTTGGCCCTGCTCAAGCGGCTGCGGGCCGACGCCGGCATCTGGGGCTGTCTGGGCAACCACGAGAGGCATTGCGAGGAGGAGGCGCCCGGTCTGGCCGCCCGGTACGGCATTCGCATCCTGCGCCAGGAGGCGGAAAGCCTGCGGTTTGGCCAGGGCATCCTGCACCTGGCGGGCGTCGATTACATCCCCTTCGGCCGGCCTTTGCCGCCGGCAGCCCGCCAGTTGCGCCGCGAGGATGCCGTCAACGTACTGCTGGCGCACAACCCCGATTCGTTCCCGTCCGCCCGCGCGGCGGGGTTCGATCTCACTCTCGCCGGCCACACCCACGGCGGCCAGTTAAACCTGGAATTGGCCCGTGCGAACTTGAACGTGGCGAGGATCTACACACCGTATGTGAAGGGCCTGTATGAGGAGGCGGGCCGGGCGGTGTACGTCAGTTCGGGCCTCGGCACGGTGGCTGCGCCCGTCCGGCTGGGAGCGCCTCCGGAGGTCTCGCTGATACGGCTGTGCGGCGCTTAATCGTCAGTGACATTCACTCGAACCGCGAGGCCCTGGATGCCGTCCTGGCCGACGCCCGGAAGCAGTACGACGAGGTGATCTGCTGCGGCGACGTCGTGGGCTACGGGGCCAGTCCGGCCGAATGTATCGACTGGGTCAGGAAATACGCTTTCACCATAGTCCGCGGGAATCACGACCGGGCGTGCGCCGTGCCCGACGATGCGGCCGACTTCAATCCCGCCGCCCTGACCGCCACGCTCTGGACCCACCAAATCCTGGATCGCAGCGATCTCCTCTGGCTCATGGAACTGCCCCAGGGCCCCGTGCGCAAAGGGGACTATGAGATCGCGCACGGATCGCCTAGCGACGAGGACGCGTATTTGTTTTTCGGGCGGCAGGTGGCCGAGGAGTTCGAGCTGCTGCAGAGCCCGATTTGCTTCATCGGCCATACCCACGTGCAGGGAGGATGGAGCGCCGTCGATGGTCGCGTGGCGCCGCTCGTGGCGCCCCGCGTGAAGGAGACCGAACGCGTGCTGGAACTGCGAGAGGATGCGCTCTATTTCATCAATCCGGGCAGCATCGGGCAGCCGCGCGACGGCGATCCCCGCGCCGGCTATGCCATTTGGGACACCGGAGAGAACCTCGTCCGCTTCCGCCGCGTACCGTATGATGTGCGCGCGGCCCAGCAGCGAATTTTGAACGCAGGGCTGCCCGAATATCTGGCCACGCGCTTAGCCGCGGGGCGCTGATTCAGGCGCGGCGGGCTCTGCCAGCGCCGCTTTCACTCTCGCCGCCATCGCGGGCCCGACAGCCGCGGCCAGGCTTTCTTCCGTGGCGGAGCGAACGCCCGACAGGCTGCCGAATTCCCGCAACAGCTTCTCGGCTGTGCGGTCCCCAACGCCTTTGATCTGAATCAGTTCGGATGACAATGTCCGCGCGTCGCGCCGGCTGCGGTGGAACGTCACCGCAAACCGGTGGGCCTCATCGCGGATCATCTGCATCAACTGCAGTACGGGCGAGCGGCGCTCCAGCACCACCGGCTCGTCCTCTTGCCCGTACACATAAAGAGTCTCCTCCCGCTTGGCCAGCGAAGCCAGTGGCTGGTTGAGAATGCCCAGCTCCTCCAGCGCTGCCGCGGCGGCGTGCAATTGCCCCAAGCCTCCATCAATCAGAATGAGCCCTGGCATCGGCTGGCTCTCTTCCTGCAAACGCCGGTACCGGCGCGTCACCACCTCGTGCATCGAGGCGAAGTCGTCGTTACCGGCCACCGTCTTGATGATGAATTTGCGGTAGTGGGCCTTCTTCATCCGCCCGTCTTCCCACACCACCATGCTGGCCACCTTCTCGGAACCTTGAATGTGCGAAACATCGAAACATTCGATGCGACTTGGTGCTGCGGGCAGATTCAATGCCTCCTCCAGCGCTTCGCTGATGGCCCGGGAGGTTGGTTTTAGAACGCGGAACCGCTGCTCGAAACTCTGGCGGGCATTCGAACCCACCAGCGACAGCAGGGCTTTCTTCTGGCCCCGCTGCGGCGTGTGGATCTCCACCTTCCGTCCACGCTTCTCGGCCAGAATCTCTTCCAGCACTGCCTGGTCCTCCAGTTCCACTGGCACATGGATCGTGGAGGGGATGATCTGCGCTTCGGAGTAGAGTTGCATGAGCAGCGAGGTGAAAAACGCATCCGGCTCGAACTCCTCCAGGTCTTCCCAAAAGTACTCCCGCCGGTCAACGATGCGGCCGTTCCGGAGGTGGAACAGGTTCACTGCCACCTGGGGCGGCTCGGCATAGAACGAGAAGATGTCGGTATCGTCGCCGGAGGCCGAAGCCATCTTCTGCTTCTGTCCCATCTCTTCCACCGTATGCATCAGATCGCGCAGGGCCGCGGCCTGCTCAAAGCGCATCGCCTCCGCCGCGGTTTCCATGCGCAACCTGAGTTCGCCCGCCAAATCCTGATGCCGCCCTTCCAGAAAAAGGCGCACCGCCCGGACGTTCTCCTGGTATGTCTCTGCATTCGTGAGCCCCTCCACGCAGGGGCCCAGACAACGATGGATGTGATATTCGAGGCAAGGGTGCGTATGCCGCCGCGTCAAGTCCACCTTGCAGGAAGGAATTCTGAAGTGACGGTGGATGAACTTCACCAGCCGGTGCGCGAGGTTGCCAGGAAAGTAAGGACCATAATACGTGGAGCCGTCCTTGCGCAAGCGTCTCGTAACATATACGCGGGGCCACCGCTCGGCCGTGAGCTTGATGTAAGGGTAGGTCTTGTCATCCCGCAGCAGTACGTTGAAACGCGGCTTGTACTGCTTAATCAGGTTGTTCTCGAGAGCCAGCGCTTCCTTCTCGTTGTCTACCAGGATGTAGTCGAGCCTTGCCGCCTCCCGAATGAGACTGCCGGTTTTCGCGTCGGCCAGGCGGTCATCGTTGAAGTAGCTGCGCACGCGGGCCCGAAGGTTCTTGGCCTTGCCCACATAGAGAACCGTCCCCTCCGCGTCCTTATAGAGGTAGACTCCAGGGGCGGCCGGCAGTTGTGCGGCTTTTTCGCGAAGTTCCATCCGGGGGCAGCCCTATACTGAAATTGTGGCACGCGGAATCATCGCCCTTTTCGCGTTGAGTTGGGCGCTCGCCCAGGATCCGCCCAAGCCCGCGCCGCCTCCGCCCGACCCTGGCCAGGAGCTGGAGGAGGAAGACGCCTCACTCAAGCCGAAAGAGTACGTCTTCAATCCCATTCAGGCCGCAGCGGAGATCAAAGTCGGCAAGTTCTACATGAAGCGCGGCAGCTATCGCGCTGCCGCAGGCCGGTTTGAAGAGGCCTTGTTGTGGCATCCGGGCGAGGTGGAAGCCTGCCTGCTCCTGGGCGAAGCGCGCGAGCGCCTGAAGGACAAGAAAGGCGCCCGGGCAGTCTATGAGAAATGCGGCGCCATGTCTCCTGACGAAAAGCAGGCCGAGGAATTGAAGCGGCGGCTTAAACGGCTGGGGTGAGTTCTGAACGCGCGCGCCGCGCCATTTCGTTGCGCATGGTGGTTATCAGCTCCTGTGCGCCCGCCGCGAAATCGGGGAACAGGTTCACCCACTGTACGTGATCGCCGATGCAGGCAGGCACGCGGCATGGCTCCAAACGCGCCGGGAGAAAATAGATCCCGTCCAAAGGCACCCGGCGCGCGCAGTCCAGCGCGTAGCGCATCTCACTCTGAAACGTACCCAGTTTATTGACCGACCGTTGCGAAAGGCAGGCGATGAAGAAGTCTGACGTGGCGATTGCGCCATCGATGGCCCGGGGCCAGTTTTGGCCGGGCTTGAGGTTCTTTTGATCCATCCAAGGGCGAAACCCGCCTGCAGCCAGCAGGCGGTATAGCCTCGATACCGCAGCCCGGTCTTCCTCCACGTAAGCCAGGAAGACCGTCGGCCGCATATCGGGCAGGAACGAGAACCCGCCGTCCGGGGAAGGCTGAAAGGTGCCCAGCCGCTCGATCTCGACGCGATGCCCCGCCTCCAGGCACCGGCGAACGATCTGGGCGAGCCCCTCCAACGCTTCATCAGTCATTGGCCGCAGCCTTCCCCGTCCTGCTTCGGGACAAACCGGATTGCGCGCTCACGCCCTGGCACCAGGTCCCCAACTCCTGGCAGACGCACTGGCTTGCCCTCCCGCAAGCTGCGCAGGATCTGCTCGACTGCGCGATCCAGTTCGTCAGCGGCCGCGGCGGTTCTCGCCTTTCCGTCGCGGGCCATCCAGCGGAGCAGCGTCTTCCGGCTCATCGCCCGCGAGGGTAGGCACAGAAAGGTCACACCCTGCCGCGCCCGCCCGCCCCTGAACCCACACAAGTAGCCAGATTGCATACATTTGCAGCCAGGCTCATTTTCCGCGAAATGGCGTCACCGCCGTTTACGGCAGCCTTTCGTCTACAGGCGGCGGGCCGGGATGGCGCGTGTTGGACAGGTGCCGGTAAAAGCCAAGGTCGGCTTGGGTGTACTGCCGGGTGAGCAGAATGATCTGGCCCGTGTGCTGCGCGAAATGTTCCACGACGTGGTAGATCGCTTCCAGCACGGTGACCTCATAGTTCTGCGGACGGACGATCTCCTCCAGGCGGGGCTGCGGCAGTTTCCGGATGAGGGCCGCCGATTCTTCCACCGTCCGGTGCAGCACTTGCCAAACCTCACTCTTTGTCTGCGCGGCCTCCGCGGCAAATTCCGCGTCCCGGTGGCGGGTGTCCGGCTGACCGCCAATCCCGTGCAATATCCACTGCCGCACGTTGCCCGCCAGGTGGAGGCAAAGGTTGCCTGGCGAGTTCAAGCCCGGACCGGGCCGGGTCCAGAATTGTTCTTCACTCATCCGATCCAGGCAAACGCCAATGCGGCTGCAAAGCTGCTCTAGCTTGAAGGCGGAAAACGAAAGAAATCCGGGGGCGTTCACGGTCTCTCTCCATTTGGGGCAGTCCTGCCTTCCCGCTCTTTCAGCAGTGCTTCCAACTCGACCAGGCGCTGGCGCGCATCCACGGAGCGGTGCGCCACACCCAGGGCGGCAGGAGAGTGCTCCCGAGCGCGCATGTGGCTTAGAAAGAGCCAGATCAGATCTCCCGGCTCCATATCCACCGCGGCGTCTTCGCAATCCGCACTGTCGCAAGATACGCTCGCCTCGAAGCACTCCGAGAGCAGTTTGCCGTATTCCGCCGCCTGCACGAATGCCCGGCGGTCCAACGCTTCGTCGAACAGCAGGTAGACCGCCATCAGTTTCAGCGGGGAGGAATTGGGCGTCTCCGCCAGCGATTCACGCAATTCCCGAATGAGCTTCTTGGCCTCAGCAGACCCTGGCGTGGACTCGTTCAAGAGCTGGATGCGAAGCACCATCCGGACGCGGGGATCTTGTGATGAGGTCAGCAGGTTTTCCAATGTTGCATGGTCCAGCCCATCCAGGTTGGGCAGATTCATACCGCTCAGCCCAAGCGCGCGCTGCATGGACGGGTCCAGGTTGGCCGTCGAGGCGCGTGTTCGCGTGATGCGCCGGCGCTGCCAGTCGCCGCTGCTTACCACGTCCCTCCACTTACCCAGCGAGGATGTGTGGCTTTCAAGCAGGTCCGGCGCAATCAACCATGCCAGGTCGGCCACTTGAAGCGCCAGTGTCTCCTGCGTCGTCTTCGTTTCGATCGTCGTGCTGGCGTATTGGGTACGGAAAACCGCCGGCTGCTTTGGTTCCGGGAAGTCGTTCCGCTCCACCAGGGCAAGCGCAAGTTCCAGGCCTTGGCGGGACAATTGTGGCTGCTCCGGCCCGGCAGCACGGAGAAGATCCAGGAGTCCGCGAATCTCGCCCGGGCTCGCGTCCCGGGCCGGGAACGCGGCCAGATAAGAGGAGACAAAGGCGTTGGCCTCCTCCAGTGAGTTCTTTTGCAGCTGGGCGAGAGTTTCGGCGTGCCGGCGGGTGGCAAACGCCCTCTGCGAAAAGGCTCGCTGGCTCGCCTCGAGGCGCACTTCCGAACCCGCCTCCTTCGCAATGCGGGTAACCCAACAAGCCGTTCTCGGGTCGGATTCGTATTCTGGCTCTCTGTGGGCAGGGATCGCCTTGCAGATTTCCTCGGCCTGCACGGGATCGAGTTCCGCCATCTGCTGCCCCACCAGGCTCAAAAAATTCCCGCGCGCAAACTCGCTCCGCAACGCAGCAGCTTTCTCCTTGGCCAGTTGCAGCAGAGTCACGGCTTTCGCCCGGTCCCGGCTGCGCACCCGCTGGCTTAACCGAAGCAGCGTATCGATAGCAAGCTGAGGCGCCTCCGAGGCGGCTTGGGCCTCAATCTCCTCAATCAGTGCGGCGATGCGCTTCTCCCGTTTTTGCGCGGCTGTCAGTTCGGGAGCAGAGCGGGGATCCTGCGCGGTCCCCACCGGCAGGACCAGCAAAGCCAGAATCACCACGCTCCTGAACATAGGGAGGACCAGCCGCTAAAGCACCTGGTCGGACCAGTTCTCCAGAGCGGCTTTCACCTTCTGGCAGAACTGATCGGCCAGCGCGCCGTCTATCAGACGGTGATCGAAGGTCAACGCCAGGTGCGCCATGGAGCGGATCGCGATCGCATCGCCTTCCAGCACGATTGGCATCTTTTCCACCGCGCCCACGCCCAGAATGGCAACCTGCGGCTGGTTAATTACCGGCGTGGCGAACAGCGAGCCAAAGCTGCCGAAGTTCGTGATTGAAAACGTTCCCCCTTGTACTTCGTCGGGCTTCAGTTGCTTGGATCGCGCCCGGGCGGCGAGATCGACGATGGAACGCTGCAAACCTACGATATTTTTCTCGTCCGCGTTCTTGATCACCGGCACGATCAGGCCGTTGTCCAGCGCCACCGCGATGCCAATGTTGATCTCGTTGTGGTACAGAACGTTGTTGCCCTCGATCGAGGAATTAAAGATCGGGAACGCGCGCAAAGCTTCAGCCGTGGCCCGCGTAATGAAGGGCAGGAAGGTAAGCCCGAAGCCATAACGCTGCTGGAATTCCTCTTTGTAGCGGGCGCGGATCTTGGCGACCTTCGTCATGTCTACGCGGTGCACCGTAGTGACATGGGCGGAGGTGCGCTTGGAATGCACCATGTGCTC
>CAYWQS010000014.1:0-23283 GCA_964460395.1 uncultured Solibacteraceae bacterium | reverse complement strand
GTTCCGTGCGGGGCAACGGTGGCAGGTCCGCTGCCGGTGGCGGCATCGCCGGAGCCGAGGCTGCGGGAGCAGCCGGGGCGGCAGGCGCTGCCGCTGGAGCGGCGGCAGGAGCGGCCTCCCCGCGGCCCGCCATGTAGGCTTCGACGTCAGCCTTGGTAATCCGGCCGCCGGCGCCGGTGCCGCGGACGTTTCGCAAATCGATGTTGTTCTCCCTGGCCATGCGGCGGACCAGCGGACTGACAGGTCCGGCGAGTTCCTCTTCCTCCACGGGGACCGCAGCCGCGACAGGAGTTGCGGGCGCTGGCGGGGGAGCGGGTACGGCGGCAGGCGCCGGTGCAGGAACGGCGGGCGCGGGGGACTCCGTTTTAGCTGGTTCGGCCGCCGGCGCACTGGCTGTTCCCCCATCGGAGATCCGGGCGACAACTGCGTTCACCGCGACCACCGCCCCCTCTTGCGCCAGAATCTCGGAGAGAACTCCAGCCGCCGGGGATGGGATCTCGGTATCCACCTTGTCGGTGGATATTTCGAACAACGGTTCGTCGCGCTCCACGCGATCCCCCACTTTCTTCAGCCACCGCGTGAGGGTTCCCTCCACAATGCTTTCGCCCATCTGGGGCATTACGACATCGGCCATAGCTCTCGTCTCCGTTCCTTAGCGGCCCAGACCGGCGCCCACGCAATGGGGCTCCCAGGCCGCTTCAAAGTCAAAGATCCGCGCGAACTCTTCCACCAGCGCCTGATGTACACGATCGCGCTCTGCGCGTACACCCATCTGTTCCATCGAGGTCACGGGCCGGGTGAGCCCGCAAGGGACAATGTAGCCGAAATGGCGCAGGTCCGTTTCCCAGTTCAACGCAAACCCATGGGTGGTGACCCAGCGCGAAATATGGATGCCGATCGCGCAGATCTTGGCCCGCTCGCCCGACGGTCCATCCACCCAAACGCCAGTGGCCCCGGGTTCGCGTCCGCCCACGATGCCAAAGCGCGCAAGCGCGGCGGTGACGGCCTCTTCCAACGCCCGGACATAGGCCACCACGTCGCGCTTCCAATCGCGCAAGTCGATGATGGGGTAGCCGACAATCTGGCCCGGGCCGTGGTAGGTGACATCGCCACCCCGATCGATCTCATGCACTTCAATCGACGCCTGGGCCAGAAACTCCGGTGAGGCAAGAATGTTGGAAGAACGGCTGTTGCGGCCCAGAGTGATCACCGGCGTATGTTCTACCAGCAGAAAGTGGTCGTCCACCGCGCCCAGCTTGCGCGCGGCGGCGATCTCCTTTTGCAGGGTCCAGACCTCCCCGAAGGGCTGCCGCCCGAGATCCCGGACTACCAGCTTACGTGCCATTCCTGAACGGGCCGACTTTCTTCTCAGGCATTGATCGCCAAACCGTAAACGTTGTTGAACGCTTCGCCCACGGCTTCGTACAACGTGGGGTGGGCGTGGATGGTGGCCATCATCGACTCCACCGTGGCCTCCGATTCCATCGCCGCCACAGCCTCGGCGATCAGTTCGTAGCCGTGCGGACCGATGATATGCACTCCCAGAATCTCGCCGTATTTCGCATCGGCCACGACCTTCACGAACCCGCCGTGGCTGCCGAGAATCGACGCCTTGCTGTTCCCGGCGAACGGGAACTTGCCCACCTTGACGTCGTAGCCCTTTTCCCGGGCCTGCTTCTCAGTCAGGCCAACGCTGCCGATGCCCGGTTCCGTATACGTGGCGCCAGGGATCCGCAACTTGTTGATGGGCTGCACTGGCTTGCCAGCCATGTGGCCCACCGCCACCATGCCCTCCATCGTCGCGACGTGCGCCAGTTGCGGAGTGCCCGCTACGATATCGCCGATTGCATAGACGCCCGCCTCCCCTGTGCGCTGATACCCGTCCACTTTGACGAACCCGCGGTCGAGTTCGATCCGGGTGTTCTCGATGCCGACGTTCTCGGTATTCGGCTTCCGGCCCACAGCCACCAGCAGAGTATCGCCCGCGAACTCTTCCGTCCCGCCGGACGCCAATTGCACCTTCAGCCGCACTTCGTTGGGCTGCTTGTTCACTTCCAGCACCTTGGCCCCGGTTTCGCACCGGATGCCGCGCTTTTTGAAGGAGCGCTCCAACTCCTTCGACACTTCTTCGTCCTCCACCGGCACCAGGCGCGGAAGCATTTCAAAAACAGTCACTTCGCTGCCGAAAGCCCGGTAAATCGAGGCGAACTCGACCCCCACCGCGCCCGCACCGATCACCAGCAGCCGCTTGGGCGCTTCCGTCAAGTTCAGAATCTCGACGTTGGTCACGATCTGCCGTGCGTCTGGATTCAAGCCGGGCAACATCCGGGCTTCCGACCCAGTGGCCAACAGGATGTTCTCCGCTTCCAGCGTTCGGGCGCCTGCCTCCGTCAACACCTCCACCTGCCCGTGGCCCTTCAGCCGTCCGTACCCCTGGATGACCTCCACTTTGTGCTTTTTCATCAGGAAGCCGATGCCGTTGGCGTGTCCGTCCACGATTTTCTGCTTTCGCTTCAGCACCAGTGGCAAATCCAACTGCGCGCCCTGAACATGAATGCCTTGCGCCTCGGGGTGCTGAAAATACTCCCAAACTTCGGCCGTATGTAACAAAGCCTTGGTTGGGACGCATCCAACATGAAGGCAGGTGCCCCCGAGCTTCTTGTCTTTTTCGATGAGAGCGGTTTTCAAGCCGTACTGGCCGGCGCGGATCGCAGCGGAATAGCCCCCCGGTCCGCTCCCGATCACGATCAGATCGTAGGACATCAAGCTCAGTTTAGCATTAGGGGTTTTTCACCTTCGGCGGCAGATAATGAAAGCGATGTGGCGGTTTGTGTTGATGGCAATGCTTGCTGCAGGACTTGTTTGGGGCCAGGCGCCAGAGCGTCCCCGGCAGGCTGGCAAAAAGGCGGCAGTGAAGCCTCCAGCGGCATCTACCGGGATTGTTGAACTGGCCGTCACTGGCAATAAGCGGTTCACCGACAAGCAGATCCTGGCCCTGAGCGGTCTGCGCCCCGGGATGGAACCCACCCAGTCTGTATTCGAGGCTGCGCGCGACCGCCTACTGGCCAGCGGGGGTTTCGCCTCCGTCGGCTGGCGCTATGAACCTCTGCCCTCTTCTGGCTACCGCGCCACGATCGAAGTCGAAGAGATCGATCAGGTTCTTCCTTGGATGGTCGACCGGCTGCCTGTCACGGCGGAGGAATTTGCTGCTCAGGCCAGCGCCGAACTGCCTTTGTTTGGCAAGGAACTCCCCGCCAGTGACGCCTACCTGAGCCGGGCTGCGGCAGTCCTACAACGGCTGGCGGAGGCCAAAGGCTTCCATGATCAGGTGGTCGGCTTGGTGAACCTGGTAGGGAAGGACCGTCTGGTCGTCATTTTTCAGCCCAAAACGCCGCCGCCCAAAATCGCGCGAGTCCAGGTGGAGGGATCGCGCGTAGTTCCCAAGGGTGACCTGCAAAAGACTCTCAACGAGGTCGCTGTGGGCACGCCTTTCACCGATTACAACTTCCGATTTCTGTTCGAGAATCAGGCCAGGCCGCTTTTCGAGGCCTATGGCCGCCTGCAAGCGAGGCTCATCAGCATCAAGGCCGAACCTGCCAAGGACGTGGCGGGTGTCATCGTGACAGCGGAAGTGGAAGAGGGCGAGGAGTTTAAACTCGCCGGAGTTGAAGTTCTTGGGACACCCTACTCCACCGCAGAAATCGACGAGCTGGCCCAGTGGCCCGTCGGGAAGACAGCCAATTACTCCGCGGTGGGCATCGGCGTCAACAAACTGCTGGCCAAGATGAAGCGGCAGGGATACTTGAAGGCTGCCTACAAGGCGGAGCGGAGACTCAACGTTGACGCCAAAGAGGTTCAGTTGATCATCCGCGTGGAGGCTGGTCCGCAATTCCGCATGGGCAAACTGAGCATCGTCGGACTCGATCTCGAATCCGAACCGGTCATCCGCAAAATGTACACGAACAAGACCGGCGATCCCTTTGACGCGGAATACCCCGACGAGTTTCTCAAGATGGTGCGCGACCGCGGCATCTTCGATTTTCTCGGCGCCACCAAGTCCGCGACGAAAGTGGATGAGAACACGAAAATTGTCGATGTGACACTGACGTTCCAGGGCGAGGACATACCAAAGCAGCAGCGCCGCCGCCGCGGCATATAAATCGGATGCGGGGCAGGGCTTGACTCGCCTCAGTGGATCTCATCCTCGCAATCGGTATCCTCAACCTGAACCCTCACCGCGCAGCGGTTTTCGCAAAAATGGCGCGGATCCTGCGCACTTTCCGCAACGCGCGCACGCGGCATCCGGCAGTCGTCGCCGCGGAATTCCTCGCCCGGCGGTAAGTGTGGCTGCCGGCGCTGTCCGGTGTCGGAAACCCGGATACTAGAACTACGCGCATTGCCGTGGGTGGTAAGGCGTGCTATCCCTGAAAGCTACATCGGAGAAGCGTATGAACCACATTCTTGTTCGGCCTCTCGCGCTTTTGGCGCTGGTTTCGAGTATTCCCGTCTTGGGTCAGGATCCCGATATTCCCCTTCAGAACTGGCCCGCACCGCTCTACTGGCAGGCGCCCCCGAAGGAGGTGGCGGAGGACCCCTTCGGCAAGAACGCTGGCAACGAGGAACGCTCTGCGGCGATCACGGCGCCCATGATCTTTGTCGGAGTGACGCCGTGCCGGGTATTGGATACCCGGGGCCCAGCCGGGCCCTTCGGCGGACCGATCATGGCAGGGCAGGAGACCCGGAGTTTCCTGATGCCGGCGAGCCCCTGCGGCATCCCCGCCACCGCTAATGCCTTTTCTTTGAACGTAACCGTCGTGCCCTCCGGCTCCCTCAACTGGTTGACCATCTGGCCCACCGGTTCGTCCACTCCGCTGGTATCTACGCTAAACGCGCTTTCCGGCCAGATTGTGGCCAATGCTGCCATCGTGCCGGCAGGCCCAGGCGGCTCGATCAACGTGTTCGTCACCAACCCGACGCACGTAATCATCGACATCAATGGCTACTACCTTCCGCCAAGCGCCCTGGCCCTCGGCGCGGGCACTGCCGCCGCCCCTTCCCTCACCTTTACAAACGATGCCAACAGCGGCCTGTACTCTTCGGCGGCCGGCACGGTGTCGGTGGCTGCCGCCGGGACAAACCGTCTGAACGTCAACTCCACCGGCATTGATGTGAACGGCTCCATCAACCTCACGGGCGCCTTGAATCTGCAGGGCGCCACACTCCTGCGGGCGAATCAGAATTCGACGGGCCTCGGCATTGGCGCACTCAACGTGCTGTCTACTAACAACACCGGACTCGGGGCGTTCGCGCTGGGAGATGTCACCACATCTCCCAACAACACCGCCGCGGGCGCAGGCGCCTTGCGAAGCTTGACCACCGGTGTGGGCTCTAATGATGCCTTCGGCGCCTTCGCCCTGAACAGCACGACTACCGGGAACAGGAACACCGCTGTGGGCTCCGAAGCCCTCCGGCTGAATCAAACCGGAATCAACAACGTGGCCGTCGGCTCCACCGCACTCTATGGAACAACGGGGAGCAACAACATCGGCCTCGGCATGAATGCCGGCGCCAACGTACTCACCGGCAATTTCAACATCATGATCGGCAACCCGGCGCTAACCACCGACACGGGCACAATCCGCATCGGCTCCGGCGGCAACCAGACTCGGGCGTTCATCGCGGGCATCCGCGGATCCACTACCGGTACAGCGGACGCCATTCCCGTGCTGATCGACTCCAACGGGCAGCTCGGCACCGCTTCCTCCTCGCGCCGTGTCAAGACCGACATTCGCGAGATGGGCGACACCACCGGCACGCTGATGTCTTTGCGCCCAGTCCGGTTCCGCTACAAGGTCCACGGTGCGAATGCCCGTGAGCAATACGGGCTGATCGCCGAAGAGGTGGCCGAGGTGGCTCCCGACCTGGCAGTGCAAACCCCGGACGGGACCGTCGAGACCGTCTATTACGACAAGATCAATGCCATGCTGCTGAACGAAGTGCAGAAGCAGCACCGCTTGATTGAAGAGCAGCGCCAGCAGGTGGAATCGCTCACCCGCCGGCTGGCTGAGTTGGAATCCGCCGCAAAGGCAGTTCAGCCCCAACCCTAAGCGGGATAGCGCGGATTCCTCCGCCAATACTGCCCCGGCAGGTACGGGAACTTGGCCGCCAAGCCTGGCTTTAGCTGCAGGCCAAAACCCGGCCGACGGGGCATTTCCATGGCCCCCTTCACGACCACCAGCGGGTCCACGAAGATCTCTTCCTTGAATGGGTTGTAGGTCTGGTTCAACTCGAACAGGAGCCGGTTGGGAATCGCCGCCACCAGCGCCGCATTGGCCATCGTCGTGAGCCCACCGTGCCAGTTATGCGGACAGCACGGAGCATCACGGAGCGCCGCCAGCCGGGCGATGTGCCACGCCTCAGTCAGCCCGGTCACGTTACAGTCCGGCTGCACAATCTGGTAGGCTCCCCGGTCCACCCATTCCTTGAATTCGTACCGGCTGCCCCGGCTCTCCCCGCCCGCAAGGCGAACCTTCTTCATCTCCTGCCGTAACCGCAAATGTTTGTCCAGCGAATCCGGCTCATTGGTCCTCACCGGTTCCTCAAACCACAGGAAGTCCAACTCCTCCAGCACCGGCGCCAGTTCTAGGCACTCCTCCAGGCTCAGGCGCATATTCGATTCCTGCATCAGCTTCATACCCGGCCCGACGGCTTCCCGGAGTTTCCGCACCCACGGAATGTACCGCTGCATGCTCATGCCGTCCAGCTTCCACTCCGTGCCGATGCGGAACTTGAATGCCGGATAGCCTGCCTCCTTGTGGCGCACGGCTTCTTCGATGAGGGCCTCCGGACGGTCGTACCACGCGTATTCGACACCGCCCGATGCGTAAACGGGCAAACGGGTCAGAGGTTTTTCCCCGGCAGCCAGAACCTCGTAAACCGGACGGTTCAGCGCTTTGCCGATCAGGTCCCAGCAGGCCGCGTCGATGCCCGCCCACGCCGCATACTGCGGCCGCGCCCCCGCCCAAGCGATGGCCAGGTGCTCCACATCGAACGGGTTCTTGCCAATCAGCAGCGGCGCCAGATCCTGCTCAATCGTCTTCTTTAACTGCTCCGGTCCGGCGTAGGGGCTCGATTCACCGATCCCCACCAACCCCTGATCCGTGAAGATCTCCACCAGCACCGCGTCGCTTTTCCAGATCAACATCGTTGCCGTCATCCACGACTTCTCTTTCAGTTCGTGGGACAGCAGCGTCACTTGGATGCGCGTGATTTTCAGGTTTTGCCGGGGCACGTTGGCCAAAGGTGACACCAGCAGAGGCGCGCCCAGAGCGCTCCGCAGGAAATCGCGCCGGTTCGGTTCCATGGGGAGTCCCTCCCAGCAGAGCCTACCGGAAATCAGGGCAGGCCGGGAAGCCGGCCGCCCTTATTGGTTGGAGCGGGCCGATTCCAGCTTGCTGACCATGTTGTTCACCCAATCCACGTCCGTGGCGTCAAAGCCAAGCTGCGTGGCCTTCCACTTCCCCTTCGAGTCCACCAGCCAGTTCTGTGGAATCACGATGTTGTCCAGCAGACCGCGCACCAACTGGTGGGCCAGCAGCACCGGAAACGTATAGCCGTTCTCTTTCATATACGGCTCGACCAGGCCTACCTCCTCGTCCATATTGAAAGTCAGCACCTGGACGTCCGTACGGCTCTTGGTTTTCTCATACAGCTTCTGAAAGTGCGGCAGTTCGGCGCGGCAGGGACCACACCACGTGGCCCAAAGGTTAATGAGCAGCGCTTTGCCTTCCAGTTGCTTCAGCTTCCAGGTCCGGCCTGACAGGTCGGACAACTCGAACGCCGGCAGATCCTTCTGCGGGGTCTCCCAGCGCCCTTGAGCAGGCTCCCCTTCTTTCGCCATGCGCGGTGTGGACCAGAGCGCAAATGCCGCCTCGCTGCCCCCGTTCGCCAGGAAGTAGGCTTTCGCATCGTCCAGGAGAGGGTCCTCGAGTTTGCCGCGGTACATTCTGGGCGCCTCCTCGCGCGCGAGCAAAGCCTGCTGGAAGTAAGTCAACGCATCGGCCCGCCGCTCTTCGATGGCCGCCAACCGGGCGCGCGAATAGAAATAATCAGGCAAGCGCGTAGCTTTCGCGGGCGCCGGCCGCTCGATCCAGGCACGCATATCGGGTGGCGCCTTCCCCCCGCCCGCGGCCTGCGCCGCTCGCAGCCACTCGAAGGCCGCCCAGGAGCGGTAGCCGCCCCGCTCCAGACGGTCCTTTCTGTCCGCGTCGCTCAGCGTGTCGTCTTCGTCCTCGAACTGGTCGATCAGGATGGCCTCCTGCCATGCCTTCTCCAGCCAGGCCATTGCCCGCGCTGCCTCCCAGCGGTTGTCCAGCACCACCCTGGCCGCGTTCAGATAATCCCAGAGCAAGTTCAATTGCTGTTTGCGTTCTTTCTCCTCGATGGGCTTCAGCAGGAGCGGCATTGCCGTCTTCTCGTCGATCAGCTTTAGTTCCGCGCCCAGTTCAAGCCACGAGTCCTTCAGCCAGCGCACCTCGGAATACTTGTCCTTCCATTCGGAGAGCGCCGCGAAATAGGCCTTTTTCCATGTCGTCCAGCCCGCCACGTCATCATGCTTCTCGGGTTCCTTGTGTTTTTCCTTCCACGCCTCCCAGGCAGCGGTGTAGGCTGCGCTCGACGCCGGCGCCAGTTGTTGAATGCGCAGGTTGTACTGTTCCAGTTCGTCCTTCGAGGCGCCGGACTGCCTCGCGCCACTCTTCAGTACAGCCAGCATCCGCCCGTCGGGAGAAGGAAACGCCTTCTCGATCCTGGCCACGTCGGCCGCCACCTGCTTCCGGAGTGCGGGATGCTCCGCCGGGGGTCGAGTGCGGAACTCAAGACCCCACAGCGTTTCATAGAAGGCAACGTCCTCCGGTGCGGTGGACTTCTCCAGGCGTTGACGCAGTGCTTGCGCCATTCTTGCCTGCGTCTCCACCGGCGCCGCCTTGCCCATCACCCAACTCACCTGGCCGTCCACATGCCCCGGACAGCCTTTCGCGTAGATCTCAAAATACTCCCGGGATTTCTCTTTGTCGGCAAACCGGCCCAACTGGTAGATCCTCGACAATTGCAGCGCCGATACCGGATCACCCGGCGCTACGGTTTGCGCCCGTTCGAGCAGCGCGATCGCCTTCGGCGTATCGGCCCCCTGCAGCGCCATCGCGGCCACGGTGAGCGCCAGCACGTTCTCCGGACTGGCTTCCGCTTCCTTCACAAACTCGGACCGCTTGGCCGGCCACCGTTCCCGATCCCCCAATCGCGATGCCCGGATGTAGTTCTCGCGGAGTTCCCATACCCGTGGGTAACGGGCTATCCATTGCTCCAACTCCTCTCTATACTGTGCAGGCGTCTGCTGGTCAGACTTCTCAGACGACAAACGGAAGAATTTCCGGACTTCGTGCGGTGTACCGCACTCAAACCCAGTTCCCGAACAAAGGGCACAGAGTGTGAAAAGGACACAAAGGCGCATGGCGTGATCCACCTGTCCAGTCTACAGGTGCTTTGTGGAACAAGACGCCACCGAGCGAAATCTCGTTGAGTCCCGGCAGGCGTGATGATTTTTGGTTGACGTTGTCAACCTCCTTGTGCTTAATTGAAAGTAGACATCGTCAACCAGAGGGGTCCATGAACTCTATCCTTTCTTCCTTCCACTTCAGAAACGAGGCAAATCCATGAAAAATAATGGCTTTTTATCCAAGTACGGCGAATGGGCCGTCGTTACCGGCGCCTCGTCAGGCATTGGCCGCTCGCTGGCTGGACAAATCGCCCAGCGTGGTATTCATCCGGTACTGGTGGGCCGCAACTCCCTGGCCCTCCGGGACCTCGCGCAGCAGATCCAGACTCCCTCTCAGGTACTGGTCGCTGATCTGGCCAAACCCGAAGGGAGGGAGGCGGTCATCCGCGCTACGAAGGATCTGCCGGTGGGGCTTCTGGTCAACTCTGCAGGCTTTGGTCTGGGCGGAAGTTTCCTCCAGACCTCCTTTTCTGAAGAGTCTGAAATGGTCGAAGTGAACTGCCAGGCATTGCTTGAACTCACACACCACTTTGCCGCCCGATTCGCCAAACAACGCCGCGGGGGCATGCTCCTGCTCAGTTCAATCGTTGCCTTCCAGGGAGTAGCCTGGTCCGCGAACTACGCAGCCACCAAGGCCTATGTCCAATCGCTGGCCGAAGGCCTGGCAATCGAACTTGCGCCGCACGGAGTGGATGTCGTCGCCGTAGCGCCCGGCCCAACCTCGACTGGTTTCGCCGCCCGGGCCGGCATGGATTTAGGCAAGGCGGAGTCTGCCAGTGTGGTGGCGCGGGAAGCCTTGGATGCCCTCGGCAGAAGACGGCAGGCTGTGACAGGATTTCAGGCGAAGTTTCTGCACGCAGCGCTATCCACCGCCCCTCGGCCGCTGCGGGTACGGATCATGGCAAACGTCATGCGTTCTATGACGGAGGGCGCCAGACCGCAATGAGGAAATCCGGCTCGCGCAATCTGCGGGAAGCCTGCGTGGAGGAAGCATTCGCGATTATCGGCGAGACCGGTGTGGAGGGACTCAGCATCCGGGAAGTGGCCCGCAGACTCGGAGTCTCCCACCAGGCGCCCTACAAACACTTCCCTAGCTCGCAACACCTGCTGGCCGAGATCATCCGCCGGACGTATGTTCTGTTTGCTGCTCATCTCCGGAACCGGCCCATGACAGGTCATCCGGCCGCCGACATGCATTCGCTGGGCGAGGCCTATTTCGCCTTCGCCATGCAGCATCCATTACACTACCGGCTCATGTTTGGCACGCCCCTGGAGGATCCGTCCGCCCATCCCGAAACCATGCGGGCGGCGCAGGAGGCGTTTGGGGTCCTGCTCCAAGCCATTGCGGCTCTCCGCGGACGAAGTCCGGACTGGGTGACCACGGCGGAGGACCGCCTGGACGCCCTCTTTGTCTGGTCCGCAGTCCATGGCCTTGCCACGATCCTGCACTCGAACGCGCTCAGCCGTACCGGGATCGTCAACCTTCCGCCCGGGCAGGCATTCGCGGAGATCCTTCGCCGGATCGGAAGGGCGATGGGCGTGGAGCCGCCAACAGCCCCGCCTCGCTAACGCTTCTCGTAAACCTCCGTCCAGGATCGCGTCCCTTCCGGAGAGCGAACCGTCAGCCGGCGCGTCATCGTGCGGCCGTCGGCCGACAGCGAAGTGCGTGTGGTCTCTGTGTACTGGCCGTCGTCAGTGTGAAACACCGATTCGAAGGTGGTGGCGTTCACCCGCTTGAGCGTGATGTTGCCCTCCCCGTAGGACCGGCTCATGCGATGCGGCTTGCCGTCGAATGCCCCCGAGAAGGCGAAGTCGCGGGCGTCCTCGTTCGCGTACATCACGGAACCGCGGTAGTGAATGGCAGGCTCCTGATGGTCGATGGACACCACGACGCTGACAGGTTTAGGCGTGCTGCCCCAGCGGGATTTCTCCACGTTGAGGTGCCAGTCGCCCGTAAGGTTGAGCGGTTGGATCGCCCACATGCTCCCGGCCAGGAGCAGCACTGTGGAGGCGACCCGGAGCAGGAACGGCGCTCGGGGTTGGCCCATGGGTCGATCTCTCCTTGCGGTTTCAGATTACGCCCACCGTAAGCCGGAGGGAACCGAATTCGGCAGCCTCAACTTAGAATCTGCGCCATCGCGGGCGATCCGCGCCGTACCCGGCGGGGCCCCCGCTGCCGCAGCCAGTCGTTCATCTCACCCAGCGAGGCGAAATAGCCGCGAAACCGCGGATCGTACCGGCCAGGCGGCCGCAGCGTCCGCCGGAAATCCCGCGGCGTGAAAACACCCAACCGGCTGATCACCGCCGCGCCCATCGGCCGGTACTCGTGCGTGCCCTGCGCCCAGGCGTAATGCTCGTCCGTCCAAAGCGCGAATCCCATGGCTATAAAAGCTCTCCTGGCCGGATGGTCCAGGCCGAGACATGCCGCTCGAACCCCAGGCGCGGATAGTAGTCGACTGCTTGCGGAGCCGCCAGCAGCACCAGTCTGCAGGGCGCCGCTTCCAGGGTGCGCCGCAGCAGTTCCCGCCCGATGCCCTGCCGCTGGTGCGAATCCCTCACGGCAAGGTCGGAGCAATAAGTGACGTACAGGAAATCAGAGAAGCATCGGCAGGCGCCCACCAGCAATTCGCCATCCCAGGCCGTCACCAGCAGGTTGGCGTGGCGCAGCATTGCGGCCAGCGCGGCCAGGCTGTCCACAGGCCTCCGCTCCCCCAACGAACAATCCCGCAATAAACCGGCGTAGGATTCTGCATCCAGCACGCCCCCGGTGCGATAGGTGATTCCGCTCATGTACGATATCCCAGAGGTTTACCACGTTATGAATCGCCGGGAATGGTTGACCACCGCGGGCCTCGCCAGTACAGGCTTGGTTCTCGCGCAAAGCGACGAGAAGAAGACGCGCAAAGGAAGGCTCAAGCAGGGCGTCTGCGGGGGCGTGTTCGGCTCCGATATGCCCTTCGAAGAACGGTGCCGCCATGCCGCCCGGTTGGGCGCGCAGTGCTTCGACCTGCAGGCGCGCCAGAACTGGCCGACGCTGAAGAAATACGGTCTTGTGCCCACCGTCGTACCTGGTGGCGGACGCCTCACCGACGCCTGCAACGACCGTTCGCTCCACGCCGCCATCGAGGCGCAGTTCCGCGAAAACCTCGACCTCGCGGCCAAGGAAGGTGTCCCGAATGTCATTACCTTCTCCGGCAATCGCCGGGGCAAGAGCGATGAAGAGGCCTGGAGCGCCTGCTACGACATTCTGAAGAAGGTGACTCCCATCGCCGAGGACAAGGGCGTCACCATCTGCATGGAGCTGCTGAACTCGAAGGTGGACCACCCCGACTACCAGTGCGACCGTACAGCTTGGGGCGTGGAACTCTGCAAGCGCGTGAACTCCCCACGCTTCAAATTGCTGTACGACATCTATCACATGCAGATCATGGAAGGCGATGTCATCCGCACCATGCGCGCCAACCTTCAGTGGATCGGCCACCTGCACACCGCCGGCAACCCCGGGCGCAACGAAATCACCGGGCCCTCGGAACTGGATTACCGCTCCATCGCGCAGGCCATTGTGGATATGGGCTACAACGGCTACCTCAGCCACGAATACAGCCCCCGCCGCGATCCGCAAACCAAAAAACCGCTCAAGGATCCGCTGGTCCTGCTGGACGAGGCTCTGACCATCTGCGACGTCTAGAAGCGGGCAGTTCGCACCATCCCGTTTTGGCGCCGGCTGGGCCGCGGCTGGCGCTACGATGCGGGGCAGAGGCTATCTCTCTCAAGACCTACGCTGGCTCCCCCCTGCCGCAGGACTTGATGATCGCCTTCGCAAAGCTCACCCGTCAGCTGCCGGTCCTGCGGGCAAGGCCCGCTTCCGGCAGCTTGCCTGGCTGTCCCGCCTCAGCGGGAGATGGCTGTGCCGATCACTTCGCCGGACACGATAATCTCGACGCGGCGGTTCTGCTGGCGGCCCTTGGCGGTGGAATTATCGGCGATGGGCCGGTTCTTGCCAAAGCCTTCCGACGTGATGTTGGCCGCGGGCAAACCCTGGGACATCAGGTAACGGCGGACCTCGTCGGCCCGCTGCTCGGAAAGCCGCTGGTTCAATTCGTCGCTGCCCGTGGAATCGGTGTGCCCTTCTACCTTCATCAGCAGCGACGGGTAATTCAGCACGATTCCCGAAAAGCGCGCCAGTTTTTCACGCGCCAGGGGCCGAAGGTCAAACTTCCCGGTGTCGAACAGCACGTCGCCCATCTGCACCACCAGCCCCCGCTCCGTGTCGGTGGTTTCCAAGATCTCGTTGAAGCGCTTCAACAAAGCCGCGCGCAGCGCCTGCTTTTCGGCCTCCGCCCTCTGCCGGGCCTCTTCCGCCTCGGCCCGCAGCCGGTCCGCCTCCACCCTGGCCGCCGCAGCCTTCTGCGCTTCCAGTTGGGCCTGCGCCCGTGCCGCATCAGCTTGCGCCTTGGCTGCGGCTTGCCGCGCCGCCTCTAGCTCGGCCAAACGGCGCGCTTCTTCCTCCGCCTTCCGCTTCGCCTCGGCGGCCTCTTGAGCAGCCTTGGCCTCCGCCGCACGCTGCTTGGCCTCCGCCTCGCGCTGCGCCGCCGCTTTCCGCTCGTTCTCCAGCCGCTCTTCCTCGATCCGCTTGAGCGCCACCGTCCGCGCGTCTTCAAACGCCTGCGTCGCCTCGCGTGCAATCATCTGCGCCGGCTGGAACTCAATCCGCTTGCGCGAAGCGTACTCCTCGGCCTGCTTCATCGCCTTGTCGGCCTTCTCAAAGACGTCGGGCGCGTACTTGTCGGCCTGCTGCCACTGCGCAATCCGCATGGCATTGCGGGCCTCAAACAGTTCGTAGGGGGCCCTCGCCGGCGTCCCCGTCGGCAGCACATCAAACTTGCCTTCCTCCCAGTAGCCGCGCTGGAACAACTCGTACTTCGCGTCCACCATGTCCACCTTGCCGCGCGTGTCGCTTCGCACCACGTTCTCCAACACGACAATCTCGCTGGGGATCGACACAGCAAAGTACGGCTCCGCCGTCACAATCAGCGCAAAATTCACCAGGTTGGTGGTAAACACCACCTGCGCCTTGTTCCCTTGCACCCTCACTGGTCCCAGGTTCCTCGCCCGGCCTTCCGGGCTGATCGCCCACATCACGTAGGTCATGTACGGCGCACCGAACTTGGCCACCGACTCCATGTTTTCAAACTTCGCCTGGATCGTGATGTTGCCCTTCCGGTTCTCAACCCGTGCCTCCCCATTTGCCAAAGGCAGAAACGCGGTGCCCTGAAAATTAATCCTGGTGCTGCCCTCCCGGTAGTTCACGGCCTGCGTGGTCTTCGCAGTGACCTCCATCCGGTACAACGGCGCGCCCGAGCGTTGTGTCTGTTGGGCCCCGGCAGCGATGCACGCCGGGAACAATGCCGCAACCAAAAGAGAAGAAATCTTCATACAGTCCCCTCCTCTAGTGTATGTACTCCGTTTGCTGGTTGCAGCAAAAGATCGTCATGATTACACTAAAGTCTAGAGGGAATAGGGACTTCTAGTGCAAACACTCATGAACGTGTCGGTCAAGTGCGAGTACGCGCTGCGCGCGGTATTCGACCTTGCCTTAGCGCAGCCAGGACTGCCGGTGCGCATTGCCGATATCTCCGTGCGGCAAAAGATACCGCAGAAGTTCTTGGAGACGATCTTGTCTGATTTGAAGAAGTTAGGTTTTCTGGAGTCCCGCCGGGGCGCGGAAGGGGGCTACATGCTTGGGCGTCGCGCTGAAAGCCTGACCGTCGGCGAGGTGCTGCGGGGCATAGAAGGCGGCAGGACGGGACGCGCCTCGTTGGACCAACCCGGCCCTCTCGAGGATTTCTGGTCCAGGGTGGATGAACGAATCGCCGAAGTGATTGACCGCACGACGTTTGCCGATTTGGCGCGCGAATGGCGCGACCGCCAGGCGCGGTTCGAACCAAACTGGGAGATTTAACGAAAAGGAGCGAGAGCAATGCGGGTGTATGATGACAATTCTCTGAGCATCGGGCGAACTCCCCTGGTGAAACTCAACCGGGTCACCGACGGCGCTGGCGCCACCGTCCTGGCCAAGATCGAGGGCCGAAATCCGGCCTATTCCGTAAAGTGCCGGATCGGCGCCTCGATGATCTGGGACGCTGAAAAGCGCGGCATCCTGAAACCCGGCAAGGAGTTGATTGAACCCACCAGCGGAAACACGGGCATCGCGCTGGCCTTCGTCGCGGCCGCCCGCGGCTACCCGATTACCCTCACCATGCCCGAAACTATGTCGATCGAGCGCCGCAAAGTACTTAAAGTGTTCGGCGCCAAGCTGGTGCTTACCGAGGGGCCCAAAGGCATGAAGGGCGCGGTGGCAAAGGCCGAAGAAATCGCACAGTCCGACCCGGAGCGGTACGTGCTGCTCCAACAGTTCCAGAATCCCGCCAACCCCCAAATCCACTACGAAACCACGGGGCCCGAAATCTGGGAAGACACCGAAGGCGGCGTCGACGTCCTCGTTTCCGGCGTTGGCACCGGAGGCACCATCACCGGTGTCTCGCGCTACATCAAGCAGGCCAAAGGCAAGGCAATCACCTCCATCGCCGTCGAGCCCGCGCACAGCCCGGTGATTACCCAAACCCTGCAGGGCGCCCCGGTCCAGCCGGGCCCGCATAAAATCCAAGGCATCGGAGCGGGCTTCATCCCCGGCACCCTCGACCTCTCCGTGGTGGACCGCGTCGAACAGGTCACCAACGAGGAGTCGATGGAGATGGCGCGCCGGCTCGCACGCGAAGAGGGCATCCTTTGCGGCATCAGTTGCGGCGCCGCTGCCGCAGTGGCCATCCGCGTGGCCCGCGAACCCGAAATGAAGGGCAAAACAATTGTGGTGGTGCTGCCGGATGCGGGAGAGCGCTACCTGACGTCCGCCCTCTTCGAGGGCATGTTCACCGAGTAGCGATCTGGCGGGCCCGGAGGGACTCGAACCCCCGGCCTGCTGGTTCGAAGCCAGACGCTCTATCCAACTGAGCTACGGGCCCGCTTACACATGCGATTCTAGCAGTCAGGAAGGGACCCGTGATCTCGCGCATTCTTCTCCTGCTGGTTTTGTTGGCTGCCGGACTGGCTGGGCAGGATAAACCGTCGCCCGGTTTGCTCACCGGGATTGTGCTGGAGACCGGAACGGAAAATCCGGTCCACAAGGTCACCCTCTACCTGATCCGGCAGCAGGCGGAGGACTCCAACTCCGAGGCGGTTCTCACCGGCATGGATGGCCGCTTCCGATTCGAGAACCTCGCCCCTGGAACCTACTTCCTCCAGTGGAGCAAGCCTGGCTGGTCCACCGGCGGGCAGGGACAGGGCGGTCGCCAGATCCAGATCGCGAAGGAACCGCTGGAGCCTCTGCGCATCGAAATGAGCCGGGCAGGCGCAGTCTCCGGCAGAGTCCTGGACCCCGACGGCGACCCGGCGGCGTACGTCACGGTGAGTGCGCTGTCTGCCCGCGGCGCCGCCCGGCGTGGGTTCACCGCGAATTCAGCGCTGACCGACGAACGGGGCGAATACCGGCTCTTCAATCTGCCGCCCGGGCGCTATCTGGTGCAGGCCATCCCGCAGCAGCGCATGCAGTTTCCCAACATGCGCCGCTTCCGCGGCGCAGGCGGGCGCGGAGCGGAACTTGCCAGCACGGGCGCCACCTACTACCCCGGCGTGACCGAATCCCCGCAGGCGGCGCGGCTCGACATCAAGTCCGGCGACGAACTGCGCGGCATAGATATTCAACTGCAGACCGTGACCCCCGCAACCGTCAGCGGGGTTGTCGTGGGTCTGCCCGAAGGCTCCACGGTGCGCGCCACCGTCACCGCCATGCAGACCAACAGCAACCCTATGCGACCGTTCAGCACCGCGGTTCGCCGCCAAAAACCCGAGTTCGAACTGAACGGACTCGAGCCCGGACGCTACGTGATTATAGCGCGCAGCTTCGAGCCGGGGGGAGCCGAGGAAGGCCAACTGGAAGCCCGCACCCTCCTCGACGTCCCGCCCGGCGGGCTTTCCGGTGTTCGCCTGGAGCTCTCCCGGCCATTGAAGATCGAAGGGCGTGTCGTTCCTCCAGAGGGGAAAGCTCTTCCCGAGGGCCTCATGCTAGCTCTCAGCCCGGTGACCGAGGAGGGACTGTTTGGCTCCGGGTCTGGCGTCATACGCCTGAAGGCGGATGGCGCTTTTACTATCCCGCGCGTTTCTCCTGGCGAGTATTGGGTGCGCGTCTCCACTCCCCCTCCCTCCGCAGCGCAAACCAATACCGGCGAATACTTCGTAGACTCTCTCCGGTTAGGCAACGAGCGCGCGCAAGGAGACGTGGTGCGGCTCATCGCCGGGATCGTTGAGCCGCTCACCATCCGGCTGGCGGACCGTCCCGGTTCCCTCGCGGTAACCGTCCAGTTCAAGGAGGACACGCCGTCCGAAGCCGTCACCGTCTTGGCCTTGCCGGATCACCTTTCCTTTCCCTCCTTCAACAACCCGCTTCAGTGCCGGATCGAGAAAGGCGGACCCGCGTCTTGTTCACTTTCCGGCCTCCGCCCCGGCAAATACAAAGTGCTGGCCTTTGATGCCCGGGATGTCATTTACCCGTTTGGCGCCGCCGCGCTCCGGCCCTACTTCGAACAGGCCAAGGCCGTTGAGGTGAAGCTCGGCGAAACCACCACCCTGGAACTCGCAGTCGTCGCCACGGAAGAACAGCCATGAGCCGGGCCCTCGTCCCGCTCCTGATCACGGCAACCCTCCCGGTCCTCATGGGCCAGAGCCGCGCCCGCGATCTCGGCATCCGGCCAGGCATCTATCCCCCAGGACCGCTCAATGCCATCACTGACGTGGCCGGCGTGCGCGTGGGCCACGTCACTCTCATCCAGGGTGAAAACATCCGCACCGGCGTGACCGCCATCCTGCCCCACGCGGGCAACCTCTTCCGGCAGAAAGTGCCCGCCGCCATCTTTGTCGGCAATGGTTTCGGCAAACTGGCGGGCTACACTCAGGTCCGCGAACTCGGAACCCTGGAGACGCCAATCGTCCTCACCAACACGCTCAGCGTGGCGGCAGGCATCGCAGGCATCCTGGAATATACCCTCCGCCAGCCCGGCAACGAGGACGTGGTGTCCGTGAATGCCGTAGTGGGCGAAACCAACGACAGCCGCCTGAACGACATTCGCCGCCGCGCGGTCACGCCGGAACACGTCCTGGAAGCCATCGCCAATGCGCGCGAGGGCCCCGTAGAGGAAGGCGCCGTCGGCGCTGGCACCGGTACGGTGGCCTTCGGCTACAAAGGCGGCATCGGCACCTCCTCGCGCCGGCTCCCTGCGGAGCAGGGCGGGCACACCGCCGGCGTGCTGGTGCAGACGAACTACGGAGGAGTGCTTGCTCTGCCCGTCCGCACACCCCCGAAAGAGGCCCCGCCAGGCGGCGACGGCTCCTGCATGATCGTCGTCGCCACGGATGCGCCCTTGGACGCGCGCAGTCTGGAACGCCTCGCCGCCCGCGCCATCCTCGGCCTCGGCGCCACCGGCTCCGCCATGAGCCACGGCAGCGGCGACTACGTAATCGCCTTCTCTACTGTCCCCGCAGGCGCTCGCCCGCTCCTTCCCGGCGACGCGCTCTCTCCTCTCTTCCAGGCCGTCAAAGAAGCCACCGAAGAAGCCATCTGGAACTCGCTTACCATGGCCCGCACCATGCACGGCTACCAGGGCAGAGAAGTCAAAGCGCTGCAGTTGGAAACGAAGAAGTAGCACGACCGGTCGCGAGCACCGCCTCCGGAACGGCAAAGCTAGCTCCGTGCTCGCCACCCCCGGCCGCCTTTCCATGGGCCCTTTAGTACAAACCCCTCTGCCCCCGGTACCATTTCTGGCTCGATTCTGTTTACAGCCCTGGAGGCCTGCTGCTAGCCTGCCCAACAATGCGCTCATCGATTCTGGGACTATTGGCAGGGCTGTGTGCCACCCTGCCCGCTGCTCCGCTTCCGATTGCCACCACGGGAACATCTCCGCAGTGGACGCTGGCCGACACCCTGATCCCCTCCGGCGCGCCCACGAGGATGGTGGACTCCGCTCCCGGCAGTTCCTCGCAGGATCGAACGGCGGCAGGCCCGCTCGGCGGGACCTACCGCGGAGTAGCTTCTGTGTCCGCCCAACCGTCGTCCTTTGGGTTGTCCACCAGCCTTTCGCTGACAGGCTACGGCCAAGGGTCCTACGTCGACAATTACCTTTCCAACTGGTTGCCGATCGCCGTCTCCGCTTCTGCAAGGCTGGATGATACGCTGGTGATTGTTGGCCCCAGTCCCACTTACACGATCCAACTCACCTGGCTGATCTCCGGCGCGGTCACTACAGACAATGCCAGCCAACTGACATCGGATGTCCGGCTGGTCGCCGGAGCAGGGACAGCCCGGCAGTCCCGGCGCTGGTTCAACCAGGATGACCTGACCCTCTCCGGTCAGATCGTGACCCTTTTGCTCACGGGCGTGCCGTCGAACACTCCGTTCGAATTCTTCTACACCGCAATCCTGGCCACCTGGGTGGATGACTGCGTCAGCGACACCAACGGCGCCTACTCGTGCCAATCGCCGCCCGTCTATTCCGGCACGATGTCGGCGGCCTTCGGCTCCACGTTCACTCTCAACGACTTCGCCATCCTCGACGGCAGCGGCAACCCCGCCACATCAGCCGCCTACCGGTCCGTTCGGGGGTACACCTATCCGGGGGACTCGGCCCAGGTCCCCGAACCTGCAGGCGCACTGCTCACTCTGTCAGGGATTGGAGCACTCGTCTTGTTGCGGAAGATTGGTTGAGAAAGCTGGAGGCGCGGACCGGATTCGAACCGGTGAATAAAGGTTTTGCAGACCTCTGCCTTACCACTTGGCTACCGCGCCCAGGTTCTTCGCCATTATATCGCGGCCTGCCGGTGATAAGATACGAGTGACATCCCACTCCCACACGAGGTGAGCGCTTCCATGCCCGAAAACTCCACCGATCGCCGCGGCTTCGTCAAAACTGCGGCCGCCGCCGGCGCCGCGTTGGCCGTGGCCCGGCCCGTTCTGGCCGCCAAAGTCAATCCTGGCCGCGTCATTGGCGCCAACGACCGCATCAACGTCGCCGTCATCGGCAGCGGCGGCCGTGGCTTCTATGTCGCTGACAAATTCGACAAATACAACCAGATTCAGGAAAACTCCTGCCAGATCGTCGGCGTCTGCGACGTCTACCAGAAGCGCGTCAACCTCGCCAAGGAACGCTTCAAGTGCGACCTCGCCACGCTGGACTACCGCGAAGTGCTCAACCGCAGCGATGTTGACGCCGTCATCGTTGCTACCCCCGACCACTGGCATGCCCGTATCGCTCTCGAAGCCATGGACAAGGGCAAGGACGTCTACCTCGAAAAGCCCATGTGCCACACCATCGAGGAAGTGAAGCAACTCATCGACACCGTGCGCGAGACCAAGCGCATCGTCCAGGTGGGCTCGCAAACCACCTCGGGCGACCAGTGGTGGAAAGCCCGCAAGGCGATCGCCGACGGCATGATCGGCCCGCATCTCATGAGCCAGGGCTCCTATCACCGCAATTCCACTGGCGGCGAGTGGAACTGGAAAATCGACCCCAACGCCGGCCCCGACAAAAAAGGCGAAGACTACATCGACTGGAAGATGTTCGTCGCCGCTTCCTCCAACAAGAACCGCCCTTACGATGCCGACCGCTTCTTCCGCTTCCGCAAGTATTGGGATTACTCGGGCGGCATCGCCACCGACCTGTTCTTCCACGTCATGGCGCCCATGAACATCTGCTGGGGCGAACCGCAATTCCCCACCCGTGTCTCCGGCAGCGGCGGCATCTACCAGTTCAAGGATGAGCGCGAAGTGCCCGACACCTTCCACTTCATCGCCGAGTACGCCAAGGGCTTCTCGGTCGTCCTTTCAAGTTGCATGGCCAACTCCGAACACATCCCCGGCCTGATCCGCGGCTACCATGGTTCGCTCATCATGGTCGAGCATGGGCGCTTCGAAGGGTTCGCTCCGCACATCACTGTCAAGCCCGAGCGCGCCGTCATCGACGCCGATTACAAAGCCAGGTTTGGCCAGGAACCCGTCAAGATCGAAGTCGAGAACAAGGACACCATGAACACCCACATCGGCAACTTCCTCGACTGCATGCGCAGCCGCCAGAAGCCGACCCTCGATGTGGAAACCGCCGCCCGCGCCCAGGTCACCATCACCATGGCCGTCCAAAGCTACCGCCAGGGCAAGGTGCTTTATTTCGACGAGAAGAACTTCAAGGTCAGCGACAAGCCCCCCAAGGCCTGACCGCTCACTTCCACATACTGCTAAACGTAAGGCCGGCACGATGATCGCCGGCCTTACGTTTGTTTTCTGGCGCGCGCCATCGGCCTGACCCGCCGCTTCATCCTGCCGGGTCACACCGGCTCGATGTCCAACTCGCAGCAGGAATTCTTGCGGGAGCGGGAATTTTCCATGGATCCATGGATCAATTCGGAAGCTGTGCGGTCGGCTCGGCGGGCAATCTCCTGGAATTGCCGGTTTTGATGTTCAGATACGCTGGCCCGAATTGTCTTTACGCCTGACAGGCTGGCGACTGCCCCATTTTGCTCCCAATCCCTGTCACATTAATTCAGTGCCCTATCGCCAATCGCTGCCTGATTCTTTGCAGATCGAAAGAAAACCCACCCTTTGTTCGCTTCACTGGCCACCACCCCCGCCATAACAATCAGGCGGAACTTGACCCCTGCAATAAAAGCAGCACGTGCAAGTGCTTCCAATGAAAATCACGCCACCTACATTCATCGATCCACACACATCCTTCGCCGCGGAGGTACAGGTCTCCAGCGTTGTCGAGCAGTCGCTGCTTGCGGTGGCTTCGCCTGCCTCTGGTTGCGCCTTCCACTGTTCCTCCGAAAACCTTGAAACGGCCCAGGCGCCCATATTCCGTGCATGCTGGCTTGGACGGTTGCCCGCCAAGGCTTCCGGCGCTTGCCAGAACATTCCCGGAGAACTCGCCCGAAAGACGGAAACCGCAATCGTGTCGGCTGCCTGCGCCATGTTATTCAGACGCAACTGGCGCGCCCGGCGCGCAAGCGTGGCATCGCCTTCAAATGCGAACAGTTGCCCCCCCAATGGACGGTCATTCTGCCAATACACCAGCGCCAGAACAGCGCTGGACACGTGGCGGCGGCTTGTGGGGACCAGATCAAGAATCACCGCGCCATTTCCACCCACGGATTCATCAAAACGGACATTCTCAATTGCGACCGGCGCCGGACCCGGCACTGCCAAAATATTCCTGGACTTCCCAAGTTGTTGCCCGCAGACTACGACGGAAATACCGGCCGCAGCTGCGATTACGAAACAGCATGATTTGGAGAAGCTCATGCCCGCAGTCTACCCGCCGCTCCATGACCTGTCAATCAGAATGCGCCTCTCCTCGCATAAAGCACGAAATAGCGGAGATTTTATGGTTAAGGTAATGTTTAATTTGTACCCCAACAAGTAGCGGTTCTGTCGTGGAGAAAGAAGACCACAACGTTGGAACAGCAAATTGAACCTTGCTCGCGTGGGAGTCACAGCCTTGGGCGAAATTCTTCTTCTCCTTCAACCTCAACTCTGCGCGCGACTTAGTCAGGGACCTCGCGTCGCTTCGCCCCGTCACGCCGCCGATTTCCTTGACTCGCCCTGCTATTCCTGGTTCCGGGACCACTCGCCC
>CAYWQS010000013.1:0-128776 GCA_964460395.1 uncultured Solibacteraceae bacterium | reverse complement strand
CGGGTTCCCACTGAAAATCCCCATAAACCACAAGATTGGCGTCCAGATTGACGCCTATCTCAGCGACGCTTGCCTTCGTCAGGACGGCGTACCGCCGGATCGCCATCTGCCGGAGCATTTCGTCGCGCTCTTCCCGGTCCACGGCGGGCAGCGCTGCGGCTGCCGCCACCTCGAAAAGGCGTTCGGAAATGCTATCACCGATCCAATCAATTTCTCGATATTTCCCTGAATTGAAAAATGGAATTATCAGAAGATTATCTGCAACGAGGGCGGGGGCGAACAGAAGCAAAAATGATAGAAGGCCGGAGGCGCTGCGCACTTGGTCAAGTATAACAGAGCCTCCGGCCTTCCGGAGAAACATCTAACTGATTGATTTCGCTTGGCTTAGTTAAAGAGAACACGCGTGGTGGAGCCACCGACGCGGATCTCGGTCACCTTCATCTTGCCGTCAGCGTTGGAGTACCGGACCGAGGTGGTGTTGAACTTGGTGTCGGCGTTTTCCACCTTCACCGCAGCTTCCACTTTTTCTTTACCTTTGGAGATGATGGCTTTTTCGTTCTCTACCGTCACCTTGTAGTCACCGGGCTTCAGTTCCTGCCCGGCCACCATGGATGGCTGGAAAAGAGTGACAGTAAAGGTGTTCGCGCTCGCAACCGCTAGAGCAAGAGTAACAAACAGGGCGATAAACTTAACGGATTTGGTCATACATGGACTCTCCTGATTTCAATTATACACGCATTTTCTCAACTTATCACCTGCATTCGCGTGAATTGCGAATTGCATTCCACGCACTCCGCAGCGGGCGAAAAGCTCCTGAATTGGGGGCCAAGAACTGCCCCCCTGTGCTTAAAGGACGCGCGGTGTTTGGCTTTGTTCCGTCGAAAGAGCAGTGCAGTTTGTAAATTCGGTAAGCCACTTTTCGACATGACGGCTGGCGGCCGTGAACGCTTCCGCCGATCCGCCAAACGCTGGCACCCATACCACGCGGCCCCCCCGCCGAAACCAGGTGATCTGACGACGGGCATATTGGCGAGTAGAGATTGCAGTCGCCTCGAGGGCTTCGGATTCTGTCATGCGGCCCTGCAACACTTCCACAGCCTGCCTGTAACCGATTGATTCCAATGACTTTGCTGTAGTTGGTACGCCCCGGGCGAGTAAGTCGCGGACCTCCTCCAGCAACCCCTTTTCGAACATGGCGCGGGTCCGCGCGGCAATTCGCTCGTGAAGCTCGGCCCGGGGCGGGTTTAGGGCCAGCACAAGGGGAACCGCTTCCTGGAACGGCGTCCTGCCTGCCCTAAAAACCTCAGTGGCTGGTTTTTGAGCCGTCAGGCATATCTCGACAGCCCTGACAAGTTTCTGCCGATCCCGGGGATGGATCCGGGCAGCAACGGCCGGATCGAGCCGCTTCAAAAGTCTGGCCAGCACCCCTGAACGGCGGGATTCCGCCTGTTCCAGCCTCTGCCGCAGCGGCAGATCCCGCCCCGGAGCATCCGCCAATCCATCCAGCAGGGCACGCAAGTAGAACCCCGTTCCGCCGGTTACAACGGGCAACCGCTGGCGGGAGGCGATTTCCCGGATGACCGGCCGGGCCAACGAGGCATATTCGCCGGCGCTGAAGACACGTTCTGGTGAGAGCAGACTGAACAGGTGGTGGGGCACGCCCCGGCGCTCTTCCGGCCCCGGCTTGGCAGTTCCAACATCAAGCCCTGCATAGAGTTGCAGGGAGTCGCAATTGACGATTTCGCCACGGAAGCGGAGCGCGAGTTCCACGGCCAGCGCCGTTTTGCCGCTGGCGGTCGGCCCCACCACCGCTACCAAAGGAAAGCGCTCCTGGCTCCACACGCCTCCAGTGTAAGGCCCGGGGCAGGGTCTGGAAGGGAAACGGAACCCGCGCGTGGCGTGTCACATCGGATATATTGGAACCAACAAGCAAGCTCGCGTGTTGTCGCGACCGGCGGGCGTGCCCTCCAGACGGATCCGGATCTATAGTCATGGCTTACACTTCGCCCGGCTTTCCGCCGATGCTAATCCTCGCCGTTTTTCTGTGCGCCCAACCGGCGCTGCCGCAGACCAAGCCAACCCCCCAGGCGCCGTCAGGCAAATCGGCCGCCTATTACCACGCCGCTCTCGGACACCTCTACGCGGAGTTGGCCGCCCAGTACGGCGGACGGGGCGAGTTCCTGAACAAGGCAATCGAGAACTACAAATTGGCGATGCGCGCGGATCCCGAAGCAGGCCTGCTGGCCCAGGAGTTATCGGATCTTTATCTGCAATCTGGCATGCTGGCTTCCGCGCAGGCCGAATACGAGGACGCCGTTAAGAAGAACCCCTCCGACGTCGGAGCGCGCCGCGTCCTGGGCCGGTTTTACATGGCTCGCATTCGGGAAGGCCAGCAGGGCCGGATGAACGAGCAAATGCTGCGGAAGGCGCTCGAGCAGTACAACGCTGTGGCCCAACTGGCCCCCAACGACGTCGACAACTGGCTTCTCCTGGGCCGCCTGCACAAGCTGACCCAGAACACTAAGGAATCGGAGGCTGCCTACAACAAGGTTCTCGAGATCGACGGTGACAACGAGGATGCGCTGACCGGTTTGGCCATGGTTTACAGCGACCTGGGCGACAACGCCAAGGCGAGCGAACTTCTGAAGCGTGTGACGGACCGCAACCCCAGCTTGCGTACCCTCACAGCGTTGGCAGCGACTTACGAGCAGATGAAGGAATACAAGCTGGCCGCGGAGACCTACGGCCGCGCGCTGGCGCAGAATCGGGAGAACACCGATCTGAAGCGCGCCTACGCCCAGGCGTTGTTTGCAGCCGAAGAGGAAGAAGAAGCGTTGAAGGTGTTCGAGGAGTTGATCACGGAGGAGCCAAACGACCTGCTGGCGGCGCTCCGGCTGTCGCAGATCCACCGTGAGCGCCGCGAGTTCGCCAAGGCCCGCGAATATGCCCAGAGAGCCAAGCGGCTGGATCCGAACAATCTGGAGATCCAGTTCAACGAAGTGAGCCTGCTGGAAGCGGAAGGGAAGACACAAGAAGCGATCCAGGCCCTGCGGGAGGCCATTGCCGGTATGCCGCTGCGGCCCGACTCCAACGCGGAGCGCGGCAACAAGATGTTCCTCCTCGAACGCCTCGGCATGCTTTACCGCTCAGCCGAACAGACCGACAAGGCGGTCTCCACTTTCCGGGAGATCATCGACCTGGACCCCACCACCGGCGTCCGGGCATCGGCTCAGATTGTCGACGCGCTGCGGGCGGGCAAGGATTTCAAGCGGGCCGAGCAGGAAGCCCAAGCGGCGCTCAAGCAGTATCCCGGTGAGCGTTTGCCGAAGGTAGTGATGGCGAATGTGCTCACCGATCTGGGCAAGTTCCGCGAAGCCGAGCAGATGTTGCGCTCGATGCTCGACGGCAAGTCCGACCGCGAAACTTGGATCGCCATTGCTCAGATTCACGAGAAGTCGAAGAATTTCTCCGAGATGGCGAAGGCCATCAACGAAGCTGAAAGGCTGAGCCAGACGGACGACCAGAAGGAAGTCGCGCACTTCATGCGCGGCGCCATGTTTGAGCGAATGAAAAAGTACGAGGAGGCCGAGGCCGAATTCCGCAAGGTCCTGGCGCTCAATCCCAAGAGCGCTTCCGCCCTGAACTATCTCGGCTACATGCTGGCCGACCGGAATATTCGTCTGCAGGAGGCTCTGGAGTTGATCCAGAAGGCCGTGGACCAGGATCCGCACAACAGCGCCTATCTGGATAGCCTTGGCTGGGCCTACTACCGCTTGAACCGCTACGAAGAGGCCGAGGATTACCTCAACCGCTCGATCCAGCGCGGCAGCCGCGATGGCACAGTGCACGACCATCTGGCCGACGTGCTGGCCAGCCAGGGAAAGCTGAAAGAAGCCATCCAGCAGTGGGAACGCGCCATCGTGGAGTGGCAGGCGAACGCTCCCAGCGAAGTGGACCCCCAAGAGATCGCGAAGATCCAGAAGAAACTCGAGGGTGCACGCATCCGGCTGGCAAAAGAAACCAGCGCGCCACCGCAGCCGCAGCGCTGACGTAGATGCGCCCCGCAGCCAGAGTTGGGGCGTTCGCCCTTGCAGCGGCAGCAGCCTTGGGCATCTGGCAGAGCCGTTCTCACCCCGCAGCAGCGCCCGGGCCAGCCTCCGCACCGCGACACACCAACTGGCGCATCCTCGGCCCAGGCGGGGGCAGCGCGCAGTTCTTCCCCGCCCTGAGTCCGCATGACAAAAATCTGATTCTTGTCAGCAGCGACATGACCGGCTGCTACATCACCGGAGACGGCGGACAAAGCTGGCGAATGTTTCATCTCCGGCATCCTTGCCGGGTGGCGTTCGACCCGCGGGACGCCAACGTGATCTATGCTGCCACTGGTGGACCCGGGCTCTACCGCAGTGGCGACCGCGGCAAGCGCTGGGCCTTGTTCTACCCGCCCGCCCGGGATGTGGTGGGTGTGACCTATGAGGCAGACGAGGCGGAGCCGCGCCTGTCCGGCAAATCCGGGCTCTTGCCAGGTGTGACCGCTGTGGCCACTGACCCGGAGGATTCGTCTGTGCTTTACCTCGCCTCCGGCGGGAACTTGCTACGGACCAGGGACGCCGGACGGTCCTGGGATGTGCTGGCCAAAACATTCGAGGGCGTCCGCAAGATCGTGCTGGATCCACGGGCCGGCGGGAAGGGCCGCACGGCGTTGCTCCACAATGCGACCCGGCTCGGCTATTGGGACGGCCGCGGGTTTATCGAGCGGACGTTGCCGCTGGCAAAGCCCCGGATTCACGATATGGCGGTGGTCTTTCCTCCGCAAGGCAACCCCATCATCCACCTGGCTTGTGATGGCGAGGTCTCCGGCAGCCGCCGCAATGGCGCTCTGCTCCGTTCCGAGGACCTGGGCGCCACTTGGAAGGATGCCCACACCGGCCTGGCTGCCCTGGGCGACGGAGGCGCACCCCCACCCGTGGTTCGCGCCATCACCGCGCGGCCCACGGACGCCTCCGTGTATTACGCCTCTTATTCGGGGCTGCGAAAGGGAGGCGCTTCCACGTTTGGAGTGGCGCGGTCCGCTGATTCCGGAGAAACGTGGCAATTAGTGTGGGAGGAGAGCACCCAACCCGCTGCCAATATCCAGGATCCCTGGCTCAGCGAGGTGTACGGTCCCGACTGGGGGGAGAATCCGCTGAACATGGCCATCCACCCGCACGATCCAAACCTTGTCGTGGCCACGGATCTCGGCCGCACGCTGAAGACCACCGATGGCGGTAAGACCTGGGCAGGACTTTACTCGCTGCGGCGTGGTGACAGTTGGACCACGCGCGGCATCGACGTGATTAATTGCTACGGCGTGCACTTTGACCCGTTCCAATCCCACCGGATGCTGGCCTCATGCACCGACATCGGCGTCTTCCGCAGTGAGGACCAGGGACAGACATGGCGGCATAGCTGGCAAGGCGTGCCGCGCGCGTGGCGCAACACCATGTACTGGGTGGAATACGACCCGGAAGTGAAAGGCAAGGTCTGGGGGGCCGCCAGCCGGATTCACGATCTCCCGCGCGCCCGGGTCTTTCGCCAACGCAGCGAGCGGAACTGGCAGGGCGGCGTGGTAACGAGCGAAGACGGTGGATTGACTTGGCGGAACTCTTCCGAGGGCTTGCCCAACGCCCCGGTAACCCACGTTCTCCTGGACCGCAACAGCAAACCCGAGGCGCGCGTTCTGTTCGCGGCTTCCATGCTCCATGGCGTCTATCGTTCGGCCGACAGCGGGCGTACCTGGCAAAAGAAATCGGCGGGCATCGAGAGCCCCGAACCAAACGTATGGCGCTTGGCCCAGGATAGCCGTGGCGCGCTGTATGCCATCGTTTGCCGGCGCACGATGCAGTCCAAGGACGGCACGCCTTCAGAGGGTTCGCTCTACCGCAGCGAGGACCGCGGCGAATCCTGGCAGCGTCTGGTTCTGCCGCACGGGGTGAATGGGCCGGTGGGTCTGGCGGCGGATCCGAGCGATGCCAACCGTCTGCTGCTGGCAGCCTGGGGCCGGGAGGACACCACATTCATCCCCGCAGTGTCGGGAGGCGGGCTGTTCCTGTCCACCGATCGCGGCAAGACTTGGCGCGCTGTTCTGCCCGGCGCGCAATACGTTTACGACGTCACATTGGACTCGCGGCGGCCAGGCCGCGCCTACGCCACGGGCTTCACGGGTGCAGCCTGGCGCAGCGACGATAGCGGCGAATCTTGGCGGCGCATCCCGGGTTTCAACTTCAAGCTGGGCTATCGCGTCATCCCGGATCCGGCCGACCCGGAATGGGTGTTCATCGCCACCATGGGCGGCAGTCTGTGGCACGGCCCCGCTGCCGGTTCCGGCCAGCCCGAAGAGGAAGACATTGCGGGGCCGCCGCAGGTCCGCTATGACGCTCCAACGCCATCGCCGCTACGCCCACGGTGACGGAATCCTGCTGAAAAGTCCATGGGGTGGGCCTATCCCGTCCGCGTAGCTTGGCAAGAGGTCGAGAATGGCGCCGCGCCACTCCCTGGGGCAGCAATCAAGCAGTTCGCATTCCGCAAGACGTCAATCTGTCCGGCAAAGACGCCGTGGTCCTGAAAGAGGGCGAACCAATGACGTCAGAGCCCGCTCCCCCGATGTTCTGGTTGGCGGTCCTGGCCGCACTCAGACTTCTCTGCGCAGAACTGCCAACCATCACAGACCCACTTGCTCCGCCGCATATAATGGCGCTATTGCTATGACGACCCGACGCCGCTTCTTCTATGGTGCGCTGCTTGCCGGCGCCGTTCCCGCCGGCGGATACGGAAGCGTTCCCTCGCTGCGTGCGCTCGGCTACAAGCCTTACTACGACAAGCTGAACGTCGCCGCCATCGGTGTGGGCGGCCAGGGCGGCGTCATCCTATCGGCCGCCGCGCAAACGGAGAATATTGTTGCACTCTGCGACGTGGACGAAGATCGCGCTGCGGCGAACCTCAAGCGCTATCCGAAAGCGGCCATCTACAAAGACTTCCGCGTCATGCTCGACAAGGAAGCGAAGAACATCGACGCGTGCACCATCGGAATCCCCGATTTCATGCATGCAACGGTAGCGCTTGCCTGCATGCAGCGCGGCAAACACGTATATGTGGAAAAACCGTTGACGCGCACTCCCTGGGAGGCGAGGCTTCTGCAGGACGCGGCGGTGAAGTACAGGGTGGCGACGCAGATGGGCAATCAAGGTTTCTCGCATGAGTGCACACGCGTCGCGGCAGAGATCGTCTGGTCCGGCGAGATCGGCGACGTCACCGAGGCGCACATCTCGGCTTCGCCCGGCACGCATCCGACGGGCTTGCAGCAGTTGCCTCCCGAGGAATCCGTGCCGCCGACGCTCGACTGGCAGCTATGGCTGGGCGGAGCCCCGATGCGGCCATTCAGCTCCTGGTATGTGCCATACAACTGGCGCGGTTTTTACGATTTCGGCACGGGGCAGGTGGGCAACTGGGCCACACACACCGCCGGCCCGGTGCACATTGCGCTTCAGCTTGGCGCGCCCACGAGCGTAGAGTGCGTCGCGCAGGTGGGCAAGAGCAACTTCACCTTCCCCGAGCGCGGCATCATCCGGCTGGACTTCCCTGCCCGCGGCGGCATGCCCCCGGTGAAGATTTTCTATCACGACTCGGCCCGGCCGGACGATCCGGAGGCGTACCGCGTCCCCGGCATGGAGAACGAAACCATTTTGCCGCCGCCCAACAACCTCACCGAGAAGGGGCGCCCCATGGGCCGCTGGCGGTCCGCCGGCGCGACCGAAGCCCCACGCCAACCGCCCAGGCCGAAACCCATGTCTGGCGAGCCGCGCATGGGCGCGGGCGGGCCAGGCGTGAAGGTCTTCGGAGGACCGCGGGTAGGTCCACAACCGGGCGTCCTGACAGGAAACGGCTCCGTCCTCGTGGGCTCGAAGGGCATCATGGCGACGGTCGAACGCGGCGAAGGCGTTTGGCTGCTACCCGCGGCTCGCTGGGCCGAGTACAACCTGCCGCAGCAGTTGCTCACACGTTCACCGGGACACATGCAGGACTGGATTCGAGCCTGCAAAGGCGGCGACCCGTCATGTTCAGACTTCGGCATCGCCGCGCCCTTCGCCGAGTGGCTCGCGCTCATCGCCATCGCCTACCGTGTCCCCGGCAAGCTGGAGTGGGACAGCAAAAACCTCCGCTTCACCAACAGCCCGGAAGCCAACAAATACGTGAGGCCGGTGTTCCGGCCGGGCTGGGAACTGAAGCTCTAAGTCTGCGGCGTCAGCGGCGGAAGTCCTTCTCGGCCTCGGGAGTTCCCCGGTTGGGCCGTGAGATGGTCCGCGACAGCGTGGAGTACGGCAACACGCGCTGGGATTCGCCCGCCGCCGGCCACATGGCGCGCCTTAGCCGGGGATGGCAGGCAGGCCACCGTATCCCGAGGACTGCCGGATCCGGGAGGGCGCCGTCAAGGGGCGTGGGAGCCAAGATTCGTCCTCAGTGTTGCATCGCTGCCCGCGCCGCCGCGACGAGATCGGCGCTGCGTGCGCTGGGGCACCAGTGCTTTTCGATGTGTTCGATGACGAGTTCGGTGCCGCGAACGTGGGAAACATAGGGCGCATCCTTGGGGTCGTACATGGCGTCGGTGAGGTCGCGCAGCAAGACGCAACGTACGCCCCAGCGGGTCATCTGCTTGATGGCGAAGGAGCGGTTCAGAATGCACATGTTGGTGTGGACGCCGGCAACGAAGAGCGTCTCGACGGCGCGCGCTTTGAGGACCGCATAAACCTCTTCGCCGTTGTCCGAGATGAAGTCGCCCGGTTCAATGCGAATGGCCGGGTGCTGCCGGCTCCAGGCGCGGTACTGCGTGTCGCCTTCGGTGTCACAACCGCCGTCGGAATCGTCGATCGGGAGTTTGGGATCGGGCAGACTTAACGATTTCGGCGGGGGCACTCGCGGCAGGGCCAGCGCCGCCATCCGGGCCGGATCGCTGGCGTAGAACTGCATCGTGTCGCTCGGCGCGTGGATCACGGTCATGCCGGCGCGCCGCAATTCCGCAACAACCTCGGCAATGCGCGGCGCCAACTGCTCTACGCGTTCCGAAGCGCCCCGGCACCAGTGTTTGTCCCAGACGTCGCACAGGATGATGGCCGATTTCAGAGGCTCGAACTTCAGGCGCGCGGCGCCCTCTTTTCCGCGGACCGGTAATTCGGCGGCTTGTGCGGCGGGGGCAGTCAGCCCGGCCGCACCGGCGATCCAGCTTCTGCGCGTCATTTCATTAAGCTATCCCGGATCGCCACCGGCTGCCGGGCCACCAGCAGGTGGCGGCAAGCATTGTCTTCACGGCCGAATTGGGGTAGGGCGCTGCCAAGAAGTCATTTGCACGCCTGACTCTGCAGGTTGAGGCCCCCCGATCACGCGTTTTGCCTGCTTCGCGCTCGTTTTGAGAAAAAATGACGGACGATCGGCGGCCATAATCCGCTGATCGCCGCTCAGGCTGTCTCCCTCGGCTTCACCCTCGCCACCGCTAACAAGCGCGTATTCGCCACATGCAAGGAGATTCGTCTCGAGAACTGGTCGGATTAGGTTGAGGTTTTGAGCACGATGGTTCCGTTTGGTCCTGAGCCGGGCAAGGGTGCGGCATGGAAAAGGTGGAATTCAGAAGGCTCGCGGGGATGAGCGTGGTGATGCAACCGACCAGCTGACTGGAGATGCCCACCATCGCGGCGAGGCAAGAAGCGACGCCGGCGATCTGGAAGCCGGCTTTCTACCCCTGCGGTCAGAGAGAAGTCACCGCATTAACCCGAAGGGCTCGCGAAGGGTTGTGCAAGTCCACTCCGGTGCCGCACTCCTTCCGGAGATCATCAAGCAGGTCGTTGAAGCCATCGAGGAGAGCCTTGACTAAGCACCTTCAGACTTGGATCACCCTAGCGGGGTCCGAACCCAGACTTGGCGAAGCGACGGCCAGGATCTCAACTCCAAGATGATTGCCCCCGTTCAAACCCGGCGTTGACCGGTCGTTGGCCGTATGCGTTTGCGGGCATGATCTTCTTTCATGCCAACTGAGCACCGGTGATCTGCGGGCTCCGGGTATGGCCCCAAGGCGGATCTTTTCGATCTGCCTTGTCATGTGAACCGGCGCTTCCTGGCCCTAGGTACGCCCACGCGATAGCAGTGTCCAAGTACCCAGTTCAGCTCCAGCAGGGTCACGCCGAGCGTGGTCCGAAAAGGATGACGCAGGCGCCCATCAGGCAAATCGCAGAACCGAGAACATCCCAGCGGTCGGGCCGGACGCCCTCAACGGCCCATAACCATAGCAAGGAACCCAGGATGTAGATCCCTCCGTAAGCCGCGTAGGCGCGGCCAGCGTGCGCAGCATCTACACGCGTCAGCGCCCACGCGAAAAAGGCCAGGGCAGCGAATCCCGGCAGCAACCACAGCGGACTTTTGTGCAGCCGCAACCATGCCCAGAAAGCAAAGCAGCCAGCAATTTCGGCAGCAGCCGCGGCCATGTACCAGGCTAGTGAGGTCATCGCCGGCCCGATTGTATTAATGTTGACTGCAAGGTATAGCCTCAGACCATGAACATACCAGCATCTCCGGATTGCTGCCGGCCTGGCGATCCGGCGGCCCTCGCCTGCAACCTCGGAGCGATCAGCGCGACGGATCGTCCAAGGTACGGGGAGCTGACGCAAAAACTGGCGCTTGGCATTCGCAGCCGCCACGAGCTGGCTGATGGCTTCACTTTCGGACTCGCGGAAGAGTGCCTATCCTTGGCGGAGATTGCAGAGTGGATCGGCTTGGAACGGAAGTGCTGCCCGTTCCTCACCTTCCGGCTGGAGGTCGCCGCAGCATCTGGTGCGCTGGACCTGACACTTCGCGGTCCGGCGGGAACGAAGGCGATCCTGGAGGCGGCCTTCCAACGCGTAGAATAGGCCCCATGACTCGCTGGGGCCTCCTGATTGCCGTTCCTGCCGTGTTGTACGCGCAAGACTGGCGGCATCACGGCAACGATGCGGGCGGGTCGCGCTTTTCCGCACTGCGCGAGATCCATCGCGGAAACGTCACGCAACTGCAGGTGGCATGGACTTGGAAGTCCGGAGATGTCAGCGACGGCAAGTCGCTCCCGGTGCGCAGTGCCTTCGAAGCCACGCCGCTCGCCGTGAACGGCGTTCTGTATGTCGTAACTCCTTTCAATCGCCTGGTGGCCCTGGAAGGCGGCACGGGCCGGGAGTTGTGGGCGTTTGACCCCAAGCTGGATCTCCGCAAGCCCTACACGCTCTACGTCAACCGCGGCTGCTCTTACTGGACCGATGGCCGCCGCCGGCGAATCCTCTACGGCACGCTGGACGGCCGGTTGTTCTCCATCGATGCGGATACCGGCAAACCCGATCCTGCGTTTGGCAGGGAGGGCGCCGTCCACCTCCGCCCCGGTTTTGCGGACAAATGGCCGGAGGCCCGGTTGGGCATTACCTCGCCACCAGCCATTTCCCGCAACCTGGTCATTACCGGCTCATACACCAGCGACGGCGAGCCGCAGGGGCCGCCAGGAGATGTGCGTGCATTCGACATTCGTACAGGCAGGGAGGTATGGCGCTTTCGCGTGGTGCCGGGGCCTAGCGAGTTCGGCCACGACACTTGGGGCGGCCAGTCCTGGGTGGACCGGGGCGGCGTAAATGCTTGGTCACTGCTGAGTGTGGACACGAAGCGCGGCATCGTCTTCCTCCCGCTGACTTCACCCTCCTACGACTTCTATGGCGGAGACCGACCGGGCGCGAACCTGTTCGGCAACGCCCTGGTGGCGCTGGATGCCGCCACTGGTAAGCGTCTGTGGCATTTCCAGACCGTGCACCACGACATTTGGGACTACGATTTGCCCGCCCAACCTGTGCTGGTGGATCTGAAGCGTGACGGTGTCACCACCCCTGCCGTCGTGCAAATCACCAAAACCGGCTTTACATTCGTCTTCGACCGCCGCAACGGCCGCCCTCTGTTTCCCATCGAGGAACGGCCCGTCCCCCCCAGCCGCATTCCAGGCGAACAAGCCTGGCCCACGCAGCCGGTTCCGTTGAAGCCGCCACCGTTTGCCCGGCAGGGCATGAGGCGCGAAGAACTCACCACGGTCACGCCGGAGTCACGCCGCCGCTGTGAGCAGATGCTCGAGGGCGCCACGATCGGCAGCCTGTTCACTCCCCTGGGGCCGGAAACTACCGTCTTGTTCCCAGGAACGAATGGAGGCGCCAACTGGCCGGGCCCGTCCTTCGACCCCGAGACATCCACCCTCTTTGTGAACTCAATGGATGTGGGCATGATCTTCCGTATGGACGAGCGCCCCGCGGGCAGTGTGGTGCCCTACCGCGCCCGCTCCCCGCTGCCGGGCGCCGACCGCTTCTGGGATCTGAACAAGTATCCCTGCCAGCAGCCACCCTGGGCGCACCTGACTGCGATCGATCTCCGGAGCGGCGAGTTCCGCTGGCGGACTGTGCTGGGGGTGATCGACGAATTGACCGCGCAAGGCATCCCACCCACCGGCACCTCCAACCTGGGCGGCTCGCTGGTGACGGCGGGCGGCCTGGTGTTTATCGGCGCTACCAACGACAGCCGGTTCCGTGCCTTCGATAAAGACTCGGGCCGGGAATTGTGGGAGACGCGCCTGCCCGCCAGCGCGCATGCCGCGCCCATGACCTTCCGTGCGCGCGGCAGCGGACGCCAGCACGTAGTTATTGCGGCCGGAGGCGGCAACAAGTACAACACTGTGTACTCGGACGAATTGGTGGCGTTCCGCTTGCCATGAGCGCGCCGGCGCCCTTCTTTTCCGGCATGTTCAGCAGCCAGCGCTGGCTGGCGCTGTGGGCTGCACAGCTCGGCTTCCTCCTGGACGCCATGGATGTGCTGCTCTACGTCTTTGCCCTGCAGACGCTACGCGCCGAGTTCGGCTGGTCGATGGCGCAGGCGGGGCTGGTGAGTTCAGCCACGCTGATTGCGTCCTCGGTGGGCGGCATCGCGGCGGGCTGGTTGTCGGACCGTGTTGGAAGGCGCCGTACCCTGGTTTGGACCATCCTGCTGTATTCGATGGCCTCAGCGGGAACGGCCACCTCGCGCGGGCTGGCGGACTTGCTGTTCTGGCGCGCCCTGGTCGGACTTGGACTGGGCGGTGAATGGTCGGCCGGGGCCACGCTGGTGGCGGAAAGCTGGCCCGCGGAACACCGCGCCAAGGCCGTAAGCTTCATGCAATCGGGTTGGGCGCTTGGCTACATGGCAGCCGCCGGGCTGAGCGCGCTGCTGCTGCCGAACTGGCGTGCGCTCTTCCTGGTGGGAGTCCTCCCCGCGCTGCTGACCGTATTCATCCGCCGCCGGGTGGAGGAGCCGCCCATCTGGCTCCGCCAGGCGCGGCAGCCCAGGCCTTCGCTCGGGGAATTGTTCCGGGGCGAACTGGGCCGGCGAACTCTGTGGGCCACCACACTGGCCACGACTGTCCTTTTCGCCTACTGGGGCCTGTTCACCTGGTTGCCCGGCTTTTTGGCGGCGCCCAAGGCCGAAGGCGGCGCCGGCATGAATCTGGTACGCACTTCCACGTTTGTCATCGCCGTACAGATAGGCGCTTACTTCGGGTACCTGGCTTTCGGTTACCTGGCCGACCGGATCGGCCGCCGGCCCGCCTTTGCCCTGTACGTCACTGCAGCCGCCGCCCTGGTGCCCGCCTACGCCCTCGCGCCACGTTTTGGGGACAACTACCTGAAGCTGCTGGGCCCGCTGGTCGGTTTCTTCGGCACCGGCTTTTTCTCCCTGTTCGGCGCCATGCTGGCCGAGTTGTACCCTACCCGGCTGCGCGGCGCCGGCCAAGGGTTTGTCTACAACTTCGGTAGAGGCTTAAGCGCCCTCGCGCCTTACGCGGTTGGGGCTTTGGCCGACCGGCACGGGGTGGGCGCAGCCCTGACGCTGAATGCGGGTTTCTTCCTGCTGAGCGCCTTCGCCGTGTTCCTCCTGCCAGAGACCAAAGAGACGCAGCTAGAGTCTTTGGACCGGGATCGATAGGACTTCAGTTCCAGCGAAAGCTCAGGCCAAAACCGGATCTCAGGCCGTACCGGGGGCAAATCTCCTGCCTGCGTGGGTTGAATTCCTACTCCGCCCAATCGCCTGCTGCCGCCGATAGAAGGTCATGATTTCGTTCCTGGTAATCGCCGCTCTCCTCATCGTGACGATTAACGTGCTCGTGGCGCTCCGGCGGGAAAGCCGGGCCAGCACAAGGCATGGAGGAACGAGACTGTACTGAGGGGGGAAACCTCCCTCCTCCCTCCTCAGTTCCACTCACACTCCAGGCAGACCCTCAACCTCCTCCTAACCCGGCGCCAGAGGAACACAGTTCCTACGGCGCCGGCTTTCTTTGCTGCTGAACTTAGTTTCGGGCGGCCGACCGGCCGCCAAGCGCTAGCGCGCTCAAGAGAATCCGCCGCCGGGCGTGGAGCGGCAGCCACTCATGGCAAACCCGGACATCAGCCGGTTGACCTGCTCCGATCCGCACTCAGGGCACTTGAGATGGTCGTCCGCATCCGACATCCGGCGCAATTCCTCATAAACATAGCCGCAGTCCACGCAGCGGTACTCATACATCGGCATAGGTTTGTTTTCTTCAGTTTACTGGATGCGGTCCCGGCCGGATCAGTGACAACGGATTCCGCCCCTTGTATTTCAAGCCGTTCTGCTGTAAATCGGACTCGGAGGTCTCATATGGGCAAGGTTCGTGTGGGATTGGTCATGCTCGGATTGTTTGTGATCGCTTTCGGGGCCGGGCGCGTCTGGAAACTCAAGCCCGAAACAGCCGAAGCGCATGTCGTCCGCAAGGGGGAGACGGCTGCTCTGGTGGTTCCTGGAGGCGGCCCGGTATGGGTCAGCCGCAATAAGGAAGATGCCTACCCCTTCCAAGTGGCGATGACCAAAGGGGATTTTGCCTTTCTCGAAGAGGCGTACGCCAAGGGCAGCGTATTCCCTGTGCCTTCCGGTACTCAGGTGCAGGTTGTGCAGGCTTCCGTCGACAAGCGCCAGATAAAGGTTCTGGAGGGGGAACATACCGGGAAGACCGGCTGGGTCGAGTTTGAGCTTCTCCGGCCGCTCAAGCGCGGTGAGCGGTAGAGGCCTCCGTGCCGCCGAATCAAGCTTGACGAATCCGTCGCCAATGATACACTCAAGGTAGAGTTGCAAGCAATTTGCAATAAGCTTCGGCCAGTAAAGCCAATGGCAGAGCTTTTCCCGGGCTTTCTGCAAGTGGCTGCACAATGAGCTTCCACCCGAGCGGGCAAGGAAGAAAGGCGGAATGATTTGGCGACGGTGACCATGGTGCGGAGCATCTGCTGCGAGAGCTTCAAGTCCTGCGGGACGCGCTGCTCGGTTTGTCCGCACCGGAGCGAGAATCACGCAGCCTTGGCGGAACTCCAGGAGCACTCCCGTACGCGCGGTCTCGGGCGGACTATCCAGTTCGGCAGCGATTCTACAATGACGGCCCGGCTCACGGTGATTCCAGCCGCCCCGGCGCCCACACCAATCTCTGATTCGCCCCGGCCGTACTCCCGCATTGTCGCCCCACGCCTGTTGAGCGCCTGAGGCCTCAGGCCACCTTCACCTTCTCCATCTTTCCCAGGAAGACGTGGGCGCAAGTCCAGGCAATCAAATGGAAACTGCCCATAATTACGAACATCGGGGCGTAGCCGAAGTGTACTACCACCCAGCCAGGCAGCAGCGCGGTGAACAAAACGCCGCCCATTCCGCCGAAAAACCCGCCAATCCCTGTTACCGAGGCAACGGCGCTCTTAGGAAAGCAATCCGAGACGGTGGTATATAGGTTGGCCGACCAGCCCTGGTGTGCCGCGGTGGCCAGGCTAATGAGCGCCACGGCCATCCAGGTCTTCGGCATCAACACGGCCGTAGCCGCCACCGGCATGCAGAGCGCAAAGAACGCCATGGTCCATTTGCGCGCCTTGCCGTTGGGCCAACCGCGGCGCATCAGCCATCCCGAAACCCAGCCGCCCATCACGCTGCCGAAATCGGCCATCAGGTAGATGACGGGCAGAGCCCAGCCGATCTCCTGCAGGCTCAGCCCGCGCGCGCGCTTGAAATAGAGCGTGAGCCAGGTGAGATAGAACCACCAGACTGGATCGCTGAAGAACTTGGCCAGGGCGAAGCCGTAAGTCTCGCGGAACCGCAAGGCCTGTTTCCAGGAGATGGACGGCTCCTTGGCCTCGTCAGGATCGCTATGGATCAGGGCAAACTCGGCTTGGTTCACGCGCCAGTGCTGTTGTGGCAGGCGATAAAACCACCACCAGGCGATCAGACAGACCGTGCCGGTGGAAGCCGTAATCAGGAAGCAGGCGCGCCAGCCTAAATGCGAGTTCATCCAGACGAACAGCGGCGGGCCGATCATGGTGGCCACGTTAGTGCCTGCGTTGAAAATGCCGGTGGCGAAGGCGCGGTCTTTCTTGGGGAACCATTCGGAGACGGCCTTGATGGCGGCTGGGAAGTTACCGGATTCGCCCAGCCCCAGCAAGCCGCGCCAGAAGGCCAGATCGAGCCATCGCTGCGAGAGGGCGTGCAGAGCCGCAGCGATGCTCCACCAGGTAATGGCGACGGCGTAGCCGATGCGGGTGCCTCGCGAATCGATAAGCTTGCCCATTACGAGAAAGCCCACGGCGTAGGTGAACTGGAACGCACTATTCACATACCCGTATTCGAGTTCTGTGAAGTTCAACTCATCGAGAATCACCGGACTCAGAATGCCCAGCACGATGCGATCGAGGTAGTTGTTTGTCGTGATCGCGAAGAGGAGAGCGAGAATCCACCAGCGGGTCGTGGTCGGCTGGGCCGCGGCCGTCGTTTGGGTCACGGCGCTGATTCTATCAGGCGGCGGAGGTCCCGCCCGCGGCGATGGCGCGCACGGAAAGGAACGGCTCCGCCAGATCCATCTTGCCCTCCAGGCGAACAGCGAGGCGTTGCTGCGGCGAAAGCCCACTGGTGAGGGAGATCCAGGCCAATTCCTCGGGGACCACCACGCGTGCGGATTCGCGTCCGTCTGCGCGAGTTCCGAGGCGCCATTGCCCGATGTGCACGAGGTACCAATCCCCCCCGCTGTCCCCGGCAACCGAAACTCTCAAGATTGTCCCGTCCTCCGCCGCGATTCCACGATAAGCGTGCGGCAGCGCCCGCATAAGGCAATCGAGTACCGGCCGGTAGAAGTGCGGGGTCAGGATGCCGGGACGGCTGACAGCCAGGCGGATCTGCTCCTGGTGGTGCCAGCGCTCTGTGTACTCACGGGCGGTGTCAAACCAGTTGAGCGACTGTTCCTCGCCGGCCCAGGAAACCGGGAAGCGGGCCGGCGCAAAGGGATCGAGGCTTTGGTGAAATGCGCAGAATTCGCGCGAGGCGGTCTCCAGGAGAGTAATCAATAACGCTGGGCTCAAACGCTCTCCGTAGGCGGTCCCTTCCCGGTTGAGCCGGTTCAAGAACATGGGCAGCGTTTCCCCTGGGTGAGGCCCTGCCCCAAAGTGCCCGTCGCGAACCACCGCCAGTTTTCGCAGTGCCCCGTCGAGCAGATGCGCCGCCACGTGACGAACCTGCCAACCCTTCACCAGCGTCGGAGCATTCCATTCCTCTCCGCTCAAAGAGCGGAGCAGACCGATCAGTTCCGCCTCGACTTCCAGCATGCGGCCGGCCAGGAGCAAGGGCGGCAGGTCATTGGGACGTTCCATTGCGCACTCCTTGGCGGGAAAGGCTCTCAGGTTACCATCCCGTAGCCGCGCGCACGAGGCTGGCCATGCGTTTGCTCACGATAGCTTCCGCTCCGTTGGACAGTTTCAGCAGCCACCGCTTGGAGCTGAGCGGCGCCACCCGGCGGATGTGATCCGTGTTGAGAATTGTGTTCCGATGAATGCGCTTGAACGGAGGTGAGGGCAGCCGGGCCTCCAACTCTTTCAGTGTGGATCCGGCCATGAAACGGCCCTTCGTGGTGACGATGACCACTGCGTCACCCTCGGCGCGAAACACAATGATGTCTTGTGGGTCCAGCAGGTGGAGTTCCGCCCCGGAACGTCCCACCACTTTGCGGAGCATCGCGGGCGAAGGTTGTGGTGTGCCGGCGCCAGTAGCGCCGCGCAATTGAGTCCTCGCCTTCTCGAGCGCAGCCAACAGGCGTTCCTTGCGCACGGGCTTCAACAGGTAGTCCACGGCACCCGCATCGAACGCCTGCAGCGCGTGTTCGTCAAACGCCGTCACGTAAATGAGGATTGGCAGCCGGCTGCCGCTGAGAGCGCGCGCCACGCCGAACCCATCTAATCCTGGCATGTGCAAATCCAGGAAGGCGACGTCCGGCTGGAGCCGGGCCACCTGCTCCACCGCTTCGCGGCCGTCCGAAGCTTCGCCCACCACTTGCACACCGGGTACGCCTTCCAGCAATTCGCCCAGCACCAGGCGGGCGATCGGCTCGTCGTCGACGATCAGAACCCTCATCGAGCGCCTCCCGTGGGGATTTTCAAGCGAACCACCGTACGGCCTGGCGCGCTCTGTATGGTGAGGTGGTCGCTGTTGCCATAGCGCAGGGCCAAGCGCTGCCGGACGTTTTCCAGGCCCACATGTGGACGCGTGCTGGCCGGCGGCTTGGCCGGAAATCCAGGTCCGTTATCTTCCACCAGCACCTCCATGACTTCGCCAGTCAGTCTGGCAGCCACGCGGACCTCACCGCCTCCGGGCTGAGGACTCACGCCGTGGCGTACGGCGTTCTCTACAAGCGGTTGAATGGTGAGCACCGGCACCGGCACGGGCAGAGTTTCGGGCGGGGTATCCACTGTGTATTGCAGCTTGTCACCGAGCCGCAGGGATTCGATGGCCAGATAGGCTTCAACAATGCGGATTTCTTCCTGCAACGGCACTTCCGCTCCAGTGGTGCGGAAAAAGAAACGGAGGATGTCGCTGAGGTTGAGAACGGTTTGCCGCGCGCCAGTGGCCGTCTTTGGGATGAGGCCGTACAGCGTGTTCAAGGCGTTGAAGAGGAAGTGCGGGTGGATCTGAGATTGGAGAGCCCGCAATTCAGCTTGTGCCACCAGTTGACGGAGTTGGGCTTCGCGCAATGCTTCCAGGCGATGAGAGATCTCATCGCCAAAGCGCGTCAGAAGAGAAAGATCCTCGCTCAGAAATCGCCGGCCACCCTGCCGGTAGGCCAACCCGATCGTCCGTTGCATCCCCTCGCCGAGGCGCACAGCAATCAAGGCTTCTGCCTTCTCTGGCGCGCAAACCTGTGCCCTGAAATAGCCGGCCACCTCCTGCGCAGCTGACTGGATGAACTCCTCTTCGCCGCTGGCGGGCAGGATACGGAGTTTGCTGCTCACTCTGGCGGGATCCTCGCGCCGGAAAAGAACACTCGTGAGCAGCCGCTGAGCGGCGTTCCGGCTGATGCCGAAGAGTACAAACGCCGCGAAGGTCAATACCATGCCAACGGCCCGTTCTCGCGAACTCCCTTCCAGCCGCAGACCGATTACCCAAAGCCCGGCGAGGAACAACATTGCCAGCAGCCCGTTGGCGAGGAACCGGAGAAAGGCATCGAGGAAAACAAAGCGGTAGTCCTGCAGGAGGATGAACAGCGCCAGCGGAATGCCCGCGTGGTGCACAATCAGTTCGTAGGACCACGCCTGACTGCCCCCGCCAGCATGGAAGTGGGAGAAGGAGAGGGCGAACAAGATCAGCGCCATCGCACCAACGGCTTGTGACACGCTGGCCTGCCTTGGCAGTTCCAGCGCCGCGGCCAGGAGTGTAAGCCCCGCAAAGCCTGAAGCAGTAAGCACGAGGGCCGCTGCATGCAGTTCCGGGCCCTTGACCCAAAGTTCGGCAAGATGCAGTAGTACTGCCAGGCCGCTCACCAGGTATCCGCCCACAGCGGCCCATCGCTGACGGGCGCCGAATGAAATATCCAGCAGCAAGGCAGGCAGCAGGCTGAGTGCAGATGTGGCAAGAGCCACGACCCACTGCTGCATATAGCCTATCTGGCCGCCAGCGAAAAGCACGAATAGCGAACCCGTGTTCCAGGCAACCGCCGCGGCCGCGGCCGCTTTGGGCCGCCAGGGGCTCTGTGCCTGGCCCAAAAGTACGTGGAAGGTGCCAAAAATCAGCGCTCCGGCGGAATGGCCCAGCAGATTGACCAAGAGGGGTTCGTGTGCGCTGAGATGCACGGCGCTGTGCATGGATTACTCCGCCTGGGCGGCCCGCCGCAGCCTGTCGCGAACGCCTTCCCACTCGGGTGTGGCGGGCGGTTCTTCCACTGCAATCCAATCGTAGCCCTGCTCATCCAGAGCGTGCAGTGTGGCGTAGAGTTGCGCCGCAAACTCACGCGCGGTCGCCGGCAGCCGCAGGAAATAGCCCCGTCCCGGCCTTTGCGGCGCTTCGCGCACGAGCAGCAGAGGGGTTCTCGGGCTGTAGTGCTTGCGGTGCATGCCAGGAGCGGGATGCGCCGAAGCCGGGTCTATTGCCGGCAGCGTGACCGGACCCACCACGGCTTCCAGTTCCTCGCGGGTGATCATGCCGGGCCGCAGCAGTTGCGGGGGCTCCTGTGCAAGCGACACCACCGTGGATTCAATGCCTACCGGGGTGGAGCCTCCATCCAGCACCAGCACATCCTCGCCAAACGCACGCCGGACGTGTTCCGCCGTCGTGGGCGAGAGTTGTGTGAACCGGTTCGCGCTTGGCGCCGCGACGGGCACTCCGGCGGCGGCAATCAATTCGAGCGCCAGCGGATGCGCCGGCATCCTGATGCCCACCGTATCCAATCCAGCTGTGACGATGGATGGAATTGCGTCAGACTTGGGCAGCACCAGTGTCAGCGGCCCTGGCCAGTAGCGGTCCGCGAGAACTTGAGCTTTGGAGGGCCACGACGCAGCACAGCGTTTCGCCATCCAGACGGTGTCTACGTGGACGATCAAAGGGCTGGTAGCGGGGCGGCTTTTCAACTCATAGATGTGTGCGACAGCCTGAGCGTCAAGCGCGTTGGCGCCCAGACCATATACCGTTTCGGTGGGAAAGGCTACCAGACCGCCACCGCACAACACTCGCGCGGCTTCCTTGACCGAGGGGCTGGCCATCAGACATCACTATCGTCGCGGGCGTCGCCCGCGAGTTTGCCTGTTTTCTTCCACACCAGATAGGCGTGAATCAATTCCTCGAGATCGCCGTCCAACACACGGTCCACGTCGCCGATGGCAAGTTTCGTCCGGTGGTCCTTGATCATGCGGTAGGGGGCCAGCACGTAGCTGCGGATCTGGCTGCCGAAGTTGATGTCGGCCTTGGAATCCTCAAGCTTGCGTTCCTCGGCGCGGCGCTTGTCCATCTCGAACTCGAACAGGCGCGCGCGCATCTGCTTCAGGGCAGACGCACGGTTCTTATGCTGGCTGCGCTCGTTCTGGCACTGCACCACGATCCCGGTGGGCAGGTGCGTCATGCGGACCGCGGATTCGGTGCGGTTCACGTGCTGCCCGCCCGCTCCGCTGGCGCGGAACACATCCACCTTCAAATCTTCTGGTTTGATCTCGATTTTCACGTCTTCGTCGATCAGCGGGTAGATGAAGACCGACGCAAACGACGTATGCCGCCGGGCGTTGGCATCGAAAGGCGAGATGCGGACCAAGCGGTGAACTCCAATCTCAGAACGCAACAGGCCGTAGACGCTCTCGCCTTCGATCTCGATAGTGGCGTTCTTGATGCCCGCGCCTTCTCCCTCCTGTTCGTCGGTGACGGAAGCCTTAAAACCGTTGCGTTCCGCCCAGCGCAGGTACATGCGCATCAACATCTCGGCCCAATCCTGGCTCTCGGTGCCACCGGCGCCCGGATGGATGTTGAGAATCGCGCTGCGGTGGTCATTGTCGTCCGACAACAGCATGGCGGTTTCCAGGCGGTCTACGGCAGCACGCAGTTCCTGGATGGAACGGGCCAGATCCGCGGCAACGTCCTCGCCTTCGCGTCCAAGTTCGAAGAGCGTGTCGATGTCGCTAACCATCGCCACCAGACTGGAATTCTGGGACACGGACGCTTCCAGCCGCTTCCGTTCCTGCATCACTTTTTGGCTTTTTTCCTGGTCGTTCCAGAAACCCGGATCGGCTATCTGGTGTTCAATCTCTTCCAGGCTCTTGAGTTTGGCGGGAATGTCAAAGATAGCTCCGCACAGCTTCCGATTGCTGGCGGAGCTCAGAGTATTCCCGCCCGAGTTCTTCGAGGGTCATACTCTTCAGTTTAGCGGAGCGGCCGCTAGCGAAGCTTCTTCATGAACTTGCCGTCTCCCGCGTCGACAAAAGCGCTCATTGCTGCTGAGGAGACGGTCCGCCCCAATACTACGCGCCACGCCGGCCGGATGGTGTTGTTGGTCCACTCGAGGATGTAAATGATGGGTGTGTCTGGGTTTTTATCGAGAAAGGCCTTTACATCCTTGTCGGTCTTGGCCCCTTCGAGCGCCTTTGGCGTGTCGATCTTCACCTCTTGAATGGCGAAGGGGCGCTGCTGTGGGTTGGCAGCGTACAGGCTGTCCGAGCCGGCCTTCACACCCTTGGTGACGGTCTGCGAATAATCGTCGATGGAGTAAGTGTAGTCGCGCTTCTGCTTCTTGGTTAGGGAAACGAATGTCGCCCGCCACGCCGCGTAGGCGCCTTCCGCCGGCGCCGCGGGGCCATCAACATCCAGCGGCTCCACCTTCAGCAGCACGCAGTCGTTCGCCCAGGTGCGCGCTACTGTGTACATTTGGAAGATCGCCGATTGGCCGGTAACCGGCTTGGGCGGCTCTTTCTTTACCTCGGCCTTCTTCGCTTCGCCGGTCGGCGCGGAAGAGCACCCCGAGAATCCCAGCGCCAGGACAGCCGCGAGCGTTGTGGAGTAAAAGATCTGTTTCATAAGGTTCACCGTCGGTCCCCCACTAACCTATGCAACCTGGACGGAATTTTCAACTAGGGGTCGCCCTGTGCCGGCTCCGGTTGCACCGGCTTGGCCAATCGCGATACGACAGTGGGCCATGCGTGGCATTGTTTTCGCTCTGACGATCGGCTGGGCAGGGATCCCCGTGATGGCCATGGCCGACGGCCAGGTGGCCGATTTCTCCGAGTCCCCGCAGGCCAAATGGCAGCCTGTGCCCGTGGAGGCGGTCCGCCTCGGCGACGGGTTCTGGACCCAACGCCGCCGGGTGAATGTCGAAGTGAGCCTGCCCACGCTCTACGAACTGTTCGAAGAAAAGGGAATCATCGACAATTTTCGCCGGGTTTCTGGCCGGAAACAGGTCGCGCGCCGCGGCCCTCTCTTCACCGACTCCGACGTCTACAAATGGCTCGAAGCAGTGGCATTCGTACTAATGCAGGAGCCCGAGTCCCGCATGCGGCCAATCGCCACGCAGGTGATTGAAGAAATTGCCGCGGCGCAGGAACCCTCCGGCTATCTGAACACCTACTACACCAAGGAGAACCTCGCTCAGCGCCACCAGAATATGCGGCACGGCCACGAGTTGTATTGCCTGGGGCACCTTATCCAGGCTGGCATCGCCTGGAAGCGCGCCACCGGCGAAACCCGGTTGCTCGACACCGGCCGCAAGATGGCCGACTATCTGGTGCGCGAGTTCGGCCCCGGGAAGAAGCCGATTATTGAAGGCCACCCGGAGATCGAAATGGCGCTGGTGGAGTTGTACCGCGAAACCGGAGTCCGACCCTATCTCGATTTCGCCGGCTATTTGCTCGAAGGCGACCCGCGAGTCACTATCCCGCCGCGCGACGTCGCGTATTTGTTCACCGCCAAGCCGTTCCGCGAGCGGACGCAACTGGAAGGTCATGCCGTGCGGGCGATGTATGCCTGTGCCGGGGCCACCGACTACCTGCTCGAGACCGGCGAACAATCGTATGTGCCAGTCCTTCACCGGCTGTGGAGCGATTTGGCCAACCGCAAGTTGTACATTACAGGCGGCATCGGGTCCCGCGCCTCGGGCGAGACCTTTGGCGAGCCCTACGAGTTGCCAAACCAACTCGCCTACACCGAAAGCTGTGCAGCCATAGGCACGATGTTCTGGAACTGGCGGATGGCAGCCTGGACAGGAGAGGCCAAGTACATGGACGCCTTCGAACGCGCCTTGTATAACGGCGCCAACAGCGGCCTGTCGCTGGGGGGCAATCTTTATTGCTACCGCAACCCGCTGGAATTAGTGGGCAACCCGCAGGACCGCATCCGCAATCCCTGGTACGACACCACCTGCTGCCCTCCGAACTTGCAGCGCCTCCTGGCTTCCTTGCCCGGGTATTTCTACAGCGCGTCGCCCGCCGGGCTCACGGTGCACCTGTACCACGCAAACAGGCTGAAATGGAAACTGCCCCAGGGCACGCCGATAGAGGTTTCCATGCAGACCAACTACCCTTGGAGCGGCAAGGTGGAGATGGCAGTTGCGCCTGCGGCTCCTGTCCTCTTCGCACTGAAGTTGCGCATCCCGGCCTGGTCTTCGAAGACTGCCGTCCGCATCAATGGCCAAACTTGGACGCGCGCCACGCGACCCGGCTCCTATCTCGCCATCGAAAGGGAATGGCGGCCGGGCGACCGGTTGGAGTTGGAGCTTGGCACCGCGCCACGGCTGACTGCAGCGAATCCGCGTCTGCGGGAAAACGCTGGCAAGGTCGCAGTGGAAATGGGCCCGCTGGTGTATTGCATGGAGAACCCGGACCAGTTGAATGGCTCCTCTGTATTCGACTGGTGGTTGAAGGCATCAGGAGCGTTCATCAGCGAATGGAGGCCTGATCTGCTCGGCGGCATCATGCTGCTGCGGCATCCGGCGTGGCGGCTGCCCGGCAACGCTGAAAGTGATCCCCTGTACCGGCCTTACACGCCCTTGAATCCGGCGAGCATGGAATCAGGCGAAGTCCGGTTGATCCCCTATTACACATTCGCCAACCGGGAACCGGCGGCGATGCAGGTTTGGATTCCACTGTTGGATCGCTGAGGATCTTCAGCGGCCGGCGTAATTGCGCGCGTAGTAGTTTTGGTAATCGCCCGAACGGACATGGGCCACCCACTCGGCGTGCTGCTGATACCAGCGGATGGTGCGGGCCAGACCTTCGTCAAAGTCAACCAGCGCCCGCCATCCCGTGGCCGCTTCCAGTTTTGCGGTGGTGATGGCATAACGCCGGTCGTGCCCCGGACGGTCTTTCACGGTAATCATCAAGGATTCTGGCTTGCCCAGCGCCCGCAGAATGCGCTTCACCACTTCCACGTTCGGCAGTGCCATGCTCCCTCCCACGTTGTAAACCTGGCCGGGTTCGCCCTTGGTCAGCGCGGCGAATACCGCACGGCAGTGGTCATCCACGTAGAGCCAGTCCCGAATCTGGAGGCCATCGCCATAGATCGGCAGCGGCTTGTCGTCGATCGCGTTGGCGATCATGAGCGGGATAAGCTTTTCGGGGAACTGATAAGGCCCGTAGTTGTTTGAGGCGCGCGTCACGATAACAGGCAATCGGTAGGTGGTGAAGTAACTCAACGCCAGCAGATCGGAGCCCGCTTTTGAGGCCGAGTAGGGACTCGAAGCCACCAATGGCCAAGTTTCGTCAGCATCATGGGGCTCGGGAATGGAGCCGTACACTTCGTCGGTCGAGACATTCAGAAACCTGGACAGACCCGCGGCGCGCGCGGCCTCCAGCAGTGTGAATGTGCCGCGAACATTCGTCTCAATGAACGCGTCCGGACCCAGTATGGAACGGTCCACGTGCGATTCCGCTGCAAAATGCACGACGGAATCGGGTTGCTCCTCAGCTAGCAAGCGGTCCACCAGCGCGCGGTCACAGATGTCCCCGTGGACGAAGCGATAACGCGGATCCTGCTCGACAGCCGCCAGGTTTTCCAGATTCCCCGCGTAAGTCAGCTTATCGAGGTTGACCACCCGCTGCGCCCAGTTCTCCGCCAGCGCCAGCCGGACGAACGCCGAGCCGATGAATCCGGCGCCCCCTGTAACCAGCAGTTTCATTTGTGCTGCAATTCCCAGTCGTAATGAATGCCCGGCTCGTTATAGGGGATCCGGCCCTCGTCTTCGGGGTTGTAGAAACGGTCTGTCAGATAGACGAGCAACGATGGAGACTGCCCGATCACCTTATATCCGTGACCCACGCCCGGCGGAATCAGAATCCTCCACGGACGCAAGGCCCCGACGTAGAGAGTGTTTCGCGCCCCAAAGGACGGCGAGTTTCTGCGCAAATCCACCAGCGCCACTTGGAGCATGCCCTGCGCGGGGATCCATAGGTCCGTCTGCATCCGGTGGAAGTGAAAGGCCTTAATAGTCCCTGGGTAGTTGTGCGCGCAGGAGATCTGCGTGGAGTCAGCCGGAAACGCTTCGTTCAGCCCCTGCCCGGACCGGGCCGCCTCAAGAAAGTAGCCCCGGTCGTCAGGCCAAATACTGAACGGCTCGACCTGAACTCCAGGGATCAGCTTGGGGTCTTGCGGGCTTAGGATCACAGCCCCGATCCCCTTCGAGTTGGAGGGAATCCCGATTTCCAAGCCGCTCATTCGGAGGACCCTCGTGAGGCGGCTACGAGGTTCGAAGCACGCAGCAATGACTCGAAGGTGCCGGCATCGGTCCACCAGCCCTCCAGCAGCGAGTAGCGCAGCGAACCCTCACGAATGTAAGCATTGTTCACGTCGGTGATTTCCAATTCACCTCGTGCGGATGGCTTCAGAGCCCGGATCTTCTCAAACACCGTGGCGTCGTAAAAGTAGATTCCGGTTACGGCGTATTGGGACTTGGGGGCAGCCGGCTTTTCCTCGATGCCCACGATGCGCCCGTCGCGCACTTCCGCCACACCAAACCGCTCAGCGTCTTCCACTTCCTTCAGCAGAATGCGGGCGCCCCTCTCCTGCTCTTCAAATTGTTGGGCGGCGTCGCGGATGGGCCGTTCGAGAATGTTGTCCCCCAGGATGACGCAGATTTTCTCGCCTTCCGCGAAGTGCTCGGCCAGGCGTAAGGCATCGGCGATGCCTCCTTCCCCTTCCTGGTAGGTGTAGTGCAGCCTTGCCAGACCAAAGTCCTTACCATTGGCGAGCAATTGAAGGAAATCCCCTGCGTAATTCCCCCCTGTCACGATCATGATTTCTTTGATTCCCGCGTCCGTCAACGTCTGAATCGGGTAATAGATCATCGGACGGTCATAGACCGGCAGCAGGTGTTTGTTGGTCACCTTTGTCAATGGAAACAACCGGGTTCCTTTGCCGCCGGCCAGCACAATCCCTTTCATAGCCACTCCCCGCCTGATACGGAAGACAACGATTCTCAGGATACACTACAGGACCCCTTGCCACCCGGCGGGCAATCTGCATATGATCCGTGGCGGAGGTTCGTCATGCTTGCTTCGGTGCCCGGGGTTGTGCGCGACCTTTTTGAGTACTCGTTCTGGGCCAACGCTGTGATTTCCCGGGTCGCACAGAAGGAGACAAACTGCATCACTGCACGCACCCTCCTGGCTGCGATGGAGTCCGCCTCCACCGTTCTAACGGGCCAGACTTGCCCCGCGGCGGGGGACGAACCTGCGGCCGCCCTCTGGGCTCGCCTGAGCACCCTTCAGTCTGAGCTTCACCCGCTCATCTCCCGCCTGCGTATGCCGCAATTAGAAGACGACGTCCGGCTCCCTGGCCCGGAGGGAACGGAAACCACTCTGTCGCTTACGGATGCCCTTCTTCACCTGGTTCTTCGAGGGGAGGCGGCACGGGCCCAATGCCTGGGAGCGCTTGCTTCTGCCGGCCTCGAGGCGCCTGCTGTGACCTTCGCCGCGTGGCTGTCTCAAGGCCGGCCGTCACCCCAATGGTGATAAACTCCTGGCGTGTTGCTCCACGATTGGTCGGTAATACCCCAGGAAACGATGAATCCGCTTTTGAGCCGCCAGGTGGTACACACTGCGGCGTGCACGCTGGCTCGCCTGGAGTTGAAAGCCGGGGCAGTCGTTCCAATGCACTCCCACATAAATGAACAAATCTCCATGATTTTGGCCGGCCGATTGGTGTTTCGCGGACCCGGAGGGGAACATGTGGCAAGCGCCGGCCTGTGTGTGCAACTCCCGCCCAATGAACCTCATAGCGTGGAAGTGCTCGAGGATGCCGTCGTGCTCGACCTCTTTGTTCCACCGCGCGAGGATTGGATCCGTGGCGAAGATGCCTATCTTCGGGCAGGCCGCTAACCGCGTTTCGTGGCATCCATCCTCAAAAGTTCTACGTAAATCAGTCTAGGTGTCCTGAGAATTCCTGAGTAAATCCAACCTTTGGTCTAGGTACTCTTTGACCATTGACATTTGTCAAGGGGCGCTTAAGCTAGAGGGGTGCGAACGGAGGGAACGCTACACCCCGTTCGCAAAGTCCGCTGGGATGGCGTGGGATGGTGCAGTGGCCATTCCGGTGGGACGGACTAAATGGAGGAGGTCCGGATCCTTGGCTACTAGTTTTGTGTCCACGCCGCCTTGCGGCGCGGACATACCCGCAATACCCCTTGACATCCCTTGGTACGCTCTCCGAGTGCGGAGCAACTTCGAGAAGAAAGCTGCCTGTGTACTCGAATCGACTGGATTTGACCACCTGCTCCCTACCTACCGTTGCCGCAGCTATTGGTCGGACCGCGTCAAGTGGCTCGACCGGCCGCTGTTTCCCGGCTATGTTTTCTGCCGCTTCGATCATTCGAGGTGGGTAAACGTGTTACGGACGCCAGGCGTCATTGACGTGGTGAGCTTCGGCTCGAAGCCCGCGCCTGTCGATCCTTCTGAGATCGCTGCCTTGCAGCAACTGATGAGGTCTGGGATGCCGCTTTATCCGAGAATGTTTCTTCATGTAGGTCAGAAGGTGTTCATCCGGCACGGCCCTCTGGCTGGGGTGGAAGGCGTGGTGGAGTCGCTCGGAAAGAACCTGCGAATCGTGGTTTCGGTCAGCCTCCTGCAGAGGTCAGTGGCGGCGGAAATCGACGCCGACATGGTGGAGACGATCCAATAACCCGCTGGCGCCAGAGGCGGGCGATCCGGTAACTTCAGAGAATAGCCTTTCGGGTCACAGTCCGGTTCCCATTTTTGCGCCTGTTCCGGCTGGATCAAGATTCCGGAGAGGGGCCCGGCGAAGTGTCTTCGCTTGGGTTACTTCCTTCGCCCGGCCAACCTTGGCGGGCCTTTCTCTGTTCTGCCTTACTGCATGTTCTGGTGTTCGGAGTGGCGGTTCCGGCCGATCGCCGGTTGAGTGAGTTGCGCCGGCAGGATTTGCGGACGAGGGAAACCCTGGAAGAACAGGTCAGAACCAGTGAACGCCGTTTAGTGTGGCAACCTGCCCGCAGGCCACCTCCATCGGTCAACATCGAACCCCAGCGACGGATTGGCGAGGGTTCTGTCCCGCGCGGGGAACGCGACACCCGGACGCTCATCTCACAAGCCGAAAGACCGGATTCCACCACGCAAACCGTCATCCGCCCAGATACAACAGAGCGTCTGCCCAGCGACGTGCAGGCCGCTAACATCGTCACTGTTCCCAAGCCCGCCCGGAAGTTCGTGGCGCCGTCCTTGAGGGTTTCAGAAACCCGCCAGGAGGCACGGCCAGTGGTGGAAGCGCCGGAGGAATTGCTCAGTGCGGCCGGCACGAACGGCCAAGGCGAATCGGAGATTGAGCAGTTGGGGCGGGTTCGCCGCGGAGCGAAGCCGGTCCGCCAGTTCGCCGGGATCGGCAACGCCCCTGCGTCCAGGAAAGGATTCGCCGTGGCAGTAGAAGCCCCGGAGGATCTCGCTGGGAGCGCAACAGGAGTAGCTGGCGGAGGCGACAGCGAGATCGAAAGCCTGGGCAGGGTAAGCCGAGGCGCAAAGCCCGTCAGAAAGTTTGAGGGGATGCCAACATCTGCGGGAACCCGGCGCGGGACAGGGAGCGGGAGTGCCGCATTGGATGCGCCGGAAGGAGTCGCCGAGTTGGCTGTAGTCGGCCTGAACCCAGGAGGGGCGGTGGTTGTGCCAGAAGGAGTCCGGTCTGGGGCTTTCGCGAGAGCGCCCGTGGCTGGCCCCCCTGCCAGTGGCGATCCATCAGGCACGGAAGGCATCAAGGCGCCGAATCTGCTTGCTCGATCTTCTCCATCGCTGGGAGGGATTGTGCCCGTTCCTGCCGCCGCAGTACCGGAGCGGAAGATTTTAAAGGAGTTATCAGCACCGCCGATCTCCCGGACGCTCTCAGCGCCTCTGCGGCCTTCAGCGCGGATCGTCCCACCCCTGGTCGACACGATGTTTGCGGGCCGCAACGTGTACACCCTGGTGGTGCCTGACCCCAAGGTGGCGGGTTATTCCGGCGATTGGGTGATTTGGTTCGGTCCCCAGAACCAGGCCGAGGGACGAGTAACGGCCCCCTATCCGGCACAAAAACTCGTCCCTGAGACAGAAGCTCCGCCGCCGGAGGGCAGAGTCGCATTTGTCCAGTTCGCCGCGGTGATCGGGGCTAATGGCAAGCTCTCTAAGGTGAAGATCCTCAGATCGCGGGCGGAAGATGGAGCGCAGAAGCGGGCTTTGCTGGATCTGCAGACCTGGAATTTCCGCCCGGCCACCCTCAACGGGCTCCCGATCGAAGTTGACGCCGTACTGGAAATCTCTTTTCTTTTCTAATGATTACTGCCCAATCGAGGCAGGGAGGATTCTGAAAGACCCATTGGCATCGAACTGAAGTCCAATCATTACAAACCGCCAGTCCTCACGTTCCGTCTGCACTTCCAAGATTCCAGTTCTCCCCGCCAGAGCTGGATACCGTTGCAGGAGCGAGACGATCAGTTGGCCACCCGGCGGGAGTTCGAATTGCTCCCGGGCATGCTCGATGCCGTCCAGATCGCGGGCAGTCAGGAGTAATCGGACGCGATTATCGCTTCCCGGATTCGCAACCGCCAAGCCGGTCTCTCTTTCTTCCTGGTGATCAAACTGCATCTGCAGTCGGCTGCCAACGGCCGCCGAGAGTGGCGTGGAAGCCTCGTGCCACTTATCTTCCGGTCCCCGCTTGCGGTAGCTCACATGGCCGGTTAAGCCCACTGGGGCAATCAGTTGCAGCCAGCCGGAGTCAATCGTAGTTGGCAACCCATGCGTTTCCAAATGAATAGTGGAGAGCGGCGGTATTACAAAATCGGCGAACTGCAGCGGCGGTCTCCCTTGGAGGAGAAAGGAGAGGGGTGACCCAGCCTGGTCCTGGAATCTGACTCTGCCGCTCGCTTGTGTGAGAAGAGGGTTGGTGAGTACTAGATCCGTCTCCCATCCTCCGCCGGACACGATGAGGGGGAAGGGTGCTGTTGGGAGCGGTGCGAGGGTTTCTGGGAACTGTACATCCCCGGCAACTCCCTGAACAGATTGGGAGCGGCCATCGACGTCCACTGCGGACACGGATTCCAATTCGATTGAGTAAGGTCCTTGCGGAATCCCTTCGGGGGCTTCGAAGCGGACGCGGGCCAGCTCGCCGCTTGCTATTTCTAAGCGATTGATTCCAAATAGCAAAACTCTAGTCCTGGAAGAGTCAAGGCGAGAAGTCTGCAGTTGTTTTCCTTGTGCGGCAAGCCCTTCGCCTGCTTCAACATGAATGAGCAGGGCTTCCGGGTGGTGCACGTCGAACTGCAATCCGGCGATCGCCGGACCGGAACCGTCGTAAGTTAATACGAATAAACCACTTGGGGAGGATCCCTGGACAGGCACAATTCGGATTTCGCCTGCTTGCGCATGGTTTCTGAAAAGGCAAGAAATCAAGACCAGAAAGGCCACATTTAGCTTGGCCAAGTGCTCCTCCAGGACACTCACAACATATTGCCAAAGCTTGGGTTAGGAAGGAAGGGGATCCTTAGTAATGGGAATTTCGGCAACCATTCTTTGTTTGACCCCAGCGCAACATGGCTTTAACGTTAAGAGTAGTCCGGTGTCCGCAACCGGATTCCTTGGAGGAGGAACAATGGTGTCTGCTCGAATCACAAGTTGGCTGCTGGCGGCTGCGCTGGCGCCAGCTACCCTGTCTGCTTCTTACACCCTCAAGTACCTTGGGGCTCCCGACAACAATACCGTCACTGTAGCGCTTACCAGCGGAAGCAACGCGACGTATTACACCGGCCCTTACAACATTCAAGTCACTGACCCGTTTGGATACACCACTCAGGCATTAATGGTTTGCGACAACTTTGACGCAACGGTGCCGAGCGGCACCTGGCAGGCCAACCGCAGCACATTTGCGGACCTCAGCGGCACCCGGTTTTTCGGTGTTGACAACTCAGTGCTGAAGTACAAAGCCGTTGCTTTCCTTACGTCCGAATTGCTCTTGTCGACAGACAAGAACTTGAAAGACGATCTTCAGGTGGCCATCTGGAGCATCTTTGACAACACGGGCGTGGCACCGACACTCGCGGCGAGCAGCATTACCCCAACGCGGCAGGCCCTTATAGACAATGCATATCTGATGGCTGGCACGCTGAACGATGACTGGTTCACGCAGTTCGCAATCTACACTCCGACAGGATCGCCTAATTCTCAGGAGTTTATCGTGCGCACCCCGGAGGCGGCAGCCTTCGCCATGCTGTTGTTGAACTTGGCAGGTGTAGCTCTATTAGTCCGGAAACTGCGCCAGCGGGCGAGCCTCAACTAAATCTTGCAGTCGTTTGCATCTCACGACGCCGGGATCTGAGCAGTGGCTTCATTGGAAGGGCCACTCTCGTTCCCGGCGTTGTCTTTTGCCTTGACGACGTAGTAGTACGTCTGTCCGGCTTCGACAACGTTATCATCGAACGTGGTGGCTGTCACTGGGGCGCTGTTGAGTTGTGTGTAGGGTCCGCCAGAAGTCACACTGCGATAGACGTTATACCCTGTCACACCTGGGGACACGCTGGCTACCCAGTTTAAGGTAACGGTGCGCGGCGTTCCGACCACACAGGCGCCACCGAGCGCTGCGTTGATCACGCGCTGCACTACAACGACGTTGCAAACGTTCGGCCCCAGGATCGCGGCCGTGCAAGGTGCGACACCCAGGCTCATATTGGCCGCCAATTGCACGTCTTCTGGCCCAACCGAACCATTGCTGGTCAAATCGCACTGGTTGAGCATAGAAGAGTTACCTTCTGTTTGGCTGACCACGGTCCGCCCACGGAAGCTCACGGCGCTGGCTGTATAACTACCTGCGGTGGTATTCCATTGGGCAGCGTAGGTGCCTGGAGTCGACGTGATCAGGCTGGCCCACCCGTCCCCAATTAGCAAGGAGTCATTGGTAAAGGCATTCCCCGCCCGGATGCCGCTTGTCGTTCCGGACGTGACCATGGCGCTCACCAGAAGCCACTCTCCAGAGGGCACTGTGAGGTTAGGCCCAGTGGGAGTTGAGGTGGAGGGCCGGCTGTTCAGCACTGCGGCGTCGCCCAGCGGATTCACCGTTTCAACGCCGGAGAATTCCCAGATAACGGCCGCACCATTCTGGCCCGAGGGGCTGGGCGTAAGCGTGACCCGGTTTGCTCCGGCCTTGATGTTGCTGGCATACCAAATGTCCACAATTTCATTCGTTGCAGTGTTTACGCCACGGGCACTGCCCGCCTGCGCATAGGTATTGCCAGCATTGTCCGTGATGCTAACCACGTTTGTGGAGGAGACTCCCGAGGATGCCCAAGCGACCACCAGGAGGTTGCCGGCCTGGGTGGCAGGGATCGTGCAGGTGGTAGCAGGGAAGCCGCCGGGGCCACAATTGGACACGCTGACCCGGGAGATCTGGGCGAATGAGGCTGTCGAGACACAGAGGACACCCAAGAGCAGGAGCGCCGTATACCGCCCGAGACGGACCATTGTTCGCTGATTCAAAAAGACTTGCTCGTTCATAAGATTGCTACCTTCGCCAGTTCCATCTCAATCCATTCCATCGGAGGGCTACCCACGCTCCACGAGGGGTGCTTTACCCTAACCAGGCAGGAGGAACCCAATGGCCTAAGTACCCGATAGAAGCACGTAGATGTCCAATCAAACCAAAGGCCGAGGGACCGACTTGAACCGGGCTTCAGACTGAGCCTGGCGCCCCCAGAGCTCGAAAACCTTACTCGCCGATTGCCCGGCCCAGGAAAATTCTTCTGGCCGGTCGTCGCTGGCAATACCACGACAGCCGGACTAGACACTTCACGAGCGTTAAACCGACGGCCTTTCATAAGTTGAACCTATTTGGCGTTTGTATTGCTGGGGCAACGAATGCACTGAGCTGGTGTACTGCCCGTTCTGAGAGTATCGACCCGCTCCGGCGGAATCGGTGATTTGCAGACACCTGCCTCAGGCGACTGCCGAATAATCCGGGCACACCCGGAAAGCCGATAGGTGAGACGAGAGAGAAGAAATCGCCCACCATTCGAGTGGGACCACCAAACCGGCTTCGTCTTGGACGGATGATATGAACCCGACGCAGTTTTCCAAAACTTCTTCCTGCTGCCCGCACTGTGGGCATTCTTTTGCCCACCCACCATCGCCCAAACTTTCCAGGCGCCCTCCGTCTGTTCACGCGTTTGGGGCCTCCCTTTCTGCCCGCGAAAGGGAGTTGATCGCCTTGGTCCGCCAAGCTAAGTCCAACAAAGAAATCGCTTATGAACTCTCCCTCACCGTCGGCAGCGTGAAGGAGTACATGCACCGCGTTTTCCGCAAGTTGGGCGTTCGAAGCCGGACTGAATTGGCGCTCTCGACGTTCGACCAACATTTCTAGATCCTGGAAGTATCTCGTCCCGACGACACTGATTTCTCTCGAGTTAGGGCAAAGAAGGTCTACGATGGCGGTTATTCAACCGCCATCGTGACCAGGTTGCTCTTCAGCGACCGGCCGCCGGGCGACCGGATTTCTAACTGGACAGGCACTTCGTCACCAGGCAAAAGGCGCGAAGGGAGTTCTGCGATCACTTGGAAGACGCCAGCTTCGCCGGCCATCGGGCTGACGGCCACGATCCCAGCGAGGTGGCCCCCAATGGTCAGCCGAAGCGCATCCGCGCCCATGCGCATCTCGCCAAGGCCGGTCACCCGGATCGCCAGGAGCTCGCCCGCCTGTGCGGGCTCGCCCATCCCACGCCAATCGCGAGTTTTGGACACCAAGCCGGAGCCGAGGCTGCGGATGTCGCCCTGCACACCCGCAGCGGCACGCGCCGTGAGGATTCTCGGATCCGCCTCCACGACTTGGGCATATACGGCTGACGTTTCTCCGAAGGGGTTGCCCATCACGATTTCCAGTTGAGTGCCTGGCGCGGCCTCGGGGCAAACGAAGGTAATCCGATGGCGGCTGGCAGCCACCACAGGCGCCGGAACCCCGTTGATCCGGATCCAGGTGCCACCCAGGCTGGGGACGCCCGCACGGTCCTCCAGTTCATTGTCTTCGGCGAGCAACCAGCGCCCTTCGGCCGATGCTAACCCACCTGGGCTACAGGCCAACCGCGCCGAATCGCGGATCACCGGCGCGGGCCGCGAGACGCTGACAGGAACTGAACCTTCCGCCACCAACTGGCTCTGGCGGAAGCCCTGGAGCCTCAATTCGCCTTCATAGTTTTCGGCCTCAGTTGACTGCCACTGGAACGTGCCCAGGACCGGATCGATGGAAGCCCCCGCTGGCGCCTCCTTGGCGACAATTGTGAGGTCGTCCAGCTTGCCGCCGCTGGCGCCAATTCTGAACTGCAGAGTCTCACCGGAGGCCACATCGATTCGTTCGGGAAGGTCTAAAGCAGCCGGCCGCTCTAATTTCACTCGCAGAAGGGCGGAGACCCGATTGGATGCCGAATCCGCCACCGTCACCTCATACTGGCCTGCCGGGGCAGACTCATCCACTTTGCCCGTGAAGGCGATGACTGGCTGCCGTTCGCGGCCTCGCACGCTTGCGGGCAACAGGATCCGGGCCGAAGGTGAGGAAACCCGGAATCCGGCGCTCGTTGCTTCCGCATTAAGCCCAGAGAGGTTGAGTTTGCAGTGGAATTCCGAACCGGGTTCCAACTCAGCTGGATAGCAACTCAATTCCGGGGCAGAACTCCTGTTCGTGCCTTCCGCCTGGCGTGCTGAGATCTGCTTGATGGCTTCCTCCACCGGTTCGGTTTCCAGCGAGGAGATCACCGTAGTCGTCTGCGTTGTAGGTGCGGTGTTGAAAATCACGTCCACCCAGTAGTTCGAGGACCGCCATGAACTCTTGGGGAACCCGAGGCTGCCATACTTGTACACACCATTGCCGCCCGCTTCAGTGTTGCCGAGCGCGGTCAGTGGCCCGCGGGAATAACCTCCGCTGTTGAAATACCCTTCGTTGATCGAATACTTCCCATTCGGCGCCCGGTAGGAAACGACGTAGGTAGTGTTGGCCTGAATCGCCACAGGGCTGGAGAAGTAGGCTTGCTGCCAGCCTGAACTGGTCTCACCGGTGAACGTCAAGGCAGCGAGTTCAGTTCCGTTAAGGGTCCAGAGCCTGGCGGTGTGAGTCCCGATGTTTTTCGGCCCCTTGTAGAAGCGCACGCCCAGGACATAGCCACTCACTTTGCTGCGGAATTTCAGCCCTAGCTCGACTGCCTGGCTCTCGTTGTCGGTGATAACCGAAGGCGTGGCTGTCGACGGCCAAACCGTGCAAGGGCACTGCGTGTCGCTGCCGGAAGCCGCGAGGGAGATGGAAACAGACCTGGAGACTCCACCATTGGAGGCTGTCACTTGGGCCGTGGTGGCCGTGGCTACGGAACCCGCCTTGGCGACAAACATGGCTGATGCGGAGCCGGAAGTTACGGTGACCGAAGACGGCACCGAAAGGCTCGAGCTGGTGGAGGTTAAACTGACGGCAACCCCGCTGGAAGGGGCTGAGGCGGTGAGCGTCACTGTGCAGGTGGCGCTGGCGCCGGAGCTCAGCGAGGTCGGGGAGCAAGTAAGCGAACTTAGTACTGGTAGCGCAGCCCCGATGGCAATGGAGGCCGTCTTGGAAGTGCCGTTGTAGCTGGCAGTCACGGTGACATTGGCTGCTGTGGAGACGGTTCCCGCAGTGGCCGTGAATGGAGCGGATGTGGACCCAGCCGCAACCGTGACCGATGCGGGGGTAGCCAGAACAGTGCTGTTATCCGTGATGGTGACCGCAGCACCTCCGGCAGGCGCGGCGGACGTCAGTGTGACCGTACAGGTGGCGCTCGCCCCGGATGCAATGGAAGAGGGGGAGCAAGACAGCGAACTCACCGTAGGTGGCGCCGCTGTGATGGAGACCGCAGTGGCCTTGGAGCTGCTGTTGTAGCTGGCGGTCAAGGTGACGTTCGTGGCGGCCGAAACTGTTCCGGCGGTAGCGGTGAAAGTGGCGGAGGTCGTGCTTGCGGCGACAGTCACCGAAGCCGGAATCGTCAGCGCAGCATTGTCCTTGGCCAGCGTAACGGAGGCTCCACCTGCCGGCGCGGAGGCACTCAGGTTGACAGTGCAGGTCGAAACCCCGCCTGAGGTCAGTGACGAGGGCGAGCAAGACAGTAAACTGACGGTTGGCAGCGGGACCGCGATGGACACCGTGGCCGTCTTCGAGCTGCTGTTGTAACTGGCGGTCAAGGTGACGTTCGTAGCGGCCGAGACCGTTCCAGCGGTAGCGGTGAACGTGGCGGAAGTCGCGTTGGCCGCAACGGTCACTGAGGCCGGGATGGTCAGGGCAGCGTTGTCCTTAGTCAGCGAGACGGAAGCTCCGCCGGCCGGCGCGGCAGCGCTGAGGGTTATGGTGCAGGTGGAGTTCGCACCCGAGGTTAGCGACGTGGGCGAACAGGCTAGCGAGCTAATGGTGGGCAGCGGCGTGATCGATACCGTCGCCGTCTTCGAACTGCTGTTGTAACTGGCAGTCAGGGTGACGTTTGTTGGAGCCGAAACCGTACCAGCCGTGGCAGCAAAGGTGGCGGAGGTGGCATTCGCGGCCACCGTCACTGAAGCGGGGATGGTCAGGGCAGCGTTGTTTTTGGAAAGCGCGACGGCGGCTCCACCGGACGGGGCGGCTTTGCTAAGCGTGATCGTACAAACCGATTGCGCCCCCGAATTGAGGGAGGACGGGGAGCAACCGAGAGAAGAGACGACGACCGGAGCCACCAGGGTGACAGTCGATGAGCGCGTGGCGCCGCCCGCGGTAGCGGAGATGGTAGCCGCTTGGTCTGCTGAGACACTGCCGGCCACAGCCGAGAAGGAGAAAGTCGATTGGCCTTGCGGTACTACAATCTGGCCAGTCACCGGCAACTGCGGGTTGTCACTGGCCAACGTGACGGCAAGACCACCTGTCGGAGCGGCGGCGGAGAGGCCCCCCGAACACGATACAGTCGCACCGGCCGCTACTGACTGCGGAGAACATGACAGAGACGATACTGTCACCGGAACGATGACGGGCGCAGCGATTGTGCCCGCTGCACCGGTGACGCTCATCACTTTGGCATCTCCACAGGCTGCCGAAGCGTTCGTCACGTTCACAGACACGGAACTGACTCCAGGAGCCATAGACGACCGCAGAATGGCAACCACGCCGCTCCCCACGGCATTATTGTTCAACCCGAAGAGAAGACAATTGACGACCCCATCCCCAGTAGCACAGGTGACGGATTTACCTGCCGTCACAGCGGCAGGCCCTGCCTCGACAGTCACCCCGCCCAACGTTCCAGCCTGGTACGCGAATGTCCATTGCACGACGGATGGGAGCATTCCGTTGGGTACCGTTGCGGTTAGGGCCAGTTCGGAACTGCCGTCGAGGGCGGCTGTCGCGGAACTCAGACTCAAGTTGACGGACTGAGCCCAGACGCTGGAAGTAAGCAGAATTAAAAGGGCCAGGAGTCCAACCTGAGGGCGGCCTGATGGATGAAAGGCCGGGACGGGAGATGCAAAGGAGGAGGACATTGCATGTTCAGAATAGTACTCCTAGTACCTAGCATCAACGTTGAAAAAGGTTAGTGCGGTCCGGTTTAGAGCGCGTTATTCATTTCAATTCAATGAGATAAACCAGCGGGTTGGCTCTCCACACTGGGACATGTTGCACTGGCTCGAATTGGAGCATCCGGCGGTGTAGGACATGAGAACAGACAGTACCAGTATTTCTTTCCGTCGCGCCGCAAGAATTACCAGTCTGACCGTGGTGATTGGTTCGAGGGACTGGAGAAACCGGTCAAGTAACGCAATTAAGTCAATTAGTTAAGCGGTAGGCCCGATTGGCTGTGAGATTGCCAACAGAGGTCGGACCGGTTTCCGGGGTTTCGCAGCTTGCTTCCCTCACATGCTGATCGCTGCGGGTCTCGGATTTCCGTTTGAAGCCCACTTCTTAACCCGGGAAGTAGGGCAAAAGCGGCATCACACAAGACATGGCCCAAACTTGCTCCGGCCGAATTGAACTCGATGAGCCTACTCCCATTGCGCCCTTTGCGGCTTTCTCCCTGCCCAAACCCCCTCCAGAAATTCTTCCCCAGCTTGGGTGTCTTACCTCTGCTTGCGGTTTTGACGGCAAACGCGCAGGCAGCACCTAACTCCACGCTTGCAGTGTCTTCAGTGACTGGCGCACCTGCTTCCACGGTGTCGCTTCCCTTGAGTTTGACCAATGTAGAAGGGGCTCTGCCCGCAGCGATTCAATGGACGGTCAGCTATCCGGCAACCAGCGTGAACGGGGTGGGCGCAATTGCCGCAACGCTGGCCGCAAACGCTGGGAAACAAGTGACGTGCGCTGCAGTCACGCCCGGCACGCACCGATGCCTTCTGTTCGGCTTGAATCAAACGGGACTGGCTTCCGGCGTGGTCGCAAATCTGAACGTTACAATCTCCACATCACCCCAGTTAAGCACTATCCCCATTACTATCAGCGAGTTTCAATTCTCCAGCCTCGATGGCAAGAATATCGCGGCGGGCCAGTCGTCCAGCACTGCCTCAGTCGTGATCCCAGTAGCGGCACCTGCACTCAGTAGCCTGAGTTGCAGCCCGAGTTCGGTGACGGCGCCGGGCAGCGCCACCTGTACGGTGAGCCTGACGGGCGCGGCGGCCACCGGCGGGTTGGCCGTTTCGCTGTCGAGTGGGAATGCGAGCGTCACGGTGCCGGGGAGTGTGACGGTGGCGGCGGGCGCCTCGAGCGCCACGTTCACGGCCACGGTGGGCACGGTGACGGCGAATCAGACCGTGGTGTTGACGGCCACGGCGGCGGGGATTTCGCGGACGTTCAGCCTGAGTGTGGTGGCGCCGCCGGTGCTGCAGTCGGTGACTTGCAGTCCCAACAGCCTGACGTCGGGGCAGTCAACCACCTGCACGGTGGCGCTGGACAAGGCGGCTTCCGGCACGGGCTTTGTGGTGAATCTGTCGAGCAACAACGCGGCGCTCACAGTTCCTGCGACGGTGACAGTGGCCTCGGGAGCCTCCAGCGCCACGTTCACGCGAACAGCAGCGACGGTGACCTCGGCGCAGACGGTGACCGTGACAGCGTCGGCGGGCGGGGTGAGCCGGACCGCATCGGTGACGGTGAGTCCGGCGGCGCAGTTGAGCAGCCTGAGTTGCAGCCCGAGTTCGGTGACGGCGCCGGGCAGCGCCACCTGTACGGTGAGCCTGACGGGCGCGGCGGCCACCGGCGGGTTGGCCGTTTCGCTGTCGAGTGGGAATGCGAGCGTCACGGTGCCGGGGAGTGTGACGGTGGCGGCGGGCGCCTCGAGCGCCACGTTCACGGCCACGGTGGGCACGGTGACGGCGAATCAGACCGTGGTATTGACGGCCACGGCGGCGGGGATTTCGCGGACGTTCAGCCTGACCGTGGTCCGGCCGGATCCGTCGACACTGCCCACGGTCACCATCACAATGCCGACGAGCGAGGCATCGATGACCACCAGCCAGTCACAGATCAGCATGCTGGGATCGGCTTCATCTCCGCAGGGGCGAGCCATCACTCAGGTTTCGTGGACAAACAGCAAGGGAGGATCGGGGGTCGCCACAGGGACGACGTTGTGGTCCATCAACGCGTTGCAACTCTCGTTCGGTGAAAACGTAATCACCGTGACGGCCACCGACGCGGATGGCAAGCAAGGCTCTGCCACGCTGCGGGTAAACCTGAACGCGGACAGCACAATGGTCTCGAAACTGGGCGTGTTCCGCGCTGGCGCGTTCTATCTGGATGATGGAAATCGCCAGTGGGACGGCTCGTCCGTCGACCTGCATGCAAATTTCGGCCAACCCGGTGATATTCCGGTGGTGGGGGATTGGAACGGGGATGGAACTCAATCCATAGGGGTCTTCCGCTCAGGAGAGTGGCTGCTGGATTGGAACAAGAACGGCCGCTGGGATGGAACGTCAGTCGACCGCCGTGCCGTGTTTGGCATTGCCGGAGACGTACCCGTAGTAGGCGATTGGGACGGATCAGGCAGAACCAAGATCGGTGTCTTCCGGGCGGGACAGTGGTTACTGGATTGGAATGGCAATTTTCAGTGGGACTCGACAGGGGACGCTACTGGGCGTTTCGGTGAGGCCACAGATATTCCGGTGGTTGGCAAATGGGATACCTCCCCCAGGACGAGGGCCGGGGTCTTCCGCTCTGGGGTATGGTTCCTGGATATGAACGGCAACCTCACATGGGATGCGAGCCTGGACCGGACGGGCACGTTCGGTCAGGCCGGAGACCAACCCGTAGTGGGGGATTGGACGGGGACGGGAATCGACCGTGTCGGAGTATACAGGCTGGGTACTTGGCTCCTGGACATGGACGCGAACCTTCAATGGAACTCAACCACGGACCGTACGGGGACCATCGGCTACTCAGTTGGAGACCGGCCGGTGGTGGGCGATTGGACTGGGACAAAAGTCACCCGAGTGGGGCTGTTCCGGTCGGGCACGTGGGTGTTGGATGGGAACGGCGACCTGACTTGGAACGCGGCGAGCGACTTCGTCGGGTTTTTCGGCCAGGCGGGCGATACGCCGTTGCTGATCAAGCGCTAGTCTCGGGAGAGCGTTGGTTTCGCTCTTTCAAGAACAGCAAGACGATCAAGGCAGCCGTTAGAGCGAAGGACAAGGTGGAGAAAAGCAGTCCGCTCGAGCGATGAAGCGGCCCAAGCAGGAAATCCATAGAAACGTGAACGCCCAGGAGTGCGAGCCCGACAATGCGGACTGCATTCTTGAAGATGGTGATAGGGATCACCATCAACAGAAGAATTGCGCGGTGGGTTTGGGACCGGAGCACTAAATAGCCCGCGACCAACGCGGAAAGAAATAGGCCGATGGCAGACCGGATGCCGCTGCACTCCTGGGCCACTTGAATCACCACCCCAGGAAGAGTGAAGAACAGACCTTCGCGAAACACGGATTGTCCCGCAAGTTGGAAAAGCCAGTGCGAGACTTCAGCGGAGCCTTTCTGCAGGATCGTTTCCGCTCCCGCCATCCAAGCGGAGGGCACCGGGACGATGCCCCAGAGCATCAGGAGGGGCAACAAGGAAGATCTCAGAAGAGAGGGGCCGAAGCAGGATACCAAGGCTGCCGTCCAAGCAACGACCAGGACGGCGGCACCCAGGATGAGACCGTTTTCCGAGTCCCGCGAAGGGTAGACACGATCCAGGACGCGCCCCAGAACAACTGCGGAGAGAGAGACGACAAGGGATGGGGTGTGGCTTCGGGTGGCGGGCAGCAACCGGGGGCGCGGAAGCACCAGCAACAGCCCTACGAGGAAGGGGATTGCAAGGACGTGCGTGTATCTGTCGTCTTGCCAACCCAGGCGGATCAGCGACGTCAAGGCGTCCCACATGAGAACGCTTGTGGCGGCCAATACGACCGCAAGGAGAGTCCAGGCTTTCGTTGCTGGTGCCGGTAGGGCGTTGGCGGTGGTCATGGGATCCGGGGGGAGCGGTCAGGGCGCCGCCAAGGCAGCCTGGGCACGGTCTGCGTATGGGAAATTGGGGTCGTGCTTGAGGGATTCGCGGAGCGCCTGCCGGCCAGCCTCGCGTTCTCCCATGGCGAGATAGGTCATGCCCAGGTGGAAATGACACGTGGCGTTGCGGGAATCCATTTGCAGGCAGGCCTTGAACTCATTGACCGCTTCGTTGTGCATTCCGGCTTTGTGAAGCGCCCAACCCATGGTATCGACGACGTCGGGGGAACGCGGCAGACCGCGTTTAGCGGTCCGGGCGAGGGAGAGCGCGGTGTTGATTTCGCCTCCATGCTCGAGGAGGATGTAGGCCAATTGATTGGCCACCAGCGGCGCATCCTTGTCAATCTCATGTGCGCGGGTGAGGAGCCGCTTAGTCTCTTGAAAATCACCTTCGACGTAGTGCAGGTTCGCGAGAGTCAGGATATTGGTGAGATTGTTAGGTTCGAGTTCCATCGCCTTGCGGAACTGAGTCTTGGCGCCAGGGCGGTCGCCCTGGGCGAGGTGAATGTTGGCAAGGAGGGCGTGTGCGGCCGGGTTCTTCGGTTGCAGAGCAAGGCTTTGTTCGACCGCCTGCCTGGCTTGGGCGAAGTCGCGTTGACTGAAGTGAGCCACCGCGAGCAGGAACGGGAAGCCGGCGTTGCTTGGGTTCTCGCGTATGAGTTGAATCAACCGGGGCATCTCCTCACGGCCACGGCCCTGGGCGATGCGGAGTTTGACCAAGCCGGTCCAGGCCGAGAGCGAAAGCGGATCGCGCTGCAGCGCGGTCTGTAGGGAGGCTTCGGCCTGGCGGGTGTTGCCTTTAGCCATGAATGCCTGAGCCTGCACGGTTTGGGCGGAAGCCGACTGAGGGTTGATTTGTAACAGGCGCTCGCTGATGCGGAGGGCGGTGTCGGCGTCGCCGCCGGCGGCGAGTATGCGGGCCATTTCGAGGGCGGGTTCCGCGAAGGAGGGATTCAGTGTCATGGCCCTGGAAAACGAAGTCTTGGCCTCCTGGATTTGCCCGAGGCGGACCTGCGCCTGGCCGAGCAGATAGTGGCCGGCAGCGGACCTCGGGTCGGCAACGAGGGCTTTGTCGAGCGACTTGCTGGCGTCGAAAGCACGGTTTTCCAGGAGCAGGATGCGGCCTTCGCTTTGAAGGGCTCGGGCGTCGTTCGGGTGCTGGGCCTGGAAGGCCCGAAGGGCGGTCTTAGCTTCATCAACTCGGCGCAGGTCCAGAAGCAATTCGACGCGTTGAGCGTGGAGACCGGCATCACCGGGCTTGGTGGCCAACAAAGACGCAAGTTCGGCGTTGGCTTTGTCCAATTGCCCGGTTTGGATGAAGAACTGAACCAGGGCTTGCTCGGCGGCCGCATCCTTTGGGAAACCTTCCTTGACCTGCCGGTAGATGGTTTCGGCTCCCGGTGCATCGTTCTGCAACAATCGCAATCGCGCCAAGAGGAGGCGGGGGAGGACCGCGTTCTTATCGAGTTCGACAGCTTGGCGGACCTGATCCTCAGATTCGCGTAGTTGGCGCTGGCTGAGGAAAAACTGTGCCAGCGCAAGCCGGGCCGAAGAGGATTGAGGAGCCATTTGAACAGCGGTTTGGTAGGCTTTTCTGGCCTCCAACGGTTTGCCATCGGCGAGCAGGATGGCGCCCAGCGCGATGTAGGCGTCAACATTCTTGGGATCGAGTTCGACCACTTTGGTGAATGCCTCGGCGGCGAGACGGGTATTGCCGAGTGCCAGGGCGCGTTCCGCAGATATGGCGACGGCCCGGGGGTTGCGCGGGTCAAGCTCCAGAGCCTTTTCGAGCAGGCCATTGGCGTCGTCGAACTTGCGGGCATTCACGAGGAGCTTCGCGGCCTGCAAGTGCGCTTCCACATTGTTGGGATCGAGGCGGATGACATCCTGATAGGCCAGCAGGGCGGCATCCTGGTTGCCCAAAGCGAGGTAGGCAGCGCCGAGGCCGGCATAGGCCTTGGCGAAGTTCGGGTCCGCCTGAAGGGCATTGCGGTAGTCGATAACCGCCTCCTGGTAGCGCTGCGCTGCCAGGTGTTGCTCGGCCTTCGCAGCGAATTCGAGTTTCCGGGCCTGCGGATCGCGGGAGCAGCCGCCGAGCAAAAGGAGCGTCGCCAGAAGGGGAAGGGCAGATGAAGGAAATGAATCGATGCAGCGTGGCATAAGTACGAATTGAATTGGGTGACGCCTGATTAACCGCATTCTAGCCTCTCCCCCAGGGGAAGGCTTGGCTCTTTCCGGCAGTGGGGTGAAAGACAACGATTGTGCCAACGCTCTCCACGTGGTGAACGGTAATTGTGTCGGGTCCAGTCTTCCAGAGATCAAGCAGGCTTTCTGCGAGGTCCTGGCCCGCCGTTTCGGGCACAAAGGCCAGCCAACCTCCGCTGGGGGCGAAGGGGACAAGCTCCAGCAGGTGAAGCGGTGCGCGGTCGCACATCCAGACTTGGAGTTGAGGTTGCGTGGAGTTCTCTTTCTTGGGAAGAAAGGGCCGGAGCTTGATGGGCGAATGGCCGGGAGAGTGCTGGCGTCAGGCTTCCTGCTTGGTCTTGTAATAGGAGCCGTAGTATTTCGAGTAGGTGGTGTTGAGTTCAACGGAATCGTTCAGGACGAGGCCGAGTGCCTTTCGAGGACCGATGATGCGGAGAGATTCCTCGACGGACTCTTTGGGAGTTTGACCGGCTCGAATCACGAGAAGTGTGCCATCAGTGATCCCCGCAATCGTCACGGTGTCGGACAAGGGCAGGAGCGGGGGAGTGTCGAGCACAATCCAATCGAAGTGCGGGCGTAGTTTGGCGAGCACGTTCGGGAAATTCGGGGAATGAATGACCTCGGTCGGGTTCGTGGGTTTTGAGCCGGCCGGGAGGACATACCAGCCAAGGGGGTCGAGCCTGAGAACCGCAGACAGCGGGTCAAGTCCATCCTCTACGCAATCGATCAAGCCCTGAGGGCTAGCTAATGCGAACGCCTCGGTGACAGTCTGGTGGTAAAGATCGGCCTCGATGCAGAGCACGGTCTTCTTGCCATGCTCAGATAGGGAGTGGGCCAGATTCATGGCGACCGTGGACTTCCCTTCCTTGGGTAAGGGACTGGTGATCGCGATGGCCTGAATTTTGGCGCGCTTCCGCAATTCGCGCAGGTGCAGGCGAAGGTAGCGAAAGCGGTCGGCGCCCGGGCCGTGCGGTTCAGAGACGGTTACGAGACGGGTATCGTCGGGTATAACAACGTGAACTGCCGGAATGTCACGCAAAGCAGGGCTGATGTCTTCCTCCGGAGATGCCGAGGCCCGGGCTTGCCCACCGCCGCCGCTGTCTCCTGCAAGCGATGAAGACGAAACAGAAAAGAACCGCCGCCCGGGGGACTCTCTTCTTTCAAGTTTTGTAATGCTTTTCATCCTGAGTTTACTACGGCTGGGAGAATGCAGACCGCGACGAATCCGGTCTAGACCCGGACTGCAGGAGTCGGCGCGCCTCGATGATTGAGCACAAAATACAGTGAAATCATCGCCAGGCCGGCGCCAGTAGCGTCGAGAAGACAGTCGGTGAGCGAGGCTCCACGACCAACCACGAACATTTGGTGGAATTCGTCGGTGAGAGCATAGACAAAGGCAATCGAGAAGGCCCATTGGGCGGTCGGTAGATGCCAAGCCGGCCAGAAGCGAGGCAGCAGGCTACGGTAGGCCAGAAAGCTCAGAACGGCGTACTCTACGAGGTGTGCCCCCTTGCGCGCCGCGGTGTGCAGGATAGCGAAGAGCCAGGGTTCGGGCGACCAGCCGATGAAATGAAACAAAGCACGAAGGAGAGAGCCAGACTGATCACCGTTGAAGCCGGCACCGCTCAGCCAGAAGATTTTCAAGGCCCACAACAGCAGGAGAATGCGCCACGGCCAAGGATTGGGGGTCATAACACTGGGCTAAAGCATGTTCCAGCATCAGCCGCGCAAGAACACGAAGGCTTCCGCTGCGGCGACCATCACGAAAAGAGTCAACCCTCCAGCCCACTCCAGGCGCCGCCGCCGCCGTTGGCGCTGTTCGTCTTCCGGGGTGAGGATGGATGGGATGGCAACGACCATGGGAAGCGAGAAGGTCTTCCGGACTTCCTTTTCACTGTAGAAGCAACTGACACGCGATTCCATGAGCAGCGCCAGGGCAAAGCCCAGCACCACACCACCGGCGAGAGCGCCAAGACTGATCTTGAGACGCTTGGGGCTGGTTGGCAAAGGCGGACGAGTGGCGGGATCGACCAACCGGAACTGCTGGCCTTCGTTGCGTTCTTCGAGTGTTGAGGAAAGCTCGGCATTCAGCTTCTTGCTGAGAAGTTCCGAGTAATCCTTCCGGTAAAGGTCGTAATCACGCAAGATGTCAGTGAGTTCCTGCTCGCGAACGGGGGTGAGCCGGAGCATGGTTTGGTTCTTTGTAATCTCGGCGTTGAGCCGCTGTTGCTCGCGGCGGAGCCCTTCTGCTTCAGCGAGGTTCGCCTCGATCTGGGACCGCAACTGCGCCAGTTGGGCATCGTCAAATCCAGGTGCGTTGGAAGTGCCGCTCGAGCCCGGCTTGCCGGCCTCGAGGTGAACGCGAAGCATTTCGGCCCGTTGAATGTCCTGCTCTTTCTTGACTACACTCGGGTGCTTCGCAGTGAAGCGGCGCAAAAGATCTTCTCTCTCTTCCTGCAAGCGGCCGAGGTAGTTCGCCAAAAGCATCGCAAGAGAGCTCCGCTGCTGATCGACGCGGGCAAGGCTGGAAGAGACCGATTGCAGTTGGAGCCGGAGATCCGTGGCTGAACTGAGTAGAGTCTGCTGCTGTTGGGGGAGTTGTTCGAGGTTGCGGACTTTGTAGTCGCGCACCTTCTGCTCCTGTTCAGCCAAGCGTTGGCGGGCGGCCTCGATCTGGTCGGCCAGGAAGCGGGTGGTGGTGGCGGCCTGGCTGCTCCGTTTGCGGAAGTTCTCTTCGATGAACAGGGTAGCGAGGCGATTCGTCACGTTTTGGGCAAGCTCAGAATTCTCAGCCGAGAACGAAATCCGGAACGAGACAATTTCGCCGAAGCGGGTAACGTCCTGCGGCTCGACTTTGATCTTCTTGCGCATGATGCCGAGCAGTTTTTCAGGGGTGGCGCCTTTGGCGCGTTCGTCCGGGTAGAGTCCAAAGTCGTCAATGATCTTGAGAAGCTGGTTGCGGGAGAGAATTTCCCGGCTGGTACCGAGAAACGTTTCGGCTGTCCCTCCTGTGCTGGTCGGCTCAACGAATCGCGTGGGGATTCGCGGCTGAACAACCACCAGTGTCGCTTCAGATTCATAAGTATCGGGCAATACCATAACCACTGCGATAGCGAGAAGGGGCACCAAAGCAGCGGGAGCAATGATCCACCATCGGCGGCGGAGGAAAGTGCGGATGAGGCCGCCCACCATCTCTCCCAAGCTTTGTTCCTGTTCTTCCATTTGGGGCATCGTCATGGCGCTTTCCTTTCGAATGCAACGGGACAGCAGGTGAATCGAGAAGTAGCTATCCGGCCAAGGAGGCTGCTGACTCGCGGTGCAGGTGCGGATACAGCAGGCGTCCCGCAGCGGGGAGCCAGCGCTGTGGAACGAGCCTCAACAGTCTCGACGCGCCATCCCCACGCCAGATGGGCGCTTCGATCTGCCCGCCCTGCGGAGTTCCACGCCAATAGAACAGTGGAGACTGGGCGGCGCCCAGCCGGTTCTTGAATTGGATCAGTCCAGGGTTGGTCACGTCGGACCGCCCCAGGTCCAGCCATTCCAAGGCATCGGCCTTGGCCTGCTGGATTGTTTTCCAGAGCAGAAGAGGCATCACACCCAGGTGGTGATATGACTGGCGGGAGCATCCGTATTTGTAGGTTACCGTCGAGGCGTGACGCAGGGTAAGGATGCTTGCTGCCGGCTCGCCCTGCATAGAGAGAAGATGCACTTGGAGGCATTCGCCCAGACAAGCCGCCAGGTTCTGGAACCAAGCGTACGATTGAGGCGGCAAGTGCTGACGGCTTCTAGTCTCTACCATGAGCGCATAAAAGCGGCGTAACAGCGATTCGTTGTTTCCCGTCTCGTAATCCAGCCCGGCTGCCTCGGCCCGCCGGATTCGCCGCTGGATACAGCTTGCGTGAAAGCGCCGGAAAAGATCCTGCAATTCGGGACGGAGGTCAAGGCGGTGCAGGACTTGGCGGACAGGAAGCTGCCGTGCGGATTCCGGGGCAAGGGCAGAATGGGCGAACCGAATTTCTGTATAGCGGCAACTCCGAAGTTCGGGACTACTTTGCAGGTGGTTGAGCAGCAACTGCAAGTCTGCCTGGCTGTCGACCAAGGGGTCGCAATGGTCCGCGAAAGGGATGGATACGCAGCGGTTACCGGTGAGAGCGCTGCGAACCAAACAGAAGGCCGCCCCGCCAGTCACTTCGCCACTCTGCGAGACTAAACAGACAGCGAGAGGTGTGTGGCCGTAAGTTCGCTGGAGGGCTTGCAGCCATCCCGGAGTGTGGAAGACTGTGGCACTTGAGTAGTTGGCAGCGAGTTGCGCCCAGCGTGGATCCGCCAAGGGATCAAGAATGACCAATTCCATCTTGGTTCACTGCACATTCAGGATACGATCTCCACGAATGATCAATCGGCGGTGCGAGTAATGGGTTTCTCCCTCAGCATTCCTTTCGCGGGAGAAGAAGGTTAGATGGATTACGTCCTTCCTTTCGGGCTGGAAAGCGGTTTGCCGAAGTACATCGTAGGTGGGGAATCGACGGTGAATCGCCGCGGCATCCAGAGCAAGGGCAAATTTGCCTTTTTGCACGGGCAAGATCCCTTGTTCGACGACTGCACCAGGAATCAAGTATTGATACCAGACCTGATCCGAGGTGGTTTGGCCCGAGATTGTGACCGTGGCAGACGTCGAATGGGAGTCATCAGGCAGATCAAGGCAGAGGCCTGAGCCTGCAGGTGCCGGGGCTGGCTCCGTCACGAATAAGAAGCCCCCCTCTTCAGGGAGACCTGGCATACGTCCTTTATGCCCCTGCCATTCTCCTTCGACGAAGTAGCGGTAAACGCCGGGCATATCGAGGCGCCATGGGGTTTCGGGAGTAAAGCTGCCGTCTGGCCCAGGAATTCCTTGAGCGGAGATGGTGCGGCCATCGGGAAAATCCAAGCGGCACGTGATTATTGCTGGAAGATTCGGATCGACCTGAACGCCTGGCGTCAGTATCTGGCCAACCTCGAAGAGAAGCCCTGGACGAAGTCCTGCCAGCCAGAACCGGGCAACCGAGCCGTCCGCGCCCGGCAGGTTCTCCGAGCCTGGAGCAATCACCCGGTTATTGTTGCTCCCCTTGGGGAGCACAAAGGCATTAGCGAGATATCCAGCGTATTCGGCATCGCCGGCGCTGTTGCGCAACACAACGCCTCCTACGAGGCGGTAGATGTCCCCGGGAGAGTCGCCGTTCGAAGAGGCGTTGATTTGTCCGCCGAAATCGTTGGGGCTCATCACCCAGTAGGGTTGCCGCACTCCATCTTCCGCCACCAGGAACAGGCTGGAGAGCCCAGGTCTGGGCGCTGCAGCGTAGTAGTAACCCCACTGTTCGATGAACTCAGGGTACAAATGGGCAGAGTACCCGTTATGTGTCCGGGTTCGTAGGTTGGTGGCTCCCAGTCCGCGGAGCGATTCTGGACCAGCCGCGGGCGATGATCCTCCGGATGCAGTCAGCACACCAGCGACCGCGTTGGCGGAGGCTTGTTCACTGGCTATTAGCGCGACATCGCCGGAGCGATATGGGAAATTGACGATGAATCGCGGGTAAGCTCCGGTTTCAACGCTGCGGCCCCCTCCTTCCTGCCCGGTGGCGCCCCGCTCCAATTCCTGTTCGCCCACGTGAAGCTTTTTGCCGTGGGCCTGGAGCGGGGTGTTAGACGGATAGACAATGCCGGCGTGGCGCATGGTGCAAACCCAGAGGTGCCCACCCTTGTCTGTATAGCGGGCCAACACGTGGGCGAAGTATTCCCCAGGGGTATCAAGCATTAGTGGTTTCAGCCCTTGCCCAGGACCGAACGAGCCCGCCCGTGAGGCCACCCCGTGTCCCGCGATGCGTCGGACACTTTCGCGGCGGGAAGCGGGATACAAGACGGCCCAATAATCCACTTCGGCAGGAACAGATGGTGCGAAGGTGATCGTGCGCCCGTACTGACTACCGACGGGATAGGACATTCCTTGAAAGGTAGCAGTGGAGAGAGTCATTCGTTTCGCGATCCAGAAGCGGTAGACTCCTCCTCCTGCGTATCGATTGCCCCAGATATCCTCTACCCAGCCATTGACCCTGGCTTCGTAGCGCCCATAAGCAGGGGGCTGCCATCCGGTCAGCAGAGGAAGCCCGCTGCTCAGGCCGGAATCAGTCTTGTCTCGGAAAGGATGGGTTCCGAGATCCACCAAGCGCCCGTCAGGTCCGGTAATCTGCACGGACAAAAATCCCGCGTCTGGCTTCCAGGGAATAGCGCCTTCAGGCTGAGCCATGTCGGCGGCGAAACAGGGTTCGAGGGAATACTTGGCGGGTTGACCGGTGGCGTCTAACAGAGGCAGGATAACGTCATCCTGGATCAGAAACCGTCCTGAGAGGTTGTACCAGTCCTTGTCTTGCTCAGAAACTACGCCACGGTATCCGTTGGAGTTCTCCCGGCAAAGGAGCGACCAGGGGATGCGGGGGATGCCGGATGGCTTGTTCTCGACAGGGCGGAAGGGGGGCGAGTACAGGTGCGATTTAACAGGCTGATTAGAATGACGGGCAAACAATTCGGCGTTCAGGCTGACCAACTGCTGGCCGGCCCTAAACCCAAAGTCTAGTCGCAACCGATAGATGCCGCTGGGGGCATCCTGAGGCATGCGAAGAGGCAGTTCAAATGCTACGTGCGTGGCGCCATCTTTCGCAGGTGTGACAGGCAGCGGCTGGACAGATAAGACATCGATTGGACTGGTAAGCGTGGGGTCGGTGTGACGGCTGACGGCACCGAAGATCCCACCCTCAATGGGGAGTCCGGAGGGGGTAAGCAGCATCGAGATGCCATGGCCACCAGGGAGTCGCAGCCGTCCGGTGGTATCGAAAGTCCGTTCCGCAGTGACGAGAAGAAGGATTCCGTCGATGCCTGGAATTGCGGCGCGGGCCATCTCGAGATGGCGCGGCGTAAGTTTAAGTTCTACGCGAAGCACGCCGGTCTCGCCAGCGTGAAGGACTCCAGGGTTCAGCAGGCATGAGGCCTGCCAGCCCCCTAAGTTAGTCATTCCGCTGCCGCCAAACTCCACTTGGCTCGCAAGTGCGGTCAAGCCCAGAGCCAAGCATGCAACTAGATGCCGCAGGTGGGTCATGGAAATTCTTGCATCTGCGATAGCAGCACCAAAGAGGAGGCAGGGCGAGTGAGAGCATGCGCCCTCGCTCGCCCCGGACGTGATCGTGGGTGATGCCTTATTGATTCGGGGTGAAGACCACGTCTACCCAGTAATTCGCGGATTGCCAAGTGCTGGTGGGGAAACCGCCACCGGCGCCGTAGCGGTAAATTCCGTTCGGCCCGTCCTCCCCGTTCTGAAGTGCACGAAGGGGTGGACGGTCCACGCCGGAGGAAGCAAAGTAACCGGTGTCCCCCGAATAGCGGCCATTTGGACAATAGTAGGACACGATGTAAGTAGTGTTGGGGGCAATGGTGACAGGCGTCGAAAAGTTCGCCTGCTGCCAACCACTAGCGGTCTCGTTGGTGAAGGTCACTGTGGCGAGCAACGTTCCCGTGCTGGTCCACAGGTTACCGACGTGCGTTCCCGTGTTGAATTGCGATTTGTAGAAGCGCACCCCGGTGACCTGTCCGGCGACACTGGAGCGGAACTTGAGCCCGAGTTCCACTGCATTCGTGTCTGGATCAGCCACATTGGTGGGTACGGCCGTGGGCAGCCAGATGCTGACCGACGAACCTCCACCGCCTGTCCCAACCGTCACGGTTCGGCTGGCTGGGGTTGCCTGAGTGTTCAGGCTGTCATCGGTTGCTCGCGCCAGGATGGTCACGGAGCCGGTGGTTCCAGGCGTCCAGGAAAAGCTCCAAGATTCTCGGCCCTCGGCTCGGCGCCAAGTTGTGCCGCCATCGACCGAAACCTCCATTCCACCCACGACACCGCCACCGGCGTCGGTGGCTGTCCCAGTAATAGTGACAGGCACACCAACCGTTAGTGTGGCCCCTACGGCTGGGGAGCTGATTACTGCAGTGGGAGGAGTGGTGTCGGTGGAGGCGGTGGCCGGGACCAAACCCGGCCGAAGCGTGGTGGGCTGGACGCCCATGTCGGCGAAGAGATTGACAATAGCCTGCTGCATGCGAATGTCGGCAGGGGGATTGCCGCGGTCGTGGTTCGAATCCAGGCCCCAAGTCCACTGAACAGTTCCGGCGCCAAACACCAGGGCTCCACTGGGGGCACGGTAGAGTGTGGTGTTGTGGGTGGCGAATCCAGGGGCATAATTCGACCCGAAGTCGGTGATCTTTGAGTTAACGCTTAATGAGCTAGTCGAGAGCCGGATCATCCCGGGAGGACGGTGCCCGTTATCCAGGTCCTCATCCCATTCATAGCTGAGGGTATCGGCCGTCAAGGTTGTGACCGAACCCGGGGCCTGATTACCGAGGCCGGTATTGCGCCAGAAGCGCATCTTGCCATCGTCAGCCGGTACTTTGACGGCGGAACCCGGGTCGCAGCAGTTGACTGTGAAGATTGTGCCCGTCAGGGCGTTCTCCGGCCGGCCACCGTCGGATGGCGGGCTGAACCGCGGATCGCGCCAAGTACCGGTCCATTCGGAAGTAGGATCGATCTTGGCGTTTGCGTGCGTTTCCTTATAGCAAACCAATGTGCGATAGTTGTCGCGCCAGCGCGTTTTCCAAAAAACCTCGTTGCCGCTGAAAAACGCCAGGTGGACTCCAGCGTTTCGAGCCGCCTCCACGTTCGTCCGTTGGGCGCCCGACCAATACTCATCATGGCCGACCGACAAGAAGATTTTGTGGTTGCGGATCAGGTTTCCACGCCTGTCAGAATCAACACCCGTGGTGTAGGTGACATCGTAACCGTTTGCTTCCAGCCAGCGGACCATCGGGTACTCGGAATTGAACACCCAATCCTCGGGGCTGGTGCCGCGGGTGGTGATGGGCCGGTTGTAGCTCACCTCATAAGCGCGGCCAACGGGCGAGCCGACGTACAGGCTGTTACCCCCGTATTGGTTGTAGGCCTGCCAGGTTGTGTCGGAGGTCTGGAAAATTATGTCCGAAGTGCTGGCATCATCGCGAACGACAAAGAAGATGTGGCTGGCTCCGCTAGTATCGGTCCGCCGGGGGCGAGCAAAATAGATGCCCGACTTGGCAGTAGAGGGGACGGCCCACGAAGCGGAGACAGCCCAGTTGCCGCAATCAATCAGGCCGGTGGCGGCATTGTTGAGGCAGGCAGGCTGATTCTGAGGCAGCGTGGCGGATGGGGCAATGGTAGCGATCTTAGCCGCACCGTTACCGTTGTAGTAGCCCATCCTATATATGTCGATCGTATAGGCGTTGGCAGGCGTACTGATCTTGAACGAAATTGTTTCGCCCTTGTTCACGCTGATTTCAGTCGCGAAGCCTTGAATACTGGGATCTCCAGCCCCGCTGACGTCCCACTCACTCGGAGGGCTGCCAGGTGGGTCAACACTTCCTGCGGTCGTGGTGAAGCTCAGAGGAGGGTTACCCGAAATGGGGAAGGTGGCCGAGCCGCCAGCGCTAGTGGTTGATGTAACGCGGTAGTAGTAAGTGGTAGATGAGGTTAGGCCGTTTAGCGCCACGCTCTGATTGGTGGTAAACACCGCGCTAGTGGCGGAAAGTCCAAGGGCTGAAGGCGAGGTGCCGTAATCAACCCGCGAATTGGCAGCGAGATTCGTAGTCCAGGTGATAAGGGCTGAAGTGCTGCCAGGCGTCGCGCTGACACCGGAGATAGTTGGCGCCTGCGCAACCACTGGAGTGAAGGTGAGTGGCGCGTCGGGCAAGGCGGGGAAGACGGTAGTGCGTCCGCCCGAATCCACAGATGTGACGCGGTAGTAGTAGGTGGTGCCCGAACTCAAACCGCTGAGAGTCAGGCTGTGGGAAGTGACGGGTGTTGAACTGCTTGCATTAACGTTCAAGCTCGATGGCGAAGTACCGTAGTCTACCCTCGAGGTTGCGCTCTTGTTGGTAGTCCAAGCAATGGTGGCGGTCGAGGAAGTGGTCGTCGCCGAAACGTTGGAGATTACTGGGGGCTGATTGTCTTCGGTGAAGACAACATCCACCCAGTAATTGCTGGCGTTCCAACTGGAGTTGGGGAAGCCGCTGGTGGAACCGTAGCGGTATACACCGTTGGGACCGTCAACACCACTTTGTAGGGCACGCAGAGGCAGACTGTTTACCCCAGTAGATGTGAAGAACCCTGAATTAATGGAATATCTTCCAGCGGGCGCGAAGTACGACACGACGTAAGTCGTGTTCGCGTTGATAGGAATTGGGCTGGGGAAGCTTGCCTGCTGCCACCCCGACGCGGACTCGTTGGTGAAAGTCACTGAGCCCAACAACGTGCCTGTGCTGGTCCATAAATTCCCAATGTGGGTTCCGGTGTTCGCCGCTGATTTGTAGAAACGCACCCCTGTGATTAAGCCGGGCAGGTCGGAACGGAATTTCATGCCTAGCTCTACCGCACCAGAATCACCCCCATCGACCACGGCTGGCGTGGTGGAAGAACTCCAGATTGTGACGAATGAAGGCTGAGAGAAGTTGGCGGGGGAACCTGGCGGGGCAGGAGAAGTAGAGGTGTTGCCCAATGCGTCAGCCGAGGTGACCCGGAAATGATAGGTGGTGCCGGCGTTCAACCCAGTCAACGTAAGGCTGTGGGCAGTCACCAGCGTTGCACTGGCAACGTTGAGGTTAAGGCTGGAGGCGGACGTCCCATAATCGACGCGGGAGTTGGCAGGCTTATTGGTGGTCCAGGTAATGGTGGCGGTGCCGCCAAAATTAGGGGTTGCCGTTACCGATGTGATGACCGGCGGCGTGTTGTCAATTGTTGTAAAGCTGAGCGGCGTGCCAGTGGGGGATAAAGACGAATTGCTTGCTGCATCCGTCGCCTGTACACGGAAGTAATACGTGACACCCATGGCGAGTCCGGTGAGGGTGACGGACTGCGAAGTGGCAAGGGCGGGATTGGAAGCTGTAAGCGTGAGGCTGGATGGAGACGTGCCGTAGAACACAGTCCCGCTGGCGTTCTCGTTGGTAGACCACGTGATTGCCGCTGAGTTCGTTCCCGGAATCACGCTGATTGACGAGATCACCGGCGGTGTCACATCGCGAGGGACGAAAGTCGCGGGGCTCTCAGTCAAGATCGGAGATGTCGAAACGTTCCCCAGCGAGTCCTGTGAGGATACACGGTAATAGTAGGTTGTGCCGGTGATTAAGTTTGGCAGGGTTAGGCTGTGAGAGGTGACCGGCGTAGTGCTGGAGACGGGCTGCGTGAGAGACGTCGGGCTGGTCCCATAGTCAACTCGAGAAGTCGCAGGTTTGTTGGTGGTCCAGGTAATAGTGGCGCTGTTCTCTGTGGTCGCAGCCGAAACGGACGAGATGACGGGCGGCAGGTTATCTTCGATAAAGACCACATCGACCCAATAGTTGCTTGCATTCCAACTAAGGTTCGGGAAGCCGCTGGTAGAGCCATAACGATACACTCCGTTTGGGCCGTCCACTCCGTTTTGCAGCGCACGGAGAGGAGGATTGTTCACACCTGCGGAAGTGAAGAAATTGGTGTTGATCGAATACCTGCCATTCGGGGCGTGATAGGAAACGATGTAGGTGGTGTTCGCGGCGATTGGTATCGGGGTCGAGAAATTGGCTTGCTGCCAGCCCGACGCAGTTTCATTGGCGAAGGTGACAGTGCCAAGCAACGTGCCTGAACTTGTCCACAGACTGCCCCGATGGGTGCCCGTGTTGGCGGCGGACTTGTAAAAGCGGACGCCAGTTACGAGACCTGAGATGTCTGAGCGGAATTTCACACCCAACTCGACAGCGCCGGAGTCCCCGCCATCGATGACGCCAGGAGTCGCGGTGGAACTCCAGATGGTAAAGGCGGCGCTTTGGACGAAGGTCGCGGGAGCCAGGGGAGGCGCAGGCGAAGTAGCTCCGTTCCCTATCGCGTCGACCGACGTGACCCTGAAATGGTACGTCAATCCGGCCTGTAACCCAGTGAGTGTAACGCTATGCGAAGTCACCAAGTTCGCACTCGCAACGTTCAAGTTCAGGTTTGAGATCGAAGTCCCGTAATCAACCCGGGAGGTGGCCAGCTTATTTGTCGTCCAAGTAATCGTGGCCGTTCCGCTAAGGCCGGGTGTAGCTGTAATTGCCGAGATGACAGGCGGGGTTGGGTCAATGGTGGCGAAGGTGGCGGGCGAAGCAGGGGGCGCAGGTGCGGTGGCGATTCCGCCTGCCGCGTCCACCGAGGTAACTCGGAAGAAATACGTGGTGACTGACGAGAGGCCCGTCAGCGTTACGCTGTGGTTGGTGGTAAGCGCGGGGTTCAGTTGACTCAGCGTAAGCGAACCGGGCGACATGCCGTAGTCAATTCGGGAATTGGCCGGCTTATCAGTCGTCCAAGTGATGGTGGCAGAGGTGGCTCCAGGTGTGGCGGTGACCGCAGAAATGATTGGAGGAACAGGCGAGTTATAGACGGCGGTGTATGTACCAGTCGCCGCGGTGAAAACGGCATACTCAACACCTTTTATCGTTTGGAGCACAAAAGTAACGGGCGTACCGCCAAGCGTGAGGCTTGTCAGTGCGCCAGTCGAGGCCACCGACGGGATCATCGCCTGCAGGCCGTTGGATCCGCCAGCCGCCGTGACGGAAAACGTCATCGTATTGCCGCTCCAGCTCAAAGAGCCAAATGAGGAGTTATTCCTGGCATCCAGCCAGGTGAGCATCTGTTTGGAAGATACGACCGGCACGCCGCGAGTCTTCGCTGAGTTGACGATCTGATCGGACCATATCCGGCTGTCGCCCGCATTCGAATCCGTGTGCATATTCGCGGTGAAGACGCCGTAGTAACCATTCGGGCCAAGTGCGTTATCGAGAAGGGTGTCAATCGTGAAGGGGAACTGCTGGCCAGATTCGTCAGTGAGTTGGGTGGTGGCCTGATAGACGTCAATCAGCGATCCGTCTTTCTTCGCGAACCGCATCGGCATGCCGGAACCAGTGAAAAAGCCGGGCCGGTTGGCGACCCAAGAGGGAGGCCAATAGTAATAGTTGGTATCGAAGCGAATGCCTCTAGAGAGAGAAACCGTTGCCTGCGTATCCCAGTCGCTCCACGCGATGCAGTGCGTCCGGTTGGTCACAGGCGCAGGAGCACCGGGAAAAGAGTTGGCGAATTGCGCCAGATCAAAGGCGAAGATGTTGGGTAGGCTGGAAGCCGTGTAGCTGGCGCACCCGGTATTAATGTGGACCCCCACTTCGAAACCCTGCGCCGTGTAATTCACTACCTGGGTATTGCTAATGGGTGTGCTTGGGTAGACGTAAGAAGTGGCGCGGATGCATTCCCAATTGGCGACGGAGCATCCTGGGGTGCTAGCGGCATTGTAAGTATCGAAGCGGCCGGCTGTGCCGCCGTTGCCGTGGTCGTCGCCGGTCATTACAACGGCGGCGCGTTTGCCAAATGGGAGATACCAGAACCGGGGAATCGGCATGCGGTCCCGGTTAAGATGCAGAATCAGGTTGGCCAGCAGGCGCTGCTGTTCATCCGCCTGTGGAATCGCAACCTTGTTCAAGTCAATCCAGTCTGGCTGAGGATCGAAGGAAGCAGGCCCATAGAACATGTCGCCAGCACGAATGGGGCCCCCTTGTCCGACTCGTGCCTGCGATTCCCATGCGGGATTTCCCTGACGAGTCAGTACGACAGACCGCGCGAGGTCGAAGGTGAAGGCGGCCGCGCTGCCGCCGCTGCCAATACCCGTACGCAGGGTGACAGCCGGGTAAGGCGTGGCAGTGGTCGCCGAAGAGTAAAGTGTCGCCACGGCCGTGGCGCCGTTAAGCGTGTAGAGATCAGCTGTCCCATGGAATTGGATAGACTGCCCGACAATGCCCGCCCCTGGCGCCGATGCCGTATTTACGAGCAGGTACCCTTCTGAGAGGGTGTTGCCCGTGTCAGCCAAACCTAAAAGACCCGCGAGCTGCTTGTCCGGCCGCAGCGCGATCAGGCGGCCGCCCGTGTTCACCCAGTTGGTGATGGTGGTGACTTGGGTGGAGGTGAGGGGCACCTGTCCCAGGACGAGAACGCTGTAGTTGCCGAGCAACGCTGGCGTAAGTGAGGACACATCAGCCGAGTCGAAAACGTTAAGCCCCTCAGCGCGAAGGATTTCCGAATTGTAAAGACTGAACGGATTGCTGCTGCCGCCTACCAGGAGCACCGGTTTGCCCTGCCCCCAAGCAGCAGGAACGCCCAATGACAACACCCACAGCGAAAACCCCGCGCACCGCAACGCCCTCTTAGACATGGTCCTCCTCCATGACCCGCAGCGGGTCTCCTCCTCCATCTTTCTCACCAAATTTTACGGGGGATTTCGCAGGATCAGAAGGACCAGAAATGACCGAAAGTACCGGCGTAAAGGGGGCCGACTTTAGTACTTGGAGTACTAAAGACGTCACTCTGGCGTGGGCCAAATCCGCTACGCGGAAAAGCGCAACTCCCGGGATTGGTCGAAAAGCGCGTGCTCCACAAAGTAACACAGAAGGTGCTCGATACCCAAGTGAGTTTCTTGAATGTGTTGTGTGTTGCGACTGGGCACGGAGATGGCAACATCGGCTAACGAAAGCAGGCGGCCTTCGCTGCCGGTCAGGGTGATCACACTCATTCGTGCCTGGCGGGCAGCGGCGACAGCTCGCACTACGTTTTCAGAATTTCCGCTGGTGCTGATTCCGATCAACACGTCACCCGGACGCCCATGTGCACGCAGCTGCCACGCGAAGACATCGGCATAGTCGTAATCGTTGGCGAAAGCAGTCAGGAATGAGGTGTCGGTTGTGAGGGCAATCACCGGCAAGCCGGGGCGTTCCAGAGTGCGGGTCATCCGGCTCACCAGTTCGGCCGCCATATGTTGGCAGTCCGCCGCGCTCCCGCCGTTCCCGCACAGGAGCACCTTCCCCCCCGAACCCAGCGCCCTCACAAGGATTTCCGCCGCCCGCAGAATTGCCGGGGTGCAGGCTTCGATGGTTTTCTGCTTTACTTCACAGCTGTCGAGAAGATGCGACTTCACCAGCTCCGATGCATAGACGATGGGTTTCAATGCGATTCTTCTCTTTCTGCGGCAACCACTTCAAACGACACCTGCGCGCGCGCATAGGTGTCGGGCACTCCGATGTCCCACAACGCGGCGCGACTCTGGCAGGCGAACAAGCCTTTTCCCAGCAGCGCCGGGAACACTTCGCGCTCGAGAGAAACGTTGGCGTCTGGCGGGATACCCGCGATTACCGCGCGCTCGAGAACGTAAATGCCAGCGTTTACCCAACCTGACCCGGAGGAGTCCTGCTTCTCGGCAAAGCCTACCACCTCGCCGTTCGAATCCATTTGGACGCTCCCAAAGCGGCTTGTGTCGTTCACGCTCGACACGACCATGGTTGCCTGAGCCGCATGGTCCATATGCACCTGAACCAGTTGTCGTAAGTCAGCTCCGCAGTAGGAGTCCCCATTCATTACGAGGAACCGGGGTGAAGGGATTTCGTGGAGGGCGAACCGGAGGGCGCCGCCGGTTCCTAGTGGTTCCGATTCTACGGAGTAACGCAGTTCAATGCCCCGGTAATTGTTCCCCAGGCAATCCTCAACCTGCTCCGCAAGGTAACCTGTGCACAGCACAATGTTGCTAACCCCTGCGTCGGCCAATTGATCTAAAAGGTAATAGACGAAGGGCCGTCCCCGAACCTGGGCCAGAATCTTGGGTCTGTCGGATACCACGCTGCGCAGGCGCGTGCCAAAACCGCCCGCCAGGATTGCCGCTGTGATGCCTTGCAGACCTGGGTCCTCCAAACTCACTGGCGAACCACCTGATTCTGATTCCGGAGCCACTGTTCGAAGACCACCAGGCTGAACAGCAATTTGTGGTTGTCTTGTGCGCCGGAGCGGTGCTGTTCGTAGAGGCTCTTCACTTGCGATGGTTGCAGGAATGAGTACATGAGCGAACCCGGGTCCAGCACGAAACTCCGAAGTTCCCCGTCGACCGCCCCCCGAAACCAATCATCGACGACATTCACAGCGAAACCACGCTTCTTTCGGCGCAGTATCTCCTCCGGAAGCAACCGGCGGCAGACCTGGCGATGAATCCATTTCCGCTTGCCATATCGAACTTTGAATTCCGCAGGCAGTCTTTCCACATACTCAACGACTTCGCGATCCAAGTACGGTACCCGCACTTCCAGACTGTGGGCCATCGAGAGTTTGTCCGCGTACATCAGCAACTCGTCGGGCAGCGTGGAACGTAGCTCCATAAACTGGAAGCCGCCGAGTTCATCCGTGTTAGCCGAAAGCGGAGCGAATTCCCGCCAACAATCGAGGATTGCGTCTCCGGCGCCGTTGGGCAAGATGCTGTCTTGGAAAAGCCCATCAACGACCACGCCGGGTGCGAGCGAAAGTACATGTTGATAACGGGCCAGCCGGTCTTCCACCCCCAGAGAATATGCTCCACGCTTCAGGGTTTCGTTTCTCGGCAGGGCTTGAATGAGGGAGGACGCTGAATCCCGGGCCCATTGGGGGAGTTTGTTCCATGCCCCAGCGTAGCGTACGCCCAGATGCCGCTTATAGCCGCCGAACAATTCGTCCGGCCCCTGCCCCATGAGCGCGACTTTCACATCCTGCCGGGCGCGCTGGCAGACGAAGTACATCGGCACTATCGAGGAAGAAGCAATCGGCTCTTCCAGGAAGGAGACGATTTTGGGTAAGGCCTCCTCAAAAGTTCGCTGTTCCAGCCGGACTGCGGAGTGGCGAGCAGAGAAATAGAAAGCTGTTTTCTCAGCATCCACCAGCTCATCATCGGCAAAGCTATTCCCATAGCCGACCGTGAACGTAGGCCATTCCTCGCCATAGAGGTTCATGAGGGCAAGCAACAACCCGGAGTCCATCCCGCCGCTCAAGAGCAGCCCCAAGGGCACGTCGCTGAGCAGGTGCCGTTTCATGGCTTGCCGGTAGAGTTCGGCCAGCTCTTCCTCCGACTCGCTGGCTTTTTTCGGCGGGGAGAAAGGCTGCGCTGCTTTCCGGTACCAGCGCGTGACTGCCAGTTGGCCGTTCTCCACGGTTAGCATGGTGCCGGCGGCCAGTTTCCGGACATTCCGATGAATCGTGTAGGGGGCAGGCGTGAAGCGGTACCGGAGGAATAGATTGAGACCGACCGGATCGATGCCGCCCAACGTTCCTGCGGACTCGGCCAGCACCCGGATTTCGGAGCCGAAAGAAACAGTCCCCGGGCCGGCTTTATAGTAAATCCCTTTGATGCCGAACGGATCGCGCGCAACCGTCAACCGGCGCCGGCGGACGTCCCAAATGGCGAGGCCGAACATGCCGTTGAGGTGGTTGAGCACCTCCTGGCCCCATTGCTTGTAGCCGTGCACGATGACTTCGGTATCCGAGGTGGTGCGGAACACGTGGCCGAATGCCTGCAACTCACGCTTCAATTCGGGGTAATTGTAGATCTCACCGTTGAATACAACCCAAACGGTTTCGTCCTGGTCGGACATGGGCTGGTGCCCGCCGGCTAAGTCGATGATTGAGAGGCGGCGGAAGCCGAGCCCCAGCGAGCCATCGACGAAATAGCCCTCATCATCCGGGCCGCGGTGCACCATCGAACCCGTCATGCGCTCCAGGATGGAGCGATCAATGGGTTCGCCGGTCCCGTAGTGGTATTGGCCGCAAATGCCGCACATTGCCTAGCGTTCCGTAGCCGGTTGCGCCGCCTGCGGCGACCCGGCTACCAGTCCTTTCTCCTGCAGTAGCAGCAGAGACAAGCTGCGGAAGATCTGAGCCTGTGCCCACCGGTGCATTGGCACATCGTCCCACCCAAGCAGCAATTGACGGCTGCGGAAAGAGCCGTCTGGCTTTTGCCATCCCTCCAGCGCCGCCGCCCGATCCAAAGCAGCATCGAGCCCCGGGTAACGGCCGCGCAAGAGGACTCCAAGATTGATACACTCCGCAATGTCATACAACTCACGCTTGTAAACAGTCAGCCGCGGTTTCCTCGAAAAAGGGCGGGGCAAACCGTTCTCGTCAAAGAGGTGTGTCAAGTAGTAGGCGACGCCGCGATCAAGCGCGCTCCAGCAAATGCCTTCGCCCGTAAGCTGTTCGACCTTCGTCAAGGCTTTCATGACAAAGCAAGTGTGGAAGTGATCGACAAAGGGGCGAACGCCGTCGGTCGCATAAGGCCAGGAGCCATCTTCGTTCTGGGCGGACAGTACATATAGAAGATTGCGCCGGGCTGTCTCGCGGTAACTGGCCTCGCCAAAATCCACTGCCGCCCGAGTGAGAAGAAAGGCACGATAAGCACTGGCGTTCACTACCTTGCCCGGATCGTCGGGCGCAGGCGTATAAGCGCAAGTGGACGCCTCGGCAGACACCGGCCAATCGCGATAGTCATTCTGAGCGTGCTCTGCGATGGAGCGCATCACTTCCAACCAGTGCGCATCTCCGTCCAATTCGTAAACGGCATGGAAGGCTTCGTAGACGTAGGGCACGGTGGTGATCAGCGGTGTACCTGCCGCGATCGTTCCGTTGCGCGTTTGCCAGTGAAAGGGGTAGCCCCAGCAATAATTGCGGAAGCCCGGGCAGCGGGTTTGTTGCAGGACTTCGAGAAAATGAACCGCGCGCGCATGAAATTGATCCTGCCCGGTCGCCCGTGCCAAGTAAGCGAAGCCCATGGCATAGTGCGCATCGGCAATTGGGAACCGCTGGGGTTTCCAGAACCGCGTACGCATCCAGGGCGCGAACGCCTCGCAGAAGATGATAGGCGCCACAAGCGCCGTGCCGAGCAAAGGCTGCTTGTAATACACATCCTTCATCCGGCGTGTCCGGTCGCTGGCGAAAAAGCTCTGGTGGTCGTAGGACAACTCACCAAAGCCGCTCAGCCAGCGGACGAAGCGTTCGAGACGCGCGGTTTGATCTGCGACAGAGAGCATTGGAGCGGATTAGGAATGGGCGTTCAGCGTGAACTTGTCAAATTTCCGGAACCGGATCAAGCTTCCCAGGATCGCCTTCAGCTTGGCCATCTGCTCGCGGCGGTGGAAGCGCATCAGTTCGTCAGACACCGGCCTCGGCATTCGCCGCATCCACGCCCAGGCATAGCCGGCCAGCAGCGCCGCGCCTTCCACCAGGAAGGGCGGTTTGACGGCCCGGTAGGCGCAACGGAACAACTGCCACACTGGTGATCCACCCAAATAGTAGTCCTTTTCTCCGTAAGAAAAGGCCGCCGCGAGCCGGCCGCGGCCGGCTGTACCCATCCGGCGGTAGTGAAAGAACGAGCGTTCCTGAAAAGAACGCGTTTTCCAACCAAGCATACGGGCGGTGGTGACGGCTATCCAATCCACCCCGCCAGCACGGTGAGGCACGTATCCGCCCACCTCCCGCAGACAGGCGCGGCGGAAAATCTGACACTGCCCGGCCACGTGATTCTGCCCTTCAAAACTGTCAGTGGCCGAGTTGTAGCCATCTTCCTGAAAAACCGTTCCGGCCACGCCAAGCCGGGGGTCCTCCTGAAACCGCCTGAGGAGGAATTCGAAGTGGTCAGGTTCGAACGAGATATCCGCATCCAGGTTGCCGATGATTTCGAACTCCAGTTGCTCCACCATGGCGCATCCGGCATTGAAGGCATGAGCCTTGCCCGCAAAGCTGCGCTCCTTGTCTTTCGGCAGCGGGACCAATTCGATCCAGGGGTGGTCCTTCGCATACTTCGCCACAATCTCCGGCGTGTTATCCGTGCAGCCGTTTTCGACGATCACCCACTTCAACGGCGGCACAGTTTGGCGGATCACCGATTGAATGGTTTTTTCAATGAAAGCCGCTTCGTTGCGCGCCGGCGAAATCAGCACGTACTTCGGGAGTTCCTGCGCTCTATCCATGAACTGCCTCAACTCCGGCCGCCAGCCGCGCTCGCCACCAATCCAGCATATGCTCTACCGTTTCCGCCACATCCACCTCGGGGGCCCAGCCGGTGGCTTGCCGGAACCGTGTCGTATCGCCCCAAATGATTGGTTCGTCGCAAGGCCTCACCAGGTTGTGATCAGTGACGACATCGAACGGCCGGCGCGCGAGCGACTGAATCCGCTCAATCACTTCCTGCACGGAGAATGTCACGCTTCCGCCGATGTTATAGACTTCGCCCGGCCGGCAACCATCGGGCGCCAACCACAATCCGCGCACCAGGTCGCGCACGTCGAGCAAAGCCCTGCGGGTATTGGTGTTTCCCACAGGCAGGTGGGGCGCCCGCAGGCCCAGTTCGATCTCCGCCGCCCGCCGGGTCAGGTCGGAGCAAACATCTCCGATTTTGCTCGGCCCCGTCGTGTTGAAGATTCGGATCCTTACGCCAGGAATCTCATGGTTGGCGAAGTACTGATAGGTGAGCAGGTCCTGAGCCACTTTGCTCACGCCGTAGGGATGCAGCGGGCGCAGGGGGTGATCCTCCACCACCGGCAGGTTCTCCGCTGCCACGGGCCCGTATTCCGCGCTTGAACACGCCACCACAACCGCAGGCCGCAAGCCCTCCGCACGCAACGATTCGAACAGGTGAATTGTGCCGGCGGCGTTCACCTCCATGGTTTCCCAAGGCTTGGTCATCGAGACTGTGGGATAGCTTTGCGCGGCGAGGTGGAACACGCGATCCGGCCGGAACCCGGCTACCAGGCTGGAAAGCCGGGCCGCGTCCCGCACGTCGCAGAGGGTGAAGGTAGCGCCTGCCGGTAGACTCTCTGGTGGCTGGATGTCCAGGCCCAGCACCTCATGGCCGTCCTGTACGGCCTGAGATGTCAGTACCCCGCCGATGAAGCCGGACGAGCCCGTGATGAGGATTCTCATGTATCGCGTCCTTGTTCGAAATGGGGAACCCGGGTGGGCTCAGACGGTTTGCTGATAAACGTGATCCCGTTCAACGGCTAGCGCGGGGTCGAATGGCTCCTCCGGTTCGTACACCACCACCTCGCTGCCTCGGGAGTAGAACCGGAACGGGATGCAGAGCAAATGCTTCAACCTCTCACGAAGAGCCGCACGGCGCTCTGGCGGGACGAAAAACAGCATGAAACCGCCGCCGCCCGCCCCCAAGAGCTTGCCGCCCAGCGCACCTGCGCCTAACCCGGCCTCGTAGATGGTGTCGATGCTTGAGTTGGTGATTGCAGAGGTCAGCGACCGTTTCAGCTTCCAGCTTTCGTGCAGCAGGCGGCCGAACTCTTCCACGGGCCGCATAGGCGATGCCACAATGGCTTCTGCCTCAGTCACCATCTCGTGCATCGCGCGCAATTCATTCCCGCGGGTTGGCGTGGCCTTGATCTGTTCCTTGGCAATCTCCGAGGCCGTACGCGCAAACCCGGTGAAGAACAGGGCCAGATGGCTCTCGAGTTCCGCCAGCCGGCTAGCCGCTACCGGCATGCGGCGGACGTCAATCGATCCGTCGGTGTTGAAGTCAATCCGGTTGAACCCGCCGAAGGCCGCGCACACCTGGTCCTGCGCCCCCACAGCTTCCTGGAGCAGCTCCTGCTCCACGTGGATCGCATCCTGGGCCAGCGCCTGCTTGCTGCGCATCTGCCCTTTGAGTGCATAGAGGCCGTGGAGCAATCCCACGGTAAAGGCGGAACTCGTGCCCAGCCCGGATCGCGCCGGCAGGTCGGCCACGTGATGGATCTCGACGCCTTGGTCAATGCCGTGGAACTGTAAGCATCCGCGCACTGAAGGGTGCTCGATCGCGTCGTTCCTGAGCACGTTTTCCACCTTCGAATATGAGATGCGGCTCTGGTACTCGAAGAACGGCGGGAGCCAGCGGCACGTGATGTAGCAGCATTTGTCGATGGCCGTGGCCAGCACCGACCCGCCGTGTTCGCGGTACCAGACGGGATAGTCCGTCCCCCCGCCGAAGAAAGAAATCCGCAAAGGTGTGCGTGTGATGACCATGGGTGTTTCAACAAAATTGCGCGAACGGACGCCCCTACTGGACCTCTTCGCCGCTGCCTTCGAGGCGGGCGAGGGTTCTGTCAAGCGAGCGCTGGACGGACCACCGAAGATTCCTTGCTTCTACTTGTGCCTTTTTGGCAGCGCGCCATCCGAACACCGAGCGAATCCAGTCGTACTTCCAGGAAAGCTTCGGAGGCCGTAATTCGCCGCCGAGTTCGCGCGCTAGTTCCTGCGCTTCCCGGACGATGTCGGCACGTTCGGGGTAGAAGTGAATCAGCCAGTTGTGAAGATAATTGAGGCAGGCTTGGCGGACGCGCGGGCTTTCTTCGAGCGACCGAAGGTACTGAATGTGGAGCAGCATCGAAGTCCAGTGAGCCCGGACCTTCTTGTCGGAGCGGTCGATGTAGCTCAAACTGCTGGTGCCGGAGGCACGGTAATACACTCCAGGTCCGGGCACGAAGTGAACACCCTTGCTGGCCAGTAGTACGCGGCAAAAGTACTCCCCATCATCATCCCCCATGAGCCGCGTGTCCCAAGGCCCCGCGGCCTGAGTCAACTCCCGGCTCACCAGCCACGTGGCGGTCTGCATATGCAGGTTCAGCGTGAGCTTATGCACCAGCCAGTCCACCGGCCGGAGATCGGCCCAGAGAGCGGATGGCACAAATCGCGCGTGGCGAGGGCGGTAGAGGAAATCGGCCCACCCCGACGACAACAGCACGTCGCGGCCCTGTACTTCCCGCATCTGGGCTTCAATCTTGTTTGGCGACAAGAGGTCGTCCGCATCCAGCCATTGGATGTAGTCGCCGCGGCACTCCTGAAACGCACGGTTCCTGGCGGCTGCAGCGCCTTGGTTGGCCTGCGTCACTACCCTCACGCCTTTCGATTCGAATTGCCGGGCTACGGCCAGAGTGTTGTCTTTGGAACCGTCGTCCACGACGATGATTTCTTTGTTCTGCCAAGTTTGACCAATCGCAGAACGGAGAGTTGAAGGGAGCCACTGCGAGGCGTTGTAGGCAGGAATCAAGATTGACACGAGTTGGTTCACACTGAACTTCGCGGAGGCAGCAGGGAGTTGGTGGAAGCGAGGGCTCTGGAGTTGGGCTCTGGATCCTGGCCCTAATGGACCAGGATCCACAAAATTCCGGCCTTGGATTATGCCGTGTATGAGGCGGCTACTGCACGGTCGCCTGCAAGGCACTCGGCGGGGCAATATTCGGGGCGGTTCGCATCGGTCCGATGTAAGACCGTGCTACCACGACGTTGTCGTACCACTTAACGTTCTGCCGTACCGTGTTGCTCTTGATGTGGAAACTGAGCAGGATCTTATCGATCTTGAGTGTAGAAACGTCGCGCAACCGCACGTTTGGATAGTCAGCCACGAGACGGCCATCCACCCAAAAGGCAATTCGGCCGTCGCGCTGACCTGGGCTATTCGCCTTCACCATAAGCTCATAGCAATACCAGCGATTTAGCTCCGGAGTGAAATTCGGCCGTGGGACGAAATTCGTACCGAAATTGCCCGGAGTCGCATCGAACGGGGTCACCCGTCCATCCGGATACCAGTGGTCACCCCATTCGGTTCTTTGCTCTGGGTGATAAATATAGAAGTTCGTCATCCCTGGCGACATCTCACTGGTGGTTTCACGACTGTTTTCGACATCGACATAGAACTTATTCGTCCCGTTCGCAGGCACTCCAGGGGTCGAGTAGTTAGCAGTGATCACGATGCCATTGTGGTTGGAGCCCACGGCATTGTGCCCAGAGTCGAATTTCGTATAGACGCGGACGAACACTACATCTTCGGTTGGACTCAGTGTCTTCACTAGTTCATTGGAAACTTCCGCGCTCTGTTGCGGTATGCGGAACTCCAAGGCTTTAGCGCCGGAGAATACGTTGCCGGGTTCTGTCGCAATCCTAGTCAAAGATTGCTGATAGAGATTGCTCCACCGACTCGCGATCTGGCTTACTGTGCTGTAGCTTTCGAAATCGTCTGCCAGGATCACATCGGGGTGAGTCTGGATATTTGCATCCCCTGAGAATTGGGATGCAATCCCTGTGTCGCCCTCCGGGAGTGGTGGGGGCGTTTCACTCTGGAGCGTCAGAGTCGTTGCAGAGACGATCGCAGAGTAACCTGAAAGATTCCCCGCAGCGTCGCGCGCGTTGACTCGGTAGCGATAGGTCGTGCCAGCGGTCAATCCGCTATCGGAATACGAAGTACCTGTCGGGGATGCGATCAACGAAAAGCCCGTGCATGAGCTACCCAGGCAACGCTCGATCCGATACCCGGTGACGCCAACGTTGTCCGAGGACGCAGTCCAGAGCAAGTTGATCTGCGACGCGGAAGCCACGGTAGCTGAAAGTGCGCTGGGAACCGACGGAGCAGCGGTGTCGCCACCAGCCGACTGAGTCGTGGCATTTGCAATGTTAGAATAGCCTGAAACGTTTCCGGCAGCATCGCGCGCCCTTACACGATATCGGTACGTTGTGCCGGAAGCCAGGCCGCTGTCCGAAAAGCTGGCCGTCGCAGGCGTTCCAATCTGGGCGAAGTTCGTGCAGCTACTTCCGGAACATCGTTCAACGTCATACGCTGTAACAGCGACATTGTCGGTCCCAGCCGTCCAGTTCAAACTAATCTGGTTTGCAGTTGGCGCGGTTGCCGAAAGGTTTGAGGGAGCGGTAGGTGGGGTCACATCAGTCTGGGTCGGTGGAGCAGTCCCACCAGTACGTAACGGATGGGGAAACGGATACGGGGTGTAGCCCGGTTTCGCCGCTCCGAAATAGTAGTCCCTCCCGCTTTGGTAGAAATTTGACCAAGTCAAACCGCACGGATTTCCCCAGTTCCAGCCTCCTTGATACCCGGCGGTAGCTCCGGTGTTGCCCCATATGTAGATCGGGTCACGCACGTAACTGGTCCCATTGTGGGATTGGCCAAGCTGTCTTGGGACTGGATAGCTCACGCTGCTGCAAGATCCTTGTGGCCGCGCGTCCTCCGCTCCGCGAATCGAGAAATTGAGTTCGTTCTTATTGCCCCAGTACGATCCTGCCAAGTCGGCAATGCTGTTGTTGAAGATGACGCCCGTACCACCCCGAATCCAGATGGCCCAACCCTGATTCGCAATCTGAGTAGCTCCCCCATTGTGCTTGAAGCTGTTATGGTAGATCTCCCAGTGGCGCACGCCCGCAGAGGAGGTGTCGAAGCCGTGGCTGTTAAACGATGAATAAGTCAGGGTGTTGTAGCGATAGACCACGCGGGTGGAATCGTCAGCATCGATTCCTTGGTTGGTCCCGCCGTAGAAGGTATTCTCTTCGATGTAGTGGTTGAGCTTTCCGTTTGTGTCCTTTGTACCCATTGTGTCGGCAGTCGCCCATGAGCGTTCTGAATCAGAGGGTTCTTTGGGTTGAATGAAGGAGTCGTCCCAATCCCCTGTGAACGAGTTCTTCGCGATGATAACGCCACCCGCGACAGACAAGAGGAAAAGCCCGCTGTTGCTGATCTGGAAGTCGTTGTTTTCAAACACGACCGGTTCCGCATTGCGCCAGGATCCATTGACGACGAAGCCCTTGCTCGCCGTCCCTCCTCCGGTCTTGAGAAAACTGAATCCGCTGATTCGGGTAACTCCAGCAGATTGTTTTGTGATTGTGTTGCTTCCGTTTAACGTAATGTTGGTAACCCCGATGCCGGCCCCGCTCAGATGGACGGCCTTGTTAACCGTCAGGCCGGACCACGAGCAACTGCCACCCGGGACGGCCACGATATCTCCGACACTGGCCGCGGCGATCGCGCTTTGGACGGCCGTCTGAGCACATGAACTGGCGTTAATGGTGGCGGCCCAACTCAACCCGGGCCAGAGGAGTGCAACCATAACGAAAATCAAGAGTTGGCTGGCGTTCCGCCAGCAGCGAGGAAACCAACTGCAATCCTTCGCGCTGGAAACCATCGAGGCTTTCGTGTTCATTGATTCCTTCACCTACAATCTGCCATCGTCTGAATCCCCGCCCTCGCGGATGAGAAGGACACCGCATTCGCAGGCTCGCATGTTCCCTAGTTTCTTCTTTGCGGGCCGATGATCCACCCTCCCGGCGAATCGTGCGGCGGCCTCCCATCCCCTTGAAGAGCTCTGGAACACCAAACCTATCCTTAAGGCAGTTAGGTTGCCAGTGCTACAACGGATCGTCGGCCACATAGAAATAACAGCTTGAAAAACAACGTACAACACTTGCACGAAGCGCACTCCGGTAAAATTTGCCGCAGCAGAGACAGATTTGGTACTTTTTTACCAGTACCTGAGTCAGCGATTCTCCGTTCGGGGAATCAGCCTCTAGCCTGCAGCTCGCGGTACACCTCAACTGTCTTGGCAGCAACAACATCCCACGAATTTGATGTCCGTGCTCTGCTCTGGATCAGGAGACGACGGTTGTCCAGGTCGAGATAGAGAGGACTGATGAAGTAGTCAGCGATCGCTCTTGCAAGGTCGCCTGGATCCTCCCGTCGGCACACAAAGCCGGTCTCGCCTGAGATAACTTCTTGGGGGAATGTTCCCACGTCGGTGGCAATCACGGGCAATCCAAAACTGTAGCCGAGGAACAAAACGCCACTCTGGTAGATCCCACGATACGGAAGCACCAGCGCATCCGCAGCTTTGAAGTAGATCTCGGTCTCTTCGTCGGGAATAAACTGAATTCGCTGCAGAACCCAACGCCGCAGCGGCCCATTGTCGATGCGGGTTTGTAACTCCTCCCAATAGCTGGCATGCTCCTTCTTCGGCTCCCCTGCAATGATGAGCTGGTACTCGCCGCTCCCACTAGCCTGAAGGATCTCGAGCGCCTCAACCAGGTGCTCCAGCCCTTTGTAAGGCTGAATCCTCCCGAAAAACAGCAATGTCCGTCTCTCCGCAGAGAGCCCGAGCCTCCGCTTCGCGTCTGCTGGCTGCAGACTAGTATGGGGTACAGCATTGTTGATTCCGAACGGGATGACACACACCCTGCCCGGTCTAACACCGTAGCCGCAGGCAAGTTCCTGTTTCATGAGATCGGTGTGCACAAACAGTCGATCCACCAGCCGGTATTGGGTTTTGAGCGTCAGCCGATTCAACAAGGTGTCTGTGCCGTCCCGCCGGGAGGTATTGACGTTGTGTGCCGTGAAGACGATTCTCTTGCCCAACAGCCGATAAACCAGCGTGAGCACAGTTCTGTCGAAGAACGCCAGTTTTCCGTTCCAGAGGATATGGAACACCCGCGGAGAATTTCCTGACGCGTACTTCAGCAGCCTTGCATAGACGCCAAGCACCTGCCAGATTTTCCTCGGCAGCGCGGCATCGGAATTCCAACCGTGCTGGAAGTTCAGAAACCGGATGCCTGGCGTCGTATGCATCTCATCACAATCGACGTCGTCGCTACCGATCACATCCACGTGCAGGCCGTGGGCCGCCAGCGCCATGCTTAACCCGAACGCATAGGGCTTATCAAATCCACCAGTCAGGATCGCCACATCCGCCAACCTGTGCCGGCCGGTGCAGGTAGGAGAAAGTTCTCCACTACCCATCGGAACCGATTGCTCGCGCGTATCAGACTCACGCTGTTGGTTGTGCGCTAGTGCCATGTCAGAGAATCCAGCGAGCGCGTCCACTTCGGCCGGCGTCGGGACGTATACCACGGCCGGTTGGCCTCCCCGTCAGCGCCTCCCCTTTTCTCCCTGCAGCTTTTTCCTAACCTGCTGGCGGCTGCATCCGCGGTCAACTCAGTCCGGTGTTGCGCGACGCCCATGCCCGCCATCAACAAGAAAACCCAGGGCAGATTCTGCATCCGGAAACTCGCCTCGGTGAAGTTGTACGGAATCGCAACGACGAGGCAAGCGAGCGCCAATCCTGCCCAGACCGCCCCCCGGTGAACTGCCTCCAGTGCTCTCTGGTAGCCGACCAACAGTATCATCGCCAACAGGCCGAGTCCAATCCAGCCGAGGTTGACATAGGTTTCGATATAGCCGTTGTGCGCCTGCGTCGGCCGCCACCAGAAGATCCGCCACAGAGACTCGATTCTGGATCCCATCCAGAAGCTCTCATAGCCGACCCCGATCACAGGGTTCGTAGGAATCTGGAAGATCGCAGCCCACAATTCCGTCCTGCCTGTGAGGGTCGACTCGCGCTGCAGAAACCCCAAGACCCCGGTCAACGTCCCGAGGAACAAGACCGTGAACGGAACCACAATCATCCCCAGTACAGCCGCGTGGATCAGGAATGGGTTCAGTACGATGGTCCGCAGTCGTACGCCTACGATCAGAATAGTTCCCATAAGGAAACAGCTCAAGGAGGTCGCCGAATTGGACATCGCCAGAAGTTGCACGGCCAACACCAGTCCCACGCCAGCTATCACCAACTGCCGGCGGCTTCGTTCGGGTTCTTTTAGGGCAGACATCAGCAGCCAGACGAAACCGATCCCCCAATACAGGCAGATCACGCCAAGCCCGTTTTTGTTGTAGCTCACTCCGTGGAAATACTGCATGCCGGTCCAAGGGTCGTACCCCCGGCCTAATTCGGGATAGTATTTCACGAAGAGCATAGAGAGCGGCAGCAGGAGAAAACCGGTCCAGGCGAACCAGCGTTTAATCGCGTTGAGCGGCTGGGGATCGGTGAGCACCACCAGCACCATCATAAAATCGCCGAGCAGCTTCACCCATCGCTTGAAGGCTATGAAGGGGTAGTCGGACCAGGTCAGACTCACGAGGCAGAATCCGTAAAAGAACAGGACTGGCCAAGCCCGCGCGAGCAATCTGGTCAGGGCCGCCTTGCGCGTAAACAGCACCACAAGGCTGAGGACCTGAAGAATGAAATAGAAGGCTGCATCAATCGTGCTCCCATTAGACGAGTCCTGAAAACTCGCCCAACTGGAGGAGCTCAGCCAGAGCGAAACCGGCCGCGAGGCGACAATGAAGAGATAGAGCGTGGGAATCCAGAGTGCGCCGGAGGTTTTGGCCTTTTCTTTGGCCTCGTACAGAAAGAGCCCCGTGATGATACCTGCGCACACGAGCGCAGCAACGGCAGGTGGCATTTACACCTCCGCCAACTTCCGGTAGAGGCACTCCAAGGTGAGCAGCGAGTGAATCGCGTTGGTCCAATTCGCTCGCCCTGCCATGTGCTGGAGCACGATTTGCCGCACCCGCTGTCCCTGGACGAGTCCCTCAGCCTGCAACCGTCCATCCAGCAAAAGTTCCTTCAGGTCATCGGCCAACTCCCGCCGATACCACTTCCGGAAGTGCGTGAACTTGTGCCGGCCCAGGAATGCGCTGTCTACCCCCGATCCGGCCAAGACACCCTGCCAACGCGCCAACCACTGCGGCATACCAAGATCAAGCGCGAACTCTGCTTTGAAGGTAAACTCCTGATACAGACGACCAGCCAGGGCTGCAGGACCTTTGCCGTCCGAGCGCACGCCGCGATCGGAGGGGATGGCAGCCAGTTCAGGCGATCTTTCTGCAATCAATCGCGCCCGCACGTCTGCAGAGCCCCGCTTCGGGCTCCGATACACGGCGCGGACGAATGCCTGGTGTAGGAATGGCGCCAAGACACTGATTTGCGTCTGCTCCAAAGCCTCCACCCCATATTGGGCCCAGGGCGTCTGACGGAACGCAGCAAAGCTGATGGGATGGCAATCGCGGAGACTAGCATACGTGCGGGCTGCCAGTTGACAGGATTCGGTGAGTTCAGGCACGTACAGCCTTGGATCGGGCAGGTCTGGCTTGAAGGTGACTGCCTGCCGCAGCAACTCACTCCCCCATGTGCCCACCACCTTCCTTGGCGCAATGCGCCGAGCACGTTCACTGACATACAAATCGACAGCGTTTGCCACCCCGACAGTTCCATCGCTGAGCCAAACAGTTCTCTCGGCGTATGCCCGGAATTCGCTCAAGAACTCCTCGCCGACAGATATGATCTCGTGCTTCTGTCCGCAAGCGGCCGCAACTCGCCTCGCGATCTTGACATCCTGGCTCTCTCGCAATGAGCCGCCGAATGTATAGCAGGGAAGCGACCCGGGCATGGGGCGCCCGCGCGCCAGGATCACTCTCGTATCGAGCCCTCCAGTCAGGGCGAGCGCCACATCGTTCGGACCGGCCAAGTAGCGGGGGATTGCCTCATCGAGGATCTCCGTCAAATTCTGGTAGTATGCCTCCGACGATAGCGGATCCTGTTCTTCCCACTCCCGGGGATGAAAGTAGCAATTCCTGCTTTCCAGCGCGCCATTGCGGAACGTCCACCAAGACGCGGGCGGCAACAGGTGAATTCCCTCGAAGAGACTTCGGTTTTCCAGAACACAGCCCAGCGTGATGAGTTCACCCAATCCTCGAAGATCCAGGCTCCGCGTAGCCGGGCAGACCGCTAGAATTGCCTTCGCTTCGGCTGCGAAGTACAGCGCGTCGTGCGTCTCATGGACGTATAGGCGCTGCAGTCCATACCTATCATTGAATAGGCATGCCCGCTTTTCCCGCCGGTCCACTACCAGCCCTTGAAACATCCCCTCTAGCGAAGCCGGGAACGAACTCTCCTCTACAAACCGTTTGCTCAGTGAAACTTCGTTGCCCGTCGCACGTCGCCGGGTATCTCCTGTCGCTCTCGGGATTGAGAATTCTTCGCCATAGAAGAAGACTAAAGGCGCATCGGTAGCCTCCACCGGCGGAATCTCTGCGGCAAGCGGTTCGCTTCTGCCCACGATACCCGCGTAGATTCCTTGGGTCTCGTCGGACCACTGCAGTTCCTTGTAAAACGGTTCATGTCGCATCGCCTCGATCATGGCGGCCAACTCCGCCTTCGCTCGGTCTGCCGGCTTCCGTGTGATAACCCCCGCGAGTCCCGGCATTCGTCAGTCCTTTGAGCTCCCTTTGAGGGGCGCCATGGACTGGCGGGAATAGTAGGCGGTCCGGAATTCCCGGACCTTCGTCAAAAGCGGCTCAGGAATGTAGTCGAGCAACCGGTGATGCAGACCGAGCTGCAGAGCGAGGCTACCCATCGCTGAGGTAGGGATGAAGTAGCGCGGCAGATCCATCTGCCGGAACCCATTCACCTCTTTGAACTGACTGAGACTGTCTGCTTTCTTTCTACCGTAGGTGAAGTTCTCATACACCAGGTATGAGATGCCACGCTCGGCGCAGGACTTCACGGCCTGGGCAATCATGGCATTGGTTGGTGCCTTGTCCCGGTGGCGGAGCATCGCCAGGATGTTGATCGCACACGCATGCCGGCCAGTCTCGCTCACACAGAGCTTCAGGAATCCAACTACCCGCTCCTGCTCTTTGGCTGCAATGAAGATGCTGCGGTCCAGAAAGGTCCCCGCGTATCGCCTCGCCCCTTCTAAGTCCATCCCGTAATGCGGGAATTTCCTCCCTTGCCGGACAGGGCTCTCGTTGTGGATCTCCACGATGCCTCGTAGCAGAGTCTCGTCAAAGGGCACCTCGCTGATCAACAGCCCCTTTTTCTCAGCTTGCCGGGCACGATTCCGGCCAATCGACTTGATTTGATGGTTCCACCAGTGGTCGAACGTGGTTACCGGCATCACCGCAAGGTTGTCCCACTCAAACGGATATGGATGGCGGGGTTGGGTATCGGGCGGGTGCTGCAGAAAGGTAAACAAATCCACTCGCGTGGGGCTTTTCTTCAGCCCATCCAGCAATGCATCCAAGTCATGAGGCGCGGTGTATTTCTCCCCGTCAATGTGAGCGATGCGCACCAACCGCCCCTCAATCCGGATGTCCTGTCCACAGATATCGATGGCCCTCATTGCTGCTTACTCCGACGCTGCTGGAACCACTTCACGGCTTCCCCCGCTGAGGTGATCCACGCGCCTTGGACCTCTAAGTATTTCACCAGGTCGCGGAAGAACTCGCCCCAGTGGCGCTCCGGACCCAGGCTCCGGTCGTGCCAGTTCACAGTCACACATCCCCCAAAACGCACCGCCTGCGCCACTACAGCTTCCACCCTCCGCCACGCTTCCGCCGGTCGCAAATTCAAATGGGTTGGATAAAACAGCGCCGTGTCCATCACTACCAGCGGCAACTCCAGCAAATGCCGCGCTCCCAGCGGCCGGTAGGCCTGCGCCGTGCCCGCTCGGAATCCAATCGTTTCGTTGTAACCCACTGTGGAGTCGTAGTCGAACCCAGCCTCGTCCAGCACCGCCGTGGAATCCTCATTGAAGTAGAGCCAGTGCATGCGCACACCTTTGACAGCTGCCCCCGATGCCTGCTCCACCGCGCTCCGCTCGTATCCCGCAGCTTCGGCATCGCACCAGGCATCCAACCCGTGCAAGCCGATTTCGCAACCCGCGCGGCGCAACGCCTGCAACTCCGTAGCGATGTCCGCCACGCCATAGGCTGATGCGCGCAATGAGGGCGCCGAGTCCTCCCCCCGCCGTCCCGGCCGGCCTGCGAACGGAATCACGAAGAAGGTCGAAGGGCGTCCCCTCTCCAACTCTGGGTAGCGGACAAACTCTCTCCAGAAATCCGGCGCCAGACCCGAAATCACCGCAGGCCAACGGATCGCCGCCCCCCAGTTGCCCAACATCTGCCGAAACCGCAACCGCCCGGACATCCAGCGGCTGACCGATCCGGCCACCGCCCGTCCCAGGAACCCAGCGGCCGTGTGATCGAACCCGTGCAAACGCAGCGAGGGATGATCCACGTCATGGGTAAGCGCCGCAATGAAGCGGTAGCCTTCGGGCGCCGGGCGGACTTCCTGGAAGTCGGCGCCGCAGCGGACCATCAACCCGCGGAGCAGGTCAATGTGCAACTCCAGCGTGGGAATCTCTGCCTGCGCAGTCGGCTGGCCGCACTTCAGCAGCCAGCGCACTTCGTCGAACAGGTGATATCCCACCCGGACCGGCGCCGCCGCGGTCTCGTGGTCCTCCAGCACCACCTCTCCTGGCACGACATCGCCCCAGGTTACGCATGCACCGTAGAGCGGAAGCGTCCCGCCAGGGTAGCGCACCATGCGGCCTGAGGACTCCGCAGCCCAGAACTGCGGCGTCCCGCAATCTTCGGCCAGTGGCTTGCTGCTATAGCAGACTGTCAGACGCGCGCCGCGCTCCGGGCCTATCCGATCTCCAGCCTGCAATACGACTTCGTAACTACACCCCAGCCGGCAAAACTCCCAGGGAGTCTTGAATAGTTCGAAAAATTCGGCCACCACCGCAGCGTCGCCGGACGCCGCCCGCACACCAATCATGCCGCCGCCGGCCGGTCCAGCAATCCGGACACGGCCTGTAGCAATGTCTCGCGCTCCCGCCGCCAGGTATGTTCCAGCAGCACTTGCTGGCCGCGCCGCGCGATTTCCGTTAATACTTCCCGTTTTTGGTAGGCGTAAAGCAACCTGTACGCCAAGTCTGCACAATCGCCAGCTTCAAAAAAGACGAGGGAGTCCTCGGCAAAGTAATCCAGGATACCTGGCGTTCTCGGCGCGATCGCAGTCTTGCCTACAGACAAGTACTCGAAAATCCGCGTTGGTGTGTTGATATCGGTGAAGGCATTACGCTGGTTGGGAATCACTCCTATGTCGCAGGCGGTGATTTCACCTGGCAGTTCTTCCAGCCGCCGCGGCCCCAGGAACCGTACCCGTCCCTCCAAACCCAGGGTCTTCGCCCTCTCCATCACCTGCCGCAGATACGGCGTCTCCCGCCCGAAGACTCGCAATTCCATGTCAGGCGCATTGTTTTGGACGAGCGCCAGCGCCTCGACTGCCAGATCCAGGCCGTTCCGCTCCACCAAAGAGCCGTGATACATCACCACGAACGGCCGCCCCGGCTCCGCCGTCGACGGTGACGCGACCTGGTATGGAAAAATCCCTTCGTCCGGCGAATTCATCACCACGGTGATCTTTTCGGGCGGACAACTCCTGCCCCCGAAGATTCGGCGGCACGCCACGTTCACGGTCACCACACGGTCGGCAAAGCGCAGACTAAGTCTTTCCAGCCACCTCAAAACCCGCACACTCGGGCTCTCGGGGCTCAGCCCGTAGATTGTGGTCATCAACTCGGGCATGGGGTCGTGCTGGTCCAGAATCACTTTTGCGCCAAACAGCTTGGGGATCAGCGCACTGAACACCAGCACATCGGGCATGTTGTGCACGTAAACCAGATGAAACCGGCCGCGCAACATCCGCGCCGTCATCAGCACGGCACAAATATATAGGAATAGAGCATAGTTGATCCCATATCGGACCTTGCCGCCCCGGGTGTGTGTAATCGGAATTCGGTAGACCGTGAGACCGCCCGCTTGCTCACGTGCCGGCGCCTTGCCATCGGCCAAGCACACCATGTCCACGGCCATGCCTTCGGCCAGCAGCGCCTCCACCGCACGGCGCGGCCGCGGATCTCCCGGGTAAGACGAGAAGGTGCACATCGCCGCCCGCCGACCAGCTAACCGCCGGCCAGCCGTATTGCCGGTGGCGGCCAATGCACTCTGCTCTATGCCGATGCTGGCGTCCATCCGAAAAACACTCAGCTACCGTGCCACTGCAGGCGCTGCCTTTCCTGCTTCGCGTTCGATTTTCAACTGATTCGACACCCGGATCGCATCCAGTAAGTCCGATTCGGTAAACTGCTTCAGAATCTCGATGTTCGGCATCACGCAATGCCCGCCGATTACTCCAGGAAAGAACTTCACGCGCGGCAGGTAGCCGATCTCCTCGTAGAAGGAAACCACATCGTCGTAGTGGACACCAGTCTTGTCGCAATAGCGCTCCACTTCCTGGGCCCACGCGATCAACACGCCAAAGTACGTGGTTTCCGTAAGTTTGGCCAGTTCTGTTGCTTCAGGTGACGCCAGCACTTTGGTCTTCACACCAACCGACTCGAAGTGCTCTACCGCCAGGGCTGCCGCCTTCGAAGTCAGCGCGCCAATATACTTGACATAGATGCGCAACTCCTCCAGCATCCGCGCGTGTTTGCCGCGGATCGGACTGTTCACCACGTGCCGGCCCGTCCGCTCCGCTACCGCACGCGTCGTCCCGATGCCGACGGTGCTGTTGATCACCGTCAGCCGCGGCTGGTACATGTCGATGTACCGGGCCGATTCACCGACGAAGTCCGGTATTTCATAGGGAATGCAGATATGCAGAACATCCACCGGCCCCGCCACCTCAACGGGTGCCAAATCCACGCCAATGGTTTCATGCCGCTCTGACACTAGGTCCAACAACGGCTTCCCGACTTCGCCTAGGCCCACCACCACGATTCTATTCCGCTCGTTCATGCCCTTCCGTTCCCTTTCTAAACCTTGCTCCGCAAGGCGTCCACCGCCGAAGGAGGTGCGTTCTGTCCGGGCGGTTCCATCCGGATTGCCGTAAGAAATCGGCGTTCACGGGCATAGACTGCCGCAGTCCGGATTCCATCCAGCCACGTGGCCGCCCCAGGTCCCTCGGCAGCAACCGCTCGTTTCATGAACGCGATCAAGCGTTCGGCCAGTACTTCCAGTGAGAAGTTAGTAACAACAAAATTCCGCGCAAATCCGCCCAAATAACTCCGCAATTCTGGCGAGCTCACCAGTTCCTTGATCAATCCCGCAAGCGGCCTGCTTTGCGCCGTATCGCTCCGCTGGCCGTAGATCCCATTCCGCAGAAACCACTGCGCTGTCGCAGGACCCAGGACATTCGAAAAGGCGCCTTCGCCCACCACGATCACGGGCTTGGCAAACGCCATACCGCGCAGACCGGAGCCGCCCATGCCAATCACTACGTCCGCCGCGGCATACGCGGACCGGGGGTCCATGAGCGGGCCCGTCAACACAACCGCTGGCCGCCCAAGTTCCGCATTGACATCCCCTGCCAGTTTCTCGATGGCCGCTCGCGCTTGCCCTTCGCCCGCAAGGACAAACCGGATTGGGTGCCGTGTGCCGAGTTGCCGGACGGCTTCTATAGTCCTAGCAATGCTCTCAGATTTCATGTTGTACGAGAGTCGTGACACCGTCACGAGGAGCAATTCTTCCTGACCAATCCCATGCAGAGCACGGAATTCGCGCCCTAGTTTCTCATCCGGCGCGTTGGCATTGGTGTCCACCGGAGGCAATAGGAGATCAACGCAACTTCTACCCGTCGCTTTAGCCTGCTCCACCAGACAAGGTACGCCGAATGTGGTTGGCAGCCTCTTCGGCAGGACCCGTGTGAGTGTCATGTTCATGTCGGTGACGACCAGCGGCAACCCCATCGGAAGGTGCACCCCGTAGTAAGCGTCGAGGCATTGCCACCAGTCCCACACGTGGATCACGTCAGGCCGCAACTCTCGCGCAGCGGCGCGAAGCGCCTGAATGCGAGCGGGCGATGGATAGAACCCTGGAGCCGGAGCAGGAAGGTAGCGCAGGCCCATGGAGTTCACCAGGCTTAACATCGGGCCCGGAGTGGCAAAGAGAGCCACCTCACAGCCATGAAGGTCCCTGAGAGCGGCCGCCAACTCGATCGCATTGGTCTGAGTCCCGCCGATTTCTAACTGGTGCGCATACACAAGAACCCGCATAGCCTGGTTCGATAAAGATGCCCTCTACCGGGGACTCCCGAAAAACTTGGACAGCTTTGAATGCACTGCTGGCGAAAGAACCTCAGCGCCCACCAGTTCGTGCAATCCACGAATACCTCGGATCGCCGCCAAACCGACCAGTACAGCCCCGGCAGCCAGCGCTTGCACCCCGGGCAGCACTCGGCATAACACCAATGAGAGCAGCACCGATGCCGCAAAGAATCCCCCCAGCCGGAAGTTCACCCCCGACCAGCGGAACCCCGTCAATTGCCGTGCCAGCAGGTAGTTCAGTCCCGCATGCAGCAAATAGGCACCGAAGAATGCCATCCCGGTACCGGCCAGACCAAACCGCCCGACTAGCACCCAGGCTAGGCCCAGGTGCATCACAGTCCAGAAGGCGTCGCTCAGAAAGAACAGGCGCTTCTCTCCTTTGGCGATGAGAATGTAGCCCAGCGGCCAGCCGATTACGCGCATCGCGATGCCCAGGCAGATCCAGCGCAGAGTATCCACTGCCTGCGCGAATTGCGGCGCGTAGAACACCTGGAGCACGACAGGCGCCAGTACGAGAGTCGCCAACACTCCCGGACCCGCCAGCAGCAGATTCACTTGCGCCTGTTCGTTCACCAGTGCGTTGCAGCGTACGTGATTGTGCGCCACGGCCGTGAGCCTCGGATAGAAGTCCGCTCCCATCGCCTGCAGCACCATGCCCACGTACAGGCCGCCGAGCGTCCACGCCGCTTGGTAGAGTCCGGTGGCGCTCAAGCCCAACTGGTTCGAAATGATGATGCGGATGGCATAGGCGCTGCCCATCGTCATCAGACCGCTCGCCATAAACGCGAAGCCCAGGCCCAGCAACCCGCCAGCTTCCTGCTTCACCTCGGAGAAACTCAACGAGGGACGCTCCACCCGGATCTTCCGGCTGAACCACCAGGAGCTCAGCACCGCCATCCCCGCCACAGCCACCAGTGCGGGTACCACTCCTTCTTCCCGGAGGAAGTACACCAGCACTACCGAAACCACCGCACCGAATACCGCGCCCAGAACATTCATCCGGGCCATATCGGCAATCCTGCGCATCCCCTGGATGAGCGCGCCCTGCCCGCCGGCCACCAATTGCAGAAACACGGCCGCAGCCAGCAGGGCGACGCCGCTGCGCCGCTCCCCAGTGCCAAACGTCAGGTGCGAAATAGGCCCTGCGAAAACCAGCAGGATCAACGCGCCCAACAAGCCCACCGCCACCGCCGTTCGGCGCAGCACCGTGGCCGTGCGCGCGATCCGCTTCGTATCGCCCGACCCGGCCGCCTCGGCCATCTGCCGCACACCGCTGCTGTTGATGCCTAACCCCGCGACAGCCTGCGTCAAATCTGCAATCGACCCGTACAGACCCATCAGACCGAAGCCCGCCGGCCCCAGCAGCACCGCCATGGCCTTGGTCCGCACCATGCCAACGGCGATGTTGATCACCTGCGAGCCGCCCACCAGGGCTGTGGACTTGAGAATCTGCCCGTAGGAAGAGTCTCCTGCCCGCGCCCCCGGTTCCGGCGCCGCCGCTGCCATTGAGTTGTTCAAGGGGATTGCGGACACGAAGACTCAGTTTGCGCTGACTTCCAGTAGCGTCTCGATGACGTAATCCTGATCGTCGTCCGTCATTTGATGATAAAGCGGCAGAATCATGGCAGAGTCCGTGACCAGGTTTGTGACCGGAAGCCGCGCGTCCCACTGCCCAGGCCGGTAAGGAGCTTCGCGGTGCGTGGCCATAATGCCCCGGCGCGTCGAGATTCCTCGGTCCAGCATCCGCTGCATCAGATCATCGCGCTCGACTGGCGCATGTTCCGTCAGCCGCACCATGTACGACTGGAAATTGGAAACACATCCCGCCGGCTCGCTAGGCGTAATCATCCAGTTCAACGGCGAGAGCCGCTGCGTGTATCGTGCCGCCAAGGCCCGCCGCTTTGCCACCATTTCATCCAGCCTGCGCAACTGCACCAGTCCTACCGCCGCCTGCAAATCCGTCATGCGATAGTTGTAGCCTACTTCGTCGTAGGTCTCCACAATCACTTTGCTTGCGCTGTGCCGAGCCAGATCTGATACACCCATCGCGTGCTGGCGTAGCCGGCGCAACCGCGCCGCCAATGCGGCATCAGCCGTCGTGATCATTCCGCCTTCCCCCGTGGTGAGGATCTTCCGGGGGTGGAAGCTGAAACAAGCCAATTGCGTATGAGGCGCCCCAATCCGGGCGCCCTTGTATTCTGAGCCGATCGCACAGGCCGCGTCTTCCACCAGCGCCAAGCCCCGTCGCCGTGCGATCTCCGCGATCTCGTCTATTGCCGCGGGCATGCCAATCTGGTGCACCAGCAGGATGGCCCTCGTCCGCTCCGTGATCAATTCCTCGATCCGGCCAGGGTCGATGTTGAATGTAGTCGGATCCACATCCACAAAGACCGGACAAGCCCCTGCGTAAACGATCGAATTCGCCGTTGCGATGAACGAAAGGCTCGGGCACAAAACTTCATCGCCCGGCTGCACACCCGCTGCCATTAGCGCCAAGTGCAGCGCCGTTGTACACGATGACACCGCCACCGCTTCCGCCGCCCCAACGTAAGCCGCGAACTGCCGTTCGAACTCCGCAACGCGCGGTCCCTGGCTCACCCACCCGCTTCGCAGCGCCTGCAAGACCTCCACTTCTTCTTCCACCCCAATGAAGGGCTTCGCCACTGGAATGTTTCTGGCAATTGCTGTGGAACTCATCACGCCTCCGCCGCTGCCGTCGCTTCCGCTTTCACCGCTTGCCGCCATGCGATCAGCTGCCGCAACCCTTCTTCCAGCGAAACCTCGCATCGGAATCCGAGCATCTTTTCAGCCTTTTCCATTCCGGCCCGGCGCCGCTGCACATGCCCCACCTTGCGCGCCTCGCGATATTCCGGCTGCAACGACGAGCCAGTCAACTTCAGTAGCAGGTGGCACAACTCGTTCAAACTCGTTTGAACGCCCGTTCCGACATTAAAGAAGTCGTCACTGATGTCGGATTCCGCGCCCAGGATATACGCCCGCGCCACATCCGCGATATAGACAAAATCCATCGATTGCTTGCCGTCGCCGAAAATGAGTGGTGGTTTGCCCTCATCAATGGCGTCAAGCCAGCGAATGAGAACTTCCGTGTAGGCCCCCGTTACGTCCATGCGGGGTCCGTAGACGTTGAACGGCCGGAAGGCTATGTATAACAGGCCGTGTGTGTCGTTCAATGCACGCATCATTTGTTCGTTGGCTATTTTGCAGCCTCCATACAAGGTGCGGTTGTTGAACGGGTGCGCCTCGTCCATCGGCAGGTAGCTGGGCTCCCCATACACCGACGCCGACGAAGCCGCCATCACTTTCTTTACCTTGTGCTTCAGAGCGGCTTCCAACACGTTCATCGTGCCGTCTACCAGTACTTCGATCGCTTCTCGGGGGTATTCCGCGCACCGCGTGATCCGAAGCGCCGCCTGGTGAAACACGAAGTCTGCGCCCTGCGCCAGCCGGTCCACCAACGCTGCATCTCGAATGTCGCCTTCCGTTACCCGCACACCGGCGTGTTTCCTCGCCTCCGCCAGGTTCCGCCAACTGCCGCGGATGAAGTTATCGACGATCCGCACCTCCGCCGCTCCCGCGGCCAGAAGCTGGTCCACAATTGTACTGCCAATAAAGCCCGCACCCCCGGTTACCAGGCAGCACGATCCACTTAGTTTGCTCATGATTTCTTCTCGCCGGCCTCCACCGTCCGCCGGTCCCGCAGGAATCGCGCCGGCACGCCCGCGACAATGGCGTACTCCGGCACGTCGTGGGTCACTACAGCGCCTGCCCCCACAATGGAGTGGGCGCCGATGTGAACGCCCGGGAGGAGACAGGCGTTCATACCCACATCGGCGCCGAAACCGACGGTGACGGGTTGAATCATCAAGTCGGTCTTGATAATGGGTTCGCCCACTGGCTCGCCTATGTGCGCCGACCCCAGTACTTTGGCGCCAGGCCCCCAGCCCACGTAGTCCTCCAGCACCAGGCTGCGAGCGTCGAAGTAGGCTTGTGGACCGATCCAAACGTGGTTGCCAATCCGGCACACGCCGTCAAACCGGCCTTGAATCATTGCCTGGGCTCCAATGAAGACGCTGTCTCCGAACTCCAGTGTCTCCGGGTGCTTAAACACCACATCTGGGCCTACTTGCAGGTTACTTCCCGCGCTCCGGCACATCGCACGCAAAAGCACTCTGCGCATCAGCGCATCAAAAGAGGTTTCACCACCACGGAACTGTCCAAAAACAGCATGGAGTTCCTCCGTTGTGTGGGCCCCTTTCAAGTACGCCGCAAACTCGACCTCCCAGGCGGGCGACTCCTTCGTCCCCTGGCGCCCGAAAGTCGCCGCCACCTGTTTGGCTACAGTATCCGTTGATTTAGACAAGTTTAGCCCGCTCTCCACTATGCCCTGTGGCAGCTTGCGAATTCCATCACGTGCTCCACCACCCGCTTCTGGTCCTCGGCTTCCAAACCGGGGAACATCGGTAGCGACACGATCTCTCTCGCAATCCGCTCGGTTACTGGAAAGCTTCCTTCCGGATAGCCCAGCTCGAGGTATGCTTTTTGCTGGTGCAATGGAATCGGGTAGTGAATCCCCGTTCCGATCCCTGCTTCGGCTAACTGCTTTTGCAGTTGCTCGCGATCTGCCACTCGCACCACGTACAGGTGGTACACCGGCCGCGAGCCCTCCGGCTCAGCAGGCAGGACCAAAGCGCCACCTGTTTCGCCGAACATCTCGCGATACCGGCGCGCCGCGGCCTGCCTTTGCTCGGTCCACTTTGGCAGGTGCTTTAACTTTACACTCAGGAAACCTGCCTGAACCGCGTCGAGCCGCCCGTTATAGCCCTCCACGTCATGGTAATACTTCATCGCTTGACCGTGGTCGCGCAGCATCCGCATCTTCTTCGCCAGTTCCACATCGTTGGTCGTGATGGCGCCAGCCTCGCCGCATGCCCCCAGGTTTTTGCCTGGATAGAAGCTGAAGGCAGCCGCCAGCCCCACGGAACCAGCCCGCAGCCACCGCTGCTGCCGCTTGGAGAAGTATTCAGCACCGTGCGCCTGGCAGGCGTCCTCCACTACGATCAGCCCGTACTGCTCCGCCAACTCCAGAATGGGATCCATGTCCGCCATCTGGCCGTAAATGTGCACCGGGATGATCGCGCGCACCTTCCTGCCCGTCCGGCGGTCCGTCAACACGCGCGCAGCCGCATCCCAATCGCACTGCTCGCTCAGATACGCGCGCAGCTGTCCCGGGTCCATGTTGTAAGTCGATTCGTCAATATCGACGAACGCGATGCCAGCGCCGGCTTGGCTAATGGCCTCCGTTGTCGCGATGAAAGTGTGCGGCACCGTCACCACCACGTCGCCGGCGCCCACGCCCGCAGCCATCAGCGCGAAACGCAAAGCATCTGTACCACTGCCCACACCCACGCAATACTTCGCGTCGCAATAGGCAGCAAATTCGTCTTCGAACTTCTGCACCACCGGACCGCCGATAAACCCTGCCGTCTTCAAAGCACTCCGCAGTACTTCGCAGAGTTCCTCCTGCAGCTCCACGTGCGGAGTCACTAAATCCAGAAACGGAACGTTCTTCTTCTCGCTCACTTGCTTTGGCCTCCTTGTGCCGGATTTATCTGCCTCAGTATCCGGGCCGGATTCCCGGCAACAATGGTATTCGCCGGCACGTCTTTTGTCACTACACTCCCCGCCCCTACGATTGCATTCTCGCCAATGGTTAACTTGGACAGAATTGTTGCGCCTGACCCAATAGAAGCACCCGTCTTGACTGTGGTCGGCTCCACCACCCAGTCCTTCTCTGTCTGCAACCCCCCATCGGCAGCGGTGGCGCGAGGATACGAATCGTTGATGAACATCACTCCGTGACCAATGAAGACATTGTCCTCAATCGTCACTCCTTCACAGATGAACGTGTGACTCGATATCTTACAGCGCTTACCGATCTTCGCGTTCTTTTGGATCTCCACAAAGGTGCCGACTCGCGACTCGTCCCCAATTTCGCACCCGTACAGGTTTACGAAATCGTAGACCTTCACATCCTTGCCCATCTTCACCGATGGCGCGATGGACTGCTTGTCGTTCATGCGTAGACCACCTCGCCCTTCTTTTTCAGCGATTCCTGCGCAGCTTCCAGCATTCTTACCACTCGCAGACCCGCCATCCCATCGTTGAACGGCCGGATGCCACCCTCCACGCAGGTGACGAAATACTCCAACTCGCTCTTCAAGGCCTCAGTGGTTTCGATGCGAGGCGCCCACATGTCGCCTGACCGGTAGCTGACTAGAAGGTCGTACATTCCTTCTTTCGTGCTGACATCTACGCCCTTGTCGTACACGCGGATTTTTTCATCCGCCACCAGGTCGTTCCAAACCAGCATCTTCTTCTCGCCGCCGATCAGCGTCATCCGGATCTTCACCGGGGACAGCCAGTTCACGTTGATGTGCGCAATTACGTTGCCCGGATAGTACAGCGTCATGAAAGCCACGTCCGCGTGCCCGTTCACGTGTGCCGCGCCTGTCGCCACCACACCCTCCACTGGCAGTCCGATCAGGTGGTCCACGATCGACAGATCGTGCGGAGCCAGATCCCACAAAACGTCGACGTCGTGTTGCAATAACCCCAGGTTCACCCGCATGGAGTCGTAATAGTAGAGCTTGCCCAGTGCGTCTTCATCGATCAACTGACGGATCTTCTTCACAGATCCCGTAAACAGGAACGTGTGGTCCACCATGATCGTCAAACCCAGCTTGTCAGCGAGTTCAACCAGTTCTTCAGCCTGCTCGGAATTAGAAGTAAAAGGCTTCTCTATGAAAACATGCTTGCCATTCAGCAAAGCCGTCTTGGCCAACTCGTAGTGCGTCCACACGGGGGTGATTACCGCTACAGCATCAATCTCCGCCGAACGCAGAAGTTCATCAGCGTCTGTCGTGATTTGAACCGCCGGATACGCCTTTTTCACTCGATCAAGGTTCTTTGGCAAACGGTCACAAACCGCCACCACTTCCGCCCCGTTCACACTGTGGAGATTCCGAACAATGTTCGGCCCCCAGTATCCATAACCAATGACTCCAAATTTCACCGGTAAATCCTCCTCCACTCGCTCAACTGCTTGCCAATTAATAAGCGCCAGCGCCAGTAAGCACCGCTGCCGGCGTTTTTAGCAGGATCCATATGTCGAGCCAAATCGACCATTCACGCGCGTAGCGCAGGTCCAAGCGGACCATGTCATCAAAGCTTGTTCGGCTCCGGCCTGATACTTGCCAAAGCCCCGTGATACCGGGCTTCATCTCCAACAAGCGCCGCCGGTGCCAAGATTCGTAGATATCCACCTCATAAGGAATCGGCGGCCTCGGCCCGACCAGAGACATCTCTCCGGCCAGCACGTTGAATAATTGAGGCAATTCATCCAGGCTTGTCCGGCGCAGGAATCTGCCAATTCGCGTCACTCGCGCGTCGTTCGTTATCTTGAAAACCGGCTTGCCGTTCCCAGTGGATTCCGCACCATTCGCCCGCCCAGCAATCAATTGTTGAACAAATTCACGATGGACCGAAGGATCGTTCGACTGCGCCATCGAACGGAATTTGAGGAATGTGAAATGTTTGCCAAATTGCCCCACCCGTTGTTGCCGGAAAAGCACTGGGCCTTCTGAAGTCAGTTTCACTGCCGCCGCGATCAGCAGCATCAATGGCGCCAGCACCAGGATCAACACAATGCTGCCCACAATGTCCACCACACGCTTCATCATCAGCGACGCCCGCCGGACCGGCGTCTTTGGCGCTGTGTGCTCGTACAAGATGGCCCGGGTCGGCCGGTCGCTTCCCGTGTCGCTCCAGTCTTCTGGAAAGACGTGGAAAGTGATTTCGAACATCTCGCGCTGCGCTTCCGTCAGCGCCTCTTCCAGTGCCTCGCCCATTCGAAGCATTAATGCCGCGGCAATCTTGTCTTTGTCGTTCGGCTCAATGTCCGTGAAGATCACTCCAACCACGCTGCCGCTCTCGTACCATCCGGTTAGGTCCGTCTCCCTTGATTTCTTGAGCACAGCCGAGATGAGACCGCTGAAAGCGCGAACCCACTCAGGACTATCCGCCCCCTTCACCTTCGCCAGCATCAGGACGAAGCCGCGCTTGCTTCGCTCGGCTCGGCGCTGTTCGATGTAGACCGAACGCCGGAACATCGCCTGCGACAAAACAGACTGCTCCGCCAAAGGCTTGCTGACAGGACGCTCGGCAGCCTGTACTACTTCAACATTGTTACGTTCTTTCGCCTTGCTCATGCCGGAACGCTGCCTCCTCCGCCCAAGCCTGGACGCGCCTCGTCTTCTTCGGCCGGGCCGCTCGGTTCAATCAGCGGCAAGAATCACGTGAGGGAGTGAAAATCGTTGCGGCGTTCAGTTCTTAGTTCTCACCCGCTGCCGCGGTGAACTGCCGACATGACGCCTCTCTTGAGGCCCAGATAGGCTCCCGCCATTTCTGTCCCATCTGGCCCTCTAAGGGCTGCCCGCTGTATAAACTACGAATGCACTGCGGACAAGTCCGACTTCCTGTATTAAAACAGACCTCTTTGCTTTAAGAAAGAGGGGGAAACCCCTGACCTCGATGCTTTTGAGTCCAGGACGAAGGTTCCAGCGAGGCCCGGTCCCCGGTACTTCCATTACTTTCGCTCTACCGCAGGCGAATATGCCCCCGAAAGGAGTTTTTTCGGGCCGTCTCCACCCTCAACTGCCACTATCCAAACATCCATCCTGGGGCTCGAACTGTCCATCTGTTCGGGCAACGAGTACATAACATGTTGCGCATCCAGCCATTCCAATTGGTCATCTACACTTCGAGTTTCTGCCAAGGGGGTTTCCCGCCCGGTGGTTAGATCTAGAGCATGAATCCGCCACTTTACCTGGCTCCCAGCTATCCGCTTTTTGAACGCCACCCGCTTCCCATCCGGGGATACCGATGGACACTCCACCCCCTCGCGAAGTACCTTGCCGCGCTTCTCCGCGGGATCCCCCTCGACGAGATAGTGTTTCCCCGCCGTCGAAAGCGTGCAATAGAAGCGCTTGCTGTCCGGCGTGAATGTAACGCCCCAATAGTTAAAGTCGGCGCTTTGGAAGGACGAGCGGCCACTCGTCACCTGGAACTCCTCCAGATCCCCCAATATGGCGCCCTTCATTACGTCAATCAGTAGCGTCTGCGTAGAGAAATCTACGGACGCGTAGGAATGCCCAGTTACAAACACGGTCGCGGCCCCCAACCGCCCATCCGGCGACAAGCGAGTTCTGCTGGGTACGCCACTCAGGGGCAAAGAAGCCGTTACCTGGAATGAGGAGTCAAAAATGTCCGCCCTGTAACGGGTGAAAACACCACGGTCCGCCACTAGGCAAATTCCACGTCCACCTGCTACATGGACTACTTCGCATGAAAGAGTACCTGCCCATTGCGGCCGGTCTAGAGCGCCTCGATCCACAAACGCCAGCCGCCCGAACATCTCATCCGGGTTGGTCCACCGGAAAAAAACCCTGCGATACGGTGCTAACGGCTGCGTCTGCTTTGCCGCCACCTCCGCTTCCTGCCCCAGCCTTACTTCCGGCTGCGCTTGCTTTCCAGCTGGAGCCACAAGTTGACTCTTGGTCTTGGGATCACTTACCTCAACCACTCGCCCTTCCTGCATCCGGTGGAAGTACCAGAACAAGAGCACTGCCCCGCCGAGACACATCAGCACGAAAGCGCTCCTTGCGCTAGCCGGCCGCATGCGCCTACCGCTCAGCCGGCGCTGGCAGAAGCCACGCCGATGCGACTATCGCCGCGATTAGACCAACCCCAAACAGTTGCAGAGCACCCTGTGCTCCTGCGCTGTGCCATGTCCATCCGAACATCACCGAACCCGCCAAACGTCCTAAACCGATTCCTGCATTGAGAACCGCCAATCCACTTGTCCGCTGAGCCGCCGGAATCGTTTCGCTCGCCACCGCCATCAGTACGCCCTCACTGCCCGCGTAAAACAATCCAAACAGCACCAGCGCAACCATCGGCACAGCCTGCCCACCCACCAAGCCAAGAAAAATCAGGCCATAGAGCAGCAGTAAGATGGCGTAAGCGCTCAACAGCACCGTCCTCCGGCCAATCCTCCCCGCCACCAGCCCCACTGGCACCGAGAGCAACATGTAGCACACCGATGTCACCACGAAATAAAGGGGGAAGTAGTGGGCCGCAGCCCCGGACTTGCCCTGCAGCAATAGGTACACAAACCCGTCACTAATGCTGAATAAGGCCAGCGATCCGGCTGCCAGCAGCACCCGGCGAAACCGAGGGTTAAACTTCGCCAACTCACGCCACGGGACACGCACATGGGCCTGTACTTCCTTCGTCACTGAAGGGTTCTGCACAAAGAGCCAAAGCACCGCCACCCCAATCACGGCGAACACGAAACTGGTCAGCCACACCGCATCATAGCCGTGCGGAAACCGCGCCAGAATGGCGAAGGCAAGCAGCGGGCCAATTAACGTGCCACCGGCATCCAATGCCCGGTGCACCGCAAACGAGGTTGTTACAGTGCTGCCCTCGCTGCTCAGCGATAGCAACGCGTCGCGCGGCGCCGTTCGAATGCCCTTCCCTGCCCGGTCCAGCGCCACCACCGCGCCGATCCAACCCATCGCCCCTTGTGCGGCCAGCAATCCCAACTTACAGAGCGCTGACAGCCCGTAACCCAAAGCCGCAACTTCCCTGTAGCGCCTCCACCGGTCCGAGAACACGCCACCCAGGATCCCCAGTAACGACACGGCCATGCCGTGATACACCCCGTCGATCACCCCATAGGTCAATGGGCCCGCATGCAGGTACAGCACGAGGTAAGCGGGCAGGAGACTGTTTACCATCTCCGCGGAGACGTCGGTCAACAGGCTCGTGAAGCCCAGCCGCCAAACCGTCGGGGGTACCCGCGCCAACTGTGACTGGCGCGGAGGCTCCACCGTCCGGAGTTTCAACTGCTCCACTAGGTCGAAGCGGTACATGCCCGCGCGCGGAGGGCGCCCCTAATTGTTCCGGTTGACGTTCGCAAAGATCACCGCACTCACAATCGCCACCGCCACTGACGAGAGCCCGAGCACTCCCTGCCACCCCACCCCCTTCCCCCTCGGCAGAAACAGAATGTCGTTTGCCATCAGGGGAAAATCGTTCGCCCGCCCCTCGCGGATGTCGTTTAGATTCACAGGGATCTCGGCCCGCCGCGACGAATCCATCACCTGCCGCAACACCTTGCCTTGCTTGAGCTTTGCGTTCGGTTGCGCCCCGCCCGATAGCGCCAGTGCCTTCAGCACCGTCAATGTCTCCCGCTCCTCTAAAGGAATCCCGCCTTCCTTGATCACCGCCCCCGTCACGTACACCACTTCTGCACGCTCAGCGCTAACCACGTCGAATGGCTGCAGAGTAATGTCCTCCGCGGGATTTACCGTCGAATACAGCACCTGCAAATTGATCTCTACCGTCGTCCCCTTCCCGTCCGGCGTATCCACCGCGTTAGGTAGGGGAATCCGCCCCTGCTCAATCCGCCGGGTCACCCGCAGCCTTTTGCTTGCCGTCGGCGACAGGCCGCCGATTGAAGACAACATCTCTACCAGCGTCCTCTTCCCCGTCAGCGGATAAATGCCCGGAGCGTTAAACGCGCCCACAAAGAACACCGGGTCGCTCGAGAACTGCGTCACCACCACAGTCAACTGCGGCTGCCTCACATACTGCTTCAGCAGGTCGATCAGAGCAGCTTCAAACCTCTCCACCGTAAGCCCGGCCGCCTGCACCTGCCCCACCAGAGGCAGCGTCACAAACCCTTCTTCGTCAACAATGTAGGGCCGGTTACTGATCTCCTCCAACTCCACCGCGCGGATCAGAATCTGGTCGCCCTTCTGCAGCACGTACGTCGGCCGCAGCCGCTCCAGACCCTCCGGCTGTGCCGCTCCCCCCTGCCCGGGCCTCGCCTGCGGCGCTTGCCCAGCCGCCAGCCACGCCACGGCCACCAGGATGCCTGCCACCCTACAAGCTTTCATACCGCGCTCTCGGCTCCTCAGTCTGACATCGATCCCTGTGGCGCGCCCATGTTCTGGCTGATCCAGTCCAACGAGCGCTCCAGCTCCGAAAGCCGCCTGGTCACCTCTTGCTCAAAGTGGTTGTTCTCGGCCTTCGCAAGCAGATCCATCGCTGAGCGTATCAATTCCGACAGCGTGCGTGCTCCGTGCCTGTCGCACAGCGCCGTCATCTGCTCGTACTCCTCTTCCGTCACCCGGAAGTACACAACTCGATTTCGGCTCCTGGAATTGGACATGAATCGGCCTCTCAATGCAAATGGGGTGAAAAAGGTGGGCTCCCGCCATTTCACTCCCATCGGGGGATTGGAAGCGATCCTCGCAGGCGCGAGTGCGGGCTATCTTGGGACAGTGTCCTCGTATGAACGAAATGTGTCAAGCACCAGTACTTTCGGTTCGCTCGACATCGCCAAGTTCTACGTAGAATCCCGCCCGTCCCACGTTGATACCCTTTGTCCTTCCTAAGTCCGCCGTCCTACCCCACGCCTCATGCACATGCCCGCAGCAAAAGTAAGCCGGCTGGAACTCCTCCAAAAACTCCCCAATCGCGACGCTCCCGATGTGCCGCCCCGGCGCCGCCTCATCCAGAACCGTCCCGTACGGCGGGCAGTGACATACCAGCAGAGTCCGGTCCGCCCTCAGCCCTCGGAACGCCGCCAACCGGCTCCGAAACTCCTCCTCGCTGTACTCCCCGGGCGTGTTAAACGGCGTCGGACTCGAATGCCCCAGCCCCGCCAGCGCCCATCCGTTCCCCAAGTCCCGCACTCGCCCGTGCAGTGCCTCCAACCCAAACGTCGTGCAAAAGGCCTCAACATCCCGCTCATGTTCATGATTCCCGGGCAGCACCCCCACTCGCCCCGCCCTCTGCCGCAGCACAGCCCCCATCGCCTCCAAACCACGCCCCCAACTCACCAAATCCCCTGCCGCGACGTAGTAGTCGGCCTCCTGCTCCATCAGGCGCTCCAACTGCGCCCGGTCTCCGTGCAGATCCGAGAATACCAATACCCGCATTCCGGCACCTCCTCCGCCCATTGTCCCCAACCCGCCCGGGTGACAGAATGAAGGCGCCATGGATACGCCCACCAGGCGCGCCTTCAACGCCGGGCTGGTTCCGCTTTCCCTGCCGCGCCCCGCGTTCGAACCCGCTTACGTTCGTCTCCACCAATCCGGCGAACTTGAACGCCGCGCCGCCCAGCTTTACAGCATCTATCAGGCCTGCCACCTCTGCCCCCGCGCCTGCGGCGTCAATCGCACCCGTGGCGAGACCGGCGTCTGCCAGTCTTCCCATCGTGCCCGCGTCTACTCCGCCCATGCACACTTTGGCGAAGAACCTGAGCTCGTCGGCCGCGGCGGTTCCGGCACCATCTTCTTTAGCCTGTGTAATCTTCTCTGTGAGTTCTGCCAGAACTGGGAGATCAACCACCGTGGCGATGGCAGTTTCACCTCCGACGATGCCCTCGCCCGCATGATGGTTTCCCTCCAGGACCGCGGCTGCGAGAACATCAACCTCGTCACCCCGACTCACCTCGTACCCAACATCGTCCGCGCTCTCCCCCTGGCCATCCGCCTCGGCCTTCGTATTCCGCTCGTCTATAACTGCGGTGGCTACGAAGCCCTCGAGGCCATCCGGCTGCTCGACGGCATCGTCGACATCTATCTCCCTGACTTCAAATACACAGACGGCGCCGCAGCCGCCCGCTTTTCGCGCGGTGCGCGCGATTACCCCGAACGCGCGGCTGAAGCGATCAGGGAGATGCACCGCCAGGTGGGGCACCTCCAAACCAATGCCCGCGGCGCCGCCACTCGCGGCCTCCTCATTCGCCACCTCGTGCTCCCCAACAACATTAGCGGCACCGATCAGTTTGTCCAGTGGGTCGCCCGTGAACTCTCCCCCCAGACCCGCGTCAACCTCATGGCGCAATACCGGCCCCAATACCGCGCCCGCAACTACCCCGAACTCGCCCGCCGCCTCACCGCCGCCGAATGGCGCCAGGCCCTCGAGTGGGCCCACGCTGCAGGTCTCCGTCTCTCCGCCGCAAGCTGAGACCTCCGTTTTGCAAGCGCTCGGGCTCCGCACCCGTGTTGTTGGTGGTGCGTGTCCCCGTCGTTTACCGTCTGAATCCTACCGTTCGCCAGGATCGGGCTGACGCTTTGATGCCGGGCAGGCACTCTTGGTTTAGCCATGAGGTCCAGCGAAATCGAAGCCCCCTTCTCTCGGGCTGGTAATCGGCTCCACAGATTCGCCGCCGCCCTTCGCGCTTCCATCACAGCAACAGCATTGGCTGTCTTCGCCCCGGCAATTCTCAGCGTATGCCTCTATGCGTCGGATTCAACTCAGTCTTGGCATCAACGGGTCGAATCTGCCATCCGCCTGGTGGATGCGGGCGCGCTCGACGAGGCGCAAGCTGTTTACACCGAAGCTCTGCAGGACGCCGAGACGGCCGGCGATGCAGTGCGAGCCGCGGTGGTTCTCCAGAACCTCGGCTGGTTACTGGACCGCAAAGGCCAGATGCGGGAGGCGGAAAAGGCTTACCTCCGCGGAATCAGTGCCCTCAGGCGCACCCACGGCGCAGACCCCAGGCTTCTTGGCCGCGTCTCCGCTGGCCTGGTTGCGGTATACCTTCAGACCGGTCAGTTCTCCAGAGCCGAAGCCCTGATCCGGAGCGTCCTCAACGCGGATGCCCCCGCCGCTCCCTCGGACACTGCGAGTCTCATGGGCAGCCTCGGCGTCATCCTGGCCCACAGGAACCGCACTGCGGAAGCGGAACAGATTCTTCGCGCCACCATCCAGATTTGCATGAGTGATTCGGCCGCGGAACTACGGGAAGTCGGTGCAGTTGCACAGGCAAACCTGGCCCGCCTGCAGATGCTTGCCGGCCGGGTGGCCGAGGCAAGCAAGCTTTACAAGCAGGCGCTTACTCAAATGGGAATGGTCCCCGCGCCGTCCCCGGCAACCCTCACCACGACCCTCGCCGGATATGCCACGGCGCTTTTCACTCTGGGCGACCACGAAACCGCCGCCATCCTGTACCGCCAGGCCATCGCCGTTGCCCAGATGCACTTGGGTCAGGATCACGTGATCCTGGCAGAGTTGTATGAACAGTATTCCCGTCTGGTCCGCAGCGCGGGAAGGAAATCGGAAGCGCGCAACCTTGCGGAAGCCGCTCGACGGATCCAGAATGCTTGGCGCCGCGACAACATGACCGGGCACACTGTCGAGTACGAGAGTCTGCTCCAAAAGAAGTGATGCTTCCTCCAATCAGAATCCCGTCCTTGTCTGAGCGCCTTCTGTTGGGCTGGGCCGGTCTCTTGCTCATCCGTTCCCGCTTCCAGACAATCTGGGCCGTTGAACTTGGCCGCTGGAGCACTGTCCGCCATCGAAAGTGCCAGAATGATTGCGAGAAGACTCGTGAGCGACCCGCAAGCACTCTCTAGTTCGGCGTACCCCGATCCCGGCAATGAGAACGACTTGCGCTATCCGGGGCTTGGGAAGATCTTTCTCATTTGGACGGCGATCGGCCTTCTTACGTCCTTGCGCTACCAATTCCAGCGCCCCGCTCACACCGGCTCGGGCGATCTGGCCTTCATCGTCGCCTTTACCGCCTGCTACTACCCCTGGGTTGCGCTGTCGCCAATCGTATTCCGCCTGGAGCGGCGGTTTCCACTCGGTGCGGGCAACTGGACCCGCAATCTGTTCTTGCTTCTGCTCATCAGCGTCCCGGTTTGCCTCATAGCATCCCCTCTCATGGCGGCAATCTATACTGGCTTGCTGTCTCTCTTGCAGCCGCACTTCAGCCCGCGAATGTCGGGTTTCTGGCTGCGTCATTTCTTCCCCATGGCCGAACTGCTCTTCTGGTGCAGTGTGGCGGGGGGCTACTTTGTCAGAACCCAGTTTCAACTTCGGCAGCAGGAGCAACGCGCCGCGCGCCTCGCCCTCGAAAAATCCCGCCTCGAGGCTGGCCTGAAACAGGCCCAGCTCGACGCCATCCGCGCGCGCCTCAACCCCCATTTCCTGTTCAATAGTCTGCAAAACATCTCGGTCATGACCCGCCAGGATCCACACACGGCGAGCCGTATGGTCGCCCGTCTGGGCGATCTCCTGCGCGCCGTGCTCCGGCAGGATTCCGAACCGGAAAGCACTCTCCTTGAGGAAATTGAACTGACCCGGGCCTACGTCGCCCTTGAACAGATGCGCTTCGGCGAAAGGCTCGAAGTAGTGTTCGACATTGCGCCGGAAACCCAGCGCGCCATGGTTCCCTGTTTCCTGCTGCAGCCGCTCATCGAAAACGCCGTGATTCACGGCCTGCGTGGAGGCGCAAACAAGACTGGCATTATTCATGTCACAGCGGCACGGCAGGCAGGCACGCTCGTGCTGTCGGTGACTGACAACGGTGCCGGGCCACCGGAAGATGCGCTCCAGGGCAAGAAGATGGGCGTTGGGCTGAGCTCCACTCGCGAACGCTTGGCCACCATGTATCAAGGGCAGCACACCTTCGCGATGCGAAGGCTTGCTGCGGGTGGGACCGAAGTCCGGATCGAACTGCCGGTTCGTTTCGCCAGCGGCGAAGATCGGCCTCTCCAAGATGAAGAGTCTGCGGTTACTGATCGTTGACGATGAACCTCTGATCCGCACCGGTATTCGGGGGGAACTGTCCGGCCTGGAGTCAGTAGAGGTCGCCGGTGAGAGCGGGTCCGTGGCCGAAGCAGTCGCTGCCATCCGCTCGAATTCCTTCGATCTCGTTCTTCTCGATGTCCAGATGCCGGATGGCACAGGCTTTGATGTCATCCGGGAGGTGGGGGCGGAACGGATGCCGCCGGTCGTGTTCGTGACGGCTTACGACGAGTATGCCCTCCGGGCGTTTGAGGTCAATGCCGTTGATTATCTGCTTAAGCCGTTCGATGACATCCGGCTCCGGGAAAGCATTAACCGCGCCCAGGCGAGGCTGCCCAAGCCGGACGAACGGTCACACCGGATGGATGCGCTCGTTGAGGCTCACGCCCGCGCACAAGCTGAGATGGAGGTTGCAGGCGCCGTTCAGCACAATCTGCTCCCGCGCCGCTCGAGTCTGGTTGCCGGGGTGGAGTACACAGGACGTTGCGCGCCCGCCAGCAACTTGAGCGGTGACTACTACGACTTCCTCGATCTTGGATCAGGCCGGCTCGGCATTGTGATCGCCGACGTTTCCGGAAAGGGCCTTCCGGCCGCGCTATTGATGGCAAATCTTCAGGGGTGTTTCCGGACTTCCATCCGGTCTGGACCGCCAGAACCCGTGGCGCTGATGTCCTCCATCAACCGCTTGCTCTATGAGTCCACTCCGCCGCATGTCTTCGCAACGGCTTTCTTCGGGGAGTATGACGCGGACTCCCATCAGCTTCGCTACGTCAACTGCGGCCACCTCGCGCCCTTCGTACTCCGCGGACAGAGCGGGGACGTTGATCGCTTGGAGCCCACAGGGACAGTGCTAGGTGCCTTTCCGCACTGGCGCAGCGGGGATGCCGTCGTGCGTTTGGACAAAAATGACGCGCTGTTTCTGTTCACTGACGGGGTGACCGAGGCCACTTCTGCCTCTGGCGAGGAGTTTGGAGAAGTCCGGCTTACGGAGCTCCTGACAAGTTGGCGCAACTGCGGCGCAGAGGGATTGGTCAGCAAAGTGCTCGCAGAAGTGCAGCGGTTCAGCTCCGGGGCCCAACACGACGACATGACTGCAGTCGCACTTGTCCGGGTTTAATTCGAAATGGCTATGGCAGGCACGTTAAGAGTACTGATTGTTGACGACGAGCCATTGATTCGGGCCGGCATCCGGCAGGATTTGTCAGCCATTCAATCGGTGCAGATTGCTGGCGAATGCGGGTCCGTTGCCGAAGCGGTTGCTGCCATTCGTTCTGGCCAGTTGGACCTTGTTCTTCTTGACGTCCAGATGCCGGATGGCACCGGCTTCGATGTGATCCGGCAGATTGGGCCGCAGTGGATGCCTGCTGTCGTCTTCGTCACGGCTTACGACAAGTATGCAATTCAGGCCTTTGAGGTGAACGCGGTCGATTACCTGTTGAAGCCTTTCGACGACGTCCGTTTGCGGGAGGCCGTTGAACGTGCCCGCAGCCGCCTGGGGCAGCCTGTCGAACTTTGGCGCCATCTGGAAACTCTGCTGGAGACCCGCGATCAGCAGTGGCCCCGCAGGCTGGTTGTTCGCACCGCCGACCGCTTCGATTTCGTGCCTGTCGAGACGATCGATTGGATCGAGTCGGCCAATAATTACACCATCCTCCACTGCCGCACCAGGGACTACCTGCATGGCGAAACTCTGACCGCCATGGAGCGCTCGCTGAACCCCGCAACATTCGTCCGCGTCCACCGCTCGCACATGGTGAACCTCGAACGGGTTATTGGGGTGAATTCCATCGCCGGCGGCGTTTTCGAACTGGAATTGCAGGGCGGTGCGCGAGTCAACACCGGCCGCCAGTACAGCGACCGGATCCGCCGCCTCCTCAAAGCCGGTAATTGACCCCCTGGAGCCGTCTGCCAGCCAATCCGTGCTGTTCGCCCAACCCAGACATCGGTTCGCCAGAATCGATTGTCCAAGTCGCATCAAGGGCATTCAAGATGAAATAGTCAGCCATGTTCCTGGTTGGCCAGGAAACAGCCCTCAACCTTTGGTCTGAATCTCTGCTGGAGTCAAGCCCATGAAGTACGCCACGAAATTAGTTGCTCTTCTGATTGCGTTAGCGGGCGCCTCCGCCCTCGCTGAAGACTGGCCCTGGATCTACGGGCCGCGGAGAGACAACACTTCCCACCAGAAGGGCCTTTTGCGCACTTGGCCGGAATCAGGTCCGAAGGTGCTCTGGACCGCTACCGTGTCGCCCGGCTTCGGCGGACCCGCCGTCAGCGGCGGCCACTTGTTCTTACTGGACCGCGACGAAAGCGTGGGCGATAAACTGCGCGTCTTTGATTTTGAAAGTGGCAGGGAACTGTGGGACTTTGCCTACTCGGCTCCTGGCAGATTTATGTTCGCCGGGTCACGCACCACGCCAACGGTGGACGGCGAGCATGTCTACATCGTCGGCCCTATGGGCGACCTCCACGCGGTGAACACCAAGACACGCAAACCCGTCTGGCAAAAGAACATCTGGAAGGACTTCGGAGGCGGCTCTGAACTGCCTCGCTGGGGCATCGTGCAGCATCCGCTGGTTTACGGCGACTCACTCATTCTGGCGCCTCAGACGCCAGAGGCCGGAGTCGTCGCCTTGGACAAGCAGACTGGCGCCTTAAAGTGGCAATCCCCGGCGTTGGCCGGCGCTCCAGGCTATGTGAATCCGTCGATCGTCAAAGTCGCAGGAGAGGACCATCTCGTCATGATCACGGCGGCCTTGGGCCGCGGCCGCACCGCGCGCGGCGGCAGCATCAATGGCCTGGACCCTCGTAGCGGCAAGATCCTGTGGACCTACACGGACTGGCAGTGCATCATTCCCGTGCCCCAGGCGGTTGATGCAGGAGATGGGCGCGTGCTCATCACCGGCGCGTATGGCGCCGGCTCGGTCATGCTCAGAGTGGAGAAGAAGGACGGCACATCCTACGCAGTGTCGGAGCTGTTTAGAAACCCCGACTTCGGCTCCCACACCCAGCCGCCGGTCCACCACGACGGCCACTTCTACACTCACTACACGATCAATGAGCGAAGTGATGGTCTGGTCGCAATGAGCATCGATGGCCAGGTCAAATGGAAAACGGACCAACAGCCGCCTTTCGTCCGCGGTGGCTCGATTCTCGCAGACGGCCTGATGCTGGCCACCGACGGCAATACAAAGCTGTACCTCATCGAACCCAACCCGGAGGGCTTCAAGCCGCTGGCGAGCGCAGTGATCCTCGAAGCTGGTGACAATTGGGCTCCACTCGCGCTTGTCGATGGCAGGTTGATTGTCCGGGGGCAGAAGGAGCTGAAAGTGCTCCAGGTCGCGCAGTGATCTTGCTCCGCCATGGATTCTATGCGCTCCAGTTGGCCCCGCTCACCGGAAGCACCCTGCTTTTGCGCGGCGCCTGGAGCATGATGAAGCTATCTGCGGCCACGCAAGGTTTGAGCCAGCGAAAACCCGCACGGGAGAGAACCAATGCAGAAGCGTCAACTTGGCAATAGCAGCCTCGAGGTTTCAGCCCTCGGCCTTGGCTGCATGGGGATGAGCTTCGGCTATGGCCCCGCCAAGGACAAACAGGAGATGATTTCGCTCATCCGCGCTGCCTTCGAAAGTGGAGTCACCTTCTTCGATACGGCCGAAGTCTATGGCCCCTTCACCAACGAAGAACTTGTCGGCGAGGCGCTCGCTCCTTTCCGCGGGCAGGTCGTGATCGCCACGAAGTTCGGATTCCGCCTCGACCCGAAAACCGGCAAGCAGGCTGGCCTCGACAGCCGCCCGGACCACATTCGCGAAGTGGTCGATGCCTCGCTGCGCCGGCTGCGAGTCGATCAAATCGACCTCTTGTATCAGCATCGCGTTGACCCGGAGGTTCCCATCGAGGACGTTGCAGGCACAGTCGCTGATTTGATCCGCGCAGGAAAAGTCAAACACTTCGGCCTCTCCGAAGCCGGTGTGCGAACCATCCGCCGGGCGCACGCCGTCCAGCCCGTCACCGCCCTGCAAAGCGAGTATTCAATCTGGTGGCGGGAGCCTGAAGCAGAGATCCTGCCCGCCCTCGAAGAGCTCGGTATCGGCTTCGTCCCCTTCAGCCCGTTGGGCAAGGGCTATCTGACTGGCAAGATCAGCGAAAGCACTGAATTTGACAGCTCCGACTTCCGGAGCATCGTGCCGCGCTTCTCGGCGGAAGCCCGGAGAGCTAATCGAGCAGCGGTCGATCTGCTGGAAAGAATCGCCCTCCGGCGCCACGCCACCCCGGCTCAGGTCGCCCTCGCCTGGTTGCTGGCACGGAAGCCTTGGATTGTCCCCATCCCTGGCACCACAAAGCTCCACCGGCTGCATGAGAACCTCGCTGCTGCCTCACTTCCGCTGAGCCCGGAGGAAGTGCTCGAGATCGACAACACCTCATCGAACATCACGTTCCAAGGAGAGCGCTACCCCGAAGCCGCTCAGCGCATGATCGATCGCTGACCTTCGGGATCCGGCAGGAGCCACCACGCATGGACAACGCCAAAATTTGTTCAGCCGCCAATGCCCTCGCAGCCATTGTCCTCGCCACTGCCACGCTTTCACCGGTTGCGCTGGCCCAGGCCGGAGACCCCTCCGGGGCCATCCGGATCCTTCGTGGAGCCTCTCCGGTTTCTAGTCCAGCGCCAAGGGAGTACTTCACCGGTTCGGTGCGCATCGATTCACGCTTTAGTGCCGGCGCCCCGGCGCGGATGTCCGGCGCGCGCGTCACTTTCGAGGCGGGCGCCCGAACCGCTTGGCACACGCATGTGCTGGGGCAACTCCTGATTGTGACCGCGGGAACCGGACGGGTGCAGCGCTGGGGCAGCCCCGCTGAGGAAATCCGTCAGGGCGACATCGTCTGGATTCCCCCAGGACAAAAGCATTGGCATGGCGCCGCGCCAGGTTCCGCAATGACCCAGATCGGCATTCTGGAGGAACTGGACGGGAAATCGACAGACTGGATGGAGCAGGTGACCGATGCGCAATATAACGCCCCGGTTGCCGTGCAAACCGGAACCCAGCCCGCCCCCGCACCTCCGGCGGACGCCGGCGGCCCGCCCACCGCCGCTCAGCGGCTGATGGGCGACATTGCGCCCAAGCTCGCCCAGTTGACCGATGATGTGCTCTTTGCCGATGTGTGGCTGCGTCCGCAGTTGCCGCAGCGGGACCGGAGCCTCATAACGGTCGCCGCGCTGATCGCCATGCACCGGCCTGACCAACTCCGCTCCCATCTCGCCCGCGCCCGCGCCAATGGCCTCACGGAGGAAGAGCTGGTCGAGGTCATCACCCATCTTGCGTTTTATACTGGCTGGCCGAACGCCGTTTCGGCGGTCGGCGTGGCTCGTGAAGTGTTTCGGGATAACCAGAAGCGTTAAAAGAGGATCACTATGAATCGGCGATTCTTTGTCGGTGGGGCGTTTGCCGGATTCACCGCAAGCCGCAGCTATGCGGCGTCTCAGAAACCGAAGGGCGGCGATATCCCGCTCACGGTTCTCGGCAAGACCGGCATCAAGGTCAGTGTCATCGCCCAGGGCGGTGCCCGCATGGATCTGCATCCCGACGTTGCGGCTGCGGCGGCCCACGTGCGGACGGTTTACGACCTGGGCATCACCTACTTCGACTGCGCCCGCACGTATTGGGGTGGCCGGTCCGAAGAGGCCTACGGCATCGGACTCCAGGGCGTTCGAAAGAATGTGTTTCTGACAACCAAGTCCATGCAGCGCACCGCGCAGGGAGCGCAACAGGACTTGGAGACTTCGCTGCGTTTGTTGAAGACCGACTATGTCGACCTCTGGCAAATGCACGCCGTTCAGACGCAAGAGGACATCGACAGGATCCTTGCGCCGGGCGGAGCCATGGAGGCGTTTGAAGCCGCCAGAAAAGCCGGGAAATGCCGTTTGATTGGTTTCACGGGCCATTTCGATCCGGAAGTCCAAACAGCGCTGTTGAAAGCTTACGCCAGGTGGGACACGGTGATGATGCCGGTCCATGCCGCCGACCACGCCTACTTGAGCTTCGAAAAAGGACACCTCCCGCTGGCGAAGCAGCTCGGTGTCGGTGTCCAGGCCATCAAGGTCTTCGGCAAGGCGAATCTCTTGCGGTCCCTCAACCCGGCAGAGTGTCTCCGCTATGCGCTCAGCCAACCAGGCGTGCACGTCGCCATTTGCGGGGCGGGTACTCAAGGGCAAATGGAAGACAATATTCGGACCGTGCAGAACTTTAAGCCGATGACGGCGGAGGAAATCGCGGACACGCGAAAGCGCGCCATCACTGGTGCGGGGGTCTACACCGGCCCCACGCTGGAGTACTGGAAAAGGCAGGTCTGAACGAAAGGAGACTGCAAGTGAGAATCCAGAGTATGGCAAGTTCGCAAGGCCAGGCTGTTGTTCTGGGCGCCGCGTGGCTGCTTGCGCTCAGCCATCCCTTTCCGGCGCAATCCATAAAGGATCTCCAGACACCCTCCAAGCCCCTCGTCCTTAAGGCCCAGGGGAGTTTCTTCGTCGGCGGAGTGAAATCAGAACACACGCGAGTGGAGTTGGGTGGCCTGGGCCCCGGCGGTCACATCACCGTCAATCAGATGTACGTCCGCTACATGATCCCGCAAGGCGATGGCCGCAAGCCCCCCGTCGTCATGGTGCATGGCGCCACCCTCACCGGCAAATCCTGGGAAACCACGCCGGACGGCCGCATGGGCTGGGATGAATACTTCGTGCGCAAGGGCCATCCCGTCTATGTCCCGGACCAGGTCGGACGCGGACGCTCGGGCTTCAACCAGTCCCTCTTTAACAACGTCCGCGCCGGATCCGCACCTCCGGCCAGCCTCCCCAACATCCTCCGCTTCAGCGATGAAGTCGTGTGGCCGAACTTCCGCTTCGGCGCGAGCCCCGGGGCCCCCTATCCCGAAACCCAATTCCCCGTCAGCGCCGTCGACGAACTCTCCAAGCAGGGCGTCCCCGACCTGAGCTTTGGCGGCATTCCGAATCCGAATCCGACTCTCCAGGCCCTCTCTGACCTCGCCACTCAGTTGAACGGAGCCGTGCTGATGGGGCACTCGCAATCAGGGCCCTTCCCCCTCGCCGCGGCTCTGCTCAACCCCTCCGTCACTAAAGCTTTGGTCCTGATTGAACCCGGCCGCTGCCCCGCCAATTACAGCGACGACCAGATCAAGACACTGGCGTCGGTCCCCGTCCTGGTCGTCTTCGGCGATTACTTGGATACGCCCACGGGCATCTCTACCCGTCCGTCCTGGCAAGAATCCTTCGAGAGTTGCCAGCAGCTCATCGGGCGCCTCACGGCGGCGGGAGGGCACGCGCAGATGCTCAATCCGCCTGAGAAGGGCATCCGTGGCAACAGCCACATGATTATGCAGGACAGGAACCATCTGCAGATCGCCGACCTCATTCTTCAGTGGATTCAGGAGCGTGCCGCCAGGCAGCGCGCCAAATCGAAATAGTCGTATCCGAACGCTCGCCGAGCCAGGGAAACGCGATGAGCAAAACACCCTTCACTCGCAGACACCTTCTTGCCTCAGGCCCGGCGTACGCTCGGCTCCGGCTCTGCCGCTATAACCGTCTCCGCCCTCGGCTTCGGTTGCATGGGCATGAGCTGCCATCGCGGCATTCATCCTGGCCGGCCCCGGTTGATTCGGCTGCTCCGCCAGGCCGTGGACCGCGGCGTCACCTTCTTCGACACCACGGAGACCTATGGCTCTACCTCGTCAAACAGGGCAAGGTCAAGCGCTTCGGCCGGCCTCGAGAAGAAGCTCCGGACTGTCGAGTTCCCTCTCTCCGGAGACGAAGTGCGTGAGTTGGAAGATTCCTTCTCCCGCATCACCATTGTTGGCGCCCGCTACCCTGCCGCCGAGCAGCAGCGGAGCTCGCGTTAGCGCCCGCCCTACCCAACGGTCAGCCCCCCGTCTACGGTCAGGGCATGCCCCACGACATAGCTGGCCGCCGGGCTGCATAGCCACAGCACCGCTGCGGCTATCTCCTCCGGCCGCCCCGCGCGGCCCATCGGCACCTGCTTCGCCAACTCGGCATACGCCTGCTCGCTCCCGCTTACCACATCCCGGGCGATCTGCGTATCAATGAGCCCTGGGTTCACCGCGTTCACCCGGATCCCCTGCTTCACATACTCCAGCGCCGCCGTCCGCGTTAACCCCACCACGCCATGCTTGGATGCAATGTAAGAACCGATCCCGGGATTGCCGGTCAATGCTCCGACCGACGCATTGTTGACGATCGCCCCGCCGCCCTGCTGCAACATCTGCCGCAACTCGTGCTTCATACAACTCCACACACCCCGCAAGTTCACCCCAACCACACGGTCCCACTCCTCGCGAGTGCTCTCGGCCGTCGGCACCACCTTCGCCATGACACCAGCATTGTTGAACGCCGCGTCCAGCCGCCCGAACTCCGCTACTGTTCGCTCCACCATTTCCGCCACTTGCGCATCGTCACTGACATCGCACCGCACGGCGAGCGCCTTGCCCCCGGCGGCCCGTATTCTCTCCGCCTCCGCCGCGACCGCATCCTCCCTGACATCGGCCAGCGCCACCGCCGCTCCCGCCTCGGCGAACGCCCAGGCCGTTGCCAACCCCATGCCTGCCGCGGCCCCGGTCACAAGCGCCACCTTCCCGTGGAAATCCAATGGATTGATCATCTGTGCCCTCCATGCCTGACATCAGGGACGCAGAAGCGCCTTGATCGCCCGCCGCTCATCCATCGCCCGGTAGGCTTCCGCCACCAGCTCCAGCGGCAACTCCAGATCAAACACCTTCCCAGGGTGGATCTCACCCTCCAGCACGAGTTCTATCAGCTTCGGCAGGTAACGCCGTACCGGCGCCGGACCGCCATGCAGGTGCACGTGGGTGAAGAACAGTTGCAGCCCGTCCAGTGCCACCCCGTGCGGCACGCCTACGTACGACACAAACCCACCCGGGCGCGCCGCCTGGATGGACTGCATCATCGATTCCTGCGTCCCCACGCATTCCAGGACCGAATCAGCCCCGACGCCCCCCGTCAACTCCTTGATTTGCGCCACACCCTCTTCGCCGCGTGCTGTCACGATATCTGTTGCCCCAAACTCGAGCGCCAGCTTCTGCCTTTGCTCATGACGGCTCATGGCGATGATCCGCTCCGCTCCCATCTGCTTCGCCGAAAGCACGCCCAGCAGACCCACCGCGCCGTCGCCCACCACCACTACCGTCGACCCTGGCTTCACGTTCGCTGCATCTGCCGCAAACCAGCCCGTCCCCAGCACGTCCGAGCATGCCAGGAGGCTCGCCATCAGGCTGGCAGCCGGCACGCCAGGTGTTGGCACCAGCGTCCCATCGGCTAGCGGCACTCTCAGCAGCGGTGCCTGCGCGCGCAACATGAACTCGCGCTGCACACAGGAAGACTGGTAACCCAGCGCACAGTGCGGACACGTGTTGTCCGACGTCGCAAACGAACCTACCACAAACTGGCCCGGCCGGATCGTCCTCACGGCGCTCCCAACTTCCTCCACAAACCCGCAATACTCGTGCCCCATCGGCGTCGGCCCTTCCAATGGCTGCAAACCCCGGTAAGGCCACAGGTCCGACCCGCACACGCACGTCACCGGCAGTCGCAAAATGGCATCTGTCGGCGCTAGAATCTTCGGGTCATCTCTTTCCTCAAAGCGCACGTCGCCCGGTCCATACAGCACGCTTCCTCTCATCTGCGGTTCCGTCCTTTCGGCGGCAGATTCGGCCGCCTGTCTCGTTCTGTCGCGGCGCCCGGAGCCAGCAGGAAATCGCGTACCCAGTCAATCGAATCCCGGTGGAGACTGGACGGCTGGGCCGGATGTCCGGAAGGCAAGCTCTGCCGGTTCACAGCAACGTGATTTCCAACCACCGCCGCGCAGGCCGTCACCAGCAGAAACAACCACCTTTTAACGGCGAAGATACTGCTCATCGCTCACCTTCTCCAGCCACTCCACCACCTTGCCGTCCAGTTGCTCCTGCACGGCAATGTGCGTCATCCGTGATGTGGCGGTGGCGCCGTGCCAATGCTTCACGCCCGGGGCAATCCGCACTACATCGCCCTCTCGCATCTCCTCAACCGGACCACCCCACTCCTGCACCCACCCCACCCCTGCCGTCACCAGCAGCGTCTGCCCCAGCGGATGCGTATGCCATGCGGTCCGCGCCCCTGGCTCGAAAGTCACCCGTGCACCTGAAATCCGCGATGGTTCCACCACCGCAAACAGCGGTTCCACCCGCACCTGCCCCGTGAAGTATTCCGTGGAGCCCTGGCTCGCCGCCTGCGAACCGCTCCGCGCAATTACAAGATTCTGCATCACCTGACCTCCTGGTTGCCCTGACTGGGCGCCTGCCCCGCAAAGCAGAATAATCCATGCCCATGCTGCCGCCGGCCTTTTCATCGCCATCCCCCTCCCGGCCATCCTATGCGCCTTCTGCCCGCTTGAGAAGCCCGCACAATCGCAATGCCTTTGTGAGTACAATTCAGCAATGGCGGATGAGCCGCTGAGCGCCCTACCGGCCTTCCTCACGGTGGCGGAAGAAAAGAGCTTCACCCGCGCCGCCAGACGGCTCGGCGTCTCCCCCTCGGCCGTGAGCCACGCCATCCGCGCTCTCGAGGAAAGCGTGGGTGTGCGCCTGCTCTCCCGAACCACCCGCAGCGTCGCCCTCACGCAAGCCGGCGAACAGCTCTTGGCCCGGCTCACCCCGGCCTACACCGAAATCCGGACCGCTCTCCGCCAAACCTCCGGTTTTCGCGACAAACCCGCGGGCCGCATCCGTCTCCTTGTGCCGCGTTTCGCTGCCTCCACCGTGCTCGCGCCCAAACTCGGTGTGTTTACCCGGGACTACCCGGATGTCCTGCTCGATGTCACCACGGACGATAGCCGTCTCGACATTGTTGCCGGCGGCTTCGATGCCGGCATCCACCTCGGCGAGTACATCCAGAAGGACATGATTGCCGTGCGCGTCTCCCCTGACCAGCGCGCCGCCATCGTCGCCTCGCCCTCCTACTTCCGCTCCCACCCGAAGCCAAAATCCCCGCGGGACCTCGTCCGGCACCTTTGCATCAACTTCCGGCACGGCTCCGCCGGCATCTACCGCTGGGAGTTCGAGAAGGGCCGCAAATCGCTCTCGGTCGCCGTTCATGGCCCCCTGGTGACTGACGACGTGGAACTCGTCCTCCGCGCCGCCCTCGACGGAGTCGGCATCGCTTTCCTCGGCGAAGACCTCGCCCTCCCCCATATCGCCCGCGGCAGCCTCGTCCGCGTTCTCGAGTCCTGGTGCCAGCCCTTCCCCGGCTTCTTCCTCTACTACCCCAGCCGCCGCCATCACCCCGCCGCCCTCGCCGCCCTCATCCAAACCCTCCGGCTCTGAGCGAGATACCTGAGTCAGCGCGCTGTCCTCTGGGGGCTCGCAAGCGGTAGCAGGAAACGGAATCGTGGGATTCTTGGGCAGCCACCGATTGACCGGGTTCTACGACGTCCTTCCGCGGCCGCCGTTCGTGCCCCGAACCAAGCCACTGGACACAGAACGGTGGTTAACGCAGAACATCCTCACGCATTGTTAAGCTCCTGCAATGCGGGCGGGAGGATTAAGTATTGCGGTTCCGGGCCGTATGCAGGACACTACCGGACGCACAGAGGTGCACGGCTATCCTCTCCACCGGCATGGATCTCGGCAAGGCAGCCAGCTATGCCCCCCTCGCCTCCATCCACGAACAAGCGGAAGATCTTCGCTGCGCTCTCCGCCCAAGGCATAGGTCTCACGCGGAGAGCTGCGAAATCATTGTTTGAACGTCCAATAGCGGCCGCCCTGCGTGTCAACCGGAAGCAGGCCAAACCGCAGGTTCGCCCGCTGCCCATCACGAATGATATGGAACATGTCGGCAAGCACCGATCGTTCTTCAGCGAAGTAAGAGTGTCCCAGGAGGCTTGTATCCACCTTCGTTGCATCGATCGTCTCTATTCCAGGCACAATGACCAGCCCGCGGCCAGAATCTCCAGCCCGAGGATACCCGTGCACCTTTTTCGAGGCCATCAGCGCAACGTCCGCCGAGGATGCGTACAAGGTCACAGGCCGGCGGGAGGCGGCAAGCGCGGGGGCGATTTCCCGTTTGAAGACGTCAGCATCGATGTCCGGAGCTGTCAGGATCACTTCTTTCAGCCTGCTTTGCAGATCTGGTCTCTCTGACAAAAGCTCCGGCACGGCGCGGGTAAGCGCACGGTTTCCCATACTGTGCGCGATCAAATATACGTTCTCCGCATCTGAGCGGGCAAAAAAATCCGCAAGAAACACCTTCAGGTTGGTCTTCGTCCATTCCACGTTTTGTTCATCGATGGTGTACGCTGCCAGCGTTCCTTGGGAGGGCCAGCTGTAAAAAACAGGAGCCCCCTCGAACCCAAGGTCGTAGGTGATCTGAGCCGTCCGCCTCGCCGCGTTCGCGAACGTGACGTTATACCCATGCACGAAGAGGAACGAACTTCTCGTTCTTGAACTCCGCACTCGGCTGACAAGATCTTCAAAGAACTTGTCCTTTTGAGCGATGGCTACGCTTAGAAGCACAACATGCTTTTCTGGCACTTCTCTGAATTCCAGTCGCCAGACAGAAGGAGACTCCAGCTCGCCCATCCGGTGGTCTCTGGGAATGCTGACCTCGCAGGTTCCGTAGGTGAGGTTCGATCGGCCACTTCCAAATACCTCGCTTGGCTTGGTCTTTCCGGTCTGGTTTCGGTCTGTGGCAAAGAACACTCGAATGGTGGCGTAGTTGTTCTTGTTGGGGGGCGGCGGAGGTGGTGCGGTGGCGGTTGGTGCTGGAGTTTTCGAGCTTGCGGTGGTTTGCTGTTCTGGGTGGAGCGTCTCTTTCGGTTCCGGAGACGCTTTCGCTTTTTGGTCCGGAGGCGTTGTGACTATTGGTTTCGAGCCTGTGGTGACCTTTGGTTCTGGAGGTGCTGACTTCTGAAAACAGCCCGCAACTACCAGGGCTGCAGCAAACAGGAGGACGCGCAGGTCTCTCATGATTCCTCCTGTAGGCGGAAATCCTGCACGGACCCCACACCACTCGCATGGAGGTGGGCCGGATCTCTGAATTGCGCTGGCCCGGAGCGAGTTTCCCAATTCCGGTTTGATGGGAAACGATCTGCTTGACAACCGCTGTTGCAGGACCAGACACCACGCACGGACCCAGGGGCTGGCCCACTATGATTGCCCATGGCGGCAAAGTTCCTTTGACTTCTCTCGTGAACCCTGCGAAAAGCTGACGATGGTTCGTCCATGGCGGCCTCCCAGTACTGCCGGCCGTTGGCCTCATAGTAAGTCCCCGGCAACCCATTGGCAAGCGGTTTCAAACGAGCCTGCTCAGCCAGGTCCACACCTTCCGGCTCTGAGCGAAACGCATAAGACCACGCGCTGTCGCTTGCGGCCGCAAAATCAGCCCAACGAAGCGAAATCGAGGTCCTGCAATGCGGCCAGGAGCATTATTTGGCGCGCCGATCCGGGACCGCGTCTCAGCGGGGCGGACGGACAACCGGCTGAGCGGAGTGTGGCTGGCTGTGGACATGCAACGTGCGGCAGTTCCCGCCGCTACTGCCTTGCGGCTGCCTCCAGCGTGGCGATGTCGAACTTCACCATGTTCATCATGGCTGCCATGGCTTGGGGATGCTTCAGCAGTTCTCCGATATTCTCCGGCACGACCTGCCAGCACAAGCCGAACTTGTCGGTCAACCATCCGCACGCCATGGGCTTGCCTCCCTCCAGAAGCTTCTCCCAGTACTCATCGATCTCCTTCTGCGTCTTGCAGGCGACACTGAAGGAGAACGCGGGCGTGAGGGCATGCGCCGGGCCACCGTTCAAGAACGTCATCTGCTGGCCCATCAGTTCAATCGTGATCGTGGCGATCTTTCCCGGCGGCCAAGGCCCGGCTCCGCTGGATCGCAGCTCGAATACTTTCCTGGCTTGAGGAAACACGGAGAGATAGAAATCCGCGGCCTCTTCGGCGTTGTCGTTGAACCACAGAAACGGCGTGATTGGGTTCATGGTACAGCCTCCGTTCAAACGGATGGCGCGCCGTGGCCCAGCCCCCGGCGCGCCGTGTGTACTCATCAGAGTGACTCATCCTCGCGCGCGTGGCAACAACCTCGCGCCACCTGCATGCCGCTGAAGTCCATTGCTTGAAGCACATGCATCGCTTTAGGCTTGCACCGTGGCGATCACTGACGTTCGTCGCACTTTTCAGATTGAGAAGAGCCCTGCAACGTTCGAGGGTGCCTGCACTCTTGTTCTCCCAGCCGCGTGCGCCTTTAGGCTTCCGCCCTATTGCCCCGGCGCCGCCAGCTTCTTCGCCGCATCCAGGTAACGGGCGGTCTTGGGATTCGTCGCAATCCAGTGCGGCGGCTCGGCGTCGTTGGCAATCGCAAGTGTGGTCAAAGTAACCGCTTTGGCAATGCGGGCTAGGTGCGGGTAGTTCAACTTATCCCAGTGGTCCGTCGGCCGGTGGTAGTCAGGGAAGGTCCAGGCGACACCGAGAGTCACCGCCGGTATGCCCGCGTCGGCAAGCGGCTGATTGTCGCTGCGTGAGAAGAACATGTCGCTGTTTTTCTCGTCGTGCCAGGCTTCGACATCGACGCGGGCGGATTGCGAGCGCAATACCTCACCAATGCTGGTGTAGTCGAAACCGGTGGCTGTGATCTTGTGGGTGCGGTCGCCCGCGGGGTCGTCGGTGCGCCCAAGCTGTTCGAGATTCAAATTGGCCACGGTCCTCGCCAGCGGAAACAGCGGCGCCTTGGCATAGTAGCGGCTGCCCACCAGCCCAAGCTCCTCGCCGAAGTAGAGCAGAAACACGATTGACCGGCGCGGTTGGTAGCCGGTGCGGGCCAGCGCCTCGGCAATCTCGATCACGGCCGCCGTCCCGCTGGCATTGTCGTTGGCGCCATTGCGAATCCGGTCGCCCTCGCCGCTAGCCGCGACGCCGACATGATCGTAGTGGGCGGTGAGCAGAACATAGGTGTCGCGAAGCGCAGGATCGGCGCCGCGGAGAATGCCCGCCACGTTCTTGAGCAGCACCGATTCCACCTGAGGCGCGGGCACAGTCAGGGACACCCGGGCAGCCGGGGAGGCCTTCGCCAGCGCCTCGCCGAACGAGGCATCCAGGATCTGGACATTGGGCACGCTCAAAGGTTCGCTGGCCTCCCGCAAGGCGTTGCGCTGCACGATCGGCAGGCGCGCCGAGAGCAGGACGGCCGGCTGGAAGCGGTCCCGCAGAGCGTTGAGACGCTCCGTGATCGCCCGGCGGCCCTGGCGCATCGCGCCCTGCAAGTCGCTGGCGTCAATCAGAACTGCCTTGCCGGCAACGCCGGCCGGCGTGAGCCCCTCCAGCGCGGTCTCCGACGTGATGTCGATGCGAAGAATCTGTAGGTTGTCGAGCGCAACGGCCTGGCGGGCAAGGACGTTCATGCGATCGCCCGCCAGCGTCAGCGAACTCTCCCCATCCCGAAGGACGGCCTGAAGCCCCTCTTTCGGCACATGGATCCGCTCGTAGGCGGCGTTCTGGAAATACGAGCCGCCCGCAACCGCAGGTTCGATGCCGGCGCGGCGGAACGTTGCGGCGATGTATTCGGCGGCGACCTCGAGGCCTTTCGAAGGCGTATTGCGGCCCTCCAACGCATCGGAAGCCAGAAACGCCACGTGGCCCTGCAGCGACTCGGCGCGAATGTGGCCCAGTACCGCCTGTTCTTGGGGCGAGAGAGAAGCCGCCGCTAGGGCGGCGGACAGAACAGCGGCGAACAGCGCGTGGCGGAATCGCATGGAAGTCTGTTTCACGCTAGCACGCTGTCGGCGGTCGTCCAGAAGGCTTCCAGATCTTCGGGACGCGTGTGGATGTGAGTGGAGATCCGAACCTTTTGGCTCGTAAGCGTCCACACGCGTTTGGCGCGGAGCGCGGCCCACATTTTCGAAATGTCGCGCTCGCCAAAGTCGACGCAGGTCAGGGCGCCGTACAGCGTATGGTCTTCGGAGCTCAGCACCTGAACGTAGGAGCGCTGGCGGGCCATCTCGTAGTTCCGCCGGGCGAGTTGGTGGATGCGGGCGTAAATCGCCTCGGCGCCGAGTTCGCGCAGAAATCGCAGCCCGGCGAGCATGCCCACAATGGTGACTTTATTCTGGGTCCCGATTTTCATGAACCGTGCGGCCTTGAGGCTGGCGTTATCCCAATCGCCAGTCACCATCGTGGGGTCGATCTTGTCCAGGTTCTCTTCGCGTATGTAGAGAATGCCGCAACCGGCGGGCGCGAACATCCATTTGTGCGGACTGCCGGCGTAATAATCGCAACCCAGCTCCGCGATGCGCAGTGGAATCTGCCCGTTCATGTGCGCGCCATCCACCAGGGTGATGACACCGCGCTCGCGCGCGGCGCGGCAGATCTCGCGGACAGGCATGACCACCCCCGTGTGCGAGAGGATGCCCGAGAAGAAAAGCACACGCGTGCGGGGCCCCAGCGAGGAAATCATGAGGTCGGCTAGTTGGCCGGCGTTGCGCGGCGGGTGGGGAATCTTTACTTCGCGAATCACCACGCCGTCTCGCTTGGCCTTCAAGTGCCACGGGGCTTTGCCGCTGACGTGCTCGTGGTCGGTCATCACCACTTCGTCCCCAGACTTCAGGCGCAGACCCGCCACCACCGTGCTCATCGCCTCAGTGCAGTTGTGCGTGAAGGCGAGTTCTTCCATCTTGCATCCCAGAAAGGCCGCCATCTCGGCACGCTCCGCATCCAGAGTTTCATAGCCCCAGCGCGGGTAATCGTCTGCCACGAGCGAAGCGGCATGCTCCAGCCACTGTTCCATCGCCGCCAGAACGGGGCGCGGCGTGACGCCCAGGCTGCCGTTGTTCAGGAAGTGGCGCCATGGAGGCAGCAGGAACTGGTCTTCGCGGATCTTGGCCCAGTAGGCTTCCGGATCCCTCTCCCGCAAGGCAACCGGCGGCAGGGGGCGGGGTTCCACGCCGCCACTGGCCGGAGTTAAACCAAACAATGAAGCGGCCAGCAAATGTCGTCTGTGCATGATGCCCCCTTGACTGCCAGTCTACTACTCGAGGTCGAGGATCCACCCTTCCTCTTCAGAACAAGTGGGCAGTTCGCGCTCAAGCCAGGCCCCGCGGCGCAGGTAATGAGCGGCCAGGGTCTCCACTTGCCACTCGTCCGGGATCACCCCGGCAGGGGGCTTGCCAAGCAGCGAGGGGTATACCTCTGCCAGCACGATGTCAGCCTCCCGCCATGGTTCGAATGGCCATACCGCTACGCGCGGCGCAAACACCCGCCGGAGCCTTTCAAGCACCGGAATGCCGGTGAGCATCTGGCTGCCCACCGAACCGGCCGTGAAGAGCTTGAAGGAGGACTGCGGGCGCGGGCGCAGGAAAAGTTCGCAGGCACGGTACTGCGGTAACGTCCAGGACGCCTTGCGGACCGGAACATCGTGGATACCGCGGGGCGCCCCCCACAGATAAGGCCCGCCAAGCACTTCGTTGATCCGGGCGGCGACAGCGAAGCGGTTGGCGTGAACGGGCGCCGTGGCCAGCCGGGACCAGAGGGCGCGCCATCCTCCCAGCCGGCGAAGCGCCCAGGCGGGATAGGCAAAGGAGAAGTCAAATCCGGCCAGCACCCGGCCGGGCGCGGTGACGAGAAGTTCGCGCAGCATTGCCTCCGCTTGCTCCGCGGTGCGGCAGTATTCCGTGAGGTGCGGGCGCGGCCCGCGTGTGTGCAGCGAAAGCCAGATGGCGTCACGGTACGGCCGCGCAGGCGCCGGGGTCGAGCGCGCGCTCCAATCCACGATCACGACGGAATCGAATCGCGTACGGCGGCGGGGCATCACGGCCAGTGTAGGGCGTTCGGAGCTGGCCACGTCATAATTCGGAGGCCGTTGTCTTATGATCGGGATAACATGAACCGCCGCAATTGGATGATGAGCGCCGCGCTGACGCCGGTTTCCTTAAGGGCTGCACAAAAAGAGCCCGCCGACGGCACGCTGGCCGAAGAAATCCCGCTGGATGGACCGTGGCAGTTCCGGCTGCAAACAGAAAGCGAGTGGCGGGTCGTGCAGGTGCCCCACACTTGGCAAACGGAACATCCGGACCATCTGGGTGTGGCCCACTACCAGCGCGAGTTCCACGCACCCGCCGCCTGGGCCGGGCAGCGCGTGCGGGTCGAGTTCGAAGCCGTTTACCACACCGCGGAGGTCTCCTTGAACGGCCAACCGGTGGGTCGCCACGCGGGCAAAGGATATACCGCGTTCTTCTGCGACTTGACGCCTCACTTGAAGCCCGGACAGACCAACCGCCTCGGCGTGCGGGTCGACAACAGTTTCCGCGACGGCATGCTCCCGCGAAAGGATTCCTTCGACTGGACACCCGACGGCGGCATCTACCGCCCCGTGACGCTCCATGTAACGCCTCCGGTATTCATCGAGGAGGTATGGATTGACGCGCTGCCGGCAGCGGACTTCCGTTCCGCCGAGGTGACGGTCCGTGTGCGGGCAGGCGGGACCGAAAAGCCGGTAGACGTGGAGTGCGAGATTGTTGAAGAGACCACAGGCCGGCGGCTGGGTCCCGTCCGGGCTGTGACCCCGCGCATCCGCGTGACCGGGCCAAAACTATGGCACTTTGATCATCCGCATCTCTATACGGCGTACTTGCGCCTGGGAACGCATTCCCTTCGGGTGCCCTTCGGCATCCGCCGCTTCGAAGCGCGGAACGGCGGGTTCTATCTCAACGGAGAGCGCATCCGGCCCATGGGCGTCGAGCGCATGGCGGGCAGCCATCCGGACTATGGCATGGCCGAGCCGCTCTCCTGGCTGGAGCACGACCTCGCGGATATGAAGAATCTCAACTGCGTCTTCACCAGGGTGCACTGGATGCAGGACCGCCGGCTGCTCGACTGGTGCGACCGCCACGGGATGATGATGCAGTTGGAAGTCCCTTCTTGGGGGCCGAAGACGTTCGAGGGCATGCCCAAGGAACCGTCCAGGGAACTGATGGAGAATGCCCTCGAGCAGTTGCGCGAAATGATCAAGCGCGATTACAACCATCCCTCGGTGGTGGCGTGGGGGTTGTGCAACGAGATCAATGGGCAGGGCACGGCGCAGAAGGTGTTTGTGCGGCGGTTGAAGGAGGAGGCGCGGCGGCTCGACCCCCACCGGCCGCTGACCTACGCCTCGCACTCGCTCTTCAACAACCCGGGCAACGACATCTCGGGCGAGATGGATTTCGTGTCGTGGAACCAGTACTACGGAAGCTGGCAAAAGGGGGGCGTGCGGGAACTGGAGGCCAATCTCAAGGAAGTCATCGCGGCGTTCCCCGGCAAGCCGCTGGTGATCAGTGAATATGGCTACTGCGCCTGCACGGCGGACCGGCCGGAAGGAGATGCGGAGCGCGTGCAGGTCCTGACCAGCCAGAACGAACTGCTGCGCCGCTATCCCGAGATCTCCGGGCTCATCTTCTTCTGTTACAACGACTACCGCACCCACATGGGCGACAAGGGCGACGGGGTGTTGAAGCAGCGCGTGCACGGCGTGGTGGATGTCTACGGCGCGCGAAAACCCTCCTACGAGGTGCTGCGGCGCGAAAGTAGCCCCGTGGAGAGCATGGCCGTGGCCGGGAACCGCGTTACTATTCAGGCTCGAGCCAGCGTACCGGCATACACCCTGCGCGGGTACCAACTGCGCTGGGTCGTGTATGGGCGGGGCGACATCCCGCTCGAAACCGGCCGGATCGCGCTGCCGGAGATGGCGCCGGGTGCCAGCGTGACGGTCGGGATGGGCGCCAGGTCCGCGCCGCAAGGCAAGGTGCGCCTGGACGTGTTGCGCCCCGGGGGCGATTCGGTTTTCACCGAATGGACATGAGCGGATTTCCTGGCGCCTCGCGTAGAATGCTGCCATGGTGTCTTTGACCCGGCGGCAGTTTGCCCTGACGCAGGTACCCCTGCTGCAACGGCGGCGCCGGCCCAACGTCGTTTTGCTGATCACCGACGATCAGGGCTATGGCGATCTGTCAATCCACGGCAATCCGCAATTGAAGACGCCGCATTTGGACAGCATCGCCCGGGAGGGCGTGCAGTTCACGCAATTCCACGCGAGCCCCGTGTGCTCTCCCACGCGTGCCAGCCTCATGACCGGACGCTGGAATTACCGCACGGGGGTGGTGGACACCTACCTGGGGCGCTCGATGATGCGCACCGACGAGGTGACTTTGGCGCAGTGCCTGCGCGGCGCCGGGTATGCCACCGGCATCTTCGGGAAATGGCACCTCGGGGACAATTACCCGCTGCGCCCCATCGATCGCGGATTCGAAGAGGCGTTGACACACAAAGGGGGTGGTTTGGCGCAGCCGTCGGGACCGCCCGGCGAGGGATATTTTGATCCCGTCCTGGATTTCAACGGGCAACCGAAGCAGACGAAAGGCTTTTGCACGGATCTGTTCTTCGACGGAGCTTTGGAGTTTATCGAACGCCACCGGAACCGGCCGTTTTTCACTTACATCTCCACCAACGCGCCGCATACGCCGCTCCAGGTGGAGCAGAAGTGGGTGCAGCCATATACCCGGATGGGCCTCGATGAGACCACCGCGAAAATCTACGGGATGGTCGCCAATCTGGACTACCACACGGGCCGCCTGTTGGCGCTGCTCAAGCGCCTTCGTCTGGAACGCGACACCATCGTGATCTTCATGACCGACAACGGCCCTCAACAGCGGCGGTACAACGCGGGCATGCGGGGCTTGAAGGGAAGCGTTTATCAGGGTGGCATTCGGGTACCCTTCTTCCTGCGGTGGCCCGCCAGAGTGAAGCCGGGGCACAGCGTGGATCGCGTCGCGGCCCACGTGGATGTCATGCCGACTTTGCTGGAGGCTTGCGAGGCGCAGCCGCCCGAAGGGCGAGTCATCGATGGCCGCAGCCTTTTGCCGCTCCTGAGCGGCGGCGGGGCAAACTGGGCGGACCGGCGCCTCTTCATTCAATGGCACCGGGGTGATGTGCCCGAAGCGTGGCGTAGCTGCGCCGTCCGGACGCAGGATTGGAAGTTGGTCGACGGGAAGGAGTTGTACCGGCTGCCCGAAGATCCTGCGGAGGCCCGGGACGTGTCCGGCTCCTACCCGCAGGTGGTGGCGGAGTTGCGCCAGGCCTACGAGGAATGGTTTGCAGACGTCGGACGGGCCGGGTTCGATCCCCCGCGTATTCAGTTGGGAACCACCTACGAAAATCCCGTGACGTTGACACGGCAGGACTGGCGGGGGCCGCGCGCCGGGTGGGACGACAAGTCTTTGGGGCACTACGAAGTGGAGGTGACGCAGCGCGGCCCGTACGAAGTGCGCCTCCGTTTTCCGGCAGCCAGCGTCAGACGAACGGCGGAGTTGGAGTTCCGCGGCCAGACATGGTCGAAAGAAGTCGCAGCCGGAGCGGCCGAAGTTGTCTTCAAGGACCTCATGCTGGCGCCAGGTCCCGGACGGATCGAGGGACGGCTGATACTCGGCGCCGAGGCGGTCGGCGCGCACTATCTCGACGTGCGGTTGCTTTAAGTTACGGCGTTCCAGTTTTTTCTTTGCAATTGCGAAGGCCTCTGTTATTCTTCCTTTGTATTTTGTGAGAGCTCCGTCGGGTCCGGTTCGAGTCTTGGAATCCTGTCAGTTTCCCTCCGGTTTGACCGCTTCCCCAGTCCGGCGCCTTCCGAAATGCGAAGGAGTGTGTCTTGAAGAATATTTTCGTGGGTAATTTGAGTTTCAGCTCGACGCAGGATGACGTGCGCGCGCTGTTCGAAGGGTTTGGCGTGGTCGACCGGGTCAGTTTGATCACGGATCGCGAAACCGGGCGGAGCCGCGGTTTTGCTTTCGTCGAGATGCCGAATGATGACGAAGCCGACCGGGCCATCAGCGCCCTCAACGGCAGCGACATCAAGGGCAGAAAGCTGAATGTCAACGAGGCGAGGCCACGCGAAGACCGGCCCTTCGGCGGCGGGGGCGGCGGACGGCCGGGAGGCGGCGGTGGCCAGCGGCGGCGCGAGCCTCGCTGGTAAGGCACACGAAAATCAAGAGATATTGATGGCGGACGGGCTTGCGCCCGTCCGCTTTTTGCGTTCTGGCTGCTTAAATCGGGAAGCTGAGCTGAGCCCGGCTGCCACCGTCTACCGTCAGCACCATCCCGTTCACGTAGGCCGCCTCGGGGGATAGAAGGTAGGCGGCAGCATGGGCGATGTCCTCCGGAAACCCCACCCTGTTGGCCGGGATAACAGCGGCAACCTTCTGCCTGTCGTACTCCGCAAAGGAAGTGCGGCTGCGCTCTATCTCGATGAATCCAGGGGCGATGGCATTAACAGTCACCCCGCGCGGACCGAGTTCCAAGGCCAGGGCGCGCGTCAGCGCTTCTAGTCCGCCTTTGGTTAAGGCGTATGCGGCGCGACGGGCCAGCGTGGCCTGGGCATGAACGGAGGAAATGTTGATGATTCGCCCCCCGGACCCCTGGGCGAAGAATTGGCGGGCCGCGGCTTGGCAAGCTTCGAAAACCGCATCCAGGTTGACGCGAACCATGAGTTCGTAACGGTCCATCGGCATCTCGAGAAAATCGACCGGACCGAAATCCACCCCCGCGTTGTTGATGATCGCGTCCAGCCGCCCAAAGTGGACCGCAGCTTCCTCCACTGCCCTCCGGGCCTCGCCGGGCTGAGAAAAATCGCCGGAAATGGCAATTCCTTCAAAGCGTTGCGCGATAGCCCGGGCCTGCTCTTCTCCCGTGAAATAGTGACACGCGAGGCGAAAGCCCGCTCGGCCAAGGTGCTCGGCAAGACCGGCCCCAATGCCCTCGCCGGAGCCAGTGATCAGAACAACGGAAGGCGTGGCTGTCATGCACACACAGTATAATCTCAGGTCGAACTAGAAACTGTTTAGTATGTTTACAAAGAAAATCTGCTAATAATGCACTAAGACTACTTGACAACCAGAACGAAGTTGCCTACACTCAGAATTGCAGGCGGCCCCGAGGTGGGGTAACGCCAAATCAAATCTTGTTCTTAGGAGGCTTTGAGAACGTTATGACCACCTTGACTCGCCGGCCAGTGTCCGACTTTATGGATCTCCCCACGAGCCTGCGGCTGTTCGAGGACACGGTGAACCGGATGTTCTCTGACACGCTCGCAGCGCGGCCCTGGACTCCGGCTGTAGACATCATGGAAAACGAGAACGAGCTGGTGCTTACGGCGGACCTGCCAGGCGTGAAGATGGACGATATCGACATCCGCCTGGAGGATGGCACGCTGACCCTCACCGGCTCCCGCGAAATGGAGAAGCGCGAGGACAAGGCCGGCTATCACCGGCTGGAGCGCTCCTACGGAAAGTTCCAGCGGGCCTTTGTGCTGCCGGATACCCTTGACGCCGACCGGGTGCAAGCGAACTTCAACGATGGCGTCCTCACTGTGACGCTGCCGAAAAAGGAAACGGCCAAGCCCCGCACCATCAAAGTCCAGTTGGCGAACCAAAACGCCAAATAAGCGGACACCCGGGCATGCCCCCGGGGGTCCTTCCTCTTCAGGTAGATCGATGATTCGGCGCCCGCCTCTTGAGAGAAGCGGGCGCTATTTTTCTTTCCTTGGGGTTTCGGCGGATTTGCATGCGTCCGGCGTTGTGGAACAATTGAAGCGGTATGGCAATCCGGAGCTTTCTCTCTTTAATTGCCGTGGCGTGGGCATCGTTGAGCGCAGCCGACTTGCAGCCGTTCCCAATGCCCTGGAACGACACGACCCCTGGCGTGACAAACCTTCGGTCCTGGCTCGGCGGCCCCGCCGGCGCGCGAGGCTGGGTGAGCGTGACGCCGGAGGGCCACTACGCCATCGAGGAGGAGCGGATCCGGTTCCTCGGCGTGAACATCGGGGCGGCGTCAGCCTTTCCCTCCTACGAACGGGCTGAGGGTCACGCGGCCCGGCTGGCGCGGTTCGGCTTCAACAACGTCCGCTTTCACCACCTCGAGGCTCCGTGGGACAAGTCCAACGTGCTGATCGACTATGCCCAAGGTACTTCCCGCGAGCTGTCCGCCGAACGGCTCGACCGCCTGCACTATTTCATCGCCAGGCTGGCGGAACAGGGGATCTACTCCAACATCAACCTGCTGGTGTCGCGCGAGTTCCTGCCAGGTGACGGTCTCGGCGAAGAGATCAGCCGGATGGACTGGAAGGACCAGCACATTCTTGGCTTTTTCCACGACGCCGCGCTCGAGCTGCACAAAGAACATGCCGCCAAGCTGTTGCTCGCGCCCAACCCGCACCGCGACGGCACGCCGCTGGCGCAGGATCCGGCGGTGGCAATCGTCGAAATCATGAACGAGAACGGCTTGGTGCAGAAGTGGTACGAGGGGGTTCTGGACCAGATGCCGGAGGTCTATCGCGCCGCCTTGCGCGAACGCTGGAACTCCTGGCTGCGAAGTAAGTATGAGACCACCGCGGCAATGCTGAGCGGCTGGGGCGCGATCAATGAACCCCTGGGGGAGAATAAACTCGACAACGGCGGCTTTGCCCAGGGAGCGCAGCGCTGGAACCTGGAACGCCACGGGGGCGCGCAAGCGAGTGCGATTCCCACAGCCGAGTTTGACGGAGCTCCGGCGCTCCGCATCGAGGTCAGCACGCCGGGCGGGGCGAACTGGCATGTGCAACTGAACCAGAGCGGACGCCGGATCGAACAGGGCGCCGTTTACACCCTGTCCTTCTGGGCCAAGGCGGCCTCGGCCGTGCCCATTACCGCCGCGGTCCAGCGAGCCCATACCGACTGGGCCACCCTCGCCCCTGCCATTCAGACCACGCTGGACACCACCTGGCGCCGCTACACGATCACCTGGCAAAACACCGTGGCGGAAGACAACGCGCGGGTCAACTTCAACGGGTTCGGAGACCGCAGGACGACAGTCTGGCTGGCCGACGTGCGTTTCCAACCCGGCGGACAGATTGGAGGCATTCCCGAGGACGCATCGCTCGAGGCGGGAACGGTGCCGGCGGTGGCGCGAGGCGGATCAGGCGCGACGGTGGGCCAGCGCAAAGACTGGGTCAGCTTCTGCCTCGAGTTGGAGAAGAACTATTGGGACGAGATGTACCACTTCATCAAGAGCGATCTGGGCTATCCGGGTATCGTTTTTGCCACCATCGTCGCGAATAGCCCACCGAACGCACAGGCGGGGATGGACGCCTTTGATTCCCACGCCTACTGGCAGCACCCCACGTTCCCCGCAGGGCTGGATTGGAATCCTGACCAATGGACCGTGAACAACGTCTCGATGGTAAATGATGCGCAAGGCGGCACCTTGACGGCCATCGCCCGGCAGAGGGTGGCGGGCCGTCCACACAACGTGACCGAGTACCAACACCCGTCCCCCAATACCTATGCTTCAGAAGCCCCGCTTCTGGCGGCCGCCTACGCGGCCCTCCAAGATTGGGACGGGCTGTGGTTCTACGCCTACGAAACGGGAAAGGCCGAGTACTTCACCGGCTTTTTCGATCACGGCGGCCACCCAGGAAAGATGGCAAACAATCTTCTGGCCGCTTCCATGTTCCTGCGGGGTGATGTGCGCCCGGCAGAGAACGGATACGTGTTCGCGTTCACTCCAGACCGCGAGACCGAGATCGCCACGATGACCGGCCGCGCCTGGCACATTGCGGACGGGGCGGATCTGGGAGTCCCCGCCAGGCTGGCGTTAGTAAGCCGCGTCGCATTGTCCATCGGGCCGGAGGCGGAAGGCGAGCCGGAAATCCCCGTGTCCCCACAGGAACCTGCGTTGCGTTCCGATACCGGCGAATTGGTGTGGGATAACACGGCGCCCGCCAAGGGCGTCGTGACCGTGAACACCCCCCGCACCAAGGCGGTGGTCGGTTTCCTCGACAAGCGGAGCTTCGACCTGGGCGGTGTCGAGTTTCTGCCCGGAAATACACGACAGGACTGGGCGACGTTCGGGATCACCCTCATGGAGGGCGAGTCCTTCGACGGCCCAGGCGGCAAGCGCGCCGTGATCGTGACTACGGGCGAGCACGCCAACACCGGCATGATCTGGAAGAGCGAAGCCAAAACCAGCGTGGGGCGGAACTGGGGTGGCGCGCCTTCGCTGATTGAAGCGGTCCCTGCCACTGTCAAACTGCCCGTGGCCCCAGGGCGCGTCCGCGCTTGGATCCTGGACGGGCGTGGCGAGCGCGTGGAGCAGATTCTGGTGGAGGAATCGAATGGCAAGGCGGCCCTGGCGCTTGGATCGCAGGCAGCCACCCTGTGGTACGAGGTGGAAATTCTCCCCGAAGAGTAGTTATTGGATCAGACGGCGGATCTTCTCGATCGCGTCCGTGGCGGGAGTGTAGTCGGGATCGATGTCCAAGGCGTGTTCGAAGCATTCGCGGGCTTTGCTGTAAAGGTCCCGGGCGAGATACACGCGCCCTAGATTGAACCAGGGGTAATGATAACTGGCGTATCGCGGGCTGTGGATGGCCCGCTCGAGCCACGGCACGGCTTCGTCGACTTTGCCCAGCTCGATCAGGTAAGCGCCGATATCGTTATAGGGGTTGCCGAAGTCGGGATCGAGAGCGATGGCTTTCTTGCATTCGTCGATCGCCTCCTCCAGCTTGCCCTGCGACCGGTAGGTCCAGCCCAGAAAGGTGTGCGCTTCGGCGGTCGGGCACATGGAGAGGGAGCGCTTGTAAAGATCCACGGCAACCTCCAACTCCCCTTGCATCTGCATTTGATAGGCGCGCTCGAAGATCTCGAACGCCATCTGCTTGCGCTGGTCCTCCATCCGTTGGCGGCTCCTGGGGGCGCGGGGCGCGCTTGGTTCACTTTTACCCCGGGTCTGCAGGGAATCGCAAGTGGCGACGATACAATGGGAAAGCAATGATTCCCAAGGTACGCAAGGCCGTCTTCCCCGCTGCGGGCATGGGCACCCGCTTCCTGCCTGCCACCAAGGCGATGCCCAAGGAAATGCTGCCGCTGGTGGACAAGCCCCTGATTCAGTACGGCGTGGAAGAAGCGATCCATTCCGGCCTGCACAACGTGATTATCGTGACGGGCCGGGGCAAAACCGCGATCGAGGACCACTTCGACGTCAGCTTCGAGTTGGAAAACCTACTCAACACCCGGAACAAACTGGAGTTGCTGGACGAGGTTCGTTCGGTCTCGGACATGATCGACGTGGCCTATGTGCGGCAAAAGGAAGCGCTGGGGTTGGGCCATGCGGTGTTGCGCGCCCGGGATCTGATCGGGCCGGAACCTTTTGCCGTGGTCCTGTCCGACGACGTGATCGAGTCGGAGATTCCCTGCCTGCGGCAATTGCTGGATATCTACGAGTTCTACGGCTGTTCCGTGTTGGCGCTGATGGAAGTGCCGCCCGAGAGCCTCTCCGCCTATGGCGTGGTGGATGCGGAGCCCGTTTCGCACGCGGGCGGCAGCAACCGGCTGTTCCGGATCCGGAACCTGGTGGAAAAGCCGAAGATGGAGGACGCTCCGTCAAACCTGGCCATCATCGGCCGCTATATCCTGACCCCTGAAATCTTCCGCAGCATCGAGTCGATCGAACCCGGCCGCGGCGGCGAGATCCAGCTGACCGACGCGTTGAAACACCTGCTCCGGAACCGGCCGATCTACGGCTACAAGTTTGAAGGCAAGCGCTTCGACGCAGGTGACAAGCTCGGGTTCCTGCAGGCCACGGTCGAATTCGCCCTGCACCGGCACGACCTGGGTGAAAGCTTCCGGGAGTACCTGAAGAGTCTGCAAGTATAAGCGGCAGACGAGGCTTAAGCGGTCGCCACGCGTTCCTGGTAGGAGCCTTCCGAGGTGCTCACCCGGATGACGTCCCCCTCGTTAATGAACGATGGGACCTGCACCACCAGCCCGGTTTCCATCTTGGCGGGTTTGCCGACGTTGGACACAGTCGCGCCCTTCAGACCGGGCTCGGTTTCGATCACCTTCATGTCAACCGACGGCGGCAACTCCACGCTGATTGGCTTGCCCTCGTAATACTCGACGTGCACCTTGAGGTTCGGGATCAGATAATCCACTCCCTCGCCTAACATGTCTTTGGTTAAGTGGGTCTGCTCGAAGTTTTCGGTGTTCATGAAGTAGTAGTATTCGCCGTCGTCGTACATGTACTCCATCTCCACCTCTTCCAGGACAGCGCGCTCCACACGGTCTTCCGACGAGAAACGGTGTTCGAACATCGACCCCGATCGCAGATTGCGCATTTTCACCTGCACAAATCCGCGCAGATTCCCGGGCGTGCGGTGGGTCATCGAGAAGATGGCATGCAGTTCGTTGTTGAACTTGATGACCATCCCCGGGCGCAACTGTGTCGCTTGCAGCATGAACGTGGAAACTCCTGGTCTGTCTTGCTTGGAAACCTTCAGTTTAACAGGCGGCGGTGAGCGGCAGTATCTCCCCCCATCATTTGAGGCGTTCCCGCATTACCTTCTCAATCTCGTCCGGCGATGCGGGCAGGAAGCTCGTGAAATTCTCAACGCCATCCGCCGTGACCGCCACGACGTCCTCGATGCGCATGTAGAGCCGCTCCTCGTGAACCCAGAGCATGGGGTCGAGTGCGAAGACCTGCCCTGCCATGAGGGGGGCTTTGCGGTAGTCGCCGACATCATGCACTGTCATGCCGACGGGGTGCGACAGGTGCCCGCGGAAGCTGAGCATGCCTCGGGCGGCGTTGCGGTAAATCTCCTTCGTAACGGAGAGCCGATCCACCAGCGGCGCCATCTCCTCGCGTGCGCCGTCCATCACCTGGTCCGCCGTCACCCCGGCGCGGATCCGCTTGAGCAGGGCATTGCGGTAGAGAAAGATGAACTCGCTCAGCGCGCGCTGGTCGGGAGTGTATTTGCCATTGACCGGCCAGTTCCGGGTGATGTCGCTGGTGTAGTACCGATAGTCGGGCGCGAAGTCCATTAGCACCATGTCGCCGTCCTTGAGGCGGCTGGCATTGGCCATGTAGTGCCCCATATAGGCGTTCGTCCCGCTCGCGGTGATGGACGGGTAGCCTTCGTGCCTGGCGCCGGATGCGAGGAAGACACGCCGCGCCGCAGCGTCCAACTCGTACTCGAACACGCCTTCCTTGGTGCTCTTGATCGCCTCGAGTATGCCCAGGCCCGCGATGCGCGACGCCTCCCGGATCAGGCTGATCTCGCGTGGGCTCTTCACCAGCCTCAGTTCATCGAGAACCGGCGACAGGTCGCGCAATTCAAGTGAGGGGAAGCGCGTCCTCAGCAGGAAGAGGAACTGCGCGGAACGCGAGAGACGGCCGTCCCAGGGGTCCGCGGCCACGTCGGCGTATGCACGGAGGATCTCATCCCGGCTGCCCATAACTCCTTGCAGCGGCGCGGTTGGTACGTAGACCGCAGGCGCGGGCAGGCGAATTTGCATCGCGGCGAGTTGAACCGAGAGCATCTCCACTCCGGCGACCGCGTCGGCGCCTGTGAGTTGCCGGATTTCGGCGGCGTCCTCGGCGGAAAGCGTCTTGCCCTGGCTCCGGTCGCGGGCTTCGTCCCGGTGGGGCAGGAAGAGAGTGGTCCGGCGGGACCGGCCGTCCAGCAGCACATAGGAATGAGGTGTCTCGAGTCCAGTCAGGTAATAGAAATCGTTCGCTTGCCGGAAGACCCCAAATCCTTCGGGCAGCGCCGCTCCCTGAACAATCGCGACGGCGCGGTTTCCGATCTGATCGAAAACCTTTGCCCGCCGGGCCGCGAACTCCTCAGGCGGGAAATCGGCTCCGCTCGCCACCGGAGCCAGTAACAGCAACAGGAAAAACGCCATGCCATGTTCTATCACAGGGATGCCACAAGGCCAGGCTGAGGTTGGTTGCGAATGCGTCAGGAGATCCCGCTGAATGCAGCCGAACTGGAGTCCGGCGAGGCCGCCACCATCGCGATGCAAGAACTCCTCGACCGGCTTAAACACATCGCTACGCCTGCCGGCCCCACTCCTCCGTGATTGCGCGCCAAGCTTGGTTCAGATCGCCTCTTCGGCTCCACGTTCTCATGGGCTGGAGTCTCCGGCAAACCCGGGGCGGTTCAGTCGCCGGATACGCCACGCGGCAATTTCATGCAGCTTCCAGGGGAATCAACTCGTCCTTGACGTAGTGCATCTGTACCAGCCGCGGACGGTTCGTGGCTTCTTCAAAATGCAGCGAAACTGCCTCGATCAGGTTGGCGCGCAGTTCATCCCAGCTATCAGCTTCAGTGAATATGCCGTGGCCCAGCGCGCGAGCGTAGAAGCCACCTTCCTCGGCATCGCGAATCTCGAAGATCAGCTCCATGCGCTTAGAATACCCAAACGGGGCCGGCGGTTGAGAGCCAACATCGGTGTGCGGTCACGAGAGGGCCCCATACGAATGGCGAAGAAGCAATTAGGAATGCCTCATAGCAAAGATAAAGCGAATGGGAACCGTTTAATAGCGATACATAATATGTCCGCCGGAATACGTTTCATCAGGGAAGACGATGACGACTAAGAAGTAATTGAAGGGGAGGCGCTTACGGGCGGAGGGCGTTGGTTGCGGGGGTAGGATTTGAACCTACGACCTTTGGGTTATGAGCCCAACGA
>CAYWQS010000012.1:111908-128903 GCA_964460395.1 uncultured Solibacteraceae bacterium | reverse complement strand
GGCATCTGGAACTTCACGAACGATCCGGAATACCCCAAAACCTGGATGTTGCCTTCGCGCCCTCTGCAGACGATGCAACGATTTCGTGACAAGCCGCTTCAGTTCGCACCGGGAACTCAGTTCAGGTACTCGAATTCTGGCTACGTGCTGCTTGCGGCGATCGTGGAGAAGGCCTCGAGTTCGAAGTATGAGGACTATCTCAAGAAGACGATTTTCGAGCCGCTGGGGATGAGCGACACGGCATCGGACGCCTGGACTCCAGTGCTGAAAAAGCGAGCCTCTGGCTATTCGCGGGGTTGGGTGAACGCTCCCTACCACGACATGACGATTCCGCTGGGTGGCGGGGATCTGTATTCCACCGTGCATGACCTGCTCAAGTGGGACCAGGCGCTCTACGGGAATACGCTGCTGAGCGATGAATCCAAGCGCAAGATGTGGAGCATCCATCGGGGCGACTACGGTTATGGTTGGGTGCTAGGCGCCTGGGAAGGAAAGCCGCAGCAAGCACACGGCGGTGGCATCAACGGATTCAGTACTTTCCTGCGCCGGATGCCCGAGGACCGGATGCTAATCGTGGTGCTCGAGAATGCGGATTTCCTCAACGCTGGCGCGACGGCGCACGTGTTGACACGCCTGGCCTACGGACTCCCGGAGAAAGCGGAGTTCAAAGAAATCAGCGTGGCGGCAGAACGTCTCAAGGATTACGTAGGTGTTTACCAGATGGAAGGGACGCCGGTCACTAACACCATTACCCTCAAGGATGGGCAACTGACAACGCAACTCGCCGGGCAGCAAGCGTTTCCGTTGTTTCCTTTCGCGCCGGAGAAGTTCTTCCTCAAGGTGGTGGACGCCCAAGTAGAGTTTGAACGGGACGCCGGTGGCGCGGTTACGGCGCTCTACATCATTCAGGGCGGAGGACGTACCAAAGCCGTGCGGAAGCAATAGCCCGCCGCGGCGGCTACCGGCGTTCGTAACTGATTTCGCGATCCCCCGATTCCAGTCCAACGATGCGAATTGTCTTCTTTACGGGGGTACGCGGCGCGGGCGGCGGCAGCGGCGGCTCCGGCGCAATGGAGCGCTGCGGTTGCGCGCTGGCCAAGCTCACCGATTGCCCGCTCAGAATGCTCTCCAGTGTACGGCGGCCAGCCTGTTCGAACGACTGGCGTGCCTGCAACACGCCGCGTTGGAGCGTTGAAGTGGGGATATCCAGGGCGACTCGAACCTGCGTGCCCTGCTGGGTGACCTTCAGTCCCTTCATGGCGCGGGCCAGTTCGCTCTGCGGGCTTCCGGCCTGTCCCGCCATCATGCCCATCATGAGCTGAGTCATCATGGACATCCCTTGGGCGGACTCGACGGTCTTCATCTTCATGGACATGTCCAGCCCAAGACCCTTGGCGAGGAACACGCCCATGTCCAGAGATTCCATATCTTCGAGTTGGCGCAAGGCTTGTGGGGCATCGGGGCTTGCCATGCCCGGCACTGTATTGCTCACCAGCCAGAACTCGCAGTTGGCCGCAAGGTGCACAGCACGTTCCATCAGTTGCTGGTCCAGCGGCGCGCCGGGGGAGTCGAGCGCAGTAGCGATGGAGGTGCGATCTCCAGCCAGCGCCAGGGTGTCGCTGACTACCGCCAGCAGCATTTCTTCGGACTTCTTGCCAGCGGGCGGCACGTAGAGATCCACGCCTTTGAAACGCTCCACGGCAGTGCCGTCCGGTAGAGACTTCTTGAGCACAGCCCGGTCGATTTTGCCCTGCATGGCGATGAGAAGCGCCGGGGGCTGGTCGCTTTCGCCCAAGCCTTCCATTGAGGGCGATGAAAGAATGAAGCGGTCGAGACTCTCCAAGAACTCCATCCCTTGCGAGAACTCCACCTTGCTGATTCCACCTTTGGCGGGCAGGGCATTGGTGAGAATCTTGCCGACGGGTGACTGTTTCGCCTTAGCCCATTCCAGGCCGGCGATGAGCTTGGCTTCCGGGTGGACGTAACGCCACAGGCTTTCCGGGGCGGGTTGAGCGGCAACGCAGGCGGCAGCCAGCGACAGCGTGGTAATGGAGAGTAAGATCCTCATTTGGTTCCCCTCGGTCTATCGGCTGACGCAGACCCGCCGATTAGGGAGAAATGAGCCGGAATTCTCCGCTGCCCGGAGGCAGGGCGGCATCCAAGAGAGCGGGACGGCCGGGATCTTGCCCGGAGATTCGATCCTGTCTATATTGAAAGTTCATCAACGAGGGGACTGGGTTTGGCGACGCAGGCGATTCAACCGCAGGACGACTTCGACCCGATCGCAGTACAGCGAGAGGCGGCCATGTTTTACGGGCTGTTTCTGCGCGGGCATTCGCCCGAAGAGTTGCGGCGTGACATTCTGATCCCTAAGTTGATGATGGAGAAGTGGTTAAGGAATCCGGGCTACGATCTGGATTTCCGTGAGCACGCCCGCCGCGTCTATCTCTTCCGCACTCAAGTGCTGGCCGTATTTGATGAGTTGGTTGACCGCGAACGAGTAAAACTCCGGCTGCAATAGCCGGTGAGCACGCTCAGGAGAGGTCCGGGTGCCCCTGCCCGGCCGGGGAAAGCACGGGATAGAGAGCCGGAAGAAGGAAAAGAGTCAGAGCCGTAGCGGTAATCAACCCCCCGATCACCACGCTGGCCAGCGGCCGCTGGACCTCCGCACCTGTGGAAGTGGAAAGAGCCATCGGCAGGAAGCCCAGACTAGCGACGAGAGCGGTCATGAGCACGGGGCGAAGGCGGGAAACGGCGCCCTGTAGGACGGCTTCGCGCATAGCCGCTCCCTCCATCCGGTTCCGGTTAATGGCGCTGACCATAACCACTCCGTTTAACACCGCCACGCCGAAGAGGGCGATGAAGCCAATGGAGGCGGAGATGTTGAGGTTGAGCCCGCGGAGCCAGAGGGCAGCCACGCCTCCTACCAGGGCGAACGGCACGTTCAAGAGAATGAGCAGGGCCTGACGGCTGCTGCCGAACGTGGCGAACAGCAACCCGAAAATGATGAGGATCGAGGCAGGCACGACCACGGCCAGACGGCGCATGGCCCGCTGCTGGTTTTCGAACTGACCGCCCCAGGCGAAACTGTAGCCGGGCGGCAAGTCGATTTCCTGGCTCAGGCGCCCGGCGGCATCGGCCACAAAGCTGCCCAGGTCTCGCCCGCGGACGTTGCATTGAACGACGATGCGGCGCTGCCCGTTTTCCCGGGAGACGCTTTCGGGGCCACGTCCCATCGTGACTGCGGCCACTTGTCCCAAGGGCACCCGCTCTCCGCCAGGGGCGAACAATAGCAATTCTCGCAGCGCTTGGGCGTCGGCGCGGTAGGACTCCGGCAACCGGACGACGATTGCGAAGCGCCGTTGGCCTTCGATCATTTCCGACACGGGCTTGCCACCAACGGCGGCCTCCACAAGATCCCGCACATCACTGACGTTGAGGCCATAGCGGGCGAGCGCATCGCGGTTGACCTCCACCCGCAATTCCGCAACGCCGGAGAGAATTTCCATCTGCTCGTCGGCGGCGCCCGGGACGGAACTGAGAAGGCGGAGAGCTTTTTCGGCGAGACGCTCGAGGACGGCGGGGTCGTCTCCGAAGATCTTGAGGGCTACGTCCGCTTTGATGCCGCTCACCACTTCGTCCAAACGCATGGCCATGGGCTGGGTGAAGTTGCAGTTGATGCCCGGGATCACAGAAAGTTCGCGGTCCAGCGCCTCGATGAGCTGTTCCTTGGACTGGAAACGGGTCCACTGGCTGCGGGGCTTGAGCAGGATGTAGACATCCCCCATATGAATGCCCATGGCCTCGGTGGCGAGGTCGGGGCGGCCGATGCGCGTGACCACACCGGAGACTTCGGGAAAACGCAGGACGATCTGCTCGATCCGGGTGCTGATGGCGACTGATTCGGTGAGGGAGATTCCAGGCAGTTTGCGAGTCTCGATCAGAATGGAGCCTTCGTCCAGGCGGGCCATGAACTCTGTGCCGATCACCGCAAGGGAGCCAGCGGCGGCCAGGACCAGAGCGAGCGCACCAGCGATCAGCCAGCCGCGCCGCTCGATGGCCCGGCTGAGCAGGACCTTGTAGAAGTTTTGCAGATGGAGGAACCAGCGGGCTTCGTGCTCGCTGGTGCCCTTGCGGAGCACCACGGAGGCCGCCGCAGGCACAACCGTGAGCGCCAGGATGAGGGAACCGAGCAGGGCGGAGCAGACTGTAATGGCCATCGGGCGGAACATCCGCCCTTCCAATCCTTCCAAGAAAAAGATGGGCAGGTAGACAGCAATGATGATCGCGACCCCGAACACGATGGGCCGGGCGACCTCCTGGGCCGCGAACCGGACGCGTTCCCTGGGGTCGAAGTTCGCCTCGCCGGGTTTCCGGTGAAGCCGCCGGACGGAATTCTCCATCATGACCACTGCCCCGTCGACGATCATGCCGAAATCGATCGCGCCGAGGCTCATGAGATTGGCGGAAACGCCGAAGGCCATCATGCCCATGAAACCGCAGAGCATGGAGAGGGGGATCACTGCGGCGACGACCAACGCCGCGCGGACGTTCCCAAGAAAGATGAAGAGAACAATGATAACGAGGGCGCCGCCCTCAAGCAGCGCATGGCGTACCGTGCGCAGGGTGCTGTCGATGACGGTGCTCTGGTCGTAAAAGGGATTGATCCGGACGCCCTCCGGCAGCCGCAGGGAGGCCAGTTTGGCCCGGACCCGTTCGATGACGCGCTTGCCGTTCTCCCCCTTAAGCATGATGGCCATGCCGCTGACGGTATCGCCCTTGCCGTCGCGCGTAGTGGCGCCCTGGCGCTGCATGGGGCGAAGCGTAACCTCGGCGACATCGCGCAGGAGCACGGGTGTGCCCGCGCGTGCCAGCAGGACTATGCGCTCCAGGTCCTCGACGTTGCCGGCGCGGCCCAGTCCGCGTACGGTGTACTGCTCCATGGCGTGTTCGATATAGCCGCCGCCGAAGTTTGCATTGTTTTCCGCCACCCGCTCGAACACCTGGCGCAAAGTGAGGCCGTAACGCTGCAGCCGGCGCGGGTCGGCCTCAATGGTGTACTGCTTGGTTTCTCCGCCCCAAGTGTTCACTTCGTTGACGCCGGGCACGGTGCGCAGGGCGGGCCGGACAATCCAATCGTGGATTGTCTTGAGTTCCATCTGCGAGTAGGCCTCACCTTCAACGGTGTACTGATAGACTTCGCCGAAGGCGGTGGCCATAGGCCCTAGCACGGGATCCAGGCCGCCAGGCAGACGGCCGCGCACTTCCTGCAGGCGTTCGTTCACCAGTTGCCGGGCGAACCAGGTGTTGACGTCGTCCTCAAACAAGACGGTCACCATCGACAGCCCGAGCTTGGAGACCGAGCGCATGCCGGTGATGCGAGGAATGCCCATGAGGGCGCTTTCAATCGGGAACGAGACGAGCTGTTCCACCTCAACGGGCGCCATGGCCGGGCATTCGGTGAGGACCACTACCTGGTTGTTGGTCAGGTCTGGGAAAGCGTCGATGGGAATGTTGGAAAGCGTCCACAGGCCGGCGGCCACCAACAGGATTAGGCCCAGCAGCACCACCCAGCGCTGCTGAAGGTGAAACTCAACGAGGCGCTCAAGCACGTTGGTTCTCTCTTCTCATTCCTCGCCCAGCGTGGCGCGCAACAGTTGTGACTTCAGGATGAAGCTGCCTTGCGCCACCACGCGTTCTCCGGCTTCGAGGCCGCGCAAGACTTCCACTTGGCCTTGGATCGTGCGGCCCAGTTGAACGGGGCGGGTGGCAAAGCGGGACGGCGAAACCGCGACAAAGACTACCTGTTGGCCGCCCACATCCTGCACGCATTCCTGGGAGATGAGCAGCGCCGGCGTAGTGCGGCCGGCCTGCAGGTCGACGGTCGAATACATTTCGGGTTTCAGCAGACCAGCTTGATTTCCAATTTCCACGCGGACCTGCACGGTGCGCGTCTCAGGATCGAGTTTCTCCCCGATTTTGCCGACACGGCCGGGAAAAGCCTGGTTGGGATAAGCCTGCACATTGACGAGTGCGGGCATTCCGACTCGGAGCCGGCTCAAGTGTTCCTCCTGCACGGCGGCCAGCGCCCAAATGGTCGAGAGATCACTGATCGTGAACAAATCACTCGCCGCTGACACTACGGAACCTTGCGTGACATGCTGAGTCAGCACCACTCCGGCCTCGGGTGCGCGAATCGGGATCTGGTTTTCAGGATGGAGTTCGGGATCCGCTGAACGGGGATCCTGTTCCGTTGCGCCTAAGGGGACCTCAAGGAATTCCTCCAGGTGCAGACGGGTTCGGGCTACTTCGTTGCGCGCATTGTCGAGGGAAGTGCGGGCGTTGTTCCACTCGTTTTCAGCGTGTTCGACCTGCTCAACGCTTGCCGCCTTCATTTCGAGCAGGCGGCGCAGGCGGTCGCGCTGGCGGGCGGCGAATTCCAGGTTGGCCTGGGTGCGGTTCAATTCGGCCAGCGCACGGCGGTATTCCGCTTGGGCTTCGTGGATGTCGTGGCTGTAGAGGCGCGCGAGAATCTGGCGTTTCTCAACGCGATCGCCCGGTTTCACCAGGACTCGAATAATACGGCCATCGGTGATTGAGCCAACGCGCCAGGTGGCGTTTTCGTTATTCGTGAGGCGGCCGTTGGCGCGGATCACCTCCGGAAGAGAGCGAATCTCAGCAGCTTTGATCACCAGCCTGGCCTGGCGCTGGGCGGCTTCGTCCAATTCGACCACGCGGGGCCCGGAAGGTGCTTTCGCCTCCGCCTTGGCTTGGGCGGGGGCTTCAGGGGGTCCAGAACGCTGGCAGGCGGCGAAACCTAGCGCCAGGGCGGCGGCGGCAAGGCGGTTCATGGTGAAACCCCCAAGGCGTTTTCCAGTTGCACAATGCTTTGGCGGTACTCCGCCAAGGAACGCGCGTTTTGCAGTTCGATTTCGATGCGCAACCGTTCCGCGTCGAGCAGGCGCAGCAGGTCTGCGCCGCCCAGACGGTAGGCGGCCTGGGCAATGCGTGAAGTTTCGTTGGCTTGTTCGCGAAAGCGTTGGAGGAAATCACGCACCTGCCGCCGCCGTATGTCATAGTCGGCGGCTGCCGCGCGGACCTCTGCCAGCACCAGGGCCCGCGTGGCCGCCAGGCTGGCCTCGGCCACCCGGATGGTGGCCGTGGCCGCTTCGATGTTGCCCTGGTTGCGGTTGAGAACGGGCAAGTCGAACTGCAGGGCGGCGTAGGCCGTGTCGAACCCGGTGGCGCGTTTGTAACCCAGGCTGACATCCACGTCCGGACGGGCATTGGCGCGTTCGAGCGCCAGCTGCGCGTGCGCCTCTTCGATGGCCGTGCGGGCAATGGCTACCTCTTGACGGTTCGCGAGCGCTGTCTCCGGATCCACTACCGCCACCTCCTCGCCTGGGATTTCAAGCGGGTCCGTCAGGCGCGGCGTGCTGAACTCGGGGCGGCCCATCTCGCGCTGCAGTTGAATCAGCGCGCGGTTCCAGTCCAAACGTGCCTGGTTCGCGGCCAGGGCAAACCGGTCGAACTCGAGGCGAACCCGGAGAAGATCGTTTTCGGGCATATTGCCCTCCCGCACGCGCACTTCGTGGTAGTCGACAATCTGGCGGAAGGTTCGCAGGTTCTCTTCGAGCAGTTCAAGGGATCGTTGCGCTCCAGCGGCAGCCCAGTATGCTGATCGCACGCGGGCGAGAATCAGCCGCCGCTGCAGCGCCAGTTCGAGTTCGGCGCGCCGGAGGGCGTAGCCGGCCACGTCTACCCTCTTCTCGCGCTTGCCTGCCGTCAGAAAGGTTTGCTGCAGGAACACAAAATTTTCGCTGTCCTGCGGAAAAACGAATGGAGTAGAACTGCGGGGTACGCGCGAGTTTTCCGATTGAATGACGAGTGCAGGGTTCGGCCGTAATCCCGCCTGCCGCCGGGCGCCTTGGGCCACGCTCACTTGTTCGCGGAGAGCGGCGAGCGTGGGTTGGATGCGCAACGTCTCTTGAACGGCCTCCGCGAGGCTCAACTCCGATTGCGCGACCACCATGGAAGCGGCGCCGGCGAGCCAGGCTAACCAGGTCATGAACCGGATAAACAAGCCGAATTGTATCAAGTCATAGAGAAAGACTCGCCAGCAGCAAAAACGTGACACATGCCGTCACGGGTCGCCCAGCCGGACCAAAGGCGCCAGCAACACCTGCTCGTGGAAGCGGTCGCAGCCCACACAAAGGTTCTCATAGACTCGGCCGGAAGGAAGAACCACGCGTGAGTTTTCGCGGAACCGCGATTCGCTCCAACCCAGGTGCAGGCCCATCTTCTGCGGTTCCCCGGCGTTGATGGCTTCATACACCGGATTGCCGCGAAGGCGCTCCAGAATGGCCAGCAGCGGTTCTTCGGCCACGTTGCCCACCGGCGCCTTGGTTTTCAGACAGCAAGGGTAGACGCTGCCATCGGGTTCGATGGAGACTTCCGAGCCCTTGCGTCCTGACTCCAGGAAGTGGATCCCGCCGGACCACTGGGCACAGAAGTTGTCGGCCAGCCCCGCGGTAGAGAGTTCGTTTTGCATGGCGCGCCCGCGCGGCCATATTTTGCCGATCCAAAGATCGGGGGTGGCGCCGAAGAACTGGAAGAACGGGCCAGTCCCGGCTGCGTTACGGGCGTCCGCCGCGACAGGCGCAAACAGACGCATACCCGCTGATTCGAACAGGCCGGTGAGTTTGTCGCGCAAGTGTTGGCGCGCGTTCTCCGATTCCAGACCCTGATGAAAGGAGTCAATGCCGGAGACGGAGATCATCCATACGCCGCGGGCCAGCAACTCGTCTACGATGCGGCTGTTGATGGTATCCCCCGTAGTTTGCACCACAACCTTCACGCCACCCTGCCCGGTGTACCGCGCACGCAGCAGACCCAGGGCCGGGTAGAGGACGGTTTCGCGGACCGGGTCGAGCAGGATCTCGCCGCCCGCCAGGATGACGCTGGCCGGGTATTCAACACACCCGTCCAGATAGGTCAGCCGGTCCGGCAGGTTGGCGATTACCCTCGGCGCGATAGAGGCAGCCTGCTCAACAACCCGCCGCAAATCCCCGCCATGGTAGGGACGGAAGCGGTCCTCGTAGCAGTGCGCGCAGGTCCGGTGGCACAGCCACGACATCACGTAGTAGATGGATTCCATGCGAGCCGTCCCCGGTCCCCAGGGTAATACTTATAGCCCGTACCTGGGCCGGTTGCACTGCCTCCCCGGCTTTTGTTAACTTGAAAAGGTTGCTATCCCCCAGTAGTCTGCTCTACTGACCTCGCAACGTTTGGGAGGCGGTTTCGGATCTACCCGAAGCGCCGTTTGCACCAAAGGAACAATATGGCAAGAAAACCAGGTAAGAAGTATGCCGCCGCCGCGGCTCAAGTCGCTGCGCAGCCTTACACGCTCGAAGACGCGATCTCGCTGGTCCAGAAGATCAAGTTCACGAAGTTTGACGAGACTGTGGAAGTGCACATGCGGTTGGGCGTGGATCCCAAACATGCCGACCAGATGGTTCGCGGCACAGTGGTCCTTCCCAACGGCCTCGGCAAGACCAAGCGGGTGCTCGTCATCGCCTCAGGTGACAAGATCCGTGAAGCGGAACAGGCTGGTGCAGAGTTCTTCGGTGGCGAAGAAATGGTGAATAAGATCGTCGCCGAGAATTGGCTCGATTACGATGCCGTCATCGCCACGCCAGACATGATGCGCTCCATGGCCAAACTGGGCAAAATCCTTGGCCCCCGTGGCCTGATGCCCAACCCCAAAACCGGCACCGTCACCACCGACGTGGCGAAGGCGGTGCAGGAAGTAAAGGCCGGAAAAGTGGAGTTTCGCGTGGATAAGACCGGGGTTATCCACGCCCCCGTCGGCAAGGTCAGCTTCTCGGGCCCCAAGCTGGTGGAGAATGCTAACACGTTGATCAATGCGGTAGTCAAGGCCAAGCCTGCTGCGGCCAAAGGGAAGTATGTGCGGAGCGCGACCGTTTGCTCCACCATGGGCCCCGGCGTGGCGCTGGACGTGACCACCTACAACCAAAAGACGGCCTAAGCCCGCGGAGAACCGAATATGAAGGATCGAAAGAAGAAGCAGGAAGAACTCGAAGCGCTGCGGGCCAATCTGCAGAATTCCCCGAACGTGTTTGTGACGGGCTTCGACAAGCTGACCGTAGCGCAGGACTTCGAGTTGCGCAAAGCGGTCCGCGGGGCCGGCGGCCTCTACGAAGTCGTGAAGAACACGATTGCGGAAAAGGCCAGCGCCGGCACCGCCGCAGAGCCCGTGCTCAAGGATCTGAAGGGGACGACGGCAGTGGCATTCACCGCCGGCGATCCTGTCGCGCTGGCCAAAGCTTTGTCGGATTATGCCAAGGCCAATCCCACGTTCACCTTCAAAGCCGGCATCGTGGAAGGCCGAGTGTTCAATATCGGCGACATTCAAGCTTTGGCCAACATGCCGTCGAAGGAAGAAATTTACGCCAAGCTGCTCTACGTGATTCAGGCGCCGGCGCAGCGGTTGGTGAGCGCCTTGAGCGGCGTCGGCCGGAATCTGGCCGTGGTCATCGACCAGGGCGTGCAGAATAATAAGTTTTCCTCGTGACAGCGAGGGTCGGTCCGGCAGCGGATTCGAAAGCAAAAGTTCAGTAATCAGGGAGATTTTTGAAAATGGCTGACATTAACGCAATTGCAGATCAAATCCAGGGCCTGACTCTCCTGGAGGCCTCTCAGCTCGTGAAGCTGCTCGAGGAAAAGCTGGGTGTTTCCGCCGCTGCCGCGACGGTAGCCGTGGCCGCTCCGGCGGCTGGTGGCGCCGCCCCGGCGGCCGCTGCGGAAGAGAAGACTGAGTTTAGCGTGATTCTGACCAGCGCTGGCTCGAACAAGATCAACGTCATCAAGGCGGTACGTGAGGTGACCAGCCTGGGTCTGAAGGAAGCCAAGGACCTGGTGGAAGCCGCTCCGAAGCCGATCAAAGAAGGCGTGAACAAGGAAGAAGCCGAGGCGATCCAGAAGAAGTTCGTCGAGGCTGGCGCCACTGTCGAAGTGAAGTAAGCGGCAGCCGCGCCCTCCTGGCGCGGTTTTCGCTTGGGCCGGGGCAGACCCGTAAGGGGTTGATGTCCCGGCACTTATGTTTTCCCCGGCGGCTTGGCAAGAAAAGTGCTTTGACGAGCGGCTTGGGGTGTTGCTATTCTCTTACTAATCGATAGCGGAGCTGAGCCGGATCCCTGCGCCTGTGCGAAACCTAATTAGCTTCCCCGCCTGCCGGGGTGGGGATGATCTTCGCGCCTTTTACCCTACGCGGCGTGTCTTGCGCCGATTTTCCAGCTCCCATCGGTTCTTGCCCTTGGCGTCAGACGTCCCTGCGCCGGGCCCCTCCTGTTCCAGTGTGACGATTGGCTACCCAGCCGTTGCGCGGCGCCAGAGTGCCGCGCCGTTGACGGCATAAGATTCGGCCAAGGCAGGTGGCGCCCTGGTTGTGGCGCGCGCCTGCGTTTGGCGCCAAGGAGTAGAGAATGTCTACCGCGCCCAATATCCCGCAAAAAGAACGCGTCGATTTCTCCAAGATCAAAACCTCGATTCCGATTCCCGATCTGATCGAAGTTCAGAAGCGCAGCTATGAGCGGTTTCTGCAGATGGATCTGCTGCCTGATGAAAGGGACGACATCGGGTTGCAGAGCGTGTTCCAGAGCGTGTTCCCCATCAGTGATTTCCGGGGCATGTCGGAACTTGAGTTCGTCGATTACGCCATCGGCAACTGGGAGTGCAAATGCGGCTCTCTGAAGGGGTTGAACCACCTTCGCACCGTCTGCCGTAATCCCGCCTGTGGCGCCACCATCCAGACCGACCCCTTCCACCCCGGTGACGTGCTTTGTCCCAAGTGCGGCACTTTCAACCGGAACATCGTCACCTTCTGCAATCGTTGCGGCGACCCCGTGGGCCTGCAGTTGAAGTACGATCAGGCCGAATGCGAAGAGCGCGGCATGACCTATGCGGCCCCGCTGAAGGTCACCATCCGCCTGAAGCTGTTTGACAAAGATGAGCAGGGCAACCGCTCGGTGCGCGAGTACAAGGAAGCCGAAGTTTTCTTTGGCGAGATCCCGCTGATGACGCGGAACGGCACGTTCATCATCAACGGCACGGAACGCGTGATCGTTAGCCAGTTGCACCGCTCGCCAGGCGTCTTCTTTGAGAAGGTGGCGGCCCAGAACTACTTCCTGGGCAAGATCATTCCCTACCGCGGCTCCTGGGTGGAGTTCGAGTACGACAACAAGAACTTGCTGTACGTGCGGATTGACCGGAAGCGCAAGTTCTACGGTTCGGTGTTCCTGCGGGCGCTCGGGATTAAGACGGACGCGGAAATCCTCAAGGCGTTCTATCGCATCACTACCTTGCGTCTGAAGGGCAGCCAGATCTTTTGGAAGGTGGACAAGAACCTCGTGGGCCTCAAGCTCGAGCATGAGCTGAAGGCCAAGGGCGGCGATGTCATCCTGCCGCAGGGGCGGAAGGTGCGCGAGGCCACCATCGAGGCGCTGAATAAGGCCAAGGTCGAAGAGGTGGAAGTTTCGGTGGCGGCGCTGGAAGGCGCGTTCGTTGCCGCTGACGTCATCGATCAGGACACGGGCGAGATCCTGGCTGAAGCCAACCACGAACTCACCACGCCCGTGCTGCAGAAAATCATCGAAGCGGGCATCACGAACGTCGAAGTCTTCTTCCCTGAACGCGACGAAGTGGGCAACGTGATTTCGGCCACGTTGCGCAAGGACCCGGTGAAGACCCAGAACGAAGCGCTGCTGGAGATCTACCGCAAGTTGCGCCCGGGCGATCCCCCGACGCTGGATACCGCCACTCAATTGTTCCACGGCATGTTTTTCGACCCGCGCAAGTATGACCTGTCTCGCGTGGGCCGCATGAAGTTCAACATCAAGTTGTACGACAATGCCGAATTTGCGCCGGCCGGCTGGCTGGAAACCACCGAGATCCGCAGCAAGAACCCGCTGGACCGCCGCACGCTGGACCAGGCCGACTTCATCGACACCATCAAGTACTTGCTGCGGCTGCGCCGCGGCCTGGGCGCTACCGACGACATCGACCACCTGGGCAACCGGCGCGTCCGTGCAGTGGGCGAGCTGATGGAAAACCAGTTCCGCATCGGCCTGGTGCGCATGGAGCGGGCCATCAAGGAAAAGATGGCCGTTTATCAGGAAATGTCCACGGCCATGCCGCATGACCTGGTGAATGCCAAGCCCGTCATGGCCGCCATCCGGGAATTTTTCGGCTCCAGCCAGCTTTCGCAGTTCATGGACCAGACCAATCCGCTGTCGGAGATTACGCACAAACGGCGTCTGTCGGCGCTTGGGCCGGGCGGTTTGAGCCGCGAGCGTGCGGGCTTCGAGGTGCGCGACGTGCACGCCACGCACTATGGCCGCGTGTGCCCGATCGAAACGCCGGAAGGTCCCAACATTGGCCTGATTTCCTCTCTGAGCTGCTTTGCCCGCATCAACGAATACGGCTTCATCGAAAGCCCGTACCGCCGCGTGGTGGATAACCTGGTGCAGGACGACGTACAGGTCCTGAACCCAGGCGGCACCAACCTCAAAGTGGGCCAGGTTCTGTCTCAGAAAGAGATGGAGGATCTGCTCAAGAACCTGCCGGCCAGTAAGGCAGCGCCTGAGTTCGAGGCGCACTGCGACTACCTCTCGGCGTGGGACGAAGACAAGTACGTCATTGCCCAGGCCAACATCCGGCTGGAGAAGAACAACCGGATCGCGGACGAGCTGGTGAACGCCCGCAAGGCGGGCAACACTACGCTGCTGCCCAGGGACGAAGTCCAGTACATGGACGTGAGCCCGAAACAGCTGGTGTCGGTGGCCGCCAGCCTGATCCCGTTCCTGGAAAACGACGACGCCAACCGCGCTCTCATGGGCTCGAACATGCAGCGGCAGGCCGTACCACTTCTGCGCGCCGAATCGCCCATCGTGGGCACCGGCATGGAGCGCGTCACCGCGCGTGACTCCGGCGCTGTGGTGATCTGCCGCCGGAATGGCGTGGTGGATTCGGTGGACAGCGAACGGATCATTGTACGCGTCGAAGGCAGCGTGCACGAAGGCCAGATGTCGCGCGAGGTGGGCGCTGACATCTATCCGCTCACCAAGTTCAAGCGCTCCAACCAGAACACTTGCATTAACCAGAAGCCAATCGTGGTGCAGGGACAGCGGGTGAAGAAGGGCGACGTGCTGGCTGACGGGCCCTGCACCGATAAGGGCGAACTGGCTCTCGGCCGCAACGTCCTGGTCGCCTTCATGCCCTGGCGCGGCTACAACTTCGAGGACGCCATTATCGTCAGCGAAAAGATGGTGAAGGAGGATTGGTACACCTCCATCCACATCGAACAGTTGGAAATCGAAGCCCGCGATACCAAGCTCGGACCTGAGGAAGTTACCCGCGACATCCCCAACATCAGCGAAAGCTTCCTGCGAAACCTCGACGAGAGCGGCATCATCCGTATCGGCGCAAAAGTGAAGCCGGGCGACATTCTCGTGGGCAAGGTGACGCCGAAGGGCGAAACACAGCTCACGCCGGAAGAAAAACTGCTGCGCGCGATCTTCGGCGAGAAAGCCGGCGACGTCAAGGACGCCTCGCTCTACTGCCCGCCGGGCATTGAAGGTGTGGTGGTGGACGCCAAGGTATTCTCCCGCAAGGGCGCTGACCTCGACGAACGCTCGAAGTCGATCCTCGACGAAGCGATCGCCAAGCTCCACCGCAACCTCGAGGACGAGAAGCGGATTCTGGCCGACGAGCGGGCCAAGCGGTTAGCCTCCCTGCTGGAAGGCAAGGAATTGCTGGCCGACCTGCACGACGAAAAGACCAACAAGAAGCTCCTGGCCAAGGGCGTGGCGCTGACGCGTGACCTGATCGAAAAGATGAAGGCGCGCGACCTGAAGCGCATGAAACTCTCGACGAGGGATCCCCGGCTGAACGAAACCATCGACGAGATCGAGGAGCTCACCTCGCGCCAGATCCAGGTGTTGGAGAAGATCACCGACGAGAAGATTGCCAAATTGAAGAAGGGCGATGAGCTGCCCCCTGGCGTCATCAAGATGGTGAAGGTCTACATCGCCATGAAGCGCAAGCTTTCGGTGGGCGATAAGATGGCCGGCCGGCATGGTAACAAAGGCGTGATCGCCCGGATCGTTCCGGAAGAGGACATGCCCTATCTCGCCGATGGCACTCCGGTGGAGATCATTCTGAATCCGCTGGGCGTTCCCTCCCGCATGAATGTGGGCCAGATTCTGGAAACCCACCTCGGCTGGGCAGGCGACAAGTTGGGTGTGAAGTTTGCCACGCCGGTGTTCGACGGAGCCAACGAAGGGGACATCAAGGAATACCTTTCCAAGGCTGGTCTGCCAACCTCCGGCAAGGTGACCCTCTACGACGGCATGACGGGCGTACCGTTCGAACAGCCCGTCACCGTGGGCATCATCTACATGCTGAAACTGAGCCACCTGGTGGACGACAAGATTCACGCTCGCTCCATCGGGCCGTACTCGCTGATCACGCAGCAGCCCCTGGGCGGCAAGGCCCAGTTCGGCGGCCAGCGCTTCGGCGAAATGGAAGTCTGGGCGCTGGAAGCATACGGCGCCGCTTATATCCTGCAGGAACTGCTCACCGCAAAGTCAGACGACGTTTACGGCCGCGCCAAGATTTACGAGGCGATCGTCAAGGGCGAAGCGGCCGCCGAGCCCGGCGTGCCCGAATCGTTCAACGTGCTGATTCGCGAGCTGCAGTCTCTCTGTCTCGACATCGAACTGATCAAGAAGCCGAAAGAGCTGCTCGAAACGGCTCTGGCGGCCGACTAGCGGGTCCGGAATGAACCAGGAGGCGACACATGTATAGACCTAATCCTTATGATCGCGGCAACCTGAGCGCGGATTTCGACGCGATCCGCATCAGCCTGGCATCCCCGGAAAAGATCCGGAGCTGGTCGCACGGCGAAGTGACCAAGCCCGAGACCATCAACTACCGTACGTTCAAACCCGAGCGCGATGGACTGTTCTGCGCCAAGATCTTCGGGCCCGTGGCGGACTGGGAATGCTTGTGCGGAAAGTACAAGCGGATGAAGCACCGCGGAGTCATCTGCGACAAGTGCGGGGTGGAAGTGACGCTGGCCCGCGTGCGCCGCGAGCGCCTCGGCCACATCGAACTGGCCAGCCCGTGTTCCCACGTCTGGTTCTTCAAGGGCCTGCCCTCGCGCATCGGCTACTTGCTCGACATCACACTGCGCGACCTGGAACGCGTGCTCTATTTCGAAGCCTTCGTCGTGGTCGACCCGGGGCAGGTGACCAGCCTGTCCGCCGGGGAAGTGATCACCGACGAGCGGAAGCGGCAGCTCGACAGCGAGTTCCCCGGCCAGTTCATCGCCATGATGGGCGCTGAGGGGATCAAGGAACTGCTGAAGAAAATAGACGTGGAGGCCCTCTCCACCGAAATCCGGGAACGGATGCGGACGGAAACCTCGGCGCAGAAGAAACTGAAGTACGCCAAGCGGCTGCGTGTGGTCGAAAGCTTCCGCAAGTCGGGCAACAAGCCGGAATGGATGATCCTGGACGTGATCCCGGTGATCCCGCCGGAATTGCGCCCGCTGGTGCCGCTGGACGGCGGCCGCTTCGCCACCTCCGACCTTAACGACCTCTACCGCCGCGTCATCAACCGCAACAACCGGCTGAAGAAGCTGATTGAACTGCACGCGCCCGATGTGATCGTCCGCAACGAGAAGCGCATGCTGCAGGAAGCCGTGGACGCGCTCTTTGATAACGGGCGCCGCGGCCGGGTGCTGCGCGGCGCCAACAACCGCCCGCTGAAGTCGCTGTCCGACGCCTTGAAAGGCAAGCAGGGCCGCTTCCGGCAAAACCTGTTGGGCAAGCGCGTCGACTATTCGGGCCGCTCGGTGATCGTCGTGGGACCCGAGCTGAAACTGCACCAGGCCGGTCTGCCGAAGAAGATGGC
>CAYWQS010000012.1:0-111898 GCA_964460395.1 uncultured Solibacteraceae bacterium | reverse complement strand
GAACTGTTCAAGCCGTTCATCTATCACCGGCTGGAACTCCGCGGCCACTGCACCACTATTAAGCAGGCAAAGGAACTGGTGGAGCAGCAGGATCCGGTCGTGTGGGACATCCTCGAAGAAGTCATCAAGGAACATCCCATTCTGCTCAACCGCGCCCCGACGCTGCACCGTCTGGGCATACAGGCGTTCGAGCCGGTCCTGGTGGATGGCAAAGCCATCAAGATCCACCCGCTGGTCTGCACGGCATTCAATGCCGACTTCGACGGCGACCAGATGGCGGTGCACATCCCGCTTTCTCCCGAAGCGCAGATTGAAGCCGCCACGCTGATGCTGTCGGCCAACAACATTCTGTCTCCGGCGCACGGTTCGCCCATCGCTACGCCCACCCAGGACATGGTGCTGGGCATGTACTACCTCACCAAACGGCGGAAGGGCGCCAAAGGCGAGGGCAAGCGCTTCGCTTCGGTGGAGGACGTGCTGATCGCGCTTGAAATGGGCGAAGTGGAAACGCAGACGCCTATCACGCTCCGCTATACCGGCCGGGTCATCGACCTCGACAATGGTAAGGACCGGCAAGACGTGCTCAGCACGGAACCGGTGGAACTGTCGAAGACCGACATGGAAACCACCGTGGGCCGCGTCGTGCTCAACGACGTTCTGCCTCCCGAAATGCCTTTCGTCAACGGCCTGCTGAAGAAGAAAGGCCTCACGCAGTTGGTGCAGTACGGCTATCTGAAGCTGGGGCTGCACGCCACCGTGAAGATGCTGGACGACATCAAGGAGCTAGGCTTCCTTTCGGCCACCCGCGCTGGCATCTCCATCGGCATCGACGACATGGTGGTGCCCGCCTCGAAACCGACGCTGGTCCGCGATGCGGAGAAGCAGGTGATCGAGGTGCAGAACCAGTACCAGGAAGGCGCCATCACCCACGGCGAACGCTACAACAAGATCATCGAGATCTGGAACCGCGTGACCGAGGCCGTGTCGCAGGAGATGTTCCGGGCGATGGAGGACGACGACCGGCGCGGCATGCTGAATCCCATCTACATCATGGCCGACTCGGGCGCGCGCGGCTCCAAGCAGCAGATCCGCCAGCTCTCGGGGATGCGCGGCCTGATGGCGAAGCCGTCCGGTGAAATCATCGAGACCCCGATCACGGCCAACTTCCGCGAGGGGTTGAACGTGTTGCAGTACTTCATCTCAACCCACGGCGCCCGGAAGGGTCTTGCCGATACGGCCCTGAAGACCGCCGACTCGGGTTATCTCACCCGCCGGCTTTGCGACGTGGCCCAGGACGTGATCGTTTCGGAAAACGACTGCGGCACGGCGGACGGCATCTTCGTTGAGCCGATCGTGGAATCGGGCGAAATCATCGAGCCCTTGCGCGACCGCATCGTGGGCCGCGTGGCCCTTGAGGACGTCTCGGATTACGAAGGCAACATCATCGTTCATGCCAACGAGGAAATCACTGAGGACCTGGCCGCCCAGATCGAGAAGGCCGGCAAGGACCGCGTGAAGATCCGTTCGGTGCTGACCTGCGAATCGCGCCGCGGCGTATGCGTGCTGTGCTACGGCAGGAACCTCGCCACCGGCAAGCTGGTGGAGCGCGGCGAGGCCGTGGGCATTATCTCGGCGCAGTCGATCGGCGAACCGGGCACGCAGCTCACTATGCGCACGTTCCATATTGGCGGCGCGGCCACCGGCGGCGCCGAGCAAAACAAGCAGGACGCCAAGTACGACGGCTTTGTGAAGTACATCACCATCAACACCGTCCGGGCGGCTTCCGGCGAATTGATCGCCATGAACCGGAGCGGCATGCTGGTGGTGACCGACGAAAAAGGCCGCGAGCGCGAGCGCTATGAAGTGGTCTACGGCGCGAAGCTTCTGGTCGAGGATGGCGCGGCTGTCACTGGCGGCCAGACCCTCATTGAGTGGGATCCGTACACGTTCTCGATCCTCACGGAAATCAGCGGCACCGTGCATTTCCGCGATGTCATCGAAAATGTCACCTACCAGGAACAGGTGGACGAGGTGACGGGTCTTTCACAGTGGGTCATCGTGGATTCTCCCGACGAGAAGCGGTTGCCTACTATCGTGATCCGGCCGCAGGGCGGCGGCAAGCACGACGAAAAGCGGTACCTCATGCCAACTCACGCGCACTTGAGCGTGCGCGACGGGGACGAGGTACACGCCGGCGACGTGCTTGCCAAGATCCCGCGCGCCACGACCAAGACCAAGGACATCACGGGCGGCCTGCCGCGCGTGGTGGAGCTCTTCGAAGCCCGAAAGCCTCGCGAAACGGCGGTCATGTCGGAAATCAACGGTGTGGTCCGCATCGGCGAAGTGGTGAAGGGCGCCCGCAAGGTGACTGTTGTTGGCGACGACAACACCGAACGCGAATACTCCATCCCGAGGGGCGTCCACATCAACGTTCAGGACGGCGAGCGGGTGAAGGCGGGCGATCCGCTGATGGACGGCCCCCGCAATCCGCACGACATTCTGAGCGTTCTCGGCGAAAAGGCCTTGCAAAAATACCTGGTGAACGAAATTCAGGAAGTTTACCGGCTGCAAGGCGTGAACATCAACGACAAACACCTCGAAGTAATCGTCCGGCAGATGATGCGCTGGGTGAAGATCGAGGACATCGGCGACTCGGAGTTCCTGCCGGAGGAAGTGGTGGACCGCTTCAAGTTCCGGGAAGAGAACGACCGTGTGGTGCAGGCGGGCGGGCGCCCGGCTTCCGGCAAGCCCGTGCTGCTGGGCATCACCAAGGCGTCCCTGTCCACCGATAGCTTCATCTCCGCAGCCTCCTTCCAGGAAACCACGCGCGTGTTGACCGAAGCCGCTATCAACGGCAAGCTCGACAATCTGCGCGGCCTGAAGGAAAACGTGATCATGGGACGCCTGATTCCGGCCGGCACCGGCATGGAATACTACCGCCGGGCCAAGATTGCGGGCGAGGACATCATCGAGGAACCGCAACAGGAGCAGGACATGACCGATTCGTTCCAGGTCTATGACGACGAGACCAAGGGCGGCTACCTGTCGGGCTCCGAGGGCGGCGACCTGAACTTCGACGAACCCCTGGGCGACGCGGAATAGACTGCGGCGTCAGCTCGGAATGGCTGCAACGGGCCGGGCCGGCATCATGCCGGTCCGGCCCGTTTTGTTTTCATTCCCACAGCTGTCTCTCTGTCTCAAAGCTGCAGGTCGGTGAATGATTCCACGAGCGTGGCGGTGGCGCCCGCCGTTGCAGTCAGAGCTTCCGGTCCTGCCGCAGGGCGTGTGTCGTAGCGATCGAGATTGCCGAAGCGAAGTCCCGTGCGGCGCGCGACCTCCCCAATACTCACCTGGTAGACCTTGAACTTTTCGAGCCCGAAGGCCTCGATCTGCCGGATGAGGTCATCCTGGGTCATGAGGAACGCTGAGGCGCGTGGCCCCTTCTCCTCGTCCACCCAGATCAGGATCTTCCAAAAATCGCGCGGGATTGCCACGTTGCGGTAAACGCGGTCGTCCGGCCGGTAAATCGGGCCCGTAAAGACAGACACACGCAGGTCCAGGACATCGGTCTCCCGGAAGATGGCGTCCTCCAGCTGCTTCCAAATCCCCTCATTGAAGGCCTTGTGCTGCGGAGAGGCGTTGGTGAACATGAACGAGTCTCGGTTGGCCTGTGCGGCCTCATCCGGCGTGCCCCAAAGCAGATCTTCCCGTTTGGCCAGATGGCCGCGGTCGATCAGGCTGTCGCGATAAAGCTCATCGCCCACCTGCTGTTCCTTGGGGATCCGGGGATCGAATCGCCAATTGACTCGGCGAATGCCAGCTTTCACAATGCGGGCGCCGTCGATGTTGTAGGCCACCCAACGGGCATAGCGGCGGCTCTTGCTGAGGGCCAGCGAAAAGTGTGTGTAAGCAAAAACAGTCTGCCCGTTCAGCGCCACCAGATCGCGGTTGACCGCCGCCGTCGCCCGGGGCAGTTCCACCATTTGCGCCAGGAAACGCGGATTGTAGCCCGCGGCGCCCAACCCGGTGACCGTCTTGTCAATGCCCGGTGGTTTGGATAACGTGACCGCGAGCTTTTCCAGAACAGAATGCGCGTAGCAAGCCAGAGCGTATTCGTGCGGGTTGTTCGGGCTTTCTCCTGCAAAATGCAGGCCCAGCGCCACGTCAGTGGGTTTGCCGTTGCGGTCTTTGGCCAGCCAGATGGAGCCGGAGTCACCGCCCATGCTGATCTCGTCGTCATCGGCGGGCAGATTCGGATCGGGCCCGATTTCAAACCCTCCAATTCGCTCGTTGCGGCCGTCGTAGTTGATGTTCGTGATGACATCAGTGCGTGTGACCACCCCATGCGTGACGGCAGTTGTGCGGCCCGATTTCATCACTTTGTCGCGCAGTTCAGCGCGCCCGGCCCGGCGGGGGACCGTGTCCACCTCGTAGACCTTTTCGTCGAAAGTGCGCCCCTCGATGGTGGCGATGGCGCAATCGCCTGCCAGCCCAAGGTGACTGCGTACGAGGCGGCCGCAGACGTTGGCCTGCGTGTTGTTATCGTCGAACGGACCCGGCTGGACGACAGTGTCGCCGATGTTCCCATCCTTGGTGTGCAGCACGTGCCAGTTACTCAGAATGTAGGGCGTACCGTTGGCTGCATCGTACACAATGCAGCCGAGGGTTCCGGCCGTGGATTTGCTGTGCGCCACGCTGATGCCGGGCGTCAAAGCGTTCTGCCGCGATTTGCGAAACCCCTTCGTTGACTCGGCCACCACCTGGTAGACCGGCTGGTATTTCCGCTCCACCACATCGGTGCGGATCTCCACCCCACCCACCGTGAAGCTCTTGGGGATCATGGGTACAGCTTCCAGGGCTTCCAATTGTTCGGGGCTGTACTTTTTATCCACGGTGAACTGGATGGCAATCTCGTCGGTGTCGTTCTTGAAGCCGATGCCCACGGAATTAATGTTGGGCTGGTCGAGAAACTTCACCGCGGTCGAGCGGACGAACTCCCTCAACGCCGCCAGATCGACGTGCTTTTTCTTCTGCGGGTTGCGTCCTGCCCGCTTGCTGGCCTTTTTTGCCATTGGATTCCCTCCTCTTGCCTGGCCACTAACCCGGTGGCCAGGTCTTCAGCGCCAGGCTAGGCGCGTTCTGACTACAGTACAGGCCCTGGCCGTGGGAAACAAATCCCAGGCCAGGAAAATAGTCCGCTCTCCCGGAGCGGGGCAGGGGTAAAATCGACCTATGCGTTTCGCCTCTGGGACCACGTTCGTTTGTCTTTTGGCCGCGCCCATGCTCCAGGCCCATCCACCCGCCTCTCATCGAATGGCGGCCACGGCTAAAACGTTTCTCGCTTCGCTCACTCCGGAGCAGAAAGCGCAGTGCCAATTCACCCTCAAGGATGAGGAGCGCTTTTTCTGGCACTACATCCCGTCGGACGATATCCCCGGAAGATATGGACGGCCGCGCCGCGGCGTCACCTTCAAGGAAATGACGCCGCAACAGCAGCGGCTGGCCTCTGCCCTCTTGAGCGCAGGACTGAGCCAGCAGGGCTACATCAAAACCACCACCATCATGAGCCTGGAGGATGTGCTGAAGGTGCTGGAAAAGGACACCAAGGGACGGCGTGATCCAGACAAGTACCATTTCTCGATCTTTGGAGAGCCTTCCGAAGAGGGCACTTGGGCCTATCGGGTGGAGGGCCATCATGTGAGCCTCCATTTCACAGTGGTGAAGGGGCAGGCTGTTGGCAATCCCACGTTTTTGGGTTCGAATCCGGCCGAAGTGCGCAGCGGACCGCTGACCGGCTTGCGGGTTCTATCAGCCGAGGAGGACAAAGCCCGGGCGCTCCTGGAAAGCCTCACTCCGGAACAGCGGAAAGTGGCCATCATTTCCGAAAAAGCGTACGCCGACATTCTCACCGAGCAGAGCCGCAAGGCCGCCCTGGAGGGCCAGCCCAGCGGACTGCCGGCGGCGAAGATGACGAAAGAGCAGCGCAGGCTGCTCGATGAACTCATTGCCGAGTACATCGACAATCTGCCCGCCGAACTCGCCGCCCAACGCCGGGAGCGGCTGAAGAAATCCGGCAACCAGCTTCACTTTGCGTGGGCTGGCGTCGTGGAGAGGGGCGGTCCGCACTACTATCGCGTGCAATCGCCCTTGTTTTTGATCGAGTACGATAACACCCAGAACGGCGCGAACCACATCCATTCCGTGTGGAGAGATTTCGAAGGCGATTTCGGGGTGGATCTGCTCAAAGAACATTACTCAAGCGCGCCGGCAGACCATGGCCATTATCCCCAGCGGGCTGTTCTGCCCCATCCTTAGATGGAGCAAGCCAGGCCGGCTGCGGGCCGGATGCTAGCATCGAAGATATGAGGCCAGTGCAGGCTCGCGTCCGGCTCTGGACACGCCGGACGTGGGCTTTTGCTGCCACCGGCTTGGTGTTCGGGCAGGGCGGCGCGGTGGAAAAAGGCAGGGTATTGGAGCCCGATTGGGGCCGCTACTCCGATCCGGCGACTGAGAACGAAGTTCTCCGCCTGACGAGTCCAGCCTATGAAAGCTGGCTGCCGCCGATCCCGGCACGCGCTGTCACCCGGCGCAGCAATGAAATTCTGGTGGTGTCCACCAGGACCGGCTCGCTCCAGCTGCACCGGATCGATCTGGGTAACGGCCGATGGCGCCTGCTGACCGGCGCACGAGAACTGGACCGCACCTCACCTACGCTTTCCGCGGATGACCGTCTAGCCTTCTACATAGACGAAAACCGCCTCATGAGTGTGAGCCTCTCCTCGTTCCGGGAGCAGGAACTGTACGCCGCCACGGGCGAGCTTCTTTCCGGGCCCATCGCGCCGACCGAAGACGGCACGGCCCTGTTCTTACGGCGCGAAATGGGCGGCAGACACCAACTCCTGAGGTTTCGGTTGCCTCGAGGGCCGGTCGAGGTGGTGGCCGACGGGCCAGAGCCTTTTCTTGCGCCGGCCCCGAATCCCAGACGCGCCACAGTGCTTTGGTTGACCGGAGCGGGCGAATGCTGGCTGGCCGCCTTTGATGGCAGCGGGCGCCGGAGATTGGACACGCCGGCCGGCAAAGTGTTGCAGGCATTTTGGTCGCCGGACGGCCGGGAACTGCTGTACCTGCTCGATCCCGGCGTCCCCGGCGAGAGCGTTCAAGTCCGGAATCACGAGATCGACAGCCGGAGCGACAAGCTGGTGGCAAAGACCACTCAGTTCGCCCGCTTCGCGCCGAATGCCAATGCTACGGTTTTCGTTGGGGCCAGCCGCAGCAAAGCGGCGCCGAGCATCCTCCTGATGTTGCGCCTCACCCGCCGTGAGATGACTCTGTGCGAGCATCGTGCCGCCTCCGCCGAATCGACGTCGCCGCGCTTTACCTCCGACAGCCAGAGGGTGCTGTTTGAGAGCGACCAGCATGGCAGACACGCCATCTACACCATGAGCGTCGAGAAACTGGTGGAAAAGACGGCCAGCTAATCGGGCTTACTCATTCACGGCCGTGGGGCGCGCCAGCAGAATGGAACTGGACCCGGCTTTCCGGCGCTGATGCCGCGAGTTCTTTACCTTGTACATGCTGCGGTCGGCTGCAGTGAGTACTTCTTCCGCATTTTCTCCGTCCTGGGGATACCAGGCCGCCCCGATACTGATGGTAACGTCTAAACCTGTCTGCATGCGGATCTCTTCCGCGCATACTCTTTGCAGATGGTGGATGCGCTGCTCCAACACCTCGTTCTGCAGACCGGGCAAAATCAGAACGAACTCGTCGCCGCCCATCCGGGCCACATAGTCCGAACTGCGGCAATTCGAACGCAAGGTGCTGGCTACAACCTTCAGCAGCCGGTTGCCCTCAAGATGGCCGTATCGGTCGTTCACTTCCTTGAACCCGTCCAGGTCGCAGACCAGCAGCGCGACTGGCTGCTTGCTCACGGCGCATCGTGCCAGCTCGGCGTCCAACTGCAAGTACAGTGAGCGGGCGTTCGGCAATTCCGTCAGGAAATCGGTGGTGGCCGAACTCTCCGCCTGCCGGTAACGGAGCGAGTTCTCCACCGCCAGGGACAGCTTGGAACTGATGGCCTGCAGGATGCGCAAGTGATCCTTACAGTAGGCGTCGCCCTCGCAATGGTAAAGGCTCAGCACGCCCACGATCCCATTGATGCCCTCCAGCGGCACCGCGAGGGCCGAACGAAGAGTACTGAATTTACTGGGATCGTTCAAATATCCGGGCTCCACCGAAGGATTGCCGTTCACGATGGATTTCCCGGTCTCGGCCACCCACCCGGCCAATCCGTGGCCCATTGGAATCCTTAGGGAACTGAAGAGCCTGGCGTTCTCGCCGGTCACGTACTCTGGCACCAGTTCATTGCCCCGTTGAAGATAGACCGCCAAGGCGTCGAACGGCACCATTTTCTTTAACCGCACGCTCAGCACCGAGAACGTATCGTCCAGGCTCAGCGAATTCCCAATATGCTGAGTCAGTTCGAATAAAGCCTGGCCTTCCTCGCGAGCGGCTGCGATCTTCTGGAGAAATGCCGGACCCTCCGTTGCCGGAGAAACCTGGCTTTTTCCGCCCGAGTAGCTTTCGAAACCTGCGGCAGGGGCGTGTCCAGTGGGGATCTTGACCCCGCTGGGGAAGAGAATCGGCTGGGCCGCGCTTTGCCTTGTCAGTTTCTCCAGTTCGACGTACCGCCGCGCCAGAATCTCCACCACGCGCGGATCGTAGCTCCGTCCCGCCTCTGCCACGATAATGCCCATGGCCTCGTCCAACCGCATCGCCTTGCGGTATTGGCGGTCGCTGGCCAGCGCGTCCAGGCAGTCCACTGCCGCCAGAATGCGCGCTCCCGCCGGAATCGCTTCGCCCTTCAATCCGTCCGGATATCCGCTACCATCCCATTTCTCGTGGTGGTGGCGGACCATTGGCACCACGGGGTAGGGAAACTGGACGCGCTCCAGGATATCGGCGCCCACCACCGGGTGCACCTTCATCCGTTCGAATTCCTCCGGCGTGAGCTTGCCGGGCTTCGAGATGATGTGTTCGGGAACGGCGAGTTTGCCGATATCGTGCAGCAGGCTGGCGGCCCGAAGAGCTTCGAGTTCGCTATCGCTCAGCCCCATCTCTTTTCCGACCTCCAGAGCGTAAACTTGCACCCGCTTCAGGTGGTCGTGCGTGTGATGGTCTTTGGCGTCGATGGCGAGCGCCAGCGCCTCGATCGTCCGCAGGTGTAAGGAAGCCAGCTCTTCAGCGTGGCGCCGGTCGCCTTCCACTCTGCCCATGTACAGACGGTAGGATCGGAACAAAAGGTAGAGCACGGGTGTGAGGAGCACCGGAACTTGCCACAGGTTGGCCCGGTTGGCTTGCTGGAATATACCAGCTGCGCCCGCTGCACCCATGTAGTAGGGAACGCGCCAGAACCACTGCCTCTTCCACACCAGTCCCATCGATTCTCCGGATTCCAGCGCCTGTCGCGTAGCCTCCGGGAACGAGTGGCCGACGAAGAAGGCGCAACCCACCAGCATGAGGCGGATCGCGCTGGTGACCGGAGTCTGAAACTGGAGTTCCAGCAGCGGAGTATGCACCGCCGTGTCCGCCAGGCTGGTGGCAATGGTGAGCGACGAAACGCTGTACAGGATTTGTTCCAGGTGAAGTCCGTATTGCTTGCGTTCCGCGATGGAATGCAATGCCCCTACCGCCGCGGCCATCAGTAGCATCTCCGATGGGTGAAGGCTGACCACACCCACGAGAATGAACAGCAGGCTGATTGAAAATGTGCCCTGGTCGGTCGATAAGCCTACTTTCAGACTCGAAGCCAGCACCGCAAGGATCAGATAACAGGCGTATTGCAAAGGATCGCCTGACTGCCACTCCTTCAGACCGGCGAAGAGCACAGACACGCCCAGAACGATCACCAGACGGCGGTACGTGACGAGAACGGGCGACATTCTACTGGGCGTCTATCGGCATTGAAAAGACAAAACTTCACGGACCGCGGTACTCAGGCATTCTGATGGCCCGGTTCGGGCAAAGGACCGAGAGACGTGGGACCAAAGTTCCAAAAGAATAGGAAGTACGAACGAAGGGTCATGGAACCAGTCGAGACTCAGTATGACTTCCTGGGGCTGCTCGCCGTTGTAGCGAGTCCGCGCATGCGCCGCACTTTGGCTATTGCCGAACGTGCTGCCCGGACTGACGCGACGGTGCTCATCGAAGGAGAAAGCGGCAGTGGCAAGGAAGTGGTGGCACGGGCGATTCATCAGATGTCGCCCCGATCCAACCATTCCTGGGTGGACATTAACTGTGGCGCGCTACCGGACCAGTTGATGGAGAGCGAATTGTTCGGGCACGAAAGAGGCGCCTTCAGCAGCGCCGACTCCGCGAAGCCCGGCCTGTTTGAGCTCGCCCATCTCGGGACCTTGTTCCTGGACGAAATCGGAGAACTCGATCCGCGCATGCAGGTTAAGTTGTTGAGAGTGCTGGACGGAGCCCCTTACTACCGGCTCGGAGGCACCCGCAAAATTGACGTGAACGTGCGCATTGTGGCCGCTACGAATGTCGACTTGACTGAGGCGGTACGGACAGGGCGCTTCCGCCAGGATCTGTTCCATCGCTTGAGCATTGTGCGCATCTCCGTTCCACCCCTGAGGGAGCGGCCCGAGGATATACTTCCTCTGGCTCGCCACTTCTTGTGGTTGCAAGGCCAAGAAAAGAAACTCTCACCAGGCGCAACGCAGGCCCTCTTGGAACACGATTGGCCGGGGAATGTCCGGGAATTGCGCAACGTCATGCTGCGGGCAGCCATTCTGGCCGAGTCCGACCTCATTTTGGAGGACCACCTCGGACTGATGGTTTCGGAGGAGTCCTACAGGCCCATCGCCGTGGAAACTGCCGCTTCCGGAGGAACTGAAACCAGTCTCGGCATGCTGGAACGCCATGCAATCCTCGCTATCTTAAAGCAAACAAACGGCCATCGTCAGAGGGCGGCTGATATGCTCGGGATCTCTCGCCGTACCCTGACCCGGAAACTCAAACAATATTCCGGCGACGCAGGTCAAAGCGACGAGGATTGGCCGGAGACCGCAAAACCCTGGATGCACCGCGAGGCAGTCAATGGAAAAACCGCCTGATTCACGGAGCCTGTTCATTGAGCACCGGCGGGAACCCCGGCTTCCAGCCCAGGGCACCGTCCGGCTTCGGTTGGGTGACAACTGCGGTTGCGCTGAGGTCGACGGCCATCTGGTGGACGTGAGTGGCAGCGGATTCCGCGCTGCGCACCAGTGCCGCTCGCTGCAAACGGGGGAGGAAGTGGAATTCGAGCACCCCCAGGGCAGCGGACGCGCCAGGGTCATTTGGCTTCGCATCACGGCAGCCCAGGTAGAGTCGGGCTTTCTCATCACCCAGCGCAGCTAGCCACTGGGCGAAACCCTGACCCTTTGCTCCGCGTCGGACGTGTATTACCTGTACAATAAAAGGTTTGGGGGCCTCCCCACCGGCTCGCTGCATCATGTGGTCTTCTCAAAGCGTTCGTCTCTCCATCCTGTCTTTGTGTGCGGTTCTGTCGATTTCGGCAGCCTCCCGGCCGGATCGCATCGTTCTTCCTTCCTGGTTTGAGGCTTCTTCTTCCGGCCAGGTCTTCCACACCCGGGGAACCGTAGGCGGGGTGTCGGTTGACAGCCGTGGAGCCTGGCTCCAGGTGCGCGGGCAGGAAGAGGATTCGCTGGTGCGGCTGCGGCTTCTCGGCGCCGAACCGAAGCTTTTGCAGGGAGAACAGATGCTGGGCGGCAAGACGCACGTCTTTCTCGGCCGGAATCCGGGTGCCTGGCGCCGGGATGTGCCCCAGTTTCAGCGGGTTCGGGCGCATCAAGTCTATCCGGGCATTGACGTGGTGTACTACGTGACGGGCCGGCAACTGGAATTCGACTTCGTTGTCGCCCCTGGCGCGGATCCTGCCCAGATCGCCATGCGTCTGGAAGGGGGCAGCGCCCCTGCACTGACTTCCGAGGGGGATTTGCGGCTTCAGGCTGCAGGCGTGGATGTCCTGCAGCATCGCCCGGTGGCGTTTCAGGTGAAAAACGGGCAGCGGGAGACGGTAGACGTCCGCTACGTGCTGGATGATGGTGGCCGGATCCGACTGCAGCTTGGCGCATACGATCCGAAGCGGGAGCTGGTGATTGACCCTATCTTTAGCTTCAGCGGCTACTTTGGGGGAGGGACCGCCGAGGTGATTCACGGCGTGGCCGCAGCCCCCGACGGAACCTTCTGGATCACGGGCACGGCCAGATCCGTAATTGATCTCGGATCGGACTTTCCACCCTATCAGTCGGAACTAAAAGGTCAGGCCGACGCCTTTCTGGCGCAGATTGAGCAGACCGGGCCTAACGATTACCGCGTAAAGCACTTCTCCTACATTGGCGGGACCGATGACGACGAAGCGCTGGCGGTTGCCGTGGGCGCAAACGGCCGGGCGTGCATTACCGGCTGGAGCCTCTCGTTCAACTTTCCGCTGGCCGGGAATTCTTACCAGACCAACCGGGTGGACGGCGGGGACCGGGATGCATTTGTGACTTGTTATGACGCCACACAGGGTGGCGAATTCAATCTTACTTACTCCAGCTACTTCGGGCGGGGCCAGCGGGATCAGGGGCAGGCAATCGCAGTAGACTCCCAGGGCCGCGTGGTGATCGGAGGCCCTACGTTTTCGGGCGACTTGCCTGAGATCGCAGGGCGGGCGCCTCTCCAACCTTCCAATCGGGGAGGGGTGGATGGGTTCATTGCCATGTTCGATCCGAATCAGGGCAGTGCGCAGGCCACATTAATCATGGCAACCTTCTTCGGCGGCGACGGCTCGGATACGATTGATGGCATTGCGATTCTGCCCAACGGCAACATTGTTGTAGCTGGCGGGACGTCTTCGACCGATCTGCCCATCGCGGGAACTCCCTACCGCTCGCAGCGCTGGGGGCTGGGTGATGGATATCTTGCGGTTGTCAATCCGCTGGCTTCCGGATTCGAGCAGTTGGTGTATTCCACGTATTTCGGAGGCAATGGGTTGGACCGGATCACGTCCATGCAACCTGACGCGGAAGGCAGCATCTGGGTGACCGGTTTCACACAGTCCACCCAGTTCCCCGTAACTCCATCGGCTTGGGCTACAAACTTGTCGGGATCCACTGACGGGTTCATTGCCAAGCTCGATCTCGGAGCCACAGGTGACAACTTCGTCAGGTACGCAAGTTACTTCGGAGCCGGGGGCACCGATATCCCTTACGCGATTACGGTGCTATCTCCGGTTCGGGCGGCCATCGCAGGGTACAGCAATTCCTCTGATTACCCGTCCTTTGGCGTCATCGGCGCTCCGGCGCCGCCGGTTCCTCGGTTAACCGAGATGTTCGTTGCGGGGTTCGACATTTCGAAGCCCGGAACGGGCAGCCTGGACTGGTCCCTTCTGTTCGGAGGCGCCAAAACCGACGTGGCTACCGGATTGGCCTCACAACCGGACGGGCGGATTCTGCTGGTAGGCTACACTGATTCTTACGGGTTGAACGGAATCGGCGAAGACATCCCCGGCAAGCGCAACGGGCCTGGATTGCCCACGGGGTTCTTTTTCGGTTTGCAGCCGGAAACCCGTTAATCCATTAGAGTTCTGGCCCCGTCAGTAACCGGGACATCGTGCCGGTCGCCTCATCGATAGGCGGCCGTTTCTGGCTCAGCAGATGAACAGGGTATTCATGCACAGACACTGGTTGGGCGCATTGTTGACGATTGTGGCGCTGCTCGCGGCCGCAGGTTGCTCGCGTGAACAAAAGGCGGCGGAGAAGAAGGATGGCGGCGTGCCCCAAGTCCGCGTCACCGAGGTGCGGACTCGCACCATTCAACGCGCCGTGGAAAGCGTAGGCACCCTCTATCCCTTCGACGAAGCCATCATCAGTGCCGAGGTGGATGGCAGGGTCGAAAAGGTGAACGCCGACCTGGGCGACCTGGTGACGGCGGGGACAGTACTCGTAAACATCTCAGATGAAGAGCAGCGCTACCTCGTCGCGCAGCAGGAGGCGCAGTTGCGGCAGTCGCTGGAGCGGTTAGGGCTGCGGTCAGAGAAGGAACGGGTCCAGGACATTCGCGAGACTCCGGATGTGCGCCGGGCGCAGGCTGATCTGTTCGAAGCGGAGCAACGGTATAAGCGCACTCGGGAACTGGTGGATCAGGGCATCGGGCCCAAAACAGACCTCGACCAGGCGCAGGCCCGATTTCAGGCTGCGCAGGCCGCCTACGACCAGACGCTGAATCAAACTCGGAATCTCATGCAAGAGGTGGAGCGGTTTAAGGCCTCTTTGGAACTGCAGCGGAAGAAATTGCGTGACACCAATGTGAGCGCGCCCTTTACAGCCTACGTGAAGGAACGCCAAGTGACGGCAGGCGCCTTTGCCAGGGCCAACACTCCTCTTTTCACTCTCGTCAAGATTGACCCTATCCGGCTCCGCATCGAGGTGCCGGAACGCATGGCTCCGTGGGTGAAGGTGGGCCAGAAGGCCGACGTCACCGTCGAGGCATTCAGCGACCGCAAGTTTGAGGGTCAGGTCTGGCGTATCTCCCCGTCCGTCGATCCAGCGAAGCGTACCTTCGTTGTGGAGGCGCTGATCCAGAACAAAGAGAGCCTGCTCAAGCCCGGCAGTTACGCCACTGCCAGGATCGTCACTGACAAGACGGAGAAGATCCGTACTGTGCCGGTCCGGGCCATCAACTACGTTTTGGGCAGCAACAAGGCCTATGTTGTGAAGCCGGACTCTACCATCGCCATCCGCGACGTCAAGATTGGTGAGCGATTCCCTCAAGACGTGGAGATCGTTGAAGGCATAGAAGACGGAGAGCGTGTGGCCGTGGGTAACCTCAATCGCCTGGACGACGGTGCGAAAATCCAGATTGCCGCCGCCAAGCAAGGCCCCCCGGCAAAAGAAGAGGAAGACGACTAGGCCCAGGGGAATCCTACACAGAAGGGTGCGGTTTGCGATAATCGGAGGTAGAAGTCACCGTTCTGATTGTCCGCTTCTCGCATGCCACGTTATCTTCCTTTGCTGGCCGCCATTCTGCTGCCCGCGGTCGCGCAAGTGCAGTCGCAATCTCTGCCGGTTGTCCGGCAATCGGTTGTAGTGACTGCTTCCTATGAACCAGTGCCGTTGGATGAGGCGGACCGCGCGGTAGTGGTTCTCCCGGTCCGCAGCCAGGCGCTTCTGCTGAATACAGTTTTCGACCTGCTACGGCTCGACCCGTCGCTCGACTTGCAGGAGCGCGGGCCGAATGGGGTACAAGCCGACCTTTCCATCCGCGGCGCAACCTACGGCCAGACACTCGTCTTACTGAACGGCCGGCGTCTGAACGATCCCCAGACGGGACACCACAGCCTGGATTTGCCAGTTGCGCTGGAAAACGTTGAGCGCGTTGAAGTACTGCGTGGCGCGGGTTCTTCGCTTTATGGATCCGACGCGATCGGCGGAGTGGTCAACCTCATCGCCAAGCCGCCGGAGACGAGTGAGATGCGGTTGCGAACCGCCGTGGGTAATTTCGGCGTGAACCAGCAGCGCGGATCATTTACCGCTGTGCGCGGCGCGCTCAGCCAACAGCTTTACTTCTCGCGGGATTTTTCCACGGGCTTCGTGCAGAACCGCGATTACCGGAATCTTGTGGCTGGTTCTGCCACGCGCCTCGAGACCGCCGCCGGGCCGACCGAGATCGACCTGGGTTACAGCGACAAACCCTTCGGGGCGCAGGGTTTCTACGGCGATTATCCGTCCTGGGAGCGGACGAAAACCTGGTACGCCGGGATGAGACAGGGCCTGGGGCGGGGGACGGAGGCCGCGTTCTCCTACCGGCGGCACACCGACATCTATGTTCTCTTCCGCGACCGGCCCGAGGTCTACACGAACCATCACATCAATGACAGTTGGCAGGCCAGCCTGCGAAGACGACAAGAAGTGAACCGCACCGGCACGTTGTTTTATGGGGCAGAAGGGTTTGGCGAAAACCTGGACTCCAGCCGGCTGGGCAGGCACGACCGGATGCGCGGCGCGGCCTATGCTTCTTACGATTTGCGGGTGCTGCAACGATGGTCTTTTTCGGCCGGAGTACGAGGCGAAACCTACCGCGGCCTTCCGGGCCAGTGGTCTCCATCGCTGGCAGCAGGCTTCTGGGTGAGCGACAAGCTGAAATTGCGCGGCGGCGTCAGCCGGGCGTTCCGCATCCCCGGCTTCACCGACATGTATTATGTCGACCCCTCCAACCGGGGTACGCCGGATCTGCGGCCTGAAAAGGCTTGGAGCTACGAAGGCGGCGCGGATTGGCGGCCTGCGGCGGATTGGCGTCTTCAGGCTACGGTATTTCACCGGCAGGACCGGGACGGAATCGACTTCGCAAGGTACCCGGGTGAGACGATCTGGCGGGCCATGAATGTCCGGGCCGTCAACTTCACAGGTTTCGAAGCGTCGGCCTCCCGGCGTTGGAAAGCCTCCCAGTTTGATTGGAGCTACACGGGCCTGCGTGCGGCCGCAGACCCATTGCCTGGAGTCCAGTCCCGCTACGTTTTCAATTACCCGGTACACCATGGAGTATTCGGTTGGGCAGGAACGCTCCCCGGCGGGTTAGCTGCTCGCACCCGCGTGGGCGGGATGGAACGGCGTGGGCGGGGCAGTTGGGTGACGTGGGATTTGTATGCCGCCCGGGCTGGAGGATGGTTGCGGCCCTTCGTTCAGTTCACAAATCTGACCGGCACCCGCTACCAGCAGATTGTGGGGGTGGACATGCCCGGGCGTGCCATGGTGGGCGGCTTGGAATGGGTGGTGAGGTAGGTGGAGCGCATTGTTGCACTGCGGGCGCGGCTGGTATCCTGAGGTTTCCCGCTCCAGATGTCTTTGCTTGGATCCTTGTATTCCCGCTGGATGACCGAGTGGGAGGAGTCGCTCTGTTTCCGGGCCACGAACCGGGTGGTGCGGCCCTTTGACTGGGGTTTGGAGTGGGCGGAGCGATGGCCGGCTGCGGCGTTGCTGCCGCGGAATGGCGACCACCCGGCAGAATGGCTGCAATCCTTGGGCGAGGCCGCGATCCAGCGCAGCGAGGAATTCTTCCAACATTGCACCCCGCGGGACTTTCATCTGACCGGAAGCCTGTTGCGGTTCACTTCGCCCGTGCATACGCCATATCCGGAGAACAACGTGGTGCACGGACAGTGGTTTCCGGCTCGGGAGTCCAGGAAAGCGATCGTGGTGCTGCCGCACTGGAACGCTCCCGCCGAGGCTCACAACGCAGTGTGCCGGATGATGCAGCGCCTGGGCGTTTCGGCCCTCCGGCTCAGCTTGCCCTATCACGACTACCGGATGCCCGCGGAATTGCAGCGGGCCGATTATGCCGTGTCCTCGAACATTGGGCGGACGGTGGATGCCACGCGGCAAGCGGTGATCGATATCCGGTGCGCCGCGGACTGGCTGGAGCAGCAGGGCGCCGAACGGATCGGCATCGTAGGCACCAGCCTAGGTTCCTGTTACGCCTTTCTGGCATCCGCGCACGACGAACGGTTTGTGGTGAACATGTTCAACCACTGTTCGACGTATTTCGCCGACGTGGTGTGGACCGGACTGTCCACCATCCATGTCCGCCAGGGATTGGAAGGGCATGTGGACCTGGACCAGTTGAGGCGATTATGGCTCTGCATCAGCCCGACCGTGTACTTCGACAAGTTCGCCGCCAAGAAGAAACGGTCGAAGTTCCTTTACGCTCGCTACGACACGACCTTTCTGCCGAGTCTGTCGCAAGACACACTGCGCCTCTGCCGGGAGCACGGCCTGGACTTCGAAGCCGTTTCTCTGCCGTGCGGCCACTACACCCTGGGTGAGACGCCATTTAAGTTTTTGGACGGCTGGCACATCTGCGCCTTCCTGAAGACGCACCTATAGCGCCGCCGGCCGGGCCACCTCTTCCAGCACATCCAACGTTTGACGTGCTGCATGGCGCCAACTGAAGAGGCGCGCCTGAGCTGGTCCGGCCGCACGCAGCCGTTCCCTGAGCGGGGCGTCGAACAGAATTCGCCGCAGCGCATCGAGCAATTGCGCGTCGTCCTCGGGATCGAACAGGACCGCCGCTGATCCGGCCAGCGTGCGCAGCGGCTCGATGGACGAACAGGCGGTGGGCAGACCGGCTGCCAGGGCTTCCAACACCGGCATGCCGAAACCCTCGAAGCGGGAGGGATAGACGAAAGCTTCAGCCTGCGCGAAGAGGCGGTAGAGTTGCTCCCGGGGCACCCATCCGGTAAGGACGACTCCGGTTTCCAGATCGAGCCGCCGGATTTCGGCGCGCACTTGGGATTCGACGAATCCTCCCACGCCGGTGAGCATCAGTTTCCATTCAGGCGCCTCTCTCCTGAGTGCGGCAAAGGCACGGAGAAGCCGTGAGTGGTTTTTATGCGGGTGCGTGGTGGAAGCGCAGAGCAGCACCGGACCACGTTCCTGGTGGCTGGCGCATTCGAAGAAGTGCTCGTCCACGCCGGACCAGACGGTTACCACACGGCCCGGGTCCAAACGGTAATGGGCCAGCACGTCCTGACGCGTGGGCTCACTGACCGCCACGATGCGGGACGAACGCTGTGCGGCCGCCCAAAGGAAGAACTGCCAGAACGGCAAGTCAAACCAGCGGAAATACTCCGGGTGGCGGACATGCTGCAGGTCGTGAAACGTGGTGACCTGAGGGCGGCGTGGGAAGATGGGCGCGGTAAAGCCTGGATGGAAGAGCACGTCCACGCCCTCCCGCGCTGCGTCGCCTGGCAGGAATAGCTGCTCGTACAGTAATCTTCCAGGCCGGAAGGACGCGTGGACGGGCAGGGTGTGAACCTGCCATTCCGGGCGCCGCGGCCCAAAACTGCAGCCGGTTTCCCGGTTCGTGAAGATCACGAAACGATGGGGGCTTTCGAGCGCCGACATTGCATCCAGCAGACAACGCAGGTATATCTCAGTGCCCCCGACCTGGCCCGGCAGCAGGTACAGAGCGTTGATGCCAATCCGGAGCGGCCGCATATCAGCGCGGAGCCGGTCCGGCTAACGCGCGCCGGGCATTGTTCAACGCTTCGATGTACGTCCGGTTCTGCGGATCGGCTGACACCGCTTCCTGGTAGGCCTGCGCGGCCTGGGCAGCCTGGCCCTGGCTGAGATAGACGTTGCCCCGGTAAAACAACGCGGGCGCAAAGCCTGGCTGCAAGCGCAGCGCACGGTCGATCGCTTCGAGCGCCGCCACTGGCTGGTTACTCTTGGCGCGCAGCATGCCGAGGGTGGCCCAGCCTTGCGGGTGATCTTCCTTGGCGAGGGCCAGTTCTATCTTCGAAACGGCTTCGGGCAGGCGGCCAGCGCAGTCGAGAACCAACGCCCAGTTGGCGAGCAGCCGGTAATCATTGGGGTAGAGGCGGGCAGCGCGGTCGAAGGTGGCGGCAGCGGGCTGGCAATCTCCGGCTTCGTACTGGGCCATGGCGAGGTTGAACCAGGCACGCCCGTTGTCCGGGTTGGCTTCGATTGAGTTGGTCCACAGGGCCACCGGATCGGCGAACTTGGCGCTGCGCTGGTACGTGAGCGCGAGACAGACGCACAAAATCGCCGCCACACACGAAGCCGCCAGGGGCGTCCAGGGGATCCGCCTGAACACTTCCAACAGGATCAATAGAAGTCCCAGCATCGGGAGATACAGACGCCGTTCGGCCATCGTATCCGCAATCGGCAGAATCGAAGACGTTGGCGCGAGCAGCACCAGAAAGACAAGCCAGCCCAGGCTGGCCAGAGGGAAGCGCTTGCGGCGAATCCAAGCCAGCACAGTGGCAGCCGCCAGCGACAGCAGTCCCAACCACGCAATAGGATCGGAGAAGTTCCGGACTGGCGGGAAGGCCCAATCGAGATTCTGTTTGAACGGGAGCACGAACAGAATCAGATAAAGCCAGATCACCTTTCCTTGCGTAAGCAAGTACTGCCAGGGAGTAATGCCCGTGCCTGCGCCGATGGTGGTTTCGCCGCTCTTCAGGACGAGATACGAGACAAATCCGCCTCCCCCCAGCGCCAGCGGAAGGTAGAACAGCCACCGTTGCTTCAACCCTGCCCAGGAGAATCCCGGGCGGAAATAGTAATCCACCAGAAGGAAAACGACGGGCAGGGCGGCCACGTGCTCTTTCACAAGAAGCCCGGGGATCAGGAGAGCGAGCACCCCGAGCAGCCGGAGGGGCTCCGTACGGTCAGGCGCGCCGCCGAGGTAGAGGAGAAGCGCGCACCAGGCGAAGAAGACGCTCATGGTTTCCGACCGGCTGGCGATGTAGGCGGCGCTTTCTGTCTGCAGAGGATGCAGAAGATAAAGCAAGGCAGCGGCAAAGGGATACCAGAAGTTTTCCGTGGCGGATAGCTTAGCTTTGCCGGAAAGTCTGAGTATGCGGCGCAATATCACGTAAATGAGCGCTGCATTGGCAAGATGGTAGAGCAGCGTTATGAGGTGAAACGGAAACGGATCTGGTCCGAAGATCTGGGTTTCAATATTCAAAATTGCGTAATATAGAGGCCGGATACTTTTGAAATAATCAAAAAAAGGCATCCGAACTGCTTCGTTTACCGGAGGAAGTGCTAAATCATCAAAGAGAAACGGACCCTGGAGAGACGGAAGATAGGCCACGAATCCAGCCAACGCAAAGAGCAGCCAGCTCCACCAGGGCACGGTAGCCGGAGGCGGAGGCGTTGCCACTGGTGCTGGCGCTGACGGCGGATTACGCTCTTTCTTTTTCATTTTGGGTGCGAAGCTGGTATTCGAGGATAGCAACCCGTTGCGTGAGTGTGATGTTCATATCCTTCAGTTGCGAGACAACGCGGGAGAAGCGGTAAAAAACGCCCAGAAATACGAACAGCACTAACAGGAGCAGTGCTTGCCACGTTTCCTGGAGGTGCAGGAAAGCCGCCAGTTGTTCCAGGGGGTCATGCGCCAGCGAGAGCAGGAGCACCAGAATTGCGGCCGCCAGCCAGGATACTGAATGCTCCACCCGGATTCGCTCACGGCGGACGGAACGAAGCACCACGAACAAGAGCACAATGCTGAGAATGGAAGTAAGTTGAAGCACGCTCACGCTTGTTTCCCTCCCGGGCGGAACAGCCGGCGGCGCCGGCCGTCCAGGCGCAAAATGTTCACGAAAACACCCAGCAGTACATGGACGACGAAGTAAACAGATTTCAGTGGAGTAATGCTGCTGCGGCCGGCAGTTCGCGGGCGCATCCTGCATTCGATCTCTTCAAACCGGAAGCGCTTGCGCTGCAGCACCACAAGGGTTTCAATTTCGGGGTATTCGAGGGGGAAACTGCGGCTGAAGACTTCCAGGGCACGGCGGTTCACGGCCACGAATCCGGAAGTGGGATCAGCCGCCCAGCGTCCCAGGATGGGGCGCAGCAGGAGCCTGAAGAAGGCGATGCCAGTGCGCCGGACGAAGCCGGTCCGGTATGGAGATCCGGGGGAACGCACCCCAATGACCATTTCGCAGCCCGATTCGCGAAGCCGGGCCAGCAAACGCGGGATGTCCCGCGGGTCGTGCTGGCCATCCCCGTCGATGCGGATGACGTTTTCGTAGCCGAGTTCGTACGCCAGCCGGTAGCCGGTCTGCACACAACCGCCCAAGCCAAGGTGGCATGGCAGCCTTAAAGGACCCGCACCGAGGAGGCGCGCGATTTCGGGAGTTGCGTCGGTAGAGCAGTCATCGACCACCAGGACCTCGAGTTCGGGGTGCAGTGACTGAACTTCCTTCAGAACGCTGCCTATGGCGGCGGCCTCGTTGTAGGCAGGGATGATAAGCATCGTTCGGGGCGTGCTCATAGGGACGCCACCTGACGAAGTGAGATGCGGTGCCTCTTGAGACGAGCGCGGAACTCGCTCGCTGGCAGGCGGCGGCTCGAGAAGATGGCACGGCGTTGTTGCAACAGCCCGGGCAAGTGGCGCAGCCAATGTGCGTGTGCGCGCAACACCAGCCAGGGAAGCAGTAAACCGGACCCTCCGCCGCTCCGGTAAGCACCCGTGGTTCCGCGGCCGCGCAGGAGCGCCTCCACATGCCAGGCGTAGCGGACCAGAGAAAACAGAAAAGCCGCAGCGAGCCAGGAGGAAGGAAAGTTCTTGGTGATTAGACGAAGCCGGTTCCGCTCCACCAGCCACGCCTTCTGACTGCTGGCGCGGCCTGCCGTGGCCGAGTAATGGTGCAAAACGCGCGCTGCGGGGGCGTAGAGGCCGGTCCAGCCCTTCCAGTGCAAGCGCAGGCCTAAGTCGGTTTCCTCACAGTAAAGGAAAAAGGACTCATCGAACCATCCGGCGTCGTCCAGGGCAGCCCGGCGGTAGAGCGCCGCACATCCGCTCGGCAGCAATGCTTGGCCGGGCGCCGCGAACTTTTCCGGGGGCGAGTTGTGGCCGCGCTGCTTGCTGCTGCCGTCGCGGGCAATCAACATCCCTGCCGAGTCGAGGCGGGCCTTGCCGGGCAGGAGAATGGCAGGCGCTACCATGGCGCAACCAAGATCCTCTTCCATGGCTTGGACCAGCGCAGCCAGGCAACCGGGGTCGAGTTCCGTATCGTCGTTGAGAGCGAACACGAACTCTCCGGGCGCCAGGCGCGCTCCGAGATTAATCGCAGCCCCGTAGCCAAGATTGGATTCGGCGCGAAGGTAGTGGCAGCCGGGGGCAGCAGCGATCTCAGGGATGGGCGCCCGCCCGCAGCTGTTGTCGACCACCACAACTTGAAATTCCCGAAACGTTTGCCGGGCAAGCGAATCCAGGCAGGCGGTCAGTTTGGGACCGCCTTCCAAAGTGGGAATCACAACAACTACCCGTACCTGCCGCAAACTTCGATTCTAGCCTTTCACGGCCGGGGGGCCGCTACAATCGAACCTATGGGCATTAAGACGACGGTGGTCGGTAGTTATCCGATCCCGCACTGGCTGCTGGGCGATACCTCCCGCACAACTCTGCGGGACGCCATTTGCATTGTTTTGAAGACGCAGGAACTGGCCGGCATCGATGTGGTAGCCGACGGCGAGTTAAACCGGTTCGATCCGTCCCACCCCGAGACGAACGGCATGATCGACTACTTTGTGCGCCAGATGGACGGCATTCGGACGCGGTTCTCCCTGGATGATGTGGCCGCGTTTCGTGCGGATGCAGGGTTAAGCTACCGTACCGATCCGGCCGGGATCGTAACCGGTCCGGTGACGGATGGCACGCTGAACCTGCAACGCGATTACGAATTCACACGCGGGTTGACTAAACACCCGTTGAAATTTACCTGCACCGGACCGCACATGCTGGCCAAGGTCCTCACCGACCGGCACTACAGCTCCCGGGCCGAGCTCGCCATGGCCATCGCCGCCGTGCTGCGCCATCAGTTAGAGCAGGTCGACGCCGATGTGGTGCAGCTGGACGAAGCCAACATCAGCGGCCATCCGGAAGACGCGGATTGGGCTGCCGATGCCATCAATCATGTGCTGGACGGAGTAGCAGGCGTGCGCGCGGTGCATATTTGCTTCGGCAACTATGGCGGGCAGAGCGTACAGCAAGGTTTCTGGAAGAACCTGATGCCCTTTTTCAACCGCTTGCACGCGGATCATCTGGTATTAGAGTTCGCCCGCCGCGGCTATTCCGAGATCGAGCACTTTCGCGAACTGAAGCCGGAAACCGGCCTGGGTTTGGGAGTCGTGGACATCAAAGACAACCTGGTGGAGACGCCCGAGTTGGTCGCCGAGCGCATCGAAATGGCGGCGCAAGCGATTGGTGAAGAACGGATTCATTACATCCACCCGGATTGCGGATTCTGGATGCTGCAGAGAAACGTAGCCGACCGTAAAATGCGAGCCCTGGTGGAAGGGCGCAATCTTTTTGAAGGAAAAGCCGAATAGGATGACTGCAAATTGGAAGACAGCCCAGTTCACCTTCTGTTTGATTCTCGCGCCAGTTATGGTTTGCGGCCAGCCGCCAGGTCCGCCAGACAGTCCCAATCTGAAAAACATCCGCCAGCTAACGGCAGGCGGGCAGAACGCGGAGGCGTACTGGTCGCCGGATGGAAAGCGTCTCGTGTTCCAGTCTACGCGCGATCCTTATAAATGCGACCAGATCTTCGTAATGAACGCGGATGGCTCTGACCAGCGGCTGGTTTCCACGGGCAAGGGCCGGACGACTTGCGGCTACTTTCTGAACGACAACAAGAGCATCGTCTATGGCTCCACGCACGAAGCGAATCCCGAGTGCCCGGCGCCTCCGGACCGCAGCCGCGGTTATGTCTGGGCGGTCTTCCCCACCTTCGACATTTACCTGACGGACGATACAGGGAAGACGCCGAGGAAGTTGACTGAAGCTACCGGCTATGACGCTGAGGCCACTGTGCATTTCGGCAGTAACCGGATCCTCTACACCTCGCTGGCCTCGGGTGACCTGGAACTGTGGACGATGAAAGCGGATGGCACCGGCAAAAAGCAGATCACAAAACGGGAAGGGTACGATGGGGGCGCCTTTTTCTCCCGCGACGGGAAGAAGATTGTTTGGCGCGCGACGGCCAACGACGAAAAGGTGATGTCCCGTTACCGGGAGCTGGTCAAAGAGAATCTGACCGAGCCGATGAGGATGGAGCTGTTCATCGCGGACGCCAACGGCAAGAACGTGAAGCAGCTTACGGATTTCGGATGTGCCAGTTTTGCCCCGTCATTTGCGCCGGACAACAAACGCATCATCTTCGCCTCGAACAAGCATGATTGCGGGGGCCGGAAGTTCGAACTCTTTATGATCAACGCTGATGGGAGCGGCCTCCGCCAGATCACGAATTTCGGAGGATTCGCTTCTTTTCCGGAGTTCTCGCCGGATGGCAAACGTTTGGTCTTCACGTCCGATTACGGAGCGAAATCCCGCTACGAATTTAATATCTTCGTGGCAGACTGGGTGGATTAACCGGCGTAGGGGGCCGTAAGCTGCCGCAGCCTGGCCATCAGCCGGGGAACGGCTTCCAGCGCTGGCTCGGCAGCTTCGTATTCCAGGGCCAGGTAACCCTTGTACTCCGCATGGGCCAGCATCTCGACGATTCTCTGCCAGTCCTGGGGGATCCGTTTGCCGTCGTCGCCCACCATGTCAACCTTCACCTGTACATTGGCGGCGTAGGGCAGCACTAAGGCAATCTGTTCGAAGACCTGCGAACGGAAGTTGCCCGTGTCAAGGTTCACCTGCACCCATGGAGAGTCGACGCGGCGGACAATGTCGACGATCCGCTCCGCCCGCGTCGTAATGCCGCCGTGGTTTTCCAACCCGAGAATCACGCCCGTTCTGGCAGCCTTGTCGGAAGCGCGCTTCAGGCACTCCACCACCCAGCCTGCGGCCGCGTCCTCGGTGGCGCCTTTGGGCACGTTTCCGCCGAAGACACGAATGTGGGAGGCGCCCAGGGTGTTGGCAACGTCCACCCATTTCTCGAGCGCCGCCACTTCGGCGTCGCGCTGCGCGGCTTCCGCGCGGGTCAGTTCCGTCCGCACGGAAATGGAGTAGATCTCGACGCCCAGTTTATAGGCCAGCCGGCGCAAGGGTAGTGTGAACTCGGGGCCGGAAGAGGGGAACCAATAGACGGTGAGGTCCAGGCCGTCTACATTCCAGTCCACGCAGCGGCGCACAAGATCTTCGTAGCTGAGCGTCTTCGCTACAAACTCCTTGCGGAAGGAGTACGCGCAAATGGCGGTACGGAGGCGGGGTTTTGCAGCCAGGGGTAAAGCCGCCAAGGGGGCCAGGGAAAGAAAGCTCCTTCGGTTCATCGCGATTGAGAGGATATCGCAAGCGGCGAAGTTTCGCGCGCGTGATCTGGCGGCAGGATGCCCAGCAGGTCGCAGACGAGGGGGACCACTTGCGTGGAGCGCAACCGGGGGAGTTTGCCTCCTTTCGTGAAACGGGGTCCGCTGGCCACCAGCGTGGCCAGCATATCCTCCCGCGTAGAGAGGAATCCGTGGACGCCACGCGCCCGGGGCAGATCCCGGACCACTGGCCCATCACGAAGATCCGCGGCCTGGTATCCCGGCGCGAGGTCGAAGTACAAATCGGCGGCTGCGGGCCCGCCGATGCCGAACCGGCCTTTGTCCTCTTCCGGCGACAAGAAGGTGTGGATCAGCGGACTTGGGGTGCGGGGATCCCGCACCGCGGCCAGCGCGCCGCGAGCGCGCTCTACGATGCCCGCCTTATCCTGCGGTGCGACCTTGCCGCCTCGCCAATCCGTCGTGTTGACAATCACGGAGTTGTAGTGATGTGCGGCCAGCCCGCCCAGCCCCGCTTTTTCCAACACCGCATTGATGGCGATTGCTTTATCAACTTCCGCCATGCCATGGTCGCTGAGGAAGATCGTGGAATCCTGCTTGCCCCCGCGGTCCACATCGCGCATGAAACGTTCGATCACCTGGTAGCCCCACCGGCGCATGGCCGCGGCTTGGGGATCACCGCGCCTCGCCTGTGCAATCCACGTGTGGTCGAACTCATCCGGGAATGGCAAGTAGGAAATGGCCAGGCGGGCCTGGCGGTGGCCGAGGAGCCAGATGAACTGCCGCGCCAACTGCCGCGCGCACAACTCGACAGTTTCCAGATAGCGGCGGTCGCCGAGTTCACCTTCACCCAGCAGCCCCCGGCTGTGGAGGCTCGAAGCTCCGTTGCCGACCGTGGGAATCGCTTGCAACTCCGCCGTCTCGCCCTCGCTGACTGCCAGCTCCTGGAGAGGCGATTGATACAACAGAAACTTTTCACCGTTGGCATCGAGTTCGAAGAGCCGGAAGAACAGTCCACCTCGAACGGGCTGTTCGACAGGCAAGGCTTCGGAGAAGTGGCGGGCGAGGGGCCGCCGCAATGGCGGGGCAGACTCAGCCGGGATGAGCCGCACCTCCACGCGCGCTTCTGAGCCTGGATCCAGGCTCACCAGCATACGGTCGTAGGTATTCCCATGCGAAAGCAGCAGTGCGTGCAGGGTGAGTGCACCGGTCTGCCATCGGATGGCCCGCGCGGGCAGGCCACCGGATCTTGGCGGATTGACCCAGCGGGAGGCGTCCTCCTGGAGTACGTCCCCTTCACGCACCAACGTGTGGGCTGTCACTGCGCGGCTTTGGTAACCATTCACCACAATGGCTTGCGGATGGGTGTTGCGCGCGCTGAAAGGCAGCGCCTGGGTGACGTTGTGGGCAATGACGGGCACTCCCTGGCGGGCTGCCGTCACCCAAATCGGCTCCGGGGTTGCTGGACCGGCCAAGTATCCATTACCGCGTTCGGTGAACTCGTGTTGAGACCGTGGCGTCAGCAGCGGCCGGTTCCCCGTGCAGTGGGTGACGTCACCATAAGCGCCATGAAACAGCGCGCAATGCGAGTTCGCTGTAGAGGAAGGAAAAGCGGCCTGTACTCCTGCGGCCATCACGCCACGCTTGCGAAGCTTCCAGAGCGTTCGCAACTCGAGAGCCACTTCGTCCTTGTCGAGAATCTGCTGCCCCAGGCCGTCGAAGCTGAAAAGGAACACGCGCTGGCCGCTGCCGGGCGCGGCCAGCAAAAACAAAAGAATCAGGCTACGCCATATTGTTTGAACCAGGTGAGCAGGCGTTTCCATCCGTCCTCAGCCATCTCCTTCCGGTAGGTGGGCCGGTAGTCCGCATGGAAGCCGTGGGGTCCTTCGGGGTAAAGAACAATCTCTCCCGCCTTGCCGGCGGTCTTCAGCGCGGCCCGCATCTTCTCCACGGTATCAACTGGGATGCCCTGGTCGGCTTCGCCATAAAGCCCCAGCACCGGCGCTTTCAGGTCGGCAGCCACGTCGATGGGCGCCTTGGGCTGCAACGGGTTCGCCGGTCCTCTCGCCACCAGAGATCCGTACCAGGCCACGCCTGCCTTCAACTTCGGCTGGTGCGCGGCGTACAGCCAGACAATCCGGCCACCCCAGCAGTATCCGGTCACGGCCAGTTTGGACGGATTGCCACCATTCCGGCCCGCCCATTCGGCCGCCGCGTCCAGGTCGGCCAGCACCTGGCTGTCCGGTACCTGGCCAACCACCTTCCGGATTTCATCAAAGTTTGCGAGATTGTCCACGCGGCCTTGACGCGCGTACAGATCGGGTGAGACGGCAAGATAGCCAAGCTTTGCCAAACGGCGGCAGATGTCTTTGATGTATTCATGCACGCCAAAGATTTCGTGCACCACCAGAACAACGGGCAGGTTCTTTCCTCCGGCGGGCATGGCGCGATAGCCCGGCATTTCGCCGCCGGCTGCAGGGATCTTCACCTCGCCTGCTTCCAGGCCCTGCGTGTCGGTGGTGATTGTTTGGGCGCCTGCCGGGCGAACAGCCAGGGCGAATCCTGCGGTCAGCGAAGTGACCAGGAAGCCGCGCCGGGGCGCGGGAATGGGATCGGGATACAGCGATTGGCGCTGGTCTTCAAGCATATGGTCCATAGTGATTGCCCTCTGACAGAAGCAGTCTTAGGCCAGGATACTCGAAAGCTAGCGTGCCTGTTCCAACTGCAGGCTCGTCGATTCCCACTCGGCTTCCACCGACGATAACTGCTCGCGGAGCCTGGCCAGTTCCTCTGTCTGGCGCAAGGTCTCTTCGGCGCTGGTGAACTGCTGCAGAGCAGCCTCTAACTGCGCGATCTTCGCCTCCAGTGCGGCCGCGGCGGATTCCAGCTCGCCTGCTCGTTCTTCGAGCTGCTTGAGCTTGAGCGGATTGACGCGCTGCTTCGGCCCCTTGGGCTCCGGGCGCGGGACGTCGTCCAGAGTGGGAACAAACACGGGCGCCGGATGGCCGCCGTTCGCGGCCTCCGCATTCTCCTTGCGCCAGAGGTAGTCTTCGTAATTGCCCGGGAAGACACGCACCTCACCACCGGCAATCTCGAAGACCCGCGTCGCCAGTTTGTCGATGAAGTAACGGTCGTGGCTGACAAACACCAGCGTGCCGGTGAACTCCTCCAGGGAGGCGAGCAGGACGTCCTTGGCCCGCATGTCCAAATGGTTGGTGGGTTCGTCGAGCAGGAGAAAGTTCGAGGGGTTCAGCAGGAGGCGCGCGAGGGCGTAGCGGTTCCGTTCGCCGCCCGAAAGCACGCCGATGGGCTTGAATACGTCGTCTTCACTAAACAGAAAGCACCCCAGGAGAGACCGCAACTCGGTGATGGTCTTCCCGTTGGCGACGCTGCTGAGATCGTCCAGCAGCCGCGCATCCGGATCGAGTTCCTTGTACTGGTCTTGCGCGAAGTAGTCGGGCTGCACGTTGTGGCCGATGCGGTAGTCGCCGGTGGTGAGTGGCTCTACCCCTGCCAGAAGCTTAATCAGGGTGGACTTGCCAGCTCCGTTCACGCCGACCAGCGCCACGCGGTCGTGCCGCTCGATCGCGAAATTGACCCCTTCCAGCACGCGCTTTTCGCCGTAGTTTTTGCCGACGTCACGAAACTCGGCCACCACCCGTCCGCTGGCTTTGGGTTGAGGAAAGGAAAAGTGGATGGTCTTTTCCTCCGGGGGAATCTCGATGCGCTCAATCTTTTCCAGTTCTTTGATCCGGCTTTGCACCTGTTTGGCCTTCGTGGCCTGATAGCGGAAGCGGCTGATGAATGCCTCCAACTGGTCAATGCGCTCTTTCTGGTTCCGGTAGGCCGCCTCCAGCCCTTCCCGCCGTTCCTGCTTTTGCTTCAGGTACTGCTCGTAGTTGCCGGGGTAAAAGTGGACTCCGCGATTCCAGACTTCCACGATGCGCTGCACCGTCACGTCGAGGAAATAGCGGTCGTGAGAAATGAGGACGAAGGCGAACGGGTAGTTCTGCAAGTACTCTTCCAGCCAGTTGCGCGCCTCCAGGTCCAGGTGGTTGGTCGGCTCATCCAGCAGCAGCAGGTTGGGCTGTTCCAGCAGGAGTTTGGCCAGGGCGATGCGCATCTGCCATCCGCCCGAAAAGTGCTCGGTGCGGCGGCTCCAGTCCTCTTTGGGGAAGCCAAGCCCGGTGAGCACCGTGCCTACCTTGGCTTCGAGCGCATACCCGTCACGGTAGCGGAATTCGGAATCGAGGCGTGCGTATCGTTCCGCGGCGGATACATACTCCGGGCTGGCAGGGTCCAGTTCGGAGAGTTGCCCGGCCAGGTGCTCCATCTCCCGTTCCATGTCCTTCAGCCGCTCGAACACCGCCAGGCATTCGGCGAAGACGGTACGGCCCGACAGTTGCAGCCCATCTTGCGGCAGGTACCCGGTGAGCAGGTTCTTCTGGACGCTGATGTCTCCGCTGTCAATGGTTTCCAGCCCGGCGAGGATTTTGAGAAGTGTTGTTTTGCCCGTGCCGTTAGCGCCCACCAAGCCCACGCGGTCCTGCGGGGTGATCATCCAGGAGACGTTTTCGAAAAGGACGCGCGGGCCGAACCGCTTGCCCGCGTTCACCAGCGAGATCATGGCGCGCCCGATGCCGGACCGCGGAGGACCCGGCCGCCCCGCGCCTCTGTCAATGCGCCCCGCGACACCATTTCCACACCGTTGACGAACACGTAATCAAAACCTTCAGAAAAGGCATGAGGCGCGGTGTAAGTCGCTTTGTCCTGCACGCGCGCAGGATCCAGGATCACGAGATCGGCGGCAAAACCCTCGGCCAGTTGGCCGCGGTCGCGGAAGCCGAACGTGGAGGCAGGCAGCGCGGTCATCCGGCGAATGGCATCCTCCAGCGTCAGCACCTTGCGTTTGCGCACATACTCCGCGAGCACGCGGGCGTTGGTCCCGTACGAACGCGGATGCGGCACTCCCTGGCCGAAGTCACGCACGCCGCCGTCGGATGCCACGGCGGTCAGCGGCCAGCGCATGATGCGCTCAATATCCTCCTCGCCCATTGAGTGGTACACCATCTGCGCCCGGCCCTTCAGCATCATGTCCAGAATCGTCTCGATCTGGTCGTCCAACGTGCCGGGGAGGCCCCGCATTTTGGCGATCTCGGCAATGTTCTTACCCTCGTAGGAGCGCTCCGGCGAAAACGAGGCGACCGTGGCGTAGCTGTAGTCCTTGTGCCCAAGCCCTAACAGCATCTCTTTCATTTCGGTAGCGACGCGGCGCCTGGTGGCCGGGTCCGTGAGGCGTTGACGGATGGCTTCGTTTCCGTCGGCCAGCGCCCAGGATGGCAATGTGATGCCCAGGTTTGTGCTCGACCGCTCGTAAGGGTACTGGTCGATGAACACCTGAACGCCTTTAGACCGGTAGTCTTCCACCAGAGCCAGAGACTTCGTGCTGAAACCCCAGATGCGCGGCGTGTCGATCTTGAAATGCGACAGTTGGACCTTCATTCCGGTCTCCTGGCCCACGCGTGCGGCCTCGTGGATTGCATCCAGGATGCGCGCGCCCTCATCGCGCATATGCGAGGCATACACGCCCCCATGCTTCGCCGCGGCCCGGGCGAGCGCCACAACCTCGTCCGAGTTCGAGTAAGTGCCAGGGATATAAATCAGGCCGGTGGAAAATCCGACGGCGCCCGAAAGCATACCCGTTTCCACCAAAGCTTGCATGCGGGTAATCTCTTCCGGTGTCGCCTCCCGGTTGGACGTTCCCATGACAGCCGCGCGCACGCTGTTGTGGCCAACCAGGGTGGCAAGATTCAGGCCTAAGCCTTTCGCTTCCAGGTCAGCGAGCCACTTGGCAATCTCCGTGACCGAAGAACCGCAGTTACCCGTCACGATGGTGGTGACGCCGTCCATCAGGAAGTTGTCCCCGCGCGGAATCCGCTCCACTGCGCCTTCCACGTGGGTATGTACATCGATGAATCCTGGCGCAACCACGCGCCGGTCCGCCTGAATCACTCGCGTGGCGCCATCGGTGTCCGGCACCGGGCCAATGCGTACAATCTGGCCGTTGCGCACTGCGATGTCCGCCGGAAAGGCGGGACGGCCAGTGCCATCCACCACCAGTGCCCCGCGCACCAGCAGGTCATAGGATTCAGCAGGGGCGGTCAGAGCCGCGCTCAGAAGCAGAGCGAGGATCCAGATCCAGCGGGTCATGGCCATTAGGCGGCAATGGGGCCGCAGAAGAAATCCAGCGCGCGGGCGATGAAGGGGCGCAGGTCCCTGCGTTTCACCACCGCATCCAGAAACCCGTGCTCCAATACGAACTCGGCGCGTTGGAAGCCAGTCGGGAGCTTTTGCCGGATGGTCTGCTCGATCACACGAGGTCCAGCGAACCCGATCAAGGCGCCAGGTTCGGCAATGTTCAAGTCGCCCAGCATGGCGAATGATGCCGTGACGCCACCGGTGGTCGGGTCGGTGAGCAAGGAGATGAACGGGACGCGTGCCTGGTCCAGCCGCATCAGGGCAGCGGAGATCTTGGCCAACTGCATCAGGCTGACAGCCCCTTCCTGCATGCGCGCGCCGCCTGAAGCGGACACGATGATGAGCGGTGTCCGGCGGTCCAGGCTGCGTTCAATGGCCCGCGTGATTTTTTCCCCCATCACCGCGCCCATCGAGCCGCCGATGAACTTCAACTCCAGCGCACAAAGGTGAACTGGCCGCCCTTCCAACCGCCCTTCCACGGAGATCAGCGCGTCTTTCATCTGCGTCGCCTGCTGGTTGGCCGCCAGACGTTCCTTGTAGGTTTTCGAGTCGCTGAACTCCAGCGGGTCGGTGGCCGTCAACGTCGCGTCCACCTCGCGGTAGCCTTCATCCATCAAATAGCGGACCCGGGTTTTGGCGTCGATCTTGAAGTGGAACTCGCATTTCGGGCAGGTCTGCAGCGTCTCCTCTAGCTCTTTGCGCCAGATGATCTGGCCGCAGCCGTCGCATTTGATCCACAACCCTTCGGTGCGGACGTGCCGTTCTTGTTCGCTGATTTTCTGGAGTTTTTTCTCAGATTTGAACCAATCCATAGGGATCCGGCGATCCTTTTCAAGCTAGCACGAAGCGGTGCCGTGCGAGCCTGAGCCCCAGGCTGGGACCGCGCTACAATTGGCTGCTTATATGGAGTCGCGCGGCAAGGAGTTCTTCGGCCACCCACCCGGGCTATCCACGCTGTTCTTTACCGAACTGTGGGAACGCTTCGGCTACTACGGCATGCGGGCCCTTCTCATCCTGTATCTCGCCTCCGCGGCTTCGTCCGGCGGCTTTGGGCTGGACGAGTCAGCCGCCTATGGGATCTATGGCCTCTATACAGGCATGGTCTATCTCGTCAGCTTGCCGGGTGGTTGGATCGCCGACCGCATTTTGGGACAACAGCGCGCGGTGCTCTACGGCGGGATTCTCATTGCTATCGGGTACCTGATGTTGGCCGTACCGGACCGCGCGGTGTTTTTCTCGGGAATGGCGGTGGTGGTGGCTGGCACGGGCCTGCTGAAGCCCAACGTGTCCACCATTGTCGGGCAGATTTATGCGCCCGGCGATCCGCGGCGCGATTCGGGTTTCAGCATTTTCTACATGGGCATCAACATCGGCGCCATGGTGGCGCCTCTGGTGTGCGGCTACATTGGCCAGCGCATCAACTGGCAACTCGGCTTCGCCACAGCGGGTGTGGGGATGGTGCTGGGCGTTATCACTTTCCTGGCTGGACGGCGGCGTTTGGGCGAAGCCGGATTGCACCCCGTCACGCACGGAGACCCGGCTGAGTATCACCGCAGCCGCCGGCTGCTGCTTCGTGGAAGCGCCGCGGCCGCCGCATTCGGCATTGGCCTTTACGCCGTCCGTGCTGCAGGCCTTTACACGGTGACCGTGCAGACGATGGTGAACCTTGCGGGTCTTCTGATGTTCACCATCGTCATCGGTATGTTCGGGTGGATGTTTCTCGGCGGCGAGTGGAGCGCTCCCGAACGCAAACGCCTGGCCGTGATCTTCGTCCTCTTCCTGGCTTCGGCTCTCTTCTGGTCGGCCTTTGAACAGGCGGGCTCCAGCCTCAACCTCTTCGCCCAGCGCAACACCGACACAAGCCTGCTCGGGTTCGATTTTCCCGCCAGTTGGCTGCAGTCGCTGAACGCGACCTTTATCATTGTGTTCGCCGCGGTGTTCGCCTGGCTGTGGCTGCGCATGGGCGAGCGCCAGCCATCGAGCCCGGCCAAATTCGCCCTGGGCCTGATTCTCGTGGGTCTGGGCTTCGTTGTGATGATGACAGCCGCGGATCGTGCAGCAGAAGGCGTAAGAGTCAGCCCCTTGTGGCTGGTGGTCACCTACCTGCTTCATACCCTGGGCGAATTATGTCTGTCCCCGGTTGGCTTGAGCGCAATGACGACTTTGGCCCCGGCGCGCGTCGCCGGGCTGATGATGGGGGTTTGGTTCGTCTCCATCGCTGCCGGCAATTACATTGGCGGCCGGTTGGCGGCGCTGTACGGCGACCTGCCTGTGCGCGACCTGTTCCAAACTATCGCGCTGTTCGCCATTGCGGCCGGCCTGCTGCTGGCGGTGATCGCCCGTCCCGTAGCACGTTTGGCCGGGAAACCATAAACGGCGGCTCCCTCTACCGCGGACGCTACAATAAAGAAACCGCGCCCCATTCTATGACTTCGCTCTTTGGCAACCCGGAATCCGGGACACCCTCGAAAGCACCCAGCCTGCTGGACCGTCTGAAGGCTGGCATTCAGAAGACTCGCGCCGGCCTGGTGGGCGCCATGGAGGATGTCCTTCAGGGGCGCAAAGAGATCGATTCTGACCTGCTCGAGGAACTCGAGTACACCTTGATCGCAGCCGACATCGGGCCGCGCACCACCAGCGAGATTCTCGAAGCCATCCGGCAGCGGGTGGAACGTCACCTGGTGAACGATCCCGCCGAACTCCGGGCTCTCATCCGCGAGCATCTCCTGGGCGTTCTGAGCGGCGCCGGGAAGCCCCCTGCCTTTCCGGCGGATCCGCCCGCGGTGGTCATGATGGTGGGCGTCAACGGTTCCGGCAAGACTACCACCACGGGGAAACTGGCCCAGCGTTTCCAGGAGGAAGGGAAGACCGTGACGCTGGCCGCCGCCGACACTTTTCGCGCCGCCGCCATCGAACAGTTGGAAGTGTGGGCGCAGCGCGCCGGTGTCGAACTCATCCGGCAGAAAGCGGGCGCAGATCCAAGCGCTGTTGTCTTTGATGCCCTGCAGTCGGCGGTTGCGCGCAAAACGGGCGTTGTGCTGGTGGACACCGCTGGCCGCCTGCACACGAAAGACAACCTGATGGCGGAACTCGAAAAGATGCGGCGCACTGCCGGCCGCGTGGTGCCCGGCGCTCCGCACGAGGTTCTGTTGGTGCTCGACGCTACCACGGGCCAGAATGGCCTCGAGCAAGCGCGCAAGTTCACCGAATCCGCCGGAGTCACCGGCCTGGTGTTGACCAAACTGGACGGCACCGCCAAAGGCGGCATCATTGTAGCCATCGCTCGCGAACTCAATCTCCCCATCCGCTTCATTGGCGTTGGCGAACAGGCCGCCGACTTGCTCCCCTTCGAACCAGAACGTTTCATCGCGTCCCTGTTTGAATCATGAACGAACCGTATCTACGCCAGGCCCTGGAACTCGCGAGCCGCGGGCTGGGCCAGACTTCACCCAATCCGGCCGTTGGCGCTGTGCTCGTGAACAACGGCGAGGTAGTTGGACAGGGCTACCACACCTGGGCCGGAGTGAAGCATGCCGAGATCCTCGCACTCGAGGAGGCGGGCGAACGCGCCCGCGGAGCCACCCTCTATATCAACCTCGAGCCCTGTTCGCATGTGGGCCGAACCGGGCCCTGCGCGCAAGCCCTCATTGCTGCCGGCGTTGCCCGCGTGGTAGCCATCCTCCAGGATCCCAACCCTCAAGTGGCAGGCCAGGGCTTCCGGATGCTGGAAGAAGCCGGCGTCGCCGTTGAATTGGACCAGACCCTGCGGGCCGAGGCGGAAGAACTCAACCGCCCTTTCTTTCATGCCATGCGGACCGGGCTGCCGCTGGTTACCCTGAAATCGGCCGTAACGCTCGACGGAAAAATCGCTGCCCCGGAAGATAACTCCGGCTGGATCACCTCCGAACGGGCCCGCGCGCACGTCCAGACGCTGCGCCATACGCATGACGCCATCCTCACCGGAATCGGCACAGTATTGGGCGACGACCCGATGCTCACCGATCGTAGCGGGCTCGCCCGCAGCCGTCCCTTTCTTCGCATCGTCGCGGACACGATGCTCCGGCTGCCCCTGAACTCGCACCTGGTGGAGAGTTGCCAGAACGATCTGATGGTGGTCTGCGGGTCGATTGCCTCGGCGGCGCGGCGGCAGGCCCTGGAAGAGCGCGGCGTCGAAGTTTTGGTAGCCGACGGACCCAACGGCCGCACCGACCTGACTGCCCTCGTGCGTCTGCTTGGCGAACGCCGCTACCTCTCGCTGATGATCGAGGCGGGCAGCAAGCTCAATTGGGCCGCCCTCGATTCCGGCATCGTCGACCGGATCTTCTTCTACTACGCCCCCAAGATTCTGGGCGGCATGCAGTCCTTGCCTGTGGCCGGCGGGCTGGGCAAGCGGAGGCGGAAGGATGCCTTCCTTCTGCGCCACGTCAGGCTCCACCACATTACAGAGGACGAATTCGCTGTAGAAGCATGGATGCCCAAGGAATAGAACGCATGTTCACTGGCATCATCGAGGAGGTCGGGACCCTTGAGGCCGTGGAGCCGCGCGCAGCAGGTTCGCGCGTGCGCATCCGCGCCCGTCTGGTCACGGACGATCTTCGGGAAGGCGACAGCATATCAGTCAGCGGCGTCTGTCTCACTGCCGTGGCGCCTCGCCGCGATGGATTTTCCGCGGATGTCAGTCCGGAGACTCTGCGGCGAAGCAGCCTGGGCGCTCTAACTACTGGAGCCCCGGTGAATCTCGAACGGGCCTTGCTGCCGACATCGCGCCTCGGCGGTCACATCGTACAAGGCCACGTCGACGCCACCGGCGAGCTGCTGGCCCTTGACCTGCTTGGCGACCAGAACTGGTGGCTTCAGATTCGCGTGCCTCCCGGAATTGAACGCTACATCGTCGAGAAGGGTTCTCTCGCGATCGAAGGGATTAGCCTCACGGTCGCAGCCGTCGAAGCGGACGTAGTCTCTGTCACCATCATTCCCCACACCTACGCCCACACCAATCTGTCCGCCAAACGCCCGGGCGATCCGCTCAACCTCGAAGTGGACATTCTGGCAAAATACGCCGAGAAAATGCTGGCCGGACTTGCCCGGCCCGCTTCGTCCCTCACCGTCGAGAAGTTACAGGAAGACGGATATTGACTGCGGAGATGGGGCCGCTCCTGCGGCGCTGCGCTGCCGGCCAGCCATCACCGGCCGTTCCGCAACGCGAACAGGTGCTTCGCGCCACGAATGAAGAGTAATTCGCCGGAGGCGGCCGGCGTGGCCAGCACCGGTTCATTCATTGGGTTCATCGCCAGTTCCTTGTACGCGTCGGCCGCTTGAATGACATAAACTTCGCCATCCTCGTTAATGGCATAGACGCGGTCCCCGCTTGCCACCAGCGAGGCGCTGGCCCCGGTCCCTTGCCCGATCCTCTGCTCGTACAACAAGGCTCCTGTCGTCGCCCGGTAGGCCCGCAGGATTCCGGTTCCGCGATTGCCGAAGGCAAAAACCCGCTCGCCCACCACTACCGGCGTTGAGAGGTATGGCGCTTCTTCCCGCATCCAGGCGATAGCGTCTTTGGCATCCGTAATATCCCCTTTGGCGCCAGGCCGAATCGCGTACGAGCGCCGCTGAAAACGGTAGTAGCCCGTAAACACGTACAGCAGGCCGTTGGCGGTGAACGGCGTGGGTACCGAGATCATGGACGTGCCTTTCAGCCGCCATAGCTCCTTGCCGGTCTCCGCGTCGTATCCAAGAATCTGTTCCACCCCGTTGGCCACGATCTCTGTGCGTTGCGGTCCCTCCACCACCGTGGGTGTCGACCAGCTTGGCTTCGAATCCCGCGGGGTGCGCCAAAGCTCGCGCCCGGTGGCTGCGTCAAACGAGGCGAGGAAGCTTCCCTGGTGCATGTCCACCTGCAGAATCACCCGGCTGTTCCAGAGCACCGGTGACGATGCCGCGCCCCACTGGTAGTCAGGTACGTCGAAAGCGCCCTGGTCGAGCACGCCAAGATCCTTCTTCCACAGCATCCGCCCCTTCAGGTCGAAGCAGTAAAGCCCTTCCGAGCCGAAAAAAGCGATCAGGTGTTTGCCGTCCGTGGCCGTCGTGGGAGACGCGTAAGAGTTGTGCGGATGCCGCAGCACCCGGGGCGCGCGCTTCACCGCCAACTGGTTCCACACGATCTTGCCTGTGTTCTTGTTCAACGCCAGAACACGGAACTCCTGCTCAAATTTGTCCTGGCGGTCGTCTCTTTGGCCGATCAGCTTTGCCTCGAAGACCATGTTCGGATTCGTACTAATGGCCGTGGTCAAAAAGACAAGATCTCCCCAAATGACCGGGCTCGAATGACCTAGTCCTGGGATTTCGGTTTTCCACGCCACGTTGCGGCCGCTGGCGACATCCCACCGGGCCGGAAGATCCGGGCTGGCAGCCACGCCTCTGGCCCCGGCGCCTCGAAAGGAAGGCCAGTTCTCAGCAACGCCCAGTGTTGCGATCAAAAGCGCTAAGGCGAGTCGCATTGTCATAGGCTGCCACAGGATGGCGGAACACGGAAGGGGAGCGAAACCGGGGACTGGCAATCAGCAACGAAGATCGCGCCAAAAAGACACACTCGCCGAGCGCCAATCCTTGGAACGATCATTGTTGCGGGACTTTGCCCCGTCCAGCATTGCGCAGCCTCCTACCCGTCTCTATCATCCTTCTCGGCTCCCTCTGTTCTCTGATCCCTATCTGGTTCCAGTGCTCCGCCGGTTCTTCGGCACTTCGGCGTCACTCCTGACGTGCGCTTCGAGCCGGTGTTTGAGCATTTGACGGCTGGCGCTATCGAAAGGGGGGATTGTATCGGGCGGGCGCACGGGGGTACGTTCGATTCGATTGAGGGGGGCAGGCTCCCCCTGGGGATGGCCCGGCGAACTCCGCGCCGGGCGGGAGGTGATTCAAGAACAGAGCGGGTGGTAGGCGCGCACGGCTTGACTGCATCAAGGCACGCGCCAGCCCGTCGAAAAGGGGGCTGCATGGCGAAAGCAGAAGTTCGAAGCTTTGGGAGTCCTGATGAGGTTCGCGAGTTTCCCTTCGGCAGGTTAGAGATCATTCAAATCGGCGGCGCCACGGTCGGCCGCGCTACGTTCCAGCCTGGTTGGCGATGGGCAACCTCCGTCCAGCCGATTGCGCGGACCAAAAGTTGCGAAGCGGCTCACTTCCAGTACCAGATTGCGGGCGTGCTGCGGGTCCGGATGGATGATGGCGCAGAGTTTGATTGCCGCCCGGGGGACGTTTCGTTGCTTCCCTCAGGCCACGATGCGTGGGTTGTTGGCGATGAACCTGCCGTGGTTGTGGATTTTCAAGGCATGATCGACTACGCGAAATCGAAATAGGATCGCGAACGGATCGGCCTCCTGCGGCCGGTCCAGCGCGGCTGGATCCGTTTGCAAGTGCATTCCTCGCTCACGGAGATTCTGGAGCGCCATCAACTCCAAGGGCGAGGAGACGGCTGTCACTTAAACAATTGAGGCGCGAACTCGTGCAGGTAGACGCGCCAGACCAGCCACGTGTGTGCACCTTCGGTTTCCTGGTAGACCGGCGACAGCCCGTGCTTCTTCAGCAATTCCACCGTAGCCTGGGAGGTTTTCAGGAGAAAATCGTCCTTGCCGGTGGCGATCCATAGCAGTTTCAGCCCCTGCTTCAACTTGTCGTCGTTCAGTGTGGCCGCCCGCCGCTTCTCCCATTCCTCGATCGGCGACACCGCAGGTGCCGGCGCCCCGGGCGCCCTCGGTCCGCCGCCGAAAATGCCGGAACTGAAGACGCCGACGTAGGCGAACTTGTCGAGATGGGAGAAGGCGATGTTGAGCGTCTGCATGCCCCCCATTGAGAGGCCTGCGATCGCGCGATCCTTCCGCGCAGCCGACACGCGATAGTTCTTCTCAATGTAGGGCATGATGTCTTTGACGAAGTCATCGGCGAACTCGTCCATGCCGCGGCCCGCGCCACCCCCAAAAGCTGCGGAAGTGTGCCCCGCGGGCATGACCACAATCATCGGCTTGGCCTTCCCGGCCGCAATCAGGTTGTCGAGGATGAAACCAGCGCGCCCGACAGAACTCCACGAGTTGTCGGAATCGCTGGCCCCATGCAGCAGGTAAAGGACGGGATACTTCCCCTTGCCGAGCTCATAGCCGGGCGGCGTATAGACATGCATCCTGCGGTGCCGGCCAAGCGTGGTGGACCAGTAATGGACGGCTGCCACCGCGCCGTGCGGCACTTGCTTCGTGTCCTGGTATTCGATTCCGGGCACATGCACGAGGCTCCAGCCGTTGTTGTTCGACTCGCTCATCGACGGATTGCGCGGGTCCATCACCGCCAGGCCATCCACGATAAAGCGGTATCTGTATGATCCCGGCTCAACCGGCCCTGCCGTCGTCTCCCAGATCCCCTTTTCGCCTTTCACCAACGGCTGCCCCCCTTTGGGTTGCCCCGGGATGTCTCCGGCTCCTAGCGCCACCGTACTTGCGTTCGGGGCGAGCAGCCGGAAGATGACCTTCCTGTCCGGAGTCACCTCTGGCGAAACTACCGCTGGAGGTTGTGGCGCTTGAGCCGCGGCCACAGCCGCCAGCCCGCATATGGAAACCGTAATTACCGCAAACCGCTTCATGACGGGACAGTATCATAAGCGGCAGGCCGGCACGGAACGCCCCGCGCGAACCACCCATGCGCGGGCGCCTACTGCATCGGCTTCAAATAGCCTTGGAAGTCCACGGATGCCTCGTCCCGCTCCCGGTACGGGACGGGCTTGGGATCAAGCCATGCAACCACTGTGTCCTTGATCGAATATGCGAAAAAGTGGTTTCCCCGCGGATTGTAGTGTCCGATGAAATAGAGCTTCAGGTAATCATCCCAGGAGATTCTGTAACGTTCGAAATCGCGCAAATGAACGAGATTCATATCGAAGTAGTCCACCTGATGCCGCTGCAGGTAGTCCACCATTGGCTGGTCGTAGCGGGTGCCGCCCTGCCGGAGTTCCCTCATCGCACGCCCGGGATCGAAGAGCACCACCAATAACTTCTTTGAGCGTTGCCGGGCGAATTCGCGAACCTTGTCTAGCGTAAACTGCGTCGCCGCCAGCGAGTAGCGATCCAGCAGCTCGCGAGCCTGCCGGCGAAGTTGCGAAGCATCGTCCCATTGCATGCGGTATCCCAAATGCCCAGCCAGCCTGTCCGCCAGCCTCCTGTCCAGCTCATTTGTATGGCCCAGAGCCACTGCGAAGAGTTGCAGCGCGATATCGTCCTTCAAGCTCTCCACCATGAATTGCGCGTCCGCCATCCGGTAAAGCTTGGCCGGCGTATCCAGTGGGTTCGGCTTCTCCTCAAACCGCCCGGTCTCGAGGTTCATCTCCAGATGGCTCCAGAAATTCGCGTGGAACATCGTGCCCCCGTGGTGGTTCCAGAACTTGTAAATGATCGCGTGGCGGCAACGCAAAAGGCTGCGAACATGGTCGTCGCCCCAGACGTAGAAAATGACAAACGGGGCCGCATGGTCCGAGGTTTCTTCCCGCCTCATTCGCAGGTACGCCTGGTACACACCGTAGCCGCCCACGCCGAAGTTGCGGACCGGCTCACCCAAATGTCCCGCAAGATACTCCTGCCACGTCTCCCCGTCATTCACTTGGTCGCCGTGCGTGAAGCTGTTGCCGTAGGTGTTGATCCGCGCTTTGCGCCCGGCATAGAGAAATTGCGTTCGGGCGCCGTTCGCCTGCACGGTGGAGATGCTGGAGCTGTTGTCCATGCCGTCGGCGGGGAGATAGCTGCCCGCCACGTAGCCAAGCTCGGCGTCAAAACGTGCCCACGCCGGACCCGCGAGGAACCGGTCCAAATCGGAGCGGGGAACTGCGCTCGACTTCAAGAACTCTTCCCAGGATGGCAGTGCCTGCGGCTGGGCGCGCAGCGGCAAAACAGTGGCCGTGCAGCACATCAGACCAAGGATTTCCGCCAACCGGACCCATCCAGTGTTTGCAGCCATGATCCGATTCTGCCATTTGGCCCGAACGGCAAGGGTCAGTCCGGCCCTCTGGCGGCTCCACCTCTCAGCGCGTCAAATATTCCCCGTCCTCGTCCTGATCGGCTGACTTGCGTTAATGTCCTTCCCCTTCGTTGTTGAGGAGTGCCCGGGACGGAGAAACGGTCTGCGATGAGGCTTCGCTTCCGGCTGACCGGCAGCACAACATTCAGGGGACGGGCTTTCCGGGTAAAGATCCCGATCGTTCGGGACCGCGCTCCGGCTCTACTTGCACTTCTCCGTGAAGCAGAGCGCTTTGCTGAAGAACGGTAGAACGTGGTTCTGAAACCGCTCGGCGACCGCGCTGGTGTGCGTGCCCGGATAGATTTCAAAGGCGTGCGGGATGCCGTAGCTGTCGAGAACGTCGTGCAGCTTGATGGCATCGAAACGAAGCCCGTCCTGGTCGCCCACGTCCACCGCGATACCCCGATAGCGCTTCAGTTCGCCGATGTACTGATCAATGAAGGCGAGTGGCGCGTTCGCGGCGAACTTGGCCACAATTTCCGGCTGCGGCTCACCGCCCTTGGTGGGCAGATCGAAGTAGAGTGGCGGGTTTTTGGGGTTCGGCGCGAAGGCGGAAGCCGTGGCATATTGGGCGGCGCCGAAGCCGGGCGACTGCGCCGCAAGGTCGGCGGGTGACTGGGCCGCCGCCGCCTTCTTCTCGTTGGCGATGGCGCGTTCCTTCATGTTCCCGGCGGGACCGGGTCCGCCGCCAGCCATTGGCGACAGGCAGCAGGGACTCATGATGTAGACCGCTCCGAAGACGTCCGCATGCTTCATGCCGATGCGGGTGGCGCCGTAACCTCCCATCGAGTGCCCGGCTAAGCCGCGGCTCTCCCGCTGGGCGAGAGTGCGATAGTGCGTGTCGATGTAGTTCACCACGTCGTGCCGGATGAACTTCACAAAATCCCCGGTAGTGGCGGAATTGGAATACATCGCGCCGTAGTAGACAGTCTTCGAATCAGGCAGGACGACGATCATCTCCTGCGATCCTTTCGCAAACGCGCCTTCGATGGTTTGCGGAACGTGAATCTCGCGGGCCCACTGTTCGGCCCCGATGGTATAGCCGTGCAGGGCATAGATGACGGGATAACGTCGCTTCTTTTCTTTCTCGTAGCTCGGCGGGAGAAACACAATGACGTCGCGATCTGCGGCGTTGCCTTCGAGGTTGCCCTCCAGCGCCGTCCCGTGGATCTTTATGCGCTCGGCCTTCACGGGTTTGGCGCCTGCCACGGCCTCAGGGACGCGCGTCTGCACTTGGGCGGCCCCTTCGGGCGCCAGCGAGGCGGCGGCGATTGCGAACGCAACATACAGCTTGGTCATATTCATTTGCTTCCCGGATATAGTAAATTACGCCGGGGTTCGTCAACGGACAGGGGCATCCGGTACCAGGATGCTCTGATTCACGGCAGCATCGGGAGGTTTCATGCGGCTGACTACGATTGCAATGTTGTTGGTGGCGCCATTCTGTGTCGCGCAGCCTGCCAGTGACTCCAAGCCCGCTTCGTCCAACGTTCTGGATGCGCAGTATCCGCGCGTTGACAGCAACTCGCGGGTCGAGGTCCGCTTCCGGGCGCCAGAGGCCGCCAAGGTACGGGTGAATTTCTGGAGCGGCCCGAAAGCCGAAATGGAAAAGCAGGCCGACGGATTCTGGACATTCATCACGCCGCCGATGGCGCCGGGGCTCCACTACTACACGATCATCGTGGACGGCGCGGAAGTGAGCGATCCCGGCAGCACCGCCTACTTCGGCGGCAGCAGGTGGGCGAGCGCCGTCGAGGTGCCGGAACCGGGCGTCACCTATTACATGCCGCAGGATGTCCCGCACGGCCAGGTCCGCGAGGTCTGGTACCGCTCGAAGGTCACTGGCACCTGGCGCCGTGCCTTTGTGTACACCCCTCCCGGCTATGACACACAAGTGAAGGAGCGCTACCCGGTACTGTACCTGCAACACGGTGGAGGCGAGGACGAATCCGGGTGGACGCGGCAGGGCCGGGCGAATTTCATCCTGGACAACCTGATCGCCGCCGGCAAGGCGAAGCCCATGCTTGTCGTGATGGCTAACGGGTACGCGCGGCGGGCCGGCGTGCAGGCTCCCGACCTGCGAGGACTGCCGATGAATTCTCCCGAGAGGAGGAAGGCGATGCAGGATATGGCGTCTGCCTTCGAGGATGAGGTCACGCAGGCGCTGATCCCCTTTGTCGACTCCACATTTCGCACCATTCCGGACCGCAATCATCGCGCCATGGCTGGTCTGTCGATGGGCGGCATGCAGACCTTCCACGTGACCTTCCGCCACCTCGACCTCTTCTCGCACATCGGCGGATTCAGCGGAGCGATGGTTCCTGGCGCTGGCGGCGAACTTGATCTGAAAACGGCGTTCAACGGAGCGATGGCGGACCCAGCCGCCTTCGCCAAACGCGTGCATCTGTTGTGGCTCGGCGTGGGCACGGAAGAGCCTGAAATGTTCAAGCAGGGAATCCGCAAGCTCCATGCCTCACTGGAGGAGGCCAAGATTCCGCATGTGTACTCCGAGTCGCCCGGAACCGACCACGAATGGCAGACCTGGCGCCGGAATCTGTACGATTTCGCCCCACGGCTGTTTCAGAGTGCCGGGCGGAAGTGAGTAAGCGGCTGGAGGGACAGTTTTCGAAGTGGGGCGCGTGGTGGGATTCGAACCCACGACATCCAGAACCACAATCTGGCGCTACTACCTGCTGAGCTACACGCGCCGCAACTCCCTCATTTTAGCAAACGGGCTTACCCCTCCAAACCCGCCTGCTTCCAAAGGCTGTCCACTCGCGCTTTGACCTCCGGCGACATTGTGATCACGTCCGGCCAGCGGCGCGTGAATCCCTCCTGCGGCCACTTGCGCGTCGCGTCGATCCCCATTTTCGACCCGTAATCGGGCAGCCGCGAAGCGTGGTCGAGCGAATCGACCGGCCCCATCACAAACTCGATGTCCCGTTGCGGGTCGATGTTGTTCAACGCCTTCCAGGCCACCTCGCTGTAGTTCTGCACGTCCACGTCTTCGTCCACCACCACGATGACCTTCGAAAACATGGCCTGGCCCAATCCCCAGATGGCATGCATCACCTTCCGCGCGTGACCCGGATACGATTTCCGGATCGACACCAGCATCAGGTTGTGGAAGATGCCTTCCGCCGGCATCGACATGTCCCGCACCTCGGGCAATTGGAGCCGCATCAACGGCAGGAAGATCCTCTCAATCGCCTTCCCCATCCAGTAGTCCTCCATCGGCGGGGGCCCGACAATCGTCGTCGCATAAATCGGGTCGCGGCGGTGCGTCACACATTCCACATGGAACACCGGATATGGGTCCTCCAGCGAGTAGAAGCCCGTGTGGTCGCCAAAGGGTCCCTCCACGCGGGTTTCGCCGATTTCCACATAGCCCTCCAGCACGATCTCGGCGTTGGCCGGCACCTCAAGATCCACCGTCTGGCACTTCACCATCTCCACCGGTTTGCTCCGCAAAAAGCCGGCAATCATCATCTCGTCCAAATCGGGCGGCAAAGGCAAAATGGCCGAATACATCGTCGCCGGGTCGGAGCCAATCGCCACCGCCACCTGCATCCGCGTCTGCCCCTGCTCGCGCAAGCGGCGATAATGCTCCGCTCCCTGCTTGTGCGTCTGCCAGTGCATGCCGGTGGTACGGCCGTCGTATACCTGCATCCGGTACATGCCGCAATTCCGCTTCCCGCTCACCGGATTGCGGCTGAACACCATCGGCAGGGTGATGAAAGGGCCCCCGTCCTGCGGCCAGCAATGCAGCACCGGGAACTCCTGGAGAGAAAACCCGTCTTTCCGAACCACCTCCTGGCACGGCCCCGACCCCACTGTCTTCGGGAAGAAGTTCGTCATGTCGGCCAGTTTCGGCAGCATCTTCAGCTTGTTGATCAGACCTTGCGGCATGCGCATCTCCAGCATTTCGGAGATGCGATCCGCGATCTGTTGCAGCGAATCCGTCTGCAGCGCGAGGCGCATGCGCCGCTCGGAGGCGAACGCGTTGATCAGCAGCGGCGCCTTGGAGCCCTTCGGCCGCTCAAACAGCAACGCCGGGCCTCCCCGCTTCACGGCGCGGTCGGCGAATTCGGTGATTTCCAGGTGCGGGTCCACTTCCAGGCCAATCCGCTTCAATTCGCCCGCTTGCTCCAGGGCCTGGATGAACTCGCGCAGATCGGAATAAGCCATAAGCCGGTATCTGTCCTCGAATTAGTATGATGACTGTTTTGCCAGCTCCGGAGGAAATATCCATGGTGCAACGGAATGCTTTGGTGACGGGTGCCAGCCGCGGTATCGGCCGTGCTTGCGCCGAGGCTCTCGCCGCCGCTGGATGTCGCGTGGTGCTGGCCGCACGCGACTTGGCGAAACTCGAACAGGCCGCGGATGCCATCCGGGCCGCCGGTGGTCAGGCCGCCGTGGCGCAACTCGAGCTGACTGACCCGGAATCCATCCGCGCGTGTGTGGCTGCCGCCGCCGCTGCCTTCGGGCCGGTGCACATCCTTGTAAATAATGCGGGAGTCACCCGAGATACCCTCGCCCTGCGCATGAAGCGCGAGGACTGGGACGCTGTGCTCAATGCGAACCTCACCGGTTCCTTTCTCGTTACCCAGCAGGCGCTCTCAGGCATGCTCAAAGAACGCTGGGGGCGCATCATCAACATTGCTTCCGTCGTGGGCGAGATGGGTAACGTGGGACAGGCCAACTACGTGGCGTCGAAGGCTGGTTTGATCGGCCTCACCAAATCGCTTGCCCTCGAGGTGGCCAGCCGCAACATTACGGTGAATGCTGTCACACCAGGCTTCATCGAAACGGATATGACGGCGGTGCTGAGCGAGGAAATCAAGCAGAAACTGCTCGAGCGGGTGCCGCTCAAGCGTTTGGGACAGCCGGCGGATGTGGCTGCCGCTGTACGGTTTCTGGCTTCTGAGGAGGCTGGCTACATCACGGGTAGCGTGCTCCGGGTCAACGGCGGGATGTACCTCTAGGTCCGCGTCGCGGACCGGTCGGAGCTCAGCGAATACCGGCCCGGGAGAATACCAAGGTAGTCCACAAGGCGTTTCTTCGAGTCGGGTTCCTTCACGGGTTTGCGATCGAGAATCGTGTTCGCCAGGCCAACGAATTGCCTGCCGAGCTCACTGTTCGACTCGACGGCCCGGCCCGCCTGCAGGGCCCGGTGCACCCCTTGGTAATCGTTGCTCAAGTTGAGCATTACCGGCACACCCAACAACCCTTCAATCTGCTCGTTGGTTATCAGAGAGCGCTTCTGGCTGCGGTTCAACAGGACCGCCACCCGGTCGCCCAGCTCCAGGCTGGAGAGGAACGCCAGCTTCTCCCGGGCAAGGTGAAGCGACGGGATCTCTGGAGTCACCACCAGGAAGATCTTCTTCGCCTCCATCATGACTTCCATGGAGTAGCGTTCCAGGTTACCTGACAGGTCGACGCAGATGGCTTTATAGTGGCGCCGGGCGAAATCGATCAGCCCTCGCACCTGCTCGGCTTCGATGCGGTAGTTGGGGTTGAGACGCCCGGCCTGCAGGATGTCCAGGCCACCCTGCGAGTTCACAAGCTGGGCCCACAGTGATTCGTCGAGATTATGCGAGTTCTCCGCGGCTTCCACCACCGAGTGCCCCGGTCCCAGCTTCAGCATGAATCCCACAATCCCTGAAGTCAGGTCCAGATCCATCAGCAGCGTTTCTTCCCGGAAAGTGCGCGAGATTGCCACGCTGGTGTTCACGGCCACCGTGGAGGCGCCCACCCCCTGCTTGGACGGCAGAAACGCGTACACGTGCTCGGTTGTCTCCAACACCACCGGCCGCCGGTTCACCAGCTCTGACACCCGCGCCATCGCCTCCCGGAACGCGTTTGGATCGATCGGCACTGCCAGAAATTCCCGCAGCCCCGCCCGCATGATGTCCAACAGCACCTGCGGCTCCAGGTTCTTGCCGATTGCCACAATCTGCAGCCCCGGTGCTTCGTGCTCGATTACACGAACAATTTCAATCGCTTGCAGCGAGGATTCCGCGCTCAGGAAAAGCACCTGCGGCGTCTGCGAACGCAGGTAGCGCATCAAGTCTTCGGCGCTGGGGTAGTGGTCCAGGTCGCGAACGATGGTAACCAGGTTTGTTGCCAACAATACGTCCTGAAGCCGCTCGGCCAGCTCCGCATCCGGGCAAATGACCATTCCCCTCAACATCGCTATCATCCTGTCTCTCAGAGTAGAGCGGACCCTGGAGACCAACAATCCGAGGTACTCCTTAGAACTTCAACTCAACTCGCTCATGTCCCTAAGAGAACGGCACAGGTTGGCCTAAGGTGGAGACCCCACGTTCCTCAGCTAGACACCTCGTTGATTGCCCCAAAGAAGGACATGCAGACGTGGGCAGAACCGGAAGCCGGTCTTCTTGCAGGTCTCGGCCAGCCAGCGGCCTCGCTCGGCAAGCGTCTCTTGGCAAGTTCCTTCCGGCATCAAGAGGACCCGCTCAGCCGGCACATCCAGACGCTCCACAATCGTCTGGATCTCTTCCATGTCCTCGGGGGCTGCGACGACGAACTTCAACTGATATTCATATTCGTCTGTAAGCCGTTGCAGCACATCGAATTGCAAGCGGAGCCGTTCATGTCGCTGGGCCCAGGAGGGATCCCGCTGCCAGGGGGTGGAGTTCGCCAGTTTCGGGCTGATGCTGATGAGGTTGCACTCCACCGGTTGATAGACCGTGCCTGCCGTCTCCACCGTGACATGCAGCCCTAGACGCCGGAGCGACACGGACAGCGGGACGATCTCCGGGAAGAGCATCGGCTCGCCGCCCGTGAGCACTACATGGTGATAGGAAGAATGGACGGACGCCCACGCTGTGAGTTCCTCAACGCTCTGTTGTGTGCCCTCGGGCGTCCAGGAAGTGTAAGGCGTATCGCACCAGCGGCACCTCAGATTGCAACCGGAGACACGAATAAACAGGGAAGGAACCCCCGCCAACAGACCCTCTCCCTGAATGCTGGCGAAGACCTCGCTGATGGTCATAGGCGGGCTGCTGCGTAACGGAGCGGATCCGGTATCCCGGCTTCGGCAAAGCCGGCCTTCCTCAGCAAGCACGAATCGCAGGCGCCGCATGCCAGGCCAGGCTCGGGCGGGTCGTAGCAACTGTGGGTCAACGAATAATCCACGCCTAACTCCGTCCCCAACTGAATAATCTGCGCTTTTGAGAGCTGAATGAGCGGCGTGTGGACACAAAAGGCCGCGTGTTCTTCGACACCGGCTCTCGTGGCCAGATTCGCCAAATGTTCGAAGGCTTCGACGAATTCCGGCCGGCAGTCAGGATAACCCGAATAGTCCACCGCGTTGACGCCAATATAGATGTCGCGGGCACCCAAAACCTCGGCCCAGGCCAGGGCAAAGCTCAGGAAGATGGTGTTGCGCGCTGGCACGTAGGTCACCGGGATGCGGGCCGTCATCTCGCGGCTGCTGCGGTGCTTGGGGACGGCGATGTCCCCGGTTAAGGCTGAGCCCCCGAAGATTCGCAAATCGATCGTAGCGATCCGGTGTTGCGCTGCGCCGAGGTGCTGAGAAACGCGTCTGGCCGAATCGAGTTCCACCGCGTGGCGCTGCCCGTAGTCAAACGACAGTGCGTAGACTTCAAACCCGTCCCGGATGGCGCAGGCCATGCTGGTGGCCGAATCCAAGCCTCCACTGAGGAGGCAGACCGCCTTCTTCATCGTCCGAGATCCTCCGGCAGAAGGCGAGTCAAAAAGTAACCGAGCACAGGCCAGATAAGCAGTGTACTCAGCGCGAAATGGAGTGAGGTCCGGTCGGACAGCCACCCCGTCCAGGGAATGAAAATGATTCCGGCCGTCCCCCACGCAAAGCCCATCATGAGGGCGGAGACCGTGCCTGCGCTGCCTGGAGCCAAGTCTTGCGCCACCACAACATTCACCGGAATAGTGAACAACAGAATCAAGCCTCCGAGGGCCAGGGTCATTACCCCAGCAGGCCCGGGAAATGCGAAAAAGACCGCCATGCACGGCACGGAGAAAAGAAACGAATTCATGATGACTTGCCGGGCACCGAAACGGTCAGCCAGCCGACCACCCACAATGCCGCCGATCGCGCCGGAGGCGACATAAGTGCTCAGGATCCACGCGGCCTGCTGCAGCGAGTAACCTCTCTCACGATGAAGGTACAAGGCCAGGAACTGTGTGAAAGTCACTTGCACGGCCGACCGGAAAACGACGGCTAAATACAGCAGGGTGAGTGGCTTCCAGACAACTCTTAATGGCTTCCAGGAAAAGGAAGCGGTGCGCCCGCTGGACACCGGCGGCCGGACGAAGGCCAACAGCAATGCAGTGGCAGCCAAACCGGGTACCGCTGCCCAAGCCACCTGTTCAAATCCATGATGCTGAATGATCCAGGAAAAGGCTGCGGGAGCAAGCGCAATCCCCATGGTGCCCGAGCTGATAAAGACGGCCATCCAGAGCGTGCGATGCGACTCGATGCGGGCAGTCGCCCAGGACGAACCCTGGGGGTGAAATGAGCTTACGCCGGCGCCGCCGAGCAGGACCAGCAGGAGCGCGGTCTGGTAACTACTGGCCCAGGGCAAGGCGCAAATGAACACCCCAGCCACGGCTGGAGCCAGCGCGGAGAACAAGCGCGAACGGTAGCGATCGGACAGATAGCCGTAAAGGGGTTGTGTGACGGATGAACTGAAGACCAGGAGTCCGCCCAGAAGGCCTGCCTGCGTCAAGGTCATGCCCAACCGGTTGACCAACACAGGTTGGAAGATGCCCAGCGCGCCGGAATACAGGTCGATGAAGAAGTGGGCGAAACAAAAGAGCAAGGCCGTAGCCACACCTGGAGCCAGCCCGGCCCAACGGGACCGGGTGGGTACGTCCAGGGCACGGGAAGGTGCATTCATGAAGGAAGGACGGCCAAGTTCCTCCATTATACGAGCGGGCTACAATAACGATCGTGCGATTCCCCCGTGGCGTCTGGCTGGTGCTGGCCCTGGCGCTGCTCTTTTCCGTAGCAAACCGTGCGGCTTACAAGGGATGGTTCAACGACGACGACCTCGATAATCTGCTCTGGACCAGATATGCCAAGTGGGAGACGATGCCGCTCGGCCTGCTGAGCCCCAAGTTCGCCGAGTTCAATTTTCGCCCCACGGGCCACGCCTACTACCAGATCCTGGTGAACACTGCCCGGTTGAACTTTCCCTGGTATATCGCGGTGCTGCACCTTCTCCACCTGCTGAATGTGGTGATTCTTTGGCGGGTGCTCCAACGGTTGGGTTCGCCGGTGATGGCGGCGTCGGCCGGGGCCCTTTTCTTCGCCTTCCACATGGCCTGTTTTGACGCCTATTGGAAGCCTATGTACATCTTTGACGTGCTTTGCGGCACGTTCAGCCTGCTGACTCTGCTGGTTTACCTGGCCGGATTCCCGTTTTGGGCGTTGATTCCATTCTGGTTTGCCTACAAGGCCAAAGAGCTGGCCGTGGCCATGCCGGTGGTTCTGCTGCTCTATGAATGGCTGCTGGGGGAGAGGCGATGGCGCCGCACGATCCCCTTTTTCCTGATCGCCGCCTCATTCACGGTACAAGGGGTGTTATTGAACCGGAACGTGGATAACGACTATTCCCTCCGCTTCACTTGGGACGCCTTGTCAAAGACCTCACAATATTATTTTTCCGAGGTGCTGCTGGTTCCTTTCGCCGGATTTTTGCTCCTCGTGGCGGCGGCCGTGGTCCGGGACCGGAGGGTTCGTTTTGGACTTTTGTCGTTTTTGGTGTTGTTGGGTCCGCTGTGGTTTCTGCCCGGGCGCCTGTTCTCGGTTTATTTGTACGTGCCCCTGATCGGCATTGCCATCGCAGCGGCGGTAGCCGCTGAACGGGTGCACCCTGCTTGGGTCGCTCTGTTTTTTGCCCTCTGGCTTCCCTGGAACTACCACATCCTGCGGCAAAAACGCGCTCTGGCACTGGCCGTGGGCGTTGAAAACAAAGCGTTTTTCGAGCAATTGGGTTCGTTCCTGCAAAAGTATCCCGGGTTGCAGCGAGTGGTTTACGATGGCCACCCGAAGTATTTGGCGTCCTGGGGCGTGGCGGCTTCGTTTCGTTGGTTCCGGCCGGAGCGCGAGTTTGAGTTCTACTCATGGACCGACCAGGCTGCTCACGAAAACCTGGCCAAGCCGGGCACAGGATTGGTTTCCTGGCAGCGGCTGAGCCGACGGCTAAAAGGATACCCGCAGGCCGATATGGGTGGCACAGCCGAGATCGATTTCCGTGAGGAAGCTGCGAGCTGGCAGTTGGGACCGGGGTGGTACGACCTGGACGGGGGCTTCCGTTGGACAGCGCCTCGCGCGACTGTCCGCATGATGCGTCCCGCCGGGGCTCGGGAGTTTTACGTGCTGGCGAATGTCGGCCCGGTGCAAGCGGACAAGGCTGGCGGGGTGGAGCCCGAACTCCGGATCAATGCTGTCACTTTGGGCAAACGGAAAGCGGCCGAAAGAGGCTGGCGGGAATTGCGGTGGGCGTTGGAACCGGGTGCAGTCGAGGGTCCGGTGGAAGTGGAACTAGTAGTGGATCCCCCGTTTGATCCGGGCGGCGGGGATGCGCGCAGACTGGGGGTTGCCGTTGTGGCCCTTGGTTTTCGGACTCGTTAGGAGGGGTGGCATGTTGTTGAGGATTGGGGTGTTGTCGTTGTGTGTGGCCGGACTGGCCAGCGGCGCCTTTCGTGCTGGGGCGGCGCGGCGGGTGATCACGCCCGACCTGGAGCGGCACGGGCCGGTCTACCTGGCGGGCTTCGCCAACAACCGGGTCGCGACGTCGATCCACGACGACCTGTTCGTACGGTGCGTGGCGATGGCCGCTGAGGGTCCGGCGCTAGTCCTGTGCGGCGTAGATTCAATTGGGCTCTTCTTTGAAGACATCCGGACCGTGCGCCAGCGGGTGGCCGCCGCAGTGGGAACTCCGCATGTGGTCCATGTGGGCGTAACCCATGTCCACCAGGCTCCGGACACGATGGGACTTTGGGGCCCAAAGCCTGGCGTGACGGGGGTGAGTCCCGATTACTTGCGCATGGTGCTCGATCAGATCACCACGGCTGCGATCGAGGCTTTGCAGACGTTGCGTCCGGCCACGATTCGAATGGCAGCGCGAAAATGGGACGGTATTCTCTCCTTCTTCGATGATTCGCGGCCCCCGTTTGTCCACGATGAAGAAGCGGTCGCACTGGCGGTTTCCGACCAGCAAGGGCAACGGATCGCCACTCTGGTGAACTGGGCCAATCACCCTGAGGCGTTGGGGTCCAAGAACACCCTTGTGACAGCAGACTTTGCCTCTTTCTATTACCAGCGAGTGGAACAGAAGGCGGGGGGAGTGGCAGTATTCCTGAACGGGGCGCTGGGCGGGATGATGTCGCCATTGGGCGCCCCTGTGAAGGATCCGGCGACGGGTCAACCCGCTGCGAAGGACTCGTTCCGCTTTGCCGAGGTGATCGGGCATCGCCTGGCGGACGAGGTGCTGGATGCGCTGGAGCGGGCCGAGCCGGTCAAGGTGACCAGCATCCGGTGCGGGGAGCAACTGGTCCGCCTTCCAGTGAAGAATGAGAGCTACCGGCAAGCGGCGGCGATCGGTTTATTCCAGGGCCGGAAAGAGTTCCTCGAGGACGGGTCTGTTGAATCGCCGGTGGGTTATGCGATGCTGCTGGCGGGCAGGCGGCCCGTGGCGGAAATTGCACTGGTGCCCGGCGAACTCTATCCGGAACTCAGTGTGGGGGGCATCCAGCGAGACGGAAATGCCGACTTCCCCCAAGCGCCCTTGGAGGCGCCTGTGAAGCCCGCGATGCGCGCGCCGATCCGGATGCTGGTTGGGTTGGCTAACGACGAAATCGGCTACATTCTGCCCAAGGCTCAGTGGGACGAGAAGGCCCCGTACACGTTCGGGGCCGATAAGCGCTGGTATGGCGAGGTGAACTCGCTGGGACCGGACACCGCACCTCTGCTGCTGGAAGCTTTGGAGAAACTAAGACAAAAAGTGGCCGCGCAACGCTGATTCGCGAAACAGGACAAGATATACTGAAATGGTTCTCGCGTACCGCGCACCCAACCATCAGGAGATAGAATGCCCAAGAGAATTGTCATCCTAACCGGCGGCGGCGACGTGCCCGGCCTGAACGCCGTCATCAAGCAAGTCACCTACCGGGGTATCGGAATGGACGCCGAAGTGATCGGCATCCGCCGCGGATGGGAAGGTCTGACCCACCTGAATCTATCCGATGCCGAAAGCAAGGCCCGCTACATCCTGCCGTTGACCATGCTCAACACGAGGACCATCGACCGTACAGGCGGCACCTTCCTCCACTCCAGCCGGACCAACCCGGCGAAGATGAAAGCCATCCCCGATCATCTGGCCGGGACTTCCTTCCCGGAGACGACGATGACCAAGTCGGGCAAAACCTCCAAGGTTTACGATTTGACGTCTCAGGTGTTGAAGAACCTGGACGCACTCGGCGCCGACTATGTAGTGGCGATCGGGGGGGATGACACGCTGAGCTACGCTGCACGGCTCGACAAGGAAGGCGTGAAGGTGATCGCTATTCCGAAAACGATGGACAACGACGTCCAGAACACGGAATACTGCATCGGGTTCTCGACGGCCATCACCCGGGCGGACTCGGCGATTCAGCGGCAGCGCACCACCGTGGGCTCGCACGAGCGCATCGGTATTTTCCGGATCTTTGGACGCGACGCGGGTTTCACCGCCCTCTACACGGCGTACGTCACCAACATCCGCTGCGTCATTCCTGAATATCGCGTCGACCTGAAGCGGCTGATCGATCTTCTGGTGCAGGACAAAAAGAACAATCCGAGCAACTACTCGCTGGTGATTCTTTCCGAAGGCGCAGAGTGGGAAGGCTACGAGACCATTCACGTTGGTGAGGCCGATGCTTACGGTCACCAGAAGAAATTGAATGTCGGCGATCTTTTCTCGGAAGAAGTGAAGCGGATTGCCAAAGAGGAGACGATCGTTTCCGATCTGACATACGATTTGCGGTCCGGCGACCCCGACTTCACCGACAAACTGGTAGCGACGACGTACGGAAATCTTGCCATGGACGCCCTGGCTGACGGTAAGTCAGGCCTGATGACCGGAATCGTTCACGGATGCTTCCAACTGGTGCCAATTCCCGATCCGGGGCTGGGCCCCCGTAAGGTGGACGTAGCCAACAGCTACAACACAGAGCGCTATCGTCCGCGGTACGACGGCAAGGCTGGACTTCCCATTTTCCTGACGAAAGTCTAATGGGCCTGTTCGACCGGCTGTTCCGCAAAGCGCCCCAACCTTCCCTGACGCCGGATCTCGCTCAAGAGATCCGGCGTTCGTTTGAAGCGGCGGCGGCGGACGAGGAGCATTTCCCCACCGAGATCGATCCGCGGATTTTGCATGTGCGCCTGGTGTTGGAGACCCTGGGTGACGTTGCGGGCAAGCGGGTGCTAGATGCCGGATGCGGCAAGGGACGTTTCTCGAAGATCGTGGCGGAGAGGAACCCCGGCGCCACCGTCGTGGCGCTGGACCTGGCCGTTTCGATGCTTACCCATGCTCCTGCTCAGCTCGGACGGGTGGCCGGTTCCATGCTGCAATTGCCATTTTCTGACGGGACCTTTCACGGCGCCTGGGCCACCGAATCACTGGAGCACGCGGTGGACATTCCCCACGCTGTTTCGGAGATGTGCCGAGTGCTGGCGCCTGGTGCACCGCTGGTGATCATCGACAAGAACGCCGAGCATTGGGGCCGGTTGGAGACTCCGGCGTGGGAGCGCTGGTTCCACCGTGGCGAACTGGAAACCCTGTTGCGGCAGCACTGCCGGGCGGTAGAGTCGCGGCCCATCTCTTACTGGGAGGATGTGGAGCCGGATGGGCTCTTCCTGGCTTGGATTGCCCGCAAGTAGCGTTGTTCAAGGCGCCGGGGTAACGTTGAAGCCGTCGAGGGCGAGTTCCGGCTCTTCTCCACGCGCGTCGGCAACGCTCAATTCCACGCCGATCTCCCTTTTTTCGCCAGGCATCAGCACCAGATAGTTGTCGTCGTAGAACGCGGGTGTGATGCGATCGCGCGACTGGCGTCGCAAAGTCTTGAGGCGCACCAGCAGGGCTGGATGAGGCGCCTGGTTCTCCACAAGCGCGCGCAAGAGCCAGCGGCCATCCTTCTGTAGTTTGGTGCTGGTCAGGCGCACTTTGGCTGGGGGTATCTGGCGGAGCGCGCGAAAGTCGCCGTCTGCGCGTCCGCGCCAATAAATGTTGGCCGAGATGGTCCGGCCCTCCTCGGTCAACTCCAGGCGGACGAAATGGACCTCGCTGAGCGAGGCGGGGAACTGGAGTTGGATGGGCGTCTGTACGGAGTCTTCGGGGCTGTCGAGCACGGCTTGCTGTTCCCATTGGACGGCGCCATCGAGGTTTAAGAGACGTGCCTGCGCCTTCAGTTGGCGGCGTGGGCCGGCGTGATAGTTTACGACCTCCACCTGATCGGTGAGCGGGTTCCACTGAATATGAAGGGGCTCCGAGGCTTTGCGCGCCGCGAAGTAAGCGGCTGAGGCATCGAAGTAATAGTCGTAGGTCTGCCAGACCATGGAGGGCCAGGCGGGGTGGCTCATCCAAATGAGCAGACCCATACGGTTTTTGCTCTGCGCCTCAAACATGGCCCGGTAACCTTCGTAGTTGACGAACTGGGCGAGCCAAAGCCAGTCTTCCAACTGGTTGGCTCCGCCGTAGCTCTTCTCGATGCGCTCGCGGAACGAGGCGCCGCCCTGCGCCCCGGTGAGGCAGAAGTCATGCTGCCCCCAGAGCGCCCCCATGGGCCAGCGTTCCTCAGGCTTCATCATCGATGCCAGGCTCTCAGGGGTGACGATGCTCGGCATACCCATTTCGCTATGGAATTGGGGGGTGGCCCGCTGAGCGAAGTACTCCTTCACGGGCAGCGCGCGGTAAGGACCATGACCGCTCACGACATCGTCGGCCGAACTGCCGATGTAGTGGACACCAGGGTGTTCTTCAGCAAGGATGGCGCGCAGTCCCTCGTCCAGCGGCTGTGGAGGGTAGCCTTCATTGCGTGCGCAGTAGAGGGCGACGGAGGCATGGTGGCGGATCCGGCGCACTGTGTCCCGCGCGTTCGCCAGGAACATTGGCAGGTTGTCAGGCTCGGGTCCGTCCCAGGGATTGGCCAGCCAAAAGTCCTGCCAGACGACAATGCCATGGCGGTCGCAGGCCTCGTAGAACTCTTCCTCTCCAACCTGGCCGACCCAATTCCGGATCATGGTGAAGTTGGAGTGCCGGTGAAAACGGACGGCCGCGTCATACTCGCGGGCGCGGTAGCGGAGCATGGATTCAGAGAACCCCCAATTGCCGCCGCGCGGGACAAAGCGGCGCCCATTGACCCAAAGGCGCAAGTTGCCGCCCTCTTCGGAGTAGCGCCACTGCCGGATGCCGGCCTGAAAGGTCTTCCCGTCAGACACCGGACCCGCGAGGGGTCCAACCTCGATGCGGACAGGATAGAGCGAAGGTTCGCCGTAGCCATTCGGCCACCACGGGCGAGGGTTGGTGACGTCCAGCGGAGCGAGGGTGACCAGTTTCTCTTCGTTCGCGGCAAGCGGGACGGTCTGTTCGAATGACAGATCACCGAAGGTGCCGCGCACGCGGGTTTGCGTGGCCGCGCCGTGGTTGCGCACCAGCACCTGCAGTTGAACGCGGGCGCGGGCAGGCTCGATGGAAAGCGTGTTCACAGCGGGATCAGCCAGTGTCACCAAGCCGCTGCGGCGGAGCCAGACATTGTTCCAGACGCCGGTGTTGCGGCCGCGAATGGTGGGGATCCAATCCCAGCCGATCGAAGCGTGGAAGGTAGGGTTGTCCGCGCCGAGCGCACCTCCGTTCTTGTCCGGGCTCTCGTAGGTCTTTTCTTTGACGCTGCCCGGGGTCGCGTTCTTTTCCACGCGGACCGCCAGGGCGTTGGTTCCCGAGGACTTTACCTTTGCGGTGATATCGAACCTTGCGCGCTGGAACGCTCCCTCGATTCGGCCCAACTGCTCGCCGTTCAACCAGACATCAGCTTTCCAGTTGATGCCATCGAAGTCGAGCCAGAGTTTGCCACCGGGCGTGGGAGATGCGGCCGGGAACTCGCAGCGGTACCAGAAGTCAGAGTGGAAGTAGGAATCCGAGATGGCGTTGATGTTGCCGCTAAAGTTGGGATCGGGGATGGCGCCGGCGTTGAGATAGCTGACCAGGGCCGTGCCGGGCACGGTGGCGGGCAACCAGGACTGATCGGCGAAGCCGGGCTGGGAAAGTGCGCGGCCGTTGGCGGTTACCTGCGAGGCGCGTTCAATCCGCCATGATCCGCCGCTGAGGCGTTGCGCCCCGTCCGCCTCTGCCGGCGGCAGAGGCTGGGCTACAGGCGTCACACCCCCATGGCCCAGCACTTCCCATTCCGAGAGGGCGTAGCCATCGCCGGAGGCGGCTCGCGTCAGCAGGAGGCGCACGAAGCGGGATTGAAGCGGATTGGAGAATCGAATCCGTTCCGCGGGGGCTTCCAGCACTGCGGCCCGGGTCCACTGATGGCCATCCCGGGAGATCTGCACCTGCCCGGCAGCGGGCGGGCGAAGCCAGACGCAACGCATTTCGGTGATGCGGGATTCCGCACCGAGGTCGAGGGCGATCCATTCCTCGCCGGATGTGGCTGGTACCCACGCGCTGGTGAAGTGATGTGGTCCGGCGACGTGGATACGCTGGCCGTTACGAAAGAAGGAGACATCGCCGAGTTTCCAGGTCAAAGACCGGCCAGAGGCCAAGTCGAGGCGAATTCGGCGCAGGCCGGCAGCCGCCAGCGGAACGCGTGGCCGGATCTCGCCGGTGGGCCGAGCCATGCCGCTCACCTGGCCCAGCTTGCGCCATTGTTTGCCGTCCTCTGAACCGTTTACAGTCAGGGTCCAGTCCTGATTGTCGGACCGAGGCCCGGCTACGCCCGCGTCCAGTTCAATCGAGTCGAATTCGAGCGGGGCCGACCCACCTTGGAAAAGGAACTCGACCCAGGCTTTGCGGCCCTTGAGTTCGATGCCGGTGACCCAGTTCCCATCCACCAGCCATTCCCGCTCATTTTTCTTCAAGGTTCCATGGGCGCTTGTGACGACGATGAGTTGACGGGGCGGTTCCTTGGCGACAATGCCGTCGGTGGCCAATTGCGCGGTGAGATTATAGTCGTAGCTGCTCGACTGATAGGCCATGCGCCGGAGCGCAAGATTGCGCGCATCCCCGGAGGCAGGGCGGAGATCGGGGCCGAAATACTGACGGGGATCTCCAGGGTAGACGCCGACTCCGCGGGTCGTCACTTGAGCCTCCAGAGCGAGCAGAGTGAGACAAGCCAACAAGCCGAGCGGTTTCATTGCGGCTTCTCCTGATCGAGTTGGTTGAGCGCGAAGGCATAAGCGCCGATGGCGGTGGCATCACTGGTGCCCAAGCGGGTGACGCCGATCCCAATCCGCTGCAACTGGTCGAAGACGATGCGCCGCCCAGTGGTTGGCACGGACAGTTCCATGGTTTCGCCACGGAGAAAGGCATTGCGCTCTGCGGTGTCCTCGAGGTTGTAGGCCTGCGGGATCAAGCGACGAAAGCGTTCGCCGTTTGGCGCAGTCCACATCGCATTCATTTGGCCGGTCATTTCGGGCAGAAACAACGCGTGCGCGGCGGAGATCCCGCCGCCGAGGACAATCAAGCCGTCGAGGAGAGTACCGAGTTGTGCGGCAACATCGCCGGCGATCTCGCCCATGCGCCGGTAGGCCTCGCGGGCGGCTTCCGCATGGCCAGGGGCAGTACCTGCCGCAATCTCCGCAATCACGCGCGGTTCAGGCGCCTGATCCACAGGGATACCGCACAACTGGGCGTAATTGCGGCGGATGGCGCGGATGCTGGCGCCTTCCTCGGCATTCCATTCGCGGATATTGCGGTGCGGGAGGAGCCATATCTCTCCGGCGACAGAGTTATCACCGGTGAAGAGTTCACCATTGCGGACGATGCCTCCGCCCAGACCGGTGCCCAAGGTAATGCCGATGAGGTTGCGATAGCGTTTCGGGCTGCCCGCTTCCTCCAGCAGGCGATTGACGTAGGGGAGGAATCCGGCAGCGGCCTCCCCATAGGTGAACAGGTCGCCGTCGTTGTTAATGAAGACAGGGACCTTGAAGTGGTCTTCGAGGAAGGCCTTCAAGGGGACGTTCCGGTAGGCGGGCAGATTGCGGGGTGCAATAATGATGCCCTGGAAGTAATCCGCCGGCGCAGGGAAGGCGAAACTGATGGCCGCGACGGGGCTGCGGGCCGCATCGGCGGCAAGGTGGAAGCCCTCCACGAGGTTGGCCAGGGAGCGATCCAGGTCGTCCGCGGCGGCGGGGAGGGCGAAGCTTTCGATGACGGGCCGGTTGGCCCGCATGGCGGAGAAGACAAAGTTCGTGCCGCCCGCGTCCAGCGTCAGCACGGTTCGGGGATCGTCAGAGAAGTCGCGCATACAGAGTCAATGGAAGGAGGGTTTGCGGTTGAGGACTGCGACCCAGGTGATGTAGACGACGGCCGCGAGGGGAACCAGAAAGCCGGTCCGCACCGAAGTGGCGTCGGCCAGCAGACCCATAAGGGGCGGCACGATAGCGCCGCCGGCAATGGCAGTGACCATGAGGCCCGAGAGTTCGTTGGTGCGTTCCGGCATGGTTTCCACCGCCAAGGCAAACACGAGGGGGAAAATGTTGGCAAATCCCAGGCCGGTGACGAAGAAACTGGCGACGGCGATGTTCCGGTCAGGCACCCAGAGACCTGCCAAGCCCAAGAGAGAGACGCTGCAGGTGATGAGGAAGAAGATGCGGGGTGAGAGCCAATTCAGGATAACGCCGCCGGAAAACCGGCCAATTGTCAACGCGGTGAAGAACAGGCCGGTACCCAAAAGCCCGGTTTTGTTGATGTCGATGCCGAATCGTTCCTGCAGGTAGAGCGGGATGCCCGCGCTCACGCTGACTTCCGAGCCGACATAGAAGAAGATGGCCAGTACCATGGCAAGGACGTACGGCTGTTTGAGCAGGCTCAGGCAGGAGGCCAGGGTGGCCGCGCGCTGCTCCGAACGGCGCTCCTGGATGCGAAGGGGTGCGACGGCGAGAAGCGTAATGGCGAGCGCGCCGGCATAAATCGGGAAGATCACCGTCCAGCCGGCGCCAAAGTAGTTGGCGGCCACGACGGGAATGACCGGGCCGGACAACGATCCGATTGCCTTGACGAATTGCGCCAGGGAGAGGTTGCGCGCGTATTTTCCTTCCGCGGAAACGTCGCGCATGATCGGGTTTCCGGAGACCTGGAGAATGGCCGCACCAGCGCCTAGCAGCATCACCGTAAGCAGGAACTGGGGGAACGACCGGAGGCCGGGGCTCGCGATGAGCAGACCTGTCAGCGCCACGCCCAAGCCGGTGAGGAGGACGAACTTTTTGCCGCGCTGATCCTGGACTAAGCCAAAGGGAATGGAAAGCAGACCGAAGGCGCTGAAGCCGACCAGAGGGATGAGCGAGGCAACCAGATTGCTCAGTTGAAACTCATTCTTGGCCAGGCTGACGAAGGGGCCGACGGCGTCCGCGAATCCCATGGCCAGAAAGGCCAGGAAGATGGCAAGGGTGCGAATGGACATGGCGGATCAGCGAACCGCAGCCATTCCGGACTTCGGGATCCGGTTCTGCGGCCAAGGAAAGTATATCCGTTGGGGCAGTTGAAGCGCACATGAGCGCGAGTCAGTCAGCCTGACCTGGGCGGAAAGTGGTCTCGAACGTGTGCGTGCCAGGGTGGACCCTAAAGCTGCGGTTACTGGCACCTGAGGGGCGTGCCTTGGTTCGCACCGGTCCGTCGCCCGGGACGGTGACAGTCGCCGAGGTTCCGGGCGGCACGGTGACGCTCAATTTGAAAGTTCCGTTGTCCACGCGCCAATCGCTGACGATCCCGCCGTGGATCGACTGATATTTGGCTCTCGCGAATTTGAGGTCCCCTACGACGGACGGCGCGATCAGGAAGTGCTTCATGCCGGGCGTCGACCCGTCACTCCGGATGCCAGCGAGCCCTTCGGTAAACCATGCGCCGATGGAGATCAAAGTGTCATGGATATGAGATTGGCCGGTCCAACCCTCCCAGGCGGTGGTGGCGCCGTTCGCCAGCATATAGCCCCAGCCCGGATAGGTTTCCTTGCTGGTCATGGTGAAAACCAAGTCGTTCCGGCCGTTCTCCCAGAGGTACTTCATGAGGAAGTAAGTGCCGTGCATGCCGGTGTCGAGGTGCCCCTGATTCCGGACGAGGATCGTGTGCTCAAGCCTCTTCATGACGGCCGTGCGCAACTCCCCGGGAACCACACCCGTCATGAGCGGAAACGCCTGCAGCACTGAATCCCCGTTGCTGTACATGGACTCGGCCGGATTGAAGAAACGCGCGTGCACCGCCTTCGACACGGCTGCGGCACGCGTCTGGTAAGCAAGGGCGTCCTCCTTCCTGCCGAGGACCTCCGCGATTCTGGCGGCCAATTGAAGCTGATAAACAAAGTGCACGCTGTTGATCAATTGCGCCGGCGCAGGGTCGGGGCTGGTGTTGCGGAAGCTGCCCTTGGGAGTCAGCCAGTCGCCCAGAAAATTCCAGACCTGCATTGTCATTGCGTGGCTCTTGTGATCGAGCAGCAGATCACCCTCAGTTTCAGAGTCCAGGTAAGCGAGCCACTTGCTGATCATGGGGTAGTTGGTTTCGAGCACGCGCCGGTCACCGTATTGCAGATACATGTGCCAAGGAAGCGTCACCACCATGCCGCCCCACATCGGGCCGCCGCCGCCCTGGTTCTGATAGTTAGGCGCGGTGTGCGGAAGTGAGCCGCTGGGATCCTGCGAGTCCCGCCAATTGGCGAGCCAGCTATTGTAGAGCCCGCCCGCCGAGAAGTTGAACATGGCTGTCTCGAACGAGGTTCCCGCGTCGCCGCCGTAGCCAAGGCGCTCACGTGTGGGGCAGTCCACCACGTACCCTCCCAGAGTGAGCGCTTCGTAGGTATAGGTCACCATCCGGTAAATCCGATTCAGCAGTTCGTTGGAGGAATGGAACTCGCCCGCGCGATCATACGCCGTGCGGATCAAGTAGCCCTTCGCGCCGTCCACGGCAGGGGCTGTGTCCAGACCGATCACGCGCACGTAGCGGAAGCCGTGATAGTTGAATCGTGAGCGGAACGTGACCGGCATGCCATTGCCTACGATTTCGTCGCGCTGGTTGAACGTGTTCGGAAATACCGTGGGATTGCCGCCGCGTGTTCTTGGCCCAGCGACCACGCTCTGCGAGTTTTGAGGTGGACGCCGGGGACCGCCGGGCCCGAAGGGACTGGGAGGCGCGGGCTTGTCGGGCTCCATTTGGTCGGAGTACTCGAGCATGACGGTGGCGCCTTTTGGGATGGCAGGCAGCCGGATCTCAAGCCACCCGGTCAGGTTCTTGCCCAAGTCAATGACGAAGCCCCCTTGCGGGTAGGCAGATACGCTGGCTGCGGGAATCGTCTCTACGATGCGATTGGGCTCTACTACCTGAGCGGCAGTCAGCACCTGCGGGGGGTCAAACAGGGCGGCCGCCTGCCAGGAGGAATCGTTCAATGCGACTGCATTCCAATCGGGCAGGTCCAGACCAGGGTCGTAGCGTTCGCCGCCGTAGTCGCCGAATGCCGTCGCCCGGCCGATCGGCGAAAGCGGGCTTTCGCGAAGCTTCCATGTCTCATCCGTCACGATCCGGGAAGCGGACCCGTCGCCCATAGTGATCTCAAACTGGGCCCGCACCAGCGGTCCGTCGTGAATCACCCCCGGGTGTCCGCGCACGTACCAACCGCGGCCCAGCCAAAGGGCGACAACATTCTTGCCAGGAACCAGGTAGTCCGCGATTTCGTGGGTTACGTAGATATTGCGTTTGGAATAGTCGCTGACCACCGGGCTTAGAACGTGGTCATCCACCTTTTTGCCATTGACGTACAACTCGTAGTATCCGAGCGGGTTCACGTAGGCAACCGCTCTTCGCGGCTTCCCGGCCAGATCGAACGACTTCCTCAGCCAAGGAAACGGCAGCGGGGTATTCTCCGCGGCGCCACCGGGCCGGGCCTGGCCGATCCATTTGGCTTGCCAATCAGAGGGTTGAAGGAGGCCCATGGTCCACAGAGCCGGCGCACTCCAGACTGACGCTTTGCCCGACTCGTTCCAGACGCGGACTTTCCAAAAGGCCTGCTGCCCGGAGGTCAACGGCTTGCCGCCGTACTCCACCCACGCAGACTGAGTGGAAGCTACGCGTCCGGAATCCCAAAGATCCCCCAGTTCCTTCCGGAGTGCGGCCTCGCTACTTGCGACCAAGACCCGATAAGCGCTCTGGCCCAGAAAGCCCTTGGCTGGATTGAGAACCCAACTGAGCCGAGGCTTCAGAACATCGATACCCAGCGGATTTGAAAGGTACTCGCAGCGGAGCCCGTGAACCTCGGCGGCCGTGCCTGCGAAGGCGCTTCCAGGGAGAGGGGCGGATCCGGCTCCAACCGGCAGACTCAAGACGACGGCTGCCAACCACTGAAAACCTCTATGCTGCATGTTCCCTGGCCTCCATGGGTACGCTACCAGATCAGTCTGGTCTACCAGCCGGGTGGAGTCCAGCGATGCGACTTTTGTGCCAAGGAGAATGAGTTCGGGTGGCCCGGTTGGGCTTCCGCAACGGCGGCATGACTATTGCCGCCAGAGGTCATGTCAATCAGCGGTTGGCGGTTGCCAGGATGGCTGGCGCGGCGGGCCGAATGATCAATTGGTGGGCGCAGCGGGCACTAAGGTGAAGGCGGTAATGCCTGTCAGGTCCCGGACGAAGACCTCGTTGCCCGCCAGAGCGATGTGCGCCCAAGCGGAGCTAGCGGATACCTCACGGGAGTCGAGCAAGTCGAATCGTTCGGGGTTGGCTCGGAGCAGGAGCAACTGGCCGCGTTCATCAAGGGCCAGGATCTTATCTCCCCGAACGGCGAGGGAGGCATAGGTTCCAAACGGTTCTGATGTCCAGCGGGTCTCGCCCGTCTTCAGATTGATGCAAGTAAACCGCTGGCTTTGCAAGTGGAGGTAGACATGATCGCCGACTATCACACCGGTGGACATGTAGCCTTTCGCCTTGTTGCGCCAGACTTCCGCCACGGAGAACCCGCCGCCCTGGCGCGAAACGCGAAAGAGGTAAGAGTCGTTCCGGTAACTGCTGGTGAACACGTGATCGCCATAGACGAGAGGCGTGAGAATGTTCATGCCGCGGAAATGGGGCACTTCCACAGACCAAAGGAGAGATCCTGATTCCAGGTCCACGCCGTTCAGGTGCGTGCGGGATTGGACGAGGAGTTGCCGTTTACCCGCAAGCGTAGCAATGAGAGGAGAAGAGAACGCGCCGCTCTCAAAGATATTGCCAGGCTGCTCGAGGGTGCGCCACACGACCTTGCCGGATGTTTTTTCCACTTTGACAACGGCGTTTGCGGCCTGCAGATAGAGAAATGCGCCATCGGAGAGTGGGGAGCTGGCAAAGCCGAATTCCGGCTTGGGCAAGTTGAACTGCTTCGGGAAGTCAATGCGCCAGCGTTCACGGCCGGTTTCGGCGTCCAGGGCCACCAGGACTTCCTCAATCCCACCGACATAAAGGATGCCGTTGTCGAGCAACGGGGTGGAGCGAATCCAATCGCCGTTGCGCTTTGCGAAGAACGGGACGCTATGCCTGGCCGGCCACGTAACGCGCCACAATTCCTTGCCGGTGGCGCGATCGAAGGCGCGAACCGCCTCGGTGTTGCTGTCGAGAGCTTCGGCGGTAAATACGCGGGACTCGGAAACGATCGGCCCCGGGTAGCCCTTGCCAAGTTCCATGCGCCAACGGGTTTGGAGTCCTGCGAGGGAGTCGGGCAGGGCGGGTCCGGCAGAGACGCCGGTCCGCTCGGGACCGCGCCACTGATTCCAGACTGGAGCGGGTCCGGCGGCTGACAGCGGGAGAATCAAGAGGAACAGAGTAGTGCACGAGGGCAGCATTCGTGAAGTTGATGCCGGGCACGGGAAGCACGCTGTAAACAATTTCCCGGCAGCGAGACGGATATGCTGAAAAAAGATGAGAAGCCTTCTCCTGGCCGTGGTCACGGTGACGGCGGCGCTGGGCGCCGATTGGCGTTCCACGCCTTTTCCGCAGTGGGATGAGGAGACGGTGCGCCGGATGGTGATCCGGTCGCCTTGGGCAGCGGAAACCTCGGTGAAGCTCGAGTGGTTTCAGCGAACCCCCAGGCAGATTACGTACAAAGACATCCCGGGGGCCGACGGAGCGAGGTCCAACAGCGGGTTAGGGCCGTTGGGCGGCATCGGCGCGCCGAAACCCAAATACCCCGACAAGGCCGACCTGATTGTCCGGTGGGCGAGCGCTTTGCCCGTGCGCCAGGCGATGGCGCTGTACCGCAGCCGCGCGGAGAAGGGCGGGGCGGAGAGGTTGAACGAACTGGTGGGCGTGGCGGGCGACAGTTACCGGATCGAGATCTTCGGTTTGCCGGTGGAGATGGCCCACATGGGCGCGGAGAGCATCGAGGCGTTGGCGGTGCAATCGGTGCGGATGCGTTTGGGGTCGGGAAGGGTGCTGGCGCCTACAATGGCAAAGGCGCGGCTCGACGGAGTAACGATGAGTCTGACGGTGCACTTCTCACGAGGGGAACCGCTGGCCGTGAGCGACCGCGAAGCCGAACTGAGCGGAGACCTGCAAATTCTGAAGTTCCGAGTCCGGTTCAAGCTGGAAGCGATGAAGTACAAAGGGTTCCTGGAGTTATAAATGCTTACAGCTCTCCGGCTTTGGCCTGGCGAACGAGGTAGTCGCAGGCGCGGACGGTGAGCGCCATCATGGTGAGCGTAGGGTTTTGGCAGGCGCTGGAGACCCACGCCGCACCATCGGTCACGAACAGATTCTTGATGTCGTGCGACTGGCAGAACTGGTTCAGCACGGAGGTTTTCGGGTTGCTGCCCATCCGCGCGGTGCCGGTTTCGTGGATGCAGAAGCCAGGAATGGAAGGGGCGCCGGTGATGCGGACGTTGGCAGCGCCGGCAACCTCAAGCATTTCGGCAGCCTGCTGGCGCGCATCCTCGAACAGGCGCAATTCGTTGTCGCTCCAGCGCATGAAGATCTTGAGCACAGGGATGCCCCAGGCATCGACGCGATCCTTGTCGATTTCGACGCGGTTTTCTTTGCGGGCGAGGCACTCGCCCCACACGCCCAGAGAGGTTTGCCAGCGCGCGCTGTCGCGGACGGCTTGCTTGTAGCTGGCGCCGAAGCCAGGGGCGTCGTAAGCGAACTCCGGCAGGCTATTCCCCTGATAGCCGTAACCGCGGATGAATTTGTGGTTCGTGGCGCGATCGACGTTCCGGAAGCGGGGGATATAGATGCCGTTCGGCCGGCGCGGAGGGCCATACCAGGGGTTAGCCCGGAGCATGGGCATTTCGCCGGTGGCGCCACCGCCATAAATGTGATCCATAAGGTAGTGGCCGAGGACGCCGCTGGAATTGGCCAAGCCGTCCGGGGCCGAATTGAGCAGCAAGCGGGTGGATTCGAGCGTGGAGGCACAGAGAACCACAACCTTGGCCTTCGCTTCGCGGGGTTGACGCGTGAGGCGATCAATATAGGCTACGCCAGCGGCTTTCCCGGTATTGCGGTCCATGAGGATGTGGCTGGCCACGGCATCAGTGAGCAGGGTGAGGCGGCCGGTGGCGCCCGCGTCCTTCAAAGTGGTCCAGGGACTGTTGAAGTAGGAAAAAGTGATGCAGCCCTGTTCGCACGGGCCGCAGTAATGACAAGGCTGGCGGCCGTTCAGCGGCTTAGTCAGGATGGCGACGCGGCCGATAGTGACGACGCGGCCCATACGGTCGCGGACGCGGTCGCGCAGGATTTCCTCGCCGCAGGTCATTGCCATGGGAGGCTGAAAAATGCTGTCCGGGAGTTGCGGCAGGCTTTCTTCCTTGCCGCTGATGCCTACATAGCGCTCCACCTGTTCGTAGTAGGGTTTCAGATCGGCGTAAGAGAATGGCCAATCGTCACCGTAGCCGTCGCGGCTGGCAGCTTTGAAGTCAATGTCGCCCATCCGGTAGCTCTGACGGCCCCAGGACATGGACCGGCCGCCGAGCACGCGCATACGGATCCAGTGAAAGGGCTGGTCCGGCGGCGTGGTATAGGGATTCTCAATGTCGTCCACGAACCATTGGTAGTTGGATTCGCGGCAGGCATAGACCTGACTTTGGATGGGTCGCCGTTCGCGGATCATCGGGGATCGCCCGCGGTACTTCAGCTGCCAGGGTTCCACGTGTTCGCTGAAATCTTTGGGTGCGATTTTCGGGCCGGCCTCCAAGACAGCTACGCGCATGCCCGCCTCAGTGAGAATCTTGGCGGCCCAACCTCCCGTTGCGCCGGAGCCGACAACAACCGCGTCGTAGGGAGCGCTCATGCTCGCTGGTCCTCCTGGCAGGCAAAGTTCGATGGCACGCGGCCGCCTTTGTTCAATTCCTTCACCCCAATTTCCGTGGTGTAGTAACCCTCGGCGGTAAGCCGCTTGATGGTGCGGAAGAATTGGGTGCCCAGGGCCAAGGAGGGGTCCGCGCCGAGGTCGAACTCCAGGAACATGGCTTCCCGCTGTGGCGGGGTGCAATCGGCAAAGGGCTTGTTGTGGCGGCGGAGAGCGAGGCCATCCACCCAGCCCAGACCTTCAAGGAAGCGGTTGCGCGGTTCGGCGGGGCCGTCATGAAGGATCAAGTCGATGTATTCGTGGACGCGAGCCTCACGGGCGCCGGGCGTGTCTGTGGCCGGAATGATCATCTCGGCCATAGCGGCGACAGTGCGCACCTGGTGCGGGTCGAACAGCAGGGGTTTCCAGGCCGGCTGAATCGTCTTCACGGTCTGCTGGTGGCCGGCGTGTTGAGCGGTAGCGGGCAGACTCGCCGCGGCCAGCGCGACGCCCTGGAGGATGTCTCGTCGTTTCAGAACCCCTGTCTCCTTTCGGGAGAGTATATCGAGGCACGCAGCGGGGGAGGGCCAGCTTGTGGCGGGCGGGCCATAAGTTGGTCATGATTCTTTGACACCCCTTGAAGCTTTTCGCCACGGGTGGCACAATCCTCAGGGAAAGGAAAGGCGCCATGAAACGCTGGAATCCGAGGGTGATCACGCTGGCGGCGATTGCCGCAGCGTGCGCGCTGGCAGGTCCGCCCGAGCCAGCTCCACGGGCGGGGGCGTATCGCGCCGCCGACCTCGAAGCCGAAGCGTTTTTGCAGCAAGCGTCAATCGTGAAGCGAAAAGGGACCAATAAAGGCATCACTGGCGTGGTACGAGCCACACTGCAAAACCCGCAGCTCACACACGACGGGGCGATTAGCTTTATTGACGAATACAAGTCGCATTTCCAGTCGCCGCGCGGGACGGAATTGAACTTCCGCGATAGCTGGAAATACAACATCGCTGCCTACCGCCTGGACCGCCTGCTGGGGCTCAACATGGTGCCCGTAACGGTAGAGCGAAAGGTGGACGGCAAGGCTTGTTCGATCTGCTGGTGGGTTGACGGCGTGCAGTTCGATGAAGGCGACCGGATGAAAAAGAAAGCGCACCCGCCGGACTTGCGGCACTGGAACGAGCAGATGTGGGCTGTGCGGGTGTTCGATCAACTTATTTTCAATACGGACCGGAACCTGGGCAATCTCCTTATCGACAAGGATTGGCGGATTTGGATGATCGATCACACGCGCGCATTCCGTACTCACGAGGATCTGCGGGAATTGAAGAATCTCGAAAAATGCGAGCGGAGGCTGCTGGAAAACCTGAAAAGGCTCGATCGGGAAACCTTGCAGCGCGAGTTGGGGCGCCACCTGACGGGCGGGGAGATCGGCGCCATCCTGAAGCGCCGTGACAAGATTGTGGCCTTCTTTGAGAAACAGGGGGATTCGGCGCTTTACGACATGGCATCCCGCTAAGGGATGTCCTTGGTGGCCTCGACTCCAGAGCCCGAAAGCAGCTTTTCGAGGGGCGAGGGCGGCGGATCAAGTGCGGCAGCCCGTTCCAGATAAACGCGCAGATCTTCAGGGCGGCCGGGCAACGGCAACAGCGTGCCTCGGTGGAGGGCGAAGCGCTTACCCGATTCAATCACGAGGGCTGCCGGCGGGCCTCCGTAGGCTTTTGACATCCCCACGTCAATCAGCAGCACCCGGCCGCCAAAGCGGGGCAAAATGGCTCCGGCGGTGGGTGTGTGACCGACGGCGACGGCGCGGACATCGTGGAAGGCGAGAAGGTCTGCGACGTGTTTTTCGAGGGCGGATTCGGCCTCGCGGGCGAGGCCGCGGTACCACAGGGGGCCCTGATCATCTGTGGTGACGCCTTTTTCCAGGCGTGCCAAGTCTGTCAATTCGGCCTGCACTACTTTCGTGAGTTCTTCGACGGGCTGGTGAGCGTACTTAGGCGAGATGCCGGCGTGGACGTAGAGGATGTCGTTGACGATGACAGCGACGGGCCGCTGGCGCACCCACTTTCCATACTTGCCGTCGGGTCCGAAAGCCTGCCGGTGCTCGACCCAGCCCAACGGCGTCGACTTCTCGAACTCGGTGCGCAGCTCGTCATCTGTGGCGTTGCGGCCGGACGACTGGGCGGACTTCCGCAGTTCAGGCAGCTGCAGTTCGAACCACCGGCTGCGCAGTTCTTGGGCATTGGCTGAGCGGAAGCTGGCGAATTCTTCGGGGGTGACATAACGCAGATCGCCATAGATCATCATGGCGTCGTGGTTTCCGATGAGGGCGTGAACACGGCCTCCGGCCCGGCGGGCCTGCTTGTCGAGATCCATCAGCAAGTCGTAGATGCGGCGGGTGGCGGGACCGCGGTCGGGGATGTCGCCAATCTGGATCAGGTGGGTGTTGCCGCCGGCCCAGCGGTTGCGCTTGTCGATGACTTTGGCGGAGCGCAGGACGGAGGTGAAGGCGTCCCAGTCGCCGTGGACGTCGCCGACAGCAACGACGCGTTCTACGCTGCTAAAGCGGTCCTGGGCGGGAAGCGCCCAGGCCACCAGCAACGGCAAAAGCAACAGCGATCTGCGATTCCAGTTCAGACTTAGCAATGTAGCGCACCCGGCCCGCAGGAGGAAGGCGAGCGCCTGAGGAAGATTTCACCAACCGAAGCGAAGACCGAACCGGAAGGCGCGGCCGTCATTGAGGGTATTTGTGATGAAGCCGAATTCTGGGGCGCCCAGAACTGCACCCGGCTCGGCGAACTGGGGAGTGTTGAAGAGGTTGACTGATTCGGCACGGACTGTGAGCCGCATTTCGCGGCCTAGTGGGAAGGTGCGGGCTAACGCGGCGTTCACATTGCGGATGGGTCCGCGGCGGAACGTGTTTACGCCCAGGCTGCCCGCCGTGGATGTGGGGCTCATGAAGGAAAAGGCGCGCACCGGAAGCCGGGCTACGGAGGTGTCCGGATGGCCGATGGTGCGCCCGAGCACGGAGGGCTCCAACAGATTGGGCCGGTCGCCTCCATTGCCGTCAACGTTGCCGAATCCCGGGGCATCGAAGGTGGTGACCGTGAAGGGGGTCCCTTGTTTTAGCAGGGCGATGCCTTGGACCGCCCACAATCTCAACCAGTTGGGAGCCCGGGCTGGCGTTTCGTAGGCCGCCCGCAAGAGAAAGGCGTGTGGTTGATCGAACAAGCTGCGGGCACGGCGGTCGCGGTGAGCTTCGAATTCCCACTGGCTCCGCGACAACCGCGTGTCGGCATCGTAGGCGGTATTGGTGTAGTCTGCGCCCAGGTCCATGGCCTTGCTGAACCAGTAGGCGGCATCGAGGCTCCAGCCACGGAAGCGCGGCGCGAGCAAGGTGACGCGTCCTGCGTCGTAATAACCTCGCGATCCATTCAGAACCCAGCGGATCTCCGCCAAACCGGCAATGGCGCGGCGCTGGTTGATCGTCGCAGTAGTCTGGGGGATGCCGGGCACCGGGTGGGCCCGGTTCAGGTACCACATGATGAGCAATTTCGGGGAGCGGCTGCCGGTGTAGCCCAATTCCAGGCGCCAGTTGCCGGGCATGGGCGGCTCCCAGCTTGCGTTGTATTGCATGGAGTAAGGCGTGACCAACTCCGGCGCAAGCAGGTACAGGTTTCCCAGTGCGTCCGGTTTCAGACCCGCCCCGCTTTGGGCGCCGATCGGGTCCAGAAGATCCGGCGCCGGGATGACGTACTTGGTGCTGCCGGGCGGCGAGAAGCGCATTTGGGAGTAAGTCACGGGGAAGATCTCCCCGTAGTGCAACCCAAAAGCGGCGCGGGCCCGGCCGAGGTTGGCAGGGAGCATCCAGGCGAATCCAAAGCGGGGTGCGAGGTTGTTCCGGTCCGTGCGATAAGCAGCGTTGTCGAGTTGGTGAACTTCCGCAGGACGGCCAGCGGATTCCCACCTCAGCCCGTATAGCAGCGACAGACTGCCGGTAGCACGCCAATCACCGCCGAAGTAGCTTTGAAACAGCCATTGGCGGTATCCCCGGTGGATGTCACCTAATGACACGATGTACTGCGAGGGCGTGCCAAGACGAAGGTTTTCGATGCCCGTCCGGCCAAAGTCATTCGAGAATCCATAGAAGCCGCGGTGTGCGTCGGTTTCGGCGCCGTTCAACTGGCGGCGGACCAGAGAAAGGCCAGCGGTCCAATTGTGCCGGCCCTGCTGCTGCCGCAACTGAGCCTCATAGCGGTAGATATTCTGGGCGCGGTCAATGGGGATGATCGCCTGGGGGCCCAGCGTGGTGAGACCGGCGGGCGACACCATGGGCCCTACGGCGGCTGGCTCGGGCAGGAGAACTGAGCCGATGCGGTCGAAACCAGCCGATAACATCGTTTGCCGCCGCGCATGCCACTCGCGCAGCCAGGTAAGCCGAGCGCGGTGCGACCGCGTGGTGGTGTCCGGATTCTGGCCGTCCACGAGTTGGAAGGCATCCACCGTCTGGGAGAGGTAGTTCCAGGAGGCCAACAGCCTGTCACGGGGGCCAAATTCCTGCTCCAGTCGCGCGCCGCCTTCGAGGTTCCGGATGGACTGCAACGCATTCGTATTGAGGGCGCGCGGGTTGATATCCGTGCGGTTGGGAAGTTCTCGCGGGTAGGCGGCAAGAAAGCGTTCCACCACCCGTCGCCGGTCCGGGTCTAGAGTCAGGGGGGTGCGCTCTTCGGGCATGGGGACGAGCACGTTCCCGTTCACATAGCCGCTCAACCGGTCGAGGCCGCCTTGGAGAGAGAGGTAACTGCCGCGCCAGACACGACCGCCGGTTTGGATGCCGGTGCGATTGTCCCGTGCGGGCAGGACATCGCCTACCTGGAAGAATGAGCGCGCCGTGAACACGCTGTTCTGGTGGTTCCAGAATGCATTACCTCGCCAGGATTGCGCGGTGGAGGGTGTCAGGTGAAGCCCGCCGGACGGGGCATTCCCGAACTCCGTGCCGAAGTAGCCGCGGTCGGGCTGGAATTCCTTGACGATGGTGGCGCTGGCTCCCAGTCGCACGTTCAATTCCTTGAGGGCGTTGTTGTCGACCAGGTTGAATTGGATGTTTTCATTGCGGCGGCTTTCTCCCGAGGCGGAGTCTTCCTTGCCGAGCAGGTTGAGTTCCTTGCGGCGGTCGTCGGCAGTGGTCTCCTGTTTAGGAGCAGGCGCGGGCCGTTCCTGTGCAAAGGCAGGAACTAACAGGAGCCAGACAATTTGCCAAAGGGCCACAGAAGTTTCATGATACCCGCATGAAGTTGTGGGTCTTGCTTTTGCTTTGTCCTCCCTTGCTGGCGGCGGATGCGTATCTGTTTACTTCTTTCCGTCAAAACGGCCAGACTGGCGTCTACTTCGCTGTGAGCCGCGACGGCCTCCAGTGGCGGCCGTTGAAGAACAATACGCCATGGATTGAGCCTCAGCATCGCGGAATGCTGATGCGCGATCCGTACCTGGTAAAAGGTCCGGACGGTGTATGGCACCTCTTGTGGACTTGGGGGTGGACGCGAAAGGAAGGCGATGGAGAGTTGCGGATCGGCCACGCCACCTCCACGGATCTTGTTGCCTGGTCAAAGCAGCGGGCGATTCCCGTTTTTGCAAGTGAGCTGTCTGCGCGGAATGCCTGGGCGCCTGAAGCGGTTTGGAATGAAGCCGCCGGCGAGTGGCTCATCTTCTGGTCGACCACCATCCCGGGCCGCTTCCCGGATACGGACCCGACCGGCGACAACGGGTACAACCACCGCCTTTATGCGATGACCACCAAGGACTGGAAGTCGTTCAGTGAGCCCCGGCTATGGTTCAATCCCGGATTCAACTGCATCGACGCCACTGTAGTGAGGGACGGCCAGCGCTGGGTGATGGTCTTCAAGGATGAACGCCGGCAGCCTTTGATGAAGTCGCTGCGGCTCGCCTTTGCAGATTCCCCCCGCGGGCCTTGGACCGGTGTAACGGAACCCTTCACCGGAGATTGGGTGGAGGGCCCCAGCGTGTTGAAGATTGGCGGGGATTGGTGGATCTATTTCGATCATTATGGGAAGCCTCAGCACTATGGCGCTGTCCGGACCCGCGATTGGAAATCATTTGAAGACATCACGGCTTCGTTGCAGTTCCCTCCGGACCACCGCCACGGCACCGTGGTGGTGATCTCAGAAGAGGAACTCCACCGCCTGGAGCGAGCCGGGCATCCAACTCAATGAAATGCAATTGAGAGATGTTTTGATCGTGGGCGCGGGCATGGCTGGCTTGACGGCGGGCCGCTGGCTGCAGGAGCAGGGGTACAGTGTTGTGCTTGTAGACAAAGGCCGCGGCGTAGGAGGACGGCTGGCCACGCGGCGTATCGGGGAGCAGCGGTTCGACCATGGTGCTCAATACTTCACCGCGCAATCCGAGGAGTTCCGGCGGGCGGTGGATAGCTGGCGGGAAGCCGGGGTAGTACGGGTGTGGTTTTCCGAGGCCGGCCGGCCCCGGTATATCGCGAGGCAGGGGATGAATTCTCTGGGAAAGCACCTGGCGGCGGGGCTGGAGGTGCAGTGTTCCGCACAGGTGTCGGCGATCGAGTGGGCGGATGGCGCATGGCGCGTTGTGGCGGCAAGCGGAGGGGGGGAGGAATGGCGCGCCCGAGCACTGCTGCTCACGCCGCCCATGGAGCAGAGTCTGGCATTACTGAATCCCGTGCTGTCAGACGAGGAGCGCCTACTTCTGCCCACCGCTGCGTATCTGCCATGCTTTGCGCTCATGGCTGTCCTGAGCGACGGCCCAGGATTGCCGGAACCCGGGTATTTGAGGATCGAGCGAGGCCCTATAGCGTGGATCGCAGACAACACCCGAAAGGGCATCTGCAGCGGGCCGGCTGCTTACACAGTACATGCCACAGCAGAGTTTTCCCAGCGCCATTTTGATATTGCGCCGGACCGGGTAGCGAACGTCCTGTTAGAAGCCGCGCGGCCCTGGACAGGTGGCGCCGTGCAACAGTGGCAATTGCATCGGTGGCGGTACAGCCTGGTGAGCCAGACCGCAAGCCGGCCTTCGTGGCTGGCCACGAGACCCGGTCCCGTGGCTCTGGCCGGGGACGGGTTTGGGGGGCCGCGCGTGGAGGGGGCCTTCCTGTCGGGCCTGGACGCCGCACGCTCTCTTCATTCATTGCTCCGCGGCTGAATTGGCAAGCACGCGCCAGCGTGTTATGCCTAATCCATCAGGAGCACGATGGGCACTCCTCGCGAAACTCTTTCCCATGGCTTGCTAGCCGCGGGATCCTTATTGCTGGCAGTGGCGGCTCTTGCAGCGGTCATCGAGCGCAGCTTTTTCGACTCAGCAGTTTTCGGACGGCGCGCCGCCGACAGCCTGAGTGACGAGGGCGTCTCCTTGTACGCAGCCTCGCAAATCAGCACCGCGATCCAGCGGGCCAATCCGGATCTGATTGCCGCGCGGCCATTGATCGTTGCCAGCGTGCAGAGCGCCATCGGTTCCCGGCCATTCCGCTCGCTGGTTGAGAATGCGGCGGCCCGTGCTCACAGCGCACTTTTCAGCGATACGGCCCGTGACCTGGTGCTTACGCTGCCGGACGCTGAGATCCTCTTGCGCAGTGCGCTGGAACACACCAGTCCCGGACTGGCGGCCAAGATCCCGCCAGGCGTTGAGAATGTTTTAGCAGCAGGACGAGGCGGCCGGTACGCTTCCTGGCTTTTGCGGCTGTGGCAGTCGGGCAAGCGGCTGCTGTGGCTGGAAGGGATTTTGTTTTTTCTTGCGCCGGCGCTGTTGGCGGCGGGTTTGTGGCTGGCGCCGCACCGGCGCCTGGCGGTCTTGCACTGTGGGCTGTGGTTGTGCGCGGTGGGGCTGCTGCTGCTGGCGGTGCCCGCGGGAGGCTCTGTGCTCGCCCGTGGTCTGATTGATGAGCCAGACGTGCTTGGCCTCGCGCAGGGTCTTTGGCGGACCTACCTAGGGGAAACCGCTTCCTGGGGCTGGTTTCTGGCCGGATTCGGCGTCCTGCTGGCCGCCGGGGCCACGTCATTGCTCGAGGTTTTGAATCCGGTGGGGGCGGTGCGGCGTGCTCTGCTGTTTCTGGTGGAGCCGCCTCAGCGGGCTGGCATTCGGCTCGCCTGGGCTGCGTTGCTGACGATCGCTGGCGTGTTTACGGTGATCTATCCCACGGCGATGCTGAAAGCCTTGGCTGTCGTCGTTGGGACGTCCGGGGCCTATATTGGCGTGCGCGAGCTGTTTCGATTTTCCATTGAGCGATTAGACCGGGTGAAGGCAGTGGAAGCAGTCTCCGCGCAACTGCGCTGGAAGTTGCACGTGGCGGTGGTGGTGATTTTAGGAGCTTTGTTGGCGGGCACCTGGTTCTGGTGGCGGCGGCCGGGGCCGCTGCCCGTTCTGGTGGGGCCCATGCAGTGCAACGGTCTGCCGGAATTGTGTTCCCGTCGTCTGGATGAGGTGGTGTTTCCCGCAACCCACAATTCCATGTCCAACCAGGACATTGCGGATTGGCTCTTCCCGCACCATGAGCACAACATCCGTCGTCAGCTTGAGGACGGGATCCGCGCTCTCCTGCTGGACGTACACTACGGGCTCCCGGGAGGATCCCGCATCAAGACGGATCTATCGGGGGGCCAGAATCGGGAGCGGCTCCTGCAAGTGTTAGGCCGGGAAGGGTTTGAAGCTGCTATGCGGATCCGCTCGCGACTTGTGGGAGTGCGAGAAGAGCGCAGGGACTTATACCTCTGCCATGGCCTCTGCGAACTGGGAGCGTACGAATTGGCGCCCGCATTGCGCTCGATTCATGAGTTTCTGGTCCACAATCCGGATGAAGTGCTGTTGCTGATAGTCGAGGATTACGTCAGTCCCAGCGACCTTGCTGCCGCTTTTGAGAGAAGCGGGCTAGCGTCGCTGGCATACCGCGGCGAGTTCCGTGGCGAGTGGCCCACATTGCGGGAGATGATTGAATCGCGGCAGAGAGTGGTCGTGTTTATTGAGAGTGGCCAAAAGGGTGTACCGTGGATCCGGCCGGCGTTCGAGCACATCCAAGAAACCCGCTATACCTTTCGCAACAAGGAGGATTTCTCCTGCGAGCCCAACCGGGGCGGGACAACGGGGACGCTGTTCTTAATGAACCATTGGATAGAGACCACGCCAACGCCCAAGCCCAGCAACGCGGCGGTGGTAAATGCGCACGAATTTCTCCTGAATCGGGCCGTCCAATGCGCAGAAGAGCGGGGCCGGCGGCCGAATTTCCTGGCAGTGGATTTCTACGCGACTGGCGATGTGGTGGGTGTGGCGCGGGAACTAAATGGTGGAGCCGCGCTGGCAACCGAGCGTTAATTTGTCTGCACCGGACACGCGCCCGGGAACCCCCGGCCAGCAGACATCGTCCAAGCAAGTAGGCGCGGGAGGGCCGCTGGCATGAAACCTGCGCGCGGACCGTGGGAAGAATGGCGGCGCCGCCGGCGCGAGTTCGAACTGGAGTGGGCATTCCACAAAGAACGCGCGGCGCGGGATCTCGAGGAACTGGGCCTGTCGCCCTCCGAGGTTTCCGACATCGTTCGGGAGCGGTTCGGCAGGAACACGCACGCGCGGCTTTCCGCTCAGAGGGCCGAAGGTGCGGATTGGCGAGGGTTGGTGAGGCTTCTGACCGCCCGTGGCGCCTTACCAGAAGCGGTATGGATTCCTGCGGTGCTGTGGCTCCTGCTGGCCGCGTTGCTTCTATTTGGCCCGCCGTTTTCTCTGCCTTGGCCAGAGGCGCGGCGCCCTTGGCATACAGTGTTCCTGGCAGGGATGTTGGTCTGGCCGGCCCTGTTCGCCGGAGGCTGTCTATGGACGGCCATCGCCCGGCGCCGGGAATTCGCCACCTGGCCGTTGCGGCTTTACGGACTGGCCACGGCTACGCCGATAGCGTACCTGGGGGCGTGGTGTTGGGCGGCCGGAATCCATTCCTTGGGCAGGCTGAACTGGCCGAGCGCAGGCTACCGTGAAGTTGCGTGGCTGCTCTGGATGGATCTGTTGTTGATCCTGGCTTGGATCGCGGTCTCCGTCTGGCGAGGTGATCTTGAACGGAGGTGTCCCGTCTGTTTGCGCAGGTTTCGCATGCCTGTTGAAAAAGGCCAATTTGACAGCATCCTGTTCGACCCGCCGGGACGGGAAAGCATTTGTTCGCACGGTCACGGCAAGGCGACCGAAACCCGCTGGACACATGAATTTCAGCCCAGCCGCGGATTTTGGGAAGACTTGTCGGATTCGTCCTCCGAGCAGGCTCAGCGGTGAGCGGCTTCGGCCAGTTCAAAGCCAAGTTGGGCGGCGAGGCGGATGAACGCATCGCCGTGAGCCGGCAGGCACCCCATCAGGGCGTCTGAACGGGAGCCTAGCCACGCATCGGCTTGTGCGCCTGCATGCAGCCTGGCTGATTGGCCTTGCAACATTTGCCAGGTTCGCAACCACTTGTTGTTGTACTGCTGCAGGTCGGAAACCGCGCCGCCGCGGAGGCTGCGGGCCAGTGCCGATGCGAGGTCGTGGGCTTCCGCCAGGCCCAGATTCATACTCTGGATGCCCGCTGGTGCGGCCAGGTGAGCGGCGTCGCCCGCCAGCCAGAGCCGTCCCTTCCCAAATGAAGGCGCGAGGCGACGCTCAAAGCGGATGACGTTTTTCCAGACCAAATTCCGAACCTTGCCAGTGAACCAAGGGGCGCGTTCTCGGATGAGTTCTTGCAGACGGCTCTCCTCGAGTTCTGGCAACTGGCTCCCTTCGTCCCCAATCATGCGGTCCTTCAACCGCTCGGACGGAGTGCCGGCGAGCTTGGTCCTGGCGAGGCGGGCCTGCAATTCTTCCATTGCCTGGTCGTGATAACCAGGCAACTCGAAGCTCCAGCGACAGCTGCCGCCTGGGAGTGGCCAGAGCACGTCGGTGGTGTGCTCGCCCAACACGAGTCTGACTTCGTGCTCGAGCGTGGCATCCGTCTCGAACTCGAAAACCGCGTAGTACTGGGCTGGCGAGGTTTCCGGGAAGTCGAGGCCAGCGGCACGGCGCACACGAGAGTTGTAACCGTCGGCGCCGATGACATAGGGGACGCGGAATTCCCGCGACCGGGCAACTACCCACTCGCTATGAGCGATGATGTAGCCGCGCGACTCCTTCTCGTATTCGTCAATCGTGAGTTCGACCGCGTCGGGCGTGGGGACGATTCGCGTCGCTTCATGCCGCCACGAAACGCGCAACCCTTCGTCGAACAAGGTTCTCTCGAGGAGGTCCTCCAACGCATCCTGCCGCACAACGGCCAGCGCACTCCCGCTTCCGGTCACGCTCGTCAGGTTGGTGCGCAAACGCTGCCCGCCAGCGTCGTAGATTCCGAGGTGAGTTACAGGATAGGCGGACTCGAGGATGCGCTCCGCCAGCCCGTACTCCCTCATCAAGTCCATGCTTTGCGGGTGCAGGGCAAGCGCGTAGCTGTGCGTGCAGGGCCAAATCCCTTTGTCGATCAACGCCGTCCGCACTTTTTGGCGGTGCAGCGCCAGCGCGGAAAACAGTCCCACCGGACCCGCACCAATAATGAGCACTTCAGGATGATCCGTTTGCCACATGGTCGCTCTCCGATCCGTTAATGCGTCATTTCAGACTACTGCGTCGGGTTTAGAATATCGCGGCCCTGGCTGTGAAACAACTGTTTTCGGAATGCTGTAGGCTAATAGCGCGAACCTGTTACTTCCCATTGAAGAGGCACTCATGAGTTCCCATCGAACCCCGCTTCAAGTAAAGCTCTACCGCTCGAATCTCGACATTGTTGAGGCTGGCGCCGCGGCCTCCGTGCAGGAGGCGGCCGAGGCCGGCGGAGGTGTGCTCCGCTGCTTTCCCAGTTTTGTAGGCCGGAAATTCTGTCTTCCAGGCAAGAACCTGGAACTTCACGATGACGACTACTTTCCGGAAGGACCGCAGGGGTGGGCCATCGACGAGCGGTGGAACGGCAGTGCGATCCTGGCGGACACCGGCAACGGCATCCACGGCGAAGGGCTATGCCATTTCCACCACCCAGACGGGTACCTGATTCCAATGGACGCCGCGGTACATGGAGCGCCTGATTTCATGGTTGGTCCGCTGTACCGTACTCTGGGCGGCACGGGCTTCTATAACAAGGAGTTCGACAACCTGTACCCGCTCGGGCACCACATGCATCCCTTCAAGCCCGAGGCCTATAACTTCAATCCTTGGCGCAACAAGCGCTACAGGAACGACTGTCATACGTCCGTGGGGCTGATGGAGCATTTCACCGAGGAAATGCTCGCCCAGGCAGTGCGCGATTTCATTGGGGGCAAGAACAATCAATTACGCAGTCATGCCCGCCATTTTCAAGTCCGCATGGGAACGGGCTACTTTACGCCCACCCGCATTCTGCACGGGCCGGCAGCCGTGAATACGGAAGAGCCGCAACGTGACCGGGACGACTTCCGCTTTTATCAAAGCCATGTGCTGGCGCCGGAAGGTGAAGTTTTTCTGGGCCAGGAACTGCTGTTCCGCCACTTGCCGGAAGGGCTGGAGGGAGAGGACCGGGTAGCGCGGCTGGTTTCGGACATCGATTTTGCCCGCAACAAGGATCCCTACATCATCGACAAACACATGCTATTGCCGGTGGTGGATGCAGAGGCGAGCCAGGGCGGGTTCCACGATGAGTGGCGCGTTTACGGCAAGCCCAACGGAGACGAATTGTTCAGCCTGCGCCAGTTTGAACTGGCTCCGGGCGCCGAGACTGTGCTCACGGGGCCTGCCGCACTCTGCATCATTCACTTCTGCCATGGCGCCGGCCGGATCGGGAACCACACGGTGGAGGTGAAGTCCGGCATCCGGTTGGGCGAGCCGCTGGACGATGAGTTTGTGATTCCGTACGCGGCCGCCAAGGCGCTGGGCGGCATCAAGCTGGTCAACACCAGCCAGACGGAGCCGCTGGTAGGAACGCGATGCTGGGGGCCGGAGGCCTGGGGACACAAATTGCCTAAGGCTCCGTTTGAAACCTGGCCCCGTTAGGCCCGCAGGCCGCTCGAATTTGTGCTAACGTCTCATACTGATATGTCTGAATTCACTCTTGATCGACGCTCGTTCCTCGCCACGGCCGGGCTGGGTTCTTTGGCTACGGCTTTCGGCAAGTACAAGAATGTGCCAGTTGGGGTGGAACTCTATTCCGTACGCCAGCAGATGCAGGCGGATCCTTTCGCGACGGTGAAAGAGGTGTCCAAGCTGGGCTATGCAGGAGTGGAATTTTACGGCCCGTATTTCGGCTGGTCACTGGATCAGATCAAGCAGATGCGCCAGTTGTTGAATGATGTGGGTCTCAAGTGTTTCTCGACGCACAATGGGCCCAATTCGTTCGCTCCCGAAAACGTGGCAAAGGCGATCGAGTACAACAACATTTTGGGTGCGAAGTTTGTGGTGATGGCCAGCGCCGGCCGGGTGGCCGACCTGGATGGCTGGAAAAAGGTGGCCGAATCATTGAACAAGGCGCAGGAGCAGTTCAAGGGCGCCGGGTTGGCCGCCGGCTTCCACAACCACCAGATTGAGTTCCGTCCGCTGGATGGCGGCACTCGCCCGATCGAACTGTTGGCAAAAGAGACAAGCAAGGACGTGGTTCTGCAACTGGACGTCGGCACCTGTGTCGAAGTCGGCTACGATCCGGCCCAATGGATCCGCCAGAATCCGGGCAGGATCAAGTCCGTTCACTGCAAGGAATATTCCAAGGAGACGGGCAAGGGATACCGCGTGCTTTTCGGTGAAGGTTCATCGCCGTGGCCGAAGATCTTTGAGGCGGCGGAGTCCGTGGGTGGTGTTGAGCATTATCTGATCGAACAGGAAGGCGCGGAAGTGCCGCCGATGGAAGCGATCGCCAAGTGCCTTGAAAACTTTAAGAAGATGCGCGGATAGTCCGGCTATTCGAGTTCTTCTGCGAAAAGAGCGGAACCTGCCCGCACGGGTTCCGCTCTTTTTGTTGTACGCCACCAAGACGGTTCAGAAACTCAGCACAAGGTGCCAGATGTAGAAGTAGGCCAGGGAGTCGGACTCTTCCCAAATTCGCTTACAGAGCACCGGATCGCCCGGAATGGCCGGAATCTCGCGTACCCTTTCTTCCCAGGGGAAGCAGACGCCGCTGTGGACCCGAGGAGGCGGGTTGGCCGGCGGTCGATTCACCGGAGGAGGCGGAGGCGGCTCTTCACTGGGCTGGCCGGAGTAGGTACCGAATTCGCGGGCCGCATCCGTCATGGCGCGAACGTTTTCCACCTTTGCGTCGTTCTGCATGATGGCGCTGGCGTCCAGGATGTATCCGCCCTCCGAGCCAATCTCCTCGATCAGTTTGCGGCAATGATCGCGCACCTGTTCAGGCGTGCCGAAAGCCAGCAGGGCGTTCGGCACCCCTCCGCTGAGCGCGAATTTGCGTCCCAGTTTCTCATAGCAGATCGTAGGGTTTCCCCGGTCGATGTGGTAGACAACGCTACCTTCGGGTAGTTCCGCGAAGTCGTCCAGATGCGCATCCCACTTGCCTTCGGCATAAAACAGCGTCTGGTTGCCGCGAGCCCAGATCTCTTCGACGATGGGGCGCAGCGTGGGCCAATAGATCCGTTTAAAGTGATCGTAGGAAATGAAAGGTACGCAACCCCGGTGCATCCAGATGGGTATGGGAAGGTGGTGGTTCGGGTCGAGGCCGGAGAGGGCGATACAGGCCAAATGGGGCATCAAGGCGTGGCAGGCGGCCTCCACCTTTTCGGGGATTTCTTTCAGATCAAACGCGAGTCCCAGATATCCACGGAATTTGTCGGCCAGCACGTCCAGCGGCGCCTTGAGCATGCCGCTGATGGCAGAGACCGTGCCGGTCTCCTGGCGCATGCGCTCGATTTGGGGTCCGAAGGCATTGAAGTAGCCGCTCATGGCCCAGGCGCTTTTCACGAGCGCCAACTGATGGCGAAAACTGGCAGGCGAACCCTTTGGGCCCAACTCAGCCGCCACTCTGGGCAGCCAGGTATCGTAGAGGAACTTCACCGGGTCTGCGATTAACTCGTCATATTCCTCGCGGCGCATCCAAGCGGCATCCTGTTCGGGTTCGCGGTACTGAAAAGCGACTTCGGGGCCGACATCAATACCGGGAATGGCGTAGTAGCGCAGGCCAAGAGTCTGAGCCAGGCCGGTCCAGACGTAAACCATGTTGGGCACCACCGCGTCCCAGTCGTAGTCCGCGCAGCAGCGGATCACGGCTTCAAAGGCCATCCGGTAGTCGTGCGCCACCTGCTGGCAGGTCATGCCGATATGTACGGCGGTGAATTCGGCGGCGAAAGGCCGGACCGGGACACGGTCGGGCCTGCCCCGGCGCATGGCAGTGACGTAGCGGTGCAAGCGCTGCGCGTACAACTGTTGAGGATCGGGTGTATGGGAAGGCATACGAGTTTCAGACCCGCATACAGGAATATCGCGTCAGGCCAGGTGTTGACAAGAGTGCTGCGCAAGAAAAAGAGGCGCTCGCTGGAGAGCGCCTCCCGGGTTCTGAAGAATCCCAACCGTGGACTAGGCAGGCGTGGCCGCCTGAGCGACCTGTTCGGTGGGTTCGTAATTGTGGGTGATGACCTGCGGGCAACGCTGGCACGCAGGGCCACCTTCCTGCAAGAACCAGCGGCAGGAAGCGCGCAGGCGGCAGGGGGGCAGGGAATCAGTGACGGCAGGCAGGATCTGGACGATCCGCTGCGCCAAATTGCAGTCAGAGCCGTCGAAATGGACGCACTTGGATTCCTGGCAGGCAGCGGTGATGCGAAAGACCTGCTGCGGATCGACATCGCCGGTCCGCGCCAGGATCTCATCGGTCACGGGCACCAGATCCTCCAACCAGGCCACCTCCGGATGAGGTTCCGGCGCCACGACGATGCCGAAGATCTGGGCACCCTCCATCCAAGGCTGCGCACTAGGGCACATGGTGTGGCCGGAGCCGCAATTGCGCCGGCTCGGTTTGGCTGGTTCCGCCATCCAGACGCTCCTTTACAGCGGCCGGGCGATCTGTTCGCGCATGATAAAGCCGACGGTGATGATGCCGTCGCCTATCACCACTTTCGGCGTGAGACGCAGGTCTTTTACTGACGCCGCCACTTGCGTGGTGATATCTTTCGCCACCGCTTCAGCGGTAAGATTTTTCAGGATCTCCGGCTTGATGATGATCCCGTTGATGATCGGCCCCTTCAATTTGAGGTTACGGGCGGTGTTGACACTCAAGAGCGCCGCTTGAACAGCGCCGTCGAAATCTTTCAAAGCGACTTGCTTGACACGAGTTGCCATCGAATTGATCCTCCTGTTGGTTGCACGGCGGAACGCCGCGTCCCAGTGAATAAAGCTTGGAGCATCATAGGACTTGGCCGGAGGGCTTGTCAACGAAAAAGCAAAACTTTGTTTTAGCGATGATCCCGGGCGCCGGATGTGCTATCGATAGATGCGATGCGGATTGCGTTTTCGTTCGGATTCATGGCGGCGCTGGTGATGGGGCAACCGGGCTGGCGCCCTTTGCTGGACGGGCAATCACTGGCGGGTTGGAAGGAGACACCGTTTCGGGACCCTGGCAAAGTCCGCGTGGAGCAGGGCACAGTGTTTCTCGATCCGGGTAAGCCGCTGACCGGCATTACTTACACGAGAGAACTACCCAAGACGAATTACGAACTGCGCTTCGAAGCCGTGCGCCTGCGAGGGAACGACTTCTTCGCCACCGTGACTTTTCCGGTGGGCGATTCGTTTTGCACCTGGGTGGCGGGGGGATGGGGCGGCGACATCGTGGGACTGTCAAGCATTGACGGCTGGACCGCCAACGAGAACGAAACCCGGAGCTATTTCGAGTTTGAGAACGGGCGCTGGTACCGGTTCCGGCTGCGGGTGGAAAGCGAGCGGATTCAGGCCTGGATCGATGACCAACGGGTGGTGGATGCCGCGATCGCGGGCCGGGAAATTGGTCTGCGGCGCGGAGAGATTGAACTCTCCGCACCGTTGGGCTTCGCCTCCTATGCCACGGCGGGCGCTGTCCGGCGGATCGAGCTCAGGACTTTGCCCTAACCGTTCAGGGTCCAGTTGGCGCGATAGGTGCGTTTGAGCCAGGCGTTGGCTTCCGGAGCGTTCGTCACGCGGCCGGTGGCAGGATCGTATTCCAATCGCTTGCCCGCCTGATGTGCCACCAACCCAAGCAGCATCTGCTCCATCATGGTGCCCGAGTAGTCGAAATCGCAGTGGGTCTTTCTGCTGGTGGCGTATTTCTTGTCGTTGTTCAGGCCTTTGCAGGCGTTGATCCACTCGACTTGGAAGGGGTCGGGCCTGCGCATAGGTTGGCCGCTGGCGCGAGCTTCCTTGATCTGGGCGACGGCGGAATTGGGAAGACCCAGAGCGGCAGGCACGTTGCCCTCCAGGAACTGGATGTCCGGGAAACCGCCGGGCTTTGGTTGGGCGTTCGGCCAGGCGGTGAAGCCTTTAGGCAATTCAGGTTGGCGGCGTGGCCCGCCTCCAGGCGGCCGCTGTGGCGCCGCCTGGGTGGGCATGCCCACACCGGCGACGAGCTCTTCCAACTGATCTTTCGAGCGGCGCTTGTAATAGGTGAAGTCACCGTCGTCGTTATTGGGGAGAATGATGCGGCTGGTGAAATCAGCGAAAATGCTGCCCTTTGTTCCTTCAAAAATGGCGCCGTTGCCGACGCGGGAGACGTCCACGTACCCGCGCGGGTTCTCTGGCTTGAGTCCGCCCTGGTACCACACCAGTTGAATGGGGCCGCGCCAGCTATTGCCAGGGTGGTCAAAGATGGCCTTCAATTTGACGGGGCAGATGTTCGGGTCATATTTGTCGCTCACCTCGCGGTCGATGTCGATGGCGAGGGGCGCGCCTGCGTCCACGACGTTCCACACCAGATCCATGGTGTGTGCACCCATGTCGCCCATCTGGCCCACACCAAAGTCGCGGTACATGTTCCAGAACAGGCAGTTCAGCCCCTCGGAACCGCCGAAGTACTGCGGGCTGTAAGGATGGTAAGGAGACGGGCCAATCCACTGTTCATAGTGCAGGAACGAGGGGGGCTGACCCTGTGATTCGGGGTAGCCGGGCCGGGGCAACTGGCGTGCGTCCCAACTGTGCACGCGCTTCAATTCGCCGATAGCGCCGTCCAGAATCAATTCGCGCAGACGTTCGAAGTTCGGATAGGCGTGGCGCTGTGTGCCGTGCTGGGTAGCTAACTTGGCCCTGCGCTTCAGGTAGTTTTCCCGCACCACGCGCACTTCTTCCACCGAGATGCCAAGCGGCTTTTCGCAGAACACGTGCATGTCGCGATTCAAGGCCCAGTTGGCGATGAACGCGTGGTGGTGGTCTGCCGTGCAGATGATGACGGCCTCAATGTCCTTCTGGTCGAGCATGCGGCGCCAGTCGGAGTATGTTTTGGCTTTAGGGAAGATTTCGAGGGCTTCCTTCGTGCGGAGGTCGTTGACGTCGCACAAGGCCACTACGTTTTCATTCATCATGCTGGAGTAGTGGGCCGTGCCGCGGCCCCAGACGCCCACCAGGGCGATGTTAAGTTTGTTGCTGGGCGCGTTCTGGCCCCGCAGAGTTCCGCTCTTCAGGATGGTGAGGCCGGCGGTTGCGGCCGTGGTTCTTAGCACGTCACGTCGTCGCATAGGCAAAATTCCTGCGGCTATCATACAGGACATTGCCGTCTGCTGTGTCGCGGTGGACCTGTCGAACGGTCTGGGGTGAGGGAGCTACCAGCGCAGCTTTTCCGGGAAGTATTTGCGCAGCAAGTCCTGGTAGTAGGGCTTGAGCCTTTCGACATCAGGCCGCGTACTGCTCTTGGTGTACAGGTCGAAGGGGTTGAACTCCTGCACCCACTTGAGCATTTGCCGGTCCTTGTCGTCCATCAGTTCGGTGTAGGCGCCCTCGCGGTGCCAGGGATAGAAACTGTGGAACCGGATCATGGCCAGGGCTTCCTCGGGCAGATAGTCCCGCACCACCCGGTAGAGGTACTCGTCGTGTCCCCAGGAGAGATGGACGTGGTTCAGGCCACAGCCCGCCTGATAGATGCCGAGCCCTTGCTGGAATTCGGGCACGGCACGGTCGGGGTTGTCCTCGAAGAAATGGTGGTAGACGATCTTTTCCGACCAGGGACATCCGACTGGAAAAGTGTCGCCCACCACAGCCCACTGCGGCTCACCCCATAGGGCCAGCACTTTGCCGAGATCGTGGATCAGACCGGCGACGATAAACCAGTCCGGCTTGCCTGCCTCCCGGATAGCCTCGGCTGTTTGCAGGCAGTGTTCAATCTGAGTGAGGTCTGTGTCGGGGTCGCTGTCGTCGACGATGCGGTCTAGCGCTTCCATTGCCTCCCAGATGCCCATGCGGGTTTTGTCCAGACGCCCGTATTCCCGCTTCTTGGCCAGGACGAAGGCCAAGGTTTGCTGCGTGTGGTTCTGGCGGTAGAAGTCAAGCACCACCGGGGGTGCCTTTTCGTCAAACTGCCGGAACTCCTCTTGCTTGCGGTTGGGGTCGTACCGCGCGCGGACGTGCTCCTCCCAGGGTTCGAAGGCGTCGAACGGACTTCGCTGCTTTGCGCGTGCTGGTTGCATCCTGGGGATCCTCGCTGTTTCCACCGTCGCAGAAAGCGGGCGGACTTTCAACCCGAAAAAGCCCACAAGCAGAATGCAGTTACATTGCCGCCACAAGAACGCCGTGTAACTCGTCCGGGGTGAGGGAAACCGGGTTGGCGCGCATGCTGCTGGCCGCGGCTGCTTTGCTAGCCACCAGGTCGAGGTGGTGTGGTTCAATGCCGTATGTGGCTAAGCCGGAGATGTGCAGATCCCGAACGAGCGCCAGCAGCGGATCGTAGACGTCCTCGGCTTCGGCGGAAGCACTTCCTGTGAGCCAGCGGGCAATCGCGGCGTAGCGGTCCAGGGCGGGATGGCCGGGCGCGCGGGTGCGAAGCGCCTTCACGTTGGCCCGGCAGCCATGGGGCAGCAGGGCAGCGCACACCGCGCCGTGCGGGGCGGGAAACAAGCCGCCTAATGGGGCAGCCAAGCCATGCACTACGCCCAGGCCCGCGTTGGCAAGAGCCAGGCCTCCGAGCAGGCTGGCCCAAGCCATGCTGGCGCGCGCTTCAAGGTCCTCTCCATTCCGGAAAGCACGCGGCAGAGCGCGTGCCACGGCAGGGATGCCCTCACGGCAGAACGTGTCGGTCATGGCATTGGCGCGGCTGGAAACGTAAGGCTCGATCAGTTGAGTGAGCGCGTCGAGACCCGTTGCAGCCGTTAACGCCGGGGGCAACGAAACCATAAGTTGCGGATCTACCACGGCGACGCGAGGGAGCATGAGAGCGTGACGCAAGCTGGCCTTCACCCCGTGTTCTTTCGAAGCGAGCACGGCATTGCGGGTCACTTCACTGCCAGTGCCTGCCGTAGTGGGCGCAGCGATGACGGGCAGGGGCGGCCGCGGAAGAGGTTTCGCCCGGCCCACCACCTCCAAGTAGTCGAATGGATCTTCGGGGTTCGCCGCAAGAGCGGCGATGGCTTTGCCAGCATCCAGGACGCTGCCTCCACCCACTGCGACGACGAGGTCGCAGCCCGTTTCACGGGCCAGTTTGGCGCCGCGGCCGGCGAACTCCACCGTTGGTTCGCCCGAGCAACGCATGGCGGCGGCGGGATTGAACTCGAGCGTTGGGGGGTGCGAACCAACCACCAGGAAGGGCCGCTGGCCCAGGTTCGCGGCCAGCGATGGGAGCTGCGCGGCAACGCCGGGTCCGAACAGGATCCGCCCGGCCGTGGCGAAATCAAAGTGCATGGTACTTGTGGCTATAGCGTGGTTCGGCCATCATTTCCGCCACTGCATCCCGCCACTTCGCATAATGCGCCGTCTCCTTGTGGGCGGCGGCGCCGGCTGCATCCCGGTACACTTCCAGCAGGAGGAATCGCAACGGATCGTCGTCGCGTTGCAGCAGATCGAACTGCGCCACCCCAGACTCCCGCCGGCTGGCAATGGCATTTTCCAGCGTTGCTTCAATAAAGGCCGGGACAGACTCCGGCTTAACGTGCACGTACACGTGAACGATCAGCATGGCGGGGTGACCTCCGCCCGTCGATCTTACCTCAGACCCAGTGCGGAAGCACTACGGGTGCGGAAGCCCGCAAAGCCTGGGCCTGCTCAAACGGCATTTCGGGGTTCTTGAACTGCACCCCGAGTTGGTGAGTGATCCGTTCAAACGCCCCTGTATTGCGGACGAGCCCGGCGAAATCGCCAGCTCCGGGACCGAGCGCAGTCAACGTAGTGAAGTCTGCCGTGTGGTTGGTGCCGGTCCACCCGATGCCCGTCCGGTTGCCCAAGATCTGGCCCATCACGCCTTGGGGATTGTCGTGCTGGGCGTTCCAATCCAAATTTTTGTGCTTCGCAACGCACTGGATGACAGCCTCGGCCTCGCGGGTTTCAATGCGGATTCCGGTGGCTTCTGACACCACTTCGATCACGCGTTGCGGATCTGCAACGCCGAGTAACTTCGGGCTGGTGCGCTCGAAACTGGCGCGGAATTCCCTCAACCGGGCAAAAGCCTGGCTGGTGCCACCATATTCCTTGCCGGTCCCATTGAGTCCGGGGTTGGAATTCCCGTGGTCGGTGGTGATGACAAGCAGGGTATTGGGTTGGCGCTGCTGGAAATCAAGCGCCACGCCGAGTGCGTCGTCAAACTCCAATTGCTCCCAAAGCATGGCCGCCGCGTCGTTGTTATGGGCGGCGTGATCGATGCGGCCGCCCTCGATTTGCAGCAGGAATCCCTGAGGGTGGGATGCCAGCCGGTCGAGAGCCGCGCGGGCCATCTCGGCAAGCGGCGGCGTGCGCTGGTCGAGTTCAGGGTTGTGCCGCCGGTCCAGACAAAACGGAATGTGGCTGGGGGAGAAAACCCCTAAAAGTTTGCCTGCGGGAGCTGTGCGCAGTTCATCCCGTGTGCGGGCCAGTGCGTAGCCTTTCGCCTGGTATTCGGCCCAAAGATTCTGTTTGTCAGGCCGTGCAGAAGGGTCAAAGAACTTTGTGCCGCCGCCCAGAACGATGTCCACGCGGTTGAGGTATTGAGGCGCGATCAGCGCCTCGTCGTCTCTGCGGGGCTGGGAGGCAGCGAAGCCAGCCGGCGTGGCGTGCGTCACAGTGGCAGTGGTCACCAGCCCTACCTTCTTGCCGCGGTCCCGGGCCAGTTCGGCCAGGGTTGTCAACTTTCGGCCGTCCGGCAGGGTGTTGATTGCGGCGTTGAAGATGCGCACGCCGGAGCCCCAGGAAGAGGAGGCCGCGGCGGAATCCGTCACAGGCGAATTCAACGACGCCATGTCAAAAAGGCCGTGCGCCACGTCTTTTCGCTGCAAAAGCCGGTGCCAGTGAGTCCCCCTGGCGCGAGTCAGTTGGGAGAAGAGCTCGGCCAATGGCAGAACACCGGCGCTCATGCCGTCACTCACCATGAAAATGATGTTTCTTGCTTTGCCCTTTGCAGCCGGCGCGGCATAGGAGAGACCGCTGCCAGCGGCGGCCAGGGAACTGTGGCGGAACAGGGAGCGTCGGGAAAGGAACTTGTTCATTTTTCGTTAGAGGCCAGAATCGAAGGTGCCGGAAGGGAATACTTACCCAGGATACCTTCCCTGGGCTGTGATGCGCGAGGGCGGGGAGAGGATTCGCGGATATACTGGCCGCATATGGACCGCAGAGACTTCGCAAAGAGAATCGTCGCACCCCTGGTCGTGCCGGCATCCGTCTTTGGCGCCAATGACCGGCCCGCGTATGCAGCCATCGGAACGGGCGGCCGGGGCACCTGGCTGCACGAGACCTTTCAGAAACTTGGAGCGCAGTGTGTGGCGGTTTGCGATGTCTACCAGCCGCACTGCGAACGTGCCGCGTCGGTTGCTCCACGCGGGGTAAAGCAGACGGCCGACCACCGGGAGGTCCTGGCGATGCCCGGCCTCGATTTCGTGATCATCGCCACACCGGACCACCATCACAAGCCTCAGTTGCTCGATGCTCTGGCGGCCGGCAAGGACGTTTACCTCGAGAAGCCCTTCTCGATGAACCTGGCGGAGAGCGCAGAGATGGTCACCGCCGTGGAGCGCAGCGGGCGCCTGGTGCAGGTGGGCATGCAGCGCCGCTCGATGCCGTTCATCTATCAGGCCAAAAAGGTGATTGACGACGGTGGATTGGGTAAAGTCTCCCTGGTGAAAGCGAACTGGAACTGGCATTTCGACATCCCCCTGGTGGACGATCCCCTGCCGGGCAATCTCGACTGGGAACGGTTCCAAGGCCCCGCTCCACGCCGGGAATTCATGCCCCGCCGGTTCCGGTGGTGGCGGGGATTCTGGGACTATTCGGGGGGCAATATGACCGATCAGGGAACACATCTCATGGATGTTGTGCAGTGGATGACCGGCAACGGCGCGCCGAAATCCGCAGTCTGTCAAGGCTACCTTTGCGATGCGGTGAAGGGAGAGGTGCCTGACGTATTCTCGGCCGTATTCGAGTATCCAAAAATGATGGCGACCTGGACGTTGAACTATACGTCGGCATTTGATTACGACTGGTCCATCACTTTCATGGGCGATCGCGCCACGATGGTGATGAACCGGCACGGCTATGCGCTCTACAAGGATCCGGGCGCGAGCCGTGCACCCTGGTCGCAGAAGGAAGAGATGACGGTATCGGCGCGCGTTGAAGACCGCGATTCCGCGAATTTGCACCAGAAGAACTTCCTTGATTGCCTGCGCACGCGCCAGCAACCCAACTGCACAGCAGCGATTGCCGCGCGCGCCGTGGCGGGTCCGCACATGGCGAACGTGGCGTGGCGGGAGGGCCGTAAGGTAAGCGCTTGAAGCAGCGGCTGCGCGGAGGCACTAAAGCAGCCTTGGCGAGACGCCAGGGCCCTAACTTGGCGTTTCCGCCGCCTTCATCGATGCGATGAAGGCGTCCGCCTCGGCGATTGCCGCTTCGAGTTCCTTGAGCAAGCCTGCAACATCGGCATCGATTCGCACGGCATCGTTCTTCAGTCCACGGATGGCCTGGGCGTTAAGGTTGTGTTTCAGAAACAGCACCTTGTCTTCAAATGACCGCAATACCGGCTGCATCCGTTTTTCGGCGGATTTCATCCGCCGGTGCAGCGCCTCGTAGCGTTTGCGTGTGTCGGCCAGCAGAACGCGACTGCGGCTCTGAAGATCCCGATCATTCATTCGTGCGATCTCGCCTTCCCATTCTTTGAACAGGTCCCGCGAAACTTTCTCAATCGAGACAATACGGTCGCTCACATCCTGTGCACGCCCTGTGCAGCGCTCGTACTCCTTGTTCAGCTTGTCGTAGGTCTTTTCCAGATTGCCGCCGGAAAAGCCCGTGAGGGCCTGGAATGCCTCGAGCGCATTGGCAAACTGCTGTCTGGCCTCCTCCTGGTCCTTGCGGGCATCCAGGACGCGCCCCACCAGGATGTCCCGCTTTTCCTTGCCGATCTTTTCCATCGCGCCGTAGTAAACTCGCGAGCAGCCGCTTGCAAAGATAAGCAGGCAGAAGCATGTGGCGCCCAAGCGTCGCATAGGACGGATTGTACAGCGTTATGAGAACTGGAAAGGAGCGCGCGCTAGGCGCCGCAACACTGCTGATGGGGCTGGCTGGATGGGTGGGGGGCGCCGACCGGGAACACGGGCGCTCAGAAGTCATTACGCGGCAGGCTGTGGCGGCCACCAGCCAGGTGCTGGCTTCGCAGACTGCTGCCCAGATTCTGGGCCGCGGAGGATCCGCTGTAGATGCAGCCATTGCGGCGAACGCGGTGCTGGGCGTTGTGGAGCCGGCAATGTGCGGCATCGGCGGCGACTTGTTCGTGTTGATGCGCGACGGAAAGACGGGCCGCCTGGTGGGGCTGAATTCGGGTGGTTGGGCGCCCAAGCGGCTGACACCGGAAGAACTGGCGAAACGTGGCATGACTGGCATGCCTGACCTCGGGCCTCTTGGGGTGACGGTTCCCGGCGCCGTGCGGGGCTGGGAGGCCATGCACCGCCGCTACGGCAAACTTTCCTGGGCTACGCTGTTCGAGGACGCCATCCGCTACGCCGAGCAAGGGTTCCCGTTGCAGGAAAACATGGCGGAAACCTGGAAGTCGAAAAGGCTGGAGCACGATCCGGCGAGCCTGATAGTATTCCGGCCGGCGGGCATCACCGGCCAAGCCGGGGAATTGTTCCGGAATCCAGGGCTCGGGAAGGCACTGCGCGTGATTGCCGCTGAAGGCTCCGGTGCATTCTACAAAGGCGCGATCGGCCAGGCTATTGTCAGCACGCTGGCGCGGCATGGGGGCGTTATGGAGCCGGCGGATCTGGCGGAATTTGAGCCGGAGTGGGTGACGCCGCTCTCCGTGGAATATCGCGGCTGGCGGGTGTCCCAATTGCCTCCCAACGGCCAAGGGCTCGCGGCGCTGCTGATGCTGAACCTTATGTCGCGGTTCGCGCCCGACCCCGCCGGGCCTCTCGCTGCCGCGGAGGTGCACCGCCGTATCGAAGCGATGAAGCTCGCGTACGCGGACGCGGCCGCCTATATTGCTGATCCTCGATTTGCGCCGGCGCCAGTGCAGGAACTGCTGTCGCCTTCCTATGCCGCCAAGCGCGCCGGGTTGATCAACCCGCGCAAGGCCAACTGCGGCGTGCAGGCTGGTGAACCGCGCGCCAGCGACACCACCTACCTGGCCATTGGCGATCAGGAAGGCAACGTCGTTTCGTGGATTCAGAGCGTGTACCAGGCCTGGGGTTCGGGGGTACTGGTGGATGGCTATGGTTTCCATCTGCACAACCGGGGGTCCGGATTTACTCTTGACCGCAGCCATCCAAACGTTTTGGCGCCGCGCAAGCGCCCCTTTCACACCATCATTCCTGGTTTCCTGGACCGCGGCGACGACTTCATCGCCTTCGGCATCATGGGTGGCGCCAACCAACCGCTCGCGCACGCGCAGTTCGTATCCAACTACCTCGATCACAGAATGAACGTCCAGGCCGCGCTGGAAGCACCACGCTTCACCAAGAGCCAGGCGGGCGGCTGCGATGTGCGGATCGAATCGCGGATGGGCCCTGCCACGATCGAAAGCCTGAAAAAACTGGGCCACCAGGTGGAGGTGCGCGCGGCCCATGCCGATGTGATGGGCCGAGGCAATGTGGTGCACTGGAATGCCCGGACTGGGGTATTTCGCGCCGCTTCCGATTCCCGGGCCGATGGCGCCGCCATTCCCGCCCCTCTACCCGCGGGCCTACCATAGAGGCGGATTTACCCGGTGCCTTACCCTGAACTTCGTCCTGCCCTGGAATCGCTGGCCGAAAGCATCCTGATCGGCTTCCTGATTGGCGTACAGCGGGAAGGGTTGCGCGGAAGCGAGGAGCCGTCTACCGCCACTGAGATGCGCGATTTTGTGCTGGTGGCTGTCATGGGCTGCATCTCTGGTCTGCTGGGTCAACCCTGGCTGGCGGCCGCAGCTTTCTTCGGGATTGCCGCGCTGCTGGTGGTTCACGTCTTCGACCGGCGCAAAACCCCACGGCTGACCAGCGATTTCACCGCCCTTGCCGTATTCTTGCTCGGTTACCTGGTAGCCGTACCCGATTACCCGGCGGCCCTGCCCATCGCCATCGCAGCCAGCATTGCCCTGGCGGCATTTCTGGCGGCCAAGAAGCGCCTGCAGCAGTTTGTCCGCGAAGATCTAACGCAGGAGGAGTTCCTGGGGACGCTCCGTTTTCTCGCGCTGGTGTTTGTCATTTACCCGGTACTCCCTGAGGGCCGCTTTGGCCCCTATGACGCCTTCGAGCCCCGCAGGATTTGGATCTTTATGATCCTGGTCTCCTCGATCTCCTATGTCGGTTATTTCCTGGAGAAGTTCCTCGGCAGCGAGAAGAGCATGAGCCTCACCGGTGTGCTGGGCGGGTTGGCTTCTACTACCGCCGCCACGCTGGCGTTTGCCCGGAAGGTGCAGGAGGAACCGCAGCGGCGCGACGTGTTCTGGTATGCAGCCGTGGTTGCAAATACCGTGCAACTGCCGCGCTTGCTGGCCATTCTCTGGTTGATGCGTCCGGTGTTGGCTCAGGCCCTGGTGCTGCCCTTTGCGGTGATGACCGCCGTCGGTGGGGCGCTGGCCTGGTTCTTGTCGCACCGGTCGTTTCCTCACGAGCCTGAACTCCGGCGCGTTTCGCTGGGAAATCCCCTAAGGCTGACGCCGGTTGTGCAGTTTGGCCTGCTGTTCTCAGCGGTCTTATTCATTACGAGGGCATCGGCCGAGGCCGCCGGCGCCGGCGGGGTTTTCGCCACCAGTTTCGCAGCCGGGTTGGCCGACGTCGATGCAGTAGCTCTTTCGCTGGGCGACATGCGGAATGCAGGACAGATCGGTCAACCGGATGCGATGTGGAGTGTGTTTCTCGCGTTGGTGGGAAACGCGGTGCTTAAGACCCTCTTGGCGTGGCGGACAGGGGGCAGACCATTTGGGCTTCGAGTCGGCGGGATGTTTGTTGGCGTGTATTTGGCCGGGCTGGCAATCTTTTGGCTCCTTACCTGACCGCACGACACTAATCTGCTGCGCTCAGCCAGGCGCGTCCTGGTACTTTTTAACCCAGTTATATGACACCAGAGCTATAGGATCCCCATTTGGATGACATATCCTCGCTGCACGGATGCGCCAGGAGGGCATGGCGATTGGGTTCCATCTCACTCCTGGCGACTACTCCGAGGAGGTTTCACTTGCTCGTCAGAGTTTTTCTTTTCGCGTGTCTTCTGCTTTTTGCAGGTTCCGCTCACGGAGCAATTCTGCAGTTCTTCGGAGAGGACTTAGGTCCACTCGATGCCACCCTTCCGAGGCCCAACTCGGATGCAGCCCGCGCCTCGTTCCTATCCAATCTGGTGGGTGTGTCCACCGAGAACTTCGAATCGTTCGCCAACAATTCTGTGCCACCGTTGAATCTCACTTTCGGCGCCGACACAGCCACCTTGACCGGCGGCAGCGCAATCAACAGCTTCTTTCCAGCGAGTCCTGCAGGGCGAATCCCAACCTCAGGCACCAAGTATTTCACGGCGAACAACACCTTCAACATCGCCTTCAGTACTCCACAGGCGGCATTCGGTTTCTATGGAACTGACATTGGCGATTTCAATGGCCAATTGACGTTGACGCTTAATTTCGCTGGGGGTGGTTCGACGGTAATCGACGTGCCCCATACATTGGAGGCACCCAGCGCGTCGATTCTCTACTTCGGGGTTATCGCTACAACCAGCGCGGAATTGTTCTCTTCACTGAGCTTTGGCACCACAACCGGCGACGACATCTTTGGGTTTGATGACATGACGATCGGGCGGCTTGAGCAAGTCAACACGGTACCCGAGCCCGGAACAATTGCGCTAGTGGCTGCGGGCATAGGTATCGTGGCACTCCGGCGATTTGCCTTCCGGCGCTAAGGCCGCAACTTTTCAATTTGGAACCGGTGTGTCCTGCTCCGGCGGAACTGCCACAATGGAGGGCAGAGGTTTGGACGCGGGATGCACCGGGTAGTCATTGTGGGGGGTGGGTTTGCCGGGATTGAGGCGGCGAAGGCGCTGCGGTCTGCGCCGGTGGATGTGACTCTCCTCGACCGCCGCAACTATCATCTTTTTCAACCGCTTTTGTATCAAGTTGCCACCGGAGGCCTTTCTCCGGGGGACATCGCCGCTCCGATTCGAGCCATCGTAGCCCGCCAAACCAACACGCGTGTTCTGATGGAAGAGGTCGAAGACTTCGATGTGGCCGGCCAAAAGGTGGTGTGCTCAGGCGGAAATCGCATCGACTACGACACGCTGTTGGTTGCGGCCGGAGCGCGGCACCACTACTTCGGGCACGACGAATGGGAAGAACATGCTCCGGGGCTGAAGACCCTGGAAGATGCCACCCAAATCCGTGCACGGATTTTCCGGGCATTTGAGTCCGCGGAACTGGAATCCGATCTCCAGCAACGGCTGGCCTGGCTCACATTTGTCGTGGTGGGCGGCGGGCCCACTGGGGTGGAACTGGCTGGCGCGCTGGCGGAGATCTCCAGGGACACTTTGCGAAACGACTTTCGCTCGATCCGCCCCGAGCAATCCCGAATATTTCTCCTGGATGCGGGGCCCCGGGTATTGCCCACTTACACCGAAGAACTGTCCGAGCGGGCACTGCGCGACCTGATCCGGCTCGGGGTGCGGCCTTTGACCGGCAGTCTGGTGCAATTGGTGGACGACTACGGCGTTGAATTTGTCCAGAATGGCGCTACCTCGAGGATCGCTGCTCGCACAGTGTTGTGGGCCGCCGGGGTGCAGGCCTCCCCGCTGGCGGAGCGTCTGGCGCGACAGGCGGGCGCCAACTTAGACCGGGCTGGGCGCGTCGAAGTGGATGCGCAACTAAACCTGCCCGGTCATCCCGAGATCTTCGTGCTAGGCGACATGGCCCGTTGTGAACAGGACGGGCAGCCTCTCCCTGGTGTCTGCCCAGTTGCCATGCAGCAAGGTCGCTATGTGGCGCGGGTCATAGGAGCGCGGCTGGCCGGCCAGCAGCCGCCCGCGTTCCGGTATCTCAATAAAGGCGAAATGGCCACGATCGGGCGCCACGCCGCCGTGGCCATGATCGGCCCGCTCCGCTTCGGTGGCATCCTGGCTTGGCTGGCGTGGCTGTTCCTGCATATTATGTACATCGTCGGATTCGCGAATCGCCTGGTTGTGCTGGTGCGGTGGGGATTCAACTACTTTACCTTCCATCGCGGCGCCCGGCTGATCACCGCGCCGGGTGAACACGCGCCCTGGCAGCCTCCCGTCTCGCGCGCCGGCGGGTAGCGAAATGGCACTGCATCTCGGGGAAGCTTTCAGGTTCTCAATCCACGCGCTGGCGAGCAATCGCATTCGCACGTTTCTCACCGCGCTCGGCCTGGTCATCGGCAACGCCTCGGTGATTCTGGTGGTAACCATCTCACTGGCCAGCCGGGATTACATTCTTGAGCAAATCTCCGGGGTGGGTTCCAACCTCATCACCGCTTACTACGAACTCGGTAACCGGGAGGCGACAACCGCGGCTGCCGACTTCGTCAAGATCGCTGATGTCGAAGCTGTTCGCGAGACGCTGGCTTCGCGCATCCGCGCCGCCAGCGGTGTGATGGTTGCCTTCCAGACCATCTCCATTCAGGGCAGACTGCGCGATGTGCAACTCCTGGGCACCGACCATGAGTATCCTCGCGTAAGGAACCTGGTAATTCTGGCCGGCCGAACGCTGGATTTTAGCGACGTCGATTTCCGCCAACGGGTGGCTGTCATCACTCAATCCCTGGCTGAGCGGTTGTATGGCAACCGGCCCCAAAACGCCATCGGACAAACGCTGAAACTCTACGGACTCCAGTTCACCATAGTGGGAGTGTTTCGCGAAAAGACTGACACATTCGGGCTCAGTGAAGTCACGCGCGACAGTGTGCTGGTGCCCATCACCGTGCTGCGGCTCTTCGTGCCATATGAACGCGTGGACCCCATGTACGTTTCGGCCCGCAACACTGCAGACGTTCCAGCGCTGACGGAAGAGGTAAGACGGCTGCTCGAAAGCCGCCACCGCAAAGGAGCCAACTTCTACGTCGGCAACCTGACCGCGATTCTGGAGGCAGCCGAACAGGTGGCTTTGGCGATGACCGTTTTGCTGATCCTGATCTCGGTGATTGCGCTGGTGATCTCCGGCATCGGCATCATGAACATCATGCTGGTGACGGTCACAGAGCGAACTCGGGAAATCGGATTGCGGATGGCGCTCGGAGGTTCGCGCGAGGACGTGACCTTGCAGTTCCTCCTGGAGGCCATGCTGATCAGCGCCGGTGGCGGACTGTTAGGTGTAGCGGCAGGGGTTGCCGTGCCGCTCTCGGTCCGGTACTTTACGCCTGTCACCATTCCGATCTCGCCTGTGTCGGTAGCCGTCGCCTTCGTGACGTCATTTCTCGTGGGGTTGTTATTCGGTCTTCTGCCGGCTCGCCGGGCAGCGGCCCTCAATCCCACTGAGGCATTGCGATACGAATAAAAAAGCCCGCGCGGAAGACGGCCACGCGGGCAAGTGCTCTCTATATTCAGTGTTCCGGCGCGGGACAGTTCCGGGCGCCCGTCTGAGGAATTAGTGGTCCGCTAAGGCTCGTGCTCTCAGCCGCCAAGTCCCTTAATGTCATTTAATGGAGAAGGAACCATTCGGTCAGCCCCATCGGAAGGAGAACTCTTATGTCGGACTTTTACCAGTTAGGGGTTGTTGCTACGATTCACCGGCTGGGGACTCCCGATATTGTTCGCCTGGAAAGGGAGTTGGAGGTCTTCAATGCAGTCAACCCGGTTGGCCTGATCCTACCCGCCCTCTACACGGAATTTGAACGGCCCGCCATGGACCGGATCATTGCTGAACTGCGGCAGGTGCGCTGGTTGAAAAGGATTGTCGTCGCCATCGGGAGGGCCAGCGCGGAGCAATACCGGGAGGCACGTTCAAGATTTCAGGGATTTCAGGTGCCCGTCACGGCCCTCTGGATGGAACACCCTGAAGTTCAGTCGATTCTGCAGCTTTTGGAAAAGAACGATCTGAGTGCCGGCGGACCGGGAAAGGGGCAGACCTGCTGGTTGTCCCAAGGGCTCCTGTTGGCATGGGATGACTGTGAGATCATCGCGCTGCACGATTGTGACATCATCGGCTACTCACGGGATCTGCTGGCCCGGTTGGTATATCCGCTCGCTCACCCGAATCTGGCGTTCGAATTCGCGAAAGGATTTTACGCCCGGTTTTCTGACCGCCTGCATGGCCGTGTCACCCGCTTGTTTTTCACTCCACTGGTGAGGGCCATTCAACGCCTGCGGCCAGTCGAGATCCCCTACCTTCGCTTTCTGGACAGTTTCCGGTATCCGCTGGCGGGCGAGTTTGCCATGAACACGAATCTGGCGCGCACCAACCGCATTCCGAGCGATTGGGGCCTGGAAGTGGGCGTGCTGGCCGAGGTGTTCCGCAATACTGCGGTTTCGCGCGTTTGCCAGGTGGACATCAGCGAGAATTACGAGCACAAACACAGTCCATTGTCGGCCGACGATCCTGACAAGGGACTGCGCCGCATGACCTGCGACATTGCGAAGAGCCTCTTCCGCACTCTCGCTCAAGAGGGCGTGGTATTGTCAGCGGACGACTTCCGCGCGCTCCAGGTCTATTACGTGCGGCTGGCTGAGGACACAATCCAGCGCTACTACGCCGACGCGCTGGTAAACGGCCTTGAATTTGACCGCCACGAAGAGGGCACGGCGGTGCAGGTGTTTGTCCAGTCGATTGCGGAAGCCGCCAGCGCGTACACACAGGATCCGTTGGGCGCCCCGCAGATTCCGAACTGGAACCGCGTAGCTTCCGGTCTGCCGGATATATACGACCGGCTGCGCCGGGCGGCCGCGGCCATGGACAGCATCTGAGAGCGCCGGTGATTATTCAGGCGCCGGGAGGAGGACCCACCGGGGTGCCTGACAGCAAAGCCAGCACGGCCTGGTTCCAACCGGCCGGACCCGCTTGCTCCGTCTGATGCGCTTGGGGCACCAGGGCCGCCAACTGGGCCGAACGTTTGCCCCGGACCACGACCGCGTGATCGCAAGCGCGAAGCATCTCAGCGTCGTTTTCCGCATCGCCCAACCCGATCGTGCGCACCCTGCCTTGTGCTTCATAAAGGGCACGCAGAGCCAGGACGGCGCGCGCCTTGTTGCTGCCTCCCAGGATGTGGAAGAAGCGGCCACCCCGTGTCCAGCTACGGCCCCGCCTTTCTATAGCAGCAAGGAGCGGCGCAGGGTCGGCTCCCCCTTCGACTACGAAGGGTTCGACAAACTCGCGTTGTTTGGCCAGATGGGCGCGTTCTAACGGCAGTGCGGTGCGCTGGGCGATCTCGGCCTCATCCATCTGAGAAAAGCCGCGGATAGGCACGCCGGATTCCTTGGCGGCAGCGGTGAGGTCCGAAAGCAAATCCCGGTAGGGCGCGCCGAGAGTAATCCGCTCAAGTCCATCCACCTGCTCTGCACCAGCTGCCGGCTGCGGAAAGTAGCCTTGCGGAACAAAAATCCCAGCACCGTTCTCAGTGATGAAGGGGTGATCGAGGCCCATCTCGCCCCGCAGCCAGGCCAATTCCGCCCGGGTTTTGCTTGAGCACAGCACGACAGCAGCGTTCAGCCGGCGGCACCGCTCAAGCGCGGGCCGCGCCGCATCCCAGGAGTACGTCTCGTGGTCGAGCAAGGTGCCGTCCAGATCGGTGAAGATGACCCAGCGTGGTGTGCTCACTTCTCAATGGTAAGATGCGAGCGGGCACGCCGCCGCAATGCTGTTGCGCCACGCCATAATCGAAAACTTCCGGGGCATCCGCCGGCTGGAGATCGATTTGGGCGCAACGACCGTGCTCATTGGCGAGAATGCATCGGGCAAGTCCAGCTTGCTGGAGCTCCTTCGCCTGACGCTGGGGTTGGGCCAGCCGCCGGGACAGGTCCTCTTTGGGGCTCGCGACTTCGACCAGGAAACCAACGCGCCTATCCGTGCCGTTCTGGAAGTGGCCGAACGGGAACGCGGCCGCTGGACGGCGGTGCTGCGCCAGTCTTTACAGTCCAGCGTGGTGATGGAACATGGCTTGGCCGTGCTTCGTCTGGAGGTCCGCGCGGAACCAAATCAGGCTGGACGGCCGGCGCAGGTGTCGATTGCCTGCCTGGACTCTACGGGCCGGCCGCTGCGGCAAGCCAATCCCCACGTTGCGCTGGAAATGGTGCGGCGACGGCTCCCGTTCCTGACGCTTGCCGATTCGCTCGGCGCAGGTGGGGAGGCTCCCCACGACCGAGGTGATCCGGCCATCACTGCCTGCTTGACCGGATTCGGTGAGTTGTCGCAGCAGGAGTTCCGCCAGTGCCAGCAGATTTCTCGCCGCCTGATGGATGACCTGAGGCACGCGCTGCTGACGCGCGGTGCGCGGGATCTGGCGCCCGCACGCATTCCGGGTTCCGGCGCACAGTCGCTCGCCCCGCTGCTTCTGTTCGGCAACCTGCTTCGCCATCATGCGATTGAGTTCTTGGATCCGGAAGCCATTCCGATCCTCGGACTGACCGAAATCGAGGCCCACCTGCATCCGTCAGTGCTCAGCGCCATGTGGGGTATCGTGCAAGCCTTGCCGATTCAAAAGGTGGTTACCACTTACTCTGGGGAGCTGCTCTCGCTGGTTCCACTGGAGTTGATGCGGCGGATGGAGCGGCGCAACGGCGAGGTGAAGGTGTTCCAACTGCGCGAGGGTGTCTTGACCAACGACGAACGGCGCCGCGTGGCATACCACATCCGGGCCCGGCGGGGCGCCGCGTTGTTCGCCCGCTGCTGGTTGCTGGTGGAAGGCGAGACCGAAGCCTGGCTGATGCCAGAACTGGCCCGTGCACTTGGTTACGATCTCACCAGCGAATCCGTAGCATGCATTGAATTCGCTCAGTCTGGCCCAACTGCCATCGTGCGGCTGGCCAATGAGTTGGGCATCGAGTGGCATCTGCTGGCCGACGGCGACCGCGCAGGCCGAGCCTATGCGCAGTCGGTGCGTTTCCACCTGGCGGGGCGACCGGAGCGGGAGTGCATCACCGAGTTGCCCGAATCGGATCTCGAACACCATCTCTGGTATTCCGGATTCGACGAGGTGTTCCGCCGGGCGGCCGGTCAAGTCCGGGTACCGGGAGTCAGCAGGCCGGTGGGCGAGGCCACGCGGGTCATCGAAAAGGCAATTGAAAGAAATTCAAAACCTTGGCTGGCCCTTCAGGTAATCGAAGCGCTCCAGAGCGAAACGGCGCCACCGGTGCCACCTACACTGGCCCAGTGCATACAGACCGTCGTTCGCCTGGCACGATCCCAGGACACTTTCGAACCTGAGGCTGCCTAAGCCGGTAGGCCGACCAGGATGACGGCCGAGCGCGCTTTCACCAGATAGGAACGTTGCTTGCGCAAGGCCACGGGGCGATCGGTGATGTCGCTGGGGGACTCCAGCGAAGTATCCACCTTGCGAGCCCATTTCTGCCGGTCGATGTGGGGCAACTCGAACTCGTGCGGCTCCCAGTGAGAGTTCAGCAGCACCAGAATGTGCTCCGCCTTGGCTCCCTGCACGCCGCCCAAGTGCATGCCCAGAGTCCGCGACCCCCGGCTCCAGTCCGCCTGGTTGCGGCGCAGACCATGCCACAGAATGAAGGTCCTGTCGTAGGGGCCATGGTCGGTGAAACTGTTGAAAGTAAGCAGTGGCTGGGAGCGCCTGAATGCGATCAGTTTCCGGAAGAAGCGGGTCATTGCCGAGTTCTGCTCCAGCAGCCGCCAGTCGAACCAGGAGACCTCGTTATCCTGGCAGTAGGCGTTGTTGTTGCCCATCTGAGTACGGCAGAATTCGTCGCCGCCCAACATCATAGGTACGCCACGGGCCACAAACAACAAAGCCGCCATGTTTTTCATCTGCCGTTGCCGGAGCGAGAGCACAGCGGGATCACTGGTGGGGCCCTCCGCCCCGCAGTTCCAACTGTTGTTGTCGTTGGCGCCGTCGGCGTTGTTCTCGCCGTTGAGGTAATTATGCTTCTCGTTGTAGCTCACCAGATCGGAGAGTGTGAAACCGTCGTGGCAGGTGATGAAGTTGATGCTGTGGTAAGGCTCGCGGGCGCTGGTCTGATAGAGGTCGGCGCTGCCGGTAAGCCGCGTGGCCATGGCAGGCACGAGACCTTCGTCGCCCTTCACGAAGCGTCGGATATCGTCACGGAACTTCCCGTTCCACTCCGCCCAGCGTCCCCATGCCGGGAATGTACCCACCTGATACAGGCCGGCGGCGTCCCAAGCTTCAGCGATCAACTTCGTGCCGGCCAGGACCGGGTCGTGAGCCAGCCGCTCCAGCAATGGCGGTTGAGGAAGCACAGAACCGTCCTGGCCCCGGCCCAGGATGGACGCCAGGTCGAACCGGAATCCATCGACGTGCATCTCGGTCACCCAGTAGCGCAAAGCGTCCGCGATTGCGTCGCGCACCACTGGATGATTGCAGTTCACGGTGTTTCCGCAGCCGGAGTAGTTCCGATAGGCGCCGGTATCACGGTCGAGCAAGTAATAGACCGAGTTGTCGATTCCGCGGAACGAATAGGTGGGGCCGCGGGCGTCCCCCTCGGCGGTGTGGTTGAGTACTACGTCGAGAATGATTTCAATGCCGGCCTTGTGCAGCGCCTTGACCATTTGCTTAAACTCGCGCGTGGGCCCGCCGGGACTGCGGTCCGCCGCGTATGCCGCGTTCACCGCCATAAAGGTGATGGGGTGGTAGCCCCAAAAATTCAACAAACGCTCGCCGGTCACCGGGTTAACGCGGTCGGTGTCAGCCTCTTCGAACTCGAATACCGGCAATAATTCGATGGCGGTGACGCCGAGCGACTGCAAGTAGGGGATCTTTTCGATCACCCCCTGAAATGTGCCTGGGTGGGCCACCCCAGAACTTTCGTGGCGGGTGAAGCCGCGCACATGCATTTCATAGATGATGGATTCGGCCAGGGGAGTTTCCAGCGGCTGGTCGTCCTCCCAATCAAAGAACTCGTCCACGACAAGGCTGCGGCGGGCCTTTTGTTGGCCTTTTTCGGGATAGCCCCAGATGCGGTCGCCACCGATCTCGCGCGCGTAAGGGTCCAGCAATTCGACGTTGCGGTTGAACCTGTGCAGGTGAGGCGCCAGGTTGGGGCGCATATCCATCCGGTAGGTATACTCCACCGGCGGAAAAAGCCCGCTGACGAACACATGCCAGACATCGCCTGTCCTGTTAATCCGGGGGTTGAGATCGAACGCCAGAAAGGGTTCAGGAGCCCCAGGCTCGTACAGGCGGAGTTCCACCCAAGTGGCGTTGCTCGAGAACACGGAGAAATTAATGCCGCCACGGTGGAGAGTGGCCCCCATGGGCAGAGGATGGCCACGATCGATACAGTGGCGGGGTGCGGTCGCTGCTGCGGGCATGGCTCGTTAGAATCCCAAGGACCGGCAGGCTTCCTGCAGGATGCTGGCGGACCGCCGCAGGGCGTCACGTTCGGTTTCATCCAGGGAAAGCGCCAGCGGCACACCCACTCCTGCGGCGTCTACCAGGACTGGGAGCGAAAGACAGACGTCGCGCAACCCGCACCAATCCTCGATGATGGTGCTCACGGGAAGAATGCGGTGCTCGTCCCGGAGGATCGCTTCCAGGATACGGGCGACGCTCAAGCCCACGGCCCAGTTTGTGGCGCCTTTGGCCGAAATTACCTGTGCCGCGGCATCACGGACGTTGTGGAAGATCTCTTCTTTTTCCAGCGCGGTGAGCGGCGGAGAACCTGCCGTCTGGAATTGATTCAACGGCACGTTGCCTATTTGAAGGCTGGACCACACCGGCACTTCGCTGTCGCCGTGTTCGCCCACGATGTAGCCGTGGATGTTGGCGGCGGAGACACCCAACCTTGCCGAGAGCAGGGCCCGGAAGCGGGCTGTATCCAGCACCGTGCCCGACCCGAAGACGCGTGCCCGGCTGAGGCCCGTCAGTTTCCAGGCCGCGTACGTGAGCACGTCCACCGGGTTGGAAACCATAAGCAGAATTGTGTTCGGTGCGGCCTGAAGAATGTCCGGCAGAAGATCGCGAAGCATCGCGGTGTTAGCTTTCATCAGATCCAGGCGGGTTTGTCCAGGTTTCTGCTTGGCGCCCGCGGTGATCACCACGACGCGGGCGCCGGCGCAATCGGCCACACTGCCTGCCCGGACGTCAACTCGTGGTACAAACAGTGAGCCGTGCAGCAGGTCTTTCGCCTCCGCCTCAGCTTTTGCGGCCTGCAAATCAATGAGGACGATCTCCCGTGTCAGGCCGCGGAGCATTGCCGCGTAGGCAATGGTTGTGCCGACGGCACCCGCCCCGATGACGGCCAATTTCGTTCTGCCCGCGTCTACCATCACATGCGATTGCACCACATCGACCGGGAAGCCCGCTGCGGCCATGCGATCATCGGGAAGAAGAGGCGCGGCAGGATTGACTCCGGAACAGTGGGAACGAGCAGCCCTGATATTCGAACAGGCGCAGTCTCTGGAGGGCCCCGCACGCTCCCGATTCCTGGGACACGCGTGTGCGGGAGATGAGGGTCTGCGCTTTGAAGTCGAGGAGATGCTTCGCTGTCACGAGGCCACGGGCGAGTTCCTCGATCGCCCTGTGCTCGAAGAAAGCGATCTCACCCGGTCCGACACGAACCTGGAGCGCGTGGCCCATTTTCGCATCCTGAATAAGCTGGGTGAAGGTGGCATGGGCACGGTCTACAAAGCCGAAGATCTGAAGCTTGGCCGCACTGTGGCCATCAAGGTTCTCAAGACAAGTCTGGCCGGCCGGGAGGAAGCCCGAGCCCGGTTTCTGAGGGAGGCCAGGGCCGCCTCGGCACTGGACCATCCCAACATCTGCACCGTCTACGAAGTCGAGGAGAGCGAGAATGGCTATCCGGCCATCATCATGGCCTACTACGATGGCGAGACTTTGCGGCAGAGGCTGGCGCGCGGGCCCCTCTCGCCCGGGGAAGCGCTGCGCGTGGTGCTGCAGGCGGCGCAGGGACTTGCTGCCGCCCACTCCGCCGGGATTGTCCACCGCGACGTCAAGCCCGCGAACCTGATGGTCACTAGCGAAGGCGTGCTGAAGATCCTCGACTTTGGCATTGCCAAGGTCCGCAACGAGGAGAATGTCACCCAGGATTCAGGTCAGTTAGGTACGGTGGCGTATCTGGCGCCAGAGCAAGCCCGTGGAGAGGCTGCGGGCCCTCCCATAGACATCTGGGCGCTGGGACTGGTGTTTTATGAACTGGTGGCGGGAGCGAATCCCTTTCGGCAGGACAGTCACCTCGCAACCATCAATTCGATCCTGCACGAAGATCCACCGCCTTTGCAGGGCGGGGAAGGGCCGCTACCGGTGTGGCCGCTGATTGCCCGGGCTCTCCAGAAAGATCCAGTGCAGCGGTATCACACAATGGCCGAATTCGCTGCCGCGTTGGAGGCGGTGCGGGATACAAGTGATGGGCTGTCGGTCCTTGAAACCTACCGGCGGCTGCGTCCGGCCCCTTCGGTGGCGATCCTGCCGTTTGCCAACTTGAGTCCCGAGCCCGAAAATGATTCGATCGCCGCCGGGTTAGGGGAAGAGCTAGCCTACTTGCTTTCGTCTACTCCCGGGCTGCGGGTAGTGTCGCGGTCCTCGGCACTGCAATCGGTAGCAGATGGCTCCGACGCCCGGGAGGTGGGCCGCCGGTTACGAGTAGGCGCTGTCGTAGAGGGCTCAATTCGGCGGCAGGGCTCTCGGGTTCGGATCTCAGTGCAGCTTGTCAGTGCTATGGACGGCTACCAGCTTTGGTCCGGGCGCTATGACCGAGAACTTCACGATCTGTTCGATCTTCAGGATGAGGTGGCTCGGGCGATCGCCATACAACTTGTAGAGCGGCTCGAGCCTGTTTCCCGCCAACCGGCCGCTGCGCCATGGGACCATGCTGCATGCGCGGCCTATCTGCGTGGCAGTTCCCAACTCAATCAATGGACTCCGGCGAGTCTGGGTCAGGCGGCCGTCCACTTCCGGGAGGCTCTATCGGTGGCCCCGACAATGACGCCGGCTCACTTCGGGCTGGCGCGTACTCTTTTGCATAAGGCGGTGCTGGGCTACGTGCCGCCACTCTCCGTGCTGCCTGAAGCTTTGGCCGCCGCGCGCCAAGCCGTCTCTCTGGATGCCGGAAACGCAAGCCTGTCTGCGCTGGTTGCCGTGCTTGAGGGATTAATCGATTGGCGCTGGGGAGCAGCCCGGCAGAAGCTTACGGAAATCTTCGAACAGCATCCTCATGATCCCTGGGTTCGCGATTGGTACTGCGAAATCGTACTGCTGCCACGCGGCCGGTTCGAGGAGGCCCTGCACGCCATTGGCTCAGGCGCCAGTGGCGATCAGATGTTCAACCAGCGTCTGGGCGCCGCTTGGCTGCCCGTTTGGCTCCACGACCCCGCTGCCGCTTTGGAACAGGCGGGCGAATGCATTCAGTTGTCGCCTGCCGTGTTGACGCCCCACTGGGTGAAGAGCCTTGCGTTGGAGGCATCGGGCAGGGCGGCTGAGGCCGTCGAGGCTTTACGGTCGGCGCTGGTGCTGGACCCCGCCAGCACCATTTCGCGGGCGCTCCTCGCTCGGGCTTTGGCCTGCGCCGGGCGCCGGGCAGAGGCGGAGGAGGTGCTGGCGGCGCTGGAAGGTGAAGCGGAACGCCAATACGTTGCACCCTCTCACTTGGCCTGGGCCCGCTTAGCGCTAGGGTATTTCGACCATGCCGTTGCATTGCTGCAGAACGCCGTTTCTGTGCGGGACTTTCTCGCGCTCTATGCCGGCGCCTATCCTATGTACGCGCCGCTGCGTGGGGATCCGCGCTTCGAGAGCGTGCTCGACAGCCTCTGATGAGTCCGGACTCAACGGGACTACGGTCTTGCGCGGTTGTGTGAATTGGCTATTCTTCTTTTCGTGAGTGCGGGAATGGGAGCCTCAACTGCCGCCCGACGAATCGAAGGTCAAGATGCTGATTCGAAGAGAGTTCGTCAAGGTTGCGGCGGGATGCTTGTCTGCCGCCAGCGTCCAGTCTAAACCTCCTGGCCTATCGAAAGACGGAGAATCCCCATTCGACTCCGATCTGATCCCCGCCCCGGATGACCCCAGGGCATGGCCGGAATTCCGGGAAAAACTAGCCGAATGGCGAGTGCAAAAACGTGCCGAGCTCCGGTACGACGACACCCTGTACAGAAGAGTGGACCTCAGTTGGGCGGCGCAGTCCTTTGCCTGCTGTTTCGTGATGATGTGCGATGAGCAGTTTTACAGCCCGGAGAAGAGGGGATACCTCATTCCGGAGTGGCTGGAGACGGGGGAACTCGAGTTCGGAGGATATGATTCGCTCGTCCTCTGGCATGCCTATCCGCGCATTGGCGTGGACGACCGCAATCAGTTCGACATGTACCGTGATATGCCTGGCGGATTGAGGGGGGTACGGGCCATCGTCGAGCAGTTGCACCGGCGGAACGTGAGGGCCTACGTTGACTACAATCCCTGGGATACTGGGACGCGCAGAGAGGAAAAGAACGATATCGATGCGCTGGCGGATCTTGTCGGGGCCATCGACGCTGATGGTATTTTCCTCGACACGATGAACCGGGGATCCGCTGCATTCCGCTCCCGGCTCGACAGCGTCAAACCTGGCATTGTTTTGGAGGGCGAGATCGCCCTTCCCCTGGAGAACATCCACGATCATCACCTGTCCTGGGCGCAGTGGTTTCGCGACAGCCGTGTGCCAGGCATTCTCAGGAACAAGTGGTTTGAGCGCCGTCACATGCAGCATCAGATCCGGCGTTGGCACCATGACCACACTGCGGAACTCCAGACGGCCTGGATGAATGGCAGCGGCATGATGGTATGGGAGAACGTCTTCGGCAGTTGGGTGGGGTGGAATGCGCGCGATCGCAGCATCCTACGTTCGATGCTGCCCATACAGCGTAGATACGCATCACTGTTTCAGGGGGAATCTTGGACGCCGCTGGTTGAAACGGAAGCCAGTGACGTCTATGCCAGCCTGTGGGAGGGCGGCGGGTTACGCCTTTGGACTCTGGTGAACCGCTCTGAGAGCAGCCGGGTGGGACCGTTGATCAGCGTAGAGGTCCGCGAAGGGGACCAATATTTCGACTTGATTAATGGCACGCAATTGAGTCCACAGACCGCCAACGGCCGACTTCTATTGGAAGGATTCATTGCGCCGCGGGGAATCGGGTGTTTCCTGGCCAGGCCGGAAAGGACGAGGAGGGTTGGGGAAGAGCCGTTTCTCGCAAATCAGGCTGCCCGCCGCGCCCGGGCGTCATCGTCTGTGGAGTTTCCGGCCCGGAGGACAGCGATCCGTCCGGTGCCTGCGCCGCAGCCGCCGAACACTGTGCCGCATCACATGACAGCGATCGGCCCGGTGGACTACGACCGGGAGTCTGTCTACCAGGTGCGCGAATGTGGTCAATTGACGTCCATGGATTACGTCCCTGGGCATGGCCACGACGGGATTCATTCCCCGATTGGGGTCAGGCACCGGGCCCATTTGCAGCCCTACGCAATTGATCTCGCGCCCGTTACCAACGCTGAGTATGCAAGGTTCCTCAGAGCCTCCGGCTACCGGCCGTACCATAGGGAAAACTTCCTCAAGCACTGGGACGGTCTGGCGCCTCCAGCGGGCAAAGAGGACCATCCGGTTGTCTATGTGGACTTGGACGATGCCCGTGCCTATGCGCGTTGGGCTGGCAAGCGGCTGCCGACGGAACTCGAATGGCAATACGCCGCGGAAGGCCCCGATGCTCTCCTCTACCCTTGGGGTACTGACATGAACCCGGGATACTGCAACTCCGGACAAAGCGGTGGCACGACCCCGGTAACCGCATTCCCCGCTGGCAGGTCTCCCTTTGGATGTTTCGACATGTGCGGGAACACATGGGAATGGACGGAGAGCGAGCGCTCGGACGGCAGGACACGCTTTGCCATTTTGAAAGGCGGGTCGTGGTACAAAGCCGGGGGGTCCAAATGGTATACCGACGGTGGTCCGCAGCCTGGGCGCTTCGGCATGAAATTTCTGTTGATGTGGCCGGGATTGGATCGGTGCGCGACAGTTGGCTTTCGGTGTGCCGTCCCGCTGGAGGTTCCAAGAACAATGGAGAATCGCCGGTAGTTGAGTGCCGCAACGAACTCCAGCCTGTTTGTGCAAAGAATGCAGTACGGCTTGGGGACGTAGGGCCTGAGTTCGGACAATCCGCGCCGCTCACAAAGCGCGCGGGCGGTTCACAGATTCTGTTCGCCGCCAGCCGCGAAATGAACACACTGGCTGTCGTTGTCCTGATGACGGCGGATGAGCGGCGCCCGGATACGGAGGTCGGCGTTGTCTTTGATCGTCCGGATCTATGCAGGTTGGCCGGGGAGCGGTGCCGCTCTAGTTGGGCGTAGGATAGGGCACATGAGTTGCCTGCGTTTCCTTTGCGCGGCGCTGGCACTCGGCCCAGCGGCAGGCTGGGGCGTGGTCGGGCCTGACTTCGCCCTCGGACCGGTGAATCTGGTTGACGGCGCCAGAGTGCGGAAGGACGTAACGATACTTGTGGAATCTGGGCGGATTTCGTCGATTCGCCCAAGGCAGGCGGTGCGTCTTCCGTCCGGCACGCGCGTCCTGGAGGGTGAAGTGACCTGCCCCCGTTTTTTCTACCAATCGTAACTAGAGAAACCTCCGGCATTTTA
>CAYWQS010000011.1:0-138245 GCA_964460395.1 uncultured Solibacteraceae bacterium | reverse complement strand
GCTGGCCACGGTATTGCACGAGCTCGGTCACGGGCTCGGGTTTACTGCGAGTCCGACCTCAGCCAACACGGGAAACCGTGCAGCGAACCTGCCGTCGATCTGGGAAGGCCACATGCTGGACACAACCACTGGGAAACGGTGGTTGGAAATGACGGCGCTGGAGCGGCGGAACTCGGCCAGGAACAATCTCAACCTGGTATGGGCGGGACGGAATGTCACCAACGTGATTCCGAGCGTGCTGGATTTCCGGACGGAGGTCAGCGTTGTGCGGCCCGCATCAATTAATCCGGTGGAGGCGCAGCGCGCCACGTTCGGGCCAGAGTTGCGCGGGCGCATCCAAGGAACCGTGGTCAGCCCCAACGATGGCGGAGGCGTTTCGCCGCTGGACGGGTGCGAACCGTTCCCGGCGGGAGCAAACATCGCGGGTAACATCCTGCTGGTGGACCGGGGCAATTGCACGTTCCTGGTGAAGGCACTGAATGCGCAGAACGCCGGGGCACGGGCGCTGTTGATCGCGAACAACGTTGCGGGTTCGTTCATTCCCGGAGGGACCGATCCGAGCATCACTGTGCTGACTCTGGGCATTCCGCAAGCCCTGGGTACTCAGCTCAGGTCGTTGCAGCCTGCGCCGACGGCCTCCATTCAATTCAATCCGCTGATTCGAGTGGGGACCACGGCAGGGTATGTGCGGCTATTCGCACCCACCACGTTTGCACAGGGTTCTTCGGTGTCGCATTTCGACGTCTCGGCAGTTCCCAACCTGCTGATGGAACCCAACATCAATCCGGACGTGGGAAGCCGTCTGAAGCACCCGGATGACTTGACCTGGAACCTGCTGCGCGATCTTGGCTGGTGATTCAGAGCAAGACGGGCGGCTCTGCGGCTGCAAACCGCAGGGCCGCCCTCATCCTTTATTCAGGTGGTTTTTCGGTGGTCTGCTCGTCGGGGAGAGGATCCGGCGTGTCAAAAGTGATGGTCGTATCGGCGCCGAATTTTCTGTAATTACGAAATTCGACGGAGTTTTTGACCAAAATTTTACCTTCGCGCATGCGCATTTCGGCGCGCATAGGAAGGAGAAAATCGCGGCCCGCGATATCGGTGTAGTCGTAATCGAGCATCGTGCGGGCCTCCTGGATGGGGAAGGAGGGCGGGATCCCCTGGGCTTCGAGAGTGACGCGGAGGACGACAGGCACATCGCGATCGATATAAAGGAGGCCGCGGTAGGCGGGCACATAGTCGAGTTGGCGCTGCCAGGAGATGTGCCACTTGGATTTGGCCTGGCGGACCTCGTAAGTGTAGACGTGGGCGACGCGGCCGCGGAGTTTGGCCCAGCGCTCCCAAGTGAACTTCGCCTCGGTGGCGGGTTCGAAAATCTCCTTGAGCAGGGTGCCGAATTCGCCGGTAGAGGTAGCGCCGCCGAGTTGATCGTACCGGACGTCGGTCAGGGCACCGTTGACCGAGACGACTTTGTAGTCTTCTTTCTGATCAAAGTAGCTGAGGCGGGCGGCGACCGTGTCGGCGAGTTGAAAGAACTCCAAGCCCGACGGGTCGTAGTAACGGCGGGTGACCTGGAGGCAGATGAAGTCGGGCAGCGACTTGGTGTAGCCGAGGGCAATCTGACGGGCTTCATCGATGATTCTGGACTGCTGGGCGGGCGGAGGAGGCGGTAACGTGGCGGGCGGCGGCTTGATGGGATCGGTGGCAGGTTTGGGTAACGCGGCGCTTTGTTTGCGGAGATCCTGAAGAGCCTCGGCAGTCCGTGGCCCGAGCCCCCCGGCGAGAAGTTCCGCCACGTCGCGTTCGGATAACTGCTCGGTCATCTGTATCTTGCGGAGGTAGTTGGCCACCTGCCGGTCGTCGTGCTGGAGCTGCGCGGAGGAGCGGAGGAAGGCCTTGAGCTGGTGGACGCTCATCCGCATGGACTGGGCAGACAACGCCACACAGAAGATGAGACAGAGAACGGACAGACGCATGGCCTATTCGAATAGACGCTTCCGGCGGCCGGAAGGTTGTGCCTTTGGAAACGCCTGGTCGACGGCTGTGAGAAGAACGGGGGCCATCAGGCGGTAACCCTGAGAGTTCGGGTGGAGCCCGTCATCGGCGAGTTCGGCAGCGAGTTGACCGCGGGCGTCAAGCAAGGGTTTGTAGTAGTCCACGAGGATGTATTTGCGCTGGGCGGCGAAGGTCTGCAACCAGGTGTTGAAGGTTTGGAGAGTGGCGGGGGGGCGCTGGCGGGTGCGCTCGAAAGCAGGATTGCGGCTCATGTGATAGTCGCTGACGGGGAGGAGGGTGGCGAGGAGAACGCGGATCTTGTAGTGGTCGGCGAGGTCGCAGATGGCAGTCACATTTTTCTTGATCACCTCCATGTCGACGCCGCGGGCGATGTCGTTGGTGCCAGCGAGGAGCACGACAGCGGCGGGGCGGAGGGCGGCTACGTCGGGCAGGAAGCGGGCCAGCATTTGAGACGTGATCTGGCCGGAGATGCCGCGATTGACAAAGTCGCGGCCCGGGAAATATTCGTTAAGGCGCCAGGCATCGGTGATGGAATCACCAAGCAGGACAACGCGCGGGTTTTGAGGATTCGGGGCGGGCAGGGTGGCGTTGTCCGAGGCGTAACGGCGGAGGTTGTCGCGGTCAGGATCGCGGAGAGACTGATGCAGCGACTGCATGAGGTGCACCAGGTAAGCGTCGAGGGAAACCTGGATATCCCGGAGTTCCACGAGTTGTTTGCGGGCCTGTTCGGGGAAGAGGGCGGGTTTCGGAACGGCATCGGAGAGGAAGATCCAGGCCCGCAGATTGGACTGGAACTGGTAATGCAGATGCGGGACGCGAAGGCCATTGAATTTGATGCTTTCCAGGATTTGCCGCATGTTTTCGAGCAGCGGGAGGCCGGCACGCCCGGTTTCGGGCATGGTGACGCCGCCGGCTTCGATCAACTGCAGGGCGCGTTCGCAGGCCTTTTCGGCCTGAGCATCGGTGAGCGGCGCGGGGGCGGGCGCGGTTTGCCCGGCGGTGATGCATGCCAGCGAGAAAAGAAGGAGGAATGAGCGCATCAGTTCGTCTCCGCTTTGGTGAGTTGGAGTGTCACGGTGCCGATGTAGAAGGGAAGCTGGACGCGGACCTGAACAGGCCAGCGGCGGTCGTCTTCGGTGATCCAGAGATAGAGGCGGCCCTTGCGCCGGAAGAACTGGCCGTTGAACAGGTCCGCCTCGTAGCGGATTGTGTTGAAAGAACCGGCGGGCGTGGTGATCTTCTCGCGGGTCTGGGCCTCCACGCGGGCCAGGATGGCCTTCTTGCCGTCCGAGAGCGGGATTTCGATGGTTTGTCCAGGCGCAGGACGTAACTGGCGCAGGCGTTGGAGCGCGCCGATCAAGTCGCAGATGCAAGGAGGGATTTCAATGTCCTGCTGGGACACGACCGTATCGCGGGGAATGTCCTTTTCGAGGTAGAAGGCGCGCTTCTTATCAGCGTCGAAAGTGACCAGCGTTTCGCGATGTTTGCGGCCTTCGTTCGCCAGAAGGCGGGTGGAGCGGACGCACCACTCGGGGCCATATTCGGCGTGGTAGACATTGTTGACGCGAAAGAGGTTCCCGACCAAGCCGGAGGTGCGGAGGCGGAGGCCGGCTTCGGATTGGCCGGCGGTTTGCATTTCGACCTCGCCGGCACGCACAAGGCGCCACTCCGCTTCGAAGAACAGCTTCTCAGATCGCAGGGCCAGGGGCGCGGAGCTTTGCGCGGCCAACGGCAGGGCCGAGAGCAGGCAGAACAACACGCGGGCCCATGCCTCGGCAGGGCGCAACAGCATCTGCTGCTAGCATGGCAAACCGCGGAGGCGGGCCGCAATCGAGCCAAGCGGACGGGCGGAAAGGATATGATCCGGGGAGCGCGGGAGGCGCGCGGCATGGACAAACCTCGTCTGGGCTACTGGCAGATCTGGAATATGAGCTTCGGGTTTCTGGGCATCCAGTTCGGCTGGGGCCTGCAGATGGCTAACATGAGCGCCATCTACGAGTACCTGGGCGCAAAGGCGGAGGACATTCCGATGCTATGGCTGGCGGCGCCGCTGACGGGTTTGTTGGTGCAGCCGGTCATCGGGCACATGAGCGACCGGACATGGGGCTGGCTGGGGCGGCGGCGGCCGTATTTTTTGGTTGGCGCGATTTTGTCTTCGCTGGCGCTGATTGCGATGCCGAACTGTTCGGCGCTGTGGATGGCAGCCGGCCTGCTCTGGATTCTGGACGCGTCGATTAACGTGAGCATGGAACCGTTCCGCGCGTTTGTGGCAGACCTGCTGCCGGAGGAACAGCGAACGCAAGGATTCGCCATGCAGAGCCTGTTCATCGGGTTGGGGGCGGTAGTCGCATCGGCGCTGCCTTGGATGCTGACGAACTGGTTTGCAGTGAGCGGGAATACGAGCGGCGGCATTCCGCTCAGCGTGCAATTGTCGTTCTATCTCGGAGCGGCTGCGTTCTTCGGCGCGGTGGTGTATACGATCGTAACCACGAAGGAGTATCCGCCGGAGAATCTTGATGAGTTCCGGGCGAGGCGGCGGGAGGGGAAGGCGGTGCCGGAGATCCTCCACTCGATTGCGCGGATGCCCTTGGTGATGAAGCGGCTGGCGTGGGTGCAAATCTTCACCTGGCTGGGGCTGTTTTGCATGTGGCTTTATTTTTCGGTGGCGGTGGCGAGGAATGTCTTTGGCGCAGAAGACGAAAAGTCCCCGCTGTACCAACAGGGCGTGGAATGGGCGGGGGTTTGTTTTGGGATGTATTCGGCGGTGACGTTCGCTTTCAGCTTTTTTCTGCCGGGTCTGGCGAACAAACTGGGCCGGAAGAACACGCACTCCGTGTGCCTCATCTGCGGAGCGCTGGGGCTGCTGTCGGTGGGCGTGATTCACGAGCCGAAGCTGTTGCTGCTGTCGATGGTGGGCGTGGGCATCGCATGGGCAAGCATTCTTTCCATGCCTTACGCGATGCTGGCGGGCTCTCTGCCCCCCGAGAAGACCGGGGTCTACATGGGGATCTTCAACTTCTTTATTGTGCTGCCGGAGATCGTCGCGTCGCTGGTGTTTGGCTGGGTGATGAGCCACTTGCTGGGCGGCAACCGCCTGGCGGCGGTGCTGGCAGGCGGGGTGTTTCTGCTGGTGGCCGCGGCGCTGGCGCAGAGGGTTCCGGCTCCCCACGAAGCGGTTCAGCGGTCGTAGAGGCGGGTGAGCTCGCGGAGGCGTCCAGCGATCTCCGGGGTGAGTTCACCGGGCTGAAGACGCCAGAGCCAGTTGCCGCCCAGAGTGGCAGGCTGATTCATGCGGGCTTGGGAGCCAAGTCCCAGCAGATCCTGAGCGGGGAAGATCACGGTGTTGGCGACCGAGGCAAGCAAGGCGCGGATGAAGTGCCAATTCAGTTCGCGGCCATCGGAGAGGCCCAAATAGCGGAGCGTGTGGGCGCGTTCGTTACGGATTTCTTCCGCGGTGCGGGTGGAGTCACCGCCGGTGCTGGTCCACCAGCCCATCACAGTGTCGTTGTCGTGGGTCCCGGAGTAAGCGACGACGGAGCGGGGATAGTTGTGTGGCTTGAAGCTGGGGGCCTGGGGATCCTTGCCGAAGGCGAACTGGAGGATCGCCATGCCGGGCATGGCAAACCGTTCGCGAAGCGCTTCAACCTGCGGGGTGATGACGCCGAGGTTTTCGGCCAGAACGGGAAGGGAGCCGAGTTCGCGCTGGAGGGCTTCGAACAGGGCGGCGCCGGGACCCGGCAGCCACTCTCCGTGTTCGGCGGTGGGATGACCGCCCGGAACGGCCCAGTAGGCTTCAAATCCGCGGAAATGGTCGACGCGCACGAAGTCGAACATGGCGAGCATGGCGCGGAAGCGGCCGATCCACCACTGGAAGCCGTCCTGAGCCATGACGTCCCAACGGTAGATGGGATTGCCCCAAAGCTGGCCCGTGGCGCTGAAGTAATCGGGAGGGACGCCGGATTGAAGAGCGACACGGCCTTCGGCGTCGAGATGCCAGTAATGAGGCGCGCTCCAGACGTCAGCGCTGTCCCAAGCGGCGTAGATGGGGATGTCGCCCATGAGGCGGATGCCACGCTGGAGGGCCGCGGCGCGAAGGCGATCCCACTGCCGGAAGAACGCCCATTGGGCAAAGCGGGCTTGCTGGAGCGAGGGGGCGTGGGTACGGGAAAATTCGTCGAGGGCGGCGGGGTCGCGGTCGCGATACGGCGGTTCCCATTCGGCCCAGGCGGCGAGGTTGTGGTGCTGTTTGAGGGCGAGGTAGAGGGCGAATTCTTCGAGCCAGGGTGGGGGCTGCCAACCGTCGAGAGTTGCCCGCTCCGCGGCTTTCGCCAGCAGGGGCAGCTTGAACGCAGCGGCGGCTTCGTAGGAGGCAACGCCTTCGCGAAAGCGGGCGCCGGCAAGATCGGCGCGGGAAAGGAGCCCGTCTTCCACCAGCAGATCAAGGGAAATGAGGAGCGGGTTGCCGGCGAAGACAGAGAGTGTCTGATACGGGGAGTCGCCATAGCCGGTGGGACCGAGGGGAAGCATTTGCCAAAGGGTCTGGCCGGCGCTGGCGAGGAAGTCGAGGAAGTCAATGGCAGCGGGACCAAAATCGCCGACGCCGTGGCCCGCCGGGAGAGAGGTGGGATGAAGAAGGATGCCGCTTTGCCTGGGAAACATCATCGGGGTAAGGGACTCAGGCCGGGGTGGTGCTGTTTTTCATCCCCAGCCATTCGGTATAGAGCGAATTGGGCAGGCCAAGCCGGGCCAGCGCGCGGCCGACGGTGGCGTTGATGAGATCGTCGATGGTGAGCGGATTTCCGTAGAAGGCCGGGACCGGAGGCATGATGATGGCGCCGTTTTCCGCCGCCTGGCTCATGAGGCGCAGGTGACCCCGATGGAGCGGTGTTTCGCGGACCAGGAGGACGACGGGCCTGCCTTCTTTGAGTTGGACGTCGGCGGCGCGGGAGAGGAGATCTCCGGAATGGCAGTTGGCGATGGCGGAGAGGGACTTGATGCTGCAGGGCGCGACAATCATTCCGGCGGTGGTGAAAGAGCCGCTGGCGATGGAGGCGCCGATGTTGGAGGGGGAATGGACGACGGAGGCCAGGGCCTCGACATCGCCGGGTTTCCAATGGGTTTCCTGGGTGATGGTGGCACGGGCGGCGGCGGTGAGGATGAGGTGGGTTTCGACGCCCGGGTTGGCGGCGAGGACTTCGAGGATGCGAATGCCGTAGATGACGCCGGAGGCACCGGAGATACCGACGATGAGGCGCTGGGTCACAGGAGATGGTCTCTTTGATCTAACGTAGCGCGGACGGCGGTGAGGAAGGAGTCGAGTTCGGGCGGGCGGCCGCAGTAGGCCTCAAGATTCTCTTCGAGGAGGCGGGGGGTGTACGGTGCGGGGGTGGCGAGGCGGCGCGCGGCGTCGAAGAGCTGGCGCTCTTCGGCCTGTTCGGCGCGGAGTTCGGCGTAGAGGAGGAGGCGCTTGAGCGGAGCGCGGAGTTCCTGGGCGAGCGATTCGTTGGCGGAGATGGCGCGGCGGAGGCGGCGAATCGGCTCGACGGCGCCCTCGCGGATGGGAGACGCGATGGCTTGCAGGTGGCGCCAGGCGGAGGAAGACAGACGTAGTCCGGCGCGGGCGGCCCAGACGGCAAGGAGGAGGCAATTGACATCGAGACCGCGCCGGTCCTGCAAAGCCAGGCAAGCCGGGCGGACTCCGGGTGAGGAGTAGAGACGCAGACAGAACTGAATGAAGTCCGCACCGGACATGCGATCTGGAGGGAGTATAGCGTTCCGCGGGAGGGCGCCAGGCAGTTTGGCGGCTCTGATAGAATTTGCCGCATGTCAGTGAGCCGGCGAGGGATGCTGGGGGCCATCAGCGCGGCTTCGTACGCCCGGATTCTGGGGGCGAACGAGCGCGTAGGAGTCGGGTTTGTCGGGTACGGGCTGATTGGTGCGCAGCATGTGTTCGACTTTTCGCACCAGGATGATGCCGAGCTGCTGGGGGTGGCGGAGACGTTTCAGCCGCGTCTGGAGCAGGGCGTAGCGGTCTGCAACCAGCGCAGCAAAGGCAAGACGCGGGGCTACCGGGACTTTCGCCGTCTGCTGGACGAGAAGGACATCGACGCGGTTGTGGTGTCGACGCCGGACCACTGGCACGCGCTGATGACGATGATGGCGTGTGCGGCGGGCAAGGATGTGTACGTTGAGAAGCCGATGACGCTGTTTGTGCGCGAGGGCCGTTGGATGGTAGACGTGGCGCGCAAACACAAGCGGGTGGTGCAGGTGGGGACGCAGCAGCGGAGCGGAAGGCACTACGAGATGGGGCGGCAACTCATCCAGCAGCAGTACATCGGCAAGGTGCTTTCGGTGCGGATGGGCGCGTTCCGGAACGTTTATCCCGGGTTTGGCCAGCCAAAAGGTTCCCAGCCGGAGAACTTCGACTACGACATGTGGCTGGGGCCCGCGCCCCAGCGGCCGTATCAGCCTCACCGCGGGTTGTACCACTTCCGCTGGTTTTGGGATTACTCAGGGGGCCAGATGACGAACCTGGCGGCCCATGAAATCGACATTCTGCAGTGGTTCCTCGGGCACAAGGGACCGCTGGCGGTGTCGGCGGCGGGAGGACGGTTTGCGCTGGAAGATGACGGCGAAACACCGGACACCATGGATGCGCTGTATGAGTATCCGGGGATGACCGCGGTATGGTCGCACCGGGAGGCGGCCGGGCCGGGAAGGTTGTCGGGGCGCGGCCTCGAGTTCTACGGCACAAAAGGAATGCTCAACGTCAACCGGGCGAAGCTGGAAGTCTTCCCCGACCGGAAGGTGGAGCCGTCGAACGCAATTCCGACGTTCCAGGGCCATCCGAGCGGCGGACCGCAGCAGACGGAACGCAAGGAGGCGGAATTCTGGATCGACCCGGTGCAGGCGCCGGGCTCCGGGGCGGAGCAGTTCGACCTGCACGTGCGGAACTTTCTGGATTGCGTGAAAACGCGGCAGCGGCCGGTGGCGGATGTGGAGGACGGGCACTGGACCGCGTTGGCGTGCCACCTGGCGAATATCAGCCTCCGGACGGGGCGGAAGATCCGCTGGGATCCGGAGAAGGAAGAGATTATCGGAGACGCGGAGGCTGCGGCGATGCTGGAGCGGCCGTACCGGGCGCCGTGGGACCGCGTGTTGAAGGGATTGCTGGGATGAGAGCGCCGCGATCGCCGATGGGCGTGGCGTGGACGTGCTACACGGCGCGGAAGTTTGGCGGGGCGCTGGAGTTTCTCCGGCAGGCGTACGAGAACGGCGCGGCGGGTGTGCAACTGCCGTTGCGGGAGGGCGACGATCCTGCGGCGGTGCGGTCCTGGTGCGAGCAGCATGGGATGTACTTTGAAGGGGTGTGCCCGCTGGACGGGAGCGAGGCGGCAGAGAACGCGTTGCGGAGAGCCCAACAGGCGGGGGCGAAGGTAGCGCGGGGGGCCTTCTTGAGCGGGCGCCGGTACGAGACGTTTTCGAGGCTGGACGATTGGCGCGCCTTTGTGGCGAAGTCGCGTGAGGGGCTGGCGAAAAGCGTGCGGCTGGCCGAGAAACTGAGGATCGCGGTGGCGGTGGAGAATCACAAGGATTGGACCGCGGCAGAACTGGCCGCGCTGATGGGCGAATTCTCCAGCGAGTACCTGGGCGTCTGTCTGGACACGGGGAACAACCTGGCGTTGCTGGAGGAGCCTGGGCGGGTGGTGGAGACGCTGGCCCCCTGGACGATTTCCACGCACATCAAGGACCTCGGGCTGGGGCCGCACCCGGAAGGTTTTGTGATGGCCGAGGCGCCGCTGGGCAGCGGGATGCTGGACCTGAGTGGGATGGTGGCGCGGTTCAGGAGCAACGGCCGGGGGGCGCCATTGACGCTGGAGATGATCACGCGAAATCCGCTGGTGATCCCCTGTCTCACGCCAAAATATTGGGTGACGTTTCCGGAGCGCCCTGGGCGGGAACTGGCCGCCGTTTTGGAGCTGGTGAGAAGCAGGAGCGCTTCATCGTTGCCGCGGGTGGATGGTTTGCCAGCGGGGGCCCGGGCGGACTGGGAGGAGGAAAACGTGCGGGCGTGTCTGGCGGGGGCGCGGGAGCGGGGATGGGGTTAGGGATTACACTGGGCAGGCAAGGCGGTAACAGTCGAGTGGCACGGCACAACGGGGAACTCATCGGAATCTATCCGGGTTCTTTCGATCCATTGACCAACGGGCATCTGGATCTGATCGAACGGAGCAGGCGGCTGGTGGACCGGCTGGTGGTGTCGGCGCTGCGGAACGATCAAAAGCAGCCGTTGTTCTCTCTCGAGGAGCGGCTGGAGATGATGACGGAGGTGCTGAAGCCCTTCCCGAATGTGGAGGTGGACAGCTTTGGCGGGCTGCTGGTGGAATACGCCAAGCAAAAGCGGGCGGCCATGATTGTGCGGGGCATCCGGGCGATCTCGGATTACGAATATGAACTGCAGATGGCGCTGATGAACCGGCGGCTGGCGCCGGAGATCGAAACCGTGTTTATGATGGCAGGAGAGGCCTATTCTTTCATCAGCTCCCGTCTTGTGAAAGAAGTCATCAAGCTAGGCGGCAATGTAAGCGGCATGGTACCTCCCCTGGTGGAGGAGCGGCTGCGCCAAAGGTTGTCGCCGGGCGCGGGGGGCGTTTAAGCGCCGGGCCGTTTCCCAAGCAGGAAAGCACAAGGAAGGACATGCAAGCGACAGGCAGCCTGGCGGAGAGAATATCGGCGATCAGCGTATCGTCAACAGCGCGGGTTTCCGCGGAAGCGGAGAAGCTGCGGCGGGCCGGCAAGGACGTGGTGGATTTCGGCGTGGGCGAGCCCGATTTCCCGACCCCCGACAATATCAAGCGCGCGGCAGTGCGCGCGTTGGAAGAGAACTTCACGCGCTACACGGCGATGCAGGGCGTCCAGGAGTTGCGCGAGGCCGTGGTGGCGCGGCACCGCACGGATTTCGGGTCCGACTACGGCCCCGCGGAATGCGTGGTGTCGGTGGGCGGCAAGCACGCGATCTTCAATACTACGCAGGCGCTGCTGAACGAAGGCGACGAGGTGGTGGTGCCCGTGCCTTTCTGGGTGACGTATAAGGACGTGGTGAACTACGCCGGCGGCAAGTGCGTATTTGTGGACACGGACGAGCGGGAAAACTTTGCGTTGACGGCCGCGCAGGTGGAACGGGCGCTGACGCCGAAGACGCGGCTGATCATCGTGAACTCACCGTGCAACCCTTCGGGCGCGCTGGTGGAGCGCGAGGAGTTCGAGAAGATCGCGCACCTCGCCAAGCAGCGCGGCGTGTGGTTGATGACGGACGAATGCTATTGCCGGTTTCTCTACGACAGCGAGCCGTACTCGGTCGCGGGGCTGCCGGGGATGAAGGAGACGGTCATTGTCGCGGGCTCGCTGTCGAAGACCTACGCGATGACCGGGTGGCGGATCGGCTTCACGCTGGCGCCGCAGGCGTTGTGCGGAGCGATCATCAAGCTGCAGTCGCACTCGACGTCGAACCCGACATCGATTGCGCAAAAGGCGGCGATTGAGGCGCTCACCGGGCCGCAGGAGTCGGTGGAGGAGATGCTGGAAGAATACCGGTGGCGGCGAAACTATGTGGTGGAGCGGCTGCGGGCGATCGAGGGGGTGCGCTGCGCGGAGCCCAGGGGCGCATTTTACGCCTACCCGAATCTGTCGGCGCTGATGGGGCGCAATGGCATCGACAGCCCCATGGCGTTTGCCGAGAAATTGCTCGCGGCGAAGCACGTGGCTGTGGTGCCCGGGGAGGCTTTCGGAACGGATGCGCACGTGCGGATTTCTTACGCGGCGTCACGGGAGAAGTTGAGGGAGGGGCTGGACCGGATCGAGAGTTTCGTCCGGGAGAGCCTTGGCTAAGGCAGTGGAGCGGCTGGCGCCGCGGTTTGTCGAACGCGTGTGGGGGCGGCGGGATCTGGGTCCGTTGTTCTCCAGGCAGGAGCGTCCGGTGGGCGAGGTTTGGTTTCAGACAGAGCCGCCACTGCCGGTGCTGATCAAGTTCATATTCACGAACGAAGCCCTCTCGGTGCAGGTGCATCCGAATGATGAGCAGGCGCGGGCGCGCGGTCTGGCCAATGGAAAGACTGAGATGTGGCGAATTCTGGAGGCCGCGCCAGGCGCGCGGATCGCGCTGGGTTTCGAACGAAGACTGACCCCGGAGGAGGCGCGCGCCGCGTGTTTGGACGGCAGCGTGGAGCGGCTATTGCACTACGAGGAAGCGGTGCGAGGCGCCGTGTACTTTACGCCCGCGAACACAGTGCACGCGCTGGGCGCGGGGCTGTCGCTGGTAGAAATCCAACAGAATTCGGATACAACGTATCGCCTGTATGACTACGGACGGCCGCGCGAACTGCACCTGGAGGAAGGCCTGGCAGTCGCGGATTTGGGGCGGTGGATTCCTCCCGAGCCGGGGCGCGATTCGGAACCACCGTGGAGGACGCTGGGCGAGTGCGCGTATTTCCACACGGAAGAAGCCGAGATCAGTGGCGGGCTGGAGGTAGAGTGCGGGCAGCCATGGGCGCTGTTCATCGTGCTGGAGGGTGAAGGCAGGCTGGGGGGGGAACGGATCAAAGCGGGAGAAGTCTGGCGCGCCGGGGAAAGAACGGAGAAGCTGGAAATTGTTCCGGAACCGAGGATGCAGCTATTGCGGGTCCGTCCGTAGCGCGGCCCAATGGGGCGTGCTAGGCGTGCTGCTGGCTCTGGCAGGCTGCAGCAGCGGGCCGGAGCGCGCGCCCGCGATCGGCGAGGGCTACGTAGGCGCGCTGGAACTGCCGGTGCGCAAGGAACTGACGGCGCGCGCGGAAGTGGTGGAGACGGCCAAGTACGGGCAGCGGGTGGAGATTCTTGGCAAGCGGCGGCGGTTCATGAAGGTCCGGACGGAGAAGGGCGCCGAAGGATGGGTGGATGCGCGGCAGCTTTTCAACCAGCAGGACATCGAGAATCTGAAGGCGCTGGCGGAAAGGGCGGCGCAGTCGCCCTCGCAGGGGGAGGCGACGGTGTTCGACGTGCTGAATGTTCATTCCGCGCCAAACCGGCAGGCGCCCAGTTTCTTTCAGATCCAGCCGGAAGAGCGAGTGGATGTGATTGTGCACCAACGGGCGCCGAGGGTGCCGTTTGTGCCCCCGGAGTTGATTACTGCGGAGTTGTCGCGGCAGCGGCCAGTGCAGAAGAAAAAGAAGAAAGAAACCGGCGTGCCTCCTCCTCCGCCACCCCGGCAGGCAAGGCCGCCCGACAACTGGCTGGGGTTGTCAGGCCATCCGGAACTGGAGGGCCTGGACCCCGATGAAGCGCTGGAAAAACTGCGGCCGGCGAGAGCAGAAGCAGCGCAGGCTGCGACCGTGTTCGACGACTGGACACTGGTGCGGGCGAAGGACGGCCGCAGCGGTTGGGCCCTGGCGCGCATGCTGTTTTTGGCCGTACCGGATGAGGTGGCACAGTACGCGGAGCGGGCGCGCATCGTGGCTTACTTTGCGACCGGGAAGAAGAAGGATGCGGCCGGTGCAGAGCACGCCGACTGGCTGTGGGCGACGATGGCGAAGAGGGAAGAGGGAGTGCATTTCGACTCGCTTCGCCTATTCACTTACAACCTGCGGCGCAAGCGCTATGAGACGGCGTTCATCGACCGGAAGGCCAGCGGCTGGCTGCCGATTGAGTTGCAACGGAACGAGGCTGGCGCGGTGACGGGCTTCACAGTGGTGGTGCGGGAGAACGATGGGCGGGCCCTGCGGCGCACATATACAATCACCGGGGACCGCGTCCGGCTGGCAGGGCGAACCGAGGCGGAGGCGCCGCAAGACTGGTATGTGGTGAGCGAGAAGGGCGGCCGGGGGCAGCAGACGCTGCCCGCTTCGCCGGGCAACAAAGGGCTGGTGGAGAAGGCTGGGCAACTGCTGGAGCAGATCAAGAAGCGGGTGGGGGCGAAGTAGGGCTACCCCCTTCTGGCAGGCGTTGGCAGTCTGGCGCGCTCGGGCGATCAAACCTGGCAGATGCCGACGGCCTGGCGGAGGCTGGCAAGGGGGTCGCGTTTGGGGATGAATTCGTGGGCGAAGTAGCCCTGGAAACCGGTATCGGCGACGGCGCGAGCGATGGCGGGGTAGTAGAGTTCCTGCGTGTCGTCGATTTCGTTGCGGCCGGGGTTTCCGCCGGTGTGGTAGTGGCCGAACCATTGGTGATGGTCGCGGATGGTGCGAATGACGTCGCCTTCCATGATTTGCATGTGGTAGATGTCATACAGCAGTTTCACGTAGGGTGAGTTCACTTCCTTCACCACACGAACACCCCAGGGCGTGCGGTCGCACATGTAGTCGGGGTGGTTGACCTTGGAGTTGAGCAACTCCATGACGATGAGGATGCCGAGATCCTCCGCGTATTTCTTAATGCGCTTGAGGCCGATGACGCAATTTTCCGCGCCTTCCTCATCGTTCATGCCCTTGCGGTTGCCGGAGAACACGATGATGGAGTGGGCCTGTGCAGCGGCGGCGGCCTTCACCATGCTCTTGAACTTCTCCTCGGCGGGGCCATGATTCTCCTTGCGGTTGAGGCCGTCAGGAATGCTGGTAGGGCCGGGCACAACCGTCAGTTTGAGGCCGGCGGCGCGGACGGCGTCCCACTCCTTGGGTTCGACCAGGTCCATGGCCTCGATGCCCATGGCGGCGGCTTCTTTCGCCAGCACGTCGATGGGCGTCTTCGCATAGCACCAGCGGCAAACCGACTGTTTAAGGCGGCCCTTGGAGGGCTGAGCAGCCACCAGAGGAGCGGCGAGGGCAGGCGAAGCGAGGAAACTACGGCGGTCCATGACGGCTAGACTATCAGACATGATTGCCATCGATCCGCGGCAGTTGAGCGGGCTGGAGTGGAAACAGCCCGCAGCATTCAGCCGGGCCTATGAATTGCGGCTGGGCGATTCCGTGTTGGGCACGCTGCAGTTTATGAAGATGCTGGGTTCACTGGCCGAGGCAGAAGTCGTGGGCGGCAAGTGGACGTTTAAGCGGACCGGGTTTCTGTCGCCCAAAGTGACGGCGAGAGTAGCAGGGTCGGAGCAGGACGTCGCCCTCTACGAGCCCAATTGGACCGGTACGAAAGGGATCTTCCATCTCCAGGGAGGCGAACTGCTGGACTTCCGCGCCAAGAATATGTGGGCGTCTGAGTGGCTGCTGGTGGATGGGAGGGGCCAGGAAATCCTGAAGTACACAACGAAGGGCTTGTGGAAGTCGGGCGCTTCCCTGCATACGGGGCCAGCACTGAGAGAGAGACCGGATCTGGCGTTCCTGATTATGCTGACCTGGTACGTGCTCGTCCTGCACATTGAGGACGGCTCGGCGGTTGCGGCCACCTCCGGTGATTGAGCAGGTTCTCTACCTGGCAGCCCACGGCGGGTTTGCAGGGCAAGCCGTCCCTTTGGGGGGCGGGGCGGCGATTGCGAACCAATTGCAGGAGGAATGGGAGAGGACGAGGCCATTCGCATTGCGGATGGTGACGCCCGCAATCCTTGGGGAGCAGGCTCCCTCGGCGCAGGAGATTGTGCGCTACAACGAACGGGCCTATGCGCGGTTCTGCCACGCCTTCCGCGAAGCAGCCACCCGCGAAGTGTTGCAGCACGAGCCGGGGCGGAATGCAGTGCTGGTGAACGACATCAGCGAAGGACCTGATTTTGAGCGGTTGCGAGCGGCGGGATTCCGGGTGCTGACCATCTGGCATGTGGATGTGGTGGCCTACATCGCTGACATTTATCTCAGCGGCCGGGTTCGGGCAGAGAAGCTGGCGTCCTGGTGGGAGCGAGGCCGGAAATTCGGCCTGGCGCGGGCCGCGCCAGAGATTTTGCGGCTGATCTTCGAGCAGCAACGCGCGAGCCTGGAGCATTCCGAGGCAGTGGTGGTGCCTTCGGGCGGGATGCGGGAACTGATTTTGCGCAGCTATGCCTGGACGCAGCCGCAACGGGTGCGCGTTTTGCCATGGGGCGTGCGGCTCCCGGAATTCGATGAGGCTGAGGTGCATGCCGGGGCGGAACGGCTGCGGGAGGAATTCGGGATTCGCGGCGGCGAGCGGGTGCTGTTGTGCCTCAGCCGGATTTCGCCCGAGAAGGGGCAGGATTTGCTGTTGGAAGCGCTGCGCGGCTGGACGGGTCCGCCGCTGTTGGTCCTGATTTGTGGGGAGGCCGCCTTCATGGGAGGTGAACGCCACTTGCAGCGCTTGAGGCGACTGGCGGAAGGTTTGAACAACGTGCGCGTGCTGTTTCCGGGATACGCGCAAGGTATACGCAAATCGGCCCTGTTCCGTCTGGCGGATCTTTACGTCTTCCCTTCGCGGCACGAGAGCTACGGGCTGACACTCATGGAGGCGCTGGCGAGCGGGTTACCGGCGGTGTGTCTCGAGAGCGCGGGGACACGGGAAGTCATGCGTGAGGAGTTCGGCGCGATGGTGGCCAAACCGGCGGATTTGCCGGGCGCCATTGCGCGATTGCTGGCGGAGGGCGATGGGTTGAGACAGCGAGGACGCGGGGCGGCAGAGTTTGCCCGAAGGCAGGACTTCCGCCAGACGGCGGCAAAGTTGGCCGAGTGGCTGTGCGCGCCGGTTGCCGGAATATGATCGCGCCTGCTACCCTGCAGGCATTCTTACTCCAGTTGGAGGGTATCTGGAATGACACGAAGAATGGCGTTAGGCGGTGCGCTGCTGGGCGCCGGCATGTCGCTGGCACAGGTGGCCCCACCTAAGACGCACTTGAAAGTAGGCGATACCGCGCCCGATTTCAGTCTGCGGACGACCGAGGGGTCGACGTTCAAGTTGTCCGAGCAGCGGGGCAAGACAGTTGTACTGGCATTCTTTCCCGCCGCATTTACCGGTGGTTGAACGAAGGAGCTGACAGCGTACCAGGCTGGTATCGCGAAATTCCAGGAGCAAGGCGCGGTGGTTTTGGGCATCAGCACTGACAATCTGCCGAGTCAAAGCCATTGGGCGAAAGAGGTGCTGAAGTTGAGCTACCCACTGGGCAGCGACTTCATGCGCGGGGTTTCCAAGAGCTACGGAGTGCTGAGGGAAGATGCGGGAATCGCCAACCGGACCACGTTTGTGTTGGATGGCGAAGGCAAGATCCAGCACATTGAGGAAGGCACGGCGGCGCTGAGTCCGGATGGGGCGCTGACGGCGTGTTCGCGGATTAAGAAGAAGTAGGGCACAATACGGCGGCAGGTCTTACCGGAACCCGAGGCGGATGAGGGTACCTGCCGCGGCGGCGCCAGGCGGGAGTGGATTGTAGTGCACGCGAACTGTCCGGGGAGCGGACAGGACGCCACAGGAAAACTCGGCTGGGGTGGATTCCGCTTCCAGGCGGATGGAAGCGGGTCCATCGGCGCGCAAGAGCAGGACGGTTCCATCAGTAAGCCTCATGTGGAAGAGAAGGCTGTTGTCCAGGCAGTCGATCCGCGTGAGCAGGCCTTCGGCGGAGGCGCTGGCAGGGGCGGGATTCCAGGCTGGGGGTGTGGCGATCCGGGTGCGGGAAGGGGCAGGCGGCTGGAGGGCCTCCTCGAAGTCCCGGAGGAGCCCTTCCGCCATCTGAGTTTCGTTCGGTGTTCGCGCACAGGCGACTGCCTGCCGGGCTGACTGCACCGCCGGTTCGCGCCGGTCCAGTTTCCATTCCAGGCGGGCCCGGGCCTCCCAGAAAGGAGACTGGCGGGGGAGAAGGGAAGTGGCCTTCTCCAGCGCGGCCAGCGCTTCTTCCAGTGCGCCGCGACGTTCAAGCGAAGAAGCAAGGAAGTACCAGGCTTCCGCGTAGAGGGGAGAAAGCTCCAATGTCCGGCGCAGGTGGCGCTCCACTTCCTGGGCTGGCGCCGCGCGCGCCCGGCGCAGCATCGCGTATTCGAACCAGGCGCCCGGATCGCGGCTGTCGAGGTCGAGCGCCCGCTTTAATTGAACTTCAGCCGACTCGTAATTGAGGTCGCGCAGAGCGAGAAAACCGAGGCGGGCAGCGGCCTTCGCAGCCGGGGTGCTGCCGGCGTCGCGGAGTTTTTCAAAGTAAGGGTGCGCCTCGCTCCACTGGCCCAGCGCCAGGTGAATTTCGCCCATGAGGGACGTGACTTCGTCCTGGGTGAGGGCTTTGGGGCGAGAGGCAGGAGCAGGAGAAGGCTCAACGGGAACAGAGGTTGAGGAGAGAGCAGGCTGCGCCAGGTATGCCCGCAGGCGCTCCAGGGCCTGCTCGATGGGGATGCCAAAGCTTGCAGGAAACGCTTCCGCGGCGGGCCTGCCGGCGCACATCTGATCCATGAATCCAGCGAAGCGGCCCTGCAGAGAAGGCTCGTGCATCAGGAAGTGAACCAAGGCCCAGGACTGAGCGTAGAAGGCGATGCGGGCATCAGGAGCGGCGGGGATTTCGGCCGAAGAACGCACTGCGGCCAACTGCGCAGCGGGCAGCCAGGGCAAGCGAGCCAACACCTGCCGGTGCTCCTCGATGGGCAAGCCGGCAATCACGGCATCCTTCCGGCGTTCGAGGGTGGAGAAGTATTCGGCAAGGCCTTCCTCCACCCACTGGGGCAAGGGTGGGGCCGAGCGCTGCAAAAGCCGGTGGACCAGTTCATGGCGTGCGGCTCGCGGCAAGGTGGGTCCGGAAACGAGAAGGATGTAATCCAGGTCAGCGCCGGACTGGTAGAAGCCTTTCGTCAGCTCCGAAGACCGAAAGAGCTGGAAATCGGCGGCGTTACGAAAAACGATCACACGAGCGGGCACCAGGTTTTGCGGCCACGGGCGGAGCTGCCGCCCCAGAACTTGCGCCGCGTCCAGTAGAGAAGACAGGGTGGCGGCGGCAGTGGAAAGCCCGGCGTCGGTGCAGATCGAGAGAGCGCCCGAAGCCAGGCATTCCCAGGCGGCAGCCGCGGGAAGTGGCAAGCAGATCAACAGGATCGCGAAAGAGAACGCGGCTCGAATCCAGCTTCGCATGCCACGGATGATCGCCATAGAAAGTTTTGATTGGACCGGGCGATGCCCCCCTTTTTATCCTACTGGCAGACGTGGAATCCCAGTTAGCAATGGAACCGACATCCAGTCAAGTTGCGGTTTTACATCGCATTTCGAGCATCGTCAGCAGCCAGCGGTCAGTTGATGAAATGCTGGGCGAAGTCATCGGGTTGACGGTGCAAGTGACCGACTGTGACGCATGTCTCGTTTACCTGATTGAAACGGAGACAGGGCAGATTGTACTGCGGGCGTCGCAGGTACCGCACGCAGCTGAACTCGGGCACCTGAGCATTCAAATGGGCGAAGGTGTCACGGGGTGGGTGGCGGAGCACAAATCGGTTGTCGCCTTATCAGAGAATGCCTCGGCGGACCGGAGATTCAAGCGCTTTGCGGGATTGGTGGAGGATACTTACGAGGCTTTCTGTTCCGTGCCACTGGTGAGCGCAGGCGAGGTGATAGGCGTCATCAACGTCCACCACCGGGAAAAGCACAATTATCAGGCGGAAGAGATTTCGCTGCTGACCTTCATCGGGGAGCAGATGGGTGGTGCGCTGGCGCGGGCGAAGCTGGCCGAGGAGAACGCCCGGCTGGTGGAAGAAACCCAGGAGATGAAGCGCCAGTTGGAGACGCGCAAACTGGTGGAACGCGCCAAAGGCATTCTCCAGTACAAATTCAACTTGACCGAAGAAGAGGCCTACTTGCGGCTGCGGAACGAGAGCCGGCGGCTGCGGCGCCCGATGCGCGACCTGGCGGAGGCCATCATCTTGACCGAGGACCTGGCGCGCAAGTCCGGCGATTCCCCATCGCTGGAGCGCGAGGTCGAGGGTGACTGACTCACAAGCGGCTGGGGCGGCGGGTTGCCTCCAGTACACTGAAGATTGGACACGTTCGAGCCTTTTTTTCGTCACCCGCACCTGACGACCCTGGCAGGGAACTTTTGGAAGCGCAGCATCGATGAATCCCGCTTCCCGATTCAAGCTAAAACCTATCCAACCGAGCCCGGCACCGAAGTGCTGGTGGAGGAGACCCGCCCGTCAGGTCCGGTGAAGGGAGAAGTGCTTCTCCTGCATGGGCTTGAGGGATCGAGCCAGAGCGGCTACATGATCTCGCTGGCCCAGGCTCTGTGCGAACGGGGCTACGCGGCGCACCGGGTGAATATGCGCGGATGCGGGGGATCGGAGCACCTGACTGCAAGCCTGTACCACTCGGGCCTGACGGCCGATCTGCGAATTCTATTGGAGCGGATCAAGGAGCAAGGCCGGGGGCCGCGGTTTCTGGTGGGGTATTCGCTGGGCGGCAACGTGTCGTTGAAGCTCGCCGGGGAGTTAGGACCGGCTGGACCGGAATTGCTGCAGGGGGTCGTGGCGGTGTCGACGCCCCTCGATCTGGCGGCCTGCGTGGAGAGGTTGGGGGCGCGGGAAAACTGGCTGTATGAGCAAAAGTTCGTCCGGAGCCTGAAAGCAAGGTACCGCAGACGGCACCAAGCGTTTCCGGACCGGTTCCCGCTGGACGGATTAGAGGGTACACGCACGGTTTTCGAGTTCGACGACCGCTTTACGTCCAAGGCGTTCGGCTTCGGGGACGCACCCAACTACTACCGGACGCAGTCTTCTATCCGGTTTCTGGGGGCAATCGAGACGCCAGTTCTGCTGATTCAAGCCGAGGACGATCCCTTGATCCCGTTTTCGATCTTCGAAAGCAAGGAGGTGAGGCAAAACCCACACCTCCGGCTGCTGAAGACGCGCCACGGCGGTCATTTGGGGTATATCGCGCGGCGGCAGCCACGGTTCTGGGTGGATGTGGAGATTCTGCGCTGGCTGGAAATAACCCGGGAACAATTGCCCTCCATCACTCGTCCCCACAAAGAGGAGCGATGAGTTCCAGAGCCTCTTATTACGAAGCGGCGGCGCTGGCCCTGGCGTCGTTGCGTTCGGCCAAGTTGCGAAGTTTCCTCACCCTGCTGGGCATTATCCTATCCACCACGACGCTCATCGCCGTCATGGGCATCATCCACGGGATGGACGTCTACGTGGCGACGAAGATTGCGGACATGGGCGCGGGCGGGTTTACCGTGACGCGTTTCGCCTTCTTCGGAGATTTCGACCCGAAAAAGTTCCTCGAACTGCTACGGAAGAACCCCGAGTTGTCGCAGACCGAATATGAGTTTTTGCGCAGCCGGGCGACGCTGGTGAAGGAAATTGGGATGCGCTCGAACACTTCAGGGCCCCTGGAGTATTCGGGAAAGCGACTGGAGGACATGCGCATCCAGGGCGGCACGGCGAACCTCAACGTTTTGAGCAATCTGCAGGTAGAGGGCGGGCGGTATTTCACCGAAAGCGAGGACAGCAATCGCCGGGCTGTCGCTTTCATCGGCGCAGACGTCAAAGAGGAGTTTTTCCCGAACACCGACCCGGTGGGCAAGACTATCCGGGTAGGCGGCCGGCCGTTCGAGGTCATCGGCTACGCCAAGCGGATGGGCAGCGTGTTCGGGCAGTCGCAGGACGCGTTTGTGCAGATTCCCGTGCAGACGTTTTTCAAGATGTACGGCTCGCGCCGGTGGATCAGTTACGCCTGCCTGGCGAAAGACCAGACCATGCTGCACCAAGCGATGGACGAAGTGCGAGCGCTGTTGCGGGCGTGGCGCCACCTGCCGCCCGGCAGAGAAGACAACTTCGCCTTGTTCGCCTCGGATTCCATCATGAACGCGTGGGACCGGTTGACGGGGGCGATTGCGGCGACGGCTGTAGCCGTAGTGAGCGTGTTCATGGTGGTGGGCGGGGTGGTGATCATGAATATCATGCTGGCCGTAGTGACTGAGCGGACGCATGAGATCGGCATCCGCAAATCCATGGGTGCGCGGCGGGGCGACATTCTGCGGCAATTCCTGGTGGAGTCGTCCGTACTGGCCGGGTGCGGCGGGGTGGCCGGGGTGCTGATTGCCTGGGTGATCTCCCTGATTGTGCGGAATGTCACACCAGTCCCAATGCAGTTGCCTCTCAGTTCGGTGGTGGTAGGGGTGGGTTTGTCGAGCATTGTGGGACTGTTCTTTGGGATCTATCCGGCGCAGCGGGCAGCCAAACTGGACCCGATTGAGGCGTTGAGGGCTGAGAAGTGAAGCTCCGCGTCAACAACCGGGCGTTGTTACTGGCGGGCATCAAGCTTGCTTTCGATGCCATTCGCGGACACAAACTGCGCGCATTCCTCACTGTGCTAGGGGTGATCATCGGCACGGGAACGATCATCGGCGTCGGCAGTATCCTCACGGGCTTCGACTCAGCCGTCACCAACGTGCTCAAGAGCTTTGGCACCGACACGATCATCGTGTTCAAGTTCAAGGTGGGTGTCCGGTTTGGCAACCTCTCGCCAGAGGAGAGAAAACGGAAGCCCCTCACCTTCGAGAACGCGATGGCGATCAAGGACCGGTGCCGTTCGGTGAAAGGCGTCAGCCCGTACCTATTCCCTGCGCGGGGCTTCCACCGCGCACGGTACAAGGGAACGGAGGTTCTGCAACTGGATATTGGCGGAACCGAGCCTGGCTATGTGGAAGGCGGCCAGGCGGAGATGCGGGACGGGCGGTTCTTCACCGAGTTCGAAAACGCCCACCGGTCGCGGGTGGTGGTGATCGGTGAGGATCTGAACAAAGCGCTATTCGCCAGTGAGGCTGCGGTAGGCAAGTGGATTGAAGTGGACGGGCATTCCTACGAGGTGATCGGGGTGATGAACAGGCCCGCCAACTCGTTCCCGGGCCAGCAGGATAATCGTGTGCTCTTCCCCTACTGGACGATGCGCAAGATGGAGCCTGGCGCCGAGGAGCACATGATTGTGGTGGTTGCCGAGCCGGGCAAACTTCCGCAAGCGATGGATGAGGTGCGCGGGGTGCTGCGGCAGGAGCGGCGGGTGAAGCACGATGAGCCCGACAATTTCGGCCTGTCTACGGCAGAACAGATGATCGAAGATTTCCGGCAGGTTACAGCCGTGACGGCGCTGGTGATGGTGGTGCTGAGTTCCGTGGGACTGCTGGTGGGCGGCATCGGGGTGATGAATATCATGCTGGTGTCAGTGACGGAGCGGACGCGGGAGATCGGGATTCGCAAAGCGATCGGGGCCCGGAGAATCGACATCATCATCCAATTCCTTACTGAAGCTGTGGCCCTGACGTTTACGGGCGGGGTGATGGGCATGATGCTGGGTTGGATGATTTCGAAGGCAGCCGGCCTGGCGTTCCCCACACTGCCCACCACCGTGCCTTTGTGGGCGGTCGCTTTGGGGGTGGTGGTGTCAGTGGGGATTGGGCTGTTCTTCGGTCTGTGGCCAGCCAACAAGGCGGCGCGCCTGGATCCGGTGGAGGCTTTGCGGTACGAGTAGGCGGCGGGCACTGGTAGACTCACCCTATGCGAATCCTGGCCGCGCTGGGTGTTTTGTTTTTGTTGGCCGCGGCCCATTCTCCAGCCCAACAGCAGAGCACCCGGCTCCGCTCGCGTTCCATCCCCTTTGACGACACAGGCTGCTTCCGCGAGGCAGAGATCCGTCAGATTCAGGACTACTACCGGTCTGACGGCAAGGAGGCGCCACCTGGGGTGGCGAAGAAGGGTGAGGTTTCCGCAGCTTTACTGCAGCAAATCCGGCGCGGCCGGCCTGTGCCGGCCGGCCTGGAAAAGCATCTGGAGCCATTCCCCACGGAATTGCAGAGGCGGCTGCTGCCGGTCGAGCCCGGGTTCAAGCGATGGGTGGTGGGATGGAGCGCCCTGGCAGTGAAGGAAGAGACCGGACTTGTGGTGGACGTGGTACCGCTGCGGCAACCCTGATCGACACGCACTATTGACGGGAACATCCGGGTGAGTGTACCCGTCTCATGGCATAGCCCTATGTGGAGACTGCTTCGTGTGTTGGCGCTCGGCGCCGGGGTACTGAGCGCCGGTCCTCCGCTGGAGGAGATCCTTCAGCGCCTGGCGGCCAACCAGGAGAAGGAGGAAGAGGCGCGCGCACGCATCGTCTACCGGCAGGAAACGCGGATGAAGATGATGCGGGGCAGCAAACTGGCGAGGGAGGAACACCGGATCTATACCGTCGCGCCTTCGGAAAAGGGCACGAGCAAGAAGCTTGAGCTCTTTGAAGGCCGCTATGAGAAGGGCGGCAAACTGCTGCCTTATGATGCACCCGGATTTCGCCATAAGGACCTGGACCTAGACGGCGAACTGATGGAAGACCTGCACAACGATCTGGTGAACGACGCCAAGAGCCGCGATGGCATCTCCAGGGACAGTTTCCCCCTCACGCGTGACCAGCAGGACCGGTATCACTTCAGGCTTCTGGGCACCCAGCGGGTGGCAGGCGTCGAGGCCTACCGGGTCCAGTTCGACCCCAAGAAAGAACAGGAGTGGGGGGACACCAGCCCGTGGGCCGGCGAGGTGCTGGTGCATCCGGAAGATTTTCAGCCGATGCGCGTGACTACCAAGTTCGCTACCCATATTCCCGGTTGGGTGAAGGTGGTATTCGGCGTCAACATCAAGCAATTGGGTTTCAATGTGACCTACAAGAGGCTGGAGGACGGGTTGTGGTTTCCGCACACGTTCGGCACCGAATTCCACTTCCGGATCTTTTTCGGCTACGCGCGAAACATCACGTTCAGCCTGGAGAACAGCGATTTCCGGCGCGCCACAACGGATTCAGTGATCACATACGACACGGCAAGCACCCCACCGCCATAGAACCCGGCTGAGCGAAGATAGGGAATCATGCCGGAATCCGATTTCACACTCAATTATCCGGAAGCGTTTTCCTTGCAAGGCGAGACGGCGCTGGTAACAGGCGGGGGCAGCGGCCTGGGCTTCGCCATTGCGAAGGCGTTCGCCGGCGCGGGAGCGCGTGTGATCCTGGTGGGCCGCCGAGAGGATCAACTCAAGGCCGCGGCCGCCCGGATCGGGCCATTGGGACTTACGGCGGTGTTCGATGTGACCAAAGCGGCCGAAGCGCCGGATTTTGTTGCTGGCGTGGAACAGTCAGCCGGCCCGATTACAATCCTGGTGAACAATGCCGGCACCCACGTGAAGAAGACGCTGGAGGAGCACACGCTGGAGGATTTCCACCAGATCCTGAACACGCACGTAGTGGGCGCTTTTGCCCTGAGCCGCGCTGTTGCACCGAGCATGAAGAAGCAGGGGAGGGGTAGCATCCTGTTCACAGCCAGCATGACCTCCCTGATGGGGATGCCGAAAGTGGTGGCCTATTCCGCGGCCAAATCTGCCTACCTGGGGCTGATCCGGTCGCTGGCGGTGGAGCTTTCGCCGGAGGGCATCCGGGTGAACGGCATCGCGCCTGGCTGGATTGAAACAGAGATTCTGCGCCGGGCAGTGTTGCCAGATCCGGAGCGGAAGGCGAAGATCCTGGGCCGGACGCCCATGGCGCGCTTTGGACAACCGGAAGATATCGGCTGGGCCGCGGTGTACTTGTGTTCTCCCGCCGCCCGCTTCTTGACCGGCGTGGTGCTCCCGGTGGACGGCGGCGCCAGTATCGGTTTTTAGGGATGGATGCCCTGGCGCTGCAGGAAGGACATGAAGTCTTCGGGGACCGGGGCTTGAAAGAGCAGATCTCCGTCATCCATGCGATAGATGACGGATTGCGCGTGCAGCAGGTGGCGGCGGGCTGGCAGAGCACACGCCAGGCGCGGTGTAAAGCCCCACTGAATGAATTCCAGGAACAGGGTTTCGTCGGGACCGTACAGCTTGTCGCCCGCCACGGGATGGCCTAACCAGGCGGCATGGACGCGGATCTGATGGAGGCGGCCGGTTTCCAGCCCGATCCGGGCAAGCGTGTATCCGCCACCCCATTCGCGAGGATCGAAGACGGTCGACGCACGCACGCCATCTGGGCGGACCATCTGCTTGACGGAAATGAGCGAGCAGGGATCCTTGCCGACGGGCTGGTCCACATTGCACATGTTCCTCAGCTCCCCAGTCAGCACGGCGAGGTAATTTTTTTCTACATCTCGCCGCTGGATTGCGGTCTGCATCCGGGAGGCGAGTTTGGCATCGCGCGTCATCACCACTACGCCACTGGTTTCCCGATCAAGCCGGGAAGGCAGGTGGAGCCGCTCCACCCCCAGCCATTCCCGGGCGGCGCCGATGAGAGAGGACCAGGGTCCGTGCTTGGAGGGATGACAAACCACGTAAGGAGGCTTATTGATGACGAGCAAGCGTTCATCCCGATGAATTGTCCAGGCAGCAAGTTCTTCGGGGGTGATCTGCCAGCCCCACTCGGTTGCGGGCATCTGCACTCATCGTAAACTGCCGTTATTGCTCGTGCCGGAACAACGGAGTATTGGAGAGAGTTGGCGCGGCTGGCTGCCCAGCGTGGCCATGATGGCGTGCAGTTTTCTGAGTTACCTGGACCGGCAGGCGTTGGCGGTACTGGCTCCCACCATCCTGGCCGAGACGGGGCTGGACACGGAGAGCTACGGGCGCGTGGTGAGTTGTTTTTCGGTGGCGTACATGCTGGGCAACCCGGCATGGGGCATGGCGCTGGACCGCATCGGCTTACGGGCGGGCATGCTGCTGGCGGTAGGTGTCTGGAGCGCGGCGAGCGCAGCGCACGCCTGGATGTCGGGCTTCTGGGGTTTCGCCGCAGCGCGCACTGTGCTGGGGCTGGGTGAGGGTGCAACGTTCCCCGGCGGGTTGCGCACGGCGATGGACACCCTTCCGCCTCGACGGCAATCGAGGGGAATCGCCATTGCCTACAGCGGCGGGTCGTTGGGCGCGGTGCTGACGCCAGTGCTGGTGGTGCCGGTGGCGGTGGCATTCGGCTGGCGGCCGGTATTTCTGTTGACGGGGGTGCTGGGGCTGTTGTGGCTGATGATGTGGGCGTGGCTGGCCCGGCCGCCGCGCGTCGAACGGCATGAGACGCTCGACGGAGCGGTACACTGGCCGAACCTGCGGGAGCGGCGTTTTTGGGCGCTGGTGGCAAGCTACGGGCTTGGGGCGAGCGCACTGGCTCCGATGCTTTACCTGGCGCCGCTGTATCTGAGCCGGGCGCACGCCATGCCACAGGATGCACTGGGCAGAGTACTGTGGATTCCGCCGCTTGGTTGGGAGGTAGGGTACTTTTTCTGGGGCTGGTTTGCCGATCGATTCGAGTTTGTCCGGACGCGCCCCGGCGCAGTGTTTCTGGCACTGGCGGTATGCGGACTTCCCGTGGCGGGCGTGCCCTCCCTGCGCTCATCCAGCGCTGTGCTGGCACTGTGTTTCTGGACGATGTTCGTGGCGTCAGGATTCGTGGTGATTGCACTCCGGACGGGCGCGCGCACATATCCACGGACGCAAACAGCCCTGGTAGCGGGAATTGGGGCTGGGGCGTGGTCAGCCATCGCGGCACTGCTGCTTCCGCTGCTAGGCCGCTGGTTCGACCAGCAGAGCTACGGCCCAGCCTTCTGGCTGGTGGCAGCTCTGCCCGCCGCGGGGGTTGCGCTCTGGTGGCTGTTCGCCCCAAGGAGCGATAGAGTGATTTCATGAGTTTCCGGTCTCTAATTACGCTCTCTGCCGTGGCGGCGCTGGCCGCCGGACAAGCGCCGGAAGGCACGCCGGCCCTGGGCGGGCCACCGGCCAGGGCTTTCAGCTACCGGGGCCCGACGTCCGGGGAGATCGCTGGGCGGGCCGAGTTGGTGAGCAGCGAGGGCATGCCATTCCAGGAGGCTTGGCGGCTGGAGACGTCATCGCTGCCCGAAAAGCCGGACGCTACTACGGAACACGCGCTCCGCTTACGGGCAACGGGCGCTGTTCCCGTAGCGCAGGGCGACGTGATGCTGGCGCGCCTATGGATGCGGTGCGTGGAGGCGCCCGGCGGCGAATGCGCCACGCGCCTGGTGGTGGAGCGGGATGCGAGCCCTTGGACGAAGTCGCTGTCGCGGGTACTGGTCAGTGGCAGCGAGTGGCAAGAGGTGCGCCTCGCTTTCAGCATGGTGGAAAGCTATGCCGCAGGCCAATGGACCGTGAGTTTCTGGATGGGGCAGCAGGTGCAGGTGGTGGAACTGGGCGGGATTGAGGTTACTCGTTACCCGCCCGGCACGCCGTGGCCCGATCTGGGGGTGGATACGTTGTACCCAGGCGCCGCGGAAGACGCATCCTGGCGGAGAGAGGCCCGGGAACGGATTGAGAAGTTACGCAAAGCGGCGCTGAAGATCCGGGTGGAGGACGCGGAGGGGCGGCCGATCCCTGGAGCGCGGGTGCGGGTCCGGATGACGCGGCACGATTTCGGATTTGGCACTGCGGTAGCGGCCCAGCAACTGCTGGGTTCCGGGGAGGATAGCGACCGGTATCGCCAGTTCATCCTAGACAACTTCAACATGGTGGTGTTTGAGAACGATCTGAAGTGGCCGCAATGGGAACAAAACCGGCAGCGCGCATTGGACGGGTTGCGATGGATGCACGAACACAATATTCCGTGGGTGCGCGGCCACACTCTGGTCTGGCCAGGATGGCGGTGGCTGCCAGGCGACCTGCAGAGCCTGAAAAGCGATCCGGAGAGGCTGAGGGAACGCATCCTCGCCCACATCGAGGAGATCGTGACAGCGACGCGGGGCCAGTTGGTTCATTGGGACGTGCTGAACGAGCCTTACTCGAATCGGGATCTCCAGAACATCCTGGGCGACGAGGCCATGGCGGAATGGTTCCAGGAGGCGCGGAAGCACGATGCAAACGTTGAGTTGTACATCAACGACTTCAACATCCTGTCGGCCAACGGGACTGACCTGGCGCACCGCAATCACTACTTCAACACCATCGCTTACCTGGAGCAGTTGGGCGCCCCGGTGCAGGGGATCGGGATGCAGGGCCACTTTGGCAGCCCAACCCCTCCGGAGACCATGTTGCGCATTTTGGACCGCTTCAGTCTTTTCGGCAAACCGATCGCGATCACCGAATACGATTTCGAAACCAAGGATGAGGAGTTGCAGGCCCGCTTCTTCCGCGATCTCTTGATCGCGATGTTTTCGCATCCGAACGTCCGGTCGTTTCTGATGTGGGGCTTTTGGGAGGGGCGGCATTGGAGACCGGACGGGGCGATGATCCGCCGCGACTGGAGCGAAAAGAAGTCCTACCAGGTTTGGCGCGATCTGGTGTTTGGTGAGTGGTGGACCAAGGCCGATGTGGAGACCGGGCAGGAAGGCCAGGCGGAGATCCAGGGGTTCCTGGGCGCTTATAGTCTCGAGGCCGAAGCGGGCGGGCGCACTGGCCGGACGGAAGTGCTACTGGGCTCCGGCGGCGCAGAAGCGCAGATCCGCTTGCAGCGGTGATTTTTCTCCGGCAGCAACCGGCTCCCACTGGCAATATCGGATGCGCGAATCTCGAAATCGAAGCCCCAGGGCTTGATGGGGATTCGCGCGGTTCGATATCGTAGAAAGTTCCCCGGCCGGGCGGAAGGCCCGCACACCCGCAATGGACGTCTATCAACTTACGCGCACCCTGATCGATATTGAGTCGATCACCGGAAATGAGGCTCCGGTGGCGCGGTTTCTGGAGACCGTTCTGAAAGAGATGGCGAGCCAGTATGGCGGGCACGTAGAGCGGATGGAAGTGGAGCCGGAACGCTGGAACGTGCTGGCCACGTTCGGCGAGCCTTGGGTGACGTTTTCCACGCACCTGGATACGGTGCCGCCGTTTGTCCCTGCCCGGGAGGACGATGAATTCATCTGGGGCCGCGGCGCTTGCGACGTTAAAGGAATCATCGCGGCAATGATCGAAGCGGTGCGCGGGCTGCTGGCCGCCGGGGAGCGCAATCTGGGCTTGCTGTTCGTTGTCGGTGAGGAACGCAACAGCGCGGGCGCTTACGCGGCGGCTCGAAATCCCCGGAGAAGCCGTTTTCTAATCAACGGGGAACCGACGGAAAACCGTTTGGCGCTCGGCTCGAAGGGCGCGCTGCGATATGAACTCCGCGCGCAAGGCCGCATGGCGCATAGCGCATATCCGGAATTGGGCGATTCGGCGATCGAGAAATTGCTGGACGCGCTGGAGCGGGTCCGGCGGCTGCCGCTGCCCGTGGATGAAGTGTTGGGCCCTTGCACGCTGAACATTGGCGTAATTTCCGGCGGCCGGGCTCCGAACGTGATTCCGGATCTTGCCCAAGCGGAACTGATGTTCCGGCTGGTGGGTGACCCTGATCCTGTCCGCGCCATGGTGGCCGAAGCCTGTCGGGGCCTCTGCGAGCCGCACGAAGTCTTGTGCATCCCGGCGCTGCGCCTCGGCGCGGTGGAGGGATTCGACACGACGGTGGTCGCATACACCACGGACATCCCAGCCTTCCAAGGCGCCTGGGGCGAGCCTTTCCTGCTAGGGCCGGGTTCGATTCACGCCGCCCACACGTTGGAAGAACGGGTACCCAAAAAGCAACTGGCCGAGGCCGTGGCATTGTACCGGAGCCTCGCAGCGGCACTCCTGAAGAAAGCTGGCGCTGCGACGGCCACTACCGCCACCCGGCAGTAATCCCCGAAGTTTGAGGACCAATCGATGAGCGAAAAGATGAAAGTTGGTGTACTAGGCGCGACCGGGATGGTCGGCCAGCATTTCGTAGCCTTCCTGCGGGATCACCCCTGGTTTGAGTTCGCTTGGGCCGGGGCTAGCGACCGCTCCGCCGGGAAGCGCTACAAAGAGGCGACCAGTTGGCGTCTGGATGGGGCCATGCCTACAGCCGCGGCAGAATTGACCGTGCAGGAATGCAAGCCAGGCAACGGTGCGCCCAAGTTGTTGTTTTCGGCGATGGATGCCTCGGTGGCGACGGAGATCGAGCGCGCGTTCGCAGAAGCCGGCCACGTTGTGGTGTCGAACTCCAAGAATCACCGCATGGAACAGGACGTGCCTTTGCTGGTACCCGAAATCAACGCCGATCACCTGGCGCTGCTCGGCGAGCAGAGGAAGAGACGCGGCTGGAAAGGCCTCATCGCCACGAACCCCAACTGTTCGACGGTAGCCCTCACCATGGGCCTGGCCCCGCTGAAGCAGTTTGGCATCGAGAAGATCGTGGCCACTACGATGCAGGCCATCTCCGGCGCGGGCTATCCGGGCGTCGCCAGCATGGACATTATGGGCAACGTGATCCCGTTCATCGGCGGCGAAGAAGGCAAGATGGAAATCGAGACGCAGAAGATCCTGGGAACGCTGGCGGGCGATCACATCGATCCGCTGCCAGCCGCCATGTCGGCCCACTGCAACCGGGTTCCCACGGTGGACGGGCACATGGTCTGCGTTTCTGTGCAACTCAGACAGAAGCCCGGGCTTGCCGCACTCAGGCAGGCGTATGACAGCTTCCAGGCAGTGCCGCAACAGAAGAATCTGCCTAGCGCCCCGCACCCCGCGGTGCTTTATTTGGAGGAAGACAACCGGCCGCAACCCCGGCGCGATGCCATGCGCGGGCGCGGGATGATGGTGACGGTCGGCCGTCTGCGCGAGTGCCCGGTGCTGGATTACAAGTTTGTGTGTCTGGGGCACAATACGATCCGCGGCGCGGCCGGTGCGGCAGTGTTGAACGCCGAACTGATGAAGGTTGAGGGCTGGCTGGATTAAGACGCCATGATTGTGATGAAATTCGGCGGCACCTCGGTGGAGAGCGCCGCCGCGATTGAAAGAGTGGCGGGACTGGTCCGCAAGCAGTTCGACCGGCGGCCGCTTGTGGTGGTTTCCGCCATGGGCAAGACCACCAACAAACTGCTGGCGGCCGCCGAAAAAGCGGCCGCGGGCAACCTCAGCGACGCCTTGAGTGACGCGGAGGACATGCGCGTTTTCCATCAGCGCGAGGGCCTTCTCGTGGTCCCGAGGGAAAGCCGCGTGGCGATGAACACAATGCTCGACAACGTGTTCGAGTCGCTGGAGACCGCGCTGCAGGAAGTGGCGAGGCAAGGACAAGTAACTCCGGGCTTATGGGATGAGGTGGCGAGCCATGGCGAGCGGCTCTCCAGCGCCCTGGTGGCGCTCGCGCTGCCAAACTACGGCGTGCCAGCCGTTCATGTGGATGCCCGCACCGTGCTGGTGACGGATTCGCGGCACACGCAGGCTTCGCCGCTGTACAGCCGCACCTACACACGGTTCCGCGACCAAGTGGCGCCGTTGATCAGCAATCGCGTCGTCGTCATGGGCGGGTTCATTGGCGCAACGCCGGACGGTGTCACCACCACGCTGGGCCGCGGAGGCAGCGACTTTTCGGCTGCTATCGCAGGTGCGGGGATCGAGGCCGAAGAGATTCAGATCTGGACCGATGTGGACGGGATGCTCACTTGCGACCCGCGCATCCTGCCCGGCGGGAAGGTGATTCGCACCATCTCCTTCGCCGAAGCGGCAGAATTGGCCTACTTCGGCGCAAAGGTACTGCACCCGGCCACGGTGCAGCCGGCGGTAGAGAAGAACATTCCGGTGCGTATTTTGAATTCGCGGCGGCCCGGGTCGGCGGGCACGCTGATCCTGGGCGCTCCCGTCCTCTGCAGCAACCCCGTGAAGTCGATCGCATGCAAGCAGGGCATCACCATCGTCAGCATCCGAAGCCTGCGCATGCTGGGCGCGCATGGTTTCCTGCGCCGGATCTTCGAGGTCTTCGACCGCTACCGGACACCCGTGGATATGCTGTCCACATCGGAGGTGAGCGTCTCGCTCACCATTGACCAGACGCATGCGTTGCCGGAGATTGAAGCAGAGTTGGGCCGGATTGCGGAAGTCACGGTGATGGAGAATCAAGCCATCATTTGCCTGGTGGGCGAAGCGGTGCGGGAGACGCCGGGCGTGGCGGCGAGAGTCTTTTCCGCCCTGCGGGATGTCAACATCCGGATGATTTCGCAAGGCGCATCCCTGCTGAATCTCAGCCTGGTGGTGGATGGCGCGGATTTGAAGCGAGCCGTACAGGCGCTGCACGACGAGTTGTTTGCGCAATTGGACCCCGAAGTCTTTGAGGTTTGAACGATGAATCTGGCGCTGGTGGGCTACGGAAAGATGGGGCGGTTACTGGAATCGCTGGCGCCGGAGTACGGATTTCGGGTCGTACTGGCCGTCGATGCCGAGCAGAACCCGGAGGGCCGCGGCATCACCGCGGAGCGCTTAGCGGGCGTAGACGCTGCGATCGAATTCACCGAACCCTCCGCCGCTGTTGCAAACCTTCGTGCGCTGGCGGCCGTCAAGGTGGCTACGGTGTGCGGCACGACGGGGTGGTATGGGGAACTGCCGGCCATTCGAGCAATGTTTGAGCAGGCCGGAGCCGCTTTGGTATACGCTCCTAACTTTTCCATTGGGGTGAACGTATTCGAACGGGTGGTGGCGGAAGCGGCGCGCTGGATGGCGCAGCAGGAGGCGTATGGGGCCTGGGCCTGGGAGATTCATCATGCCGCGAAGAAGGATGCGCCCTCCGGCACACTGCTGAAACTGGTGGAATCAATGCGGCAAGCCGGATTTCAGCGTCCGGTGGATACCGCCAGCAATCGCGCGGGGGCGGTTCCCGGCACGCACGAAGTAGGATTCGACTCAGCCGCCGACACCATCACGCTGCGCCACACGGCGCGCAGCCGCGAAGGGTTTGCGCGTGGTGCACTGACGGCTGCACGCTGGGCGGTGGGCAAGACGGGTTGCCACGAGTTTTCGAAGATTTTGTTCGGCGCCACGGAGCGCAAGGAGTAGCAAGTGATGTTTACTGGGTGCGGCACGGCGCTGGTGACGCCCTTCCGGGCAGACCTGTCATTGGACGAAGAGACCCTGCGCCGGCTGGTGCGGCGGCAGTTGGAGGGTGGCGTGCATTTCCTGGTGCCGTGCGGCACGACCGGAGAAAGCCCGACGCTGACCCGGCAGGAACATCTGCGCGTCGTGGAGATCACGCTGGAGGAAGCCAAAGGAAAAGTTCCGGTCGTGGCGGGGGCCGGCGGCTACAACACTGCAGAAGTCATCGAACTTGCGCGGGAACTGGAGGCGATGGGCGTTGACGGCCTGCTTTCGGTGACTCCGTATTACAACAAGCCAACGCAGGAAGGGTTGTTCCAGCACTACCAGGCGATCGCAAGCGCCACCCGGCTTCCTATCATTCTTTACAGCGTACAGGGCCGTACCGGCGTGAACATCGAACCAGCCACCGTGGCGCGCCTTGCTGCCACCGGTAACATCGTGGCCTTGAAGGAGGCGTCAGGGAACATTGCGCAGATGGCGCGAATCTGCGCTACGGTTCCATCGGACTTTGTGGTGCTGGCCGGCGACGATTCTGTCACGCTGCCGCTCGCGGCGCTTGGCGGCAAGGGAGTAATCAGCGTGGCGGCCAATGAAGTACCCGACGAAATGGCTGCGCTGGCCAATGAATGCCTGGCGGGCCGGTACCTGGGCGCCCGCAAGATCCACGAACGCATCCTGAACCTCATGGAGATCAATTTCGTCGAGTCCAATCCTATCCCGGTAAAGTACGCGATGGCGCGCATGGGTTTGCTCGAACCGGTATGGCGGCTGCCTCTGGTGCCGCCCCAAGCCGCCAGCGCCGCCCGGATCGATCAGGTGTTGAAGGACCTCGGGCTGACCGCATGATGCAACAGGAACTGGAAAGCCTCTACACGGCGGCGCCCGCCCAGTATTCAGCCGCGGACCAGGAATTGTTCGCACGATTCAAGGCCGCCTTGAACGCCGGGGAGATCCGCGCTGCCGAGCCGGACGCCAGCGCCCCCACCGGCTGGCGGGTGAACCCGTGGGTGAAGCAAGGCATTCTGATCGGATTTCGAATGGGAACGCTGACCGACATGTCAGTGGACCCTCGGAAGCAGCCGTTTTTCGACAAGTGGACTTACCCCGTCCGTCACCTGGAAACCAGCAGCGGTGTGCGCCTAGTGCCGGGCGGCTCTTCCATCCGTGACGGCTGCTACCTGGGCAAGGGCGTCACTTGCATGCCGCCCATGTACATCAACGTGGGGGCGTGGGTAGACGATGGCACGATGGTGGATTCACACGCGCTGGTGGGCAGTTGCGCCCAAGTCGGCAAGCGGTGCCATATCTCGGCGGCCGCGCAGATTGGCGGCGTGTTGGAGCCGGTGGGCGCCCTGCCGGTGATCATTGAGGACGATGTTCTCCTGGGCGGCAACACGGGTGTCTACGAGGGCACCGTGGTGAAGCGGCGAGCGGTTCTGGGGACGGGCGTAATCCTGAACCGTTCCACACCGTTGTATGATCTTGTGCGCGGAGAGGTGTACACAGCGAGCGACGACTCACCTCTAGTGGTGCCGGAAGGCGCGGTAGTCGTCGCCGGCTCGCGAGCAGTCTCGCGTGGCAAAGGCGCCGAGTGGGGCATTTCACTGTACACGCCGGTAATCGTCAAGTACCGCGATGAGCGCACCGAGGTGAAGGTGCGCCTGGAAGACTACCTGCGGTAGCCTCCAGGCGCCCGATAGTTTCAGGCTGCGGCGAACAGCTCCGGTTGGAACGTGGAGAAAAACCAATCGTCATCGCGCATGCGGACTGACAGCATTTCGTTCCGCAGGTCTTCGATGTCGCTTTCTCCCAGCAATTTGAGCGCGTCGCCGGTCTGCGGCAGAGGCGATGCAGCCTCCACCACCTGATGCATGCGTCCTTCCGAGAAGTGCATGCGCACCATTCGAAACAGGTTGTAGAGGATCAGCGTGTCGTCTACCGTGTAATTCCTGGTTTCGCGGAACCAGTGTTTCACCAGCGCCTGGGGCTGGCCCACTACCCGGTAGCCCAGCAGCCAGCAGCGGAGTGCGATTTCCACGTCTTCGTAGCCCCAGCGCGTAAAACCCTCCTCGAAGCGGCCGATAGCGTCGAAGGCGTCGGCGGGAAACGCCTGGCAGGCGCCGCAAGCCAGCGGGATCTCGTAGGGAGAGTTGCGCAAAGGCTCGTACCACGCGATATCCAGCAGCGGGCTGGCCCAGCCAATACCCAGACCCACAGGCTTCGATTCCTTCAGACGAGTGAATGCCGGACTCACCAACGCGACATCGCGAGCTCGCATGGCCGCAGCCAAACGGTCCAGCCATGCCGGCGACACCGTGCAGTGCCCGTCCAGGAAGACAAGCATTTCGCCCGTGGCCTCCTGAGCGCCGAGATTGCGGGCGCGGGCGACGCCGAGTTGCCCGCCCTGCAGGACTCGTATCTTGCCGCCGGTGGCGTCCCGGTAACGGTCGCAACTGCCGTCTGTCGATCCGTCGTCGACAATCAAGATTTCGAAGGGCAGAGCGCCCTGGTTTTCCAGGACGTTCTCCACCGTCATATGCAACATGTCCCCTTCGTTGCAGGCCGGGATGATCACCGAGGCGCTGCGGGGCGGCCGGCCATGGACCTTCATCCGGCGAACCTCCGCAACAGGTCTTGCGCGAACTGCACCAGTTGGGCAGCCTGCTCCTCATCGATGCCCAGCTCGGCGGCAAGTTCACGGTAATCGCGTGTTACCAGCTGGTCGATGCGCGAAATACCGTGGGCGCCCAGCGCGGGAGCCACGGACTCGAGTTCCGCGTGCTGCTCCAGGGCAAGGTCCGCCGGGTCAATCAGCACATTGCGGAAGCGAATGAACGGATCGGGCCCCGGAATGGGGAAGCGCGAGAAGGGGATGAAGCGCGTGGGTCCGAACGTAAAGGGAGTGAATATGGTGATGGGCGTGAACGGGGTGAACCGGGTCAACGAGGTGAAGGTCGTGAGTCCGGTGAACCGCGTCAGGCTTGTGAAGGGCGTGAATCGTGTGAGCGCAGTGAAGCGCGTCAGCGAGGTGAAAAGAGTCAACCCGGTGAAGCGCGTAAAGAGCGTCAGAGTCGTAAACGGCAGGGACGGCGCGGCGCAGTTCACCGCCGCTTGAGCATTGATCTTGCCCGAGCCCCAGTTGGTGTTAGGCACCGCGCCAGTAAAGGCGTCGGACCGGGCGTTGGCCGTGAGGCAATTGATGATGGCCGGCTGCGTCAAATTAGGATTGGCCTGGAACATCAGGGCAATCACACCCGTCACGTGAGGTGCGGCCATCGAAGTACCGCTCATGCTCAGATACTGCTGGTTTCCGGATGCGTTCACCCGGGCGGACACAATCGCCTGGCCTGGAGCGGCAATGGTGGGTGCGGCTCGCCCGTCACGCGTCGGCCCGCGGGAGGAAAACGTCGACAGGCTGCCCACGCCAGACCCTTTCGTGATGTAGCTTGCGGCAGTAATTACCTCCCGGGCCGTTCCCGGCACCGAGATGGTTACGGCGTCGTTGCGAAGCGCCCCCGTGAATTGTGGCACTACGTTCCCCCGCTCGATCCAGGCATGGAATCCGCCATTCACTACGGTCACGCCTGTCAAGCGGATCGTCCACGTGCCGGACTGGATGGAGCCGGCGGTGCCGTTTTGGAATTGGAGATAGATCCGGTTGTCGCCGTTGTTGGGGTGATTCACCACGGAGTCGACGAACACCCGGTTTCCATTCGCAAAGTTAAGTGTTGCGGAATTTCCGGCCGCCACAGTGGCGCTGGCCGCTCCGCCGGGCGGGGTAATGCGGACCGAGAACCGGTCGGCGCCGGCGTACCAGATGTCGACCGTATCGGAGGGATTGGCGCCGGCGGGGAACTGGAGCGTCAGGTTCACGCTGGCCCCGGCCGAACCAATGGTGCCGCTGGCGTGGATGCCAGCGTCAGCCGCGTTGCCCGCGGACTTCACCATGGCGCGGCCCTGGCCGCCCAGCAAGTTGTCGATGCCGCGCTCCAGCAGGCTGGTGCCATCATGCGGTCCCAAGTTGTCGCCCTGGCTCAGATTGATCACGCACGGACGCCCCAGCGACTGCGCCACGTTGAAGATGTACTGGATCGCGTCGAGCGTGCTGGCCGAGTCCCCAAGCGCTTCGGTGGTTACACGGTTTGCCACCACAATGAGGTCCGCCTCCGGCGCTACCCCCACAAAAGTGAAGGCGGCCTGCGTGCTGGTGGTTGTCGTGCCGCCCCCGATGGAACCGTCGCCGGCCGCGATGCCCGCCACGTGCGTGCCATGGCCAATCGAGTCATCCATGTGGCGGACGATGCTCAACGGGTTCGCGTTGGCCAATGCGTTGTTGATGCGCGTCTGATTGTATTCGACACCATAGCCAAACGGAGCGGGTGAACTCTCGCCTGTTTGCGGAGTCAAGTTCTGGTCCCAGATACGGAGGATGCGGGTTTGCCCCAAGGCATTGCGGAAACTCTGGTGCCGCCAGTCGATGCCGCTGTCAATCACGCCGACAATCACGCCTGCGCCCCGCCGCCCCGGAGGGCCGGTGTGCACCAGGTTTGCGCGGATCTCCGGCAGACTGGCGTCCAGTTCCGCCGACATCGGCCGGGAACTTTCTACCAGAACTACACCGTCGAGTTGATCAAGCTTTTCGAGATTTGTGAGCGAAATCTCACCCGCATAGACGTCTCCGCCGCGGCTGGTGATTCGAAGCCCGGCGTTCGCCAGGGCTTGCTCGTCCGCCGGTTCGGAAGCCTGCACCAGAACACGGACTAAGGTTTCTGTTTCGCTTTCGATACTGACGCCGAAGCGGCCGGTCCCCTCCAACGATTCCAACTGCGGGCGCGAAGACGCGGCTTCGCGCAGGAATTTCAAACGTGAGTCAAGCAATGTGCACCCCCAAGGTGGGCCCGCCCTGCGGGACCACGCACGGCTATTCGCCAGTGCCGGTTGATGGGTCAGTGGTTTCCCGGAAGAGAGGTTCCGAGATTTCGACAGAGCGTACAGCTGTGAGGTCGGTAAGTGCGGCCAGTTGATCAGCCGGCAGGTCGAGAGTGAGGACATCACCCGCTGCAGTCCGGATACGGCCGTTTATGGCCTCGACCGCAGTCCTGGTTTCCTCATCCAGCGGCGTGTAGAGTCCCACCAGCAGACTTAAGACCGGGGCCGGTTGCTCTGCTTCTGAGGCTTGTAGTTCCGAAAGCCGAAAGCGCAGCGAAGATCCCAGTTTTCGCGTCTGCACGGGCTGGCTCCTCCTTGGAAGGGTTAAGGCCCCTGGTAGTATGTCTCATTTCCCCCGTGCTATCAAACGAGAAGCTGTTATCTGAAGATAGCTTGGAAGGCCCAGGGTGCGACTCTATCTTTACTATGTCGGAAGAGCAAAGAACTTGCACGCCAACGCGCTGGCGGCCGAGTATCTTAAGCGCTCCTCCAGATTCGTGTCTTGTGAGTCATGCGAGATCCAGCCGCAGCGTTTCAACCTGACGGCAAAACATCCAGCCGCGACCAAGATCCTGCTCGATCCCGCAGGCAGGGAAATGGATTCGCAGAGTTTTGCGCGTCTTATCGGGCAGGCGGAACTGGAGGCGAGAGATCTGGTGTTCGTGGTGGGCGGACACGACGGCCTGCCCTCCGAATGGAAGCCGAAAGCCGACCTGCTGCTGTCTTTATCGCGGATGACGCTGCCGCACGAGATGGCGCGCGCGGTTCTGGCTGAGCAGATCTACCGTGGTCTGACGATTCTGCGAGGCCATCCGTATCCCCGCTGAGGTGCGGAGTCAGGGCCCGAGCCGCAACGAACCTTGGTCGTTGACGATCTTGGCGGCAGTCTGGTGCTGTTCCGCCACCAGTTGCACGGCCAGTTCCTTCAACGCTGGAAAGTGCTTCGAGAAGGCGAAGCGCACCTCGCCCTGCTTTGGCGGCTGCTTGCAGACGGCTCTAAAGGTGGCATGGACATCCCGGTGGCCGGAGTTGGGATCATCGTGTGTGTGCACGTCTCCGGCCTGGAACACGCATCCGAACGCCGCAGGCAGAAGAATCAGCGAGCCTGCCTGATTGCGCAGCCTGGCGAATGCCGCCTCTTGCTTCCGCTTTTCGTCCGCGGTGCGCGGCAGGTGCTCGAATCCAAGAATGCTTTCGGCTGGCGCTTCCAGTTCAGCTTCCAACTGGAGTCCGTCCACGGCAATGGCTAATTCCGCCTTCCCGTGTTCGTGTTTGTGTTGTTTATGCTGAGCCGGCAGGCAGAGTTGCAGAAGCGCGAAGAGGGCGAGCGTTCTCACTTCTGGTCCTCTTTATACATTTCCTGCGAGTGCCCCACCATCGTGAAACTGACGTTGCCGTACATGCTCTTGACGTTCTCGATTTTGAAGTCGCCTTCGATCCAGACCGGGTCGTACCAATACATGGGGATGCTACGGCCTTTCGCCATTTTGACGTGGACAATCTGGTTGGGCGGAGGTGGGGGCGTGTGGATGCAGGCGCCCACATAGGGCACCAGCAAAAACTCCGAAACCTTTTCAGCATCGTCTTCCAGCGGCACCATAAAACCCGGGATTCGAAGACGGGTCCCGTCGTAGGATTTCAGTTCGTCCGATACGGTTCCCTTCTTGTAGTCAAGCCCTCGCATTGTCTTCCACCAGAGTTCGCGGAGCTTTCCGGAGGCAGGCGCATTTCCAGTCTGCAGAGCTGGCGCTGCGGCCATCAACGCCTTCGCCGAGACGGTCTCCGAATGGCGCATGTAGAGCGCCACGGCGAAATAGACCACCGCGAAAACAACTACGAAGATTCGGAAGAAACGAGTAATTTGAATCAGCATCCAATCCTCTCAGCGGCTACAGCCGGATGGTCAAGCCATCGCTCAAAGAATTCCGGTAAGCTTTCCAGGCCGGTAAGAACCCGGCCACCACGCCCGAAAACAAAAGAGCGCTCAGCCACTTCCACGCCAGAGGGGAGGGGTGGCTAAATGTGAGGGCGATGCCCAACTGGGATTCCGCCAGCGGCTGGCCAACCGTAACCGCGGCCCAGGACAGTGCGAAGCCGGCCACGGCCCCAGCCACCGTGCACACAACCGCCTCCGATACCAGTAAGAACAGGATACCGCCGCGACCGAGTCCCAAGGAGCGCAGTACCGCCATCTCCCGCCGCCGCTCATTGAGCGAGGTGTACAGCGCCACCACCATGCTCAGAAGCCCGGCTACCAGCACACAGGCCGTGACGGCCAGCAACGCCTGTTCCGCGTAGCCCAGCGTGTTCCACAGTTCGGCCAGCGCCACACCGGGGATGATGGCCAAGAGAGGCTCCTCTTCGTATTCGTTGATTTCGCGCTGTAGGCGTAACACTGCGATCCGAGACTTGGCGCCCAAGAGGAATGCCGTGATGAACTTGGGTTCACTGGCCGTCAAATCGGGGGGCGGAGGCACCTCGCCCAGAGCCGGGGGCGCCCCGTCGTCCCAACCTGCATGAATCGCCTGCATCCCTGACAGAGGGATGTACACGGAACGGTCTACCGGTGTGCCTGTACGTTCCAGAATTCCCACCACCTGGAAGGGTGATTCGTCGTGGTGCATCAGCGAAGTCGCACTCACCCCATGAGACAGTGTGATGCGCTGGCCGATGCCGTACGACAACGCGCGGGCAACCTCCGCGCCCAGAGCCACTTCCAAGGGCCCCTCCGGCGCCCGGCCGGCGGAAAACACAATGCGCTGGTCTCCGCGATACCGGTAACGCTCATAAAACTCGCCGTTCGTCGCCACCACGCGGAAGCCGCGATGGCTGTCGCCAAGGGAATAGGGAATGGTCCAGGCTACCGCAGGGTGGCTGGCAAAGTGCTTCCACGACTCTGCCCGGATATTGTTCGTGGCCGAGCCGATGCGGAACACCGAATAGAGCAGCAACTGCAATGAGCCGCCTCTCGCCCCCACGATCAAGTCCGTCCGGCTGACCGTGCCGGTAAAGCTCTGGCGCGCGCTGGTACGGACCGCCTCGATGGTCAACAGCAAGGCGACGCTGAGGCCGATGGACAGGACCGTCAAGGTCGTAGCTAACCGCCGGTTCCAGAGGGAGGCCAATGCGACTCGCAGCAGAACGGGACTCACGTGGCCGGCACCTCGTTGACCTCGCCCAGTGCGATGACACGTTCGAAGCGTCCTGACAGAGAACGGTCATGGCTGACGAAAAGCAGCGTGCTCCCCGCGCGTCCCACTTCGTCAAACAGCAGTTCTACGAAAGCGTCGCGGTGATCTGCGTCGAGAGCCGAAGTTGGCTCATCGGCTACTATCAGGGCGGGCCGCCCTATCAGCGCCCGGGCGGCGGCCACGCGTTGCTGCTGGCCCACGCTCAACTCCGTAGCCCGTTCCTTGAGAAGACCTGCGATGTCCAGCCTCTCCGCGAGACGGTGCATCGCGCTTTCCGGCCGCTCTTCGTTCAACCGGCGCCGGCGCGCCGGATGCAGCCGGCACGGTAACAGAATGTTCTCTGCCACAGTCAGGTACGGGACCAGGTTGAACATTTGAAACACGTAGCCCATCGACTCGCCGCGCAACTTATCTCTTGCGGCGGCGCTCAGTGTTTCCAACCGATGACCGAGCACCGTAGCCGCGCCGGCCACGGGCGCCAGGATCCCCGTTACGAGACTGAGCAGCGTGCTCTTGCCACTGCCGCTGGGGCCATGCAGGAAGACTCGCTCCCCGTTGCAGACCTCCAGGGCGCGGATCGCCAACACCGGGCGTTCCCGATGATAGTGGAACCGCACCGCTTGCAGAGAAATAGCTGTTGGGGGGGGATTCATCAAGGAACCTGACCCTTTAATGATAGGGAGGTCTCACGAATGGATCAACCTGTGGGCGGGACACGCTTGAAAATCTCCTGCTAACCCATTGATGCTCGTTGGGCGGGTGTGAAGGCCACTGCGTAGCCGTGCCGCCGGAATTCCGTCCGCAACCTACCCCTCCAGCACCCCTGGGCCTTGACCCTTCTCCAGAGCCCTCTCAATGCGCGCTACCGCCTCTGCCCACTCCTCCAATCCGCTGATCACCAAGTGCGCCCCTGCTGCCGCCAGCCTCTCATAAGCCAAGGCAAACCTGTGCGCCTGTTCCGCCCCCGGCAGCGCCTCATACTCCTCCCGGCTCAGCCCGATCTCGTTTCCACCCGTGACCACGGCCACCGCCCACATTCCCGCTGCCCGAGCCTCCTCCACGTCCGCCACGGTGTCGCCGATTTTCATGCACAAACCAGGCGGAAACGCGTCCAGCAACTCCAAGTTGCGGAAACACATCCACGGCTTCGGCCGCCCGGCCCGCACGTCATCCGGCGTCACCACTGCGTCTGGCCGGTAGCCCTCGTGGGCTGCCCGCTCCACCACGGGGTCGAGGATCGCCCGGGGATATCCTGTCGTGGAGCCGATCTTCAATCCCCGAGCACGCATCTGATCGACCGCCTCCGCCACCCCGTCCATCACCGCAGAATAACCGAGCACGCACTCGCGCTGTTCTTCCAAGAACGCGGCGTAGATCGCATCCACCTCCCTTTGCGCTGCCTCCCTACCCGTCGTCTCCGCAAGCACGGCCACCAAGTGATCCCGCTTCGGCAGCCCCATGTGCCGCCGCACCGAGTCCGCGCTCACCGCCACCCCGTGCTTCCGCAAGGCCTGCTGCATGGCTGCCACCGGAGCCAGGCACCCATAGTCCACCGTCGTTCCCGCCCAGTCCAGGACCACCGCTCGCAGACGCTTCATTCTGGCATCTCCCCGACTGTGCGCTCGGCGATGCCGAACGACAGCGTCATTCCGGCTCCGCCCGGCGCTGTCACCACCCGCACCCCTGCCGCCGGCTCCGCCGTGAACCATGGCGCGGCAGGATACTTCGCATAGACTCCGTTCCACCGCTGCGCAATCTCGGGCGTCGGCAAGGGCAGAAACTCCCGCAAATACCGCAGCACGAGCTCGTCAATCATGGCCTTGTCAAACGGATCCACGTCCCACCCATATTCGTGCGAATCCCCCAACGTGATTTCTCCCCGCTCCGTTTGGGACGCCATCACGTGAATGCCCCACCGCTCATATTCCGGCATCTCGTCAGCAACCCGGGCTGCCAGTTTCTCCAACGACGAACACATCCGGAAGGATGGGTAGAACCGAAGCGTCAGCCCTGCCGCCAGTGCCGGACCGAGCGACCATCCCGGGGGTTGCGGGTTCGTCCGCATCATCTGCAGCTTCACCCGCGTAATCCCGCTTCCCGCGAACACTTCCGGATACAGAGTCTCGAAATCGTCTCCTGCGCACACCACCGCACAGTCGACTTCCCACAGTTCCGTTCCGGTTTCCAACCTCGGCAGATCGATCATCCGAACCGCCTGCCCAAACCGGAATTGCACACCAAACCGCTCCGACAGGTAGTCCGGCAACCGCCCGACCACTACCCACGGATCGACGTTGATTTCTACCGGACTATACAGCCCGCCCAACAGCCCTGCCGCCCGAACCGGCGAACGCTCAGTAACCTGGTGCGGAGCCAGCCACGCGCACTCGTACCCCCGGCTGGGACCTACTTCGGCAAACTCTTTTGCGACCTCCCGCTCGTCTTCCCGGTACACCACATGCAGCGACCCCTTGGGAGAATACGGCAACTGAGCCTCGTGCAACGTCTGCCGCCATAAGTCCCGGCTTCGCAGCGCTGTTTCGTGGGCCAGACCTGGCGCCTGCCCCACCGGCCAGATCATTCCGAAATTCCGCACTGACGCGCCTCGCGCCTTCCCGTGCCGTTCGAAAACCACTACCCGCCGCCCGGCCCGCGCAAATTGAGCGGCATGCGCCAGACCAAGAATCCCCGCCCCCACAACCGCCACATCCGCCCTCTTTGTCAACGTCCTATGCCTCCTGTGCCGCCGCCAGCAGGGGCCTCGACCCCCATCGCGTGCTCAGCACCAGCGACCCAGCCGCCGAGCAGGCCACAAACAGATAGAACAAAGTATCCCAATTCCAGGTCTCCACCACGCAAGAGACAACCAGCGGAGACAGCATTTGCCCCACCGACCCCACACCGTTCACCAAACCCGCGGCGGTGCCGGCGCGCTCAGCCCCGGCGGCATCCTGGGTCGCCGCGCCGCCCATCAACGTATCGGGTCCGAACGTCAGCACCCCCAAGAGCCCGATTCCAATCCAGTTGCCCATCCGGCCTGATGCACTTAATGCGGGGAACGCCAGACACGCTGCGGCGAGCCCCCCTAGCATCAACGCTCCCACAGGGAAGCGCCGACCCCCATACACACGGTCCGACAGATACCCGCTCAACAATACCCCGGCGAACCCCGCAAGCTCATACACCGCCGAGGTGTACCCCGCCTCCTCCACCGAGTACGCCAGACGTTCCACCATGTACAAAGGCAGCCAGAAGAGCAGGGCATACCGCGTCAACTTGATGAAAAAATAAGCCGCCGCGATCGTGAGGATTTCGGGCTGCCGCAACAGTTCCGCGATTCGCCCGACAGCCCATCCCCCGGCCATACCGCTACGCGCCGCCAGGCTCTTCCGACCCGTGTCCGGCGCTCTTCGCCAGAACAATACCGCCAAGGCTCCCAAAGCCAGCGCCGGCGCCCATGCACCCCGCTGCCATCCCAACCAAGCCAGCACCGGACCCGCCATGGCAAACGTGGCGAACATCGTCGCCGCGAACGCCCCGACCACGTAATTCGAACACCACCACGCCATCACGACACCGCGCTGGTCCCGCCCATACGCGCTCGTCATCATCTTCACCAGGGCCGGCCACCCCGCCGCTTGCGCCAGCCCGTTCACTCCCTGCAAAACAACCACCGTTCCCGCGACCGGCAACAGGCCCATCAGCGCAGTCGCCACCGCGGACACTACCATGCCCACTGCCGCCACCCGCCGCGCGCCGAAGGTGTCCGACGCCATGCCCAACAACACCTGTCCCAATGCGTACCCAGCGCTATACACCAGCACTGCTTGCGCGAGAAGCGCTGTCGTTACCCCCGGCTCATCCTTCAGCAGCGGCATTAACACACTGAAGTTCTTGCGGCATAAGTAGAAGCCGGCGTACCCGATCCAAGTCAGAACGAATACCGCCCGTTGTTCACCGCCAGGAAGCCCCATACAGGTTTCCTGAGCATAGCTGTCCTATGTTTCAGTGGGATTTCAGTTCCGTGCCCCCGCCTGGGAACCCGCTATCCTGCATCCATGCCCTCTGCGCTCATCCTTGCTCTGCTTCTGCAACCTCCAGGCCCGGTTGTCCTTCTGGGCATCGATGGCCTCAGCGCGGAAGGCGTCCGCCGCGCCCCCACGCCCCACCTCGATGCTCTAGCCCGCCGGGGTGCATCCACTCTGTCAGCCCGCGCAATCATCCCCACCGTCAGCAGCCCCAACTGGGCCTCGATCCTATCCGGGGCCACGCCAACCGAGCACGGCGTCACCAGCAACGAATGGCAGCGCGACAAACGCGAACTTCTGCCTGCCTGCACGGGTATGGAAGAAATCTTCCCCACCTTGCCCGGGCTCCTCAAACAACAGCGCCCCTCCGCCCGCACCGTCGTTCTGCATGACTGGGATGGATTCGGTCGCCTGATGGAGCGTGGCTCCGCCCAACGCATTGAGCACCATAAAGGATCTGCCGCCACGATTGAAGCCGCCCTCTCCCTCGCCTCTCAGGGTTGGCCCGATCTCCTCATCCTCCACCTTGACGACGTGGACCACGCAGGCCACGACCACGGCTGGACTTCCCCCCAATACGTTGCCGCCGTCACCGCCGCTGACCGGCTGCTGGGCCGCCTTCTCGACGCGCTTCCGCCACACGCCATCATCGCCGTCGTTTCAGACCACGGCGGCAAGGACAAGAAGCACGGCGGGTACTCCAAGGAGGAGTTCGAAATTCCCCTCTACCTCGCAGGACCGGGCATTCGCCAGAACGCACAACTCCAGCCGCCCGTTTCCGTCATCGACGCTGCGCCGACCCTTGCCCGGCTTCTGGGCCTTTCACCGCATCCCTGCTGGCGCGGGCGCGTCCTGACCGAGGCGCTCGTCCAAGTGCCGAAGTAGCAGATCGCGGTAAGACTCGAGTCCGGCTACCGTGGCGCCCGGCTCCTTTGCCAACTCGTCCCAGCGCCGCAGCCTCAGCATCGCGTCCCTCCAGGGGTGTTCCGCGAACTGCCGGGCTTCCTCTTCCCTCATCGGACCGCCCTGCAGCGCCAATGTTTCCACGCTTGCCGGCGACAACCGCGCGAGATATTCGGGCTTCACCGCCGTCAGGTAACGCTTGGCGTCCACGTGCGCCGCCACCAATGCAACCACCTTGTCGGAAAATCCGCGCGCCGCGAGATACTCCCGCGCCACGTCATCATGGTCCGGCACGCCCACCGCCCCGATTGGATTTCCGAGCAAGTGCCCCAAGTCGTGAAGGAGCGCTGCGATTACCTCTTCCTCATCCGCCCCGGCGTGCCGTGCCCAATGCGCTGCCTGCAGAGCGTGCTCGAGTTGCGTCACCGGCTCCCCGTAATAGGCGGCGCCCGCCGCTCCCTGCAGCAGCGCCAGAATCTCGTCCACCACCCATGCCGCGGTCACTCTCGTCATCCGGTCACCTCCGGCCAATGCATCCTGATCCCCCGTTCCGACACGATCTCTTTCCAGCGCGAGTCAAAGCGCTCCGCAATATCTGGCCGGTCCCGTAGGGTGTATTCCAATCCCAATTGCGCGTGCGGGCGCATGATCGTATCTTCAAAGCCGAGCCGGTCTTCGATTTCCTCCCAACGGTTCGTGAGGCCGCCCGCATCCAGCAGCACCACCCGCCCATCCGCCACTCCGAAATTCTTCAAGTGAAAATCCAGCGAAAAGACGCCGCGGCGCCATCCTGCCTGCCGGCAGTCCAGGAGTTTATGCAGCCAGACCTCAATTTCATCGAACCTCCGGGCGCGCGCCAGATCGTTGATCCGCTCCTCCAGCGTGCACTCAATCCTTTCCGTCGCCTCCTCGACCCACAACCACCCCGGCCACCCTCCTACTTTCACGCGCGTGGGCGGGAATTGCACCCGGCGCGGCATCAGATCGGTTCCTTCGAGCCGCGCCCGCGCGAGAGTCTCCCCCCGCAGATCCCGCTTCCGGTAAAGACGGAATACGTGTTTCACATGCGACGTGTACCAGAGCCCGGCTGGCGCCACCCGCATCCCCGCCTGGACCAACAACCGCAATGCCCGCATCTGCCGCCCCGGCCGCGCCACCAGCCATTCCGCCATCCGCCCTGGCAGCGCGCGGTCCAGCTTGCGCACGACTTTCCACAAAACGATCAGCGCCAGGATCTCATTCGGCTGCCTCGGCCGCTTCACCACCCAGTGCTTCGAGGCATACACCACTTTTCCGATGCCCTCGCCGAGCCGCTTCAACCGCCCGCGCGTCAACTCCTCGGGCGCCTCCGCCAGCACCTCCACGGTCTCCGCCACCGTGTTCCGCACCATCGCCCCCATTATGCCCCCAACCAGACTGATTTACTGTCCCAATTGATGGCAAAGTGCGCACTCTGTCGACGCCTTCCTCGCCCGGTGGCACTGCATGCACATAGCCATGTTCGTGGACACCTCTTTTTGGAGAACGCTTCGCTCCGCGACCGGGCCGTGGCACTCTGCACACTCCGAGCCCGCTTTCAGATGATTTGCGTGGCTGAAGAAGACGAAGTCGCGCACGCGGTACACGCGCACCCAGGGCACCTTTTCCTTCCGTTCGTGATATCCGGCGAGCTTTTTCACCTCCGCGCTGTCCGCCGCCACCGTCCGGTGGCAGGCCATGCACTGCGCCGTGGAAGGAAAGCCGGCCTGATCGTCCCTTTCCGCCGTCCTGTGGCAGTCGAGGCACTTCAACCCGGCCGCCGAGTGCTTTTGATGGTCAAAGGCAACCGGCTGCGGCCCGACAGCTACGGGCAATTTCTCCTCCGCCCCCACATACTCAGCCGGCTGCTGCCAAGCTGCCAGGCACAGAGCGGCCAGAGCCAGGCCCAACCACGCCCTACTCCAGCGCATACGCCACCAGTTTTCCCGTAAACTTGCGGTCGTATTTGTTCCCGCCGCCCGCCGCGATCACCACATACTGTTTCCGGGTTTTCTTACCCCAATACGTTGCGGGCGTCGCCATTCCGCTCGCAGGCAGCCGGGTTTCCCACAATTTCTTGCCCGTGTCCTTGTCGAAGGCCCGGAATTTGCCGTCATTGGTGGCGCCGATGAAGAGAAGTCCGCCTGCTGTGACTACGCTGCCTCCGATGTTCGCGGCTCCCGTCGGCGGAATCCCTTGTGCTGTCAGTTCTTCGTATTCGCCGAGCACCACGCGCCAGCGGAATTCCCCCGAGTTCAGATCGATGGCCGTCAAGTGCCCCCATGGTGGCGCTTGGCAGGGATACATCTTCGAGTCCCAGAAGAATTCGTATTTGGCTGCCCGCCACGCATACGGAATCGACGATTCCTCCGGGCGCTTTACCATTCGGAACAGGCCCCCTACGTCCATGGAGTTCACATACAGGAGTCCCGTTTGGGGATCGAACGACGCGCCGCCCCAATTGGCGCCCCCGTTCAATCCAGGAAACAGCGCCTGGGTCCGCTCACTCAGGGGCAAGTAGATCTGCGTGTCCAGCAGCGCGCCTTCGGTCATGGCCTCACACTCCCTACGGGATTCCGGCGTCACGTTCGTCAATTCGCCTGATGTCATTGACTGCCGGGCAAACGGAGGCGGCTTTAGCGGAACTGGCTGCGTAGGCCACGCCTTCTCCCCCGGAATTGTGCTCGCCGGAACCTTTCTCTCCTCGACGGGAAACAGTGGCGTTCCCGTCCGGCGGTCCAGTACAAACGTGAATCCCATCTTTGTTACCTGCGCCACGGCCTCCACTGGACGGCCGTTCCGCCGCACCGTCACCAGCGTAGGCTGGGCCGGCAAATCGTAATCCCAGATGTCGTGGTGCACGGTCTGGTAATGCCAACGCCGATTTCCCGTCGCACACTCCAGGGCTACAACGGAATTTCCAAACAGGTTCATCCCCTCGCGGTCTCCGCCGTAGCCGTCGTAGGACGGCGAAGTCAGCGGCGCGAATACGAGCCCCAGTTTCTCATCCACGCTGAACGGCGCCCAGGCATTCGTGCCGCCTCGCTCTTCGTTGGAATTTCGTGCCCAGGTCTCCCGCCCATACTCGCCGTCTCGCGGAACTACATGGAACCGCCAAATCTCCTTGCCGGTCGACACATTGAACGCGCGCAAGTCTCCACTCGGCCCCTTTGGCGCCCCGTCGCTCACCAGGCTGCCCGTCACCGCCACGTTTCCGCAAATGGCCGGTGGCGAGGTCACCCGGTATTGCGTGCCAGGATACTTCTCGATCATCCCCACCTTCAAGTCCACCATCCCCTTCACACCGAACGCTTCGTCCGGCTGTCCGGTCTTCGCATCCAAAGACCACAACCGCCCTTCCAGATCCCCGAACAGAACCCGTGCCTTGCCTCCGTCAGTCCAATAGCTAGCGCCCCGGCTTACAAACAAGTTCATCCGCACCTTCAAATTCACTTGCGGATCGAACACCCACAACTGTTTGCCCGTTTCGGCGTCGAGCGCAAAAACGCGGCAAAACGGCGTCACCACGTACATCACCCCGTCGACCACCAGCGGCGTCGCCTCAAACGCCGACTTGCTCATATAGTTGGTTCCGTCGCTCCAATCTCCCGTGTCGAAGGTCCACGCTTCCTTCAGCCGCCCTACGTTCGATTTTGTAATCTGCTTAAGCGGGGAATATTTCATCCCTCCCGCATCGCCTCCGTAGTGCCGCCACTCCGTTCCCGCCCCCTGCTGAGCAGTCAATCCCCAGCAGCCCAGCAAGACCCATCCAGCTACTCGTTTCCGCATCGTTCCTTCAACGTACCGCAGGCCCCGCCCGGCCAAACACCGGATGCTACGATCTGAAAAGAAGGACTCCTACTTTACCTCTATGCCCAAACTCTCGATCCGCGACCTCGACCTGAAAGGCAAGCGCGTGTTCATGCGCGTCGACTTCAACGTACCCCTGTCTGCTGATGGCAAGGAGATTACCTCGGACAAACGCATCAAGGCTGCCCTGCCGACCATCCAGTACGCTCTGGAGCAAGGCGCTGCCCTCGTTCTCGCCTCCCACTGCGGCCGCCCGAAGGGCAAACGCGTGCCGGAGATGAGCCTCGCGCCCGTTGCGGCGCGGCTTTCCGAACTGCTTGGCCGGCCAGTGCCGATAGCACCCGATTGCATCGGTCCGGAAGTGGAGGCCATGCTGCCCGCTCCGGGCCAAGTGTTGCTTCTCGAGAACCTGCGCTACCACTCAGCGGAAGAGAAGAACGACCCTGCTTTTGCTCAGCAACTCGCGCGGCTCGGCGACCTTTATGTCAATGACGCATTCGGGACGGCGCACCGCGCCCATGCATCCACCGAGGGCATCATCGCCTTCCTCAAACCCGCCGCCGCCGGACTTCTCATGGAGAAAGAACTGGAGTACCTCGACAAGTGCACCAAGAACCCGGAACACCCATGCGTCGGAATTCTGGGCGGGGCCAAGGTCTCCGACAAGATCGAAGTCATCGAGAATCTCCTGAAATTTGTTGACAAGCTCCTCATCGGGGGCGCCATGGCCTACACGTTCCTGAAGGCCCAGGGGCTGCCAACCGGCAAGTCGTTGGTCGAAGACGACAAGGTTGATCTTGCCAAGAAGCTTCTCGACGCCTCCGCCGGAAAGCTGATGCTGCCAACGGATCACGTCGTCGCCGAAGTCCTCGAGGAAAACGCTCCGCACGAAGTGGTGACGGTGATTCCGGAAGGCAAGATGGGGCTGGATATCGGGCCCGCCACCCGGGAAGCCTATGGCGCCGTCCTCGCTTCTGCCAAAACCATCATCTGGAACGGCCCCATGGGCGTGTTCGAAAAGAAGCCCTTCGACGCGGGCACGGTTGCCGTCGCCCAGGCTGTCGCCTCTTCGGGCGCCCTGAGCGTTGTCGGAGGCGGCGATTCCGAGAAGGCAGTGAAAGCCGCCGGACTCAGCAGCAAGATCAGCCATATCTCCACCGGTGGCGGCGCCTCTCTCGAGTTTCTCTCCGGCCTCACTCTGCCAGGGGTTGCCGCTCTGACAGATAAGTAACCATCCCTCCGGGCGGGGCTTTGGGAGCCCCGCCCGCAACCCCTCTTTGCGGCGGCTTTCCTCGCTACACTAGCAAGCATCAGACCAATCACCTTTCAGGAGCTACGATGAAGTTCACGAAGCCCAAGGAGAACGAGTCTTTTGCTCTCACGTCTGTTCCCGAATGGCCCAGCATCGAGTTCCAGACCGATGCTTCCGGTCCTCACACTTGGGACTGGAAAATCACTTGGGACACGTTCACTAAATCAGGCACAGCGACTTCCGCTTCCAACACCTGGGACGCCAAGGATGTCATCACCAATTTCGGCGGCACCCTCACGGTTCAGGCACGCGCGGGCGGCGCCAGCGCGAAGATTTCCATCAAAATTAAGGGCGTAAATCCCACAGCAACCGAGGTGAATGCCTACCTCGCCACTAAGGCTAACAGCGCAGGATTCGACAAAATCATCGAACACGAATCCAAATACAAGCACTTCAACGCCTCCGGCGAGCCCGTCAAATCTTTCGACAAAGGCTATGGCATGTGCCAGTTAACCACTCCCGCACCCACGTTCGAGCAGGTCTGGAACTGGAAGCTCAATATCGACGGCGGCTTGAAGCTCTTTGAAAATAAGCGTGCCGCCGCCATCCAATTCCTTACCCAGTCCAACCGCACCTATACCGATGACCAGCTGAAGCGCGAGGCCGTTTGCCGCTGGAATGGCGGCAGCTACCATGTCTGGGACGGCAAGAACAATGAGTGGGTTCGCAACCCGAACATCCTTTGCGATTCGAAAACGGGAAACATCGGCTGGGATATGACCGACCCCGAAAACAAGGACAAGACAGAGGAGGAACTCCACAAACGCGACAGCGGCAGTTACAACAAACCGCCCGCGGCCGGGGCGCACTGGAAATACTTCGGGGTGTGTTATGCGGACCGCATTCTGGGCAGCTAGCCTTCTTTTCATAGCGACACCCGCTTGCCCTGCGCCCACCAATGAATTAACCCTCCCGCTGGGTGGCCTCCTCCGGGCCTCCACTCAGGGCAATGCCACGCGGTTTGAATGGCGCTCACCGTCCGGACGCCGAGGCGTCCTTCGCGCCTTGCGCGACGACCATGTGGCCCCCAGGGCCCCTGTAGCTAGATTGGAACTCGTGGCTCAACCTCATTCCTCGGTCATCCTCCTCACCGAAACGTACCCTTCCAAGCCCGGCGGCATGTCCTATTGCCAAGCCGGCGAGGAGCGGTTTCTTCGTGTTCTTACTGCCAATGGCAAGCTTGAGGAGACGTTTCGACTGAAAATCGCCAGTTGCCGCGAAAATCTCGAACTCTCCGATCCGGGCCTCGAATGGGATCCTGGTTCGGCAACGCTGCGCATACACTGGCTTCCCGTTCCCGCCGTTCCAGACAAGCCCACCATCCGCACGATCCGGTTTACACCAGAGGGCAAGCCCGCCGAATCCTGACCCTGGCGAGCTTCCAAAAAGCCACGGTCTCGTCCAGCCAATCATCATCCGGCTCTGTGAAGGGATCGTCCCGATACAACCGGTGGATGAGTGTGGCCAGCAAGACAGAAGGCCAAATACCGCCAAGAAAATAAAGTACTTACAATCAAGGGAGAGTCGCCAGGTAATTTCACTCAGATTGCCGGCTTGCCTCATCACGACGGCGCAGCGGGTTTCCATCCATGGGCGAGGCGCATTGACCAACCGCGCTGTGATGTGTAATTATTCAGTAGAGTGAATAAAAATACAATCAAGGCGGGCAGTGACGGTTGCGATGAATGAGCCGGAAGCGGCAAGTTGGGGGGCGATTGCGGCGGGGCATTGCCGGAGCGACTTGGATCTGAGCGCGGCGGAGCTGCGGCAGGTGCTGGAACTGGCGGCGGAGGTGAAGAAGCATCCAGGGCGGTACCGGAAGGCGTTGCGCGGGCGGATTCTGAGCCTGCTTTTCGAGAAACCGTCGTTGCGGACGCGGCTGACGTTCGAGGTGGCGGCGAAGCAGCTAGGCGGGGATTCGATTCAGAACAACGGACCCATTGGCGGGCGGGAGCCGGTGAAGGACGTTGCCCGCAACCTAGAGCGGTGGACGGACCTGATTGTGGCGCGGACGTTCGCGCAGCAAACGGTGGATGAACTGGCGGAGTGGGCGAGGGTTCCGGTGATCAACGCGTTGAGCGACCTGTACCACCCATGCCAGGCGCTGGCGGACATGCAGACGCTCAAGGAACAGTGGGGCGGCTGGGCCGGGCACAAGCTGGCTTATGTGGGCGATGGAAATAACGTGGCGCATTCGCTGTTGTTGATGGGGACGCGGCTGGGCTTGAGCGTGACGGTAGTGACGCCGCAAGGGTACGAGCCCGCGGCGGGCGTGGTGGCGCAGGCGCAAAAATTCGCGGCGGAGAGCGGGGCGGCGGTGGAGATCACCAGCGAAATTGAGACCGGATTGCGCGGCGCGGAGGCGGTCTACACAGACGTGTGGGCCTCGATGGGGCAGGAGCACGAGGCGTTTGAGCGCGCGAGGATCTTCGCGGCCTACCAGGTGGATGAGGCGATGATGAAGACAGCCGCGCCGGGGGCGCTGTTCATGCATTGTCTGCCGGCGCACCGGGACGAGGAAGTGACCGACGGGGTCATGGAATCGAAGCAGTCGGTGGTGTTCGAGCAGGCGGAGAACCGGCTGCATGCGCAGAAGGCGCTGGTGCTGATGCTGTTGGGGGAGTAAAGAAACCGGGTGAGCGAAAAACTGAAGTTGTGGGGCGGGCGGTTTGAGGCGGGGCCGTCGGAGACATTCGAGCGGTTTTCGGGGTCGCTGCATTTTGACCGGCGGCTGTTTTACGCCGATATCGCGGGGTCGAAGGCTTATGCCCAAGCGCTGGCCGGCGTGGGGATTCTTACGGAAGAAGAAGCGCAGCGGCTGTGCGAAGCGCTGAGCGCAATTCACGAAGCGGGGGCGGCGGAAGCCGAGGACGAAGACATTCATACTTATGTCATCCGGCACTTGAAGCTGCAGGTGGGGGAACTGGCGGACAAGATTCATACGGGGCGGAGCCGGAACGAGCAGGTATCGCTGGACACGCGGCTGTGGCTGCGGGGCGCCATCGACGAAACGCTGGAGCTGCTGCATGCGTTGATGCAGGCGCTGGTGGAGTCTGCGGAGCGCTGGCCCGAGGCCGTGATCCCTGGCTATACGCACTTGCGGCGGGCGCAGGCAGTGACGTGGGGCCACTATCTGATGGCGTATTTCGAGATGTTCGCGCGTGACGTCGAACGGCTCAAGGAAGCGCGGCGGCGGGTGAACGTGATGCCGTTAGGGTCGGGTGCGCTGGCGGGGAGCGGATTTCCCGTGGACCGGGAGGCGCTGGCGCAGGCGTTGGGATTTGAAGCCGTGACCGCGAACTCGATGGACGTGTCCGGGGACCGGGATTTCGCACTGGATTCCCTGTATGCGGCGTCGGTGGTGATGTTGCATCTCAGCCGGCTGGCGGAGGACTGGATTCTGTATTCGTCGGAGGAGTTCGGATGGCTGGAATTGAGCGACGGCGTGACAAGCGGTTCGTCGCTCATGCCGCAAAAGAAGAACCCGGATTCGCTGGAACTGATCCGGGGCAAGTGCGGGCGGGTGTTCGGGAGCCTGACTTCGCTGTTTGTGACGTTGAAGGGCTTGCCGATGACATACAACCGGGACCTGCAGGAGGACAAAGAACCTCTGTTTGAGGCGGTGGACCAGGTGCAGGGATCGCTGCGCATGGCTCGCGAGGTGGTAGCTACGGCAGTGTTGAAGGAAGAGGTTCCGCGGGCGGCGGCGGAAGGGAGCTGGGTAGTGGCGACGGACCTGGCGGAGGCGCTGGCGCGGGAGGGGGTGCCATTCCACCAAGCGCACCGGCTGGCCGGGCAACTGGTGCTGGAAAGCGTGAAGTCAGGTAAGATGCCAGCGGACTGGACCGCGGAGGAATTGGTGGCGTTTGACGCGCGGTTCCGGCCTGAGATGGTGGAACTGATGAATCCGGCGGCGGGGATGCAGACACGGAGCGCGGTGGGCGGGACGGCGCCAGGGACGGTGAGGAACGCGATTGCAGCAGCGCGGCGGCGCTTGGGAGAGTTGGACAAGCAATGACGAAGAACTACCGGCAAGGACAGATTCTAAAGCTGATTCGCAGCAAAAAGATCCTGACGCAGGAGGAACTGGTGCGGGAACTGCGGGCACAGGGAATTGAGGCGACTCAGGTGACCCTGTCGCGGGACATCCGCGAACTGGGTCTGGCGAAGACGGCGGACGGGTACCGGGAGATTCTGCCGGACTCGGCGGGTCCGGAACTGGCGAATGTGATCGAGGAGTTTCTGCTGGACGTGCGGCTGGCGGAGAACCTGGTGGTGTTGAAGACGGGATCGGGGAACGCCAACTCGCTGGCAGTGGCGCTGGACAGCGAGGAGTGGGCGGAAGTAGCGGGGACGATCGCGGGCGACGATACGATCTTCGTGGCGTGCTGGGACGCGCAGCGGGCCAAGGCGGTGCACGACCGGCTGATGGGTTTTGTGAACAAGTGATGTTCGGCGCGCCGCTGGCGGTAGGGAGCGAGGCGCCGGAATTTACGGCGCGGGACCACGACGGGCGGGAAGTGCGGATGAGCGCGCTGCGGGGGAAGGCGGTGGTGCTGGTGTTCTACCCCGGCGACGATACGCCGACTTGAACGGCGCAGCTCAGCGAGCTGCGGGACGCCTGGGAGCGGATCGCGGCCGCAGGCGCCGTCGTGTACGGCGTGAATCCATTCAGCGCGGAAAGTCACGGCAAATTTGCCCGGAAATTGAAGCTGCCATTTCCGCTGATTGTGGACGCAGGCGGGAAAGTCGCTCGGAAATACCGGAGCGGGTGGGGTCCGCTGGTGCGGAGGACGGTGTATGTAGTGGGGGCGGATGGGCGGATTCTATGGGCGGAGCGGGGCCGTCCGGAGCCGGATCACATATTGCGCATCATCTCAGGCGCGGCAGGTTCGGGCGCTCCGAGTTCGAGGTAAGTGAGCATCCAACTCACGAAGAAGAACTTTTTGGCGCTCTCAAACTCTTCGAGGTAGGCGGAGAATGCTGCAGCGGTATCCGGGTATTGTTCCTGGATCGGCGAGAAGATCTGAATGGCTCTGTTCTGCCATTGAGCCGCGGGACCGGACTCACGGCGGTCGTGTTGGATGCGGGCGATCGCCAGGGCAATGCCAAAGCGGAGGACCGGGAGATCCGGGTATTGTTCCCAAAGCTCGGCAAGGCTGTGGATGGGATCCGCGATTGAACGCCTAGCAAAGGCGGTAATGATTCTGAGGAAGTCGAAGTCTGGGGTGGAAGAGGTGTAAATCTCCATGAGGGCGGTGGCCCGTTCCCAACGGCCTTCGGCGGCTTCGCGAAGGGTTTGCGGGAGCACTTCTTTGCGTGCGGACGCCTCCATGAGGTAGGTTTCGATACGCGTGGAGATTTCAGAGCGTTCGCGGTTGGAGGGAAGGCGGCGAAGGATTTCGCGAACTTCCAACAAGCGGTCGGCCATCGCGATAGGCATACGGCGGACAATCCGTTCGAGGGCCCAGAGGGCCCAGTGGAGGCCGAAGCCGGTTCGTTCGATGCCGTCGAGGCTGCGAAGCAAGGGGCTGAGGTATTCGAGCCGGGGGCGGGTGCGGACCGCCGCGATGCCGGCGAGGCGGCGCCCGTCGTGCTCATCATCGAGGAGGAGCGAGACGAGGCGGACGTTGTCTTCGATGCCGGCGATCTGCGTGGTGAGGTTTTCGGCAAGGGCGATGAGCTTGGAGCGGCGGTCGAGAGAAGGAGGCTGATGGGCGCGGGTGCTGACGTAGAGTTCCGCGGTATGGAGCCACGTCATGGCGCGATGGGCGAGGCGGAGTTCCTGGGCGGCGATGCCGGCCGCAGGCAGCAGCAGCCGGGATTCCAGGGTTTGGATCAGACGGGACAGATCTCTTAGATCCTGCTCGGAGCAAGCAGCAGCAGAGTAGGGTGGCTGGAGGGCGCGCATCAGGCAGGCAGCGAGGAAGTAGGCCGGCAGGCTCTGGCGGGAGGACTCGATCATTTCGATTTCGAGAGCGGGGGCGGGACGGAGGTCGTCGTAGTCGCCTTCGTCGAGGAGCCAGAGGAGATAGCCGGCGATGCGTTCTTCCTGTTGGGCGGACTTCATCAGCCAGGCAGCCCACTCAGATTTGAACGGGCCGTCGACGCGGAGCGCCAGCAGGGACTGGAAGCCACGGAGGAGATCGGTGGTGACGCTGGCCTTGCGGAGTTCGTCGACGTGGCTGGACACCTGGGCGATGAAACCGTGGAGCACCCCCAGAGGCGCGCGGCCGGATTTGAGCCATTCGACGACAGCCCAGATGAGGTCTTCGGCATCTTCGCGGCATTCAGGCGGGCGCTGGAACTTGAAGGGGTTCTTGCGCAGCGGGAGTTCGACGATGAGTTCGGCGGAATCGTGACCGCGGGTGGGGAGGACGGCGGCGGGCTTGTTGGCGAGATTGGCGAGTTGATAGATGCCGCGGCCACCGCCGAGGCCACCAATTAAGACAACCGCAGAGGCGCGCTCCAGGCAGCGGTCGGAGTATTCTTCTCGCGTGTACTGAATGACGCGGCCTTCAAGCGGCGGGGCATCCGGAGGCCGATCGGTGATCGCCTGGCCGAGGGTATGAAGGAGGGCGGGCGCGACCTTAAGGCCCATGGCACGGCGTTGAGCGGCGAAAGCGCGGGCGGCGATTTCGTCGACGCCGATCCAGCCGCCAGTAATCAGGCCGAGGCCATTCTCGGCGAGCGCCTTGCCGAGGGCTTCGGCGAGCCAGACTTCATCGGCGGGGAGTTCCGGCTCGTGGACGCCGGAGCCGGCCACGCGGATGAATTGTTCGGGTTCGACGCCAGTAACGGCAGAGTCGTATTCGTCAGCATCGCGGACGAGGCGGGCGGTGAGTTGGCCGACGGGCTTGATCCGGGCGAGAAGCGAGGCGAGCTCCGCGGCGGTGGAGGGCCAGGAGGGGGCGAGGACCAGGAATTGTTTGAAAAGAGCCCGGCATTCGTGGTGACCGCGGTCGGAGACCAGGCGAAGGTCTTCGAGGAGCGCGTTGCCTGCGCCGGCATCGGTGCGGCGTGCCAGCCAGTCGAAGTTGGTAACGAGGGCGGCGGCTTCTTCGATGCGGTTGGCGAAAGTAAGGTGGCGGACGATGGCGGAGTGGTAATAGCCGTCGTCAGGGCCTTCGGCCCAATTGCCGTCAGGCAGGTCGGGTTCGTAAGCGCGCAGGATCAAGCGGTGCGCTGTTTCTGCGCTGAAGGGCATGGGCAAGGCAGAAAAGACCTGGGGGCGGAGGCTCATCATGCCTTGGGAGTAGGGCAAAAGGAATCCCGTGTGAGCGAGACGCGGAACGCTGACATCGTAGAGGTCATCGCCGAGGAGTTGGTTCCACACGCGGAAGGGGAGAGGGTTGGGGCCGGCGACGGAGAGGCGGGAGAGGTATTCGAGGCATTGCGGCTGGAGCGCCATGACAACTCCTGCGGCGAGTGCGAGGCGCCATTCACTTTGGGAGACATCCACAGGAAGCCGGGCGCCGCGAATTTCCTCCGCCAAAGCTTCCGGCATGACCAGGGGGGCGAGCTGGCAGACAGCGTCGATCTGCCACCAGTCGAAAGAGCGGGAGGCGACAACTTCCGCAATGCGGTCCGCAATCTCGTAAGGAAAAGCAGTCGCCAGATGGCGGACAGCATCGTAGCGCGAGGGCGGCTGCAGCGCATAATTGCGCCATTCGGGGGTTGGCGCGGGCCTTTCGCTGAACGCCAGCGCGTTGACGCCGGAGGGAACAGGGTGGGTGAGAAGAGCTTCCAGGGAATGAACGATGAGGCAATCGGTTGCTCCGGGTGGAGGAAACTGTTCGAAGTAAACACCGCCGGGGTAGCGCCGGCGGACACGGGGGTGGGTGGCCAAGTGAGCGGCGAGAGTGCGTTTGCCGGAACCCGGAGGGCCGGTAATGCACAATGGGGTAGTCTCCCAGAGCAGGCTAACAATCAGCCCGGTGCGTTCCTCGGGCTGAAAGCCAGTGTCAAAAGGCTGTTCGAAGAAGACGGGGCCGGGGTCGCGGTGAGTGGATTCGAGGTGGTCGAGGAATCGCTCGTAGTCGAGGGTGGTTTCCAGCGAACCGGCGAGGACGGGTTCAGTGGGGGCGTCAGATTCGAAGGAATCGGCCCAAGGTTCCGGGAGAACAACGACAAGGCAGGCTGCTCGCTCGGAGGCTTGCTGGAGATCGGGGCTGAGCGGCTCGAAAAAGCGGATGGGGCGGGCGTGCAGGATGGTGTGCCCGCGCTTCTCCAGGACGGCTAGCAGCGAACGGGCGGATTCGGCAGGGAAGGATTCGTCTTCCCAAAGAAGGATGAGGGTTCGGCGCTTTTCCGGAGTAGCTGGTGAGATGACGAGTTCGGTGCGGACGAGCGGAGGCGAACCGGCGAAGCCAGCCTGGCGGAGCCAATCGTGGCCGACTTGGGCGAAAGGCTGGGCCCATTCGGCGAGTGTGTCGCGGCCCTGCGGATCGGGGACAAGAGCGGTGAACCATCCGGAGTGCGTCGGGTGCTCGCGGACATAACGGCCGAGTTCTTCGAGGATGCGGACGGCGTCGGAGGAAACAAGGTGCCGCTGGAGCAAAGCGCGGATGCTTGGCTCGCTGCCGCGGGCGGGCAGGAAATCGTAGAGGATTTCCTCGGGATCGCAGGCAATTTCGGGGGGCGTAGCGCGTTGGATGATGCCGCTCAAGAGAATCTCAGCAAGGTGGACCTGGCGCGCCTCCTGGGGGAAGAGGGCAGTTTGAACGAGGCGCATCACGGGCAGGGCGAGCGGGGCGGCAGACAGGGCAACAACCAGATTCCAGGCGGGGGTGGAGGCGCGGGTTTGGAAACGTTGGAGGCGCTCTTCGTTGGTGAGTTCACGGCGAGGGCGGGGAGCAGGCGCGTCGTGAGCGGGCGTGCCGTCCAGGGGGAACAGGCGGGCGATGGCGTATCCTCCGCGACGGGCCATCACGGCGTTGGCCCAGCGGGCGAGCGTGTCTTCTTCGAGGGTGAAGATCGGGATGGGAACAGCAGGGCCGGTGGGGGCGTTGGCCTGCCGCCAGACCTGGTAGGCGCGGCTCAAGTTGGGGACGCCGGGCAGGACAGTCTGCATGGCGCAATCGGCTTCGCCGAGTTTGGTGTTGGGCCACAGGCGGGGAGGCAGCATCTGGACAATAGCGACGGGCATTTGGGCGGCCCAATCCTGGAGGGCTTTGACAAGGGCGGGGCTGCGCCAGAGCGGGCTGACGCCTTGAGTGGCGAGGAGGACGAGGCGGCGGCCGGTGGGTTCGTTCAACTCAGAGGGCGGAGAGATGCGCCCAGAGTCGCTGACGAGGCGGATGGCGCCGGCCGGGTGGGCGGCTTGAAGACGGTAGCGGCGAACGTCGCGGAAGGCGCCCATGCCGTTGAGGAGGCGCTGATATTCATCCAGAGTTTTGCGCCAGACAACCATGGAGGGAGTGTCCTCAATAAGAAGGGCGACGTCGAACCAGCGCTCCTGGAGGGGTTCGAAACAGAGGGTAAGGCGGCGGAGATCCGTGGTGGCTTCCGCGGTGGCCTGCTCGTCGAGAACCAGTTCGTGGGATGAGTTGCGCCGGCGCCGGAACGGGCGGAGCGCGCGAGAGAGAAGGCGAGGCGCCGGCAGGGCGGACCCGGCAGCGATGCTAACGGGCGAGGCGGGGACGGCTGCGCCGCCGCTCAAGCCCGGGGTCTTGGCGAAAAGAGCGGGTGTGGGGGGTGAGGATTCTCCGGCAGGGGAGCCGCCAGATTGGACGGGTGGCGGCGAAAGCTCACTGGCGGTTGGGGACTTGCTCAATGGCGGAGCACTGGTGGAGGGCTGGGGAGAAGGGAACGGATCGCGAGTGCCGACCGGAGCAACTGGCGCGCTTGCCGGCGCCGAAGGCACCGGCGTGATGTGCTGGGCCAGCCAAAGGGCTTCCGCGATTCCGAGGTGATCGGCATCGAGGCCCGCATCCAGCAAACGCTGGATAAAGGTGGCGGAAGACGGGACTGGCGAGGGCGTGTCCATCAGAGCGGCTTGAGGATGAGCGGTTCGAGGACCTTGCGGGTGGCTTCGTCGGGAACGCGGCCGTCCTGCCCGCCGATGGTGAGGAAGACGGCGTTGAGGAGTTGATCGATGGTCAGGCGCTCGCGGTTCTTGAGGACTTCGTCGATTAAACGAGAGGCGAGCTCGGCGCGTTCGTGGCCGAGGTGGGCCTCGACGATGGCGGCGAGGTCCTTGGCTTCGAGTTTGGGCATATCGAGGCGGATGCAGCGGCGGAGGAAGGGAGCGGGGAACTCGCGTTCGCCGTTACTGGTCATAACGATAAAGGGGAACTCGTGGACCGCCACCAGGCCGTCCTCGATCACAGCCTCGCCTTTGCCGTCGAGGTCGAGGCCAGGGGCGCGGACTGTGAAGCGGCCGCCTGCGCGGGCAAGTTCGGGGATGATGTAGCGGCCCTCTTCGAGGACATTGAGGAGGTCGTTGGGGAGGTCGAGGTCGCTCTTGTCGATTTCATCGATCAGCAGTGGGCGTGGCCAGGAGTGCTGATGAAGCGCGGCGCCGAGGGGATTGAGGGTGACGAATCGCCCGAGGTCGCTTGAGTCTGTACTGGAAGGGCCGGAGTCGGAAGGTTTGACCGCCTGCAATCGGGCCAAGGCGTCGTATTCGTAGATGCCTTGCTTGAGGGAACTTCGCGAGGTGATGGGCCACACGAGGACAGGGCCCATCTGCAGTTGCCAGGCGACAGAGTGGATCAGCGTGGACTTGCCGCTGCCGGGCAGGCCGGTGACGAGCAGAGGGCGGCGAAGATAAAGGGCGGCGTTGACTGCCTCGACGATTTCCGAACCGGGCTTGAGCACGAAGGTACGTCCCTTGGGGGCGGCAGCCTGCCAGAGTTCGGGGCGCGAGGTGAGTGTGGCTGGCGGCTGGGGGTTGGTATGGGACGTGAACGTACGCCAACCGGGGGGCGGAGGCAGATATTTGAGGTGGTCGTGGGGCTGGGTGGCGCCGGGTTGATAAATAAGCCAGCTGTGCATGCGGTTTCTCGATAGGGTCAGATTACTTCCAATAGTTCATCTTCCTCGCCGCTGGCCGGGAGGGGTTCGCGAGGCGAATCCCAGAGAACCGCGACCTTGCGGGCCGGGCAGGGGCCGGCGGCGGGTTTGTTGCGTTCCTGATGGATGAGTTCGGGCAGTTGCCGCAAGGGCGCGGCATTCCAGAGGCAGGCGAACGTGTGTCGGCACTCCTCAGGGCCGGCCAAAGAATCGCGAACGATAAGGCCGAAGGCAAGCCCCTGGTTGAGCAATTGCCGGAGCAAGGTTTCCGGGAGGCGGCCGCCGTCGAGCCACGTGACAACAAGATCGGGGCGCTGATTGAGTTGTTGGGCGAAGGCGCCGGGGTCAGCCTGATGCGGAAGGAGCAGCGGGGCGGGGGTGGGGCTTTGGCGGTTGAGGACAGATTCGGCCCAATCGCGCCAGGCATCCACCTGACGGCTGCCGGCCATCGCGGCGCGCTCGCGCCAACGCAGGAGGACGGGTTGCTCGAAGCCAAGGGGTTTGCCGTTCGAGTCGAGGGCTTCGTCTTCGAAGGCGTGGCTCATGAGAGTGACAGGCAGGGCAAGTTCGACCCGGCGGTGGCGGCTGTGGCGGAGCAGGCGCTTCCACGCAGCGTTGTAGACCTCGATAAGGCCTCGCGAGAGGTCCGCAATCCCTTGGACAGTGAGTTCACCGCTTGCTCCGAGGGGAAGGGGCACGAGGCGTTCCGGTTGATAGCGAAGCCAAGCCTGGAGACCGCAAGGGACTTCGGAACCGCCGGGCCCCGGTTCGGTGCGGACCAGGATAAGCAAGGAGAGATGCTCTTCACGAAGGATGGCGGCGAGGATGGCGTTGGCCTGCGCTTCGCTGGTGAGTTGCACGGCGTGCTGTTTGAGAGCCTCCTTGTTGGCTGGTTGTTCGAGGACGGCGATGCGGAGCAGGAATTCAGCGAGGAGTTCCGGGCGGTTCAGGCGGGCGAGGTCGAAGAGCATGTCGGGAGCGCTGGCGGATTCCGGAAGCCTGGCATCGGTTCCGAGGGTGTGGATGTAACAACGCCATAGGAAGCCTTGGGAAGCGGTGGAGTCGTGGACCAGAGGCATGGCGGCCTGGACACGCGCAACGGCTTCGCACTGCAGCGAGAAGTCGTTCCAGCGGATGAGATCAAGACCTTGGGTTTTGACGGCATCGGCCAGCCCGGCGAGGAGCGCGGGCGATTCGAGAGATGCGGCAAGGAGGTTGGCGCAGTCGTATTCGGTGTGAAGGCGGGACGGGCGGGAGGCCCAGCCGGGGCCGAGAACCTGGGTGAAGAGTTCGTCGCGGGCGGCGGGACCGGCGAAGCGCTCGAACGAGGAAAGACAAGCGAGCAGGCTTTGAACTTGGGGCAGCGAGAAACGGCTGCGGCGGCAGAGGGCATCGAAGTCCACCTCGGGTCCGCTGGCGGAGCGGGCAAGGCGCAGGCTGCCATTGAAGCGGACATCGACAAAGACGGGGCGCTGCGCACGGGCGGTCCCGGCCGATTGATTGAGTTGATCGAAGTAGGATTTGACGGCCTGATAGACAGGCTCCATGGGCGGGGGCCATGGGGCGTCGGGAGGGAGGGACTCGAGGTCGCGGAGCAGACACTCGCTGAAGAAGCCGGCGCGTCCGGCCTTGTTTTCGCGGGCCTTTTCCCCTTCGGTGGCGCTATACACGGCTTCCTGATGGAGGCCCAGCAGGGCTTGGGGCTGCTTGGCGGCGGAGGTGGACGTACGGAGGCCCTGAATGAGCCCTTTCGTTTCCACGGGATCAGCGCACGCGTCGATGAAGACGATCTGGCGTTTGATATGGCCGGGCTTGCGAAGGCGCGCGAGCAGGTCCTCAACAATGAGCGACCGGGCGCTGGCGAGTTCGAAGTCGGAAAAGAGGAGGTGGCGCTGACCTTCCTGGTGTGCAACTCCGTGCCCGCCCCAAAAAACGAAGAGTGCGTTGTCGGGCTGCTGGAATTCGTGCTTGCCGAGCGTGGGCAAAATTTTGTCGAGAAAGGATTCAAGATTGGCCCAACTGGGCGGCTGGCGCTGGCTCCAAAGAGCAGCAGCCTGGGGGTGCGCGGCCAGGATCTGGTCGAGTTCGGGCCCATTTTCGGGGCGAGCGTTGGCATACAACCGGATGTTCGCGGGCGGTAACCCGCGTTTGAGGAGCCAGCAAAGGGCGCGGGCGCCATCGCAAGCGGCGCCCCAAAGGTCCATATCGCGGCCGTCGGCCTTACTGGAGGCGTACGCTTCGACGGCAACTATGAGTGCGTAGGTTTGGGCGGGTGCGATCACGAGACGAACTTCTTCAATTCTTCCCAGAACAGGTCCTGGGTGAGATAGGCCGAGTGGGCGGCTACGTCGGGTTGGCCGCTGCGCAGTTCAATGTCAGTGACCGGGCGCGGCGAGGGGTGGAAGACTTCGCTGGCGCGGTAGCTAAGCAGGTCGTTGAGGTCGTAGAAGTTGAGCCACGGCGGAAAGTGGGCAGGCAGGGGGGTGCCTTTGGAGAGCGACCAGAGGGCGTTCATTTCATACAGAAATGGCGCCTGGGAACCAAACGTGACAAGGCCCTGGACCTGAGGCAAGACGGTGGAGGCGAGCAGGTCGACGCTGGCAATGCCGCCGAGGCTGTGGGCGAGGACGTAAACGGGGGTGGAAGCCGGGAGGGAAGCGCGGACAAAATCGCGGATGCCCTGGCCGCGGACCTGGTAGTAGAGGATGTCGCCGAGCATCGGAGTGACTGCTTTGGTGAGCCCGACGCGCTCCCGCTTCAGTTTCCAGGTGGCAATGCGGCGGCCAATCCCGAGGACCGGTTTGGCGAGGGTGGAAAAGTCGAGGGCGCGGGTGGATTCTTCCTCGGGGCAACCGAGACAAGCATCGAGCATTGCCTGCAACTCGCACTGCTGCTCCAGGCAGGGGGTGACCATCTGCCGGTCGATGGCCTCAGCAAACAGAGCGGCGGTGAAGGCGCGGGCTACGGCGGGGCGAAGTTGATCCGCGGGCGGCAAAGGCGCGTTGAGCAAGGCCAGGCACTCGGGGCTTTTCAGGATGGCGTCCCGGGCAACGGGCCAGAGGGGCTCGAATTCGTAGCGTTGGAGCCAGGACTGGACGTGGGCGGTGGGCCGGAAATCGAGAAGCGCCGAGCGGAGGTCTTCGGTTTCGTCATCGGCATCGCCGAAACCGCCGGGGCGGCCGGGCGTCAGGAGGCGGATCTCGTGCAAGGGGTCGAGGAGGAGCAGGTGCCAGAGGGCGAGTTGAGGCTCGGCCGGGGCGGCATCGAGTGAGCGAAGGGAGTCGCCTGGGACTGAGAAGGCTTCATGAACCTGGACGCCGTGTTTGTCGCCCCAGGGGCAAGGGTGGAGGGTGGCGTTGGGCAAATGCCGGGCAAGGCGCTGCCTGGCGATGGCAAACATCTGTTCGTAGGCGGCCTGGCGGACGCCGGTGCCGTGCACCAGAACGAAGGCTGGCAATGCGTTCCCTTTTCCTCTCTGAACCGTCCGCCAATTGTATTGCGGAAGGGGCGCCGGGGGGAAGGGGCGGCCGGGGCGCGCGGTGACGGCTGCGATTATATATAATCATTTCGGACCGAAGGAGGCGAAATGCGCGCGCTTGTGGTGTTGTGGGTGTTTGCGGCAATGGCCTGGGGCAACCGGGTGACGGGGGAGCGATTGATGTGGCACCGGGTGACGGTGTCGTTTGACGGGCCTGAAACGGGGGAGGACGCAACACCGAACCCGTTCACGGATTACCGGTTGGCGGTTGAGTTCCGCCACGAAGCAAGTGGGCGGGTGATCAAGGCTCCCGGGTATTATGCGGCGGATGGGAACGCGGCCGAGACCTCGGCAGCAAAGGGGCGGGTGTGGCAGGCGCATCTGCTGCCTGATGCAGAAGGGCGTTGGACCTACAGGGCGTCATTCCGAAGCGGTGCAGGGGTAGCGTTGGCGGAGGACGAGAGTGCGGGGACGCCTGCTGCGTTTGACGGTGCGCGAGGCGAGTTTGTGGTGACGCGGACGGACAAACGCGGGCCGGACTTTCGCGCCAAAGGTCTGCTGCGGTACACAGGCGGCCATTACCTGCAGTTTGCGGGTACGGGCGAGCGGTTCTTGAAAGGCGGGGCGGATAGTCCGGAGAATTTTCTGGCCTACTTCGAGTTTGACGGCACGTTCGACACCGATGCGACTTTCAACGAAGGCCAGAACACGACGGCGAAGCCGTTTGTGCACCGGTACGAGCCGCATTCAGGAGACTGGCGGCCAGGCGACCCCACGTGGCAGGGCGGTAAGGGCAAGAACATCATCGGGGCGTTGAATTACTTGGCGGGCAAGGGCATGAACAGCGTTTACTTCCTGACCTACAACATCGATACCGGGGATGGGAAGGACACTTGGGTCTGGACATCGCCGGAGGTGCGGGACCGGTTTGACGTGAGCAAACTGGCGCAGTGGGAGATTGTGTTCTCACACATGGACCGGCTGGGACTGATGATGCACGTGATTACGCAGGAGACGGAAAACGATGGGAAACTGGGCGGGAGTTTCGGGCTGAATCCGGTTCGCAAGTTGTATTTGCGGGAGTTGGTGGCGCGGTTTGCGCATCATCCGGCGCTGATCTGGAACCTGGGAGAAGAGAACAACACTCCGGATGCGGACCGCAAGGCGATTGCGGCGTACATCCGCGGTCTGGACCCTTACGCGCATCCGATTGCGGTGCACAGCCACGTGAACCTGGCGCACCAGGATTACGCGGGGTTGTGGGGGGATCCCCATTTCGAGGCAAGTTCCGTTCAGTCGGATATGGGGCGCTATCACGCCGAGGCGGTGGATTTCCGCCAGCGGAGCGCACAGGCGGGTCGGAAGTGGGCGATTTTCCACGATGAGCAGTCGTCGGCGCACACGGGTGTATTGCCGGACAGCGAGGATCCGGACCACGATATCCCGCGGATTGAAGCGCTGTGGGGCAATTTGATGGGCGGGGGTTCGGGGGTGGAGTGGTATTTCGGCTACCGGTTTCCGCACATGGATTTGAACTGCGAGGATTGGCGGTCGCGGGACCGGATGTGGGACCAGACGCGAATTGCGCTCGAATTCTTCCGGCAGCATCTGCCGTTTTGGGAGATGGAGCCGCAGGAGCCGGTGACGCGCGTGGTAGATGGGGCGCCGGCGCGCGTTCTGGCGAAGCGGGGCGAGGTGTATGCAGTGCAATTGATGCGCGGCGGATCGGTGCAGATCCAGTTGCCGGAGGGCCGTTACCGTGTGGAGTGGTTCAATCCCCGAACGGGCGGTTCGCTGGAAAAGGGTGCCGTGGAAACGGTGGATGGCGGGCGGCAACGGGTATGGTTAGGGTTGCCGCCGCGGGAGCGCTCGCGGGACTGGGTGGTGCTGGTGCGGCGGCAGTAAGAGGCTGGTGCCGGCCTCCTGGACAGCTTGAGAGCCTGCCAGGACAAAGAGTCAGAAGCGGAAGGCGGCTTCGAAGCGGAAGGTGCGGCCTTCGTTCAGGGTGTTGGTGATGCGGGCGAAGTTGGGGTCGGCGAGAGCGTTGCCGGGTTCGGCGAACTGTGGCGTGTTCAAGAGATTGACGGATTCACCGCGCAGGCGGAATTCGAAATCGCCATTGGCGCGCCAGGAGCGCTGGAGCGAGGCGTTGACGTTGTAGATGCCGCCGCGGCGGAAGGTGTTGCGGCCAAGGCTGCCGCGGCCATCTTCGGGTTGCATGAAGGCGAAGGCAGAGCGGGGGAGGCGGGAAAGGGAAGAATCTGGATGGCCAATGGTGCGGCCGAGGATGGAGGGGTCCAGGAGGTGAGGGCGGTCGCCATTGGCGCCGTCGACGTTGCCGAGGCCGGGCGAGTCGGCGCCGGAGATGACGTTAAAGGGGGTGCCGGACTTGAGCAGGACGATGGAGCCGAGTTCCCAGCCGCGCCACCAAGTTTTCCAGGCGCGGGGCGTGGTGTAGGTGAATCGGGTGAGAAAAGCATGAGGCTGGTCGAAGCGGCTCAGGCCGCGGAGATCCTCGTTGACGGGGTCTTCGGACTGAGACATGCCGCGGAAGCTGTCGGAATCGTAGGCGGTATTCAGGTAGTCGGTACCGGTGTCGATGTTCTTGCTGAGCCAGTACGCCATCTCGAGCGTGAAGCCGCGCCAGGCACGGGCGTTGAGGGAGACACGGGCGGCGTCATACCAGGCGCGCCCGCTATTCACGACGCGGCGGACATCTAGATAACGGGGATCGGGGCGGCGGTCGTTGATTGTAGCGGTAGTGGTGGGTATGCCGGGAACGATGCGGGCGCGATTTTCGTACCAGTGCAGCAGCAGCTTATTGGTGCGGCTGCCCACCCAGCCGAGTTGCAGGGACCACTGCTGGGAGAGCGCGCGTTCCCAACTCAGTCCGTAGAGGTTCGAGTAAGGGCTGACAAGGTCGTTGGAGAAAGCGTACAGCGTGCCGCGCTGAGGAAGGCCCGCAAGGCCGCTTAAAGGATTGAGGGGATCCGGGTCGTTGATAATCAGCTTGTAATTCCACGGGGGATTAAAGCGGGCCTGCTGGTAAGTGGCGGGGAAGATCTCCCCGAAGAAGAGGCCCCAACTGGCGCGCAGGACTCCGCCGGCAGCGCGCCAGGCAAGCCCGGCCTGCGGCGCGAAGTTATTCCAGTCGGAGGAATATGGGAAGCGCTCATAGGCGTTGACCTCGACGGGGGCGGTGACGGGCCGCCAGCGCAGACCGAGGGAAACGGTAAGGTTTGAGCGGAGCCGCCATTCGTCGCCTGCATACCAGTTCATGTCCCAGGTGCGATAGCCGCGGGCGATGACGCCGACGCCACGGAAGTGCGTGGTAGGAAGGCCGAGGCGAAGATTCGTAATCGGGTCGTTGCCGAAGTTGGCGCGGAAGGCGTAAGTGCCGAGGTGGTTGTCTGAATCGAAGCCGTTGAGCTGGCGGCGAAGGATGTCGCCGCCGAGGGTAAACGTATGGGGGCCGCGGACCAGCCGAAGGCGGGCGCCCTGGCGGAACTCGTTCTGTGCACGGTCGATGGGGACTTGGGTAGAGCCGTTGATGGTCGTGAGAGCGCCGCCGCTGATGAAAACGCTGGGGCCGGTGTGATTGCGTTCGGGAACGATGAGGATGCCGGTGCGGTCGAAGCCCGTGGTGAGGTCAAAGACCGCACGAGGGGAGAAAGTGCGGGACCAGGTGAGGCGGGCGCGGTGGGAACGGGTGGTGGTGTCAGGGTTCTGACCGCGAATGAGCTGAAACGCCGTTACCTGCTGCGCGATGAACTGGTAGCCGGCGAAGAGATTGTCGCGCGGCGAGAGGGACTGGTCGAGTTTCATCGAGGCGTTGTCGCCGTTGATGGTTTGCGGCGAGTTGGTGTTGAGCATGCGCGCGTCGATGTCGGGGCGGTTGGGGGCGGCGGCGGGGTAGGCGTCGAGGATGCTTTGCACGAAGGCGCGGAGGGCGGGTTCGGTGGTGAGCGGCACGCGCTCTTCCAGCGTGGGTACCTGAACGTTGCCGTTTACCTGTCCGCGTAGTTTGCGCTGGCTGGCTTCGGCGAAAAGGCGGGCGCCGCGCCAAAGGGGAAAGGCCAGGCCGAAGCCGTATTCGTTCTCGCGCGCGGGTTGGACTTCGCCGACCTGAAAGAAGGAGCGGGCGCTGAAAATGCTGTTCAGATGGCGGTAGAACAACTGGCCGTGGATCCCGTCGCCCGGAGTGCGGGGATTGTGGAGGCTGGAAGAAGGCGAATTGCCGTATTCGGTGGAGAAGTAGTTGCGTTCGGCGTCGAATTCGCGAACTAGCGTCGCGGTGGGGCCCAGGCGCATGTTGAGGTCGCGGCGGGCGTTGTTATCGATGAGGTTGAACTGAACGTTTTCATTGCGGCGGCTTTCGCCAGCGGCACTATTCGTTTCGCCAAGCAGATTCAATTCGGCCCGGCGGCCGGCGCCGGTGTCCTCAGGCGCCTGTTCGCCCGGCGCCGGCGCAGGTTCGGCCGCGAGGGTTTCGCCGGCCCGTGGCGGCTGCAATAAAAGCAGACAGACGATGGACGAAAGCAGCATCCGGAACGAGGGAAACTCCAGTATCTCATGCGGCCGACAGCGGCTTTAGGCCGAAGCCGCAATGGCGCGCTTACGGAGGGGCAACCAGGTGGCAAAGAGGGTTGGATTTTCGAGCCAGGTGTGCATCCAGAGTTCCATCTCCTGCTTTTCTGAGCGGGCCTGCGGAGTGGCGCGCGAGGAACGCAGGGCCCAGCAGGCGTGCTGACGGGCTGTGATGACAAGAGCGCGGATGGAGCGCTGCTGGGCGGGGGCGCTTTGCTCGTAAAGGGCGGCGAGTTGGAGGAGGGTGCGTTCGAGGTGAGAGAAGGAGTCCTGGCGGACTCCTTCCACCAGGGGGGCGAGGGGGAGATCGAGCTGGCGGAAAGCGAGGCGGAGCCGGTCGGGGGCGGCGGCGAGATCGCGCGCCATCTCGTCACGGGTTGCTTCTTCGATTCGGGTGATTTGGCGCGCGGCCAGCCACTCCTGCACCCGGATCCGCAGAGGAGGATTCCTGCTGGGCACGGCGGTATTGTGCCACGGCGCGGTTGTGGGAAGCGAGGTCGCGGGAGAAGATGTGAGCTCCGCTGCCGTCGGGCGCGGCGACGAAGAACAGCGCGTCGGTGCTGGCGGGCTGAAGTGCGGCTTCGATTGCGGCCCGGCCCGGGTTGGCAATCGGGCCCGGGGGCAGTCCGGGGTGCTGATAGGTGTTGTAGGGATGGGGGTTGTCGAGATCGCTGCGATAGATCGTGCCTCGCCAGCGGCCTTGGAGCAGGGCGGCATATACGACAGTAGGGTCGCATTCGAGCTTCATCCCTTTCTCGAGGCGGTTGTGAAACACTCCCGAGATCAGGGGGCGCTCGGGGGCGAGACGGGCCTCCTTCTCGACGAGGGAGGCGAGGGTGAGGGTCGCATGCAGGTTGAGGCGGGGCGAGTGGTTGGCAGTGAGTTCATCCCAGACGCGTCGGAATTGCCGGACCATGGCGCGGCAGATTTGCGGCGGGGTTGCCTTGCGAGGGAAGCGGTAAGTGGACGGGAAGAGATAGCCTTCCAGGCTGGGTGCGCCGGGGGCGAGTTCCTGAATGAGCGAGCGGGCGCGTACGGCAGCCAGAAACCGCTCGCGAGAGGCGAAGCCAGCGGCCGCGACCAAGCCGGCGAGATCGAACAGGTCGCTCCCCTCTGGGACACGGAGTTCCACGAGGTAAATATCACCGCGGGCGAGCTTGGCGTGGATCTCGGCGGGAGTCATGGGGTGGGAGAACTCGTATTCCCCAGCCTGGGCTCCGCGTCCCAGGGCAGCTATGCGGGCCAATGGGTATTGGATCGGGTGGCGGAGAAGTCCGGCCTCCGTGAGGATCTCACCGATACGCCAGGTGGATGCGCCGCGAGGAATTTCGACGTAGACCGGCTGTGGGGGGCCCGCGCTGCGGTCCATGCGGATAAAGAAGATCGCCACGGCCAGCGCAGTGATGAGGGCTGCAAGCAGCATGAGACCGATGCAGCCGCAACCGGGACCCCGTTTGCGTTTACTCACGCGGTGGCCTCTTTCCTGTGGTGTTCCAGCCAGTCTTCTAGGATGAGGATGGCGGCCAGCCGGTCGACGGCGCCCTGGCGTTTTTCGGTCTGGATGCGCTGGCGGCTGTAGCCGCGGGCGAGAAGGATCTGTTCGGCGGTCTCCGAGGTGAGGCGTTCATCGTGGAGCCACACGGGCAGACCGAGGGCCTGCTGGAGTTTGACGGCGAAGGCGCGAACTCTTTCGGACATGGGGCTGGGCTCACCGTGGAAGTGGAGGGGGAGTCCGACAACGAAGGCGGAGGCGTGATGCTGGCTGGCCAAACGCGCGAGGGCGTCGAAGTCCTGGCGGAGCGTGCCGCGGACAAGCGTATCCAGGCCTTCGACAGGGCGGCCGGGGAGGCCTCCTACGGCAATGCCGATGCGCTTGCGGCCCACGTCAAGGGCCATCACCGTATGCGCCACACTGGCGCTGGGATCGACCTGTCCGATAGAGTCCTCCTCGGGGCGGGGCCGGGTGCTGTGGCCGGGACCCCTTTCGATTGTAACCGTGCGATTCTGGTGGGTTATGTGCCGATTGCCGCGTTTCTTGATCGTTCTTCTGACGCTGTTGCCCGCCATGGTGGGCCAGAAGAAACCCGTCACGTTGGAGGCGCTCCGCGCGGCGCCGGCAGGGCCGGCGATGATGGCCGGCGCGCCGGTGTGGTCCCCGCAAGGAGGGCGCTTCCTCTATCGCGAAGGCACTAAGGTAAGACTCTATGCCTCGGCGGGCAGGGAGCGTAAGGACCTGTTCGATACGGCGGACTTGCGCAAGCAGGCAGTCGCCGTGCCACCGGAGCCGCGGATGGATTGGGAGAACCGGCGGGTGCAGGAAGCGCGCCTGCAGTGGTCGCAGGACGGCAAACAGGTGCTGGTGTTGGAGAGTGGCGACCTGTTCGTCTGGAGCGAAGACAGCGGCAAAGTGGAGCAGTTAACGGCGACGCCGGTGGCGGAGCGGGATCCGAAATTGTCCCCTGATGGCAAACGGGTGAGTTTCCGGCGCGGCAACGATCTCTATGTGTTGGAGGTTGCGGCGAAGAAGACAGTACGGTTGACGCACGACGGTTCGGAGACGCTCTGGAACGGGCGGTTGGATTGGGTCTATCCGGAGGAGTTGGATTTGGGGACCGCGCACTGGTGGTCGCCGGATTCCGGACAAATCGCGTACTTGCAGTTTGATGTTTCGCGGGAGACGCTATATCCGCACATCGACGCGCTGCCAGTGCAGGCCGTTGGCGAGCCGCAGCGGTATCCCAAGGCGGGCACGCCGAACGCGGATGTGCGGGTGGGGGTGGTAGCTGCCGCGGGCGGTTTGACGAAGTGGATGGATTACGGCGAAACGAGGGACTTTTTAATTGCTCGGGTGCATTGGTCGCCACGCGGAGAAGTGGTGGTGCACCGGATGAACCGCGTGCAGGACCGGCTGGACATATTAGCCGCCGATGCGAAGACCGGACAATCGCGCCTGCTGCTACGCGAGACGGATCCGCACTGGATCAATCTGACAGACGATTTTCGCTTTCTGCAAGACGGCCGGATGCTCCGGTCCAGTGAAAAGAACGGCGGGTTCCGGCATTTGTACGTGGTGCAAGACGGCCGGGAGACTCAGTTGACGCGAGGCGAGTGGGAGGTGACCTCGATTGCCTGCGTGGATGAACAGGGCAAGCGCGTGTTCTACGTTTCCAGCGAGCCCAGCCCGTTGGAACGCCACCTGTATGTGGTGGGTTTCGACGGGGGAGGCAAGCGGCAACTCACGCAAGGGAAGGGCACGCACACGGTTTCTATGAGCCCGGCGTGTGACGCCTGGCTGGACACCCATTCGAGCCTGGAAACGCCGTCGAAGGCCACTCTGCGCGATGCCCAGGGGGCGGAGATCGAATTATGGCGGCCACCGAACACAAAGGCGCAGGACGAATACGAGATTCTGAAAACCGAGATTCACCAATTCAAAGGGCCCGACGGGACGCATTTCTATGGCAGGCTGATCAAGCCGGCGCAGTTCGACCCGGCGAAGAAGTATCCGGTGATTGTGCAGGTGTACGGCGGGCCGCACGCGCAATCCGTACGTGACAGCTATCCGGGCATGGGATTGGACCAGGTATACGCGCATCGAGGGTTTGTGGTTTGGCAGATGGACAACCGGGGCAGCGCGGGCCGAGGGCATGGGTTCGAAACACCCCTTTACCGGCGGTTGGGCAAAGTGGAGTTGGAAGACCAAAAGGTGGGGGTGAAATACCTGTTGTCGCTTGGATTCGCCGATCCGGAACGGATTGGAGTGTCGGGCTGGAGCTACGGCGGGTACATGACCCTATATTGCCTGCTGCACGCGCCAGAGGTGTTCCGGGCGGGTATTGCGGGGGCGAGCGTCACTGACTGGCGGAATTACGACACGATTTACACGGAACGTTATCTCGGTCTGCCCGCCGAGAATGAGACAGGCTACAAAGAGAGTTCTCCGGTGCATGCAGCGGCGAATCTGAAGGGGCAACTGCTACTGGTCCACAATCTGGAAGACGATAACGTGCTTTTCGCGAACGCCCTGCAAATGTCCCACGCTCTGCAGGAGGCGGGCAAGCATTTCGAGATGGTTGTCTACCCTCAAAAGAGCCATGGCGTGACGGGCACGGCTCGGCATCATCTGAACGAGAAGATGGTGGAATTCTTTGAGCGGGCGCTCAAGGCACCCAAGGTGGAATCAAGCCGCTAAAGCAAGGGCGTTACTGGCGGCCGCCGCCGCCGGCGCCGCCACGTCCACCAGCGCTTTCACCGCCGCGGGCCGGAGCGCCGCCGCCGCCAGCCGAACCGGCAGGAGCTCCAGGAGATGCGCCTCCACCGGCGTAGCTACCGCCGCCAGATGGCATTCCTCCGCCGGAGTACGCTCCGCCGACACTCCGTGAGGGCAGGCCGGAGCCGGCAAAGCCACCCGAGTAGGAACCACCGAAGGAGCGCTCCTGGAAGCCTGGACCACCGCCGCCCTGCCAACCACCGAAGACGGGGGGGGTGTAAAACCTCTGCACGGTCCAGGGGGTGAAGAAGCTCCAGCCAAAGGGAGACCGGACTGTATCCAGCGAGGGGATCCACGTCATCATGCCCAGCCAGGGATTGAAGAACCATCGGCCAGTGAAGGAGTTGCCGGCGCCAGTGCCAGCCTGTCGTGCGGCGGCGACGTTCGCCATGGCGAGATAGCTGGAGCGCTGACGGGACCAGCGGAACAGGGAATCGGTGGCAGAGGCATCGAATTTCGTGGTGGCCCAGTCTCCGCTGGCGGGCAGAAGCTCTCGGCCTGCCTTTACGAGGGCGGCGTTGCCGTTGCCAGCGACACGGACCTCTCCGTCGTAGACGCGGACGCGCAGCGGATCTGATTCGATGCGGTAGAGACCCGCTTTCTGGACGCTAACCGTAACGTCACCCACTGCAATAGTGAGGGCATTGCCTTCGAGCAGTTCCACCACCTCGATTAAGGTGACGCCCTTTTCGAGAAGAATGCGGGTGTCGCTGAGGCGGTTGTTCAGCATCTTGAAGGCGGTTTCTTCCCCCATGCGTAGGAAGGTACCGGGTGCCAACAGGACTTCAGCGCGACCTTCCGCCGTACGCAACACCTGGCCTTCCTTCACGTCGGGAAACTCATTCGCCTTGGGCTCGATGAGGGTGTCGCCGAGGAAGACTTCGCCGTCGGCAACATGCACCATGCCCGATTTGGCGGAAATCGCCATCTGGGCAAACGCGGAGCCGGTGACGAAAAAGATCGCCAGAATCAGCCAGTGCCATCGATTTGGCATGCGCATACGGCCTCCAATCTACAACGATCCTGAAGTCAGGACGTACCTCAACGATAACGCGTTTCGAGTGACATAGATAGGCCGGAGAGGGAAAAGGGGCGCCGGCTGGTGCGCCGACGCCCCTTTCCGCCAGGGTGGAGGAAACAGGTCAGTCGACGGCGACGGAGGCTGTGTTGCTGGAAACGCCGTTCGCCACCGCCGTCACCGGCATCATTTGACCGCCAGGAAGATCCGCTGCGAGGCGGACACGGACCCAGACAACTCCGTGGAGACCTGGCGCCGCACTCACGGATTCAGGCTGATGCGCGACGCCGTTAACGAAGACCTCACTGGCATCCCGCAAACGGTATTCGGGTGAATCCGGAGTGGGGAAGCCATCCGGCGGGAGAGGCTGCAAGGGTCCGAAGCCGGTACCCAGGATCCGAATGATCTGGCCGCGGCGGGCAGGCTTGTCCGGAGTGACGGCGGAACCGTCCTCATGGAAAGCGCGGAGCATGGAAACGTCGCCATTTCTGCTACAGAACAAGCCGGGTGCGTTGCGGACGACCTGGAACTTCGTGGTCAAGTCCGCCTGTCCGGGCGTGCGGACGATGAGTTTGTGTTCGCCCAGGCGCATGTCGGATGGCAGCAGGGCGATGATGGTTTCCGGCGACACCGAGATCAACGGGAGGACACGGTCACCGGCCTGGACAGTGACGCCTTGCAGCGTCTGGCGGAGCGGGAAGGTGGGTCCAGTCTCCGCCTCATTGGCCAGGTTGTAGCCGTCAATCGCGATGAGGGAACCGGGGGCGACGCCAGGGCCCGGGAAGCGGTCGGCGGCATTGCGAACCGCGCCTTCTCGAAGCTCAGGGACCTTATCCAGGCGAGCCACGACGGTAGCCGGAGAAGACATGGTGACGCTGCCTGTGGGAATCGTGCCCGCAAGTACCCCATCCCAACGCCGGAATTTATAGCCCGGGCGGGATTCCACAGTCACCAGGACCTCTTCACCGGCTGGGAACCAAGCCTGGCCGTCACCAGGCGGAGAAAGGGAAAAAGAAGCTCCTTCGTCGGGATCCGAAAGCAGGCGAAGGCGGTACATCATCCTGTAGGAAAGGTGGAGCCGCTGGACAGTGTCGTCGAAAATGATGTTCCTCTGGAGGGCTGTTTCCCCATCTTTCCAACCCTCGAAACGGATCTTGGCGTCCTCAGAGAGATACTCCTCATCCATTACGTAAAGGGTTTCCTGGGTGCCCTGGTCGCGGTAAAGCGTACAGGGTGTACGGCATTGCTCGGAACCGGCCAAAACCAGAATGTTGGCGGGGTCGCTGGTAATGGTGACCTGGCCTACTGGTTCATACAGGGCATGCAGAGTGACGCCCTGACCCACCATGTCCGCCTGTGGCACAAACTCCTGTTCGGCCGGACCGCCGTTCGACCAGCCTTTGAAAATGTATCTGCGGCCCTGGGAGTCGGTCTGTTCCAGCGGCGCGGAGAAAGTGTGCTTGTGGCCGACGCCCCATGTAAAACCGTTAAACCACCAGTTGTTTCGGCCGTCGACGGTGAGTTTCAGGCCGCGCGGTTGAGTGGTGAAGTAGACATTGACTCCGGGGACGAAATGAGCGCGCACAGAGTGGGACCGGAATTCCTGGGGCACCGTATAGATGTATTGCAGGCCGGGGTTCCCGGTAATGTTGTCCCCCTCCCAATGGTCGAAGACCCAGGGCTTGCCACCGCGGTCGTTTTGGACGAGCGGTGCGGAGAGCAAGTGCTGGCTGCCCGGCAGAAGATCGCGCTCGCCAGTGCAAAGTGAAATGGCGGCGCAGGAGCGGGGGAGCGGTCCAGGATTAGGGTCCGGATCGGGCCGCAGGAAGCAGGTATCGCCTTCATAACGGGTTTGGAATTCGGCGCGGTCGATGAGGATCTTCAAGGCGTTGGTCGGAACAGACTCAAAGGTGACGCGGCGCGCCATGCCGAAGTTGATCCGGATCTTGAGGGGCCGGTTGACGATCACCTGGCCAAACGAGCCAGAGGAGAGCTCCGGAATCCCCTGAAAATCCACGAAAGCATAGTTTGGCCGCGCAACAGCGTTCAGCACGAGCGAACTGTTTTCATTCACCCAATCGAACGTGGAGGCGTGCACACACACGCAATTCGCGCCACCTTGGCCACCGACGGTAACGAAACCCATTGGGTGGGCGGGTGGTGCTTCCGGCAAATCGTCGGACTGGCGACGGTAACAAGGGCCGTAGCCAGGAGCAGGCTGCCCCCCGTTGATCAGGTACTGCACGAGGTATTGAGTCTGGAATTCCAGTTGCAGGACTGGGGTGGACCGGCTGGCAGTAACCACGATGGTAGAGGCAGTTAGAGTGTTCGTCTGGTTGGCCGGATCCTTCCACTGGCGAAAAACGAAACGGGTTTCGGCGATGGAGGTGGTGTATTGCTCGATATCCCGGACTTCGAGCGTGTGGTTGCTGCCTTCAGGCCAAGAGAAGGCCGCGGAGCCGCGGTACATGGTGCCGTCCACCCAGAAAACGGCCTGCTTGTGCGTTGCCTCAATCCGAAAAGGCAAGGCCCCGGATTGGGCGGCAGCCTGGGGCCAGAGCGCCGGCAAAGCCAGCAAAGGGATGGAGAGAAAGAAGTTCGGGCGGAGTCGATACATGGCGGCACTCGCGTCACTCACTCCATCGGCGGGTGAGCGGGTGCGGTGGATAGGGGAATGACCTTAGGGTGTGGCGGCTTCCCGAACGGGTGGAACGGCGACGACGGGGCAGGTCACCAGGGCGGCGGCCTGTTCGGCAGTGTGCTTGAGCAGGCTGCCGGACAATCCGGTGCGGGGCAGCCAGCCGAAAACGGCCAGGGAGGCCTTCTCTCGCTCACAGACAGCGGCAGCCGAGACGTCAACGTCGCCATGTCCGAGGTGGGAATGGACTTCGGAGGGCGGGATGGCGCATTCCTCGAGCAAGGACCCTAAAGCTCCCGCTCGCTCCTTCTTGGTGGAAACCACATAGTCCTCGACTTGCTGCTGTGGCATCGGGGCGAGGACAGGGGAACGCAGGAGCGACTCTCCGAATGCCTCCCACACGTGGAGAACATGGAGTTCACCGGCCAGGAAACGCGCCAGCGAAGAAGCTTGAGCGAGCACTGCCCTGCTCAGTTCGGCACGGGGGTCGCCCTGGGCATACAAGGCAATGCATGCCACAACTTTAGGGTGGCGGCGGGCGGGCAGCAGCCGGGCCAACCACACCGGGCAGGCGGTCTGGGCCAGGATGGACCTGACTTCCCTGGGAAATGCGGGGGCGCTGGGGTCATCCTGGGGCGGCCAGAAGATCAAGGCGCCGGGGTGGGGCGTGGCTGCGTCTATTAAGGCCTCATGAGGGGCGCCCGGCAGGGACACCAGCTCCGCAGCGATCCCTTGGCTTGACAAGCGCCGGAGGATGGACGCGAGTGCGGATTCGGTGACCGGCTCCGAACTGTGCCAGACTTGCCCAGGCCGGATCGCCTCCGCCCGGACCAGACGCAACGGCCTTTGCGCGGCAGCGGCGATGTGGGAAGCCTGGCGAAGCGCGTCACGCCACCCGGGCAAAAGGGGGACGAATACGGGCTGAGTGGTGGAATTGGTCATGGCAATTACCTCCCGCCATTCGAGAAGAGGCGTCACTCTTCGCGCAACTCGCGGCTGGTGGCAAAGCGCCGCCGCAAGGCTTTCTCCAGGAAGACGGAGATATAGATGATGCCAGAGCAGGCAAGAACGGCCGCCCAGCTTGTTGAATCCATTGGGGCGCTGTGGAAGGCTGTGTTCATCCAGCCTGTGTAAGTAAACAATAGCTGCAAAACAATCATGGTGGATACGCCGCCAAGCAGCATGCGGTTCGAGGTCAGACCAAGGGCAAACATGGACTGGGACAAAGACCGGCAGTTAAACAGGTAAACGAGTTCGCCAAAGACGAAGACGTTCACGGCGACGGTGCGGGCTTCGGCCAAAGAGAGGCCGCGGGCCAGCGACCACTCGAATAGGCCAAAGGCGCCAGCGAGCAGGAGGAGAGAGACCAGCGCGATGCGGGCCTGCAGCACACGCGTAAGAATCGGCTGTTTCGGGTCGCGAGGGGCGCGCTGCATAATGCCCGGCTCCTTGTTCTCGAAGGCGAGCATCAGCCCCAGGCAGACAGCGGTGGTCATGTTAATCCAGAGCAACTGGACGGGCAGGATCGGCAGCGTGGCCCCGGCGAAGACGGCGGCCAGGATGACCAGACCCTCGCCGACATTTGTGGGCAAGGTCCAGGTGATGAACTTCACCATGTTGTCGAAAACGGCCCGGCCTTCTTCGACGGCCGCCTCGATAGAGGCGAAGTTGTCATCGGTAAGCACCATGTCGGCCGCCTCCTGGGCGACGGCAGTGCCCGTGATGCCCATGGCGACGCCAATGTCGGCCCGGCGGAGCGCGGGCGCATCGTTCACTCCATCGCCGGTCATCGCGACGACGTCGCCGCGCTCCTGGAGCGCCTTGACAAGCCGGAGTTTTTGTTCCGGGCTGACCCGCGCGAACACCGAGATCTCCGCGGCTTTCTCCACGAGTTGAGCGTCGGGAATCTCTTCGAGTTGCCGGCCGGTGAGGGCAGCGGATTCGCCCCGCTCCGCACCATCGAGTCCCAGTTGGCGGGCGATGGCAACCGCAGTGCCGGCGTGGTCGCCGGTGATCATCTTGACGGCGACACCCGCGGACTGGCACGCGCGGACGGCGGTGATGGCCTCAGGCCTCGGGGGGTCGATCATGCCCTGGAAGCCAAGAAGGGTGAGTCCGGCGGAGATGTCTTCGTGGGTGAGCGAGGTCTTGCCTTTATCGTGTTCGCCATACGCCAGCGCAAGCACGCGGAGGCCTTGAGCAGCCATGGCGGCCACCGTGTCCATGCTGGCGTTGCGGTCGAGTTCCACCCGGTTGCCGTTTGCGTCGAGCGCTGTTGAGCAGCGGGCGAGAATCGCCTCGGCCGAACCTTTGACGAAACTGCGGACAGAGCCGTCCCGCCCTCGGTGAAGCGTAGCCATGTACTGGTTCTTGGATTCGAAGGGAATCGTGTCCAGCCTGGGCCATTCCTGCTCACCGCGGGAGGCGCTGAAACCAAGCTTCAGGCCGGAGACCAGCAAGGCCCCCTCGGTGGGGTCGCCCTCCACCCGCCAACGGTGATCGTCATGCTTCAACCAGGAATCGCTGGCCAGCACTCCGGCTTCGACACAGGCGCGCAATGCGGCATTCGCTTCGACGGGGGGCGCTCCGTCGAGCGGCACCACAGCGCCTTCTGGCTCATAACCCTGCCCCGTGACCTCGTAGGCCGCAGCACCAGCCGCGATGCGGCGGACGGTCATTTCGTTCTGGGTCAGGGTGCCGGTTTTATCGGAACAAATCACGGTGGTGGAACCCAGGGTCTCGACGGCGGGCAGCTTACGGATAATAGCGTTCCGGCGGGCCATACGCCCCACGCCGATCGCGAGCGTGATGGTGATCGCGGCCGGCAGGCCCTCGGGGATGGCGCCAACTGCAAGGGCAACGGCAGCCATGAACATCTCGACCCAGTTTGAGCCGCGGGCGACGCCCACGGCGAAGGTGACGGCGGCAAGAGCGATGATGATCCACAGTAGTAAGTGGCTGAACTGATTGATTTTGCGGGTGAGCGGGGTCGCCAGCGCCTCGGTGGAAGCCAGAAGCTGGGAGATCCGGCCAATTTCAGAATGGTCGCCGGTCCGGACTACCACGGCCACTCCGGCGCCGTAGGTGACCAGGGCCGAGGAGTAGACCATGTTTTTGCGGTCGGCCAGGGATGTGTCTTCGGGTACTGGATCGCACCGTTTCTCCACGGGCAGAGATTCGCCCGTGAGCGCGGATTCATCCACCTGGAGATCCCGCCCTTTGACGAGGCGGGCGTCGGCTGCGACCTTATCGCCCGCCTGCAGCAAGAGGATGTCGCCGGGCACGACTTCACCGGCAGGGACGCGGACTTTCTCGCCGCCGCGCAACAGCGTGGCTTCGGCAGTCATCGTCTTGGCCAGGGCCTCTATCGCCTTAACCGCTTTGGATTCCTGCAGGAACCCGATGACGGCGTTGACAAGGACGACGCCGAAAATGACTGCGGAATCGACATATTCCTGGAGGAGGAGTGTAATGAGCGACGCCACCAGAAGGATATACACAAGCGGCTGGTTGAATTGCGCTAGGAAACGAAGCAGTGGGCCTCGCGACTTGGGGGGTGTGAGTTCATTCCGGCCGTAGCGTTCTCGCCGGGCCAGCACCTCCTGGGCTGTCAGTCCATGCGCGGCATCGACCCCGAGCTGCTCCAGCACTTGGCCGGCCGGTAAGGCATGCTCGATCGGCCTGGCGGCAGCTTGCGCTTCGTTGGTGGGTCGGGTGGGTGTCGTTGCAGCCATCGTTCGTCCTTCCGTGGTTTAGTTGATGCTGGAGCGGGGAAATGAGAACCGGCCCTCCATGGAGGGATCAACAGGGTTTTGCAAGGAGCCCCGCCAAAAATGAAACGAACCAAGACCGCAGCCGGAAGACTCGGCTGACAGCGAAAAAGCACCTAGCGGTTCGTTGAGCGGCAACTGGGCGTCTGGCCCCGTGGCAGGAGGCAACGGCTGCCTTGGCAGAACTCAAGCCGGATTGTGCCTCGCATTGTCCAGTGCGCTCCTAAGAAAAGCTTAACATTTCTCAGGTATCGGAAGAAAGGAAAATCGGATGATCCGGTGTGAAGAGAGAGGCGCTAGGAGGGCCGGTCGCCCTTCTTTTTCACAGAGATGCCGAGGCGCTTGATTTTCTGGTTGAGAGTGGACAAGGGGATTTTGAGAGCGGAGGCGGCGTCTGTTTGGGAGCCGCCGGCATCTTCGAGGGCTTTCTCAATGACGCGGGCTTCGAAGTCGGCGACCATTTCGAACAAGGATTCGTTTCCGGCCAGGCGTTCGCCGGCCTCGCGGGCGAGGCGCACGCCGGTGGATTGCAGAATCTGGTCCGGGAGGACGCTGACGGGCACTTCTTCCTGGGTAGCCAGCACAACCGCGCGCTCGATCGCGTTCTCCAGTTCGCGGACGTTGCCGGGCCAGTTATAGTCCATGAGAATGTGAAGCGCCTCGGGTTCGAACCGCAATAGAGACCGGCCGGCGGTGTCGAGGAACTTGCCGTTCTCGGTGCAGTAGAACTGGAAAAAGTGGTCGACGAGGGCGGGAATGTCTTCTTTTCGCTCACGGAGCGGGGGGAGCGAGATGTTGATGACATTCAGACGGTAGTAGAGGTCTTCGCGAAATCGCTTTTCGTCTACCAGGCGCTTGAGGTCCTCGTTGGTGGCGGCCAGGATGCGGACGTCGATCTTGATGGTTTCGTTGGATCCGACGGGCATGAACTCGCGCTCCTGCAAGACGCGGAGGAGTTTCACCTGAAGGTCAGGCTTCAGTGTGCCGATTTCGTCGAAGAAGATGGTGCCGTGGTTTGCGGTTTCGAAGTAGCCCTTGTGATTGGCGACAGCGCCGGTGAAGGCACCTTTCACGTGGCCGAACAGGGCGCTTTCAAGCAGGTCCGGTGGGACGGAGCCGCAATTGACGCCGACGAAGGGCTGGTCCGCACGGGGCGAGTTGGCGTGGATGGCTTTGGCGATGAGTTCCTTGCCGGTGCCGGTTTCGCCGGTTATCAGGATGTTCGATTTGGAGGGAGCGACCTGGGCCACAAGGTCGAGCACGCCCAGCATGCGGTCGCTTTTGCCGACGATATTGGGGAAGGAGTAGCGCTGCTTGAGAGCCCGGCGCAGTTCCTTGTTCTCACGTTCAAGGCGGGTGCGGGCGATTTGCCGCTCAATCTCGATCAGTAATTTTTCGTTGTCCCAGGGCTTAGAGAAGTAGTCGTTGGCGCCGGATTTCAGGGCCTGAACCGCGACCTCGACTGAGCCGTAGGCGGTAATCAGAAAAACGGGGGTTTCCCGGTCGCGCTTGCGGATTTCGTCCAGAACCTCGAGGCCGGACTGATCAGGCATCATGAGGTCGAGCAGAACGAGATCGAACATGGCGGACTCGAACTTTTTGAGGCCGGCTGCGCCGTTTTCAGCAAGGGCGACCTGGTAACCCTCGAGTTCGAGCAAGGTTTCAAAGCTTTCGCGGATGTCGGCCTCATCGTCGACGACGAGGATGCGCCCGCGGGAGCGAGGGGCGCGGTCCAAATCCTCGGGGGCCAACTCAGTCTGTCGATCCGGCATTCACGGCCTTTCTCAGGGCAGGGAATTCAAGGCGGAACAAGGCGCCGGGCCCGTCTTGGGGCAGCGCTTCGATGCGTCCACCATGTTCCTCCACAATGCCATAAGTCACCGAGAGGCCGAGTCCGGTGCCCTTCTTGACCGTTTTGGTGGTGAAGAAGGGATCGAAGATGCGAGAGAGGAGTTCGGGCGGAATGCCTGGGCCGGTGTCCTGCACCTCGATCTGCACAGCGTCGCCAGCGGCGAGGGTACGGATCACCAGACGGCCACCTCCCTCCATGGCGTCCCGGGCGTTGAGAAAGAGGTTTAGGAACACCTGCTGGAGGCGGCCGGCGTTGCCGCGGATGGGCGGAAGATCGTCTTCGAGCTCCGCGGTGATGGAGATGCCCGACTTCTCCATTTGCGGCTCAAGCAGATTCAGCGTCTCGCGCACGACGCGGTTGATTTGGACGGGTTCGAACTCGGTGGAGGAGGTGCGGGAGAAATTGAGCAGTGAGTTGACAATCTCACTGGCCCGGAAGGTCTGCTTGGCAATCTTGTCGAGCAAGCGGGATTTGGTTTCGTCGCCGCCCACCTGTTTGGCAAGCATCTGCGCGTAGGTGGAAATGACAGCGAGCGGGGTATTGACTTCGTGGGCGACACCTGCGGCGAGCAGGCCGATGGAACTTAATTTGTCGGCCTGCACGAGGCGGCGTTCGAGTTCGTTGCGTTCCGTCACGTCGTTGAGGACGATGAGACGCCCGATTTGGAGGCCATCGCGGGTGACCAGAGGAGCGATGGCTACGTTGACGACGGTCTCTGGCGGCGCGGCGGGAGAAGATCCGTTGGTCGAGGCGCCGTTCGCGGAAGCGCCGCTGCCATTCAAGGGGTGCGTTTGCGTGGCGGAGGCGGCGAGGCGGGTGGTGCCGAAACGGACCTTGTACATCTGGTGGATCTTTCGGCTTCCCTTGACGGAATTGCAGTGCACCATGAAATCGGCGGCCAGCACCTCGTCCAGTGAGCGGCCGAGCGCATACTGGCGGGGCACGCCGGTCAGGCGTTCAATTTCGCTGTTCCAGCTTTCCACTCGGTCTTCCAGGTCGAGCGCAATGATGCCGACGTTCACTGATTCGACGATGTTCTCGCTGAACTCCTTAAGGCGTTCGTATTGTTCGGCCTTGTCGGCGAGCGACCGGTAGAGGCGGGCGTTCTCGACGGCCATGCCGACGTAGCCAGCAAGGGTGGCCAGGAGGTCGACGTCGTCGCTCGACAAAAAGTCGCCGTTGCTGGCGCGGCTGACGCCCAGCCAGGCGACAGTCCGGCCGCGAAAGACGCAGGGCAGATAGTACGTTAGATCGAGGCGGGCGATGGTGGCGCGGACTGCCTGCGACATTTCCCTGGTGAGGACGTCGAAGCCGCCGCGGGTGCGCTCGAAGAAAAGGTAGGGGCGGCCGACGGAGGCGGCGAGGAAGCTCAGGTCGACTTCATCGGGGCCGAACTGCCCGCGAACTCCGTTCTTATCGACCATGGAATGCAGTCGGAACGAGCCGCTTTCGTCGGCCAGGAAGAAGCCGACGTGGGAGACCGAAAGCGTGCGAATGAGGCGGTCGCCCACGCTGGTGAGGGAATGGGAAAGGTCCATCTCGGAGCTGAGCTCACGGGCGAAGGCGATGAGAGTCTGGCGGTAGTCCCAGCGATTGCGGTAAAAGACGTAGCGGTCGAGGATCTGCTGAATCCAGTTCCGGAGCGGTTCAAAGACGAAGGCGGCCACGAGAACCAGCAGCGTAACCGCGGTGGGGCTCAGGCCGTCGCGCTGCGCAAGGGCGTAAACCAGCAGCGATACAACGCCGAGCACCGAGAGGGTGGCGAGGACGTAGACGTAGCCCTGCTGGAAAATGATGTCGACGTCCATGAGCCGGTATCGCAATATGGCGTAGGCCCAGGTGAGGGGAATCAGTCCAAGGAAGAGCACGGCAAGGCGCATTTCCGGACTGGGCACCCCACCCAACACGAAGGGCGTCGCATAGAAGGCGGCAAACGGAACAATGCCGGCGAGGGTCCCGTTGCGGAGCCACTTCAGTTGTTGGCGGGTGATCGAATCCAGTTCGCGCCGGTAACTGAGATGGAGGAGCCCCGCGCCAGCAAGAAAGGCCAGGCAGAACAGAAGAAGCCACAGGCGGTCCAGCACCCAGCGCATTTCGTTGTACGGCATTGCGGTGCGAATGATGCCGGCGGCAACCAGGACTTGCACGACGATCAGGGAGACGGCGGGCGTATAGATGGAGGCCAACTGGAGCGTACCCCATGGCTTGGGCGCTTCAGGGAACGTGCGGCAGAAGTGCAGGAATAGCGCCGGCACCAACCAGCCGGCCGCCAGGTTGCCGAGATAAATGGCGGTGTCAAACTCGTTCAGTTTGCCGGTGTAGTGGAAGCTAAACAGAACAAAACTGGCGAGGCAAAGCCAGTAGAAGTGCTGAGATTTTGGGGCGCGATTACGCCGGAACCAGAGGAACAGCCCGATGGAGAGATAGATGGATCCGACAGCGTACTGAAGATACAGAGCCCGGTCGCGGTAGGCGTCGGCGACGATGACGGTAGCGGGGATCTCAGTACCATTCCGTTCGAGAGTGTACTTGGCTTCAGCCCATGCGCCAATGCGCATCAGCACGCGCATCACGTCGGTGGCCTGCCGGACGGTGACGCCGCGGGTGTTCAACCGCCAGGAAATGCTGAGAAGGTGGTCGCCTTTGCGGATGCCACCCCGATCAGCCGGTCCGCCATCTTCCACGTGGGCCGCTATCACGCGGCGGCCGGCAGGCGTGTCGACGTCCATCCACGCGGCGCCGTCTTCAGGCAGGCGGTAGCGTTCCTGTTGCTGGTAGTTGTAGCCGGCACAGATGACGGCTGTAACGGTCAGGACGACCAGCGCCGCGCCAACGAGTTGGTCCCGAAGACCTTTCACTCCCGAACCGCCTTCCGCACACAACCACCCTGGCAGATACACTGCCTCGCTCAACAGGCTAGCAATTTCAGGCCCAACCTGGCGGGACAGGTTTTCTGAAGCACTTCAACGTTTTAGTGGCGTGGTACCCTGAACCTCTCCGTACTTCTGGAGAGCGCCTCTACCAAAAGTGGGAGATCGCCAGAAAACGTTTCACTCGACCGAGGTCAGTCCGCGCAGGTATTGCACAGCGCGCTGAAGATAGGTCCATTTCTGCTCTTCCCCGTGGACACCGCTCTCGATGTTCAAGGTTCCGTGGTAGCCATTCTGGCGCAGAGTCTTGATGAAACGGGGCAGATCAACGCTGCCCTGGCCGAGCGGCCGCTCGGTGCCAAGAGAACCTGGCTGGTCCGGATTGGGCCAATCACCGTCCTTGGCGTGGACGCTGACGACGTGGCGCGCCAGGACGGTGAAAGCTTCATGAGGATCGCCACTGCCGTAGAGCACCATATTGGCAGGGTCGAAGTTGATCTTGAGATTGGTACGGCCGACGTCCTCGAAGAACTCAAGCAGGAGTTTGGCCGGTTCCTGACCTGTCTCCAGGCAATATGTCATACCAAATGTGGCGGCGTAGTCGCAGATACGGCGGACCATGTCGCGGACGGCGAGATAATCGGGGTCGGATCGGTCTTCGGGCACACATCCGACGTGGCAGCCAAAGCTCTTGACGCCCAGGGCGGCGGCGAAGTCGATCACCTCACGGGTACGGATTTCCCGTGCAGCGCGGGTGGCTCGCGGAATGAAACCCACCGTTCGGACGACCGTGGGAATGTCGGCATAGTCTTCCCCTTCGTAGGCGGCGAAGACAGTGACGAGGTGAAAACCTGTCGCAGCCAAAGCTTCCTTCCAGGCGGCAGTGGTCTCGGGGGTCAGGCGGACGGAGCCGTCCACACCGAGTTGGCCGAGACGTACGCCGCAGCAGGCAACAGCGTCCAACGTCTGTCGGGCGCCGGGTTCAGCCCAAAAGAATAATCCGGTTTCCAGATCCTTTATAGCTTGCATGGGACAGGCTCTCCTTTTTGGGTGCGGGCCTCATCGATGAGGCCCGCAAGTTTGACCGCCGCTGCCGAAGATTCAGGGCTGCACCGCTCGGGGGCTTTTCCCGTGCGGCAGCAGTCGAGGAAGTATTCGATCTCAGCCTGGTAGCCGTCGACGGCGGGCAAGGCGAGTTTCTCTTCCGAACCGTCGCTGGCGTACCAGGCGGGGTCGCGGCCGGCAGACGAGTACTCCATGGTGCCCGCCTCGCCGACGACGGTGTATTCCATCGAGAACGGGTAAGACTTCTTGTGATGCCAGCCCCCGGTGACGGTGACGTTTGGAATGCCGGGATAGTGGAGTTGAGCAGTGACCACGTCGACGCCGCCACTCAGATCCTCGTAGCCCCAAGCGGAAACCGCATCGGGCTTGCCGAACAGGACAAGGGCCATGTCAATGTCGTGGATGAGCAGGTCGAAAACGCCTCCACCGCTCTTGGCCTTGTCGGTCATCCATTCCGACCAGGGGGGAGCAGCGCAGCGGCGTCGGAAGGTGGCATGAAGGACGCGGCCAAACCGGCCGTCCTGGACGCCGCCGATCAAGGGCAGGTAGGGCGGGAAAAAGCGGAGCACCTGGGCGGCCATCAGGGTCCTGCCGGCCTGTTTAGCGGCGGCGATCATCTCCTCGCACTGAGCCCCATCGAGCGCCATTGGTTTTTCGACGAGGACGTGTTTGCCATTCCTGAGCGCCTCAAGAGCAACGGGGGCGTGCAGAGCGGTGGGAAGGCAAATGTCGACGGCGTCTATGCCCGTATCTCGCGCGCATTCGAACGGATCCAGGTACTTTCGAGCTTGCGAAAAATCGAAGGTTTCGCCGCCTGTGCCGAGGTTACCGCCAACGCTGGACAGATCGCCTTCGAGCGCCTTGCGGTCGAGGGCGGAGACAGCGGCGACGGTGACGCCGGGCAGGCGTACATAGCCTTTGAGGTGGGTGAGGCCCATGAAGCCCAGGCCAATGAGTCCGACTCGCATACCGCCTCATGGTATCGAAATCCGCGGTGAAACTAGCGAGGGAGTTGCCACAGGTGGCGGCAGGGAGAGAGAGAACCCGTGTCCCGTTTTTTGAGCGCCGACTCAGAGGCTCGCGAGTCACCGGTTGACTCCGTGCCCGTTTCGGCCTACGGGTGAGATGCGCTCCCGCTTAACTCTACTGGGGCCAAAGATGGCCACAACGATACGACACCGTGGTAACCGTGGAACTCACTGACCGGCCGCTATACCACGTGGCAGTGACCAGGAGCGGGGCAACCTATGTCCTCTGCATTGACGGGATTCAAGTCGCGGAAGATACCAGCCCGTATGAAATTCCGGATCCGAATGCGCCGCTCACCATTGGAGCGGCGGAGGGGGTGGAAATCGGGCGGCGTGTCTGGAATCTTGATAATGCCATCTGGACATTGCAGGGACGCCATCGGGATATGGTTCGGTTTCCTGAGTTCATCTACAAAGTGCCGCTTCCAGGTGATTGGCCCCAACGAATGCCTGGGCGGGAACACGGAGAGTGGAAGTACCTTCAGGTGAACGGCCGGACGGTGGATGAGCAGAAGTTTGAGGAGTGGAAGACCAAGTTCTACCAGTTGGAAGGATGGGATCCAGAATCGGGATGGCCGACCGCGGCAACTTTGTGGGGCGTGGGGCTTCCCAAGGTTGCGGCCGAACTTGAAAGCCGGGGCAAACTTGGCAAAGGCTGAATCGGGGACAGTTCCGGCGGGGCGTGGAAAAAGGGCCGGGGTGCTTGCAGGCCCGCGTGATAGCATGGCGGGCGAGAACGCCATGAAGCAGTATTTCGGACTCTTTATTCTCAGTTCTGCGCTCGCGGCGCAAACGCAGCCAGCCAGCCTGCAATGGAATCAGGCCGGCTATCTCCCGGGCGCCCCCAAAATCGCCGTGTTTGCCTCGGCGGAACCGGCCAAGGAATTCCGGGTGGTGGATGCGCGGTCAGGGAAGATGGCATTCCAGGGGCGGGCGGGTGCATCTGTGCTGGAGCCGCTCTCTGGCGACGCTGTTCAGGCACTGGATTTTTCTAAGCTCACAAAGCCGGGCCGGTACGCAATCGAAGTGGGGGGCGCGCGTTCTGGGGCGTTTGAAATCGGGCCGGCGGTGTACCGGCGGCCTTTATACCTCGCGATGAGGTCGTTCTACGGGCAGAGGTGTGGTACAGCCGTGGATATGGGTCCAGAGTTCCCGGGGTACAAGTACGAGGCCTGCCACATCAAGGGGGCATGGCACGCGTCCTCGGGTAAGACAGGTGAAAGGCCGAGCGTGAAGGGCTGGCACGATGCCGGCGACTACGGCCGGTACGTGGTGAATTCCGGGATTACGACGGGTACACTGCTCTGGGCGTGGGAACTCTACCAGCCAAGGTTGGGGCTGGACATCCCGGAGTCGAAGAATCGCACGCCGGACTTTCTGGATGAAATCCGGTGGAACCTGGACTGGATGCTGTCCATGCAGGATAACGACGGGGGCGTGTTCCACAAGCAGACCACGGAACGGTTTTCGGGCTTCGTAATGCCGCAGGAGGATACGATGCCGAGCGTCGTGATCGGCACGGGGGCGCCGGCGTACAAGGGCACATGTGCGACGGCGGATTTCGCGGCGGTGATGGCAATCGGGGCGAGGGTTTACGCGCCGCATGATCAGGCATTTGCCGGGCAGGCGCGTGCGGCGGCGGAAGCGGCGTGGAAGTGGGCGGAACAAAACCCGCACGTGTTGTTCAGGAATCCCGAGGGCGTGAACACCGGAGCCTACGGGGACCGCTCTTGCGCGGACGAGATGCTGTGGGCGGCAGCCGAGTTGCACCGCACGACGGGCGGCGAGGACTACCGGCGATATTTTGACGCACATTATGCTGAATTCCGAAAAGCGGCGGGTGAGCCTCCCTCGTGGCCATCGGTGGCGGCATTGGGCCTGTGGACCCGTTGGCTGGGGGCGCCGGGCCAGGCCGCGGACATTCGCGAGTGGACTTTGGAGGGGGCGGCGGCAGTCCGCGCCAGGGTGGACGGCAACGGGTATCGGATTGCGATGCGGCCGGAGGATTACGTGTGGGGCTCGAATGCAGTAGCCGCGAATTACGGCTTGCTGCTGCTGATCGCGCACCGGATGGACTCCGCGGCTGGCTACCGGGAAGCAGCCATGGACCACCTGCATTATCTGCTCGGGCGGAACACCTTTTCTGTATCTTGGGTGACCCACGTTGGCATGAATTGGTACAAGCGCCCGCACCACCGTCCTTCTGGTGCAGATAAGCTCGCGGAGCCATGGCCGGGGATGTTGTCCGGCGGGCCGAACCGGCGTGTGCAGGATGCGGCGATGAAGAAACTTCCAGCGGGATTGCCGCCGATGAAGATGTGGGTGGACGAGCAGGAATCGTACGCGACGAACGAGATGGCGATCAACTGGAACGCGGCGCTCGTGTTCCTGCTCGCCGGACTGCAGTAGGTCAGACCTTCTTGGGGTCAGGGTGGACCCAGGGCTTGCGATAGGGGCGCGCGAGGAGGCGTGTGGCCTCTGGATCGCCCTTCACCACTTTGGCAACCGGGTCGTAAGAAAGCTTGCGGCCTCCCAACTGCATCGAGACGTTCGCCAGGACGCAACTGGCGGTGGAGATGTGGCCCTGCTCGATGTCAGCGACGGGCTTTCGTCTGGCCAGGCGACTTTCGAGAAGGTCGCGCATATGGCCGCGGATGGCGGGCGCCACATGGCGCTCGAGGTCCTTCTCGGTCCGGTCTTCGGGATACTGCTCGAATTCGTAAGTGACATCTTTGTGGACGGGTTCGCCTTGCATGGGGATGAAATCGTAGGACATGACGCTGGCCTTAAGCGTGCCTTTATCGCCGTAGAAGATGGCGCCCCAGGGGTATTTCGGGTCGGCCGGGTGGCCATATGTGCGGTGCGTCCAGTTCACTTGCACGTCACCGAAATCGAAGGTGGCAAGTTGAGTGTCGGAGATGTTGGCCTTGCTGTCCTTCTGCACCAGGATGCCGCCGTGGGAGGTGATGGATTGGGGCCAGCCGAGGTCCATCATCCAGCGCACCATGTCGAGCATGTGGATGCACATGTCGCCGACAATCCCGTTGCCGTACTCCATATAGGCGCGCCAGGAGCGGGGATGGATGCGCGGGTTGTAGGGACGCATGGGTGCGGGCCCGGTATACATCTCCCAATCCAGGTAGTCGGGGGGCGCCTGGTCGGGCGGATTGGCGTTGAGACGCATGTGGTAGTAGCAGCAGATTTCGACGTGGGCGATGCGGCCCAGCTTTCCTTCACGGATAAAGCGGTCGCGCGCCTCGATGAGATGAGGGGTGCTGCGGCGCTGCGTGCCCACCTGGACAGTGCGGCCGTACTTGCGTGCGGCGGCGAGGATAGCCTCGCCCTCGACCACGTCCACCGAAATGGGTTTCTGCAAGTAAAGGTCGGCGCCCGCCTTCATCGCATCGATGGCGTTCAGCGCGTGCCAGTGGTCAGGCGTGCCGATCTCGATAATGTCGAGATCCTTTTCCTTGAGCATTTCGCGGTAGTCGGTGTAGGTGCGGGGCTTCTTGCCGGATTTCTGCCGGCCGGCGATGATATCAGCCGCTTCGGCGAGCATTTTCTTGTCTACGTCGCAGATGGAAACGACTTCAACCGGCGCAATCTGAATGAGGCGCAGCACGTCGCTCTTGGCGTACCAACCGCTCCCGATGATGCCGACGCGCAAAGGCTTGCCGCCGGTGAGATCCTGGCCCCAGGTGCGTGCGGCCGCGGCGCCGGCCAGTCCGGTGGTAAAGAAACTTCTCCTGTTCATCGTGCCTTGCAGTATATAGAACGGCAGCCGGGTGAGGTGGTGTCAGCGCGACACGTCAACGCGGCTGACCCGACGGCAGCATGTTGCGGATAGCGGCGATACGCCAGCCGCCAGGGGTGCGAACCAGCAGCAGAGTGGTGCGCATGCGGCGGGTTTGTTCGCCGGTAAGGTCGTAGCGGCCGTCGGCCAGTGCGACGGTGGGGGCGAGGAAACGGACCTGCTCGACCTCGATGCTGCGGCGGGCGCGGTTGTCGCGGCTGCTTGCCATGGAACCGGCCACCACGTCGCTGCGGCCGCGGCGCCACTCGCCGGAGGAAACCAGTTGATCAGCATCCTCCGTGAAGAGCGCGGCCGCGGCCTTTTCGTCCATGGATTCGCGGGCTTCTACGTAACGGCGCACGACTTCGCGAACCGCCTGCTCGTCGCCAGCCGACTGTGCCGCGGCCGCAGAGGCGGCCAGCAACAAGAGTGCGAGCGCTTTACTCCAGAAAGCCGAGCCGTTTGAGGCCGTCCACATAGCGGGTATCCTCGAAAACGCCGTAGGATTCTTTCTGCCGGCCGAACTCCAGAGCGACGGCGTAAGGTGGATCGCCGAACTGGAAAACCTTGCGCAGGGAAGCATCCTCGGTGCTGCTCTTGGCTTTACCGGCCAGGCCGGTATCGGCGAGGAACCCCGGCGCATAGTCGCGATTCTCTGTAGCGACGGCAACGATGCGGACACCAGGCGCCCAGTTCCAAGTGCTCATCTGCTTGGCCACGCGGAAGCAGTGTGCGCACATGGGGTCATAAAAGTACAGGAGCACTTTGCCGTGGTGAAGGGGGAATGGCTTGCCGTCCACCAGCACGGAGGCGGGCGCTTCAAGGCCCGTGAGTTGCGTGCGGGCCACGCCGTACATGGCTCCTGAGAACACCACCAACACCAATAGGACAAGCAGGGCGTTGCGCCACTGGCCGGGCTTGCGAATCCACAGCCCGGCCGCGAGGGCCATCAACAGCATGATGGTGTCCCCAATGAAGAAGCCTGGGCCAACCACGCGCTTGAGCCAGGGGAAACAACTACAGTCTTCCCCCTGGAGCGCGTTGTAATTCCAGCCCATGTAAAGCATGAAGACGATGAGGAGGAAAGCCGCCAGCCAGGCGCCCCATTGGCGCCAGCGCGGGACCAACAGCAGAACACCTGTCCAGGCTTCGGCGAGACCGACTCCAAGCGCAGCCCACAGGGCGAGTTGAGGCCAGACGAGGGCTTGCACCATGCGGGTTTCGGTACCGAGCGGATCGACCAATTTCCAGAAACCCGAAACGAGGAAGGCGGCGGAGAGTGCTACGGCGCAACACCAGCCCAGCGCGGTTTTCCAGGAAGGGAGTTCCCAGGCACGGCCCGCTGGGGAGCCCTGTGCCATACTGTCTTCCATGTTTTTGATTGTAAGCCTTCTTGGCATGTGGCTGGCGCAGCCTGCCGCGGCGCAGAAGGCCGATCTGCTGCTGGAAAACGCGAATGTTTACACGGTGGATCCAGACCGGCCGAGGGCGCGGGCAGTGGCAGTGGCGGGCAAACGAATTCTCGCGGTGGGGGACGATTTGTCGTCTTACGTGGGTCCGGCGACGAAGCGGATTGACGTCCAAGGCCGCACCGTGGTGCCCGGGCTCATTGATTCCCACGTGCATCTGCGCAATCTCGGCGCGATGCTTGAGACGGCGGACTTCCGTTTCACCAAAACGACTGCGGAAATTGCGGCGTGGGTGAAGCAGGAGGCCGCAAAGCGGAAGCCGGGAGAATGGATTCTGGCACGCAACTGGGACCAGACAAACTGGGGCGGGGCATTTCCAACTGCGAGGGACCTGGATGAAGCAGCACCAAACCACCCGGTGTTTCTATCGCGGGTGGATGGGCACGCGGGGTGGGTGAATTCGAAGGCGCTGCAACTGGCAGGGATCGGGAAGGACACGCGCGATCCGCCGGGCGGCAAAATCATCCGGGACGCGGAGGGACGCCCGACCGGGATTCTCATTGACCGCGCCATGGCGCTGGTGCGATCGCTGGCCCCGGCGCCGGGAGCGGATCAGGTTAAGCGGCAGATTGCCCTGGCCGCGACGGCGTGTGCAGCTCTGGGTCTGACAACGGTGCACGATGCGGGTGTAGGGGTGGCGGATCTGCAGGCATACCGGGAGTTGATCGCTCGGGACGAACTCCCCCTGCGTGTGTACGCGATGATCGGCGGGGAGGGGCCGTTGTGGAAGGAATATCTGGCGCGGGGTCCGGAGATTGGCGAGCACCTGACGGTGCGCTCCATCAAACTCTTCGGGGATGGCGCGCTGGGCTCGCGCGGGGCGGCGCTGTGGCAGCCCTACACCGATGACCCGGGCAACACGGGCCTCCTGTTGACCTCGAAGGAGGACATTGAACGCGTGGCGCGGCAAGCCGTGGAGAAGGGATTCCAGGTTTGTACGCACGCGATCGGAGACCGTGCAAACCGCCTTGTGTTGGACGCTTATGGGGCGGCACTGGGCGGCAAGAACGGCAAGCGGTTCCGGATCGAACACGCGCAGATCGTCTCGCTTCCGGACTTCGCTTTGTTCGACAAGTACTCCGTGATTGCATCGATGCAGGCGACGCACGCCACCTCGGATATGCGATGGGCGGCTAAGCGGTTGGGGCCCGACCGGATTGCCGGCGCTTACGCGTGGCGGCGGTTTTTGCAGCTGGGGGTGCCGGTGGCGAATGGATCGGACTTCCCGGTGGAGGAGGCCAACCCTCTGTTGGGGTTCTTTGCTTCGTTTGCGCGGCAGGACCTGTCCGGGCAGCCGCCGGAGGGCTGGACGCCGGACCAGCGGATGACGAGGGAAGAGTCGCTGTATTCCTGGACGATGGCGGGCGCGTATGCGGCATTCGAAGAAAAGGACAAGGGCTCGCTCACGCCCGGCAAGCTGGCCGATCTGGTGGTGCTGGACCGCGACATTATGATGGCGCCGGCGCTGGAAGTGCCGAAGACGAAGGTGTGGATGACCTTGCTGGGCGGCCGGATTGTGCACCAGGCGCCATGACGTTCCTCCCGGGGTGGTTTCTCCTGGCGGCCGCGCCGTTCGTTTTGTTTGACGGGGAAGTAAGGGTGGGCGCACGCCAGTTGCGAACGCTCGACATTCCGGGTTCGGATCAACCGGTGCGTCTCGTGGCGTCCTGGCGAGGGGACGGAACAGCGGTGCGCGCGGTGGTGCTCGATCGTGAAGAACTGAGGAAATGGCAGGATGGAGAAGCGCATCAGCCGCTGGCGATGAGCGGCCACGCCGTTCATGGGTTGATCCAGACCTGGGTGCGGGGTCCGGGCCGATATGTGCTCGCCATTGACAATACGCTCAGCCCGAAGGGCGTCCGTCTGCGGCTGACAGTGAAGCTGCAGCCGGGTGTTCACCCCATGGTGGTGCGGTATCCGGATCCGGGCCGGGCGAGGTTTGTGGTGGTGGCCAGCGGCGCGGCGTTCTTGGCGATTTGCGTGTATGCGGGGTTCCGGCTGCGCCGCGCCTTGGATCGGCGTCCGCCAAATGAGATATAAGAGTCGGCAATGAAACTCGCCGCCCTGCTGCTCACCTGCGCTCTGCTGCCCGCCCAGTTTGACCGCGCGAAACTTCTAAATCCGTCCACGCCGGCGCGGACGGCGCCATCCACGCTTCCCGAATTCGGTAAACAATTCGCCGATCCGCCCGCGGAATGGCGCCCCGCTCCCCTTTGGGTCTGGGCGGAAGAGATGGACCTGGCGCGCATGCGGGAGCAGTTGGCATCGTTCCGGGCGCAGGGTATCGGCGGCGCCTTTGTCCACCCACGGGCGGGGCTAATGACGGAGTATCTCAGTCCGCGCTGGTTCGAACTGTGGGGCCAGTCGCTGGCCGAGGCCAAGCAACTGGGGCTGGAGCTGCACATTTACGACGAAAACAGCTACCCCAGCGGCTTTGCCGGGGGACTGGTGCCGGCGCGCGATCCCGAGACCGTAGGAAGGGTGGTGAATGTGCAGGCCGTGCCGCGCGACGAGCGCGTGAACTGGGTAGACGCCAACCTCGTCGCCGTCTACGCCTACAAGGGTAAGTTCGAAGAGGTGCGGCGGCTGAAGACTTTCGAACGTGCCAGCGAGGACGAGGCCGGACTCATCGTGGCGCGCATCGAGAAAATGCAGCCCGGCCCCTTCCAGGCCAATTTCCCCTACGTGGACCTGACGCTCCCGCGCACCACGCAGCTATTTCTAGAGGAAACCCACGAAAGATATAAGAAACATTTCGCGGCGGATTTCGGCGGCGCCATCCGGATGGCTTTTGCAGACGAACCCGAAGCGCCGCGGCGCGGCAATGGTGTCCCGCTCAACATGCGAACGCTGGCCGAGTTCCGCAAGCGGTATGGCTACGACCTGGCTGATCATTTGCCATCGCTCTACTGGCCGACAGGCGACTGGCGGCGGGTCCGGTTCGATTACTGGGAACTCATTCATGACCTGCTGGAGGAAAGCTATTTCCGGGCCATGTACGAATGGTGTGACCAGAACAAGCTCGAGTTCAGCGGCCACTGGTGGGAGCATATGTGGCCTGAGCCGTTCATCACACCCGCCGACGGGTCGATGTACGCCTACCAGCATGTACCTGGCATTGACATCCTTTGGACGCCGCAATTGCGCGCCACCGGGCAGCAGGCCGATTTGCTGTTTGTCGTGAAGCAGGTGGCGAGCGTTGCCCGGCAGATGGGGCGGAAGCGCGTGCTGTCAGAGGCTTATGGAGGCAACGGTTGGGACGCCACTCCAGAGTATTTCAAGCTGGCGGGCGACTGGCAGATGGTGCACGGCGTGAACTTCATCAATCCGCATTTTGCGCCCACCACTATCTACGGGGCGCGGAAGCGCGACTGGCCGCAGCACTTCGGCGAGTGGAATGCCTGGTGGCCTTACTACAGACAGCACGCCGACCATACGGCGCGCGTGGCGCTCGCAGTAACGGCCGGTGAGGCCCGGCCTCGGGTGCTCGTGATGATTCCTTCCACCACAGGCTTCCTGATGGCCGAACCCGGCAATCGCGAACCGTTGCGGCAGTTGAAGAAGAGCTACGAGAATCTGGTGCAAACGCTGGCCGGCGCGCAAGTGGATTTCGATTTGGGCGAGGAGTACATCGTGAGCTGGTACGGCCGGCGAGACGGTGAGCAGTTTCGCGTGGGTTTATCGGCGTATGACGTAGTAGTGTGGCCGGCGGAGATGGAAAATGTGCGCAGCGGTGTGGTGAAGGCGCTGGCTGATTTTCCGAATGTGCTCGCTTTGGGCGAAGGGGTGAAGTTTGTCGATGGCCGTGCGGCCAAAGATCCGCTGCCCAAATTCCAAAAGGTGTCAGGCTTGGAAGAGCTGTTGAAGCGTCTGCCGGCGCGGCGGATTCAGCTCGACAACCCGGCGCGCGGGGCCATTGGCTTTGCTGAACGGTTCCTGGATGGCGGCGCGCGCCTGCTGCTGCTGACGAACTCGGGCGCCGAACTTTACGAAGCCAACGCGATGGCAGAAGGCAAAACGCTTTCGGTATGGAATACGTTTACCGGCCAACGCGAGCCGTTGGCCTTTACGCGAGAGGGGCCGAACGTAAAGTTCCGCGTGTCGTTGCCGCCGGCGGGCTCGCTGCTTGTCGAAGTGGACGGGCCGGCGCTGCCGGCGCCAGCAAGGCAGCGGGCGCGAACTGCCCGGCCTGTTCCTGTGAAAACCTGGAAGACCACTGCCGAGGGTCCGAACGTGCTGGCGCTGGACTACGTGCGCGTGAAGGCGGGCGGTGTGGATCTGGGCGGGATGCACACGACAGCGGCCGCCGATGCGCTCTATCGGGCCTACGGTTGGCCCTCCAACCCATGGGACCGGACCATCATGTTCCGCCGCAACACGCTTGACACAGCGCCGGCAGCGATCGGCGGGTTTGAGGCGGAATATGAGTTTGAGGTGAAAGATGAAGCTGCGGTCAAAGGCCTTGAACTGGTCGTAGAGCAGGCCCGGATGTACCAGGTGAAAGTGAACGGCCAGGAAGTGGAGTTCGACGCAGCGCGTTCCTGGATGGACCGGCACTTTCTTCGTGCGCCGATTGCTGCCAAACAGGGCCGCAATGTGATCTCGTTGAGTGCCGCCGCTTTCGATGTGCGGATGGAATTGGAGAGCGTGTTCCTCTTGGGTGAATTTAGCGTGGCTGAAGCTCCGGCTGGGTTTGCCTTGGCGGCCCCGCGCCCGATGGCGCTAGGCGCATGGCATACGCAGGGACGCTCGTTCTATTCCCAAGGAGCAATCAGCGAGGCGGAGGTGAAGACGGCCGCGGGTATTTTGCGCGTGGAACTGCCGTCGTGGCAAGGCAGTGCGGCTGAAGTGCTGGTGGACGGCAAGAGCGCGGGGGTGGTGCTTTGGAGGCCGCACGCCATCGAAACCCCGGTCACGGCCGGAAATCACAAAATCACGGTGCGCGTGCTCGGCACACCCTGGAACCTCTTTGGACCCTTCCACTACAAAGGGGAGCGGCACTCACAAGTCTTGTGGCCGGGTCACACGGCGCTAAACGCTCCACCGAAACAGCCCTCAGGTGCCGAGTACCGTTTTGCAGCCTACGGCTTGCTTGCCGAGCCCAAGCTCAGCGTGCGGTAACAAGACGGGATAATCGGCCACAACCTTAAACCGGACCGCGCGTGGGTTCTGCTATAGAATAGGCGCAGCGCCTGGGAATGCGCTGTTCTGCGGTTTGCCATGCTCTCCTCGAAGTATCAACTGGAGCGTGCGCTTTTTGAGGCGTGTCTTGCCCTCGATCCCGCGGAGTGGTCCGGTTACCTGAGCCGGCACTGTCCAGACGATGAAGAACTGCGGGCTCGCGTAGCGCGGCTCCTCGAGGCTCATCGCCAGTCGGAGAATTCCACGGCGCCGGATTCGGCAGGCTTTGATGTGGGAGAGCGGATGCCCGAATCCATCGGTCCGTACCGGATCCTCCATCCTTTGGGCGAAGGCGGGATGGGCGTAGTTTACGCGGCCGAACAAACACACCCCCTCCGGCGAAAGGTGGCGTTGAAGGTGGTGCGTGCGGGGATGGACTCGCGCCAGGTGGTGGCGCGCTTTTTTGCGGAGCGGCAGGCGTTGGCCGTCATGGATCACCCCAACATTGCGAAAGTGCTGGATGCGGGTGAAACCCCCGAGGGCCGGCCCTATTTCGTGATGGAACTGGTGGCGGGCCAGCCGGTGCACGATTACTGCGAACAGCACCGGTTGGGGACGGGCGGGAAGTTGCGTCTCTTCGCCTTGATCGCCCACGCCGTACAGCACGCACACCAGAAGGGTGTCATCCACCGCGACCTGAAGCCGGGCAACGTGCTGGTTTCGGGGCCGCCGGACGCTCCAACGCCGCGGATCATTGACTTTGGCATTGCCAAGGCCGTGGAGGGCGATCTGCTGGACTTCGACGTCGTAACCCGTCAAGCGCACGTGATCGGAACGCCGTCCTATATGAGTCCCGAACAGGCCAGCGGGGGGTTGGTGGACATCGACACCCGCACGGACATCTATTCGCTCGGCGTTTTGTTCTATCAGGTGTTGACGGGAAGGCTCCCGTTCGACAACCAAGAGTGGGCGCCTGCCGAGTTTCTTGCCCGGTTGGCCAAGCAGGAATTGGAAGCGCCCCGCCCGAGCGAGGTCCGCCCTGAGTTGAAGGGAGACCTGGACTGGATCGTGATGAAAGCCATGGCGCCGGACCGGGCGCGGCGGTACGAAACAGCGGCGGCGCTGGCGGAGGACCTCGAGCGCTATCTCCGCGATGAAACAGTGGCGGCGCGACCGCCCACAGCACGCTACCTCGTGGCGAAATTTGTGCGCCGGCATCGCGGCGAAGTGCTGGCGGGCGCCTTTGCGGTAGTGGCTTTGTTTGCCGGGCTGGTTTCGTCCACGGTCTCGCTGCTGCGCGCGCAACGGGCGGAACAGTTGGCGCGCCAGGAAGCTGCCGCGGCCCGTGAGGTGTCCAATCTGCTGACCTCATTGTTCGTGGAAGCGGACCCGGGAGAATCGCGTGGCCGCAATGTGACGGCCCGCGAACTGATCCAGCGCGGGGCGGAACGTGTCACGCAAGATCTGAAAAAGCAGCCGGCCGTGCAAGCGCGCCTGCTCACTACGCTCAGCCGCGTGCAGGCGAGTCTCGGCCTGTATCAGGACGCGCACGACCTTGCCGGACTGGCGCACCACGCCGATCCCAACCTCGCCGAAGCTGTCTCCCAGCGAGGGCTGGCGCAAGTGCGATTGGGAGACTTCGCCGGGGCACGCCAATCGCTGGAACAAGCTCTGGCATTGTGCCTGAAGCAGTCAGGTCCGGAAAGCCTGGCCGCTGCAAAGGCCCTGCGGGAACTGGGCGGGTTGGAATGGCAGCTCGGCCGCCTGGATGAGGCGCTGCGTTACCACCAGCAGGCGCTCGAATTACACGAGAGATTGCTGGGCCCCGATTCCGAAGAAGCGGCGCTGAGTCTGCGGGGCGTGGCGCTCGTGAAGGCCAAGCAGGAAAAACCGCAGGAGGCTGTACAACTCTTCCAGCGCGCTCAGGCTTTGTTCGAGAGAGCCTATGGGCAAACCCATCCGTTGGTGGCCGACAATCTCGACAGCTTGGCCCTGGCTCAGGCGGATCTGAAACAGTACGCCGCTGCCCGGCAGAATCACGAGGCTGCCCTGCGCATCCGCACGGCAGTGTTGGGACCGAAACACCCTGTGCTGGCCTACAGCTACTTGAATCTGGCGCGGCTCGCTTCGGACGAGAAGCGCTTCCAGGACGCACTGCCGCTGTTTGAGAAGGGGTTGCGGTTGCGGGAGGAAACCTTGGGGCCGCGCCACCCCCGCACGGCGGATATTGTCGAAAGCCTTGCCATTCTTTACGCGCGCAACGGTCAATTGGACAAAGCTCAGCCCCTGTTTGAGCGGTCGCATTCGATCTACCTTGAATCGCACGGACCGGCGGATCCCGAGACTCTCGAAAGCCGGCGCAACCTGGCGATCCTCCATACGCTCCGTGGCCGTTACCCGGAGGCGATCCGGCAACTCACCGCCGTTCTGGACAACGGCGGCGATAATCTCGCGCAACTCGATGCGGGCGTATTCCAACCGCTGCGGAAGTATGAGGCTTTTCGGGCGCTTGAGCAACGTTTGACCAAGAAGCAGTAAGGGCCGGAACTGCGTCTCCGCAGTCCGGCCCTCGCGCGGAGGAAACCCGCTCGCCTCCAGCTACTTTGTGGCGTAAGCCGGCCGGCTGTCCTCGATGGTCACCGGTTTCTTGTAGGGAATCAGCATCGGAACCTTTTCCTGATACTCGCGGTACGTATCGCCATGAACCTCCGCCAGATCCCGTTCTTCGAACTGGATCCCGACCAGGATGTAGGCCGTGGTCAGCACGGCGAACAGCAAACGGCCCTCCGTCATGACCGGGGCGGACCAGAAAGCGATGAGGAAGCCCAACAACAGCGGGTGGCGCACCAACTTGTAGAGCATGGTAGTGCGGAACGAGAGCGGCCGGTAGGCCTGTTGCCGCATGGCCAGCCACACCTGCCGCAAACCGAACAGGTCGAAATGGTTAATCAGGAACGTAGCCAGGAAGACCAGCCCCCAACCCATCCACGACAAAACTTCGAAGAACAGGCTGCCGGTCCGGCAAGGTACCGACCAGACGGCGTCGGGCATCGGCCGCCACTGCCAAAACGCTACCAGCAAAAGCACGCTTGCCACCAGAACGAACGTGCTGCGTTCCACTGCTGCGGGAATGTACTGTGTCACCCACCGCTTGAACCCCTTCCGGGCCATGATGGTGTGCTGTACCGCGAAGGCGCCGAGCAAGAGGCTGTTGACAATGAGAGCTTCCATCCAATTGCCGGGTGCTCCATCGTTGATGCCCTTAGGCACGATCACGTTGGCAACAAAGCCCATCGCGTAAAGAATGGCGGCGAAAAATGTCAGGTAAGCCACCACCCCGTAAGTAAAAATCATCATTCGCTTGAACATTTCATCCTCCTTGCGCTGATTCCTGCGGGCGCTACCGCTCCACCTGAATGTCCACATCCACCGGTACGCTCCGGCTCACCACGTCGTAAACCGGAGAGAACATCGCACACGCCCTGAGCTGCTCCGCAGTGGCCTGGGTCTTCACCTGGAAGCAGACGCGGATCCGTTGGTAACCTTTGCGCACGTCGGGGCTGAGGCCGAGAAAACCGCGCAAGTCGAGGTCACCCTCGAGCTTGGATTGCATGGCTTCGATCTCCAAACCGCGCGCCGCGGCGTGGTAGACCATCGAGGTGGTCATGCAAGCCGCCAACGCGTGAAGCAGGTACTCGACGGGATTCGCTCCGCAGTCCTGGCTGAGCAGCACCGGTGGCTCGTCTGCGTCCATCACGAAAGGCTTGGTGCGGGTGGCGTCCTCCTGGCAAGCGCCATAGAACTCCTGGATGGTGGACCGGTTATGACCGCCACCCATCCACTGGTTCCGGGCGCGGAATTGAAATTTCGCAATCTCAGGATTGGCCTGAATCGCCTCGACGGTTTGTACCAGGGCGCCCGTGTCGACGCCGTTTGTCATGTTCTGCATCATCGTGTTCATCGCATCTCCTTGAAAGCTTCTTGATTGCCGCTCTCAAACCGACATGAGGAGAAGCGTGAAAAAACGGCTCACTGCGCAGACAAATTTTCGTGTATCTTCGGGCGAAGGGGATGCGGCCATGCTGTCGAACGAAGTAACCCGCCTGCTCGAACTTGCCGGCAGCGGCGATTCCCACGCCAGCGAACGCTTGGTCGAGGAAGTTTACGGTGAGCTGCGCCGCATGGCGGCGGGCATCATGCGGGCTGAGCGCAGCGGCCATACCTTGCAGCCCACGGCACTCGTCAACGAGGCATGGCTCGGGCTGGCCGGGAGCCTTCCTTCACTGCAAAATCGCTCCCACTTCTTCGGCGCCGCCGCACAGGCCATGCGCCGCATTCTGGTGGACTACGCCAGAAAGCGAAAGGCGCAAAAACGAGGCTCCGGCGCCGAGCACGTCACTTTTGAGGAACTGGGCGTGCCTGCTACGGATTCCTCTACTGACATTCTGGACCTCGACCGGGCTTTGGCCGCGCTTGGCGGCGTCGACCCGCGCCTGGTTCAAGTGATGGAAATGCGCTACTTCGGAGGCTTTACCCTGGAGGAGATTGCCGGGCTGTTGGATGTATCCTTGGCCACCGTCAAGCGCGACTGGTCCTACGCGCGGGCTTGGTTATTCGACTTCATGAGCAAGAAGCCGCCCGCAGCCTCCAGCGAAAGTTAGGCCGTTGCAACGGGTTTGCCGAAACGCAAGCTCTACAAATATCTCGATGATCGAGCCCGGCTACTATAAACAGTTTTTATTCCTCGACTATCTTGCATAGGCGGTGCTTTTCGGCTACGCTCATGAGTGATGAAGCGGCAGCTCAGCGCGGTTACCACCAGCCAAGAGCGGGCTGCTTCTGTCTCCGGCTGCGCCATTCACCTGATTGGTGTAGTAGGGCTGATTCGGATCGGGGTCGCTGTACCAGCCCCCGCCTGAGTGAGCCTCTGGAGACGTAAGAATCAGGGCCATCGGGCGGCAGACAAACCACCCGGTGGCCCTTTTCGTTAGCAAACCCAAAAAAAGGATTGAAGACCGAATGTCAACCCTGATGAGTGGCGCGCGGATCCTGCTGGAATGTTTAGTGCGGGAGAACGTGGACTGCATCTTTGGCTACCCGGGCGGAGTGACGCTGCCTTTGTATGACGCCATGTACGACCACCACATCCGGCACGTACTGGTGCGGCACGAGGAGAACGCGGCGTTCGCAGCCTCTGGCTATTCGCGGGCGACGGGCAAAGTCGGGGTGTGCTGCGCCACTTCCGGTCCTGGTGCGACGAACCTGACGACCGGGCTGGTGGACTGCATGATGGATTCCATTCCGGTTGTGGCGCTTACCGGCCAGGTGACTTCGAAACTGATCGGGTCAGACGCCTTCCAGGAAGCCGACACGGTGGGCATCACACGTTCTGCGACAAAGCACAATTTCCTGGTGAAGGACGTGAAAGAGCTGGCTCAGGTGATCCATGAGGCGTTCTACATCGCGGCCAGCGGGCGTCCTGGGCCGGTGTTGGTGGACATTACCAAAGACGTGCTGCAGGGCCAGGCACACTATGCGCCAGTGCACGAGATCCATTTGCCGGGCTACAAGGTGATCACGGAAGGGCATGCAGGCCAAATCAAGCGCGCGGCCCAGATGATCTGGGAAGCCGACCGCCCGTGGGTATACGCGGGTGGCGGCATCATTCATGCCGGCGCACACGACGAACTGCGGGAATTGGTGGAACTCGCTGACCTGCCAACGGTGTGCACGCTGATGGGGCTGGGCGGCCTGCCGGCCTCGCACCCCAACTTCATTTCGATGCCGGGGATGCACGGCTCCTACGCGGCCAACATGGGCATGTACGAGTGCGATTTGCTCATCGCCTTGGGTGTCCGGTTCGACGACCGCGTCACGGGACGACTGGCGGCATTCGCCCCGCACGCCAAAGTGATTCACGTGGACATCGATCCCGCGGAAATCGGCAAGAACCGCACGCCTGACCTGCCAATCGTTGGCGACGCCAAGAAGGTGCTGGCCAAGCTGAACCGCGCCGTGGCCGAACTAAAGCCTGAAATGGAGGCGAAACACGCCGAGGGCCGCCGGGCGTGGTGGCGTCAGATCCGGGAATGGCGGGAACAGCACCCGCTGGAGCCGGTGTTCGGCGTGGATGAGATCAAGCCGCAGCAGTTGATGTACGAGATCGACAAAATTTCGGGCGGAAAGGCCATCGTCACCTCCGACGTGGGCCAGCACCAGATGTGGGCCGCACAGTTCATCCGGTTCGACGAGCCGCGGCTTTGGATCAACTCGGGTGGCTTGGGTTCGATGGGCTTCGGCCTGCCCTCCGCGATTGGCGCACAAATGGCCTGCCCCGACAAGACGGTGTTTGCCATCATCGGCGATGGCGGTTTCCAGATGTCGATTCCGGAGCTGTCGACGATAGCCAACCAAGGTTTGCCGGTGAAGATCGTGATTATGAACAACGGCTACCTGGGCATGGTGCGGCAGTGGCAAGAGCTGTTCTATGCCAACCGGCTGAGTTCGGTGGAGATCACCAGTTTCCCGAATATTGAACTCCTGGGGGCAGCCTACGGGATCAAGTCGCGCATCGTGCGGACGCCGATGGAACTGGCTTCCGGGCTGAAGGAAGCAATGGCGGAGCCCGGACCCTTCATGCTCGACGTGCGCGTGAGTCCGTTTGAAAACGTATACCCGATGGTTCCGGCCGGCGGGGCCATCAATGAAATGGTGTTGTCGCAACCGCAGCCGGTGGAAGTGCCCGCCAAGTAGGAAAGGCTCCCATGCTGATTACGATTTCAATTCTGATGGAGAACAAGCCCGGCGCTTTGATGCGCGTCACGGGTCTGCTGACGCAACGCGGCTACAACATCGACAGTCTGACGGTGGCGCGTACCCTCGACCCAGGTCTTTCCAGAATGACCATCAATGTGGAAGTGGATTCACGGCAGCGGGCCTTGTTGATCAAGCAGATCAACCGGCTGGTGAACGTGCTGCAGGCCTCGGATCTGACAGAGGCGCCGGCGGTGCTGCGCGAACTGGTGCTGATCCGCATTCGCGCGCCGAAGGAGACGAGGCCCGCCATTCTGAAAGAGGCCGAGATCTTCGGGGCTCGCGTGGTGGACTCCTCGGTGGAAGGCTTCGCCCTGGAGGCCACCGGGGACTCGGAGAAGATGGAAGAATTCATCGCCGTGATGGAGGCTTACGGGGAGATTGAAGTCACCCGGTCCGGCCTGGTGGCGGTGAGTCTCGAAGCAAAGAAACTGAAGCTCTCGCCGCCGGTACCCAAGTCCACGGGCGAGCCGGTGAGCGCCTGAATTTCCCGATCCAGCAAGCAAAGGAACTGAACAACAACTTCATGGCAAAGCGGTATTACGAAAATGACGGCAGCCTGGCCCCGTTGGCCGGCAAAACGTGCGGCATTATCGGCTACGGTTCGCAGGGGCATGCCCATGCGCTGAACCTGCGGGATTCCGGCGTGAACGTGGTGGTGGGCCTGCCTGCCAACTCCAAGAGCCGGGCCAAGGCAGCAGCGGCCGGCCTGAAGGTGCTCACGCCAGGGGAGGCAGCGGCGGCCAGCGATTTCCTGATGATTCTGGTGCCCGATCACATCCAGGCGGAGTTGTACGAGAAGGAACTGTCGCCGCACATGAAGCCGGGCAAGACACTGATGTTCGCCCACGGCTTCAACATCCATTTCGGCTTCATCAAGCCGCCCGCGGGTGTGGACGTCTCGATGGTGGCGCCAAAGGCGCCGGGTCATCGCGTGCGCGAAGTCTTTACGGAAGGACAAGGCGTGCCGGCGCTGGTGGCCGTGCATCAGGACGCCTCAGGCCAGGCGCTGCAGAATGCCCTGGCTTATGCTCTGGGATTGGGCTGCCTGAAGGCGGGCGTCATCGAAACGACGTTCCGCGAAGAGACCGAGTCGGATCTGTTTGGCGAGCAGGTTGTTTTGTGCGGCGGCGTTTCGGAGCTGATCCGGGCCGGCTTCGAGACTCTCACCGAAGCCGGTTACGCGCCGGAAATCGCCTACTTCGAGTGCCTGCACGAACTGAAGCTGATTGTCGATCTCATCTACGAAGGCGGCTTGAGCTACATGCGCTACTCGGTGAGCGATACGGCGGAGTATGGCGACTATACCCGAGGTCCCCGGATCGTGAACCAGCAGACGCGAGAGGAGATGAAAAGGATCCTGGCCGAAATCCAGGCGGGCGAGTTTGCGCGTGCGTGGATGGAAGAAAACCGCTCGGGCCGGAAAGGGTTCCTGGCGATGCGCGAGGCGCAACAGACGCAGCCTATCGAAACCGTCGGCAAGGAATTGCGCGCCATGATGACCTTCCTGCGCAAGAAAAAGCGGGAAGAAGGAGTACCGGTCGAATAGGAACTCGCAGGCCAGGCGGCCCGGCTTCGGCCGGGCCGCGCTGTTTAGGAAAGACGTTATGAGAATCTGGACATTTGACACCACCCTCCGCGACGGCATGCAAGGCGAAGCCGTCAGCTTTTCGGTCGATGACAAACTGCTGATCGCGCAGAAGCTGGACGAGCTGGGCATCGACTACATTGAGGGCGGCTGGCCCATGTCCAATCCCAAGGACAAGGAGTTCTTCGCCCGGGCGCGGGAGGTGAAGTTCAAGCACGCCAAGCTGACTGCGTTCGGTTCCACGCGCTTCGCGAAGAATCCCGTGGAGAAGGACGCGAATGTACTGGCGCTCCTGGAAGCCGGCACGCCCGCGATCTCGATCTTTGGCAAGAGCTGGGATCTGCACGCGACCAAAGTGTTGGGCATTTCGCTCGAGGATAACCTGCACATCATCGCGGACACCGTGCGTTTTCTGAAGGAACACGGACGCGAGGTGATCTACGACGCTGAGCACTTCTTCGACGGCTACAATGCCAATCCGGCCTATGCGCTGCAGACGCTGGAGGCGGCGAAGAGCGCCGGGGCCGACGCGCTGGTGCTTTGCGACACCAACGGCGGCACCATCACCGGGCGGCTGGTGGAAATCGTCGCCGACGTGCGCAAGAGGTTCGACGGCGTGATCGGCATTCACGCGCACAACGATTCCGACGTGGCCGTGGCCAACACGGTGGCCGCCGTAGAGCAGGGCGCCACCCACGTGCAAGGGTGTTTTAACGGGTACGGAGAGCGTTGCGGGAATGCCAACCTCACTTCGGTGATCGCCATTCTCGAAACCAAGCTGGGCCATACCACCATCGGCCCGGAGAAACTCGCTAACCTGACCGCCGTGGCGCACTACATCGCGGAACTGGCCAATCTGCCCCTGGCCGTCAACCAGCCGTTCGTTGGACGCAGCGCGTTTGCCCACAAAGGCGGCGTGCACGTCAGCGCCGTGTTAAAGGAATCGGCCAGCTATGAACACATCAATCCAGGGGTGGTGGGCAACCGGCAGCGTGTCCTTTTGAGCGATTTGTCGGGCCGCGGCAATGTGATCTACAAGCTGCAACAGCATGGGCTGGGTGACCGGCTGAACGACAATGCACGGCGCGAATTGCTGGACCGCATCAAGCACATGGAGTACCTCGGGTACGAACTCGAAGCGGCCGAGGGCACATTTGAACTGCTGGTCCGCGACGCGCTGCAGCCCGGGCTGAAGTTTTTCGAGGTGGTGAGCTACGAGGTGTCCACCCGCCAGATCGGCGCGCGGGATTCGCAGACCTCCGCCACGGTGATTCTGCGGGTGGAGGACTCCATCCATTCCGCGACGGCTACGGGCGAGGGCCCGATGAACGCGCTGGATGTCTGTTTGCGGCAATGCCTGTCGGCGGTTTACCCGGCGATTTCCAATGTGCGGCTCACGGATTACAAGGTGCGCGTGCTGGACACCAAGAAGGGCACGGCGGCAAAGGTGCGTGTGCTGGTCGAGTGGTCGGACCACCGGCGGTCCTGGGGCACAGTGGGCGTCTCCGACAACGTCATCGAGGCGAGTTGGAACGCGCTGTGCGACGCGATCCGCCTGGAACTGATGCGGCTGGCGGATAAGGACGAGTCCATCGAAAAAGCGGTGGAAGACTACTGCTGGGGCGTGTGAAGCCGCCGAAAAAGCTCAAGATCCGTTACGGGCCAGAGGCGCAGCGCGACGCCGCGATCCGGCGGGCCATCCTTTCCATTCCGCGAGGAAAGGTCTCCACTTACGCGAAAGTGGCTGCCGCGGCCGGCTACCCGCTGCATCACCGCCTGGTGGTGCGAATCCTGCGGCTGGAAGGGGACCGGCTGCCGTGGCAGCGCGTAGTCGGCGCCGGCGGCGAGATCAAACTGCATCTGGATTCCGCGCTCGAGCAGCGCCAGCGCCTGGAGATGGAGGGCGTGACCTTTCGCGGCCGCCGCGTCAACATGGAATTGCACGAGCACCGTTTCCGCCTTTGGGAGGAACTATGAAGCTTTTTCTGCTGTTGGCTGCTACCGTCTTGACGATCCATGCCGCCCGGCCAGAGCCGGAGGTCTTTCAGACTGCCGGTGGACCTGTTCGAATCCTGCCCATCCGCCATGCAAGCCTGATGATTGAGGCAGGCGGGAAAGTTCTGCATGTCGATCCCTGGAGCCAGGGCAACTACGAGGGGCTTCCCAAGGCCGACATCATATTGATCACCGACATTCACGGCGACCATTTCGATCCCAAGATCATTGAGATCCTGCGAAAGCCTGACACGTTAGTGATTGGTCCGCCGGTCGTTGAGGAGAAGATGCCTGGCATCGCGGTTCTGAAGAACGGGCAGTCTCTGGGTGGTGGTGACTTCCACTTCCTCGCTCTTCCGATGTACAACGAAAAACGCGGTCCCGAACCAGGCCGGTTCTATCACGAGAAGGGGCGGGGCAACGGCTATGTGATCAATTTCAAGGGCTTCCGCATCTACGTGGCCGGGGATACCGAAGGAGTCGCCGAGATGCGTGCGTTGCGGGAGATTGACGTGGCGTTTATTCCGATGAACCTGCCCAACACGATGAGCCCGGAGGAGGCCGCCGACGCAGTGAAGGTCTTTCGGCCCAAAGTGGTCTTCCCGTATCACTACCGTCAGAGCAACACGAAGTTCTTTGCTGATGCCCTCGTGGACACTGGAATTGAGGTCCGGCTGCGGGACTGGTACTACTGACTGGCGCGGAAAATTCTCACCGGCCCATTTCGCCGAGGATTTTGCGCGCGTAGCCGATGGCGATATCCACCGACTCGGCGGCGTCGTCCCAACGGCGGGCGTTGAGCGCGGAGCGGGCCTGTTCGTAGCTGGCCAGCATGCCCTGGTAGCGCCGGAATGTCTCGGTGTTGAGTTGCAGGCCCTGCGCGTCCAAACGCTGGCGGAGGGATTCGACCACGCTGCGCGCGGCCATGACCGAAACCGTCGCGCCGTTGAAGCGCTGCTCCAGCGCTCGCACGGTTTGCCTCTCTTCGGCGCTCATGCCTTCCTTGGGGATCTCCACGGGCGCGGGCATCTCTGTCCGGTTGGGTGGCGGCTGCAGATATTCATCTGGAATGCCGCGCGGCGGTTGGGCCTGCTGCCCGATCGGGACATTCACCCAGACCGGAATCGTGCCGCCCAACGCGCGCACCCGCCCCGCCACAAAGAATAGGTTTCCCCGCAGCGAAGGATCATCCGGATTCTGCCCGGGAAACTGCTCCATCCAGATAAAGGAGTTGCGGTAGCCCGCCAGGGCGCCAGACCGGTCGTAAGGCAGACCACCCAATTCCATGCCTTCACCGACGCGCCGCCATGCCTGCGCCATGGGGGCGCGCATGGCCCAATCCGAGGTGACGCCAATGCCGGAAAGGTAAGACGAGGCGCGCGAGAACGCATCGCGTTGTAATGGCGTAAGGTTGCCCGCCCGCCGCGCTTCGGTCAGATCGTGGTCCAGGGCACGGTTGAGCAGTTGGATCTGGGCCGGCCCCGCCGGCCGCCCGTTGTCGATGGCGGACAGCGCCGCCGTGGTCTCCGGAATCCCTGCCCCCTGCCAACACAAGAGCAAGAACAGCCAGGTGGTCATTGTTTGATCGCGCGGTCGCCGACCTTGACCGAAGCGCCTCCCTCCAAAGTTCCGATGGCTACCTTCTCCCGGACCTGCGTGATCTTCACGGTGGCGATCGTTTCCACCACAACGTCCAGCACTTCTTTGGTCGCCGGATCTCTCACTTCCTTGAGGACACGCTGGATGGCGAATGTGTCCCCGGCCTGCACTCCGGACGCCGAACCCGCGTTGAGATACACCTGTCCGCCCTCGACGGCCGCCACCAATGCCTCAATCTCGATGTTCTTGGCCTGCGCTGCCTGCCCCGATCGGGACGACAGGTCTGCGGCCAGTTTGTCGCAAGCTTCGATGGTGGCCTCTCCGATAATCGTTTCCGCGAAATTCGCGGCCGAGAAATCGAAGCCGCCCGCGCCCACGGCGCCGCCGCCCCAGAATCCGGCCACGCCGCGCGTGCTGGTCCGCTTGGACTCTCCCCGCGCTTCGCCAGCGGCGACAATCTCGGACGTCTCGTTATCGACGAGGCGATAGGCCAGCACCACGACGGCCTTGCCCTCACTCCGGCCGACACCGCCGAAACCCCCGCCCGCCGCCGTGCCGCCGCCTCCAAAACCGCCGCGGTTGCGGTCATCGCGGCCGAAAACCACGATGTCGCCCATCAGCGTGTAATCGGCGCCGCGGATTTCCCCCAAACGGGCCTGAGTGCCGCGCTTCACGCGTCCGCTGGCCCCGAAATCCTGCTCCTTCAACACGGTGCCGACATTGGCGCGTTCGACCACGCGGAATGTGCCTTGCTTGGCCAGGCGGTTGACCATCAACGCGTTGATGCCCTTGCCGATGTCGAGCTGCGTGCCGAAGATTGCCTGCACGGCCGTGCGCACCGCCGAATACTCGAAATCCTGCACGCTGACGCTCCGCTTGGATTGCGCTTGGGCGGACCCGGCCAGCAGAACCACTGCCAACAGTGCCCGGGCGCGCATTACTGGCCTCCTGCTTTCCGCTTCACCAGGAAGTTCACCGCCGGGGCCTCGGTTCCGCTGTATGCTCCAATGGCCACGCGCTCGCGCACCTCGGTTACCAGCAGTTCGCCGGTCTGCTTAAGTTCAAAGTCCATCACCTCTTTGGTGTTCGGGTCGAGGATTTCTTTCACCACCCGGAAGACTTCGAAGCGGTCGCACTTGTTCACACCGTCATTGCTTCCGGCGGCGAGGTAGATTTGCGATCCGCTGATCTCAGCGATGCGGGTCTCGACTTCCCAGGCGTTGCGGGGAATCTTTTCCTCTTTCGCATTCAAATCGGCAGACAGCTTGTCCACGCAATCGATCGTCGCCTCACCAACAATCACCTGGGCTGCGCGCTGTTCGTCGGTAAACCCGCCGCCGCCGGCCGCGCCGGGCCAGTAGGCCGCAGCGTCCATGCCCTTGCTCTTGCGGACGGCTTCGCCTTTGGCCTCGCCTTGTTCGATGATCTCGGACGTTTCAGCGTCCACCAGGCGGTAGCTCACGCCCAGTACGAATTTGTCGCTACCCCACTTGAACTTGGCCAAACCCGCCCATGGCCAGGATGCGCCAAACCCGCCGATGCCGCGTCGGCGGTCGTCTCGGCCGAACACGGTGATGGTGGCCATGAGAATTGCGTCGGCGCCGGTGATGCGGCCTGTCCGCGCGCCGGTGCCGCGCTTCACCCGATTGCTTTGGGCAAAATCTTGTTCCTTAAGGATTTCTTTCACCATGCGCCGTTCCACCACGGTGAACTTGCCCTGCTCGGCAATGCGTTTGACGAACATCGCCTGGATACCCTTGCCAATGTCAACGTTGGTGCCGAAGATCTTCTCGTCGGGTCTTTGCACCGTGCCAAAGTCGATCTCATCAATCGCGAGCACGCGCTTTCGGGACACGGTGGGCGCTTCGCACTGAATCGTGGAGAGATCAGTATTCCAAGCCGGGCGGGTGGCCGCTGGAGCCGCTGCTGCGGCCGGAGCGGATTTCACCGGAGCCGCCGCTGGGGCGGCAGGTGCGCCGCCTCCGCTGAGAGCCAGAATGACAGCGTCGGAAGCGCCCAAGGTCTTCAACTCGATCAGGTCGTCGGCCGTGGCGTTGATTCCGCCTGCCTGGTTCTGAATCTGGTTCAAGATGGCTGCCTCCGGCATCTTCAGGCTGACCATCTTCTTAATCTGGTCGATAGGACGAACCTTCGGGGCCGCCGGCTTCTTGGCTGCCACGGCCGGTTTGGGCGGCTGCGCTGGAGCCGGCGCCGTGGATTGCGCAGCGCATGGCAGCGCCGTCGCGATCCAAAACGCGCTCCCAAGTAGACAAAAACCGAAATGCCCCCTGTGGCGTTCCCAGTTCTCCAATAGCATCATCATCTTTCCTCCACTGCACTAAGCGAAAATTTGGACCTCCCCAGCTATCGGCCAAGCGCTTTCAGCAGTCTAGTCGCGAACGCATCGGCACGGTTTAAATAGTCCCGCGCCGCATCCCAGTCTCCAGATTTGGCGAAACTTTGCGCGGCGTCAAGACACGTCTGCATTTGCTGGTTGGAAGAGAGCAGGTCGGGGCTGGGGGTGAGCCCGCTGGCGGCAAGCTCCTTGCGCTTCTGCTCGAAAGCGCTCGACGCAGTCGCTATCTTTACGGAAACATTGGTCAAACGGTCAGTCCAGCCGGGCGGAGGACCGGCAATTGCCGGGGCTGGAACGGGTGTCGCGGGCGCTGGCGTGGCCTGAACCGGTTCGGTTCGGGGAGGTGGCGCTGGTTCGGTTCGAACTGCCGGCACTGCCACTGCGGGCTTGGCTTGTTCCTGCACCTTGCGGGCCGGGGCGGCAGCCTCGGTCTGCGCGGGAGGCGGTTCCGGTTCTGGTTCCGGTTCGACAGACTTCGGCGGTTCAGCAGGCTTGGCCGGCTCCGCCACTGTCTGTGCTGGCGCCTGCGCAGGAGGAGGCGCGGACACCGACTGTCGCGAGCGGTACCAGAAAGCACCTCCGCCTGCCACGACGGCAACTATCAGGATCGCCGCGATGGCGACCAAGCCGTGGCTGCGCCTGAGCGAACGGGCCAGTTTTTCGGAGAAGGGCAGCGCACGGGCCGTCACCGGCGCGCCAGCGAGAAAGCGCTTCAGGTCCTCGGCCAACTCGAGTGCGGTGTTGTAACGCTTGGCCGGGTTGTGCTCCAGCGCCTTCATGATGATTCCGTCAAGATCGCCCAACTGATGTTGCGGCAACGGGCGGGTGACGGGTGCATCGCCCGCCTGTCCGCTCGCCAGCAGCGTGCTCGGCGCGGTCGGGGCCGACAGCGAAGGCGTCTGGCGGGTAAGCAAGCGGTAAAGCACTGCTCCCAAAGAATATACGTCGGACTGCGGCGTGCAGGTCTCGCCGGCCATCTGTTCCGGACTGGCGTAGCCCGGGGTCAGGAGACGGTGCTGCGGTGCGGTAAGGAGCGGGTCCACGGCGACGCTGCTGACCTTGGCAATGCCGAAGTCCAACAACTTCACCTGTCCCTGCGTCGTGACCATGACGTTGCCCGGTTTCAGGTCCCGGTGAATGATGCCGGATCGGTGGAGGAAGTCGACGGCCTCGCATACCTGAACCATCAGCCGGACCTGATCTTCGATGGACAACCGCCGCTCGGCGCAGTGTTTGTCGAGAGGCAGTCCGTCGATGAAGTCCATCACCATGTACGGGCGGCCGTCGCTGAGTTCGCCTCCGTCCAGGATGCGGGCGATGCCCGGATGGTCAAGATTAGCCAGGAGTTGACGCTCCTGCCGGAAGCGCTGGAGGAATTGCCCGTCGCCTTCCAGCGGGGTGGTCATGATCTTGATGGCCACCACTTTGCTGAAGGTGCCGTCGTCACGCACGGCACGCCAAACTTCACCCATGCCGCCGCGTCCCAGCAGCCCCTCGAGGCGGTAGGGGCCGATCCACCCGGCGCCTCGGGCAGGCTCGGGTTGTCCGGCTGAGGCCAGCATTTGCAGAACGGTCTGGATGAGATCGGGTTCGTTTGGGCAGGTACGCCAGAGGAACTCCTCCCGCGACTCGGCGGGAATGGTCAGGACGCGCTCATAGAGCACCCGAATCTTGTGTTCGCGCGTTACTTCCATCCGCCCGGCCCGTCAGCTTCCCCAGTAAATCTAAGTAAAACCACCAGTTTCTGCACGCTCCCCCTCCCGATCCGCCAGTCAGATCCAACGGTGGCAGGGGAGAGCGTTGGCACCCTGCATCTTACGCCAGGCGGGACAACGGGTCAATTGGTGGAACCCAGGTGGTGGGCCACGTCGGTATGACTGGCTCGCCAGGCGGGGCGGAGGGCGGCGGCGCAGGCCACGAGCAGAACCAGGGCTGCGGCGGCGGTAATGGTCCAGGCGTCAAACCCCGGGGACGAATAGAGAACGGGTTCGAGAAAACGCCAGGCGAACCAACCTGCTGCAAGTCCGGCCGTCACGCCGCAAGCCGCGATCAAGACCGCCTGCCGGAGCATCATGGCGGCAAGGCTCAAGGGCTGTGCGCCCATGGCCAGCCGGATACTCAACTCGCGGAGCCTGGTTTCCGCCTGGTAGGCAGCCATGGCGTAGATGCCGAGGGCGGCCAGCAGGAGGGCGGCGCCCGCAAAGACCCCGGTAAGCAGCATCACCAGCCTCAGGTTGCGGGTGGACCCGGCGAACAGTTCGGCCAGCGTGGCCACCCGGTATACCGGGACATCTTTGTCGATGCTCCACACCGTCTCTTTCATGGCGCGGAGCAGCGCGGAGGGTTCGCCGGTGGTGCGGACGGCAATATCCATCCGGGGCATGGCCATCTGTTCGTGGGCAAAGAAGAGCGTGGGCATTACGCGGTGGCCCAGAACGTCGTCTTTGGCGGCGGCCACCACACCCACGATTTCGAAAGGCCGGTCGCCCAGCAGGATCCGCTCGCCCAGGGGGTTGCGCCCGGCGAAGTGGCGCCGCTCGAGGGTTTCGTCGATCCACACCACAGCGGCGCGGTCCGCAGTATCGCTGGCGAGGATGGGCCGGCCCCGGCGCACGGGGATGCGCAGGGTTTCGAAGTAGCCGGGCGTGACAGCGCGGAAGCTGGCGCCGAGGCTTTCCTGTGCGGTCTGCGCCGGCCCTTTCTCCAGGCGGAACTGGGTGTGGTCCTGGGCTGCGGTGAGCGGCAGCACGTTGATGAATCCTGCCGATTCGACACCGGGTGTCTCCGAAAGGCGGCGCTGCAACTCACGGTAGAACTGGCGCACCTTGTCGACTTCCCGGTAGCGGCTGTCCGTGGGCAGTTCGATCGCAAAGGTGAGGATGCGGTCGCGAGCGAAGCCCAGGTTTTCGTTCTGAAGGCGGAGAAAGCTGCGAACCATCAGCCCGGCGGCGCCCAGCAGCACCAGTGTGAAGGCCACCTGCACGCCGACCAGGGCCGGCCTAAGCCACCCTTGGCGGCCGCTGGTGCCGCGTGAGGTTTCGATGAGGGCGCTCCGCAGGTCGAGGCGTAACGACTCCCATAGCGGCGCCAGGCCAAACAGGAGTGCGGTGCCGCAGGCCAGCACGATGGCGGCGACCAGCACCGGCCACGATATCTGAATGGGCCGCAAAAGGACTTCTCCGCTGCCATGCGCCAGGGCGACGGTTTGGGGCAGAAGCCGCGTGGCTACAGTGAGCAGCGCGTCAGCCACCAGGACCCCGCTTGCTGCGCCAGCTAGGCCAAGCAGCCAGCTTTCGGTTAGAAATAGCCTGGCGAGGCGCCACCGGTCCGCTCCGAGGGCAAGGCGCACGCTGGTCTCCTGGCGGCGGGCCACGGCGCGAGCCAGCAGCAGGTTGGCGATGTTGGCGCAGCCGGCCAGCAGCATGAGCAATGCGCCGGCGAGCAGGGCCCAGAGGGAGGGGCGCAGCGATTCCGACATGACGTCGCCGAGGGGCGCGACATTCGTGGTCCATCCGCGCATGCGGGGATCGTTCGCGGCGGCGGAGATCGCGTCGAGTTCTTCGCGGGCCTGAGCGGGGGTGACTCCGGGCTTCAACCGGCCGAAGACGGCGAACTGCCGTTGGCTGCGGCGGGTTCGTTCCAGAAACGCGTCGGGCCAGAGCACGATGGCGTCGCAGGCGACGGGCGACCAGAAGCTGCGGTCCAGCACGCCGATGACAGTCATCGGAATCAGGTCGGCCATCACGGTGCGGCCCACAGCGTCTTCACCTGCGCCGAGCATGCGCTGCCACGAGTCCCAGGTAAGGACGGCCACGGGGGCAAAGGCGGCGCCGCCGGCATCCTGCTGGGTGAACAAACGGCCCCGGGCGGGCTTGGCGCCCGTCAGTTCAAAGAAACTGGCGCTCACTCGCAGGCCGGGCACCTGCATGGGCTCCCCGAACCCGGTGAGGGTGCCGGTGCCGACTTCGACCAGGGCGAGCGATTCGAAGAGCTGACTTTGCTGGCGCCAGTCCATAAAAGTGCGGCCGGAGACGCCCTCGCGATCGATCCCCTGCGCCTTGTTGGCTTCCCAGACGACGACGATGCGGTCGCCGCCGGGCCAGGGCACCTGGCGGAAGACGAGGCTCTCGAGAGCGCTAAGGATAGCCGTGTTGGCTCCAATGGCGACAGCCAGCACTGCCACAATGCTGATGGAGAGAAGGGGACTCTTGAGAATGCGGCGCCAGGCTTGCCGGAGTTCATGCACGGGATTCACCTGGTTGCTTGTTAGCAACTTGCATGCCACAGGTAGGGCAGGGAAAGTGGGGGATTCTGAGGCAGAAGTGTCCGTTCGCGGGATAGGATGCGTGCGGGGGCGGGATGGGGGAGAGGCAGCAAGCCCGCCCGGGACGGTTGACGATCACTGAAGTAAGACGATATCTTACAAATGTGAAAACTACCGTTTCTTCGAAGGGCCAGATCGTTTTGCCAGCTGAGTTCCGGCGAATGGATCGAGTCCAGCCAGGCCAAGAGTTTGACGTCAAGCGGCTCGACTCTGGCGATTACCGCCTGATTCGACGCATGCGGCGTCAGAACGAAGGTGCGATCGACTGGCTGCTTGCCTGTCCGCACAAGGACTTTTTTGTTCCCGTCCCTTCTGAGTCGACGGACACGTTATGAAATATCTGGTCGACGCCAATGTGCTGAGCGAACCAACAAAGCTCGCTCCTGATCCTCGTGTCATTGCCTGGCTCCGCGACCATGAACCTGATCTGGCCGTCAATCCCATCATTCTTGGTGAATTGTGGTTCGGGATTCTCTTGCTTCCTAAGGGGAGGAAACGGACGGCATTGGAAACCTGGTTCAATAGGGGAGTTGGGCGGCTCGTATGTCTTCCCTGGGACGCGGACACGGGCTTGAAATGGGCAGAACTCCTGGCTCGTCTTCGTGGTGCGGGGAAAGCTATGCCGGTGAAGGACAGTCTCATTGCAGCAACCGCAGCAGTTCACGGGTTAACAGTTGCCACAAGGAATCGTGCGGATTTCGTCCACGCCAGAGTGCGCCTTGTCGATCCGTTCTCGGCCTAGCACGTGGCTCGGCCGGGGCGTTGGGCGGGTTGGTCCCAGTTGGATAGAAAACCCTTGCTGGTAGTTCGGGCGCTGGCGTGAACTGCCTCAACTGCTGCAGTGGCTCTCACTGTGTGGGCTCGGAGGGAGGATCGACCTCGCCTTTGTCATGCAAACAGCGATGCAGGACGCTGCAGCCGTCACCGGCGGCGCGGCGGCGGTTCGTACAATGAGGGGCGGTGCGGTTTTTTTTGTCGGAGCACATTCCGCCGTTTGAGCGGGTTCTACTGGTGGAGAGCGGGTCGCGTTACTTGCTCGAAGACCTGTTGCCGGGGATCTACGGCAACCATCCGGAACTCACCGCGTGCGATGTGCTGACGTGTTTCCCGGGCCAGCCGAAGACGCTGGACCAGAAGCGGGGGCGGGTTTGGCGGTTGAGTGACTATCCGGGCCGCGCGGGGCGGGCGCGGCTGTTCGAGGAGCTGCGGTCGCGGCATTATACGGTCCTCGGTATCGTCTGTTCGGGCGAGGCCATCATGACCAAATGGAAATGGGCGGCCGCGCTCCGCCTGCCCGCCAAGGTTTTCATCCTTAACGAAAACGGCGATTACTTTTGGTTCGACCGCGGGAACCTGGGCACCATCCGGCACTTCGTGCTGTTCCGCATGGGCCTGGCGGGCGGGGAAGCCGTGACCACGCTGCTGCGCCTGGCCCTGTTTCCGTTTACCCTGACTTATTTACTGCTGTTCGCGGCATACGTGCACTTACGAAGGTGGGCAAGAACATGAAAGCTGTGTTTGTGACCGAGTTCGGCGGCCTCGACAAGCTGCGGCATGAAGAGATCGCCACGCCGCGGCCTAAGGCGGGCGAGGCGCTGGTGCAATTGCACGCCTCGGGCGTCAACTTCATCGACATCTATTTCCGCACCGGCTTGTATAAGGCAGAGCCGCCAGTGGTGCTGGGGATGGAAGGCGCGGGCGTGGTGACGGAGGTGGGCGAAGGCGTGGACACTGTGGCGCCTGGAGACCGCGTGGCCTACGCCATGGCTCGCGGATCTTATGCCGAATACGCCGTGGTGCCCGCCTGGCAACTGGTAAAGTTGCCGCCGCGCATCGACTTCGTTTCAGGCGCGGCGTCGATGCTGCAGGGCATGACCGCCCACTACCTGACTCACTCGACCTATCCGCTGCGGGAAGGCGAGATCTGTCTGGTGCATGCGGCAGCAGGGGGCGCGGGGCGCTGGATCGTCGCCGCGGCGAAACTGCGCGGGGCTCGTGTGATCGGGACCACGTCGACGGCCTCGAAGGCACAGGTGGCGCGGGACGCGGGCTGCGACGACGTGATCGTCTACACCGAGCAGGATTTCGAGCAGGAGGTAAAGCGCATCACCGATGGGCGTGGTGTGGATGTGGTTTACGATTCCGTAGGGGCGGCGACGTTTGAGAAGAGCTTAAATTCACTGCGGCCAAGGGGCATGATGGTGTCGTTCGGGAACGCCAGCGGGCCGGTGGCGGACATTCCCCCGCTGCTGCTGAGCCAGAAGGGGTCGCTGTTTCTGACGCGGCCGTCGCTGGCGCACTACTGCACCTCGCGCGAAGAGCTGCAATGGCGCGCCGGAGACATCTTCCGCTGGCTGGGAGAGGGCTGGTTCCGGCTCCATATCGATCGCGTGTACAAGTTGTCCGAGGCGGCACAGGCGCAGGACGATCTTGCATCACGGCGCACGATCGGAAAATTGATTCTCGTTCCCGACGCGGTGGCTTAAGGCAAAAAAGGCCTGGCGCGCAAGTGCGCCAGGCCGGAAGCGGAACGGGAAGGGAAGGAAGTTACTTCTTCGGCAGGATGACCGTGTCAATCACGTGAATAACGCCGTTATCGGTTTCAATGTCGGTCTTCACGACATTGGCATTGTCAATCATCACGTTCGAACCGGAGACCTTGACCTTGGCGGAAGAGCCCTGCACGGTCTTGGCTTCCTTGATCTTCACCACATCAGCAGCCATCACCTTTCCGGCCACCACGTGATAAAGCAGGATCTGCTTCAGCTTCTCGGGGTTCTCCAGAAGGCTTTCCACGGTGCCGGCGGGCAACTTGGCGAATGCCTCATCGGTGGGAGCAAAGACGGTGAAGGGACCAGGTCCCTTGAGCGTGTCCACGAGACCAGCGGCTTTGACGGCAGTCACCAGCGTGTTGAAGCTGCCGGCCGACACAGCGGTATCCACAATGTCCGCACCGAACGCCGAGAAGCTCAGCGCCAGCGCCAAAACGCACAGAGAGAGGATTTTCTTCATAAATCTCCTTGAATCAGTGGGGCCATTTCGCTGGCCACGGTCTAGAGATGAGGAAGATTTGCGGGCTGGTTTTTTATTTCGCGAAATCGGCGCCCCAGGCAGCGGGCAGGTGGATGGCGGCCACGTTAAGGTTTGTGTTGAGACGGATGGATTCCCGTCCGTTGGCTCCGGCCGGAGTCGCCCAGCGAAGGTGGACCGCATCGACAGGCCCTCTTACAGGCACGGTCAGAGTTCCGAAGGCCCAGCGCCGTTCGGACAGGCCGATCAGCAGACATCCATCGGGCGATTGGATGTCCACCTCCGCGCGTAAGCCTGCAGTGGAAGGCAAGCTGGCGCTGTCCCAGCGCAACCGGAGGCGTCCTCCCCGGTAGGTGGCGTGCAATGAAGAAAGCGGCAGCGGCGGCGGGTTCTGGTGCTGCGCTGACGGAGCTTTGCTCAGCCGGGTGTGGGCAGCAGACAGGAATTCCGCCCAGACGTCCCGGCCCTGGTTTCGCGACCACAGCCAGGCGGCAGCGTTCCCGAGAAGGAAGTAAGCGAGGGCAAATGCAAGAATGGCCGCCCAGGGGGTGCGCAGCGGTTCAAGCGGCGGCCAAGGAGATGCCAGCGGTTCGGCCGCCGCAGTGAGGCCGGGCTGGTCCGCGGCCCCTTCCGCACCGGGTTGGTGGCGCCGGCGGCCAGCCGCACGCTCCGGCCGCCGGGGCAAAATTGTGCGGGCGCCGCTGAGCGAAGTAAATCCCACCTGGTCGGCGAAGCGGGCATAAATACGAGTCCGCACAGTTCCCCGGCCGGCGTGCCCGCAGATCATGAGCAGTTGTTCCGGCTCGGCAAAAAGCTGAGCATGGAGGCGTTGCGCTTCCTGGGGAGGGGCGAGATCGTCCTCCGTCCGGGTCACGAACCAGCCAACGACGCCACGCGATGAAGCGTTCGCCTCGCGGATTTGTTCCTCAAGGCGGGCCGTATCTTCGGGGGTCATGCGGAAAAACGGTCCAAAGGCATAGCTGCAGTGGATGGGAAGCCAGTCCTCCACCTGAATTTGGGGTCCTTGCCGGGAACCCACAAGGAGTCCAGCCGTTTCCAGGCCGGCTCCCTTTAAGCTATGGGCGGCCCGGACGGCTTCCAGGCGGATCCGCTCCAGCACTGCCGGAGCAAAGCCCACACGCACCCGTCCCCCGGCCTGCTGCCAGGCATCCTGGGGATGAACAGACGGATTCGGCTGGTCTTGCCCGCCGCCGCTCGCATCCACTGGCGTGAGTGCCTCCTCCACGGGCCGGCCTCGCGCGGCCAGCCACGAAAGATCCTGCGACTTATTCTAGGTTTAGGGAATCGAAGGGGATATCCCCGATATGGCCCGGAAAGGGGCCGAAAAGTACTAATGCGCAGTCTCAGTACCCTTGGCAACGCCGCCTCGCTGGCGGCCGGCTCTCTCCGTGCCCATAAGCTCCGCACTTTCTTAACTTTACTCGGGGTGATCATCGGCGTGGGCAGCGTGGTGATCGTTGGTGCGGCCATTGAAGGGCTGGGCAGCTATGCCGAACTGACCACGTCGCGGGTTTTCGGCAGCGACAGTTTCCAGATTGGGCAACTGTTGCAGGTCACCCGTCTTTCGCGGCGGGAGCGGATCGAAAAGTTGAAATACAACAAGCCGATCCGGGAGGAGGACTACCGCTATTTGCGCGACGTCACCGGCAACCAGATGCTTTACAGCCCGTACCGGTCGCGCGTGGAGGACGTCCGGGGACAAGCCGCCACTGTTGAAGATGCGCAGATCATCGGGGTGGCAGCCGCCCTGTCCGAGATCCGCGAAGTGAACCTGACTGAAGGACGTTTCTTTACAGAGCAGGAAGAGCGCTCGCGCACGCCGGTGGCCGTGATTGGCGACGAAGTGCGGGCACAACTGTTTCCGGGCGCAAGCCCGCTTGGCAAGGCGGTTAAGATTGCGGGATTCGACTTCACGGTGGTGGGTGTGCAGGAAAAGATTGGGTCAGCGGGCGGCGCTTCCCAGGACACGGCGGTCTATATTCCGGCGCCGGCGTTCACCCGGCTATTCGGTACACAGCGCTCGATGGTGCTTTTTGCCCGCGCGCGCCCGGAGACTGGGCTGGCGTTGGATGAAGCCCTGGAGTTGAGCCGGGTGGCGCTGCGATCCCGGTTTAAGGCCCGTCCCGGTCTGCCCGACAACTTCGACACCATCACGCCGGACACGGTGCGCGAATTCATTGGCCGGATTCTGGCGCTCATCGGAGCAGTTGTGGTGCCGATTACCGCGATTTCGCTGGTGGTAGGCGGCATCGTGATCATGAACATCATGCTGGTGAGCGTGACAGAGCGGACGCGAGAGATCGGCGTACGGAAATCGCTGGGGGCGCGCAAGAGCGACTTGATGCTGCAGTTCTTACTGGAGAGCCTGATGATGTCAGCGATCGGGGGAGCGATCGGGCTGGCAGGCGGGGCGCTGCTGGCGCGGATCGGGTCGGCGATTGCGGGGGTGGACTTGCGGGTCACGTTGCCGTACGTATTTCTTTCGCTGTTTGTCTCTACAGTCGTGGGGGTGCTCTCCGGCTGGTATCCGGCCTCTCGGGCGGCTCGTATGGACCCGGTAGAAGCCTTGCGGGCGGATTGATAAGCGATGCTGATCCGCATGGTCCGCGTAATAGCCGGGGAGAACGTTTCGATGGCGCTGGACGCGGTGTGGAGCCACCGCTTCCGTTCCGCGCTCACCATTCTGGGCATTGTGATTGGCATCACCACGGTGGTGGCAGTGGGCAGCATTACCACTGGCCTGCGCCAGGGTATCGTCACATTCTTTCAGGAATTCGGGCCGGACAATATCTTTCTCAACCGGGTGTCGGGCGATCCGTCATCGCCCGGTTCACCCCGGGAGCAAAAACGCAAGCCAATCGACCCGCTGTATGCGGAGGTGGGCAAGACGCTGCGCGGCGTGCAAGACGTTTCTCTGCAATTGTTTATCTCCTCCGATACCAGCGGACTGCTGACGGCGCGGGTTCCCGGGTTTGAGACGGACAATCTGGGTCTGGTGGGCTACAGTGCGAATACGAACTCCGTGCAGCCCCGCGAGTTGACCGAGGGGCGCTTTTTCACCGCCGAAGAAGAGGCCCGCGGGCAGCGGGTCTGCCTTATCGGCCAGCAGATCGCCGAGGCGCTGTTCCCCGACGGCAAGCCGCTGGGCCGGGTGATCAACGTGGCTGGCGGGGACTATACCGTGATTGGCGTCTATGCCAAGGCCAAGGGCGGGTTTTTCGGGAACAACGGATTCGATACGCAGATTGCGATTCCTTACCAGACAGCGCGGCAGCGATTTCCCACGGAGACCCGGTTAATTCTGGTGTTCCAGGCTGCACCGGGGATGCGCGACGACGCCCAGGAGGAGATCCGGCAGATGCTGCGCCGCCTGAGAAAGACGCCTCCGGGCGAGCCGGACGACTTCAACCTTTCGACCGCAGACCAGATCATCAACAACCTCGACAGCATCTTGCGCATTGTGATTTTGGTGTCGATCGCGCTTTCCAGCCTGGGCCTGCTGGTGGGCGGCATCGGTGTAATGAACATCATGCTGGTGTCGGTGACGGAGCGCACCAAGGAGATTGGGGTGCGAAAGGCGATCGGCGCAAAGAAGTCCGACATCGTGGTGCAATTCCTGACTGAAGCGGTGACGCTGACAGGCATTGGAGGGGCGCTGGGCATCCTGTTCGCAGTTCTGGTGACGCTGCTGGTGGGTGTCCTTGTGCCTTCGATTGCGGGTGGCGTGCCGGGATGGGCTGTCGGTCTGGGCCTGGCGGCGTCGGTTTCGATCGGGATATTTTTCGGCACTTGGCCGGCGCTCAAGGCTGCGCAACTCGACCCTGTGGAAGCGCTCCGCTACGAGTGAGCGGGCTCAGTCCTCCACCACTTCCAGGAATTCGGCGATGGTAACGAAACGGTCTCCGCTTTCGTGGTCGAGCTGCCACTCGGCGAATTCAGGGTTGGCTGGGCGCATGGTCACGGGGCCAGTGCGCTCGGCGCCGGAATCCTCCTCGATGCGGCCCGCGCTGTCGTAGCGCTTAATCGTCACCTCTCCCGAAACCTCTGCGCCCGTTTGGCGGGCGACCAGGTAGATGCCGCCGCGCCGGCTGCCTCCAACGTACCGGCGGAAGCGGCAGATGGCTCCGTCGGGGATTTCGGGTTCCATGGATTTTCCGGTGATGCGGACCAGGAACTCATCGGCACTCAGATTCCTGCGGGCTCCCGGCGGCACGTCAATCCATTCGCTGACTTCGTCACTGGCAGTGTCCTGGCCGAAGCCCCCGGCGGCGGCCTGGATGGGGTAGAGGGGCAGGTGGGTAATGAACGGCTGGACCTTCGTGGGGATTTGCTTGTGGAAGAGCGCCTGGGCGGTACGGTGGAGGTTGGTGGCGAGCGTTGGTTGGGGGTCAGACAGGCTGAAGGTGGCTGAGAAGCTGTCCTCCAATCGATTCAGGAAGACCGTGAGGCCCAATTCCTCCGCCAAAGCCGGCAGGCTTTCGGCGATGACGCCGAGGTCTGCGCCATGCTCGGGGTGAACCTCATCCCAGTCGCGCCGGAATCGAAAGGCGATTTCATTGTTGGCGCGATCGACGACCATGAGCCCACACGGAATGCCGAACGCCTGGAAGATGAAGCATTCGGCGCTGCGGGTGGGGAGCATGCGAGACACTTATCGTCCCTTCAAGGGGTACTGGTGAAAGTTTACTTGAGCGGTGCAGCCCGCAAACGTGCTACTGGACCGGGTATGGGAAATAGCCTTCGCGCGCCCGGACTTTGACGTTGGGCACGTCGACGCGGACTTCGATGCGGCGAAACCGCCGCGCCGTATCTGTGGAGGAAGGCGAATAGCGCAAAATGTACTGCAACTGGATCTCGCCGGCCGTTGCCGCGATGGCGTTTACAATGCCCCTCATGATCTGGGAGGCATAGCCGCCGGTGCCCACCTTCAGTGCGTAGTTGCCTTCATCGGAAGGCTTTGACAGGTAGCCGTCCACGTCCTTGTAGACATCTTGTAGCGGGTAGACCACACGGCCGCCGGTGGCGGAAGTGAGCCGGACCAGGTTGGATTCGCCGGAAGAAGTGAAGCCAAAGGCCGTGGTGGACACGCCGTAGATGGTGACCAGGTTCCGCTGGGCGATTTCCACTACCTCCTCAAGTCCCTTCTTGCTGGCGTTGTCGTGACCGTCGCCCACGATGACGATCACGCGGCGGGGTTCGATAGGCTCGCCCTTCACAAGCGTGCGCGAGGTGCAGGCCTGATAAACGGCGTCGAACATGGCGGCGCCTCCGCCGGGCTTCAGCTTGCGGACCTTTTCGAGCAGCGGCGTCGGGTCGTTGGTGGTATTGACGAGCAACTCCGCCTCGGTGGAGTAGCCGATCAAGTAGCCGCTGAACCGGTCGTCCGGCTTGCCCTCGGGCTCCATGATGGCCAGGACGAGATCCTGGATGGCCTCTTTGAGCTTGTCCCACTGCAATCGGTTTGTGTTGCTCAGGTCGACCAGGAAGCCGATCACAACGGGTTGGTTGCGTTCCCGGGTGAAGAAGGTGATGTCTTGCTCTACGCCCTCTTCGAACAGCCGGAAGTCCTTTTTGTCGAGGTTGCTCACGAAGCGGCCCTGCAGGTCGGTGACGGTGACCGGCACAATCACTTCCGTCACCGAACCGGTGAACGCCTCCTGGGATTTGAGCGCCTCCGGCTTCGCTGGAGGGGTGGAGACGTTGCGAGTCTGCGCCGCTACGGGGAGGCACAGCGCCACAATCAACGCAATGGCCCAGAGATGTTGCATGAGGGACGTCCTGCTCCAATTATAGATGCGATTCGCCCCACTTCCCGTTGCGGGCCGTTTGCTCCGGACCGGTTCTTGGCGGGCCCTCACCGGAGGTCCGGGGGCGAGCCGCGCATTACGCCAGCCGCAATCCGCTACGCTTTCTAGCGTGGAGCGCAGGGAATTCCTTCTCGCCGCGGCGGCGCAAGCAGCCCTTGTGCCGGGGGTGCGTCTCATCGCCCATCGCGGGGGTGTGGTGGAGGGAGGCCGGGCGGAGAACAGCGCAGCCGCCATGGAGGAGGCGCTGAGGCGAGGCTACTGGATGTTGGAGATCGACTTGCGCGTGACCCGCGACGGGCGCGTGGTGCTGCACCATGACGCGAATCTGGAGAAACGCTTCGGGGACTCGCGCCGCGCCGAGGATCTGACGCTGGCTGAATGCCGTGGTCTCCGTGGAGGGCAAGGCGATCGTTTGTTAACTCTGGACGAAGCTTGTGAGATTGCTGCGGGCCGGGGCCGCTTCATGCTGGACGCCAAGGGCGAGCCTTGGCCGGAAGACGCCGGAGCGCTGGTGCGCAGGACGCTCCGAAGCGCGCGATTGCTGGCGCCCTGCTGGGTGCTGGGCGGCGAAGGGTTGAAAGGCCACCTGCGTGATGAGGCTGAGCACGCGATCGGCCGGGACGAACTGCAGCGGCTCCTGGATAACGGCGAACCTGTCCACCGCCTGTATCTTTTCGAATTAGGCAGCCGGATGAACGAGGAGTCGGTGGCCATGGCACGGAGTGTGCGAATCCCGGCGGTGGCTGCCATCAACGCTTTTCGCTACAAGGCCGCGCGCGTGAGCGAGGAAGAAGGAGCCCGGGCGGACGTCCAACGTCTCCGCTCTCTAGGCGTGACCGACTTCCAGGTGGATTCGCGGTACGAGCGGCTGTTCGTTTAACAGACGAATTGGGGATGGGCCACGCCCTCCCAAACCCGCTGCCGGACGCTTTTCAGGAATGCCAGCCCCTCCATAGCCAACTGTTCGGGAGAATCCGCGAGTTTGCGCCAGATGCAGCAAAGCTTAGCCACGCTCTCGATGTCCGGATTGAAGCTCTCAATGGTGACACAGCCGTCGTAGCCGACCGTATGGAGCGCTTCAAAGAACTCGAGCCACGGCACCAGACCGCGGCCAGGAATGCCCCGCTGGTTCTCGCAGGCATGCACGTAGCCGAGATTCTGGCCGGTGGCCAGCACAGCTTGCGCGATGTCATCTTCCTCCCGGATCATGTGAAACGTGTCCAGGTGCACCTTGACGTTGGGCATGCCAATGTCACGGATAAACTGCACGGCATCGGCGGCTGTGTTGATGAAGTGCGACTCAAACCGGTTCACCGGCTCAATGCCGAGCACCAGACCGGGGTTGGCCTGCATGGCGTGTTGGGCGACAATCCGGTAGTTTTCCACCCCCCATTTCCATTCCTCGGCAGTGCGCATGCGTCCTGTGAGGTAGCCCCAGCCGCAATAAATCATGCCACCGAAAACATGCGCGCCCGCTTCCACGGCCAGATCAACCAGATGCTTTGAGAACTCCAACCCCCGGGCGCGCACCACGGGGTCAGGCGAGATCACGTTGTACTCGGCCGGCATGCCATAGCCCAGGTTGAGCGTAAGGCCCAGATCCTCCGCGGCCTTGCGGGCGCGCCGGGCCGGGAAGTGCACAGGGTCGAAGGGGATGATCTCCACCGCTTCGAATCCCATGGCTTTGCACTTGTCCAGCAAGGGCAAGTCGGAGTCGAGGAAAGTTTCGCGGAATAGCAGAGAATGAACGCCGAAAATCATAAATTCACCTCCGGTCGCCTGGATTATATGCAGGCGGCGGGAGGGAAGGAAGCGGCGTCAGCCTCTCCGCCTTAGCGTTCGAGCAGGAAGTCGATGGGAACTTCCAGATGTTTGCCAGGACCGGTGTACGCGTTGGTGACGCTCAAGCGGAGGCGCACGCTCTGGCTACCGGATGGCGCCCCGGGTTTCGCGTTCAGGCGGAGCATAGTGGTGGCAGCGGGCGCTATCCGGGTCGGCGACACCTCCAGCCATGCGGGCGCATCCAGGACTTTCACGTCGAAGGCTACGGCGGATGCGTTCTCGAGAGGGAGGCCGTTGTACCAGGATCCGGGGACGGACACGGCACGTTCAGGAACCTTTACGGCACTGCGAAACAGCAGGTCCATCATTTCGCTGGGGCCGTAGAGCGCCTTATCTTGCCAGGCGACAGTTCGCTTCGCATCGAGAGCTTCCCGAACGCCTGCGAGTGTCCGCTCCTTGGCGAAGATCAAGGTGAGAGTCCGCGCATCGGCATCCACGGACGGGGCGTGAATGTCAGAGTTGCCGATGATGGCCAAGTCAAATTTCTCGATCCAGGGATGGGCTTCCGGATAGTAGGTAGGACCGTTGACAAGTTCTATGCCCTGAAAGAGCTTGTCGGCGTGGGCGGTGGCAATGGGCGGCCACCATTCCGCCGTCCCTTTCCAGCCGGGGTGGTTCCAGAACGAATAAGCACCCTGCCTCCTGGCTTCCGTCAGCGCTTCCAGCAAAGGTTTGCCGCGGAAGGCGTTGTGGTCTTTGACGAATAATGCGTTGAAATGAATATCGCCCTTGGTGATTTCCACGCCGGGGATAATGAGCAAACCCATGCCCTCGGCCAGTGGCCGCGCGATCGCGTACGGGCGCTCCAGATCCAGGCTGACGTCTTTTTCGTGCGGCCGGTAGTCGTCATGGTCGGTGATGGAGAGCACGTCGAGGCCCTCGCGCCAAGCCTCCAGCACGCGGGTGGCCGGCCACACATCACCGTCGGAGAAGACGGTGTGCATGTGCAGGTCGGCCTTGAGCACATGATAGGGGCCAGCCTTCGGCATGGGGCGGTGGAGACGGGTCATCTGCGCCGGGAGAACCGAAGGCAGAAGAAGAAGAGTGAGCAGGAAAGTACGCCGGGTGAGCATCCTGGCCTTTGATGCTATCAAGCGGCTGTTACGGTGAGGTGACGTCCGGCTCAACGGCAGGCTTCAACGCTTGCGCAACACGCCTGCGCAGCCAACCCGCCAGCGGATGAGCGAAGAACAGCCAGTGCAAGACGCGCAGAAAGACTGGCGCGCGGCCGCGGCGCTCCATCAATTCCTCCAGCATCTGGCGGGGGTGGCGGCGCACCTCGTCAAGCATGGCTGTCTGGTGCACGCAAGAGATCGTACAGTGCCTGGCGCACGCCTTTTCCGCCGCGCCCTCACGCCGCAGATCCTCCAGGCTGTATTGTTCGAGAGGAATACCGGGGGTTCCTCGGCGCTGCGAGCAGTAGTGCACGAGCCCGTCTTCGCAGATGTACAGGAACCGGCCACCCGCAGGGCAGTGCCAGGCGTGCGGGCGGCCGTGGGCGAGGTCCTGTTGGAACCGGTCGAAGTGGGTGAAGCTGTAGACGGAATCGTTCAGCCGGGTGATCTCCTCGAAAACACGGAGATTGGCTGGGTTTAGCGGTTTCGCCTGCCCGTGCCCGTCATGAATCAGGCCCACAGTGGCGTGGAAACCCAGTGCCCGTGCCCGCTGCGTGATCACCAGTGCGTCCTCGGGCTTCCGTACGCCGCTGCCGAGCACAGAATTGATGGTGACGGCGAACCGCGCGTGTTGAACCAGCCATTCGAGTTTGCGGTCCAGCACTTTGAGGCTCTTTTTGGAGACTTCGTCCGGCTCGACGTTGTCAATGCTGATTTGCAGGTAGTCGAGGCCGGCATCGTTGAGGCGGCGGATCCGTTCCGGGACCAGGAAATATCCGTTGGTGATGAGCGTCGCCATACGTCCATGGAAGCGGACGCGCGCGATCAGGCTGTCGAGGTCCGGATGGAGCATGGGCTCGCCGCCGCTGAACGTGATGATGGAAGTGCCCAATTCCGCGAGATGGTCGACGCGCTGCAGCATCAGGTTGGCGGGAATTGGGGAGGATGTCCGGTCGAACTCGTTGCAGTACGTGCAGGAGAGATTGCAGCGCCGTATGGGAACGATCTGGGCCAGCACGGGATGGTGCGGGCCAGCCATGGCCTGGGCGAAGACGCGCGCTTCACGAAGCTTGCGGATGACTGGCATGGGCGGATGCGAGCAAGGCCGCGGTTACCTCCGCGCGGGTGGTGCCCAAGCCCTTGTATACGGCCTGCTCGGGCGTCATGGACGTGAGCGCGGCTGCCAGCGCCGCACGTTGTTCGGGGCGAAGTTCCTCTACCGGAGTGTTGGCCGGATGAATGGTAAACAGCCAGGCTCCGCAGCCGGGCAAGGGATGGATCGTCTGCCGTTCCACACGCACGAACAGAGGCGCGGGGGGTGGCAGTACATCGGCGTGGACCGGCGCCGTTTGGTCCAACCGGTCTTCGTTGGTCAAACCCCAGGCGAACCTCTCGTATGGGCCCTTGGTGGTGAGGCTGCGAACCAGATTGGTTGCGCCCTGAGCGAGAAACCCTGGCACGGGCTGGTGCACTTCCAGGAAGGGCCGCCCGATCTTATCCTCCAGGCGCCAACTGCTGGGTAGACACACGTGGCCGAAGGCGAGCCATTCCCGGTGACCTTCGGTTTGTATGATCGCAACGTCTTCTTTCAGGAGGAAAGGCAGCGCTGTGAGATCATCCGGCGGAACGGGCTGAAAGTCTGGGCACTCGCATTCAATGAGAGCACGGAGGCGAGCTATCGCCGCCCGGCGTGTTTCCGCAGGCAGTTGGTGTTCCAGGCAGACGGGACGCATGGCCGCTGCGGCTTGCTTTTCCGCGCGGTAGCGCTCGAGTTGATCGAAGCGCAGCACAGGCGGCTCGAGCGGGCGTAAACCCGGCGAGACAGAATACACCCCCGACTCGAAGGGGAAGGTCATGGCCAGTCTCTTCCCTTAGTATGCGGTGTGCGCTACTGGTGAGAGCAAGAGGGAGCCGGAGTGAGGCCGCCCTATCCGAGTTGCTGAATGACGCCGTAGACAGGCTTCAGCGTCGGATAAAGCTGCGTGTAGAGTTCGTAGCCGCGCTGATAGGCAGCGGACTCGTGGGCTTGGGGCGTGTTTTTGCCCGCTTCGACAATGGCGACCTGGCAGCACTCTTCGATGGAGGCATACTGACCGGAGCCGGCCAAGGCCAGCAGAGCGGCCCCATACGCGGAACCTTCCTTGTTCGTCAGCGTCGAGATTTGCAGGCCCAGGACGTTGGCCATCAACTGGCGCCAGAACGGTGAGTTGGCGCCGCCGCCGGACATCCTTACGCTGCGGACCTCCACCCCCATCTGGTCGATGATTTCGAGGCAGTCCTTCATCGAGAAACTGACGCCTTCCACGATGGCGCGGATCAGGTCGGCGCGGGTGTGCTTTGCGGTAAGTCCTACCCAGGCCCCGCGGGCGATCGGGTCCAGGTGAGGCGTGCGCTCACCCATCAAATACGGCAACCAATACAGGCCATGCGCCAGGACCGGAGCGGTGGCCGCCTCCGCCATCAGGTCGTCATAAACGGCGCCGGGCGCCAGGTTGTTCCGGAACCACTGCAACGACAGGCCCGCGCCTTGCGTGACGCCCATCACATGCCACTTGCCGCGGACCGCATGGCAGAAGGTGTGCACGCGCCCGGCCTGATCATACTGTGGCTTGTCAAGGTAGGCAAAGACTACGCCGGACGTGCCCAGGGTACAAGAAGCGATGCCAGGGCCGACGATTCCGTTGCCGATGCCAGAGGCCGCCTGGTCGCCGGCGCCCGCAATCACAGGTGTGCCCTCCTTCAGGCCCGTGGCTTTCGCTGCGGCCTTCGAAAGGGTGCCCGACACCTCAATGGACTCTTTCAATTCCGGAAGCAGCGAAGCGTCGAGCTTCAGCCGCTCCAGCATGTTCTTCGACCAGCGGCGTGTGACGACGTCCAGTAAGCCGGTGCCGGACGCGTCGGACACTTCCGTGACGTACTCGCCAGTCAGGCAGAAGCGCACATAGTCCTTCGGCAACAGGATCTTGCGCGTCTTCTCGAAATTGGCGGGCTCGTTGTCACGCACCCAAAGCAGTTTCGGCAGGGTGAAACCCGTGAGCATCGGGTTGGCTGTGAATGCCACGACGTTGGACTTGCCCACGGCGTTGTTGATGGCGTCCACCTGAGGCTGTGAGCGCTGATCGCACCAGATCAGGGAGGGGCGTACCACGTTGTTGGCCGCGTCGAGACACACCAGACCGTGCATCTGGCCCGAGAGGCCCACCGCAGCGACGTCCTTCCCGGGGACTTCGGCCTGCTTCAGAACGCCCTGAATGGCGGCCTGCGCGGCGTCCCACCAATTCTCCGGACGCTGCTCGGCCCACAGCGGGCGCTCCATCCGCATCTCTTCGTGCGGCGCGGTAAAGCCCGAAACCACGGCGCCTTTTTCGTTGACCAGCAGGGCGCGGCTTCCACCGGTGCCAATATCGAGACCAAGCCAATACATACCCTATGACTCCTGCAGAGAGAAAGGAAGATAAGCCGCGCCAAACAGGCCGGCGTCGCCGCCGAGAACCGCCTTGTCAATGCGCGTGCTGGTATTGCGGAAAGTAAAACTGCGTTTCCGCACCTCCGCCATCATCGTGGGAGCAAACAAGTCCCAGGCGGGCAGAGGGCCGCCGCTCAGCAAATAAAGCGGCGCGTTGAATATGTTGACGAGATTGCCGATGGCGATTCCCAGCGCCGTCCCCATCAGCTCGAAAATCCGCCGCGCCTTCCAGGCGTTCTCAGAGTCGCCCAGCGCGATCTGGTACACGTCGGCGGATGTCAGCCCGTCGCCGAGTTGCATGAGCCGCGCCATCGCGGTAATGGCCGTAGCGGAGGCGGCTTTCTCCAGGCAGCCGTCGTTGCCGCATCCGCAAGGATTGCCGCCGGGAAACACGGTCATATGCCCGATCTCGCCCGCCATGCCTACAAAGCCATGCAGAACGCGACCGTCCATGATGATGCCGCCGCCGATGCCCGTGCCGAGCGTCAGCAGGATGAGATCGTTGACGCCGCGGCCCGCCCCCATCCATTTTTCGCCCAAGGCTGCGGCGTTGGCGTCGTTCTCCAAAATGACTGGTTTGCCGAGCCGTTCGCTGATGACATCGCGCACCGGAAATGAATCGAACTGGGGCAGGTTGTTCGAGCCGACGATGAGCCCTTCTTTCATGCGGATGAAGCCGGGCACGGCCACGCCGACACCCGCCAGAGGTTCACTGCCAAACTGATCGCGAAGCGCACGGATCGACAGCACGATGTCGTCGATCACCGCATCGCGGCCTTCCTTGAGATTGGTGTGGCCGGCCATGCGCGCAAGCACTTGGCCCTCTTCAGTGATCGCGGCCGCACGCAGGTTGGTGCCTCCCAGATCCACGCCGATGGAGTAGCGAACCGTCTCCATGATGAAGCCACAGGATATCAAACGAGAAGGTCCGAATAAGGCTTGCGCAACTTCATAGCCGCCACACAAAATCGGCCCCGCCAGCTTTGAGGCGGGCGGGGCCGGGATCGCACGAGGTGCTCGCGCGAAAGGGAGTTGCGTTAGAACGAGTAGCGCATTGCTACCTGGATCTGCCTTGCCGGCGTGGTGCCGCTGATCACCCCGAAACCGGGCGTGCCCAGCACATACCCGCCAGAGCCTGGCGCGCCGAAGTTCGGGTGGTTCGGGAAGTTGAAGAACTCCCCGCGCAGCTCAATCGATTGCCGTTCCAGGAAAAGGAACTTCTTGGCAATCGAGATGTCGAAGATCCGCCGGCCATCATCGTCTACCAGGTAGGCGCCTGCATTGCCCCAAGTGAATGGCTCTGGCATGGCGAAAGCGCCGGTATCGAACCAGCGGTCCACCGTTCTTTGGTCTTTGGGCAGATTGGGGTTGCGCAAGATATTCGGCCGTTCATTTGTCTTTCCGACGTTGGCGCGATCCACGCCGGTGCGAACATTGGAAACAGTGCCGGTCTGTAGCTGGACAATCCCCTCGATCGCCCAGCCCCCCAGTACGCCATCGACGAACCTGTTCCAATTCGCTCCGAACGCCCGGCCCCGTCCGAAGGGCAAATCGTAGACGTAACCCAGTTTGAAAGCCTGCGTAATGTCGTAGCTGCAGCGCGACCAGTCTGCCCGGGCGTTCATGAAGTCCTGATACTTGCCTTCCGCCAGGGAGCTTTGGTCGTCCATGCATTTGCCCCAAGTGTAGTTGCCCAGCATTTGCAGGCCCTTGGAAAAGCGCTTCGTCATTTTGATCTGGAGAGCGTTGTACTCGGAGTTGAAGTGATTGCTGCCGCCATCCATATTCCCGGTAAAGCCGGATCGCGCCAGAATACGGCGGGGATCAATCGGTCCCGGCGCCGGCGTGGGCGCATTGTTCCACCCGTGGTAACCGATCTGCTTGCGGTTGGCGGAACCTACGTAGCCGACATCCAAGGTCATGTCGTTCAGCAGTTGGCGCTGGATAAACAGATTCCACTGTTGGGAATAGGGCGTCCGGTTGTTTGGATTCTGCGGCCACCCGCCGATCGCCTGGGTCGAGTCGAAGCCGGGGCCAGCGTCAGTAATGGAGAAATTGGGGGTAGCCCCGGCGTTATATGTAATCTCTTGCTGAGGCAAGTAAGGCCAGAACTTCCGCAGGTCGTTAATCTCTTGCATGAAGGTTGTGTTGAAGAACACACCCGCGCCGGCACGGATCACGGTCTTCTGGTTCACCTGCCATGCCAGCCCGATACGGGGTGCCCAGTTGTTGAAATCGTTCTGCATCAGCGAACGGCCATAGCCGAAGGTTTGTGGTGGGAGCCCTGTCTGGCCCGTCACCGGGTCGCGCAGAGGATTGACCCCGGCCCACATCAACTGCGCTTTGTAGCCGTTCGCATCACGGGTGACGAGCAAATTGCCCAGAGCATCGTTCTGGTCGAAGGGACGCATGCCGGATTCCCACCGGATGCCCAGATTGATGGTGAGTTTGTCGGTCAGGCGCCAGTCATCCTGGAAGAATCCCTCCCAGTAGTGCTGGCGGGCAAACAAGCGGGGAATCGAGAATCCGCGCCGGATATAGCTCGGGTAGCCAAGCAGCATGGTGGCAAAGGCGTTGCCGCTGCCGGCGTCATTTGCAGAGGACGTGACGGTAGTCCAGAACTGGGCATCGCCGTTGGTGGGATTGGAATACTGCGCATCCATATTGCGCCAGACGTAGCCGCCGCCGAACTTCATGGAATGACGGCCCCAAAGCTTGGTGAACTTGGCGTTCACCTGGTGGTTGCGGTCGAGAATTGTTTCACCGCCGCCACCGCCTGCCGTCAAATAGCCCTGCGGAGAGAAATTCACCCGCGTGTCGCAGAGCGCCTCGAAATCAAAAATGCTGACCCGCGCAGACGTCAGAATTCCGGAACGGGTCAATCCGTCCGTGTAAGCCGGGCAGCCCGGATTGTCCGGGTTGGAAAAGCCATACTTCAACTCCAACACCAGGGTCGGGTTGAAGACGTGGTTCCAGCCTGCGCCATAGTTCCGCACGTCGTAGCGGTTCCGGCTGTTGTACAGCCCGGAAACGTTGGGGATGTTCTCTGCAACGCGTTGCTCCAGCATTCGGAAGAAGAGAGTATCGTTCGAAGTGAGGTTGTGATCGATGCGCGCCACAAACATGTCGCGATCCCGCTGCTGGCCCGCGGTAGCCAGCAGGTTGTTGGTAAATCCGCCGCGGTTCGGCAGCGGCATGAGATTGTCGACCACATACCTCATCCCGGGATTGATCCGGGAGGCTGGAATCCGGTTCCCCGGAAACTGCTGGCGAATGATGCGTCCAGCCGAATCCGTGGTGCCCGTCAGGGGATCATAGATCCTGTTTGTCAGCATGGAGAAATCGCCGCCGCGCATGTCGGCGAGTGGGACGTTGGACTGTGCCGTTTGGCCGCGCCGCCAGCGGAAGCCTTCCCACGAGAAGAACCAAAAGGTTTTGTCGCGGCCCTGATAGATCTTGGGCAGCACCACCGGGCCGCCCACGGCAACCCCGTACTGGTTTTGCCGGAATGGCACGCGCCCGCGATTCTGGCGGTTGGCGAACCATTCGTTGGCGTCCAGTTTCTCGTTCCGCAGGAACTCGTAAACGCTGCCGTGCAGGTCGCGGGTGCCTGATTTGATCGAGATGTTCACATTCGCACCCGCCGAACGGCCGAACTCCGCGGAATTGCCGGTGGCCACGCGGAACTCCTGGATAGCGTCCATGGGCGGCGAACCACCGGGCGAGTTCATGAACATCATGTTGTTGTCCACGCCGTCCAACGTGTAGTTGTTGTCCTGCGTCCTCTGGCCGTTGACCGAAACCATCTGGGTGCCGGAGAGGTCACCGCGGCCCTGACTGCGCCGGATATCGCTGGTGCCAGGCATCAACACCAGCAGGCGGGTGTAGTTCCGCCCATTGACGGGAATCCGCTCGAGTTGCTTCTGCGTTACCACGCCGCCCACCGAGGTCTCCTGCGTTTGCAGCATGGGCGCCGCGGCGCTGACTTCGATGCTCTCCGTTACGGCGCCTAATTCGAGCTGCATATCGATTTTTACGATGGCGCCTGTTTCCAGCACGACGTTGTTCTGGATCTTTGTCTTGAATCCGGCGTTGCTCACGCGGACCTCATACGTGCCAGGCAGCAACGGCGCCAGCGCATAGGCGCCCGCATCGTTTGTACTTACCGTGCGGCTGACGCCGCTGGCGTTGTTCGTGGCCGTGACCGTGGCGTTGGCGATCACCGCTCCGCTGGCATCCGTAATGATGCCGGTGATGGAAGCGTTTGTGGTCTGCCCGGGCAGGCAAGACAAGAACAGGAACAGGCACGCGCCCAGCCAGGTCAGGGCGAATCGCGACCTCTCAAGCATGGAAAGGACCTCCCGCATTGGTTTGTTGAAAGCCGTAGAGATGAAAAGAGCTGCCCCGAAGTAAACGATTAAGTAAATCGTTCCACGTAGCATATATCGACTAGTTCCAGGTTGC
>CAYWQS010000010.1:0-139964 GCA_964460395.1 uncultured Solibacteraceae bacterium | reverse complement strand
CGGCGCCGCTTCGTAGCTTGAATAAACGCCGAACGGATGACACGCTCAGCGCCCCAGCGCGTAATCACCATACGGTCTTCGGCACGGTTCGGGTCGGGCGAGGGCGGATCCAGGCGGGAAGCAAACAGGCCCTCCGTGTTCTCCCGCACCAGCATCAGGTCGATGGCGCCGGCGCCGTGTCCCTTCAATGGGGTGTCTTGGGCGTGGAACAGATAAATCGGCCGCAGGCCGCAATACAGATCCAACTGTTCGCGCAGGTCGATTTGGGGAGTCATCTCGACTCCGCTGGGCCAGCGGACGTCCGGAAGTCCCATCGCGCCAAGCAGCACGGCGTCAAAGTCGCTGCGGACGCGCTCCAGTACTGCAGGCGGCAACGGATTGCCTGAACGCAAATACTCGCCAGCGCCCACGGGGAGTTCTTCGTAGTGCAACGCCAGTTCCGGCACGGCCTCCAGCACCCGGACCGCTTCGGCCGTTACCTCGGGGCCGATGCCATCGCCTGGCATCAGGGCAATCCGCCATTTCCTTTTCATAGATGAATGGTGTTTCCTGTCTCCGCCGACTCGTAGGCGGCCAGCACGGCACGCACCGTCGCCAAGTAGGCACGGCCTTCGCTCTCGCAGGGGGTCCCGCCGCGCAGGCATTCCAAGATGTGGTTTTGCAGCGCACGGACACTGTCGCCGCGGTACCCTTCGGCCGGTATCGCGTAGTCGTGTTCCTGCTCAGGGCCGCCGTAATCTGTGATGAAGATCCGTCCCTGGCCGTCCATCCGAGCCATGGCGCGTTCGCCTTCCAGCCATAAGGTGCCGAACGTGGGTTCCAGCGGCAGTGGCCCGCTGATCCGGTTGGCGTCGATCAATCCATGCGCGCCGCCAGCAAAGGATAGCTGCAGCAGCGCGTAGTCTTCGCCTTCAATTAGCGGGTTCACGCGGGCGGTGCGGCAGTTGATCGAGCGGATCTCGCCCGCCAGAAACCGGAAGGTGTCCAGGAAATGGACCAGCGTTTCGTAGATCAAGAAGCGCCGCATCTGTTTGAAGTAGGGTTGTAGTGTGTAGGGGTTCGAGCCCCGGCCGTCGCCGTTGCGCAAACGGAAGGCAATATGGAACACGCGCCCGAACCTGTCTTCGTCCACCAGGCGCCGGAGTTCCCGGTACCATGGCTGCCAGCGCCAGTTCTCATGGACAAACAGGCGCACGCCGGCCCGTTCGCAAGTCTCCACCATCGCCACACAGTCGCCCCAATCGGGCGCCATTGGCTTCTGTGTGATCACGTGAATCCTTGCTCCCGCAGCGAGTTCAGCCAAACTCCGGTGGGTATCCGGCCCGGTCACGATATCGAGGAAGCCGGGCCTTTCGTCCGCCAGCATCCGAACAGCATCAGCGTAGATTTTGGGGATGCCCCAGCGCCGCGCAAACTCTTCGGCTTTGCCAACGTCAGGGTCGGCCACCGCCACGATCCGCGCTTGCGGCAATCTTCGCCACGCGTCGGCGTGATACTGCGCGAAGAACCCCGCGCCGGCGATGACGCCCTTCCACTGGTCCTGCATTTTGAGTTTCCTACTTGGCAGTCCGAATTATATATAATCTGGAGCACGAGCGCATGATCAAGCCCGATCTTCCCTCCTATGTGGCGCACCGGACGCTGATTGCCGCGGCCATTGAGAAAGATATTTTGATGGGCCGGTATAGCCCGGGGGTGCGCCTGACCGAGAGGGAATTGACCACGCGGTTTCGAGTATCTTCCATTCCGGTGCGGGAAGCGTTGCAGGAGTTGGAAGGCCGTGGCCTGGTGGTAAAGAAGCCCAACGCCGGTTGCTCAGTGGTGGACCTGACTCCGGCTGAGGTGGAAGGTCTGTGCCGGGTGCGGCGCTGGCTCGAGCCAAGAGTGACCGCGTGGTGTTGCCGGCGCATGACTCCTGAAGTAGAACAGACCTTGGCCGCCCATCTTGTTTCCATGCGCGCCGCCGCGGCCGCAAATGACCTCCATGCCTTCTACCACGAGGATGTACAGTTTCACCGCGCCATCTGGAACACGTGCGGCGTAGCGCATGTGGTGCGCATTCTCGAGTCCACTCTGGCTCCTCTGTTTGTTTCGGGACTGAGCAAGGGTGTGGCGGCGGGCCAGCTGAATCTGCAGGTCGAGGCTGAAAAGCACCAGCGGATCTTCGATGCCATGGCCCGGCGGGACGGCCGGACGGCTGCCCGATTGATCACCAAGTTGGCCAGGGAATTCGAAGCTGGCTTGCGGCGGTCTCGCCGCCAAACCGCGATTAGTCCGCCCTCGCCAAAGCCGTGACCGCCTTCTTGGGCGGCACACCCTTGGGATGGCAGTCCGCGCACTTCACAAAGTGAATGTTGTTTGGACTGGAAGGCCTGAGAAAAGTAGTGTCCATCTTCTCCACGTCGATCCCGCAGTTTGATAAACGCGGGTGGCAGTTGGAGCACGACGCCCGCGTCGTCTGGCGGTGTTTGTCGTGGCAGGCGAGGCAGCTCAGACCTTCGTGCACGCCGATGGGCGTCCGGTCATCGCCGGACTTGACCTGCATGGTGGCCAGCGGGGCGTGGCACTGGTAACACAGCGCCTGGCGGGGATCGGGGCTCATCTTGATCCGCCGATCCCCCTCGTACACCACCGGGACGGGTAACTCTTTCACCGGCAGAGGCTCCTGAGCGCGGCGGTCAAACAGCGCGAGCGACGGCCGGTGAATTTCCTCTTTGCTGGCGACGTTTCCTTTGCGCACGTGCCCCTTCAGCGGTTCTCCGGTCCGGTGCACCGAATGGCAGCCCAGGCAAGGGATCGCGGGCTGCTGCGCCAAATCAGCCCGTACTAGTTGCCAGGGCCCCTGGCGATCCAGCGGCGTTACAAGTGAGCGGATGTCGCCTTCATAGTGCATCCCGTGGCAACGCAGGCAGTCGTCCATCAGGTGCCGGTCGCGGTTGTGCTGACGGTCAAGAAAAATGGAAGCATACGTGACGCTGTGCGGTCCGTTCTGCCACGCGGCGAACTCGTTGGGATGGCAGGTTTGGCAGCGCGCCTGCATGTCGAGCACGTTCTGGCCCAGCAGGCGCGGCTTTTCGGGAACATCGCCCGCCGCGTGCGTGCGCAGGCGATGCAGATTCGTCAGGTGAAACTGGATGTCGGTGGTCCAGGCGTCGCCGTGGCATTTGGTGCATGCCACCCCGCGATGAGAAGACATACGCCACCGCTCATAGGCAGGGCCGATTTCGTGACAGCGGGCACAGGCCTCGCCTCCACCCGACTCATAGATCACACTGCCCAACGGGACCATCAGCAGGGCGAAAGCCACCGCCACCGGGAGCAGAATCCAGAGCGGCTTCATGCCAAAACCCCCTTCCATTCGCGGGCGATGTGCTCTCCAGCGCGGTATGCCAGCGCCATGATCGTGAGCACGGGATTGAAGCCTCCATTGGTGACGTGCACGCTGCCGTCAACCACATAAAGATTGTCGATGTCGTGCACCCGGCAGTGGCGGTCGACAACGCTGGTCTTTGGGTCGTCGCCCATGCGGCAGGTACCCGCCTGATGCTGACCTCCGCTGGTGCCGGCTCCGGGAAGCTTGAGCCACGTCTGTGCCGCACCGGCCGCCTTCAACCAAGCCTCAGCCCTATCACACATCGCACGCCCAATTTCGATACTGTGCGGATGCTTTGGCCCGGAAATGCGCGCAACCGGCATGCCGAAGGCATCCCGGACCGCAGGATCCACATCAACACGCGATTCGAAGACCGGGATCTCCTGCGTTGGCCCCTGCACCATCACAGAGCGCCGGTAGTACCGCCGCATGTAGTCTTTGTGCTCCTGGCCCCAGCGCTTCACGTTTGGGGGGCGCACCCCGAGGAATTGGATGGGGAGCCGGATGAACTCGTTGGCCAACATGGCGCCCCCCACCAGTCCGGGATTCCCGTGGTTGTAATCGCAGATCGCGACGGAGGCGCCGGGCCCGAGGTCATCGTAAACGTCCTCCTCGAACAGCCCGACGGCGCCTGTGTAGGTGTGGCCCTGAAGATTTCGGCCTACCCAGTCGTAACGGTTGCCCAGCCCCTGCGGAAACAGGCGCGAACGGGAGTTCAGCAGCAGGCGCGCGGACTCGATCGCCGAAGCCGACACGATGACAACATCCGCCGGCTGCTCCCACATGCGGCCCTCACGGTCGACGTATTCCACGCCCGTGGCGCGGCCGCGCTCGTCCGTAAGCACGCGCCGCGTCATGCATTGCGTCCGGAGTTCAAACTGGCCGGTGCGTTGGGCCAAAGGGATGACAGTGTTCTGGGTGCCGCACTTGGCGTCGCATTCGCAAGCAAAACCGACGCACCACCGGCAGCGCATGCAGCCCGGCCGGCCGTTGTAAGGCACCGTATTGCGAAGCATCGGGATGTGGAATGGGTGCAGTCCCAGTTTCAAGGCGCCGGCCCAGAGGATCTTGTGCTCCCGTGAGTCCGGCAGCGGCGGCATCGGCAGCGGCCGTTTTCTCGACCCTTTGAAGGGGTTGGTGCTGTCGTCGCCGGAGACCCCGATCTCCCATTCGGCTTTCTCGTAGTAGGGCTCCAGATCGTCGTAGGTCACCGGCCAATCGGCCAGCGTGGAGTTCGCTACAGTTCCGTATCGCGACACCATGCGGAAGTCGTCTGGATGGAACCGCCACGCCATCGCGCCATAGCTCAGCGTGCCCCCTCCCACGCATGCCGCATTGTTGTGATAACCGGGCCCCGAGGGTTCTACCACACGTGCCTTGCCTTTCGCGTCGAGAATGACCCGCGGATTGCCCTCATCCTCCGGTCCAAAGGGATGGCCAAGGATCGTCGTGCGCTGATTGCGCAGGTCGTCCTTGCGGCAATCCCCGGCGGTGTTCCACTTGCCGCGTTCCAGTAAGACCGTTCGGTAACCCGCGAAAGCAAGTTCCTTCGCTACGATGGGCCCGGCTGCTCCGGCGCCGACCACCACGGCATTCACCTTCTTGAGTTGCGCCATTAGCCCCGATCCCCCTGCGCGGTGTAGTGCATGCGGCCGCGCACCGGCGCGGGCGGAACGCCCAGCATCCGCCAACTCACGTAATCCTTGTTGCCCCCGTGGCGCGGATTGCCGTAGAAGCCCTGCATGGCATGGTTCAGCACCATCTCGAACAATGCGTTTTCCTGGGTCTCGAACTTTTCGAGCAGGACGGTACGCTGGTCAAAATCAAGTGCGGCGAACCGCTCCCCCGTTTCCTGCTTCGCCATCCGTTGGATGGCGGCCAGCGCCCGAGTGTAGTCGGGCCTCTGCTTCCGGAACCGTTTGGTGAGTTGGCGGTCGATGTAATGGATAACGCCCGCGTCCACCGCACCCGGCAAGTCGTCGGCCGGAATCAGGCAGTCCAGCCATGCGTTGAGGGTCTGCGCCTCGTCCTCGCTGAAAATCCTGAGGGCCGGCGCGGTTCGTCGCCCGCACGCGCTAGCCGCGGCGGCCGCCGCTCCGAGAAATAGACGGCGTTTCATACCTTTTTATCCTGTTGCCCTGCATCGTATCGAACCTGGCTCAGCCACGCAAGAATTCCTGCAACGGAAGTTCAGATCAATCCCATTTCCGGGCAGTGCTTTCGGAGCCGGTGCTCTGAAAATCGCCCGGCAGGCGGGCCACATGAGCGTAGGAGTGGCATTCGGATTGCTCATCTTCTGTCCGAACTCTATGCCCGGTCTGCCCCAAGATTCTGCCCTGGCGCTGCGTTCGCTCCGACGGTCCCCAATCTACAGCGTGGTGGCAATTCTCACCTTGGCCTTGGGGATCGGGGCCAATACCGCCGTTTTTAGTCTCTTGAACTCGGTCCTGCTCAAGCCCCTGCCCTACCCAGAACCCGAGCGGTTGGTTCTCCTTTGGGAGAGCGCGCCGTTCTTTGGATTGCGGGACAGTCCGGCCGCGCCGGCGAACTACTTCGACTGGAAGGAGCGCAGCCGCTCCTTTGAGGAGATGGGTGCGCTGGAGGATGCGTCTTTCCGGCTGAGTTTGGGAGGCTCTCCGGAAGTCATCCCTGGAAGCAGGGTGACAGCCAGCCTGCTGCGAGCGCTCCGCCCCACGCCCCTCCTGGGCCGTATTTTCCGCGATGAGGAAGACCAGCCTGACGCGGCGAAGGCCGTCATCCTGAGTGAGGAACTGTGGCGGAAGCGGTTTGGCGCGGACCCAGGCATCCTCGGACGGATTATCCGGCTGGATTCGTATCCTTACGCAGTGGTGGGTGTGTTCCGGCGGGGGACGGAACCACCTGGTGAGTATCGGGACCACCCCGGCGATCTTTGGGTCCCCATGGGGAGCGCGTATACGGCCGCCGGACTCGCCAACAGGGGACGCCATAACTGGATGGTGATCGCCCGTTTGAAGCCAGACGTCTCGATTGCACAGGCCGACGATGAAATGAAGCGGATCGGCCGCCAGTTGAGCGCGGAATACCCTCAAACAAACGAAAAGGTGGGAGCGTTTGCCGCACCGATGCGGGATCATTTTGTTTCCTCCCGCCGGACGGTTCTCTTCGCGTTGATGGGCGCTGTGTTGTTCGTGCTTGGCATTGCCTGTGTGAACCTGGCACATCTTCTGCTCGCCCGAGCCGCTTCGCAGGGCAAAGAGGTGGCCGTACGAAAAGCCCTTGGCGCTGGCGTATGGCCGCTGATGCGGCGGTATCTCGCCGAAGGATGCCTCTTGTGCCTGGGAGGCGTTGGGCTGGGGGTGTTCCTCGGATGGTTTGGCCTGCGAACGCTTGCTCACCTCGCACCCGGAGCGGTGGCCGGCATGAATCAACTTTCGCTCGACTGGCGAGTACTGATTTTCACGCTGTGTGTTGCCTGCCTTACGGTTCTCTTGTTCACATTGACTCCTTTCTTGCAGTTGCGAGTCCTGGACGTTCAATCCGCCTTGAAGCTCTCCACACGCTCGGTAGCGGCGTCCACTGCGGGCCCGCGATGGTTGCGCGCCCTGCTGCTGGGCTCGGAGGTGGCGCTTGCATTCGTGTTGCTGATTGGAGCGGGACTGCTGATTCAAACGCTGTCGCGCTTGCGCGGTGTAGATCCCGGTTGGCGGAGCGCCGGCCTGCTCACCTTGCGCCTGCCTGTTCACGATCCTGACTTCACACCGCAGAAAAATGTCGCCTTCCAGAACGAAATCCTGCGCCGCGTGCTCTCACTGCCCGGTGTTCTCTCCGCCGGCTTCACAAACCACATCCCGCTCAGAGTCAAGGGGGACATTACCGGAGCAGGCGCCGAGGGCCACCCGCCGGAAACACGCTTCCAATGCCGCTCACGGATGGCGGGAGCCGGCTATTTCCAGACCATGGGCATTCCGCTGGTGCGCGGACGTGATTTCAGCCACTCCGACACTGAAGGTGCTCCCCTGGTGGCCGTCATCAACCAAACTCTGGCGCGGTTGGCGTGGCCAGAGCAGGATCCCATCGGCAAGCACCTGGTTCTTGGGGGACATCCAGTGCCGGTTGTGGGAGTCATCCGCGATATCCGCCAGGCTGGCCTGGACCAGGCGCCCGCCCCGGAGTTCTATGTCTCTTCGCTGCAGATGCTGCACCTCAGCCTGTCGCTCGTCATCCAAACAGCCTTGCCTCCGGAGAGCCTGGAACAAGCCGTTCGGGAACAGATCCGGGCGGTCGACCCGGAGCAGGTTGTGACTGACGTTTCCTCCATGCAGGCCATCATGGATGAGGAGTTGTGGGGCCGCTCTTTGCAGACAAAGCTCTTGGGCGGCTTCGCCGCCCTCGCCCTGTTTCTTGCCGCCCTCGGCCTGTACGGCGTGCAAGCTTACAGCGTTGAGCAGCGCATCCCGGAGATCGGCCTGAGAATGTCCCTCGGCGCGCAACCTTGCGATATCCTGCGTCAGATCACTACCCAAGGTCTGTCGTATGCGGCCGCTGGTTTAGCGGCCGGGGTTCTCGCCGCCCTTGGAGTTACCCGCTGGCTTCAAAGCCTCCTCCATGGAGTCGAGCCGGGTGACCCCACGACCTTCGTTGCGGCCGGCGCAGTACTCATGCTCGCAACGCTACTGGCAAGTGCCTTGCCTGTCCGGCGCGCCATGCGGGTAGATCCCGCCGCGGCGCTGCGGCAGGAGTAGCCACCACGCCGCGTTCACTGCGGCGCGCTGCGCGGCACCAGGCGGTAGCTGACGAAGGCGAATTCGCGTGAATCCGGCGACCACGAGGGTACGTTGATAGTGCCCTGGCCCCCAAAGAGCGTCACAAGCACGCGGGGATTGCTGCCGTCCGGTTCGGCCAACCGCAGCGTCACGTCTTTGTTCGCCGGATGACCTTCCACGGAGGCGTCGTAGCTGAGATAGGCGATCCAGCGGCCGTCGGGCGAAGGATGCGCGAACCAGTCCGCGGAGGGCGGTCCCTGCGAGACCATCTGCGGCGACGTGCCATCCGGGCGCATTCGCCAAATGCGCATCAGCCCGGACCTCACGCTGTTGAAGTAAATCCAACGCCCGTCGGGCGAATACTCCGGCCCATCGTCCAGGCCGGGCGTGTCGGTGAGGCGGGTCTCCTGGCCTCCCTCGAACGGGATGGAGTAGATGTCGTAGTCGTTGTTCCGGCTCGCGCAATACACCAGGGTCTTGCCGTCGGGTGAAATCCCGTGCCAGTAAGAAGGGGCCAGCGGAGTCACCAGTCTTAGTTCCCCGCCGTCCGCAGGCAACACGAAAATCTGCGAGGGTTTGCGGTCAACGCTCCCGCTGATGATCAGCCACTTGCCATCGAACGAAAGCCCATGATCGTTGTTTACGCGAACGTTGCCCGTGGGCACGTGTTGGGGCATTCCGCCCTCCACGGGGATGCGCAGAATGCGCCCGCCACCGTTGATGAGCAAGTGCTTGCCGTCCCGCGTCCAGTTGGGTGCTTCAAAATGCTCGCGGGCGCGGTAGATCACGCGCCGCTGGCCGGTTTCAATATTCACGGTCTCGAGGGTGCTCTCCAGCGTTCGGTCCGCCTCGGCCGCCACACCCAATTCAGTCAGGGCCATCCGGCTGAAGACGGCAATCTGGCGGTCATTCGGGTCGTGCGAGCAGGCGGCGTGCCCGGCGTAGACCATCTCCGGAAGGCGCACCGTGAGCGAAGCCGCCGGCTGAAACGCTCCCTCGCCCAGCGCCACTTCCATGGAAATCACATCCCCGTGGCGCATCAGGCGGATTCGCGCCCGCGCTCGCCATGGCGCTTTCACCTCTTCAGTGGGGCCGCCCTTCTCCCTGCGGTATTGGAGCGCGATCAACCCGTCCCCATGCACCATCACGCTGGCGTGCGGATCGTCCGGAGCCAATCCGGCGCGCAACATCAACCCGGCCTTTTTGTGTTCGTGCCCGCCAGGAGTATCCCAGGTGATGATGGCCGAAAGATCCACGTCGCCGCGCACCGGCCGGGCCTCGAAGTGGAAACTGTCCGCGCGGCCCCAGATGTTCTCGCCAGCCGCCACAATGCGCAGGCGCCCGCCGGCATCGCGGGTGGCCTGTCCGGCCGCGGATGGGACGCCAATGTCCCACGAGCCGGGCATACCCTGGCCGCACATCAGGCAAGTTGAAAGAACCAACAGGACACCATTCCGCATATCAGCCGCCGTGCCCATCATACGCTCTCCTCGTGGCGCTTCAGGGGCGGATCGGCGAAACTAGGGCAAAGGTTCAGCCGCGAATGCACCCACTTACCCGCCGCGAGTTCCTCTATGCCGCTTCAATGCAGATCCCCGGAGACCGCCCCCCGCGCGACGCTCAGGTGGAGGTACTGAATCCACTGGGCCGCGTTCCCGTTTCGCTGATCATCGACGACTCCACGTGCCTGGTGAATCTCAACCGGTTTGCCATCCCGCAGTTCCGGGCGGCCTGGAATAACACGCGCTACGAGCAGAACTGGCGCGCCATGCCGCACGAAATTCCCGACGATTTCGTCCGCCGCTTCGGTGATTGGTGCGGGGAGAACGGGGTAAAGGGCAAGTACAGTGTCGTGCCCTTCCCGGCGTGCGTTGGCAGGCTGGATCTCGAAGTGCCGGGCTGGACGCGCGAAGAGATCGCGGCCAGCATCCGCCTGGTGCGGGACCGCCTCACCAGCAACTGGGATATCCACCCTGAGATGGTCACGCACACGCGCATCATCGACCTGAAGACTGGGCATCCCGTCCCTCAGACCGGCCCCTCGTACATGGAGAACTGGAATTGGTGCGCCGGCCGCAGCGTGGACGAAATTGCCTCCTATATGGCCTACGGGCTGCAAATTCTCCACAACATTGGCTTGCCGTGTGAAGGGCTAACCACACCCGGTGGCTTCGGCCATGATGCCCGGCCGCAGTTGGCGCAAGCCACTCTGGAGGCTGTTCGCCAGGTCTTCCGCGCGGAGATTCCCCACTACTTCCACACCACGCTCGATCAAGGACAGGAAAGTGTGGCCCCGCGGGTGGAATATGCTTCGGGCCTCGACTCGAGTGACCCGCGCTGCGTCGTGCATGTGCTTGGCTGCACGGGTGACTGGACAGGCAACTGGGATTGTTCCACGACGCCCGAACCGGACCGGTTCATTTCGGCGGACCTTCGCAGCGGGCGTCTGGTGGAGATCATCGGCCGCGGGGAACCCGCTTGCCTGCTCTGCCACTGGACCGGGATTCACTATAACGGCCGCGAACTGGGGTTTCAGTGCTTCCAGACGGTAGTCCAAAGGCTGCGCCAGCGCTACGGAAACACCATCCGGTGGATGAAACTCAGCGAAATCGCCCGCTACTGGGCGGCCAAAGAGTTGACGCGAATCGAGCGCGCAGGGAACGACATGCTGTTCCACGCGCCTTTCGCCTGCCCGGATTTCACCATTCACTGCCCCGGTACTGCCTGCTCTGCTCTGCGCCAGGTGAAAGACGCCAGCCAATTGCAGCCGGGAACGTTTGTCTCTGCTGGTGGTTCCATCACCGCGTGCCTGTCACTGACCCGAGGCTCTTTCCGCCTCACCATCGTCTAGCGGCGAACTTGAAACGTCCAAACAGGCCGCGCCAAACTGGACGGACCCAGGAGCGCGTATTCACCCGGCGCCAATGGCTCCTGCAGCACCAACTCATACAGGTTCTCGCCCATTTCATGCCAGGCAAGGGGAATCATCTTCGCTACCGTGAAACTGCGCTCGTCTATCCTTGTGCGCAGCGGGACCAGGCGAAATGCAGCCAAGTCCGCAGTCTCTTCCAGGCTCACGATGATCCGCGCCGCCTGGGACAGGACCGCTTTCGTGAAGCCGCGCAGCAGCCGACCTCTGGTGATCGCTCCTTCCGCGCTCAACGCCAGGTAGTCCGGCTCTTCCGCTAGTAGCGGGGCCCAATCGCCCGGCCCTCCGTTCTCCACGTAAACCGCTGTGCAGACGCCGGCAGCGTGCGCTGCCCGGTCGTTGCCCCGGGCGTCGATGGTCAGTACAACCAGGGCCACGACGAGAATCCAGAGTAAATCCCAGTCTCTTGGCCGTTGCGTGTTTCTCCCGTTTTGTGACATACGATCAACTGCTCCCAAACTCTCATGCGAGATTTCCGTGCGGACCGGTGCACTTTCCCGAACGGAAATCTCATTCTGCCGACCCAAATAGCTGATACGAGTTCGCTGGGGCGCCGGTTGCGGCCGCTGGCGGACACCCCCCTGTCCCGCAGACGGACACTTGCCAGAGATCCTCATGCGTGAAACTCTGAAAAATCATCCGGTTAGCACTTGGCAGGGGAGATGCCCCACGTTTCGGGATGGTCCAGGATTTACATTTCGTCCTCCGGCAATTGATCCGACAGCCCCTGTTTACAGTTGTCGCCGTGCTGTCGCTGGCGTTGGGGGCGGGAGTGAACTCCACCCTGTTCAGCCTCATCGACGGGCTGTATCTGCGGCCGCTGGCAGTGGCGGAGCCCGATCGGCTGTTGCGCGTCTTCCTCACTTCGCCCGAACGCTCGGAGGAGTTGCTTTCCTACGTCGAGTACGAGGATCTGCGGCGCGAGGCTGCCAGCTATTCCGGCGTGGCTTGCCTGATGCGCCGAGGCGCCGAATACCGGCAAGACGGCCGGTTGAGCTTGATGATGGTGAACGTCACGTCGCCGGATTTCTTCCAGGTTCTTGGCGTACGTCCCCATCGCGGGCGGTTGTATGGTCCGGGGCAGGAGGAATCCAATGCGGCCGTGCTTGGGTACAACACGTGGCGGCGCGTGTTTGGAGCGGATGAAACTATCGTAGGCCGCAGCATCCGGCTCACCATGGGCCAGGTGACCATCGTGGGGGTGCTACCGCCGGAGTTCCGCGACACCAGCGTGCAGGGCGACCGCGATTTCTGGGTGCCTCCCGCCACCTGGCGGGCGATGGTGAAAGGCGGCGTGCAGGATTTCACAGCACGCCGTCACCGGATCTTCGAGACTTTCGCCCGCCTTCGCCCCGGAGCCACTCTGGAATCGGCCCGGGGAGAGGCCGCTTCCATCAGCCGCCGGTGGCAAGACACTGCGGCTGCAGCGGATCAGAACATGGCTTTACTTCCCATGTCCGACTTTGCGTGGCGATGGAAAAACCATGGGCCCGCCGTTTCGGCGCTCTTTGGCATTGTCGGCCTGGTGGTATTCGCGGCCTGCATCAATATTGCGAATCTGCTGCTGGCGCGGGCCGAGGCTCGTCGGCGCGAGGTGGCAGTGCGAGCTTCCTTGGGCGCGGGCCGCTGGCCGGTTGCGCGGCTCTTCCTGCTCGAAAGCGCCGTGCTGGGAGTGCTCGGGCTGGCCACGGGAACCCTGCTGGGAGCGTGGCTGATTCAGGTGCTGCCGGCGCTTCTGATACCGGTTCCGGGGTTTCCCATCAGAGAGGTGTTTCAGTTGGACAGCCGTGTGTTACTAGCCACTGCGCTCGCCAGCTTGTTCACATTGTTTGCTGTGGGCCTGGCGCCACTCGGAACGGTACTGCGTGCTCATCTGGTGGACTCCTTGCGCGGACAGGGTGGTACAACCCGTCGGGCGCCCTTGCGCAATTGGCTGACGGCCGCGCAGGTGGCTCTCTCCGTGGTGCTTCTGGCAGGCGCCGGCGTGCTTGCGGCCAGCCTCTGGCAGACACGCACGGCTGACTTGGGGATGACCCGTTCGAATCCCATGGTGGTTTGGAGCGTGGGGGTTGGGGAAACCAAGCTTCGGGAAGCCTGCCAGCGGGTGCGCGAGTTGCCTGGTGTGGCCCGTATGGCCGTGGCGATGCGGGCACCGATGAGCCTCTCCGGATCAGGGATGCGGCGGCCCGTATCATCTCCCGGCCACTCCGACCTCACCGCCGCGCGCCCGGTCGAGATCCGCTACAACACGATCGACGAAAACTTTCTCGGGCTGATGGGACTTCGCGTGCTTAGCGGCCGTGGCTTCGAGCCGGCCGACATGACGGGCGGCGAACCAACTGTCTTGATCAATGAAACGATGGCCAAACGCTTCTGGCCGTCGGGCAATCCCGTGGGCAAGTACCTCGCGGTGAGCAACAACGAGGGCCCGGTGTGGCGAATTGCCGGCGTGGTGAACGATGCGCCGATCAACTCAGTGACTGAAACGCCGGAACCCTACTTCTACATGCCATACTGGCGCACCACGCGCTGGGATCTGACGTTATTGATTGAGCCGCGCGGCGACCGCGATACGCTGGCCCGTGCAGTGCGCCAGGTGCTGGCCGGCGCCGATCGCGACCTCGAGCCGGAACTCATCATCGGGCTGGAGGAACTGATGCGGTATTCTGCGCGCCAGAACGCCTTGCTGGCCCAGCTTTCCGGCGCGCTCGCCGGTTTGGGGTTGCTTCTCACGGCGGTGGGGTTGTATGGGGTTCTGGCTTATAACGTGACGCGGCGGCGCCGTGAAATTGGCATCCGCATGGCGCTGGGCTCGGATCGCCGCCAAACTACACAGCTGATTCTCGGCCAGAGCCTGCGTCTCGTGGCCTGGGGGATCGCGGCGGGGCTGCCGTTCGCTCTGGCGGCCACGCGGCAACTGCAGTCTGTGCTGTTCCGCGTCGAACCCTGGCACCCGGCCGTATTCGCCGGAGCACTGATTCTCCTGGCGGGCTCCGCCATTCTGGCCGCGGCAGGACCAGCCGGGCGGGCGGCGCGCATCGATCCGGCTTCTGTACTGCGGGACGAATGACCGCTGGTCAACGCCGCCAGGGCAGGATTTCGCCAATCCGCAATAGGTTGCCTTCCGGATCGATGACCGCAAACTCCTTCATGCCCCAACTGCGGTCTTCCAATTCGGTCATGCGTTCGATGCCAGCCTGCTGGTACTCCTGGTAGAGCGCCTCTACGCCCTTGACGCGCAGGTAGCAGCCGTGGTCGTTCAGCTTGGGGTCCAACTCGCTGTGCACAAAGAAATGGATCTCCGCGCCCCAACGGCTCACGATGGCATAGTCCGTGCCATAGACCGATACCGTCTCAAACCCCAGACGCTTGTACCATTCCGCAAGCGCGAGCACGTCCCGGGCAGGCAATGCCGGGGCAAGTACCTCCAGATTTGCGGCTGTCTCCACTCTTCCAGTATGAGCCCGCAGCCGTCTTTTACACTACGGAAATGGCTCCAGGCCCTGGATATCCCTTGTCGAAGGAGAACGCTCCCGCCGATCCTCGCGTTCCACTTTCGCTCGACGAAGCCATGACGCGTATGCGGCTGGCTCAGAGGACGCGCCTGCCCGAGGAGTTGGTGAGCGGCGCCAAGCAGGAACGGGTTCTGCTGGAGGACTTCCGCCCTGTCACTAGAAGTCTCGAATGGACCTTGTCCCGATTGCACTGGCGCACGGCCGGTACGCTGCCGTTCGCGGACAACGAAGTGCCCTTCCTCATCAATAACAGCGGGCGGCTGTCCGAGGATGCCGCCGCTTTGTTATTCCACAACTGTGCAGAAAGGCCGGAGGAAGGCCCCCTGGTGGTGCTGGAGCTCGGAGCCGGTTGCGGCCTATTTGCACGATATTTCCTCGATACGTTTGAGGCGCTTTGCCGTCAGGAGGGACGCGGATTTTTCGACCGCGTGCTGTATTTCGTCACTGACGCCTCCCCAAGCACGGTGGCGGACTGGGCCACGCGGGGAATATTCACACCATTCTCAGCGCACGTTCGGCCAATGGTGTGTGCTGCCGATGAACCCGGTCTTCGCTCGGAATTGCAGTCTGTGCTGCCACCGGGCGCGCAACTCCGCGCTGTGTTCTGCAATTACGTGCTGGACGTGCTCGACTCCACCACTGTCCGCCGTAACGGAAGCGCCGTTGAGGAATTGCAGGTGCGCACTCATCTGATGACGAATCCGGCACTGCTCCGCCAATACACTTCGCTCTCGGCCTCCGAAGCACAGTCTCTGGCCCGTGGCGCCGAGGCGAGTCAACTTCTCCAACTGCTGCCCCTCGTATCTTTGTTCGACGTTGAGGCGGAGTTCCGGCCTAATCAAAGGCTTGCGAATGAACCCTTCCTTGCCGCCTGCTTGGAGACCGCTGCCGAACGGGAACCTGTGCTCTTCCATTCCGGCGCCTTCCAGTGCTTGGATCAGCTTCAACACCTCTTACACCCTTCCGGATTCATCCTGGTGAACGATTATGGACCTACCAGAGCAGGAGAGCAGTCGAGCTACAGTGCCACGCAACGCTTCGGCCAAACCACCGCGCAAGGCCTGAATTTTCCCGGCCTGGACGCGGTGCTCCCCGCGGCGGGCTGGCGCATGGAAACGCCGGACGGCGATTCCGCACGTTCCATTCACTCCAGGTTGCTGACCCGCGCGAGCCTGCCTGAAACCGTCCGCTGCTTTCACAACCGCTTTTCCGCTCAGTCTCAACACCACTTTGAGGGCCCCCTGGAAGAAGCTCGTGAGCACAGCAGCCATGGCAGGAAACAACAGGCGCTCGAATGCTTCCGCACCGCTGTAGCCCGGGCCCCGCGCGATTGGCGCGTGCTTGGTGAGGCGGCCGAATTCGTGGGGCTCGATCTGAAGGATTTCTCTTCCGGGCTCCAACTGGCGCAGGCTGCCGTCGAACGCAATCCCTGGTACAGCCCCTGGCTCTGGAACGTCCTGGGCGACTGCCTCTATTGTCTCGAACGCTTTCAGGACGCCCACGAAGCTTATCTGCAGGCTCAGCGGGTATGCCCTGCCGACGCGCGTACCAATCTCAACCTCGCCTATACTTGGCTCTACCTCGGAGACTTTCCCCGCGCCCTGCAGTCGATCGCTGCGGGGTTGGCGGTCCTTGGACCTTATCGATCCCGGCTCCTGGACAAGCAGGCCGAGATCCTGGCAGCTCTCGATGCCCGCCGGGCCGGAGAACAAGACCGCCTTCTGGTCCGCCTCGGCCGCCTCCACTTCCCCCCGCCGGAGGCCTCTTCTAAGGCACAGCCTGCCACTTAATCCAATTCTTGTCGGCGGCTTCGAAATCGGCCTTCAGGGCTTTCTTCATGTTCGTGACTTCGTCCGCCTTGATGTCGGCTTCTTTCACGGGTACACCCTTCGCGGCCGAACGCGCTTTCGCGATATCCGCTTTGGTAACGAGGCTGTTCAGGTTCCAGATCTCCTTGGCTGTACCCACAGTCGCCCAATATTTGCCGCCCGACCCTAAGTCGCATTGGTACGCCGCTTTCCACTGCATTGTTCCTACGAGAGTCAACAGCTTGGCTAGTGAGCGCTGACTACTGACCGCCTTCTGGTCGAACGATTGCAAGTGCACCCGCTCAAACTGCAAGCGGAACAGGCTGAGCTTCGTGGCGATGGCGTCGCGGGCATCCCAGAACGCCCCGGCCTCCGCTGCCTTGGCCGCCTCCAGCGCATTGAGCCAATCCGCGTCTTTCTTGATGCTCCCGTCGCCCTGCACCCACTTCATGTGCTTGAATCCTATGTCCACCGCCCGGCCGAAGTTGTGGTTGCTCTCGCCAGGACCGGCGTTGGTCTTCGTCTCCGCGGCCTGCTGAGCGAAGGTCCGGCGCCGGCCTGTCGGCGTGAGCCAGAGCACAATTTTGTGCGTTTCGAACATCTCCCGGACCAGTTTTGCCACGTTCGCTCGGAACGCTGGCTCGAATTCTGCATCCCCCGTGATCGCCATCTCGCTGGCCTTGGCGTCTGCCGCCGATCCGGACAAATAGACAGTCTTGCGGTTTTCCAAGACACGCAATTCGGCGTAATCAGCGGGGAGCATTTGGCTCAGCTTTTGGATCGTCGGGCCGCTCTTCACGATATGCCCAAGCTTTTCAGGCGGATCCTTGGCCGCAATCAGCTTTTGGTCATTCTGGAAGTTAATGATGGCCGTTTTCGTGGATCCACCATAGGCGCCGTCGTAATTCACCGTCAAATACGGCGATCCCTTGGCGTCCTTTACAACTCGAAGCATCGCCTGCACCAGAGCGACGTCGTGCGAAAGGTTCTTACCGCCTTCGCCCACGCTGTCTTTGATATCCGGCATCTCGACCCTCCAAACACCCTATGGCAATGGAACCACGCGCGCCGCTCCAGCGGGCGAGCAGGTTTTCAGCCTTTCGAGTACCTCACTCCGTACTGGATCTGACACAGTCAGCGCGGCCAAAGCGTACTTCCCCCCCCCCCGCAAGCCCAACTGCTTGGATTCCACTACATCAAACCCCGCCAGGCATTCCCCCGCACCTGCCAAAACGTTCCTGGCCCGCTCGAGACCTGCAAACTCTCCAGCCACCACGGCCCTGACTTTGGCTGCCCCCGCTTCGAAGAAGGCATTTTGATCCGCGTTCCACTCCAGGCGCACCGCTTCCCAAGTGCTGGCCAGCTCTCCACCGGGCGAGAACGTCCGTAACAAAACCAACTCATCCTGTGAAGTCGCTTTGCGAACGGCGACCGCCGTCCAATACGGGCCTTGTGGTTCCGCGTATTCCCATACCCTCGTCAACTGGCCGCCCCGAGCAGCGTAGATCTCATGCCTTCGCTTCGGGTGCTCAAAACCAGCCATCTGGCTGGCCAGAATCGCTGCAGCCCCACTTGGCAGGCGGATGGCTCTCACGCTGGTAACGACCGTTTGCTCCTCAGATCCCGTGGTCCACGCCTCCACCCCTTCCGGCTTGCCGTCCAGCGGGCCGCTCGCGCCAGCCATCCAGTCCGGTTGGGCCTTCACCGGCTCGCTGGACGTGGCGTTCCAGGCCAGATTGATTGTGGCGGCTGCCTTCCCCTCCTGGAAGAGCGCGACCACTAACGGACAGTCCTCTCCTTGGCACACACCTAACCGGACGCTCAGGCGCTCCGTGGCGCCACTCTCTACCTCCAGCAAGACTGGTCGGGAAAGCAGCGCTTCCGCGGGCTTCGCCACGGTATTCTGCCGCCCGCAACCTGATCCCAGCCCCGCTACGCACAGCGTGGCTAATATCGCGGCACGCGCAATGGTTGTGGGCGCGAGTTGGAGACGGGCTGGCATCTCAGATTCTGCTTCTCTTCATTTTGCAACGGCGCGTCAGTTCCTGCCGGTCATCCCTGCATGGGCAGCCGGTTGCGCCTGTAACATCTGCCTGACCCTGCATCCCCGTGAAACGCTTCCTCCGTCACTCTCATAGGAACTTTGAAGCGGCAAGCTTCGTATTTACTTTTCAGACAGGCGGCGAGGCCGCGGAGGATCTTAAAATGCTGTCCCGAGCGCAGGAAAGACGCGTCAAGTTGAGCGGAACGTTCGATTCCCTCGGCTTGGCTTCTCTCATCGGCGCCCCGGTTGCCCAGACAGCCGGTTGCGGACAGGAAGCGGCTCTGCTCCCCCTGCCGCACTGGAGCACTGGCAAACCCGGGTTGCACGGCAACTACGAACTCACCATGACTGCAGTCACCGGGCGCTCCCGCCTGACCGTGACCAGTTTCGAGATGGCCTACACCGACGGCTCCCATCCGGCGCAAGTCGCCACATTCCTTGACCTCGCAGTGCCGGTGGGATTGGAACAGCAACGCGTGCTCGGGATGGGTGCGTCTACGGCTCATGCGGTGCTGACTCCGCTCGAGGCTGTCGGCACCGAACCGGTGGCTGCGCCGCCCGTCGGAATTTCGATGGAGCTTGGATCGCTCAGCGGCGCCGTAGCCGTCACTTGGCCCGACGGTGACGAAACCAGCCTGCAACGCTACGCCGATCATTCGCTCGCCTTCTGGATGCAAGTGGACGGCGAGCGGTACCTGGACGGCATGGTCCTTCCAGGCGGATACGATGTCGACCTGGAGTGGCGGAAACCCGCTCTGCCCGAGCCGGGCGTCATGGCCTTGCTGGGTTGCACGCTCGGCGCCATCGCCCTGTTCAGCCGGCGCGAGTGCTGACCGGCGCCGTTTACCTCGGCCCGGGCTTCTTATCTTGCGGCAGGAGCGAACGGTAGCTTCGTCCGGTCAGGCGTTTCTCGAAGTCGGCCTGCGCATCCTGTACCACTGCCGGCTGCGCAAACAACTCAACCGCGGCCAAGGCGATTGTCTTGGCCGCTACCACCATCCCTTTACGCCCCAGGGTCGTACCGGCGCAGGCGGTGGACTGCCATGTGTGGAACGACACACCGGGCGGAAACGTGGCCGCGAAGAACTGTCCGGTCGGCACATGCCAGCTCACATCCCCCACATCGGTGGAAGCCGGTAGCAGCTCTTTCCGCGGCGGCAGGATTGTGGCTTCGGAGCCCAGTTCGGCCGTCCCGGAAAGATCGGCGCGAGCAACCAGCTTCCGTGCAAACTCCCTCTCTTCCTCCGTGTAATGGACGCCGCCGGCCTGATGCAGCGCGCGGTCCAGAATTCCCGACAGCGGGGTGTTCGGGACTACATTCGCGTAACCGCTGGTGACTTCCACCTCCATTTGGGTGCCGGTAGCCAGCGCTCCGGCTTGTGCGCAATTCAGGACCCGCTCCCATATGCCTTCCAGCGTGCTCAGATTCGGGTGCCGCACAATGATGGAGACCTCAGCCGTTTCCGGCACCACGTTCGCCGCCGTGCCTCCCTGGGTGACGACATAGTGCATCCGCGTTTCTTGCGGAACATGTTCGCGCAACAGGTTGACCGCGTGAGCCATGATTTCCACTGCGTCCAATGCGGAGCGGCCGTCCTCGGGTGATGCCGCGGCATGCGATGCCCGTCCGGTATACCGGATCCGGGCGCCGATGTTGGCGAGCCAGGAGTTATCGTCGGCCCGGTTTTCGCTGGAAGGATGCCAAACCAGGACGGCGTCCACGTCGCGGAACGCGCCTGCCCGGATCATGTAGATCTTGCCCCCGCCTCCCTCCTCGGCCGGCGTGCCGTAGTAACGGAGTGTCCCCCTTAATCCTCGGCGCTGCATCTCATCCCGCGCGGCCACTACACCCAGGGCCGAACCAGCCCCGAACAGATTGTGCCCGCAACCATGGCCCGGCGCCCCCGGCACCCGTGGTTTACGCTCTGGCACATCCTCCTGCGATAGCGAGGGCAGCGCGTCGTATTCGCCTAGCACCGCGATGACTGGCTTGCCTTCCCCCCATTCCGCGATGAAGGCCGTCTGCAAGCCAGCCACTTCGTCTTGAATGCGAAAACCCGCCCGTCGCAATTCTTCCCGTAGAAGCGCTGCGCTCTTGACTTCCTGAAAACCGAGTTCCGGGTTCTCCCAGATCTGCCGGGAAATCTCCCCGTAACGGGGCGCCAGTTCGTCCACCCGGCGCAAAGTGAGAGAGGCATCCTGCGCGCTGGCCCACATCACCGCCCATACCAGCCCCGCGACAAGCATCCGTTGGGTCATAATCAGTAGTCACCATCTTAGCGAGCGCCATGCCCCGGTACGCCGCGATTGATATCGGTAGTAACTCCATCCGCCTGCTGGCCGCCGAGATCGAGCCTGGCGGCACAATGCGCATCCTCGAGTCCGAAAGGACTGTCACCCGCCTGGGCGAGAACGTCTTCCGCGCTGGCTTTATCAGCGCCGAAGCAATGGACTCAGTCTCCGAAGTGCTGGCCCGGATGGTGGCCGCCTACCGCCGTCACGACGTCACCGCCGCCCGCCTGGTGGCCACGGCTGCGGTCCGGGACGCCGGCAACAGTGCGGAATTCATCGAAAGGTGTTCGGAGATCGCGGGGCAGCCGGTTGAAATCATTTCCGGCCAGGAGGAGGCGCGCCTCATCCATCTCGGTGTCGAAAGCCGCTGGCCTCATCCGCAAGAACGGCTGCTGATCGTCGACATCGGTGGCGGCAGCGCGGAGTTTATCGAAGCCCAGCGCGGGAATCTCGTGCAGGCGTTCTCGCGGCCCCTGGGCGCGGTCAGGCTCCATTCGACATTTCTGCGCGACGCGGATCCGCCGTCGGTGCCTGCCTTGCGGCGTCTCAACGAGTTCATCGACGAGAAACTGGCCGTGCCTTTGCGCCGGATCACCCACGGCGGCTTTGCCCGGGCCATCGGCACCTCTGCCTCGGCCTCCGCCATCGTCTGTGCCGTAAACCGCATTCCCCGCACCCGCCGCGATGAGGCCGACCGCCGCCGTGCCACGCTGTCTGAAATCCGCCGTCTCTGTCGTGAACTTGCTGGCAAGTCCTTGGAACAGCGCCGCAAGGTCACCGGCATTGGTCCCCGCCGGGCGGAGATCATCGTGCCAGGCGCCGCCGTTCTGGTGCGCACTCTCGAAGCCTTCGACGTCCCCGCGTTCTATTACTGCGCCGCCGGTGTGCGCGAGGGTATCGTCAAGGATCTGGCCGACCGCGGGGCAGGCCGCGAACGCAGCCGCCTCGACCGCGAGGACCGCAGCCTGGTCGAGCAATTCGCCCGGCGTTTCGGCGTCGATCTCGGTCATGCCCGCAAGGTGGCGCAATTCAGCCGGGACCTCTTCCACGCCCTCGAAACCCTCCACAAGCTACCACCGGAATTCGGCCGTTTGCTGGAGACCGCCGCTTACCTGCGCGATGTCGGCCACGCGATCAGTGACACCGCGCATCACAAGCATTCGCAGTACATCGTCGCTAACGCCGATCTGGCGAGTTTCACCGATCTCGAACGGCTCATGGTGGCCATGCTGTGCCGTTATCACCGCAAGTCCATGCCCGCGCAACGCCATGGCGACTTCCAGGCACTGCCGCCTTTGGAGAAGAATGCAGTCGCCATGCTGGCCCCGATCCTGCGCATCGCCGACGCACTCGACCGCAGCCGCGATCAACGGATCCGCGGCATCGAATGCACAATGCGCAACGGCGCCGTGCACTTGGCCCTGCATGCCGACCGTGATGCCAGCCTCGAGATCTGGGCGGTGGAACGCGCCGCCGGCGCTTTCCACCAGATCTTCAACCGTACCTTGACGGTAGCGGCAGCGGCCGCGCCATCGGACAATCGGAAATAGAGTGGACGCCGCCCTTCCCTTGGAAAACCATGCGCGCGAGATCTTGTGCCGCTATCTGCACACAGTGATGCAAGAGGCTCGCCGGGCCGGTTCTGAACCGCAGGAAGACCCCGTGCATGACGTCCGTGTAGCGATCCGGCGCTGGTCGCAGGCCCTTCGCACGTTCGGAGACTTACTCCCCAAAGGAATGGCCAAACGGCTCCGCCGGGGGGCGCGCGCTCTGCTCGATGCCGCTGGCGCAACCCGCGACTACGACATTGGCGTCTCGTTGCTCACCAGAGAAGGCCTGGGCGAAGACCACCCCCTGCTCCAGCGGTGGCGCAACGAACGGGAACGCGCCGCCTTGGCGGTGAAGGCGCACGTGTTGCTGCTGGAAGCGGCCGACCGCGAAAGCGAGTGGCTCTCGGCGCTGAACGCTCCCCTGGCGCCGCGCGAACCAGCCGCTGAATTCGCCCGGCAGACCTTGCCAGCCCTGGCCGAGGGCTTCTTCACCGCTGGCCGCAAGGCCGTGCAGAAGGCAGGTGACGCTGCGCGCCTGCACGCGTTCCGCCTGGCCGCCAAGCGCTTTCGCTACACGCTCGAACTTTTCTCTCCTTTTTACGGGCCGGCTCTTCAAGTTCGTATTGGAAAGGTCCGCGAAATCCAGAGCATTTTGGGCAAACGGCAGGACTGCGCTGTCACGGCAGAGCGCATCCATCCAATGGCAGAATTTGACCCGGCCATCGCCGCCGTATACGGCCGCCTTCAGACCCGCAGCGCCCGCCTGGAAGAGCAGTTTCTACGTTATTGGCACGAGGCCTTCGACGCCCCGGGCGAACTCACCCGCTGGCAACGCTACCTTTCCCGCCGTTTGCCCCAAAGGTAGACGGCCTGGATTTTCCCGATACAATAACCAGCCATGTGGCAACAGCCCTATCACCCGCTCAACGACAGCCTGGCTCTGTCCGCCCTGGCCGCCGCTCTGCCGCTGTTCGCCTTGCTTTACCTGCTGGGCGTGAAGCGCAAGCCCGCGTGGGTAGCCGGTCTGTGCGGGTTGGCCACCGCGTTTCTTGTGGCGGTGCTGGTGTACCGTATGCCGACCACCATGGCCCTGTCCTCCGCCCTGTATGGAGCTGCGTTCGGCCTCTTTCCCATCTGCTGGATTCTCTTCTGGGCCATTTTTCTGTACCGCCTCACCGTGGAGACGGGCCGCTTTGAGATCGTCAAACACTCGCTCGGCAGCCTGACTACCGACCGCCGCCTCCAGGCGCTGCTTATCGCCTTCGCCTTCGGCGCTTTCGTAGAGGGCGCAGCGGGCTTTGGCGCGCCGGTTGCCGTTGCGGCAGCCATGCTGACCGGATTGGGCTTCTCCCCCTTCTACGCCGCCGGCATCTGCCTGCTGGCGAACACCGCTCCCGTTGCCTTCGGATCCATAGGAATCCCTGTGATCACCTTGAGCGGGATCACAGGCTTACCACTGGACAAACTCAGCGCCGCCGTCGGCCGGATTTGTGCCCCCGTCTCCTTGTTTATCCCGGGCTATCTGGTGGCGGTGATGGGTGGCTGGAAGGGAATGCGCGGAGTGTTGCCTGCCGTCGCTGTTTGTGGCGCGGCGTTCGCCGGCGCCCAATACTACGCCTCGAATTACCTTGGCCCGGAACTCACTGATATTCTCGGCTCGCTCGCCACGATCGGAGGTCTCCTCGTGCTGTTCCGCCTCTGGCGGCCGAAGGATCACTTCGAACTGCCAGGAGAACACGAAGCACAACCGGAGACCCAGCACTTCTCCGCTGGCGCCATTCTGCATGCTTGGTCACCCTATCTGCTGCTCGTTGCCTGTGTCCTTACCTGGGGACATGGGCCGGCCAAAGCCTGGCTGAATACGTTCACTGCTGTGTTTGACTGGCCTGCCCTCCACAACCTCGTCCAGCAAGCGCCTCCGGTGACCGCTGTCGAAAAGGCCTATGCCGCCCGCTACACATTCAATTGGCTTTCCGCCTCGGGCACTGCGTGTTTGCTGGCCTGCGCTCTTTCGATCCTTGTCCTGCGTGCCCCCGTCCATTTGGCCCGGAAAGCACTCCGTGATTCGGTGGGTCAACTCGCCAAACCAGTGCTCACCGTGGCTTCGGTCCTCGCGCTGGCCTTCCTCATGAACTATTCCGGCGCCACAGGCACCCTCGGCCTGGCCTTCGCCGCCACCGGCGCTGCATTCCCGCTGTTCAGCGCGCTGCTGGGGTGGTTGGGTGTTTTCCTCACGGGCAGCGACACCTCCGCCAACGCTTTATTCGGCAATCTCCAGGTCATTACGGCGAACCGCCTGGGGCTCAATCCCATCCTGATGGCGGCGGCCAACTCCAGCGGCGGAGTGATGGGCAAGATGATCAGTCTGCAGAGTATCGCCGTGGCCGCCGCGGCCACCGGTATGCCAGCGAGCGACGAGTCTCGCCTGTTCCGCTTCACGCTCAAGCACAGCGTCTTCCTTGCCTTCGTCATCGGCTTGGTCACGCTGTTTTACGCTTACGTGATGCCAAGCTGGGCTCCCGCGCCGTAGCTTTCGGCAAATTTGGGGTAAATCCCCCATTTCGGCGCCTTTCCCATTAGACCAAGCCCATAGAAATCAATTGATTAGCTGACGTCCCCGACTGGCCCGGGAATTGCACTGCACAATTTCGTCATGATGCCGGCCAGCGCGACCTCCACTTACCGACCCCGCCTGGTCTTCTGGGAACTCACCACAGGCTGCAACCTGCGTTGCATCCACTGCCGGGCCAGCGCCACGGAATTGATGAGCCCGGACGACTTATCCACCAAGGAATGCCTGAGAATCGTCGACCAGATCGCCGAGTATGCTCCCTTGATCCTGGTCTTGAGCGGCGGCGAACCCCTATGGCGCCGTGACGTGTTCGACATCGCCAAACACGCCGTCCGCCGGAACCTGCGCGTAGCTTTGGCCACCAACGGAACCCTGGTCGACGAAGCCATGGCAGAACGAATCCGGGAGGCGGGGATCGTCCGGGTCGCCATTAGCCTGGACGGGGCCGATCCGGACACACACGACCGCTTCCGCGGGCACGAAGGCGCCTTCGATGCAGCCCTCCGCGGCCTTCGATGCCTGCGCGAAGTTGGAATTTCCACCCAAATCAACACCACCGTCTCCAAACACAACGCCCACCAATTGCCCGAGATGGTGGAACTGGCGAAAAAGCTGAAGGTGGATGCATTCCACCTGTTCCTTTTGGTTCCAGTAGGTTGCGGCCTGACCATCGCCGAGGATCAATCCGTCGACGCGAACCGGGCTGAAGAAATCCTCAACTGGTTCTTCGACAGGAGCCTGGATAGCGGCATGGAACTGAAGGCCACGTGCGCACCCCAGTATTACCGAATCGTCCGCCAGCGCCGCGCGGAAATGAGCCGCGCCGGACTGGCGGTGCCTGCGCTGCCTTCTGACGGCGGGCACAAGCTCAAGGGGCATCCCGGCGGAGCCCACGGCCACTCCACTGACCTCAACCAGATGACCCGCGGGTGCCTGGCCGCAAGCGGAGTCTGCTTCGTTTCCCACCGGGGTGCAGTTCAACCTTGTGGCTACCTGCCTTTGGCTGCGGGCGACTTGCGCCGTCAGCCTTTCAGGGAAGTTTGGGAGGAGTCGCCGCTGTTTCTCCAAATGCGCGATCTCGACCAACTCGACGGGAAATGCGGCTATTGCGAATTCAAAAAAGTCTGTATGGGATGCCGCGCACGCGCCTACGGGCTGACCGGGGATTTCCTGGCCGAGGAGCCGTTTTGTGTTTACGAACCGAAATCCGGGTTGAACTAAAAGGGGAATGCCATCGTGGCCACTATTGCCTCACCTGACCACCTGACCTCGAACCACGCGTCGCATCACCAGTGCCAGCGGAACCGGCACGTCATGGTGGTCTGTACCGGCGAGCAGTGCAAGGAGCATGGGGCCCGCGAGCTGCTCGACGAATTGCGTGAGGCTAGGCGGCAGCATGAGGGAGACTTGCGGGTCTCCTCGGCCAAGTGCATCGGTCACTGCACGGCAGCGCCAGCGGTCATCGAAGACGGGTCGCTGCTGCGGTGGGTAAGCTTGCGCAGGCTGCGTTCCGAACTAATCCGGCTTGGAATCCTCTAAGACCGGCTAGAGCGCTGGCGCCACTTCGATCCGCATAGCATTGCCGTCGTCCCGGGTGGGTTGCCGGCGCCGGTCGATCCGTTCCAATGGCACCGCCAGCAATGCGGTGGCGTCCTTGTAAGGCTCCGGATAGAGGTCCACGGCCACCGGTTCCTGCCCGGCTTCCACTGCGGCTTTTTCTGATGGGGTCAAATAACCCACCAGTTTGACGTGCCCATCCACCTTCATCAGTTCCGTGCAGCGGAACACTGGCTGACGGAACACAGGCATTTCGTCGCTGGCCGGAGCGGTAGTGTAGCCATACACGCCGTCAGGCAACGCCAGGATCGAAGAGCCTTCCTCTTTTTCATCGATCAATCTGACTTGAAAGGACTTACGAAACGCTTCCCGTTCGGGGGTCAGGGCTGGATTCACTTCTTTGGTCATGCGCTTTCCTTATTTTAGCCGGACTCCCGGGGCTTCTCGGGCGGCGAAGTCTTTATCTCCTGGTATTTGACAGTCATCGACACGCGCCGATTCGCCGCGTTAAAGGGATCCTCCTTGATTTTCAGTTGCTGAGCCGCAAAGCCGCGCACCTGGGCGATGCGGTTCTCCTTCACCCCCGCCTCCTGCAGGATCCTGCGCGCGGTGTTGGCCCGGTCAGCGGACAACTCCCAATTGGTGTAACTGTTGCCGTTGCCGAACGGCTTGGCGTCGGTGTGCCCTTCCAGAAGCAGTTCGTTGGGCATGGAAGCCAGTTGCTGGCCGATGACGCGCAGCATATCCCGCCCGTTGCCGCTGATTTGTGCGCTGCCGGATTGGAAGAACATTCCACCCTCGGTCTCCATCAATTCGATCCGGAGTCCTTCCCCGGTGACGGTCAACTGGATGTTGGCCTTCACCTCGTTGAATTCGGGCATCTGCCGGATGACGTTCTCCAACTGCTGTTTCAGGTTTTGCATATTGTCCCGCGTCACCGTCAGAGCGTCGCCCACGCCCGCATGGGTAGTGCCCTGGAGGTTGCCTTTTCCGGTGGGATCGGAGAAGTAACTGCCGACTGCCTTTTTCACCTTTTCATCCGAGGCCAGCAGCCAAAGGACAATAAACAGAGCCATCATGGCGGTGACGAAATCGGCGTAGGCCACCTTCCAGGCGCCGCCATGGTGCCCGCCGTGGCCTTTCACCTTCTTCACCACGATGATGGGAGGCTGCGGAACGGATGACATTGAAACATTTCCTTGCTTTCTAAGCCGCTTGCGCCAATGCGCCGCCGCCCTTGATGGCGGCTTCTGTTTCCTTGAAGCTCGGACGAGCGTGCGGCGGGATGACTCGCCGGGCCGCCTCCACTACCAGTTGCGGCGCCAGCCCCCGGACCGACGCCAGGATTCCGGTCCGGAGGAATTGTAAATACTGCCCGTGATCGTCATTCAGTTTGGCCATGTTGGAGGCCAGTGGGCCGAAGAACCCATAGCAAAGCAGGATGCCGAGAAACGTCCCTACCAGCGCCGCGGCTACTTTGTGGCCGATTTCCTCGGGCGGGCCTCCCAACGCCCCCATGGTGATTACGACGCCTAGCACAGCGGCCACGATGCCCAACCCAGGGAGCGAATCGGCAACGGTAGTCAAGGCGGTAACGGGGGCAGCACTGGAGTGATGTTGCACCTCAATATCGCTTTCCATCAGTTGGTCGAGTTCAAACGGGCTGACGCCGCCGGAAATCGACATGCGGAGCGTGTCGCAGAAGAAATCCAGCGCATGATGGTCTTTCAGAAACGCGGGGTACTTCGACAGCACCGGGCTCTTGGCAGGGTCGTCAAGGTCCGTTTCCAACTTGGCCATGCCGTTTTTGCGGGCATAGACGAAGATGTCATTCAACATCCTGAGGTTCTCGAGGTAGAAGGCCTTGCTGAAACGGGCCGGTTTGAAGGTGGCGAAAAGCCCGGCGGCCAACTGCTTCAGGATGTGCATCGGATTGGCAATGAAGATCGTGCCCAGTGCTGCACCTCCGATGATCACCAACTCCGCGGGCTGAAACAGCACCAGCAGTTTGCCGTGCTCCATCAGGTAACCCCCAACAATGGAGCCGATGACAATGACTATGCCGATAAGTACAAACATGCTGTCCGTGGACTGCAGCCGCCGCACCGGCTACCGCGTCCAAGTCCCGTATCGGCGCGTAAAACCGCGTCTTTAGCGGCAATCCGGTCCTTCTGGCGGCACACGGTACACTGAAGAGTCCGTGCCAACCACACGCGAACCCGCGAAGAAACGAATCGGCGGCATGCCCCGCCTGCCGGGAACGATCGGATCCGTCGAGGAACTGATGGACCGGGCGGCAGTGCGTGAGGCATTGCGCGTCTTCCAGCGCGACCGGCGCTGGATTGACGAGCGCCATCTGGAGCTTTGCCGCATCCCTGCGCCCACTTTTTTTGAGGAGAAACGGGCCGCATGGATGGCTGAGACCATGGCGGCACTGGGTTGGGAAACGAAGACCGACCGGGCTGGCAACATCCTGGCTACCTGGCCGGGTACGCCTGCCAGCCTGCCCCTGGTGGCCGTCACCGCTCATCTGGACACCGTATTGGCGCCCGCCAAGCCAGAAGAGATCCGGGTAGAAGGCCGAACCCTCTTTCGCGGTCCGGGAGTGTCCGACAACGGGGCGGGTCTGGCCGCTTTGTTGGCCGTCGCCCGTGCCTGGGCGCAGGCGCCGCCATCGGGGGAACAGCGTTCTGCCCCCTTGCTGGTAGCGAACGTAGGAGAAGAGGGCGAAGGCAATCTCAGCGGAATGCGCCATCTTTGCCGGCCCTCGCCCCTCCGGCAGAGGATTGGCGGATTCTTGGTGCTGGATGGTCCCTCGACCGATCACGTCACGTTTGAGGCGCTGGCCTGCCGGCGTTTTGAGATCACCGTGTCCGGACCGGGCGGCCACTCCTGGTCAGATCACGGAGCAGCCAACGCCGTGCATGCGCTGGCGCGCGCGATCACATGGTTCGGGGACACCCGCGCCTCCACCACCCCGGCAGCCAGGACGTCCTGGAATTTTGGGGTGGTGGAAGGCGGGACGACGGTGAACTCGATCCCCAACAGCGCACGAGCCAAAGTCGACCTCCGCTCCATGGACGCGGCGGTGCTGGATGGGCTTGCCGAGGAACTGGCTTCCACGCTGGAGAACGCGCTGCTGGCTGAAAACGAGGCAGCCCTGACGGGCCGCGTGACGGCCCGGTTGCGGGAAACCGGCTCGCGTCCCGGAGGCCGGCTGCCGGAGGACGCTCCCTTGCTGGGCTGGGTCCAGGCTGTGGATACGGCGCTGGGCATCCGCTCCCTTCCGGATTGCGCCTCCACCGACGCCAACGTACCTCTCTCCCTCGGTCTGCCTGCGATCTCCATCGGCGCGGGCGGCCAAGGAGGGGGGGCGCACACGCCCGAAGAGTGGTACAGCCCGGAAGGACGGGAATTAGGCCTGCGCCGCATTTACCTGCTCCTGCTGGTCATGCTGGCCGGCGCCGCGAATCCTCAGCCGTGAACCGAGCAGAACTGGCCTTACTTTTTATCTCCCTGGTCTGGGGCCTCACCTTCGTGGTGGTGAAGGACGCGCTGCGTGACGCCTCGCCTTTGGCGTTCCTGGCGGTCCGCTTTTCGCTGGCCGGGGTGCTGTTGTTTGTGGCCTTCCGCGCCCGGCGGGCCGAACCGGCGCGCATGCCGCCCGCCGCCTGGCAAGGCGGGCTGCTCTGCGGCGCCGCCCTGTTTCTGGGCTACGCGTTCCAGACAGTAGGCTTACGGCACACGACCGCTTCCAAGTCTGCCTTCATCACTGGCCTGTACGTGGTGCTGGTACCTTTATTGCACTCGTTCGTCCATAGGAGTGTGCCCCGCCTGGCTGAAGTGGCCGGGGTTGCCGCCGCGTGCCTGGGAACCGTTCTGCTCAGCTTTCCCGCTGAGGGCTGGGCGTGGAACCGGGGCGACGTTCTGACTCTGCTGTGCGCTATCGCGTTTGCCGTCCACATCCTGCTGGTAGGCCACTGGTCACGGCGCATGAGCGTCGAATCGCTCAGCCTGCTGCAGGTGGTGTCGGTGGCGTTGCTGTCGGCGGCGGGACTGGGCTGGATCGAGCAACCGGTCCTGCGCTGGACGCCGGCGTTGTGGACCGCGCTGATCACCACAGCCGTGTTCGCCACCTCGCTGTCGTTCACGTTGCAGAGTTGGGCGCAGCGGCACACGACACCGACGCGCGCTGCATTGATCTTTGCCAGCGAACCGGTGTTCGCAGGACTAGCCGCGTGGATGCTGGCCGGCGAAACCTGGTCGGCGCGAATGTTCGGCGGCGCCGCCCTGATTCTGGGTGGCATCCTCCTGGTGGAAATGAAACCAGCCGCCCGCAGTTCTCATCCATCGGCGTAGAGGGCGCGGCGGAGCCCCCCGCGCAGGGGGCGTTTTCAGGCCGATAATGAAAGAGAAAACGAAAGAGTAGACGTATGAGTTGGTACTCCAGATTGAGACAACAGAAAATGTTCTCCGCCAGCCTGCTGGTGTTTGTGCTCGCCTGCGGGGTGCTGATCGGCACCGCGCTCACAACAGGCGTGAATACCGCCCGGGCCGCGCAGAGCGCCACCGACGCAAAGCCGCTGGTGATCCCTCCGGTTAATCTCCTGAGCAACGATTTCGTGAAGATCGCCAAGATGCTCGAACCGTCTGTGGTTTACATCACTACGGAGAGCAACACCCGCCAGACCTCCACCACGCAGAGGCGCCGGCAGACTCCTCAACCGGAGGAGGGCGAGGAGGACGAAGGACTTGACCTCTTCCGCCGGTTCATGGACCCCTTCGGAGCGCAGCCCACGCCGCGTTTCCGCCGGGAGGGCTCCGGTAGCGGATTCATCGTTGACCCCAAGGGCTATATCATCACCAATCTGCACGTCGTGGACGATGCGGATGTCATCAAAGTCCGGTTGCACAATGACCGGACAGAGTATAAGGCCAAGATCATCGGCTCGGACCGCGAGATCGATATCGCCGTGATTAAGATCGACGCGGGCAAGAGCCTGCCCGCCGTCCGGATTGCGAATTCCGATGGCGTGCAGGTCGGCGACTGGGCCGTGGCCATCGGCGCGCCTTTCGCCCTGGAAGCTTCGGTGACAGCCGGGATTGTTTCGGCCACCGGGCGGAACGTCGGGCAGCAGTTGCAGCGCTTTATTCAAACTGACGCGGCCATCAACCCGGGCAACTCCGGAGGCCCGCTGGTGAATATCAATGGGGAAGTAATCGGCGTCAACACAATGATCGCGACGCGCTCCGGCGGTTACCAGGGCATTGGATTTGCCCTGCCCATCAACATGGTGGCCAAGGCATACAACTCCATCGTGTCCCTCGGCCGGGTGGCCCGTGGCTCGATCGGCATCCGGTTCGACGGCAACGTCAAACCTGAAACTCTGAGAGCGCTTGGGTTGAAGAACGGCATCATCGTCTCCCAGGTAGCCGAGGGCGGCCCGGCGGAGAAGGCGGGCTTGCGGTCCGACGATGTCATCATCGCCATCAACGGCAAGCCGATCAAAGACGGGGACGATCTGGTCGACCGGATCTCCGACACCCCCATCGGCCAGACCATCACGCTCACCATCGACCGGGACGGCAAGAAGATGGATAAGACTCTGAAGGTGGAGGAGAGGGCAGAAGTATTTCGCAACGATCCTCAGTTCAGCCGCAACCGGCCCGAAATGGTGAACCCCGATACGAAGTCGGAGAGTTCGCCCCGCCTCGGCATCGGTGTCCGGGCACTGACCAGGCAGCAGCGCGAAGAGATGAACTTCACCGAAGAAAGCGGCGTCATCATTACCACGGTGGATCCAGGTTCCTTTGCCGAAGACATCGGGTTGCGCGAGAAGGACATCATCGTCTCCATCAACCGCAAGCCAGTATCGAGCTTCGAGGACGTGAAGGCGATCGTCAGCGGCCTGAAAGGCGGCGATGCCGTCGCCTTCCGGGTGATGCGGCCTGGACCAGGCAGCACCCGCAACCGGACTGTCTGGTTCTCCACATATATCAGCGGCGAACTCCCGCGCGAGTAAGCCTACCTCGACCACTGGCAAGGGCGGGCAGGTTCATCCCTCCCGCCCTGCTATGCTGGCAGTCGTGAGTGCCCGTGCGCGGATCCTGGTTCCGATCCTTTCTTTCGCCTTCCTGCTTCCATGCAGTTTCGAAGCTCCGGCGGCCACGGCGAAGAAGACCTCCTCCAAGCAAGCAGTCCGGCCTGCCCAAAAATCGAAAGCCTCCAAATCTACGGCCAGGAAGAAGAGTGCGAAGGCGAAGGCTCCTGCCCGCCCCCGGACCCAGCAGAGTCCGGACCCTGAACGTATCCGCGAGATTCAAGCAGCGCTGCTGAAGCGCGGTTACGATTGTCCTGTCTCCGGCGTGTGGGACAGTTCGAGCGCGGCAGCCTTGGCTCAATTCCAGCAGGATCACAACATCAAGAACCTCTCTGGAAATGGAAAACTGGATCCGCTCACTTTGATCGCCTTGGGCCTGGGTCCGCAACGCGAGCGGGACGCGCAGACCGAAGCGGGTCAGCCGGGCACACCAGAAGGGAGAGACCAGTGATTATTGGAGTTCCTCGGGAGATTAAGGACCACGAAACGCGGGTGGGGCTGGTGCCGCACGGCGTCAGCGCGCTCGTGGAAGCCGGCCACGAAGTGGTTGTGCAGACCCGCGCCGGAGCAGGCAGCACGATCCTCGACGAGGAGTACGCCGAGGCGGGAGCCCGAATTGCTCCCACGGCGGCAGACGTATGGAACGCCGCGGACCTCGTGATCAAGGTCAAGGAGCCACAGCCCGCGGAGTACGCGTACTTTCGCAAGGACCTGACGCTCTTCACGTACTTGCATCTGGCCCCGCTGCCGGAACTCACCGCCAAGCTGATCGAAGCCGGTGTGACCGCAATCGCCTACGAAACGATTCAAGAAAAAGACGGGTCGCTCCCGCTCCTGACGCCGATGAGCGAGGTGGCCGGCCGAATGTCCGTGCAGGTTGGCGCACAGTACCTGGAAGCGCCGAACGGGGGCCGCGGCGTGTTGCTCGGCGGAATTCCCGGCGTGGCGCCGGCCAACGTGGTCATCCTGGGCGGCGGAGTGGTGGGCCACAACGCGGCCAAAATGGCTCATGGCCTGGGGGCGAATGTCACGATCATCGACCGCAGCCTGAACCGGTTGCGCGAGCTCGACGACATCTACAATGGGGCCGTCACGACTTTGGCGTCGAACCCCTGGACGATCCGCGAATCGCTGCGGCTGGCGGACCTGGTGGTGGGCGCAGTGCTGATTCCCGGGGCCTCGGCGCCCAAGCTCGTAAGGCGCGACATGATCTCCATCATGAAGAAGGGTTCGGTCGTCGTGGACGTAGCGATTGACCAGGGCGGCTGCTTTGAGACCTCGCACGCCACTACGCACACCGACCCCATTTATTTCGTGGACAACGTGCTGCATTATTGCGTCTCGAACATGCCGGCCGCCGTACCCCACACCTCCACATATGGCCTGACAAACGCCACCATCCCGTACCTGATGCAACTTGTGCAGAAGGGGGTGCACGAGGCCATTGCAGAGAGCCCCGCCATCGCCGCCGGCGTGAACACTTACAAAGGGCATTGCGTTTACCAGGCCGTCGCTGAGTCACAAGGCATCGCCTGGCGGGAGTTGCGGACGCTTCTCTAAACGCTGCCCGCGCCTTTCCACGGCGGCTTAAACTCGCATAAACTGGGACCGCGTCATCCGAATCTCACGGCAGGTCCCGTATGCAGAACGATCTTTCCCGCAGAACCTTCTTTGTTTCCGGCGCCACCGCCGCTTCCGCCGCGCGCGTGGCGGGCGCCAATGAGCGTGTCCGTTTGGGCTTCATCGGCACAGGCGGCCGCGGCCAGCACTTGATCCGCATGGCGCAGAAGGCCGGCGGAGCGGACTTCGTGGCCGTTTGCGATGCCTGGACGAAGCGGATGGGGGAAGCCGAAAAACAGATCGGCGCGCCCGTGGCCCAGATCGGCGACTACCGCAAATTGCTCGATCGCAAGGACGTGGACGCGGTGGTGGTCGCCACGCTCGATCACACCCACGCGCCTATCACCGTGGATGCCTGCAAAGCGGGCAAAGACGTGTTCGTCGAAAAGCCCATGACATCGCTGCCTATGCAAGGCCACGACGTGGTAACGGCTATGCGCGAATACCGGCGCGTCATCCAAGTCGGCGTCCAGCAGCGCAGCATTTCACATTTCATCGAGGCTAAACAACGATTTTTCGACTCGGGCCGCATCGGCCGCGTCCACATGGTGCGGACCATCTGGAACGCCAATACCGGCTATCTCACCGTGCCGCCGCCGGGCATGGAGACCAAACCGCCCGACCTGGACTGGGATGCCGTGCTGGGCTGGCTGCCTAAAATTCCCTGGGACCCCAAGCGCTACTTCAACCGGTTCGCCTATTGGGATTTCGCTACCGGAGGTCAGACGGGCGGCCTGTTCGTCCACATGGTGGACGTCGTGCACTGGTACCTGGGCCTCACGCGCCCCGCTTCGGCCGTGGCCCTGGGCGGCATCTACCAATACAACGATGGCCGCGACACGCCCGACAACGTGAACTTCATCCTCGATTACCCCGAGCGCATCAACGTAACGTTCGAGGCGACCATCACCGACCTGGTGCCCAAGGAATCCGCCGACATTGTGTTTCTGGGCGAAAAGGGCCGCCTGCACATCTTTCGTTACGGTTACCGTTTCCTGCCGAAAGAAGGCGGCGACCCCATTACGGCGCCCGGCGGCGCCGAACCCGACCACATGGCCAATTTCCTGGCCTGCGTGAAATCGCGCCAGCAGCCGAACGCCAACGCGGTGGACGGCCACTATGGTGCGATGGCGTGTCACATCGGAAATCTGGCCTACAAAGAGGGCCGCCGCGTCGAATGGCGGGCGGAGTGGAGCGTTTAGAGGAGCAGCATGGTACCCGGCATCAATCTCGAATTCATCCGCTGTGAAGACAAGCCCTTCGAGGAAGGCATCCGCCGGGCGGCAGCCATCGGCTACCGATACGTCGAGCCGATGGTGCACAACGGCCGTGAACTGTTGAGCGAGGCTGGCTACTTTCATTCCGTTTCGATGGACGAAGACCCGCTCGCCATCCGGGAAATCCTGGAGCGCCATGGCGTGCAAGCCTCCGGACTTAGCGCGCACTGCCCGCTGATGCGGCCCGAGATCAGCGTGCCCTACCTCGAGAAAGCGATTCGTTTCGCCAAGGCGCTGGGCGCCCCGGTGGTCAATACCGACGAGGGCATCCGGCCGGAGTGGGTGCCCCTGGAGGAAGCTTGGGGCGTCATGAAGTACACGCTCACAACCGTGCTGCGGACCGCGGAACGCCACGGCATTCCCATCGGCATCGAACCGCATCAGTCCATCTCGAAGACCACCCGCGGTCTGCTGCGCATCGCCACACTCGTGGACTCGCCGATGCTCAGGGTCAATTACGATACCGGCAACGCGTTCCTGGGCGGGGAAGATCCTTACGCCGGCCTGGAGGCGGTGGCGGACCGTGTGGTGCACATGCACGCCAAGGACATCAGCCTGCAAATGGCCGAAGAGGAGAAGGGCAAAGTGACGGGCACACCGGTCGGTTGCGCCTGCGGCGACGGAGTGATCGATTGGGCGCGCGTCGTGGCCATCCTGCGCAGGGCCGGTTTTGACGGAGTGCTTTCGGTTGAGTGCGGCACGCCCCTCCAGGCTGAGCGAAGCCTGAAACATCTCAACGAGGTTCTGTCCCGTGCGTAGAATGAAGCTGATCTTGCCCCTGGCCGCTCTGTTGGGCGCGCAGAACCTTCCAGACCAGTTTTGGTACTCGCCGGATAAGATTCAGGTCTTAATCCTCTCTGGGAAGAACAACCACGAATGGCGCGAGAGTACACCCTTCCTGCGCCGGATACTCGAATCGACGGGCCGCTTCGAAGTCCGAGTGACGGAAGAACCCGCTGGACTGAACGCAGCGGTGCTGCGGCCTTACCATGTGCTGGTGTCGGACTACTGCGGTCCACGGTGGGGGCCGGCGGCAGAATCAGCCATCGAGAGCTTCGTCCGTGACGGCAAGGGCCTGGTTGCAGTGCATGCCGCCAGTTATCCGTTTGGCGAACGTACCGTGTTGGCCGAACGGATGAAGAACACCGAAAAGTACGAAGAACCCTGGCGTGCCTGGGGCGACATGATTGGCGCGGTGTGGACCGAGAACCCGCGCACCGGCCATGGGAAGCGTCACGTCTACGAAGTGCAGTGGGCCGACCCGGCGCATCCTATCGTACGCGGGATGGCGCCCTTCAAAGTGTCGGACGAACTTTACCACCGCATGCGCCTCAAACCCGGCATCCACGTGATTGGCCAGGCACACGATGCCAAGGAGCAGGACGGTACCGGTGAGATGGAACCGCTGCTATGGACCGTCCGCTATGGCAAGGGCCGCGTGTTTCATACCGCCCTTGGGCACGACGTGGCCGCCATGCAGGCGCCGGGTTTCATGGTCAGCTTTGCCCGCGGCGTCGAGTGGGCAGCTACTGAGAAGGTGGCGTTGCCGCCGGAACTTTCCCTGGCGCCGTTACAGCCTGACGCCCTGCGCCTCCTCGTAGTGACCGGCGGGCACGACCACGAGGCTTCCTTCTACGCAATGTTCGACCGCGATCCGCGATTCAAAGTGAACGTCGACCCGCACCCCGTGGCCTTCCGGCGCGACATCCGTAAGGACTACGACGTCCTTGTGCTTTACGACAGCGTGCAGGAATTGCCCGACGCTCAAAAGAAAAATCTCCAGTTGTTCGTGGAGAGCGGCAAAGGCGTGGTGCTGCTGCACCACACCATCGTGGATTTTCAGAACTGGGAATGGTGGTGGAAGGAAGTGATGGGCGGTCTCTATGTCCTGAAGCCGTTTGGAGGCATGCCCGCCTCCACCTACCAGCACGACGTGGAGTTGGAAGTGCGGCCCATCGGTTCCCATCCGATCGTGCGGGGGCTGCCGCCGATGCGGTTATTCGACGAAACTTACAAGAACGTCTGGCGGCATCCTCAGACAGTGCCGCTGCTGGAGACGCGCCATCCCACCAGCGATGACGTAATCGGCTGGATCAGCCCCTATCCGCATTCTCGGGTCGTGTTCCTCCAGCCTGGCCATGGGCGGGAGGCGCACGAGAACCCCTGGTACCGGCGGCTGGTCTACAACGCCATCCATTGGAGCGCGGGACGATTAAAGTAGAGGGATGCCCAATCCCCTCGAAGAGCGGATGGACGCGCTCACGGCGGCCAACGTCCGGCTGCTGAAACGCGTGGAGGCGCTCGAACGCCGGGTGGCGGAGTTGAGCGGCGAGCCGCCGGCGGAGCAAGCATTGGCGCCACTGGTTCCACCAGTGCCGCAGCCCGCGGCCGAGATGACGCCGCTCTCTGCGCAAGAGCCCGCGCCGGAACCAGCGTCGCCCCCCGCACCACCCGCAGTCCCGCAGGATGAGGGATTGGAAACCTCACTCGGTCTGAAATGGGTAAATCGCCTCGGCGCGGTCACCCTGATGATCGGCGCTCTCTTCTTTTTCAAGTATGCGGCCGACAGCGGCTGGCTCGGCCCGCTTGCCAGGGTGTTGCTGGGTCTCGTGGCGGGGTCAGGATTGGCCGGGTACGGCTTCCTGAACTGGCGCGCCAACCGCGCAGTTTTCGCCCAAGGCATTACAGCAGCAGGCACCGTCATCCTTTACCTCAGCTTTTGGGCCGCGTACAGCCTGTATCACCTGATTCCGGCCGCGCTCGCATTCGGCCTGATGGCTGGCGCAACCGTTCTCACAGGCGCTTTCGCCTGGCTTTATGGCAGCCAGGCCATGGCTGCGTTGGGCTATGTGGGCGGTGGCCTGACACCCATCCTGCTGTCGTCGGGCGAGTACCGGCCGTGGTTCTTCACATGCTTTCTTGCAGGGCTAAACGTAGCTTGGATGTGGATCGCCCGGCGGGAAGGCTGGCGGAGGCTGGAACTGCTGGCCGCGTCCTTCACCGTCTTCCTCTCGTTTGGGTTCCTGGAATCTCTACGGGGCGACGACAGGCAGACGGTGGGCTCGGTCTGGGTGGTGGCCAACTACTTCGTCTTCGTGCTGTCGCCGATCGCCTGGCTGATGAATACCGCGCAATGGGCGGCCGGCGCAGTGGCCGGGGGGATCTGGAATAGACAGCCCGCACAGGGCATTTGGCTCAGTGTGGGGTTGTTGGCAGTCGGGATGGGGCTGGCACAGGCGCGGCAAACGCGGTGGCTGCCGCACGCGGGCATTGCCGGCTTTTCGCTGGCCTATGTGCTTCTTCGGCTCAACATGGCGACATCGGATCCGCGCTGGGCCCTGTTTGCCGGAGCCACGCTGGCCTTTGTCCTGGTTCTGCTCTACATCACAGCGCGTACCAGAAAAGAAGCGGCCCCAGACGTGGCGGAACTGGCGCTGCTGGTGTCGCCCGGTGCACTTTACTTCTTCGCGGGCTACGAATTCCTGTCTGGCGAGTTGTTGTTTTGGCGAGGCTTGTTCACCGCCCTCATAGCGCTGGTTTACCTGGGATTGGCAGGGCGGTTCCGCCCCTCGGGGGCAGGCGAAGGCGAAGGAGAATGGCGCCCCATGCTGTTCTGCGCTGGCATGGCGTTGGCGTTCGCCACCACGGCCGTGGCGGTGCAATTCTCGGGGTTCCGCATCACCATGATCTGGGCGCTGGAAGCAGCGGCGCTGGCATGGCTCGCAGCGCACTTCGCCCAACCCCGGCTGCGCTGGGCTGTGGCGGCGCTCACGGTGATTACGCTCGGGCGCCTGGTGGGTTGGGACGCTTCGATCTACCCCTATGGTGCGGCCATCCCGCTGTTGTTCAACTTGCGGATGGGAACGTTCCTGACGGCAGCCCTGGGCTTGGGGCTGGCGGCATGGTGGCAGCGGCCCTCGCCCTGGGCGCTGCTGCCTTACCTGAGCGCACATTTCGGCCTGTTGATGGGCTTGTCGCTCGAGGTGCGAAGCTGGGCGGTCCAATACACTGCCGCGGTCGACCATCGCAGTGCCACGTTGGTGGGGTTGTCGGTCCTCGGGGCAGTCTACGCTCTTGCGCTCGTGGCCTCCGGTGTCCTGCTCCGCTTCCGGCTGAACCGCTTGATGGGCCTGGCGCTGTTCGGCCTGGTGGTGCTGAAGTTGTACCTCGCCGATGTGTGGGTGATCGGCCGGCTGTATCGCATTGTGGCGTTTAGCGCCCTGGGTGCTCTGCTCTTGGCCACCTCTTTCTTCTATGCGCGATTCCGGACGAAACTGGAGGCCTGGATCTCTCATGATGCGCCGTCTCGCGATTAATCTGTTGCTGGCAGGCGTCAGCTTGTGGGGCGAGGTAGACGAGACCCGCTGGCAGCACCACGCGCCCGTGCGCGCCTTTGGCAACCATCCTTACGCGTCAGTTTCGCTGGGCGCGGAAACCTGGCGCCGTTCGGAGGCTTCTCTCCGCGACCTAAGACTGGTAGACGCCAATGGCTCGGAGGTGCCTTATGTCCTGCGCGGCCCGGACGACACGGCGGACAGCCGCGAATACGTCCCGAGCCTGATTGACCGAGTGCGGACTCCAGGCGGCGCACTGCAGTTCGTTCTCGACTTTGGGGCAACCCGCGCAGAACACAACCTGCTGCGATTGCGGTGGACTGACCGCAACTTCCAGCGCGCCTATTTGCTGGAATCGAGCGAACGGGGGCAGCGGTGGGACGAGGTGAAGCGTGGCACGCTTTTGGACTTCGAATCGGATGGCACCAGTTTTCGCACAGAGACCATCGAGTATCCGGTTTCCGTACGGCGCTTCTTGCGGCTCACCGTAGAGAATTGGCCGGATGTCTCCACGCTGGCGTCAGTGCTGGCTCGGCGCCGGCCGGAAGGCCCGCCGCCATGGGTGCGAGTTGGAGCGGCCACACATCGTCCTGACGTTGGCATCGCGCGCGAACAGGTGATCGCGATTTCGCTGCCTTTCCGTCCTCCAGATCGCCTGCGCCTGGCCTTCGAAACCGGCGAGGGGGACTATGTCCGCCCGGTAAGGATTGAGACGGAGGCCTCCGGTGGGCGCTGGATCGAACAGTGTACGGGCACGCTGGCCCGCGTGGGCGAGAACCGGCAGGAGTACATCGAATGCCGGTCGCTGATCGGCCGCGAGTTGCGTGCGCGGATTCAGAACGGCGACAACGCACCTCTGGCCGTACGGAGTGTTGCCGTGCTGGCGCTGGAGCAAACCATGGTGTTTCCGCTTTCGCATTCGGCGCCGTACCGGCTGCTGGCGGGCAACGCCACTGCTGCTGCCCCGCGCTATGACTTGGAGGAAATACTGCGGCGAAATCCCGCAGATCAATTCAGCGAGGGCGCGCTGGGGGACTGGGGACCAAATCCCAAATACGTGCCCCCCGAGCCTCTGGTGACCGAGCAGGCCAAGACGTGGCTCACTGCGCTGCTGGGCGTGATTCTCTTGGGGATCGTTATTACCGCACAATTTCTGATACGCACGGCACGGCGGCGCACACGGGCGAAAACGGGCCCAGCGTAGTTCTCCGGAGGGGAGAACCCTTGGTGCCAGAACGGCGTGGCCCGGCATTGATCGCAGCAATCACGGCTCACTCGGAGTTACTGATTCGAGGCGCAATTCTTTCTTTGGACTGGTCGGGCCAGCCACGCGCGCGCTTACTGCCGCTGCGGTAGGGCCGGATCCCGCCGGATTGCGGTATGCTCGACAGCATTATGAGGTCAGCGATACGCATTTTGGCGTTGGCGGGCGCGGTGGCGCTCGGCGTCTGGGCCGAGGACAAGGCCGATCTGGAGGTGGTGCACCGGATCAAGACAGAAGCTTTCAACAACTCGCAGGTGATGGATCACATATTCTGGCTTACCGACGTGCATGGGCCGCGGCTTACCGGGTCGCCGCAGTACAAAGTCGCTGCCGATTGGGTAGTGGAAAAACTCAAGAGTTGGGGGCTCAGCAGCGCACGGCTCGAGAAGTGGGGCCCGTTCGGACGCGGGTGGCAGAACGAGCGGTTCAGCGCTCACCTGACCGCGCCGGTCTATCAACCTTTGTACGGCTTCCCCATGGCGTGGACGGATTCGACCCCCGGAGCCGTCGAAGGCGAACCGGTCTACGCCCCCGTACGCAGCGACGCCGATTTTGAGAAATGGAAGGGCAAGCTGCGGGGCAAAATCGTGCTGACGGAGCCCATGAGGGAATTGCTGCCATACGAAAGGCCCTTGTTCTCTCGTTATACCGATGAAGACCTAAAGCGTATGGAAGCGGCGCCCACGCCGGGGGATTCACCCTTCCGGCGGCAGGTGGCGCAGCCCGGCCCCCAGCGCACGCCGCAGGAACTGGCCGCCTGGCGCAAGAAGCTGGCCGCCTTTTGGCGGGATGAAGGTGCGGCCGTGCTGGTGCAGTATGGCTATCGTGGCGACGGCGGCACCATGGCCGGCGCGGCGGGCGGTTCGCGCGATCCCAAGGAACCTCTCCCCCCGGCGATGATCATCCTCACGCCGGAACATTACAACCGTATCGCCCGCCTGCTGGAGAACAAAGTGGCCGTTCGGATGGAAGTGGAGGTCCGGAACAAGTTCGACGCCGAGAATGCTGACTCCCATAACGTCGTGGCGGAACTTCCTGGCACCGGGCCCAACAAGGAGGAAGTCGTGATCCTTGGCGGCCACCTGGACTCCTGGCATGGCGGAACCGGAGCCACCGATAACGCCTCGGGCGTCGCAGTCATGATGGAGGCTCTCCGCATTCTCAAGACACTCAATCTGAAACTCGGCCGGACGGTGCGCATCGCGCTGTGGGGCGGCGAAGAACAAGGCCTGTTGGGTTCGCGCGCATACGTAAAGGAACATTTCGCCGACCGGGAGACGATGCAGCTGAAACCGGCGCACGGCAAGGTCTCGGCTTACTACAACATCGACAACGGCACGGGAAAGATTCGCGGGATTTACCTGCAGGGGAACGACATGTGCCGTCCAGTGTTTGAGGCTTGGCTGGAGCCCTTCCGCGACTTGGGAGTCACCACGATCACGGCTCGCAATACGGGCGGCACGGACCACCAGTCCTTTGACGCCGTTGGCATCCCTGGCTTCCAGTTCATTCAGGACCCTATCGAATACTCCACCCGCACCCACCACTCGAATATGGATGTGTACGACCGCATTCAGCGCGGGGACGTGATGCAGATGGCAGCCATTGTGGCGTCTCTGGCCTATCACACCGCCAACCGGCCGGAGAAGCTTCCGCGCAAACCTTTGCCACAGCCGGCGCGGTCCGGCAGAACCTAGGCCGTTGGTCAGATCCCGGCGTACCAGGAGTAGCCGAATTCGGGGCTGCTAGCGCCCAGACCGTTCTCGATCTTCCGGATATCGTCGGTCACCACGATCCGGGTGATGTACTTTACGCTTTTGTACCCAAGTTGGCGCGGCACCCGCAGGCGCAGGGGGCCGCCGTGGCCGGGAGGCAAGTCTGCGCCATTCATGCCGTAACACAGCAGCGTTTGCGTGTGGAGAGCCTCTCCGATATCGAGGCTGTCCCACCAGCCCGTTTCGATCGAGAAGTACGCCACGAACCGGGCCTCGGGCTTGATGCCAGCAAGCTTAAGCACATCGCGCAGCGGCACTCCTGACCACTCTGCGATGAACGACCAGCCCTCCTCACAGGTCAACTGCGTGATTTGACTCGAGGCCGGCAATCCGCGCAAACCCTCAATGCTCCAAGATGCCGGCCGGTCTACCAAACCAGCCACGCTTAACGTCCAATCGCGGAATCCCGCCGCTTGGTGGCGCAGGTAGTCGTCCTGCCTGGGAACGGCTCCATTCGGAAACGGGGTGGAGATCCGGTCATGGGGAAACTCGCGCGCAGGAGCATCACCCACTAGCAGCAGGTGCGCGGCGTATGTAAGCGTTGCGCCAGGGGCGTAGGGGCCAAAGGCGTCCGGCGGGACCAGGCCCATCCGGCGGCCGGCGGCCAGAGCCACGGCGCCGGCCGTGGCCGCGCCTCCGGCCCAGAGAAGCTTGCGGCGGGAGATGCGGCTCATGCGGGTTCCTCCGTCGTGGCGGCTCTGCCGGTCAGCATGGCCCTGGTTCGTTCCACAAAGCCTACCCGCCAGATCATGATCAAGTGCATGACGAAGAACACGAAAAGGGCTACCGCGCAAAGAAAGTGCAGGGTGCGCGCTGATTGGTGGCCGCCCAGCAGAGTTACCGTGGCCGGAAAGGCGGCCGTGAAAGCCGGCGACATTGCCAGGCCCGTCCAGATGGTGAGCGGCGCCAGGAGGAAAATCACTTTGAGGTAGGCGATCTTTTGGAGCACGTTGTATTTCCGCATCCGCGGCGGTTGAAGGCGGAGATGGTCAGCGATGGCGCGGCCTAACTCGCGCGCCGAGAGTTCTCCGGAGGACGGCCAGAGAGCTCTCCGGAAGTGCCCGCCGATCAGGCTTGCCAAGACGTAGAACAAGCCGGTGAACACCAGTAACCAGGCAGCCTGAAAGTGAAGGGCGCGGCTCCACCCGTTCTGGTCGGGCAGCACGAAGTCATAGCCGGTGGGAACGGAGGCGCGGGAAGCGGGAATCGGGAACTGGAAGAGTGGCTTGGTGCGGGAGTTGCCTGTGTCACCCCAGTAAAAGCGGGGATGAGAGACGAGAATGTTTACGCCTGACAGCAGGAGCGCAAAGAACGCCAGCACGGTCAGCCAGTGCGTCACGCGCACGCTCGGCGGGGAGGTCACCGCAAAATCGTATCACCATGTGCAGATTTCTCAACTTGCGGAATTGGTGCTTGCCAGTACTAGGCGTGCGAGCGTGGGTGTTGGGGTTCCGCCAGGCTCGAAGTTTGCTTTCGTTGAAGCGCAAGCCTGCTAGGATAAGGCTCTGCACCCCCAACCCCATCCCTTTCCGCCAAATTTGCGGGCGCTGAGGTTCGCCCGGCGGGCGACGCACACCAGCGCCCGAAGAATACTCTTGCTTGGACCCCACCCGGACCAGTTAGCTGATGCAGTCAAAGAACTTGCACCCCTTGCGGACTTGTACTTTGCGGGGCAGGACCCGCTGGGGACGCCGCCGCGTGTCCGGCGGGTTTGGGCCGACGTTTTGAACTTGCCCTTGAAGCGGTGGTCTATGGACGCTGCTTTGGCGTTCGACATTGTGCCTCAAACGGCAAATCCGTTGGGCCTGTTGGATTCGACGATACGAGTGTTGCGGCCGGGGGGCACCTTGGCTGTGGGCTACGATCCGGCCGCTCCGGCGGCGCCCCCTTTGTCACGCCTGGTGGAGTGGCTGGTGCAGGCGGGCGCTCGTATCCACGCCGCTGAGAGCGAAGAGCGCGAGTTGTTTGCTTTGGTGGAATGCCCGTGATCAAGCCCGTTCGTGCGCCGATTAATAACTGTGTCACCCCTTGCAATCGGAGAGGAACAGCTGCCCGGCCGGTCCGGCGTTACAATCCCTGAATCATGGCTTGCCGCTGGGTCTTTGCCTTCGCATTCAGAACCGTCAGTTCCTTCGCGCAGTTACCCAAGGACGGCATCCCCGGACCCTGTAGCGGCCAGCAGACCCGGGAATACCCGGGCGTCTGGGTGAAGAGCCCAGACGACCTCTCCGAGCTGGCCCGCGGCGGCTATTCGCCCAGCAGCCGGTAGTAGAGTCCCATGTAGTACGGAAGCAGGAAAACGGCGCCATCGCCCAGCGTCCGGCCATCGCCAGGCTGATCGAGCCGCCAGGGGTCGTGGTTCCAGTGCATTACGAACTGTTCGTCGAAAGGCAGCACCTTGCCATCCTTGCGCAGATGGCCCCGGGTAGAGGCGCCGTCGCCAGGGTGAGTGAGCGTTTGGACGTCCAGGCGGTGGCTGTTGCGGTGCGGCCAGTTAAAGCGGTCGAGCGGGATGCGGCGGAGTGTGTCGATGGCGTCGGCGCGCCATTGGGGGTCCTCGATGGTGAGAGGAATCGGACCGGAGGTGTCCTCGAACGAGAGACCGCGCAGGCTGACTTCTGCGATGAATTGAAAGAGCGGATTTCGTTCCCAGCGCTCCAGTTCCCAGTAGCGGCGAAGCGAGAGTGCAGCCTGGGCTTTCCACCGCGGGTTGGTTTCATACTTCAGCAGGTGGTAGTAGTTCATGAAGGCCATCTCGTCGTCACTCTGGTTGGCGGTGCCAGCGCCCAGTTGGGCCTTGGGGTACATCAGGTTCATCGCGTAACCGTGCCGTTCCACCAAAACCCTGGCAGCATCCTCGTACCGCGCATGGCCGGTGATGTGGCCTGCGACGCGCAAATAAGTCAGCATGCTGAGTGAATTCAGGCCACGCTCCTCCCACCACAGTGAATTGCCATTGAGAGTTTCGGGATCGAAGACTCCCCACCGGGTGACCTTGCCGTCGTGGTCGATGAGGCGGAAGTGGTGCTGCAACAAATGGTCGGTTAAAGCTTCCACGTGACGGCGTACCCGCTGCCGCTCGGCGTCGTCGCCGGCTACAAGGTCGTAGTAGAGGCCGTAAAGGAAATAGTGGCCGTCCAGTTCATCGGAACTCGTGTCGCTTTTCCAATACCAGCGGCCATCGGCGCTCTTCGGCCAACGCGGGCGCATGACCTTCCAAAGCGAATCCCGCGTGCGCTGCCGTTCCAGGTCGCGTTCAGGAGTGTTGGCGGACTGGTTGGGGTCGGGCCCGTTTCCCGGCAAGATTGTGCGGGCTACGAAGCCCGGCGGCGGGCTGTGCGGACCGCCCTGCGTCACCTCACCCAGAAACCGCAGGGCCTCAAAGGCTGCTTTGGCCTTCTCGCAGAGCCTCGGGTCGCGGGTGGCGGCGCATCCGAAACACGCGCCGGCGCCATACATGCCTGTCCAGAGACCATCATTGTCGCTGTCGGTCTGCCGGAACTTAGTGGCGTCCCCCGGCCTTTCCACGACCACTTCGTGAACATAACCAAAGGGAGTGCGCCGGTGGCGCCGGTCGATTTCGTCTTCGAAGTGACGGGCTTTTTCCGCAAGTGTCATTGGTTGGAAGAAGATTCGGGTGAGTCCTTCTTGCGTGACGATCCAGACGCCATCGGGGGCGGCGGCAAGCGTGCGAACGTGGTCGCCAGGCAGCCAGCGAGGCCCCTGCCGGTAACGCCACTGGCCGGCATCGTAGAACAGCAGCCCCTGTTTGGTCCCCATCCAGACCCTTCCCGCGGCGGCAGCAAAAGAAGTGAAGTCGCCGGCGGGCAGACCGTCCTCTCCGGTAAATAAGGTCCATTGCCCTTCGTGGAGGAAGCCAGCCCCCTGCGGCGAAGCGAACCAAAGGCGGCCCTGCTCGTCGAAACCCGTGGCCCGGATGTCCGCGACAGCCCAGCGGCGGGTTTTCGTCTCAGGAATTAGCTGCCTCCAGGGTCCACCAGCCTTCCCCAGGTACAGCCCATCGCGGGCGCCGGCCACAACCTGACCATCCATGGAACAGCCGAGGGATTGCACCAGGCCCGGGGCGCCCGGCTCCACGGCCAGTTCGCTTCTGCGCAGCCGGAAGAGACGCCCGGCCCCAAGCCAAACGTCGCCACAGGCGGCAAGCGCACGCGGCGATTCCACCGGCAGAGGGATGCGGCCTTCCACCGCATCGTTGCCAAGCAGGACCAGATCTCCGCCAGCCACCATCACTACCTGCCCAGCCCGAGAGGCCAGTAATTCCACAGGTTCTGGCCGGACCAGCCGCCACTGTGCTCCGTCCCGTCGGGCGAGTCCTGCAGCTGTCCCAGCGTAGACGGCGCCCTCCGAGGTTACGACAAGGGCGCGAACGTCGGGCGAAGGGAGGCCCTCAGCGAGGCTGGAATCGGCGCGCCGCTCCTGCAAAAACGAAGCCAATAGGACGGAAGAAAGGATGAGGGCGAGCCCAAGCGTTTTATGAAACATGTCAGAATAAAGTGAAACTCAAACGCCAGGTCACTGGCAAGTACGATCAACGGGGAGACCGACCAAGTGAGCGAGCTTGCGATTTTCGGCGGGGAACCTTTGCGAAAGAAGGGGTTTAGCCCGTGGCCGCAGTACACTCAGGCGGACATCGACCGGGTCGTCCGTCAGGTGGAGAGCCGGCATTGGGGTGGATTCCCGCTACCGGGCAAGGTGAGCGGCCAATTCGCACAGGATTTCGCCCATATGCATGGTGCGGAGTATGGACTGTGCCTGGCCAACGGGACGGTGGCCCTGGTGGTCGCGCTACAGGCGGCGGGGATCGGCTTCGGCGACGAGGTGATCGTTCCCGCCTACACATGGGATGGGACGGCGACGGCGGTGCTGCAAGTTGGAGCGGTACCGGTGTTTGCGGACGTGGACCCGGACACCTACTGCTTGTCGGTGGAGTCGGCGAGAGCTTTGATCACACCCCGGACGAAGGCATTGTTGCCCGTCCATCTGGCGATGCGTTTCGCCGATATGGACGCGCTGGGAAAGCTGGCAAAAGAGCACAATCTGTTGATCATCGAGGATTGCGCCCACGCCCACGGCGGCGCATATCAGGGACAGGGCGCCGGGTCGATGGGAGACGTGGGTTGCTTCTCCATGCAGGAGAGCAAGTTGATGACCAGCGGGGAGGGCGGAATCTGCATCACCAACCGCCTGGATATTTACGAGGCCATGCAGACCATCGTGAACTGCGGCCGCGCCAGTTTGACGGATCAGTACGGTTTACGGCGCCTCGGCTGCAACTATCGCATGACGGAGTTGCAGGCTTGCCTTCTGGTGGGGCAGTTGGAGCGGCTACCAGAACTGAGAGAGAAGAGGGCGGTGCAAGCGCGACTCCTGAGTCAACTCCTTGGCCAGATTGACGGCGTGCGGCCCCTGCCACCACAAGAGGGCATCACTAGCGGGACGCACTACTGCTACGTGTTTCAGTACCGGCCAGACGGTGGACCGGCGCCGCACCGGGATTTGTTCGTTGCAGCCCTGGAAAAAGAGGGAATCCCTTGCGACGGAAGATTTTACGAATCGGTTTACTCGAGCGACTTGTTCTATACCGATCCGCACATTTCGCCGCAGTTGGTGCTGAATCGTGAGAATCCAGTGGATTACAGCCAAGTACGCTGTCCGGTGTCAGAGAGAGCAGCGTATCACGAGGCGGTCTGGCTGCCCCAGTTTCTGCTGATTGGTGACGAGCAGGACGTGCGAGACGTGGCAGAAGCAGTGGCCAAAGTGATGGGCGGTAGGGAACGTCTGGCGGCGGCGGATCCTCAACTCGCGGGTGTGAAGGCAATGGGGCGGGCGCAAAGGGCTCGCGTGGAACGGCAAAAGAACTATTAGAATGCAGAGAAAATGAAACGGCAGTCCAACTCAACCCGGCAGCCTCGGGAGGATCACGCCGAAGGCGCGCAGACGCGGTCATTGGCGAAAGGACTGATGATCCTCGAGCGGCTGGCCGAGACGCAGTCGCCGATGTCGCTCAAACAACTGAGCAGCGACATCGGGCTAGGGAAGGCTTCCGCGCTGCGTCTGCTGCGCACGCTGGAAAGCTCCGGCTATGTGACCAGGGACCCGGCCACGGAGTTGTACGTTCTGGAGGCAGAGTGGCCCGATTCGGGCCGCCGGGAGATGCTGCGGCATTTGCGGGAAATCGCGCTGCCACACATGAAGGAGTTGAACTCGCAATACGGAGAAACAGTTGCACTGGCCTTTCTTTTCGCCGACCAGATCCGCGTGGTGGAGGTCATCGAAAGCACGCAGCATATCCGTATGTCGAACTACAAAGGGCGTGTCTTGCAGCCTTACGCATCGTCGCTGGGCAAAGCAATTGCGGCTTTCCAGTCGGCAGCGGAGGTACAGTCTTTGATTCACACTTATGGCATCTACGCCTTGACCGCCAAGACGCTGACTGATTACCGCAAGATCCAGGACGACCTGGCGGCGGTGAGAGAACGGGGATTCGCCTGGGACAACGAAGAGACAGCCGACGGCGGGACCTGCTGTGGGGTACCGATTCGAGCGAAATCGGGGCAGGTGGTGGCTTCGATGAGCATTTCGATGCCCAGCAGCCGGTTCACGCCGCAGTTGAAGCAGTCGCTTCCTCCGCTGCTGCAAGAGATTGCAGCGGGAATTTCGAAAGAACTGGCGTCGGCTTCAGCATAGATGAAAACCCACTGGATCATTCTCGCTTGGTTGGCGGGGGCAGTAACTTGTGCGGCAGAGTTCAGAGTGGAGAAAATCTTTGGCCGGGAGACGAAAACGGGTCCTTACAAGCACCCAGCCTCAGTTACGGAATTAGGCAACGGCGATCTCTATCTTGTCTATTACAGTGGGGCGGGTGAGTATGCGGTGGAGACGGGGGTTTACGGGGCGCGGTTGAAGAGAGGCGCGGTGAGGTGGGAGCCACCGGTGCGCATTGCGGCGGATCCGTTCCGTTCGGCAGGCAACCCGGCGGTTTGGGAGGCGCCGGACGGGCAAGTCTGGCTGTTCTACGTAGTCCGGTACGGAGCGACGTGGTCTACGTCACGGATCCAACTTAAGGTTTCGAATGACCATGCCAAGACCTGGTCGGACGCGCACATGCTCGAGGCCGAAGGCATGCCAATGCAGGGCATGATGGTGCGCGGACGTCCGATTGCGCTGGCTTCCGGAGAATACCTGTTGCCCGTGTATCACGAAGTTGGCGAGGACACCGAGAGCGTGCATCGGGATTCGACCTCGCGCTTCTTGCTGTATGACCCCAAGACCAGGCAGTGGCGAGCAGGCGGGGTCATCCGCTCGGCCAAGGGGAACATTCAACCGCAGGTGGTGGAGGTGCGGCCCGGGCACCTGGTCGCATATTGCCGAAGAGGCGGAGATTACGGCCCTACTGACGACGGGTGGACGGTGCGAGCGGAGTCCCACGACGGCGGAATGACGTGGACCGAAGGGATTGACTCCAAGTTTCGAAACCCAAATTCCGCACTGGATTTCATCCGGTTGCGCAGCGGCGCATTGCTGCTGGTGTTCAACGACAGCATGACGGAGCGTCGGCCATTGCGGGCGGCGCTATCGGATGACGAGGACCGCACCTACCGCTCCCAACGGAACATCGGGGAGACCTTGGATACCTACGCTTACCCGACCGCAATCCAGACCCGTGATGGGCGGATCCATGTCGTATTCACAGCGAGGGGCCGCAGTGAGATCTGGCGGGCTGTCTTTGACGAGGCTTGGGTGAAAGCCTCTGGTGTAATGAAATGATGAGGCAGTTATCTTTACTCTTTTTTCTCGTGCCGGCACTCTTGCCGGGCCAGAGGGAATCGCGCTGGGAAGCTTCCACGTTGTTCGGCTTCCGGTCGAACGGCTCACTCACTCTGTCGGCCCCAGGCAGCACGTTGAGCCGGGGCCAGGTGGATGCCGCAGGACTCTTTTCCGTGACCGGAGGATACAGAGTAGACGACCAGACATTAATCGAGTTCCGCTATAGCCGGCAATCGCCTTCTTTGACTCTAAACTCGCCAGTCAGCGGGTTCTCGTCGCCTGTCGAGACCTCGCTCAACCAGTTCGCGGGGGACTTCACGTATGAGTTCAGCCCGGAAAACAGTGACCAATTCCGCCCGTATGTGCTGGGTTCCGTGGGGGCGACGCGGCTGAGGGTGACCGGACGAGCGCATACGCGGCTCAATCTGGGCATCGGTCTCGGCGCGAAGTATTGGGTTTTCAAGAAGGCAGGGGTGCGGGTGCAAGGCGCGTGGATGCCCACGGTCTGGAATAGAACTGACGCGCCGTTCGCCTGTTCTGGGCCAAGCTGCATCACCGCATCCGGGTCCCGCTGGGTGCACCAGATCGAGTTTTCGATTGGCCCTGTGTTCCGGTTCTGACAGCGCTGCTTTCAATCTTTGACCAAGCCGGCGTGGCGGGTAAGAAATTTCTTCACCTTGGGCGCCACCACAAATGCGCAGTACGGCTGATAGGGATTGCGGGCAAAGTAGTCCTGGTGGTACGCCTCGGCGGGCCAAAATGCGGTAGCTGGCTCGATCTGAGTCACGATGGGGCTTGCGAATTCACTGGCTTTGGCCCGGATGGCCGCGCGGGCGGCGGATTCCTGATCCGGCGAGTGGAAGAAGATGGCGGAGCGGTACTGCGTACCGACATCATTGTCCTGGCGGTTGAGCGTAGTGGGATCGTGGATGCTGAAAAACACCTCGAGCAAATCCGCATAGGATAACTGCTTGGGGTCGAAAGTGACCTGCACGACTTCGGCATGGCCAGTCTCCCCACTGCAGACCTGTTCATAAGATGGGTTGTCCGCGTGGCCACCCATGTAGCCGGAGATCACGCTTTGGACGCCCTTCATTCTGAGGAACACGGCTTCAAGGCACCAGAAGCAGCCGCCGGCGAGGGTTGCAGTTTCCATATGGTTTACGGATGCAAGGGGATCAGGCTGGTTGCAGATCCACGCGCTTGCCAATGGCTTCGAAGTTTTCGCGGATCCTTGTTTCGTCTGTCAGGTTGGAATTCACGGCAGTGATCAACGGATTCTGGAGCGCCCAGAGATAGGCCTTGACGGGCGGCTTCATCTCGCCTGGGACAATCCGGTTGATCATGTCGATTCGCCACTGGGGAATGGGCTGCAGTTCTTTATGCTGCGTTGCGACGGACATGGCCACCTTCATGGCGATGACCCCAATCCCCTTGGCGGCAGCTTGCCGGATCGGCTCGTCCAGCGCCGCACCGTTCAGCACGTTGTAAGCGCACATGATCATGTCATGCGTGCCCAGCCGTGTGATAGCCCGCAGGATGCCTGCGGGATCGGTATGCGACGAAACGCCCAGGAAGCGCACTTTTCCCTGCTTCCGGAGACTCAGGAACGTTTCATGGATCTCAGGAATTTCCATCTCCTCAGGGGAGCAGGAACCATGCGGACATAGCAGCACATCCACATGGTCTGTACCGAGGCGTTTCAGACTGCCCTCGACGGAAGTGATCATGAATTCGCGAAACTTGCGGCTGCCTTCCACTTTGTGCGCGTAATCACTCATCATGGCGGTGGCCAGGTAGGAGGGGGGCACCTGGTTGGGCTGTCCAGGAAAATACGTGAAGTAGTAGCCGGGCTTGAGGACGCCGCGTTCGGCGATCAGCGCTTCAGCACGCTTGCGGATGGTTTCTTGCCGGTCCGCCGGCAGTGTATCGAAGATCTCGCGGTAGAGCCGGTTGCGGAGTTCGGAGAAGCCGCTCACCTTGGTGGCCAGGAATACTTTGTCCCGGCGGGACGATGATCCGCCCAGCCATTTCCCATAGGCTTGCTCGCATTCGCCGCGGCCGTAGGCGGGAGCCATGTCGAAGTAGTTCAAACCCAGTTCGGTAGCGAGGTCGAGGGGCCGTATATTGTCGAGCCGGATGGGATCACCGCCGCAGACGAACTCCGAAACCATGAGGCCAGTACGGCCGAGCATGCGATAGCTCATGCCGGGCTGGCGGTTACGCCATTCTGGCGCGGGTGTCGAAGGCTGAGCGGAGATCGCAGCCGGTGCGGATCCGAGAACACCAATAGCGTGGCGGCGCGTGAGTCGATGCATCCCAGGTGAGCCCTTCCCTCTTCCGAGGCTAGCAGAGCAAGGCTCAGCCGGGCGAATCAGTCAGCCAGTTCGGGCACATCCACCCATTTGCGAGCAGACCAGCTTTGTAGGCCGAGTTCGGCGAGTTGCACGCCCTTGGCCGCCTCCAGAAGACTCCACGGGAAGGGGTCGCCTTTCACCACATGCCGGAGAAACAACTCCCACTGGACCTTGAAGGCATTGTCGTAACTCTCCTGGTGGGGGAGTTTTTGCCAGCCGGCAAAGAAATCGAGGGGCGAGTCGACATCCGGATTCCAAGTGGGCCGCGGCGTGGCGCCGTAGGGCTGTACCCAACAATTCCGCAAACCGGCTACAGCGGAACCATTGGTGCCGTCCACTTGAATGGTCAGCAGGTCGTCGCGGCGAACCCGTACGCACCAGGAAGAGTTGAAATGGGCTATGATTCCGCCTTCGAGTTCAAATGTGGCGTAGGCGGAGTCATCCGCGGTGCAGACATAGCTCTTTCCGTTCTCATCCCAGCGCTCCGGGATGTGCGTGGCGCCGAGACAAGAGACAGCCCGCACTTTTCCGAAGATGTTGTCCAGGACGTAGCGCCAGTGGCACAGCATGTCGATGATGATGCCTCCGCCGTCCTCTTTCCGATAGTTCCAGGAAGGGCGCTGCGCCGAGACGACATCCCCTTCGAAAACCCAGTAGCCAAACTCGCCCCGCACAGAGAGAATCCGGCCGAAGAAACCGGTGCGGATCAGAGTTTTCAATTTCAGGATTCCTGGCAGCCAGAGCTTATCCTGCACAACACCGTTTTTTACTCCTGCCTCCTTGGCCAAACGGTAAAGTGCAAGCGCATCGGCGAGGGTTTCCGCCGTAGGCTTTTCGCAATAGATAGCCTTGCCCGCCGCGACCGCGCGTTTGACTGCAGCAACCCGGCGGTCGGTGGTTTGCGAGTCGAAGTAGACCAGGTAGTTCTTATCGCTCAAGAGGCTGTCGAGATCCGTGCTGTAGGGCAGACCGCCGGCTTTTTCGGCGAGGGCAGCCAGTTTCACGGCGTTGCGCCCGACCAGCACCGGTTCGGGGAGTATCGATTCCTCCGCATTCAGGCGGACGCCCCCTTGCTGACGGATGGCGACCAGTGAACGCATGAGGTGCTGATTGGTGCCCATGCGTCCCGTGACGCCGTTCATGATAATGCCGATTTTGTGGACCATGATGCCCGGCTCCTCTCTCTCTACTCGCCCGGTTTCTTCGTGCATTGCGGCTGCGCACCGTCCGGCAGCGGGGGCACATCCACGCCGGCTCGCGGCAAGGTGCCATCGAGTTCCTGACGCCAATGCGCCACATCGCCCGCCGGGCCATAGATGTACACCATGCGCGCTGGCGTGTCGCCGATGTTGGTGAGCTGATGGAAGACGCGCGGCGGGATGTAAGCAGCCTGGCCGGAGGTAAGAATGCGCCGCTCCTCCCCGAGGCACATTTCGCAGCGGCCCTCAATCAGAAAGTACACTTCCTCCTGCTCCTGGTTGTGCCAGGGAACCTGGCCACCGTTGGGCTCGAGGGTCACATTGCCCACCGCAAAGTGCGTTGCCTGGATGGGTGACAATCCACCAACAACATTCTGCGTGAGGCGGCGCGCGGGATAGACGCGACCGGCAATTTCGTTGAGATCGGCGATAATCATGCGGTTAACTCCAGAAGGTCAGGTAGGGCAATCCGTCTGCCTCGCGTTGCAAGTAGAGGGCCAGTTCGAGAAGGTGGTAATCGCCCCACATGCAGCTTTCACCGAAAGGAATCCTGCACCCATCGGGGATGTGATCCCAATCGTTGGGCCGGTGGTAGACCGCATGCAGAAGGAGGCCCTGATGCTCCGGATCTTCACTGAGATAGGGCTCGGCCAGAAGCGTGCGTGCGGTGGCGAGACCAGCGGCTCTCAGCCGTGCTCCCAATTCGGCTTCCCCTTTTCCCATCAGCCAACGTCCGAATCGCAGCAGACCTTGCGCCGCGATCGCAGCGGCTGATGAATCCACCGGCTCATGATCGTTGAACGGATCGGCGGGCCGCTCGAGATAATTGCCTAATTGGGCGAGGCCAGGGGCGCCGGTGTCCCAATACGGGATCCCGTCGGTTGGAGTATTGGCGACGTAAAACTCGCAGACGGCCTCCGCAGCTTTGCGCATGAAACCCTCCACGGAGGTCCGGCCGCCGAACTCCTCCAGGGCCTCGTCAGGCACGGTGGCCAGGAATTCCAGTTGTTCGGCGAAGCCACACATGGCCCACGCCAGCCCCCGGGTCCAGGTGGAGAAGGGCGAGTAGCCCTGCTGCGAGTTCGGGCAGCGGCGATTGCCATCGTTGGGGTTGAAGATGATTTCGTGGGCTGTGCGCCCACGCACATCGTAGGCGTCGCGGCCTTCGCCGTAGAAAACGGAATGTTCCGCCGTGGCGCGCGCGTGATCGATGAGGCGTCCGAGCAGGTTGATCTTGACGTCGTTTTCTCCCATGAGCACGTGGCCCAGCCGCCAGGAACAAGCCAAAGCGCGCAGGGAACGGATGGTATCGACGAAAAGCGACTGCGGACCATTGAAGCTGTAAATGTAGCCGCCGCCACCGCGGATGCGGGCCCAGCGGGCGGCCTGTACGGCGCCGGAACATTTCAGCGCCAGTTCGTAGAAGGAGCGCTCCCAGCGATTGTCCGGCAACTGGCCCTCATGAAGCAACCGGAGTAGATTCCCGTAGGTGCTCACGTTATTGAACCCGTGATCGTGCACCCCGATATGCGTTATGTGCGGCGCCATCACCTCTACCGTGCGTTGCCGCCCGATGTGGAGGAACTCGGCGTCGTGGGTGGCATCAAACACCAGGATCGCCGCACCGAATTGGAATCCCTGAGTCCACTCGGTCCATCCGCGGCTGGTGTATCGGCCCTGCACAGTGAACACAGGGGCGCCAGCAGCGGGCGCCCAACCCGCATCGATAGAACGGATCTTGGCGGCAGCAGCCGGCCAAACGCGGCCAATCAGCGGGCGGAGCGCCGCCGCGGTGAGGGAGGAATCTATCTTGATCATGCGAACTTTTCAGGGTATCGCGCCCGGGCGGACAATCGCTCAGCCAGCCCAAGATTTGTTGGTGGCGAAGTCCCAACGGATGCGCCGCCCTTCGCGGTAGGCGCGGTTGGCGATGTGAGCGCCGCCTGCGGCAGCGTGGCCTTCGGTGGCGTTCTCACGGCTGGGCTTTCCATCGCGGATGCTGGTGATGAACAGCTCGGCATGGCTGGGGCCGCGTTCGGGAGTAATCTCTTTGGGTTCCGGGCGCGGAGCGCGCGGGCCGGCCTTGGCTTCTTGCGCTCTCAAGTATTCGTCACGCATGGCCTTAGGCCAGGCAAGCGAGCCGTAAGCTTGCACATCGCGGTCTACAGGTTCGGGATACAGGGTCAGTTTGCCCCGGTCAATCACCATCGTGCCTTCGCTGCCGAGAATGACGGTGTTCGGCATGGGGAACGTCGACCGGAGGTTGACGCAGCACTGGACCACAAACCCTTCCTTGTATTCGAAGACCGACTCGAGCACATCCGGCACATTGCGTCCATCTTTCCAGAACCAAAGGCCTCCTTGGGAGACCGCGGAGACGGGCGCCTCCACCTGAAGGATCTCGTGCATTGTGGTGAGCATGTGGACGAAGAGATCGGTGGCGACGCCACCGGAGTAGTCCCACCAGCAGCGCCAGCGGAAGAACACCTCCGGGCTGAACGGACGTTTCGGGCGGCTGCCCAGGAAGCGGGGCCAATCGATCGTGCTTTCCGAGGCGTCGGGGGGAATGGGGTAGACCCAGGCGCCTTCGCGTGAGTTGCGGTGGTTCACCATACGCACCTGGTGCACCTTACCAATGGCCTTCTGCGCAATGAGTTCGCGAGCGTGTGCAGTGAGACTGCTGGTCTTGGCGCCGGATCCGACCACCAGCACTTTACCGGATCTTTGTTCGGCGCGGATGATTTCCGGCCCCTCTTCCAGCGACCATGTGAGCGGTTTTTCGATGTAGACGTGTTTGCCTGCGGCGAGGGCGTCCAATGTCATGCGCTTGTGCAGGTGGTCGGGCGTGGCGATCACCACTGCATCCACGTCGCTGCGGGCTAGGATGTCTTCATACTTCTTTGTAGAAGACACATTCGGGATCACCTCGCGGGCATGTTGCAGATAGCCGTCGTAGAGGTCGCAAACGGCCACGGGTTCCACGTTGGGCACTGCCGAGAAGTCGCTGATCAGTTGAGTGCCGCGGATACCCACTCCAATATAGGCGATCCGCACGCGAGCGGAAGGGGCTTGTCCGGCCATGTAAATTCTGGCGGCCGGCAAGGAAAAAATCGTTCTGCGGGCAATCATAAGGCGTCGGGCCAAGTATACCGAGTCTGGATTTCGGGTATTCTAACCGCACAGAGCCGGGCACCCCAGCACTATGGAACTCTACATCCGAAATCTCTCGAAGACTTACGCCAACGGTGTACGCGCCTTGGATAGCGTAACGCTCACCATTCCCCGTGGAATGTATGGACTGCTGGGGCCGAATGGCGCTGGGAAGTCTACCCTCATGCGCACCATTGCTACACTGCAGGAGCCGGATTCGGGCGAGGTGCGGCTGGGAGACCTCGACGTGCTGCGGGATAAAGACGCCGTGCGGCGGCGTCTCGGCTATCTGCCACAGGATTTCGGCGTCTATCCGCGCATTTCCGCTTACGAGATGCTGGACCACATTGCGTTGTTGAAAGGTTTCACCCATCGAGGGGAGCGCAAGGAGGCGGTGGATGCCATGCTGCACCGCGTAAACCTTTGGGATGTACGCAAGAAAGCGATCAGCGGGTTCTCGGGTGGGATGAGGCAGCGGTTCGGCATCGCGCAAGCACTGCTGGGTGCACCGCAGCTCCTGATCGTGGACGAACCCACGGCGGGCCTGGATCCCGGCGAACGGAACCGCTTCTACAATCTGCTTTCGGAGATTGGCGAAAACGTCATTGTCATTCTCTCCACGCACATTGTGGAGGATGTGCTGGACCTATGCACTTCGATGGCTATCATCCACGAGGGCCGCGTGCTTTATTCGGGCTCTCCGGAAGCTTCTCTACAGACGCTGGAGGGCCGCATCTGGTCCCGGTTGGTGGAAAAGGCAGATCTGCCCGGCCTTCTGGAATCGTTCACCGTTATCTCGCACAAACTGATTGCGGGCCGTCCGCTGGTGCATGTCTACAGCGAGGATGATCCGGGGCATGGGTTCACCCGGGCGCAGCCGGACCTCGAGGACGTCTTCTTCAGCCACATTCACGGTCTCCTGCCAGGGGAGAAGCAGTAGACCATGTTCCGTCACTTCTTCCTTTTTGAGCTCCGGTACTACTTGCGCGGCATGATGGTGTGGATCTTCTTCCTCATTATTGGAGCGCTGATTCTCGGGGCGGCCTCCTCGGACAATGTACGGGTGGGTGGCGCTGTAGGCAATGTCAACCGGAATGCGCCATTCGTCGTCCAAAACTTCTACGCTGTGGTGTCCGTTTTGACCCTGCTGATGACCACGGCATTTGCGAACAGCTCCGCGATCCGGGACTTCCAATACAACACCCACCAGATCATCTTCAGCCTGCCGATATCGCGCTGGGGGTTTTTGCTTGGCAGGTTTTGGGCGGCCGTGCTGGTTTCGGTGATTCCGGCGCTGGGCGTCTCGTTAGGAGTGCTGCTGGCGCCATTCATGCCCTGGGCCGATGCGGCGCGTTTTGGCTCCCTTTATTGGACGGCGCACGCCAACGGCCTTTTGTGCTTTGTCATTCCTAACACGATCCTCACCGCCTGTGTGCTTTTTCCGGTCGCCTTGAGGTTCAGGAGCACGACAGCCAGCTTCCTCTCGGCGCTGTTGCTACTGGTGGTGACGGGCGTCGCCGAAACGTTCACTTCCGACCTGAAAAATGAGTTCTTGGCCGCCATGCTGGAGCCGTTTGGGGGCGACGCGTTCGCGCTGATGACCAAGTATTGGACGTCGGCGGAACGCAATACAATGTCGCTCGGTCTGAGCGGGGTCCTGTTGTGGAACCGGCTGGCGTGGTTGGGCGCAGGGCTGGCCGTATTTTTCGTTACGGTATGGAAGACCAGCCTTGGCGAGAGACAAGGCAAGAGGAGTAAGGCCGAAGCAGCGGTGGAAGCGGCTCCGGCCGGTTCCCTGCCCTGGGTACGCCCGCTGAGGTCGCGGCCTTCGAAGTGGGCGCAGTTTGCCGGCTCGTTCGCGTTCGAATTGCGTTCGCTGGTAAAAACACCAACCTTTATCGTGATCCTGGCCGCGGCGCTCATCAACACCGGATTTTCGCTGGTCTACAGCGTGCGTGAGGCCTACGGGAACAAAACGTTCCTGGTCACTTACACAGTCACGGAGATCATCCAGGGCACGATGTACGTGTTCCTGATCGCCATCATCACGTACTTCGCGGGGCAGTTGATCTGGCGAGACCGTGAAGCCCGCACGGACGAACTGTTGGATTGCCTGCCCACGCGCGACTGGATGGCCTACCTGTCCAAGTTCACGGCGCTGGCGCTGGTGGTGGCGTTCATCCAATTGCTGGCAGTGGCCGCCGGGGTGATTGCTCAAACAGCCTCCGGATATACCCGGTTTCAGCCTGAGGTGTACGTGGGCCAGTTGTTCGTCCGGGATTGGACGTCCCTCATCATGCTTTGCGTGGCCGCTTTTTTGTTTCATGCGGTCTCGCCCAACAAGTATGTGGGGTACTTCGCATTCATCGCCTTCCTGATCTGGGACACGTTTGGATGGCGGGCGCTGGACGTGGAGACCAACCTGGTCGATTTCGGCTCACGGCCGTCCCTGCCTTATTCGGACTTTTTCGCCTTCCGGCCCGGCCTGGACGCCTGGCTCTGGTTCAGCGCGTATTGGATAACCTTTTGTCTGCTGCTGGCCGCCATTTCGATTCTCCTGTTTCCCAGAGGCAAGGAGACGGACTGGGCCGGGCGGCTGCGGGTCGCCTGGCAGCGCTGGAGCGGCTTGCGGCCCGTGGTGGCCGCAGCTGGCGCGGTTTGGCTGGCATCGGGGGTTTGGATCTTTTACAACACCAAAATATTGAACGACGTCCTCGGGCCAAAGGAGTTGCGGACCCGGCGGGCGGATTACGAGAAGACCTACAAGAAGCTCCGGGAAGAACCGCAGCCTCGGATCACAGCCGTTCGCTTTGCCATCGACTTGATTCCGGAGAGGCGAGCGGCCCAGATGCGAGTCGCGCAGACCATCGTGAACCGGAACAGCGTTCCGGTTCCCAGGCTATATGTCAATCTTCCACCCGACTATGATGCGGAAATCGACTTGACCGGAGCAGTCCTGGAGAAAGATGACCGGCGGTTGCTGTTCCGGGTTTACCGGTTGGAGCCGCCAATACAGCCAGGCGAATCGCGCACGATGGAGATGCGCGTGAGGAGTCCGGAACGCGGCTTCTCCAATACGATCCGGCGGGCGGAACTGGTGCAGAACGGGACGTTCTTTAACAACGGTGTAGTTCCCAGCATCGGCTACGACCCGGACCGGGAGTTGAGCGACCGAAACGAGCGGCGCAAGCAAGGCCTGCCTGAGAAAGACCGGATGCCGGCGCTCCGGCGGGATTGCGGTGCAGATTGCGCGAACACCTACTTGAGCAGGAACTCCGACTGGGTGAGCGTGGAAACCGTTATCAGTACATCCGGGGATCAACTGGCGGTGGCGCCTGGAAGTCTGGTGAAAGAGTGGCAGGAAGGAGGACGCCGTTACTTTCAATACCGCCTCGACCACAAGTCGGTGAACTTCTATTCCTTCATCTCGGCACGGTACGAGGTGCGGCGGGACGACTGGAACGGTGTCAAGGTGGAGATCTACCACCATCCGGAACACAGATGGAATGTAGCCCGGATGGTTGACTCGGTGAAAAAGACGCTGGCCTACTGTACGGAGAACTTCGGGCCCTACCACCACAAACAGGCGCGCATCATCGAGTTCCCGCGGATTGCCAGCTTTGCGCAGGCGTTTCCAGGAACGATGCCGTATTCGGAATCCATCGGGTTCATCGCCGACCTGCGCGACCCGGAAAACATCGACCACGTTTTTTATGTGGTGGCGCACGAAATGGGACACCAATGGTGGGCGCATCAGGTGATTGGAGCGGGCGTGCAGGGGGCGACGCTGCTTTCCGAGACGCTGGCGCAGTATACAGCCTTGATGGTGATGGAGCGCGAGTACGGCCGCGACATGATGCGCAAGTTTCTGGAGTTCGAAATGGACCGGTACCTGCGCGGGCGTGGTGGCGAGCAACTCAAGGAATTGCCGCTGCTCCGGGTGGAGTCCAACCAAGGCTACATCCACTACAACAAGGGCAGCCTGGCGATGTACTACCTGAAGGAGTTAATCGGCGAGGCGGCCGTGAACCGCGCTTTGCGGGAAGTGGTGGAGCGTTTTGCCTATCAAGGTCCGCCCTACCCCACGTCCTATGAGCTCGTCGACCGCCTGCGGGCCCAGACGCCTACTGAACTGCAGAGCGTGCTCGTGGATCTATTCGACGAGATTACGCTGTTTTCGAATCGTGCTCTTGAGGCAAAGGCGCGTAAACTGCCCGATGGCCGTTACGAGGTGACGTTACAGGCCGAGGCCAAGAAGCTGAAGGCCGACGAAAAGGGTAACGAGCGGGAAGTGCCCATTGATGACTGGGTGGAGATCGGCGCATTCGCCAAGCCGGAGAAGGGCAAGAAATACGGCGCAACATTGCACCGGGAGCGGATCCGGGTCAACAGCGAGAAGGTGGAACGCAAATTCGTGGTGGAGCAGTTACCGGATAAGGCGGGCATCGACCCCTTCCATCTGCTGGTAGACCGGCAAAAGGACGACAATGTCCGGGCGGTGGATGTGAAGTAAGGAGACCATGCCAGGTGGCGGATTCCCCTGTTGCTGAAACCAGCCGTGCTCAGAACTGGTTAAATCCAGTGGCGTAGCGGTAGGCTTCCACCCAGCGGCCGTTGCGTTTCAGGTTCATCACCTCCAGTTCTTTGCGAGCGGCCGCTTTGTCCTGCGGGGTCCAGTCCGGACGGTACTTCTTTACGGCGGGCTCAAACTGTGAAACGTGGGCGAGGCCCGCCTCAACTTTTTTCTCCCAGACGTCGTGGATATCCACAAAGTAGTTGGCGTCTTTTTCAGTGACGTAGTAGAAGAGGTAGGCGGGCACCTTCCAGGGTTGCAGCCCCAATTGCAGCCGGTGGTTGGGGAAGTAGAGGTGCCATTCGGCGGCACGGATGGCATCCAGGGTGTTTAGAGCAGCCATGCGGTGGTCGCTCTTGTGCCAGCGGATGTAGTCATCGCCCGGGTCAACCGTCATGACGATGTCTGGGCGGTGCCGGCGGATGAGTTCGGTGGCCTGTTCGGTGAGCCGTTTCAGCTCGACATATTCCAGCATGCCGTCGTGGTGCCCCATCCAGATGATGTTCCCGGCCGGGATACCGAGGATACGCATGGAGGCTTCCTCTTCGGCCTTTCGGATGCGCGCCAGTTGTTCACTGGTCATATCCGGGTCGTAGGAGCCCTTGTCGTCGTTGGTGTAAATGGCGATGTAGACCTTGTTGCCTTGAGCCGCCAGTCTGGCCAAGGCTCCGCCGCAGCAGAACGCGTCGTCGTCCGGGTGAGGCGAGAACAGCAGGATGGTCTTGCCGGTAATGGTCTCGAACTTGGGCGGGGCTGCGTCTTGAGCAAGCAGAGTGGCGGCAGTCAGGAGAAGAGCGAATGGAATGCGCATAACGGTGACGATACGGTTTAGAATAGTGGATGCCGCTGGCGAAGTGGCGGAACTGGCAGACGCACCAGACTCAAAATCTGGCGCACTTCAGTGTGCGTGTGGGTTCGACCCCCACCTTCGCCACCAGGGCTCCTTCGTATCCTCCAGCCGCGGCAGATCCCACCCAGGAGGCGATCCCAAACAGTGCGCTGGTTTGCGGCAGTCTGGCTTATCTGGTTGGCCGGTGGCGCCGCGCGTTTGTGGGCAGTGCAGCCGACCTCCCTCCAGGATGAGGCCGTTGAGGAGACACCGGACGACGGGCCTCGCTTGCCCCCTGGCAAACCGGAACTGTGGTTTCAAGGCTCGAAGACGTTGTTTAAGTTCTGGCGGACCGATCACTCGCTGATTGGAGTGGCTCGCGCCCGCGGACCATTCACCGACTGGTATGACCTGCGCGCGGGCATCCTCTCCCGGGTCAAGTTCGATGAACGGTTGTACGTGCGCATCGGATACCTGGCGAGAGGTTTTGACAGCCGCGGCACAGGCCACCGCCTGGAGCACCGGTTCTTCGTTGGTCCGATCTTCGATTTGAGTTGGGACCGCCCGCACGCCCGGTACATCGGACTCTATGAAAGGTTCATTGGGCGGCCGGGCACCAGCGATTTCAACCGGCACCGTCATCGCTTCGACGTCGAGTGGCGGCGCCTGGGGCTAACGCCGTTCGTATACGAAGAGTTGTTTCTTTTGGGAGGGGAACTCATCCGCAGCCGTACCCGAATCGGACTGAGATCGAAGATCAGTACAGGGAGACGGATCGACTACGGTTACCAGTTTGAGTGGATGAAAATCGGAGGTCAGTGGGGGCCTCGGCACGTCCTGGTGGTGATCTACAGTAAAGGCGTACCCATTGACGATTACTGAGAGGTGATTCAACTTCTTGAGTTAGTTCTAGTACATACGGCTTGCGAAGTCCTCTCTTTTTTGGCTGCTTCTACCGGGCACTGCACCAGAATAGGGTATGCACTCCTCTGGGTATCGTTGGGCCGTGTTGAGCGTCCTGTTGATTCTCGCCGTTGCTTCCGCAGCCGCCGCTCCTCTCTCGAACATCTACTTTGTCGGAGACAGTCTGTCTGACGCCGGAAATGTGTCGGCCATCTCCGGCGGGACTTTTCCACCTCCGCCCTATTTCTCGGGGCGCGTTTCTTCGGGTCCGGTGTGGGCTGAAAGGTTCGCCTCGTCTCAGGGCAAGGCTCCGGACGGGCAAGCGGCTGGCGCGAATCTTGGACCTCTGTTTGGCAACCAAATTCTTCCCGGGATCCCAGGCGGCAGGAACTATGCGATCGGCGGGGCCAGAAACGGCTTGGGAGGCCTTTTGGATGCCTTCGGGGTTCCCTCTGGAATCAACTGGCAGATTGGTCATTACCTGATGCAGGCGGGAGGAGTGGCTGATCCCAACGCGTTGTACGTGCTGTTCGGCGGTTCACAAGATATCCGCGAAAGTTACGCCCTGGCCGAAGCCGACCGCCCCGCGGCGCTGGGCATGGCCGCAGGGGCTTTGGGCATCGGCATCCAAACGCTCGCCGCGGCTGGGGCGCAGCAGTTCCTTGTTCTTAATGCGCCCAATCTTGGGCTCACTCCGGAGTCCCGGTTCGCGCTGAACAACGCAGCCGCCGCCACAGCAGCCAGCGTTGTCTATAACACCGCTCTGGACGGCATCCTGGATGCGCTGGAGTTGACGGGTCTGCACATCCGCCGGTTTGACACGTTTCAGTTCGTCAACGCCGTTTTCGCTGACGCGCAATTGGGCGGCCTCACCTACGGAATCACGAACGTGGACCGGCCCTGCCTGCCAGGGATCCCGGGGTATGCGGGTGACGACTGTTCGGTGTCGCTCTTTGCGGACGCGGTACACCCCTCCGGCGAGGCGCACAGGCTTCTGTCCGCAGCGGTAGGAGTACCCGAACCGTCCTCGCTCCTGCTAACCGCGGCCGGCTTGGCGGCGGCTATCTGTTTGCGGCGCCGCGCTGTCTGATACTCATCACTGGCGGAATGCCCAGAGGTGAGTGGCCGTGCGGACAAACAGCCGCCCGCCAGAGATTGCGGGCGATGCCTGGATCATCTCGCCCAACGCATTGCGGGCCAGCACCTCCATGCCCTGCCCTTCGCGCACCACGACGACTTCGCCTTCCTCGCTGGCGAAATAGATGCGCCCTTCCGCCCAGACCGGCGAGGCCGAGAAGTTTCCGCCAACGCGCTGCTGGTTTAGCACCTCACCAGTGGCCGCGTCCATGCATTGGGCAACACCGTTGGTGGTGATCGCGTAGAGGTAGTTCCCTTTGAGCAGCAGGGACGGGATCATAGGGACGCCTTTGGTCTGCTCCCAAGCGAGTGAGCCGTCAAGGCGGAAGGCGCGGATGGTGGGCTTTTCAAAGCCGGAAGCGGTGTAGGCCATCTGTTCGCCCAGGACGACGGAGGGTACAACTCCTTCTCCCTGGCTGGCGCCGGTCCACAGCAGTTTTCCCGAGGGAAGATCGAAGCCTTGCACCACATCGCCCGCGCCGCTCACCAGCAGCGCGCCCTTGACGTTGGGGGTCACGTGGGCAATGCGGGACAACCCCCGCCGCGCCTTCCACCGCTCCTTGCCCGTTTTGGGATCGAGGGCTACCACGTAGCTTTGATCCCATGGCTTTTGCCAGCCCACCTTCAAATCACCCGTCTCGGCCGAACCGTCGCGCGCCATAATCAGCAAGCCATTGGCAAGCACGGGGGAGGAGCCGAGACCGTGCTGGCTGTAGTGGGGGTAGTCCCGGTTTATCCACTGCCGGCGGCCGCGGAAGTCATAAGCCGCGAAAGTGCCGTCGCCACAGACGGCGTATACGGTGCGGCCATCCGTGGTAGGCGTGGGCGAGGCGTAGGAGTTCTTTTTCTCTATGCGTTTGAGCGGCTGGCGCGTAATCTCCTGGTTCCACAGAATCTTGCCGGTAGGTGCATCGAGGGCCAGCAACCGGCAAGACGCACCATCCTCGGTGGCAGTGGTTAGGAAGACATGCTGGTTCCACACGACCGGTGACGACCAGCCCTGGCCAGGGATGGGAGTTTTCCAGGCCAGGTTCTTCTCCGCACCGAATTCAACGGGCAGGCCCGTCTCCGCGCTGATTCCTTGGCGCGTTGGACCACGGAAGCCCGGCCAATTTTCGCCGGGCAACACGCCGCAAATCAGCAAGAGGCCCGCAAGATGGGAACCCTGCATGAATCACCTCCACTGGGAGGTATCCTATCGCACGATACCCGCCGGTTAGTATTTGAGCCCGTAGCCGACTGGGAACAGCGGCGCCTTGCCGGATTGAAGCGGCATTTCGTCATCGGCTTTGGGCCAGCGGAAGCTCAGTTTGCCGGTGGGCTTGTAAGCGCCGAACAACACATCGGCGATTCCAGCGCCCTCCGTTCCTGGCAACCATGCGGCCACGACGGCGTCTGCCTCGGCCAACACTTCGTCGATCAGCAGAGGCCGGCCCGAGAGCAAAACCACGATCACGGGGATGCCGGACTGTTTCATCCTGCGCACCACCGCGGTTTCGGCGGGGTCGAGTTTCAGCGTCTTGAGGTCGCCCATCATCTCGGCGTACGGCTTCTCGCCAACCACGACGATCCCGGCGGCAGCGCCCTCCGCCCCGCTGCCATCTGCCGAGTAGGTCACCTGAGTCCGCTGCGAGACGGCCGCCTTCACTGCCTGAAGGATGGTGGTGCCGCCAGGAGTAACGGGTCCGGCTTTGCCCTGCCATTCGATGGTCCAACCGCCGCACTGGCTGCCGATGTCATCGGCTTTTGCACCAGCCACGTGGATGCGGGCGGCGGTTTTTTTGAGCGGGAGGATTTTGCCTTCATTCTTAAGAAGAACCAGCGACTCCCGCACCGCCTGCCTTGCCACGGCACGATGCGCAGCGGAACCGAACCTGGCGTGGAGAGAACGATCGGCGAGTTGATTCCGCTTCGGGTCCATCAGTCCCATGGCGAATTTCACGCGGAGGATCCGCGTTACCGCATCGTCGATGCGCTCCATCGGGATCTTGCCTTCGTCCACCAGTGCCTTGAGGAGGGATATGTATTCGCGGTAACGGCCGGTGACCATGGCCATGTCCATGCCAGCGTTGATCGAGGTCGCGATGGCCGTTTTCAGATCCGGATCCACCTGCTCGATGGCGTTGTAGTCCGAGATGAGGAACCCTTCGAAGCCGAGTTCCTTTTTGAGCAAGCCGGTCATGAGTTGCCGGCTTCCAGAAACCTTCACACCGTTCCAACTGCTGTAGGACGGCATAATCGTGCCCACGCCGGCGGCGATCGTGGTCAGGTAACCAGGGAGGTGGATTCGCCGGAGCGTGGCTTCATCCACGCGCATGTCACCCTGGTCGAGGGGCGCTTTTCCGCCCATTCCCGTTCCGAAGGCCGTTCCGCCGTCACCAACGAAGTGCTTGGCACAGGCCAGCACGGCCAGCGGGTTGCCCAGATCGGAACCTTGATAGCCACGAACAGCGGCCTCGCCCAGACTCTTCACCAGGTCCGGATCCTCGCCGAATCCTTCATAGGTGCGGCCCCAGCGGAAATCCTGGGGCACCGCGACGCAAGGGGCGAAGGTCCATTGAATTCCAGTGGCCCGTACCTCGATCGCCGTGATGCGGGCGATCTGCTCCACCAGTTTCGGATTCCGGGTGGCGCCCAGTCCGATATTGTGCGGGAAGATCACCGCGCCCAAGACGTTGTTGTGCCCGTGCAGAGCATCTACACCGTACAAGAGGGGGATGCGGAGGCGCGTGGTCAAGGCGCGCTTCTGATAGCGGTCGTAAAGATTAGTCCAAGCCTCCAGCGAGTTTCCTTCCTTGGGATCGGAGTTGCCGCCCGACAATAGTGAGCCCAAGAACAGATTTTCAATGTCGGCCTCGTCCTTCAACGCTTCCTGATCGGGTTGCATCATCTGCCCGATCTTTTCGTCGAGGGTCATCTTAGCCAGGAGTTCTTTCACCTGTGGGTCAAACGAAGACAGCCGCTTGGGCCGGGCTTGGCCACTCACGGACATGAGCGTAAGCGGGAGACAAACAAGCAGAAGACATGCGGTGCGAGCCATGGAAAACCGTCCTGACATCCTTGGTATGGCGTAAAACCGTTTCCCAGCATATCAGCGAAACAGACTGAAAACTCCGTTGCCAATGGCCCCAGCACGCGGCGGTCTTGCTATGGTGTAGGATTCAGACGCAGTTGGCATTTCTTGATCGTGAGGTGAAAGGCGTTGCAGGTCGTAGCAGGCGTAGATCTGGGCGGAACGGCCGTCAATTACACATTGCTGACCGCCGATGAGCGGTGGCTGATCGAAGAACTGTGCGAGCACCCCGCCCGTTCGAAGGAAGGGCCGGCCATCTGTCTGCAGCAGATGGCCGATGGGCTGGCAATTGCCGTCGAACGGGTTGGCTTGACGCTCGATGATGTGGCGGTGGTGGGGCTGGACACGCCGGGACCTGCCAGCGCGGCAGGAGTTCTGAGCGCGAAAGGCTCCACGAATTTCGTACATCCTGAGTGGGCTGGTTTCGATATTCGCGACGGGTTGGCCCGCAAACTCGGCAAACCGGTAACCTACCTGAACGATGGAAACGCGGCGGCCATCTGGGGCCACTTCAACATCTTCGGTTCGCACTCCACGGCGACCTCTCTTTCGGCCATCATCGGAACGGGCTTGGGAGGAGGTGTGATTGTGAACGGCAACGTGGTGAAAGGCCGCAAAGGGTTCGGCGGGGAGTTGGGCCATGTGCTCGTGCCTTACCAAAGCATCCAGGGCGTGGACGGAATCGCGCCGCAATGCAATTGCGGCCGGGTGGGCGATCTGGAATCAATGTGTTCGCTGACCGCGATCGGCAAGACCCTGCTGCCCTACTTCCTGCCAAAATTCCCCGGCCACCCGCTAGGCGAGAAGGACGACATGGGCCAAGCTGCGAAATTAGTGCGCGGCCTGGCGGAGAAGGGCGACACGCTCTGCCGCGAGATCTTCCGCGTGCAGGCACACGCGCTCGGGCTTTTTTTCGACGAGATGATCAACACGTTCGATCCTGACGCACTGCTGGTGGGCGGCGGGGCCATCGAGACCGGAGCGGAGTTTCAACGATGGTTCGTGTCGGAGATCCGCAAAGCGATGCCGGGCCAGCGGGAAGAACAAGCCGACATTCCGATCCACATTATGCCTAACGGGGACACAGCCGGCGCGCGAGGCGCGGCGATTGAGGCGCTCAAACTCGCTCAGGAAGGCGGGCTGCTTTAATCTAGCGCTTCGCCTCGTTGACGCAGAATAAGTGTGTCTGGCTGCGGAGGTATAGTTCGCCGCCAGCCACGGCAGGCGTCGCAATGAACGACTGGTTGGCCAAGGTGTTGGTGGCCAGCACCTCGAAGGTTTCTCCCAGCTTCAGTACGATCACATCGCCTTCCTCGCTCGACAGGTAGAGTTTCCCGCTGGCGGCCACTGGCGAGGACTTGAAGTTGTATGGCTTCGAGAGCCGGACGCGCTCATAGTGAGGCTTGCCCGTTGCAGCATCCAGGCAGGAAATCATGCCTGAATCGGTGAGCATATACAGCTTGCCGTCGTGCAGAACCGGCGAAGGCGTGTAGGACGTCCCCCGGTTGGTAGTCCAAAGAACCGATGGGCTCCCGGTCAAGTCACCCTTTCCGCCCAGACGGATGGCCAGCAGGTTGGGGTTGCGAAATCCGCTCATGACAATCACGACATCGCCCTGGACCACGGGCGCGGGGATGGTGTTGGCGCCCAGCCCGGCGCACTCCCACAAGACTTCCCCGGTTCGTAGTTCATAGGAACGCACCTTTCCAGGCGCGGCCAGAATCGCCTGCCGGACGCCATCGTGCGTGATGACCAGCGGCGGACTCCAGTTGCTGATCTCGTCGCGGTCTTTGCGCCACCGTACCTTGCCCGTCTGCGCTTCCAGAGCGAAAAGAACGGAAGGGCCCTCATGATCGTAATTCAACAGTACGGTGTCGCCATCGAGCACCGCCGCCGTACCTTCGCCAAAGGCGTTGCGCATGGCCATCTTGATGCCGGGGTCGAACGACCACAACAACTTCCCATCGAGATCGAAAGCGTAAGCGCCGTGCGAACCGAAAAACGTGACCAGCAGCTTACCGTCGGTGACCGGCGAATTCGACGCGAAGCTGCCGTAGCGCCGGTGATAACCTTCGTGGGGTTTGACGGTCCGCGCCGTACGACGCCACAATTCCTTGCCGCTGCGGCGGTCGAGACAGAGGACCACCAGTTGATGCTCGGGTTGTTCGCCGCGGGCGCCTTGCCCAAAGCCGCCAGCGCCATCCGCGCTTTGTCCTGGTCCTGGCTGCGTGGGAATGGCCGTAGTCAGGAAGATTCGTTCGCCCCAGATGACGGGGGAGGAATTTCCGAGCCCTGGCACCTCAACTTTCCAACGAATGTTCTCCGAGTCGCTCCACTTGAGGGGGGCATCTCCGCGCGCTACGCCCGTATCGAAGGGTCCTCGCCACCGCGGCCATTCTCCGGGAACCTCTGCGCCGGCGCACCAGCACAAGAGCAGCGCAAACATCCAGCCCCTTACTCTCATGAAATGCAGGATACCGGAAACGGGGCTACGGCAGTTCGCGGACCTTAAGATTGCGGAACCAGGCTTCGTCGTTGTGGTTCTGGAGTGAGATGGGAGTGCGGGCAGCAGGCCGGCTGAGAAGGGACTTCTGGACGCCGGGCGCCACCGCCCACCGCCGTTGTATTCGTTCGGTCACCGGCGCGTCGTTGAGCGTACCCTCGACCACCTTTTCTCCATTCAGCCAATGCTCGATCCGATCACCCACCACCACCAGACGGGACTGATTCCACTCGCCGGCAGGCTTCGCCGCCAACCGTTTCGGAGCCAGCATGTCGTAGAGCGCCCCGCTAGTATGGGTGTCGCCGTTCCTGGCATCAGGATGGCCGGCGTCGTCAATCATCTGGTATTCGAATCCGACGACGTAGTCCTCGCTGCGGTCGGTGGGCCCGAGATCTTCCCGCTTCATGCGGCGTTTCGCCGCCTCGTTCACCTGCACTTCGAACCGGGCGTCCATCGGGCGGTAACGGTCAACCAGCAAGATGAAGTCCTGGATGCGGTACTTGACCCCACTGTTACCGCGGGTGGAAATCTTCCACTCCCAGGCGAATTCGAAGTTGGCGAATGACGTCCGGGTCACGAGGTCCTCGCGGATCCGCGGCCGCCGCGCTGCTTTGATGCACTCGTCTTCTACCACCCAGGAGTCGCCCGGAGGCACCATGGTCCGGGGGTCGTGGAATTCGCTCAGGCTTTTCCCATCGAACAAGAGCTTCCAGCCTTCAGCCCGCTCCTGCGGAGTGAGTTGATTCGTTTGCGCCCAAATGGGCAGCAACCAGAAGACGAAAAGGAGGGTCCGGCGCATCCCTTCGATCATGTCATGGTTCCGCCGATCTCTTCATAGATTGAGGGCCGCCGAACGGTCCAACCAAAAAAGCGGGCGGCTTTTGTACTGCCCGCTTTTAGATCCATCACCAGGCAGTCGGCCACGGGGCCCATCCGCTCGCGCGCCAGTTCGACCGGAACGCATTCGACGCGGCCTTCGACGCCGCACGCCCGCGCCACGGCCCCGGCAATCCGCCCCACGGTCTGCGGGATGCCGCCCGTCGCGATAAACAACTCTCCGGGGGCGGGATCGGCCAACATCAAGCTGTAGAGTTCGGCCAGGTCCTCCACGTGAACGGTGCTCCAGTGGTTTTCGCCGTTGCCAACAATCCGAACGACGCCTTCAGTCCGGGCCTGGCGGACCATGTCTCCCAGCACCCCTCCCCCGCGGCCGAATACCATCCCTGGCCTGACGACCATGCTCCGGACCCCACGCTCAGCCGCCTGGAGCACCGTCTGCTCCACGGCAGGACGCCAGGCGACCAGCGCGGGCGGCGCTGGGGTGCTGAGTTCGCCCAGGAGCCGGCCTCTCGTGTACCCCATCACCCAGACCCCACTGGTGTACACAAATACGGCTTCTGTGCCTGCGAGGGCGTTGAGCAGAGTCTCCACAGCCAGCCGGTCCCGCACACCTGCGCCGGCGTCGAACTGCATGGCCGTGTGAACCACCGCATCCACCGCCCGGGCGGCTCCAGCCAGCGAATCCGGCTGGTCCAGATCGCCGGGAACCGCGTGAAAGCCAGCCGCAACTAATTGATTTATTTTGGCTTGACTGCGAGCCAAGCCCGTCACCTCGTGCCCGGCCGCCTTCAGGAAATGGCAAACAGTCGACCCGATATACCCTGTCGCGCCGGTAACCAGAACTCTCATCGTTCCAAAGTGTAGCTCGGAAAAAAGGGGCCCAAAAGGAGGTGAGGCCGCGAAACTGGGATTTCCGCGGCCTCCGTCAGAGGGGCTTGAGAGGAGCTGGGCCTCCTCTCGGGGATGCAATTAAGTCGATGACGACTTATGTTTGATTTGATTATGTGTTTCAGGTCCGCTTGTCGTCAATAGAAGCAAGCCATTATTTATTCTTCATGTACGAGGCAACATTGGACGCGGAACAAGCCAGTACCCCACGGCATCTGATACAACAGAACCGATATGCACGGCGAAGGCGGGATCTCAATCTGGTTCTTTATCGGAAGCCTGCTCACGGTCTATGGGCTGCTGATCACGGGCGCTGAACTCCTCGGGTTCGGCCGGCACGAAGGTGTTGTGCTGGCGGAGTTGAGGGCGGGCCTGTGGTGGGGCCTGCTCCTGCTGGTTCTCGGTCTGATCTACACGATTCGTTTCCGGCCTGGCCGGAATTAGGCTTAGCCCGCGATCTGCCGTAGGACGTACGGCAGGATACCGCCGCTGCGGTAGTACTCGACCTCACGTGGCGTGTCGATTCGGACCCTCACCTGGAATGTCTTGTCTCCTGCATGCACAGTGGCCAGTTTGGTGCCATTTTGCAGCGAAGCGGCTACGCCTTCAATAGAGTAGGTCTCGAAACCTGTCAGGCCAAGAGACTGCCGGGTATCGCCTGGCAAGAACTCGAGAGGAAGTACGCCCATGCCGACCAGGTTGGAGCGGTGAATGCGCTCAAAACTCTCGGCGATCACGGCCTTAACGCCGAGGAGAGCCACACCTTTGGCAGCCCAGTCGCGGCTGGAGCCAGAGCCGTATTCCTTACCGGCGACGATGAGCAGCGGCGTGCCTGCTTTGCCGAACTCCAGGCTTGCGTCATAGATAGAGACCGGTTCAGAATCCGGGGTAACACGGGTGAAGCCGCCCTCGACGCCAGGCACGAGTTCATTACGCAGCCGGATGTTGGCGAGAGTACCCCGGGTCATCACTTCGTCGTTCCCGCGTCGCGACCCGTAGCTGTTGAAGTCAGCGGGTTTAACGCCGTGCTCCATTAGGTACTTGGCGGCTGGACTGGTTTTGGCGATGTTGCCCGCCGGGCTAATGTGATCAGTGGTAATCGAGTCGCCAAGCATGGCGAGAACGCGCATGCCGGAGAAATCCTCAATGGGAGCAGCCGGATCGCGCATTTGGTCAAAGTAGGGCGGCCGCCGGACGTAGGTGGACTGTGGATCCCAGGTGAAGGTTTCGCCTTCTGGCGTCTTCATGGATCGCCACAGAGTATCGCCCTCGAAGACCCTGCCGTATTGTTCAGCGAACATCTCGGGCCGCACGCTGGCCGATACCGCGTCCGAGATTTCCTGCTGAGTAGGCCAAATGTCGCGCAGGAATACAGGCTGACCGTCCTTGCCCTGTCCGAGGGGCTCCGTTTCGAGATCAATATCGACGCGGCCGGCCAAGGCGTAGGCGACTACCAGCGGAGGCGAAGCGAGGTAGTTTGCCCGCACCTGTGGGTTTACGCGCCCTTCGAAGTTGCGGTTGCCGGAGAGCACGCTCGCCACCACCAACTGGTTCTCGGCCACAGCCTGAGAGACAGCTTCCGGGAGCGGTCCGGAGTTTCCGATACAGGTTGTGCAGCCGTAACCGACCAGGTGGAACTTAAGTTGTTCGAGATAGGGCAGCAGGCCGGCGTCTTTGAGGTAGTCGGTCACCACCTTCGAGCCAGGCGCCAGAGACGTTTTCACCCAAGGCTTGACGGCCAAGCCCTTCTCGACTGCTTTCTTGGCCAGCAGACCCGCGCCGAGCATGACGGATGGATTCGAGGTGTTGGTGCAAGAGGTGATGGCAGCGATGACGACTGCCCCATCGCTCACCAATGGTGTATCGCGCTTCGGCTGGGTAAGGGTAGAAAGGAAGTTGTCCTTCACCTGGTTCAGGGTAAGGCGGTCCTGCGGGCGCTTGGGCCCGGCCATGGAGGGAACGACCGAGTCAAGTTCGAGTTCCAACGTGTCGGAGAAGACGGGGTCCGGCGAATCCGCAGTGAGGAACATCCCCTGTTCGCGGTAGTAGGCTTCCACCAGTTTGATCAGGTCTGCCGGACGGTTAGAAGACCGCAGGTAGCTGAGCGTCTGTTCGTCCACCGGAAACACACCGATAGTCGCGCCGTATTCGGGGGCCATGTTGGCGATGGTGGCGCGATCGGCGAGGGGCAAAGCGAGGACCCCGGGTCCATAGAACTCGACGAACTTGCCAACAACGCCCTTCTTGCGCAGCATTTGGGTGATGGTCAGCACTAGGTCGGTGGCAGTGGCCCCCTCTCGCAGTTTGCCGTGAAGTTTGAAGCCCACAACCCGCGGCAGCAGCATTGAGACAGGCTGGCCCAGCATGCAGGCCTCGGCTTCGATGCCGCCTACGCCCCAGCCGACGACGCCAAGGCCGTTGATCATGGTGGTGTGCGAATCCGTGCCGACGAGCGTGTCGGGATAGGCCAAAGTGTTGCCATTTTGCGCCAAGGTAAACACCACCGGAGCGAGGTACTCGAGGTTCACCTGGTGCACTATACCGGTGCCCGGTGGTACGGCTCGGAAGTTGCGAAATGCATTCTGCGCCCAGCGCAGGAGTGCGTAGCGCTCGGAGTTGCGCTGGTATTCAAGGAGAACGTTTTGTTCGAACGCCTTGGGGGTGCCGAACTCGTCAACCTGCACTGAGTGGTCGATGACGAGGTCGACGGGAATCAGGGGATTGGCTTTCTTCGGATCCTTGCCAATGGCGGCAAGTGCATCGCGCATGGCGGCGAGGTCCACGACGCATGGTACGCCCGTAAAATCCTGCAGCAGGACACGGGCAGGCATGAACTGGATCTCTTCTTGCGGACCGTTCGCTTCCCACCGGGCCACATATTCGATGTCGGACTTGCGTACGACCACGCCGTCTTCCTGCCGAAGGAGGTTTTCGAGCAGAACTTTGATCGAGTAAGGGATGCGCTTAAGGTCGAAACCCGCACCAGCGAGCGGCGAAAGGCGATAGATGGTGTATTCGCGGCCGGACACGCGCAGGGAGCCCAGGCTGCCGAAGGAATTACTTTTCATGGGACTTTCTTTAGTTTAACTTGTGCAGCAGCAGGGGCAGCAGCGGAAGCAGGATGAGCAGCACCAGCACGACCCACGAGAAGGGATGAGCCAAATTGAAGGTACCCCCGGCTCCGTCGGGGTCATCCACCCAGATTTCCGGATTTTCGCGGTTGAAGTAGATGCCGCCGCGCCAACCTTTGGGGAGCGGCTCAGTGGGTGCGGAAACCGGCAACCAGTAGGCAGCCAATGGAAGGAGCGAGACAGCAAGGAACGCCGGGACCATCCACGGACCCTGTACCTGGGGGAAATAGACAGGACGTAAGGTGAGAAACAGAAAGAGAAACGCGATTCCCCAGTTCATGCCGCTCAGCATGTTACGGCTGCGTTGGGCGCGAGCGTTATGCTTTTGAAAGCTGAACCACACCAGCGCCGCGATCATCGCGGTGATGCCAACGCCTAATCCTGGCAGTAGAAGCACCGTACCGAGGCTCTTCGCAGCCCAGCGGTCGGGCTGGCCGAGCGCGTTGTAATGCATAGGGTACTGATCGGGAAAGCGCTCGTACTCCAGCAGGGTCCAAACCACCGCCGCCAGCAATAAGCCGATGGGCGGCAGAGCAAGAATCCGGCTCCTCATGGTTCCGAATGTATGACTGGGAGGCAGGGGTGTCAACGCCGCCGACTGGCGCGTTTGCCAGCCTCCTGAGGCAGTACGAGCGCGAAGTGCAGCCGCCGCTCAACAGCATCGACGCGGGCGAGTCTGACCCGGACCGCATCGCCGATCGAGATCGTTTTTTTGCTCCTGGCCGCAACAATTTTCCGGGAGTTTTCTTGAAAATCCCAACGTTCTCCGGGCAGAAAGTCGATGGGGACCAAGCCTTCGACAAACAACTCGTCCAGTTCCACGAAGAAGCCGAAGCGGGTCACGCTGATGACGAGCGCGGAGAACTCTTCGCCCACCCGCTCGGCCATAAACCGGATCTTCTTCCATTCGAGAAGCTCGCGCTCGGCTTCCGCGGCCCGGCGTTCAGTTTCCGAACAAAGGCCGGCAATGGCGGACAGAGATGATATCCGCGGCTCGGCGCCGTCGAGCAAAGCGCCCAGCAGCCGGTGCACCACGAGGTCAGGATACCGGCGAATGGGAGAAGTGAAGTGTGTGTACGTCTTGGCAGCCAAGGCGAAGTGCCCGCTGTTGCTCGTGCTGTAGCGGGCCTGCTTCAGCGAGCGGAGCATGAGATAGCTGAGGATACGCTCTTCCGGGCGTCCCTCTAGTTTGGCTACCAGCTTCTGGTACATGCGCGAGGTAATTTCGAAGCTCTCGTCGGGGCGCGTCAGGTCGCGCCGAATCCGGCGCCCGTCGCGTTTCTTATCCACGAACGGATGACGTTTGACGGGGACCGCGGCCAGCCCAAGCGCGTATCCGAAGCGCGCGGCGGTTTCCTCGAACTCCAGCACTCGGGCGGGGTCGGGCTTCTCATGGATGCGGAAGATGGATTCCGGACAATGGGCCTCCAGATGGGCAGACACGGCCTCGTTCGCCGCGAGCATGAACTCCTCGATGATGCGGTGGGCGATGTTCCGGGGGGCGCGCGCGATGCCGGTCATGGCGCCGGCCTCATCGAAAACGATCTGCGGTTCCGGGAGGTCAAAGTCGATAGATCCGCGGCGGACGCGTTTCTGGTTGAGGATCAGCGCCAACGTCCGCATGAGTTCGAACCGGGGCAGAAGGCTGGCGTAGCGTTCGCGAAGGGCAGGCTCATCCCCCTCCAGCAGAAGGTGGACATTGGTATAGGTCATGCGCTCTGCGCTGCGGATAACGCCGCGGCAGAACTCCTGGCGGACAATATCGCCCTGACGGCCGATCTCCAGAAGCGCGGACATGACCAAACGATCCACTCCGGGCAGCAGCGAGCAGATGCCGGTGGAAAGCTCGAGCGGCAGCATGGGCACGGCGCGGTCGGGGAAATACACGCTGGTGCCGCGGAGCAGAGCCTCGCGGTCGATGGGGGTGTCCGGCCGGACATAATGGCTGACGTCGGCGATGTGGACGTGGAGCAGGAAATGGCCGTCTTCCAGTTGGTCCACCCAGACAGCATCGTCGAAATCCCTGGCGGTTTCGCCATCGATGGTGACGACCGGCAGATGACGGAAGTCGCGCCGTCCGGCCAACTCTTCGCTGCGGATGACGGCATTGAAGCCTTGCGCCTGTTCCAGTACCTCGGCGGGAAACCGGTGGGGCAGATGATGCTTGCGGATAGTGGTTTCGACGTCGACTCCGAAGTCGTCCGGGTGGCCGAGAACCTCGATGACACGCCCGACGGCTGTGTCGTCGCCCCGCTCGGGGTAGTCCAGGATTTCCACGTGGACGATGAGACCGTCCAACTCTTCGACGGATCCAAAGTGCACCACCGCGGCGCCGATGCGGTCCGGGTTGGTCTTGCTGCCTGGCAGCTCGAGACCTTCCGGAATTTCGATGTGCTGTTGGATGCGGTTCTCATGCGGGATGACGTAGCAGCCACGCCGGCCCACGCGGAACTCGCCCACCACGGTGGGATGAGCGCGTTCGAGAATCTTTACCAACTCACCTTCAGCGCGGCCATCGGCCGCGATGCGCCGGATGCGCGCCAGAACGCGGTCACCATGCATGGCGTGGCCCACGGCGCCGGGAGGCAGGAAGAGATCGCCGCGGAGGCCAGCCGGCGGTGTAGGGCATTGCACGAAACCGTAACCGTCGCGGTGCATTTGCAGGCGGCCCACGGCGTAATCGGAGGCGGATTCGGGCAGGACGTATTGCTGCCCGCGAAGTTCGATGAGCCTGCCTTGCTTCGCCAACTCATCGAGAACGTCAGCCACGCGGTCACGTTCAGGACCGCGCGCGCCCAATTCGCGTACCATCTGCTTGTACCCTGCCCGGCCGTGCGGCGCCTGCTGCAGCAGCGACAAGATGCGTTCGGCCCAACTAGGTTCGGGTGTGGTCACGACGCTAGTATAGGGGGTGTTATGAATCTCCTTTCGGTCCCGTTAGAAATCCCGGAGAACGGGAACATCATTTTCGGCCAGAGCCACTTCATCAAGACTGTGGAGGACCTCTACGAGGCCATCGTGAACACGGTGCCGCAAATGAAATTCGGGCTGGCATTCTGCGAGGCCTCCGGCGCGTGTCTCATCAGGGCGGAAGGGAACGATGAGGCGCTCAGACAAACGGCTATCCGAAATGCTCAGAAGGTAGCCGCAGGCCATACCTTCGTCATTTGTCTGCGGGAGGGCTACCCGATCAACTTGCTGGGGCGCATCCGGGAGGTGCCCGAAGTAGTGAACATCTTCTGCGCGACTGCGAACCCGGTGGAGGTAGTCCTGGCCGAATCGGAACAAGGCCGCGGGGTGCTGGGCGTGATCGACGGATCATCGCCCAAGGGTGTAGAGGATGAGGCAGGCGTAGAGTGGCGCCACTCGCTGCTGCGCAAGATCGGGTACAAACGGTGAGAGCTATTGCCCCACGTCGACAACCGGGAACGACGTAAAGGTCGACCCCACGAAACGGAGCCCTAGAGCGGAGAATTCCGCCACGTTGGCGCTGAAATCGATGACACCGCGCTTATTCGCAAGTTGCGCCCCTAAGAGGTCGACAACCGAAGCGGCACGGTGTTCGCGCGCGCCGAGGGTAATTGTCCGGCCCACGCCGAGCAGGTTCACCCCGAACTCGTCGGCGGCTTGTACGCGAATGGTGACGGAACGGTCCGATGGATTCGCCAGCGCCACGGAAGTTACCACTCCACCGACGTTGTCGAAGGGCAGCATGAAGCGGCTGGCTGGCATCCGCAGGGGTGAAGCCGCCTCAAAGCGTCCGGCAGCGGTCTCCTGGGTGAAGATCGCCTGCCCTTGTACGGTGACTCCCTCCAGCAGCTTCGCAAAGCCCTGCTTGGTTGGAGCGGAGGGATTGGTTATCGTGCGCAGGGCCAGTACGCCCCCGCCCGGAATCTCGCCCGCGATCTGGCCAGCTTGCGGCTGCTCGATGGGCGTGGATGCCGTCAAGTTTGTGAATTGCAGGTCCAGCGGGGCGCCGCTGCTCTCCCGCAGTTCCATGCGGAACCGCCGAGGTGTTGCCTGCGCATTCATTAGAAACAGCGTCGTGGTCCAAGTGCCGTCGGCAACAATCTGCGCGATCGTAGGCGGGCGTGTCTGAAGCGATTCCCAAGGTTGTTTTCCGGTCGGCTCAAACGAGCTGAACGGACCCGCGAAGCGCAGCCCAAGTAGACCTACACCTCCGCAGAGAACCGTTCCGTCTACCACCCCAATCCGGTTCCTAACGGGCAGACCAACCAATTGCGCTAATTCGGATGCGCGATGCTCCCCCTCCCGGAACTGCAGGCTGGGCTGCGCGCGAATCTGACCTTCGGCGTCACGCACCAGGGTCTGGACGGTGCAACTGCTAATACGCGGGTTGGCCCAGGCGGCTGCAGTGATCGCCGGCCGGTTATCAGGCGGCGACGGCGTCAGATTATCGAACGGAAGCAGAAACTCCTGCACTGGCGGGGTCAGCAAGGACGCCGCCGCGTATTCGAATCCGCCGGGCTGCGTTTGCTGGAAGATTGCCTGTCCGGCGACATTGCCTTCACCCTCCACCAGTTGGGCGTAGCCTTGCCGCGTCTCGTCCTGCGGGCGCCTGGCTGTCCGGAACATCACCAGTCCAAGCCCGGGGATGGTCCCGCTCAATTCTGAAAGAAGCACCGGTGGCTGAACGGCCTCTCCTTCCAACTTCTCCCAGAGAAGCACCAGGGGATTGCCCAGTGCATCCCGAAACTGCAAACGGTAAGCTGAAGGCTCCGCCTGCTTGTTGATCAGGACTACCGTGGTCCTCCAAGTGCCATAGGCCGCGATCTGGCTGATGATGGGCCGCGCGCTCTCCTGCGCCGCCGCAGGCACGCTGAGCGCCAAGCCCGCCAGTAAGCCCCAAACCGTCATTGTTTTCATGGCTGGTACTCCAATTCCAGCATTCTAGCAATCGCCCGCAGCGTGTGATAGCCTGCGGCTGTCCGTAACGGATGAACAGATCTGAAAAGCAGGAGTGTCCGGTCATGGCTGCCAACTCTCAATACTGCTGTGGATGTCATGGGAATCGCTGTGGGGTCCACACGGCAAGCTTTTCCCGGCGTGCGTTTCTGGCTTCGGCTGCCTCGATAGCCCCACTGGCAGCGGCGCCAGGAAGTATCAGCACTCGGCAGCGGCCCGAGCCCAAGCCTCTGCGGGTGCAGCCAGTGTTGGTGTACGAGACTCCCGAGCGCAAACCGAAGACAAGTTGGCGGCAGTGGGGCGCCATCCAGACCGAAGCGGACGCTGCCGCGGAAAAGGAACGGATGGCGGGCGAGGCGCGCAAGCTGAGCGCACTCGCGGGCCGCCCTATGGAATTTGCTCCTCCCTTGCTTGTCAAGACAACCGAGCAAGCGCAGCAGGCGGTGCAGACCAGCACGGCCGACTGCATGCTGATCTATGGGGCGGGCGGCAGCGTGAAGCTGTTGGAAACATTGATCCAGCCATCCCGCTATAACTTGCTGTTCCTGCGCCACCGCTCCGGCCCGGTCTCGCTTTGGTACGAAATCGCCGATCCACGGTTGCTGCGAAAGACGATGGACACCCGCTCGCAGCCTGGCCTCGGGATGGAAGACGTGGTGGTGGATTCGCTCGACGACCTTGCTGTGCGATTGCGCGCGCAGTCCGGCCTGAAGAATACGATTGGAAAGCGCATCGTGGCAGTCGGGGGCGCATCCGGATGGGGACGCGGCGGAAAGACCGCGCCGGAGACGTCTCGCTGCCGGTTTCAGTTCGACATCCGGACAGTGAGCTATGACGAACTTGGCCTGCGTCTGGCGAAGGCCAAGGAGACCCCCTCACTGGTTCGCCGGGCACAGGATGCTTGCCAGCGGTATCTGAACGACAGCGGCATCAAACTGGAGACGCAGCGCGATTTTGTGGAGCGCGCGTTTGTGCTTACCGAGGTGTTCCGCGACCTGATGGCCGAGGCGGAAACGGACACCATGACCATCAACCAGTGCATGGGCACGATCATGCAGGTTTCGGAAACCACCGCTTGTCTGCCCCTAAGCGTCCTGAACGACGAGGGATACCTGGCGTTCTGCGAATCCGATTTCGTGGTGATTCCGTCGGGTGTCCTGCTGCAATCGATTTCCGGCAGGCCCGTTTTCTTAAACGACCCCACGCACCCCCATCATGGCGTGGTGACACTGGCACACTGTACGGCGCCGCGCCGCAACGACGGCGTTCACTACGACCCCGCGCGGCTGCTGACGCATTTCGAGTCCGATTATGGCGCGGCGCCCAAAGTGGAAATGCAGAAAGGGCAGACCGTTACCGTTCTCGACCCAGACTTCGCTTCCGAACGCTGGCTTGGCTTCACAGGCGAGATCGTAGACAATCCCTTCCTACCCATTTGCCGTTCCCAGATCGACGTGCGTATCCAGGGCGACACAGAGAAACTGCTGGAAGAGATGCGCGGATTCCACTGGATGGCCTGCTATGGCAACTACCTGGAGGAAACCGCCTACGCGCTCAAGAAACTGAATATCGGTTGGCTGCGGGTGTAGTGCTTGTGATCAACCGCGGACACTGGCATTCGGGATCTTCGTGAGGAGTTGCTTGAACTCCTCGGAGCTTTCGCTGCCTATGGTAAAGCAGTCAACGGCATCCTGAGCGAGAGCGAATTGAAGGGATTCGTCGGTCTTGTGCCGCAGGCGGCCAGCACCAAAGATCTTCATGCCGATAATGCCCTTCCCGGCGGCCTTCATCTGTTTCAACACGCCCAGGACCGTTTGCGGATCGGCATCCATTGCAACGCCTGCGGGGTTGATGCGTGCAAGATCGACCTCTACCCAGGGATTGGCTGCGGCAGCCTTGAGAGCGCCTAAAGTGTGGCAGGAGACGCCTTTGGTTCGGATGATGCCCTTTTCCTGGGCCTCACTGAGATACTCCATCGCGCCCTTCTTCCGCTGGGGCCAATTGGTGTCCATCATGCAGTGAAGCAGAACGATGTCAATGTAGTCGACGCCTAGTTCCCGGCGGAAGCGGTCGAGGTCAGCCTTCATTTCGGCGGCGGTGGAGGCGTGGGTCTTTGTAAGGAGCGTGACCTTTTCTCGCGGCACCATCTTCACGGCAGCCTTAAGGTGGGCGTGGGTGCCGTACTGGTCGGCCGACTCCCAAAAGAACACCCCGTTGTCGTATGCCGAGCGAAGCAGATTGGCGAAGCCTTCCAGGCCAAGCTTCTTGGTCTGGTTGGAACTGCCGCCGACACCATTGGTGCCAGACCCCATGGCGAGGCGGCTGACTTTCACCTTGCGCGGTCCGAGTTCAACCACATCCTGAGCGTTCTTCTTGGTTGTGCCTGCATACAGGCTGTGAGGGAAGGCGGAAAGGGAAATGGCGCCGGACTTGAGGAATTCGCGACGTTGCATGCTGGCTCCAGAGCGGAAGTCTTTGATCCCAAGCTAACACAGCCCAGCTATACTCACGGCATGGCCTGGATGGCATGCGAATTGGAGGGCTTCGGCAGGTTGTACCTGGCAGCGGCAGAGGACTGTCTGACGGCGATCCGGTTCGACACTCCGCCGCCGGGAGAGCCAGAACTGCCTGGCCACCCCGTGCTGACTCAGGCGGCGCGCGAACTGGTGGAGTATTGGGCGGGCGAGCGGCGCGTATTCACCATCCCCTACGAAGCCGAAGGCACCAAGTTTCAGTGCCAGGTATGGGAGGAGTTGACCCGCATTCCGTACGGGGAGACTCGTAGCTACGCCTGGATCGCGCGGGCGCTCGGCAACCCGCAGTCAGTTCGGGCGGTAGGCGCAGCCAACGGGGCCAACCCGCTCCCCATTGTCATCCCTTGCCACCGGGTGCTGAACTCGAATGGCCAGTTGGGAGGTTACGGCGGGGGACTCAGCCGGAAACGCGCTCTGCTCGAGCGCGAAGGCGTGGCATCAGCCAGGCCAGAAGCTCCTCTGCTGGCCGGACTGTGACTTCCAACTTGACAGCGAAGATATTCAGTTCGGAAACGAAGGAGGCGGGAATGTTGGCCAAGTCTTTCTCCGTGGTCAACAAAACCGGAGCCCGGCGGGCCAGACCGCGCAATTCGTCCTCACTGTAGTGGTGATGGTCTGGGAACTCGTCGAGGAAGACGGGCGTAACGCCCAGCTCGGCGAGAGTCTGGCGAAAGGCTTCTGGCTGGCCGAGACCGCAAAAAGCCCCCACCCGCCCTTCCGGTAGCGGCGGAAGTTGTCCCTGCATGGTGACCAGGAAGACGGGGGCCGGGGTATACCGGGCGATCTCCTGCCGCAGACCGGAGTAATCGCGGCCGGGGCAGGCGCGTGTGATGAGCACGGCATCGGCTCGCCGGAGCGCGGAGAATGGTTCGCGCAAGCGTCCCAATGGGCACAAGCCGCCCCGGAAGGGATCGAGTGCATCGATCAGCACAAGATCCGCGTCGCGCCGGACCGGCCAATGCTGGAAGCCGTCATCCAGCAGAACGACATCAGGTTGGGTGAGCCGCTGCACGGCCCAATAAGCAATCTGGCGATCGGCGCCGACGCCTACCCACGCGTCGCCGGCCTGTAAAATCAGTTGCGCTTCTTCACCCGTTTCCTCCACCGGGGCGGCGCTGCCTGGCGCCCACGCGGAAGTCCGCGTGGATTCGCGGCGGCCGAATCCCCGAAGAAGCACCGCAGGATGCAGCCCTCTCGCCCTTAGCTCGCGCGCCAGCCAGATCGTGAATGGAGTTTTTCCTGTCCCACCCATCGCGAGATTCCCGATGCTGACCACCGGCGCACCCAATGGCTGCCATTGCATGGAACGCAGAGTCCGGTCCGCGAGGACTCCGCCGGCCCACAACCAGGTAAGCGGCGTGAGGGCCAAACGCCGCAGGGGAGGATGGAGCGGTGCTGGCAGTGCACGGTCATAGAGAGTGAGGGCCGTGGCTACAGCGCGATCAGTGGCTCCTCGCTGGGCTTCTGCAAGCTTCTTTGCGCTCTGGCCCAGTGCAGCGCGGCGTTGTGCGTCGCTGAGAAGTTCGCCAATGACTGGGGCTAACTCATCGGGACCGCCGATTTTCAACAGCCCTCCTCCCTCCACCAGGCGCGCGACGATATCCGCAAAATTCTCGTTATGGGGGCCGGTGACTACGGGAACACCAAAGGCAGCGGGCTCCAGCACATTGTGGCCACCTCGGCGCGGCAAGCTGCCGCCCATGAATACTACTGTGGCTTGGCCGAAAAGACTGGACAGTTCGCCGATGGAATCCAGCAGCAAGACGGCGGGCAACTCTGGCGCTGGAGCAGCGTGCAACTCCGACCGCCGGACAAAGGGGATGCCTGCCGCCCGCAGTTTGCCGGCGGCCGCGTCAAACTGCTCAGGGCGGCGTGGAACTAGAATCAGCAGCAGTCTGGGGTGGGTGGGAAGAAGCTTCTGAAAACCGGCGATGACGGCATCGTCCTCGTCCACATCGCCGTCGAAGGCGGGCGGCATCGTGCTGGCGGCGATCCAGATGTGGCTGGGGTTCAGCGCACTTAACCAGGCGGCAATATCGGAAGGCACATCGCGAACAGAAGGCCTAAAGTCATACTTGAGGTTTCCCCCAATTTCAATTGATCGTGCGCCAATTGCCCTGTAGCGTGCGGCAGCCTGTTCATCTTGGGCGAGGATGCAATCCGGCCAGGCGAGCGCAGCGCGGAAAAACCATCGCCAACGTTGATATCGCGGCAGAGCACGGTCGGAGATTCGTGCGTTAACCAGCAACAAGCGAGCGCCAGAACTTCGCGATTCGCGGTAGAGGTTTGGCCAGATCTCGGTCTCCATCACGATGACCAGTGCCGGGCGAATGAAGCGCAACACCCGGCGAACGGCAAAGCGATAGTCGATCGGAGCGTAAAAGATCCCTTGCGCGAGGCCACCCAGTCTCTGCTTCGCCAGATCGCGGCCGGCGAGCGTGGTGGTGGATACGAAGACCGGCACCTGCGGAAGGGAGGCGCGGAGGCGCGCCAGGAGGCCAGTCGCCGTCATTACCTCGCCCACGGACACTGCGTGCAACCAGATGGCCCCGGGCACCGTCCGATGAGAAGCCTTGGGGAGAAAGCCAAAGCGCTCGCCCAGGTGGCGAACGTAACGAGGCTGCCTCACCACGCGGTAGCCAAGATAAAGTAATAAGGCAGGAAACGCCAGAAACTGAATGATCCAAAAGAGGAAGTAGACCACGTTGCGCCGAGTTGCTTTTCCCTTCGTTCTGTCCGTGCTCCTGAGTATAGCCGTGAGCCACGGGAGCGAGCCTCCGGGGTTCCGGCCCCGCCCCGCATCAGACTATCCATCTCATCAGACCATCGGCAAGGTGAAGTTCGCCGCTGTCAAGTACGAAAGTGACGAGGAAACCAAGCCCGTCTTCGGCAAGGACAATCCGAATGAATACGGGGTTTTGCCGATACTGCTTGTGATTCAAAACGACGGGGACGACACACTGCTCCTGGACCGCATGCAGGTGAGCTACCAGTTCGGGCGCAACGTGCTGGATCCGGTACCCGCGCGGGAGTTGCCCACCGTGGTGGGGCCCAAACGGCCGAAGACCGGCCCGGGCGTTGCCTACCCGATTCCGTTGCCAAAGAAAAAAGCACCACTCACCTCGCCGGAATTCGACACCCGGGCATGGGCGGCGAAGTCGTTGCTCAAACAGGATTCAGCTCATGGCTTCCTGTACTTCCTGACCCGTCATCAGCGCAACGCAATTTTGCTTGTGCGCGGAATCCGTCTTGCGTCGACCGGGCAGGAAATGTTCTTCGCGGAGATTCCGATCGACTCCGCCACCCAGTAGCGATTCACTTGGTGGCCGGCTTAACCGGGGCCGCGGCTTTCTTGGCCGGCGCGGGGGCAGCCTTCTTCGGCGCCGCCGGCGCAGGAGTCACAAGTTTGCCATCTGCCCATCGCTCGAAGGTGATCCGCTGGATCACCGGCGGCACATTGGGCCTGTCCTGGGAATTTCTCGGCAGGTGGGCGATTTTGTTCACCAGTTCCTGATTCTCCACTACCTGGCCAAAAATGGTGTGCTTATTGTTGAGGTGCGGGGTGGGCACTTCGGTGATGAAGAACTGACAACTCCCGGTGTTCGGCTGGTTGATGTTGGCCATCCCAAGACGGCCCGGACGGTCGAACGTGAGAGTGGGCACGAACTCGTCTTTGATGGTGTCGGAACCGCCCATCCCTGTGCCCAACGGATCACCTCCCTGGATCATAAAACCGGGGATCACGCGGTGGAAGATCGTACCAGGATAGAGCGGGCGGCTCGAGCGGACGCCGGTCTTGGGATGCGTCCAGGTCTTTCGCCCGAGAGCCAAATCCTGAAAGTTCTTCACGGTGATGGGCGCTTCCTTTTCGAACAGTTGCGCAGTGATGGTGCCCATTGAGGTTTGAATGTTGGCGTATAGACCATCGGGCCGGGGAGTTGGTGCGGCGGGCGCCGCTGCCGGAGGGGGAGTGGTCTGCCCGCAAGCCAGAACGATAGCAAGGACGAATCCGAGAGAGAACTGCTGGACTGACATATTTCTCAGCTTAATTCAGGCCGTGCCGGGAATCGAAGGACGTTGAAGGCTCGTTTTCACTGGGATGTCACCGGGGATTGACAGAGCTTGCCTAGTCTGTGGATGGGATGATCAGCCAGCGCCTGCCACCGAAAGAATCCCCGCGCATATTCTCAAACGCGTTTCATCGCTTCACACCTGTGCCTGCCCCTGTCTCGCAGGCCCTGAGCAAGCTTTTGCAGTTTGAAGAACTGGACCGGATCTACGCCGAGTTGCGCGGCTGCGGTGTGCGCGGGAAGGAATTCGCCGCCCACATCCTGGCAAGTCTGGGAGTCACCTTTAGTGTGCGGGAGGCGGACCAGCGCAGAATCCCACGCACCGGCCCGGTGCTTTTGGCTGCCAATCACCCGTTCGGCATGATCGAGGGTGCGGTGTTGGCAGCGGTTTTGCCACGCCTTCGGCCAGACGTGAAGATCCTGGCAAACTCGCTGTTGGGCCAGTTCGACGAGTTGCGCGACCTGCTGATCCTGGTGAATCCTTTCGGCGGTGAGGAGGCAACACGGCAGAATCTGCGGGGCATGCGGGAGGCCTTGGCATGGCTCGAGCAGGGCCACTTCCTGGCGGTGTTTCCGGCAGGGGAGGTTTCCTCGTTTGACCCGCGCAAACGCGCGATAACCGACCCGGCTTGGAGCCCTTCGATCGCAAGATTGTTGCGCCGCAGCAGAGCTGCGGCGGTCCCCGCATATTTCGGCGGAGCCAACAGCCTCCTGTTCCAACTCGCCGGGCTGATCCACCCGAGGCTGCGAACGGCATTGTTGCCCCACGAAGTACTGAATAAGCGGCGCCACCACATCGAGTTGAGACTTGGGCACCCGATACCCGCCCGGAAGCTGGCCAGCTTTGAAAGTGACGATGCCTTGACGGCGCATTTGCGAGAACGGAGCTACTGGCTTTCTGAGCGCGGCCGCCAACGGCCGCAAGTGTGGCGTCCGCGGCGGCCTGCGGCTGCGCTCGCCGACGCCGTCCCGGTGGAGTGGCTGCGAACTGAGGTCGCAGGGTTGCCTCCGTCGAGCATTCTTCTGGAATCCGGCGGGCTGCAAGTACTGCGTGCCAAGGGGCATGAGATTCCACTTTTGTTACTGGAACTGGGCCGGGAGCGGGAACGTGCGTTCCGTTTGGCAGGCGAAGGGACAGGCGCGCCGCGGGACCTGGACCGGTTTGACACCTGGTACACGCACATCGTCCTTTGGCATGCGGAGACGGGCAGGGTGGCTGGGGCTTACCGGCTCTGCGGGACGGATGAAGCTGGGGGCGGGTTGTATACCGAGACCCTTTTTCGCTTCGCGCCTGAGTTTTTCAGCCGGCTCGGCCAGGCATTGGAGATGGGCCGGTCGTTTGTGGCTCCGGAGTATCAGAGGAGCTATCAGCCGCTATTGCTGCTTTGGCGTGGCATCGGCCGGCACCTTACACAGAATCCCCGGTATCGAGCGCTCTTCGGGCCGGTGTCCATCTCGAATGAATACCAGACGGCTTCGCGGGATCTGATCGCCGGCTACTTGCGCTGCGCAGCACTCGACACCAATCTGGCGCCGCTCGTAGCAGCCCGGAAACCCTTCCATTCCACGCCGCACCGCCACCTGCTGCGCACACAAGATATCGATGAAGTGGAAAGCGCAGTAGCCGACGTGGAGCCTGACGCCAAGGGAATTCCGGTGCTCGTGCGGCAATATCTCCGGCTGGGCGGGCGTATTGCCGCGCTGCATGTCGACCAGCACTTCGGTAATACGCTGGACGGGTTGATTGTCCTGGATTTGTTGAAGGCCGACCGGAAAGCGCTGGAGCGCTATTTGGAACCCGAGGGGCTGGCCGAATATCTGGCGGCCCAGCAGCCCCGCAGCGCCGCCTAGCGGCTCAGACCAGAATGGCGAATGTATTCTCCTCGCGCACCACACGGTTGTACGCTGTGTCGCGTTCTACCGGTTCGCGGCCTGCCTCCCGGATAAGGCGCAGCAGTTCACTGCGGCGTAACCCCTGGGAGGTTTCGGCGCCCGCGTCGTGGTAGATGCGCTCTTCAACCACTGTGCCGTCGATATCGTCGGCCCCGAAGCGCTGGGCCACCTGGGCAATCTTCGGCGTCAGCATGATCCAGTAGGCTTTGATGTGCGGGATGTTGTCCAGCATCAGACGGGCGATGGCGATGTTCTTGAGGTCGACAAAGCCGGTGGTCTTGGGCACGTGTTCGAGCGGCGTGTTGTCGGGGTGGAAGGCCAACGGGATGTAAGTCACGAAGCCGCCCGTTTCGTCCTGCAGCGCACGCAGCCTGAGCAAGTGATCGACGCGGTCCTCCTCGTTTTCCACGTGGCCGTAGAGCATGGTGCAGTTGCTCTTGAGCCCCATGTGGTGGGCAAGACGAGCCACTTCCAGCCATTCGCCGCCATCGATTTTGTGGTCGCAGATGATACGGCGAACCCGTTCGCTGAATATCTCAGCGCCGCCGCCTGGCAGCGAATCGACGCCCGCGTCCTTCAGCCTGCGCAGCACTTCAGCAATTGACGTTTTGAAGCGGCGGGCGAGATAGGCAACTTCGACCATAGTGAAGGCCTTCAGGTGAACCTTGGGGAAGCGCTGCTTCAAGCCCGCGATCATTTCACAGTACCAGTCGACGGTCAGTTCAGGGTGCAGCCCGCCAACGATGTGAAATTCGGTGACGGCGTCCGAATAACCGATGCCTGCGCGGTGCCAAACCTCTTCCAGCGACATGGTATACGCCTTCGGGTCCTTTGCTTTCTTGCCAAAGGCGCAGAGTTTGCAACTGGCCACGCAAACGTCTGTGGGATTGATATGGCGGTTGACGTTGAAGAAGGTAATGTTGCCGTGCAGCCGCTCGCGCACCAGATTGGCCATATATCCGATGGCAAGAAGGTCATGGCTGCGGTAGAGCGCGAGTCCGTCAGCTTCGCTGAGCCGTTCGCCGGCTTCCACCTTGGCGAGGATGGGACGCAGACGAGCGTCCTCAAGGGCGGGTTGAGCAGAAATCAAGCATCCCTCCGGAAGACCAGCAAATCGACGGCCCAGAAGACGAAGAATAACATGCTGACATAACCGTTCATCGTGAAGAAGGCCGCGTTGACGCGGCTGAGATCATCGTGCCGCACAAGGCGGTGCTCCCACGCCAACAGCGCGGCCACGAGAGCCACCCCAGCCCAGGCCGCGGCGCCCATATCGAGCGTCAGCCCGAGGGCCGACAGGCAGACCGCCATGCCGATGTGCAAAAGACGGGAGACGCGAAGAGCGTTTCGCAGACCAAGGCGGGAAGGCAGGCTGTGGAGGCCTTCGCGACGGTCGAATTCAGCGTCCTGGCAGGCGTAAATGATGTCAAAGCCCGCGGTCCACAACATTACGGCGGCAGTCAGCCAGAGGATGCGAGGATCGAGCGAGCCAGTCATGGCAATCCAGGCGGCCGCAGGGGCGATGCCGAGGGCGAAGCCTAAGACGAGATGGGAAAGTGCCGTGAATCGCTTGGTCCATGAGTAACCCAACACGACGGCGAGCGCGGCTGGCGCAAGCCGCCAGCAGAGCGGACCGAGGCGGTAGGCCGCGTAGAGAAAGACCGCGATCGCAACCAACGTGAACAGGACGGCAAACTGCCGGGTGAGCAGGCCGGCGGGCAAATGGCGGGAGGCCGTCCTGGGGTTGCGAGCGTCAATGGAGGCGTCTACGATCCGGTTGAAGGCCATGGCCGCCGACCGGGCCCCGGCCATCGCCACGATGATCCACAGAAGTTTGCCGGGGAGAATGGCAAGGGGGAAGCCCAACTCCCGCCACGCCAGCAGCGCCCCGGTAAGCGCGAACGGCAGGGCGAAGATGGTGTGCTCAAACTTGATCATGTCGAGCGTAAGCACAACGCGGCGCCAGGCGCCATGGTGCGAAGCCGCTGCTGTCTCGCTGCTCTGCATCTTTGGAGGGAATCCAGTTACCATTTTATCGGATGCTTTTTCTTCGCCATCCGGCTGCCTTTCTCGTCTCCGCGCTTAGCCTTTTGCTGGTGAACTGTGGAGGAACGGTAGCGACGTCCGACACCTATGGCACCCGGCTGGTCAAATTCCCGGATGGCAAAGAGATCCGGGCCGAAGTGATGCTCCACCGCGAAGACCTCGTGCGGGGCATGAAGTACCGGGAAAGCCTGCCGGAGGGCCGGGGTATGTTGTTCATCCACGGAAAGAGCGGAAGATACCCCTATTGGATGTACGAGGTCAAAGTACCGCTCGACATCCTCTGGCTCGATCAGAACCGCTCCATCGTGCAGCTCATCCACCAAGTGCCGCCCTGCCCAGGGCCAAGAGAACGGTGCCCGGTGTACGGCGGCCAGTTTGACGCGCTCTATGTGCTAGAAATCCCTGCTGGATCGGCTAAGAAGCATGGTCTGCGCCCAGGGATGATTCTCGAGTTCTAAGGGCGCCTTCCATCGATCTAAATCCTCAAAGTCCGAAGGAGAAGGAATGGACCGTGAATCCTTGAAAACCCTGCTTGAGCAAGTCCGCACCGGGGCCACTGGCGTCGACGAGGCGATTGAGCGGATGCGCCACATGCCATTCGAAAATCTTGGCTACGCGACGGTTGACCATCACCGGGCGATCCGAGTGGGCATGCCAGAGGTGATCTTCGGCAAAGGGAAGACGCCCGATCAGATTGCGGGCATCGCCCACCGGCTGCTGGAGCGTTCGGCCAATTTGCTCGCGACGCGAACCACTCCTGAAGCGTACGAAAAAGTAAAGGAATTCTGCCCGGAAACCGAATTCTTCCCCCTCTCGGGCGCCATTCGCGTCTGGCGCGACCGGACGGTCCACGGCAAGGGACCACTGGCGGTGGTGAGCGCCGGTACCACGGACTTACCGGTAGCAGAGGAAGCCATTGTGACGGCGGAGGTGATGGGCAACGAAGTGACTTCCATCCACGATGTGGGGGTGGCTGGCATTCACCGTTTGTTCGGCCACTTCGACCGGATCCGAGAGGCGCGGGTACTCGTGGTGTGTGCCGGAATGGAAGGGGCGCTGCCGAGTGCGATCGGCGGATTAGTGGGCGCTCCAGTCATCGCGGTGCCAACGAGCGTCGGCTATGGGGCAAGTTTCCACGGTCTTGCTGCCTTGCTGGGGATGTTGAATAGCTGTGCCAGCAATGTCAGTGTTGTAAATATCGACAATGGCTTCGGCGGTGGCTATGTCGCCAGCCTGATCAATCGGCTGTAAGCCGCCACTCTCAGGCTACGGCCGCGCGGGTCGCGGGGACCATAGCTTCTTCGGCGAACAGGTAGATCGAGAACAGGGGAGTCGGTTCACCCCGGCCCCATCGGTTGACTTTCCAGGAAGCGCGCAGGTATTTCACATCCGGGTATTGGGAAGTATCCAGGAGAAGGGCGTAAACGCCACAGTAAAATTTCTGGGGAAAAGTGAGGAGTGGTCTCTCCGACCACGTTTCGCCATCCGCGGAACCCCAGAGAGAGACTTCGATGCTCTGCTGCTCGAGGACGCGCGTGATGCCTAGAGTAATGCTGAGAGGGGATTCATGGCCTTCGATGCAGATGGAAGGCCCGTTCCCATTTTCGCGGACAGTTTGCTCTGGGAGGAGGAAAGTGGGCGCCATGGTCTGGTTGCCTCGGCAGGCGTCGGCATTTTGCCGGTGGATGCCGTCTATTTGGCCGGCCACACCGCTGTTTTCAATCGTGCGCCTGCTTCCTTCAGCGTCTCATACTTTTTGCAGAAACAGAAGCGAATATATGATTTCCACGGGCTGCCCGGCTGGAGAAAGCTAAAACCGGGCACTGCAGCGACACCGGCTGTTTCAATCAGAAAACGGCATGCCTCGATGTCGATGGCAAAGCCACGCGGCGAGACATCGCAGAGCACGTAATAGGCGCCCGAGGGCGGCAGTCCAGGCAAACCCGCCTCGGCCAACAAAGAAAGCAAAAGGTCACGCCTTTCTGAATAATTCCGGCGCAGATCCTCGTAATAGGAAGGAGGCAGCGAGAGTGCCGCAGCGCCGGCCTGTTGCAGCGGTGCGGCAGCCCCGACGGTCAGGAAATCATGCACCTTCCGGATCGAATCCGTCAGCGCGGGCGGGGCGGCCACCCAACCTACGCGCCATCCCGTAACCGAATACGTCTTCGACATGCTGTTGACCAGAACCGTACGCTCCTGCATGCCGGGCAGTGTGGCCATCGGGATGTGGCGGGCGTCCCCGTATGTAATATGTTCGTAAATCTCGTCGGTGAAGCACAGGCAATCGAACTCCTGGCAGAGTGCGGCGATCTGGCTTAGTTCGCTGGGCGTAAACACTTTTCCAGTCGGATTGTGCGGAGAATTTACAATGATCGCCTTGGTGCGAGGCGAGAAGGCGCGGCGCAATTCCTGGGGATCGAAGTTCCAACCTGGCGGATGCAGTGGCACGTACACACGCCTGGCGGAGCACAGGTCAGTATCTGGCCCGTAATTTTCGTAAAAAGGCTCGAAAATGATCACCTCGTCGCCGGGGTTGGTAGTCGCCAGCAAGGTAGCGATCATGCCTTCTGTCGAGCCGCACACGACCGTGATTTCGCGTTCGGGATCCAGGACCAGCCCGTAAGTGGCCGCGTACTTTTTCGCGATGGCTTCCCGCAGAGGCCGCGCACCCCAGGTGATCGCGTACTGGTTGTAATCACCGGCGATCGCCTCCCGCGCCGCTTCTTTCAACTCCTTAGGGGCAGGAAAGTCGGGGAAGCCCTGCGCAAGGTTGACGGCGCCATGCCGGATGGAGAGACGGGTCATTTCGCGGATCACCGATTCGGTGAAACCGGAAACCCGTTGGCTACAGAATCGGTTACTTGGACCGTGCAGGGGGCTTGACAGGTGTGGATCCTTTCTTGGCGGGAGCCTTTCGGGGCACAGCCTGAGGCGCCGGCGCTTTCGCCTCCGTTTTCTTCGGGGTGGCTTTCCGGACAGCGGGTTTGGCGGCTGCGGCAGCTGGTTTGGTGGCTGGAGGTTCCGGTTCGTAGACGGCAGGCTCACCTGCGTAAAGCCAGCGGTAAACATCGGCGTTGCGCCAGATGATCTGCACGTAGTCGCGGGTCTGCTGAAGCGGGATGGTCTCGACAAACTCGGAGGGTTCCTGGAAATCCGCCCAGCCGCGCCAGCGAGGGATCCGTGTGGGCCCGGCATTGTAGGCGGCGAGTGTATCCTCCACGCTGCCCGCGCGCCTGTCCAACTGGGCCCGCAGGTAGTACGTTCCGAGCCGGATGCTGACCTCGGGGTCGTAGAGCATGGGCGTCCGGAAAGGCTGGACGCCCGTTTTCCGGCTGAGTTCGCGGCCGGTGGCAGGCATCACCTGCATCAGCCCCATCGCATTGGCGGAGGACCGGGCGGAAGGGTCGAATTCCGATTCCTGGCGAATTAAGGCGGCTACCAGGAATGGATCCAGGTTCCTTTCCCGGGCGTGCCGTTCGATGCGCGCGCGATACGGCCATGGGAAAGCGAATTTCCAGAATTCCTTGGGCGCCGCGTCCCGTGGCAGGTAAAGATAGCCCGGGACGGTTCCCTTGATGTGCCTCAGGGCGACGGCAGGCGCGCCGCGCTTGGTGGCGGTGCGCGCCAGTTCCAGGGCCAGCGGCCAGGGATTCGAGTCGGTTCTGGCTCCAAAGCGCATCTCCAACTCCGCCCACGTTTCAAGGCCGGCCTGCGCCAACACGCGCGCCCGTTGGATGCGCGAGGCCGTCACGCCAGAAACGGAGAAATCCGGCGCCCTCTCCCGTTCGGGCCACTCGATGGAGCGGAGAAACAGTTCAGCGGGCGAGGCGGCACCGCCGTTCCCTGAAGTCGCGTTCCCGTCCAAACCGCGTGAAAGCACGCCGTAATATGAGTTGGGGAACCGCGTACGGGCCTCCTTCCAGAACTGTGCGGCGCTTTGCCGGTCTCCCGCCCTTTCCGCGAGGCGCCCCAAGTAGTAGAGCGCGGCCCCGGCCTTCTCAGAGGCCGGGTAGCGCTTGAGATGTTCCCGCAGCAGCGCCTGGGCATCAGCCTGTCTTTGAAGATATGCACGCCATGCCACATTCCAATGGCAATAAGCGGATTCCGGCATTGACGCGAAATCGTCGGCGCATGCCTGATAAAGCGGGGTGAATGATTCGTAGTCGTTTTGGACGAGGAATGAATTTGCAGCCTGAACCAGGGCCTTTTGGCGCCAGGGCGAGAGCGGCGCCTTCCTTTCCAGTGCAGCAAGCACAGTTTTCACCCCTTCCACTCGTTCGGCACGCCGGTAACTCAACGCGAGCCAGTACAAACGCTCGGCATTAGCCTCTTCGAAAGACGGGGAAAGGGCTTCCAGTTCCTGGATCGCTTGAGCGTTGCGGCGCTGAGCGTATTCGGCAGCAGCCGCACGAACCTGAGCCTGCTCGCGATATAGGCCGGAGAGGGTCGCCGCAGCCTGAAGATACTCCTGTCGGGCCCGGGCATGCTGCCGGGCGCTGGTCAAACGGGCCGCACGTTCCAGCACATCCTCGGGCCTGACGACTGGAAAACGGGCGCCGAGCAAACCCCGAAGCCGCGCCAACGCGGTGGAGGCTTCGCCCGCCTGGGTCGAGACCGGGTAGAGCGTGTAGACCTTTTGCCAGTATGCGGCCGCGCCTGGCAAGTCGCCTGTTTGCTCCAGGGCCCGCGCCGCCAGCGCAAACGATTCAGGCTGTTGGCGGTTCCCTTCCGCGACTCGCTCCAACAAAGCAGGGACTTCTGCCGGGCGCTGCAACTCCAGCAACGCCGAGCCCGCCAGAACCGCCGCCCGTCCAGCCAGCGGGGACTCCGGCCGGGCAGTCCAGACCGGAGCAACGGCCTGGAGCACGCCGGTCCAGTTCTTCTCCGCGGCGTAGGCCTGCGCCAGCCAGTAGCCAAGGTAGTCGGCGATAGCTGGAAAACGGCTCCGGACTGCCTGCAATTCGGCGATCGCTGGCGCGGTCTGGCCCCGTTCGATAGACTCCACGGCAGCTTTGAGACGCGCACCGGCGCCCTCGAGCGTGGTCTGGGCCGGCAGCAAGGCCAGGGGCAACCAAATCGCCGCCAACCTAAAGCAGCGGGCCCGGATAATCTGGCCCCAGCAGGGCAGCATCGTTATGCGCAAGAGTCCGCAGGACCTCCTGGTGGAAGTAGTCTTTCATCGAATCGATGGCCCCAAACTCAGCACGAAAGTCCTCCCTGCCCCGGTCGATATCATCGCGCAGCAATGAATAAAGATCCCGGTTGACGCGGCCGTCGCGAACCTGGTCGGCACGGTAGAGACGGATTTCGGCCACGCGCACACGGGCGAATCGTTGCGCGCGGGCGTGAGCCTCCTCTACCTCTGCGCTCCGGCCTTCGGCAAACGGGGAGGTCGGCGCGCCGGATGCAATTGCCAGAAGTCCGGTTCCAGACGCGGAACCAGTGCCGATCCGCCCTTCCAGTGCTGAGGCAGCCATAGTGGCCACGAGTTCTACACCAGCCGCGTCGAACCCGTCCTCCGGCCCTGCGGAAAGGAGCACGGCCGCCACGCGCGGTTTGCCCGAAAAGCGTCCCACAACTAGAGGCGTGGCACAAATCCGGGCAAAACCCGCAGAATTGAACCAGCCCGCCCACGGCTCGGGGAACTCGGCGCCGCCAGACTGGCCGATTACGGTATCGAGCGATTCGTGCACGCTGGCCAGGGCGGCAGGACCCGGGGCAGGCGCTTGCCATTGGGAAACGCCCTGAGTTCTCTCCGCCTGCCATCCGCGTTGCTCTCGAAAACGGTAATGCCCTCCGGCGACCTCGAGAAAAACGGCATGTGTGGCGTAACCCTGTAATCCATCCAGCACGGCCGCCGCCCAGGAGGTCGTATCCGCCGATTGCGCCAGGCGGCGCGCGACCTGACTCAAGTCACTGGTGAGTCGGCGCCGGGCCAGGCGTTCGGCGCGTGGCAGGCGTTCAGCCACCTCCCGCGCGGAGATCTCCTCGACGTCGCGCGACAGGCGCAGCGAAAGCTCTTCGAAGCGGCGGGACAGCGCGGCTTCGATATGCTCGCGCCAGCCGCTCTCCAGGCGTTCCATCACCTGATCCACATGGATCTGCCAAGCCGCGGAGAGTTGGTCACGCAGTAGTTCTCTCTCCGCTGCCAAAAGCGAGGACAGGGCGGTGGACTCGGGCTGGAAGTCGGACATGAAACAGAAAGCTCCTCGCTTGTTTGAATTCTATCGCGGGGCGGACGTTTCCGGTTCCGCCGCCGGAAATCGGGGCGGCCAAAGGAGGCCCTGCAGCCGAATTACACGGCGGTTTGCCAGCAGATCCAAGTTCAGCGTGCCATCGGGTGCGCTGGCCCCTGCCCCGGTCCAGGTCTCACCGCTCACTTCCTGTGCCTCGAGAGAGGAAATCCGCAGCCGGCCCGGGCGCCGCGAAGTGTCAAGATCATAGGCGCCCTGAAGCAACCGGAAACGGTGGTCGCCCAGAGTGACACGCAGCGCCCGGAAGTTTCCGGACGACCTGAGGGAATTCAGCTTGGCGGGACCCAAGCCCTGCGACTTCAGGTCGAGGTCGCCGTCCAGCATGCCGCCTTGCCAAGGCCAGTCCCCGACTGTAGCCAGCAGCCGGTAATCCGGACCATCGGGTGACAAGGCCGCCTGGAAGCGCCCTTCGATGCGGGCCGCACCGGCACGAGCAGTGAAATAAGGAACCTCCACGTTGAGGCCATCCCAATAGACTGTCGCCTCCAAAGGCGCCAGTTCAATCCCTGCGGCTTCCATCCCGGCGAACCGTACCTGCCCTTCCACTCGCCGGCCAGCAAGCCAAGCGGGCTGTGCGGTGCGCCGCAGCCGCAGTGTGCGTTCGAGAAATGACCGCGGGCGCACCAATGTTGGTTGAAACAGCGCCTCCAGTCTGGCCCAATCAGTTTCTCCAAAGCTCACCTGAAAGCGGAGCGGCCGCCGGGCCCCGGGCTGAAACGAAGCGGATCCCTCCACCGGTAAACCACCCCACTCACCTTCGAGCCGCCGGACTGCCCAATCGTTGCGGCGGAAACTCAGAGTGGCGCGCGCCAGGGCGAGAGGCTCCGCCGCGCCCTCCACCCGGCACTCGGTGTTGGCGACCTGAACCTCGCCGGTCCATTCTCCTGCGGCAGGCGGGGGAGCATCCATTCTGCGCACGAATTCCAATTGACCTTGCAGGTGGCCGGACGCGCATCTTTCAAGCAACGGTATCGGAGGGAGGCCTGGAAGGCTGGCCGCAGCCGAGGCCAGTTCAGCCATTTCGATACGGTCTGTCTTCGCCTGGAAACGAAGCGCCTCAGTTTCGGCCGACCATTGGCCCGAAACCCGGGTTTCGTTACCACTGGCCGCCCGCACCACAGTCTCGCCCAACTCCACGGAGGCGCCCCGGAGCGTCAACGGTGCGTCGCGAAACTCCAGCGGCCCCGCCCCACCCAGCCGCACCGTGGCGTCGCGGAGTTGCAATGTGCCTTGCACTCCCCCGCTGGCGGAGAGGGAGACCTCGCCATGAAGCGTTCCTTCCGCGTTGAGAGTAGGAGGGAACCGGGCCCCGAGGCGTCCTGCCAGTTCGAGAAAGGCGGCGGCAGGCCAGCCATCCACCACCGCGTTCGCCGTCCAGGCAGGCTGGGCCAGGATGCTGGAGGCGTGAAAGCGAAGCACCACGGGCGGGGCTTCTCCGCTAGTGGGCGCGCTGGTTTCCAGGCTGAGAGACTGCCGGCCTAAGTTCAGCGTTCCCTGAAAAGGCAGGCCCGCCTTCGGCAGACCGAGGCCGAACAAGGATGGGCGTCCCGAGGTATCCAGTTCCAAGACGCCTCGCACCGTCAACTGCTCGAGTGGACCGGAAAGCCGCGCGCGCGAAGACAACCGCCCCTGCAAGCCCAGATCTCTTCCCGCCAACAGAAGCGTGACCTCGGTGATCGCGCTGGATTCAAGATCAGCCTCGATATCAAGTTGGCCACCCGGCCCGGGGCCTGCCCATCGCCCTTCGCCTCGAAAGCGTCCGAGTCCAGCTTCCGCGCGGTCAGTGCGCGCAGGGGAGGCTTCGAACGACCACTCGAAGGCCGGACCGGAGCCGCTGCGCAGTTCGAGATCGACCGTATTCAGAAAATAGGTGGACTTGCGAAGTCCGTTGCGGAAGTTGACTCGGCAGGACTCGAGCACCACCTCCGGCATAGTCTCCGCGCGGACACCGCCGGCCATTTCTCCCAACAGGCGGGCGATGTTCCACCCTTGCTTTGGGTCGAGCGAAAAATTCAAACTGGCATCCACCAAACGGACGGAAGAAAACTCAAGCCGGCGGTTGAGCAAGGAGCTCCAGCCCATTCCCAGTTCGGCGGAGCTTACGTAGAAGATTGGTTCCCGGCCAAAGGGTTCCACTTCGGGAATCACCAGGTCCAACAGGATCACAGCAGGGCGTGGCAGCAACTGCAGACGCACTTCCCTGAATTCTCCGGGGCGGCCCAAGGTGCGGCGCAGGGCGTTGGTGACGGGCACGCGCAGTGCGCTGGCGTCGAATGCAGGTACAACAAAGACGGCGGCGGCGAGCAAGACCAGCAGCAACAGGGCGGAAAATCCGTACCTCTTCCCGCGCGTCATCTGTCCAATGTCCGAAGGTCCGCGGGGGTGTCGATATCGCGGGTGATCGCAGGGTCTTCGACTTCCACCCACACCGTCCGTGCCTGCATCCAGCGCAGAACCGCCCGTGCATTGGAATGCAAGGGTGCGGCAAGCATAATCTGCGCCACGTCACGATTGATCAGCACCGGGTGGCCGTGCTTGCCCCGGTAGACCGGGATGCAGACCATCTGGTTGCCGAGAGCATCCAACATCCGTTGCAGCGTGGAGAGCAGGATTCCAGGCGCATCTACCGGGTGAAAGAAGATGCGATTACAGGTGCCGGGAACCACCCGCAGGCCCAATTGCAGCGAACTGAACTGTCCGTTTTCGGGCTGCGGATTGATGACGGTAAGCGAGGTGGCGATACGCATGGAGGACGCCCGCACCTCGGCGGCGTGTTCCCCCAGCACGGTTACGGCCGGGGAGCAGATTTGGGCGTAGATCCGAAGCAGCGAATCGAGAAACGTCTCGCCGCCATATTGCAACAACGCTTTGGGACGGCCCATGCGCGATGATGCGCCCGCGGCCAGAATAATAGCGGCGCAGTGGGGAACTGGAATGCTCACGAGTGCGCGGCCTGTAGCCGTTCCTTCAGCGCAGCGGATTTCGAAAGAGCCCGCCAGTTCGAGTTGGCGCCGCGGCGCACGGCAATCATTTCCGCGCCAACGCTCACCGCGATCTCTTCCGGAGTGAGAGCGCCGATGTCCAGGCCCATGGGGCCGAAAACGCGGGCGAAGCGTTCCGCCGGGATGCCTTCTTTCTCAAGTTCCCGGATGACGGAGATGACTTTCCGGAGGCTGCCGATAAGAGCAATATACTTGGCGGGCGTTTCAACAGCCCACCGCAGCACACGCATGTCGTCGCGGTGACCGCGCGTGACGATGACCAGGTAGGTGCTGCTGTGCACAGAGAGCTTTGGATAAACATCCTCGTATTCAGCAGCGAAGATTTCGTCTGCCTGCGGGAAGCGATCCACGTTCGCGAAACTCTCCCGGTTGTCGACGATCACGGTGCGAAAACCGGCCAGCTTGGCCACCTGGCAAAGACTCTTCGAGATATGTCCGGCGCCGAAGATAATGGCAGTAGGTTCGGGTTCCAGGGGTTCGACAAAGACTTCCAACTGTCCTCCGCAGATCAAACCGTTATCGTAGGCTGCGTCCTGGCCGAGGCTGAACTGCAAACGGCGGGCCTTGCCCGTCTCCATCACTTCCCGGGCGGCATTCCAGACCTCAGCTTCCACACAGCCGCCACCAATCGTGCCGGCGATCGAGCCGTCTTCCCGAATCAACATCTTGGCGCATTCGAAGCTGGGGATGGACCCGTTCACCTGGATGATGGTGGCCAAGGCACACCGCTGGCCCGAACGGCGCAGGCGGACTGCCTCCTCGAGCACATCCATATGCCTTTGATTATAAGCGGCGGGCCAATCAACAGCCCCTCCGCATGACTACCGGGACTTACGCGGGCCGGTACCCCCATTCAACAGGACGTGGATTGCAGGGGTTTCGTGGTTGTAAGGCTTTACCAGGATGTCCAGGTCCCCATCTCCATCGAGATCGGCGATCTTTGACTCGTGGTTATCCAAGCCCTCCGCCACCACCAGCGGCCGGAACCCGCCTTTGCCGTCCCCCAGAAGGATGACAGTCTTTGAACTGGGGTTGCCGCTGTTCAGGCGCATCTCAGCGTAGAAGATGTCTTGGAAACCATCCCTATTGAAGTCCACCACCGCCAGGCTGTGCGCGTTGTTCACCTCCCCCAGGCTGCGTCCCTTCCACGTACCTTTCACCCACTCGTACATCATGAGGGGGCCTTCCCCGTCGCCGACCGCCAGCAGAACCTCGGGGCGTCCGCCGTGGATCAACTGGCCTGCAGCGGAACGGGAGAAGTGGTAGCTGGCATCGATTGTGTGGGCGAGGAATTTCTCCTTACCTACCCTTTGAAACCAGTAGCCGCCGCCCACCAGATCGGGAAAACCGTCGAGGTTGATGTCTTCCACCGTTAGCCCTTCATGCTCGTTGACGGAACGGAAGGAGGCGGGAAGACCGCGCTGCTCCATTTCACTGTCGCTCGTGTATTCGAAGATGGCAGTGCGTGGCCACTCCGTAAGGTCGCGGGGATTGGCAGGAAGGGGGGCGGAAAAAAGAGTGCGCGCACCCTGGTTCCAGAAATAGAGCGCAGCGCGGCCGTTCAAGTCGCAGTCTGCCGCGATCAAGTCATGGTGTTTGTTCGCGCCGCTCGTCTTGAGAGTGTGACGTTTCCAGGGCTTGGTGACATCGCCACCGGGCCTGGGGTTTTCGTACCACCAGACCTGGTTGCTCCGGCCCTCTCCACCAGCAACGAAGTCCAGATCTCCGTCTCCATCCACGTCGAAGAACGTGGCGCCAGCCTCTATCAGGGTGCGTTCCGGGTCGAGAACGTGCCGCTTCCAGCCGCTGGCGAGGCGCTGATACCAGACCACGCCGGGAGCGGCCGTCCGCTCTGTAATCACGAAGTCGTTTATCCCGTCGCCGTCAACGTCGAACACGGCGGAGGCCGTTTGCTGGTTGCCGGAGTTCGGCGCCTCAATCTCGTTCCGAACACTGCTGATCAGCGTCCATCCTTCGGACACCCGGGGGCTCTGAGCCAGGCAGCCGAGGCCAAGGCATACGAGCAAACCAGGGAAGCGCAAGGCTGGCATGGGCGCTATGGTATCATTCCGCCGAGTGTCTGGCCGTTTTTCGCTTTCTCCCCAAATAGCCCTTCTTTTTGATATGGATGGCGTCGTTGTCGAATCCACGGAAGTGCACGTGGACGCATGGGACCGCTACCTTGCCCCGTTTGGCGCAGACGGCGCCTGGGTGCACCGCCACATGCTGGGCAAACGCAACGACGAGATCGTTCGGGCCGTGTTCGGCAACGAACTGAGCCCGGGTGAGGTAGAGGCCCACGGTGCAGCCAAAGAAAGGCTGTACCGCGCTTTGATGTCTTCGCAGTTGCACCGGCGGATGGTGGCGGGAATCCGGCAGCTGCTGGAGGAGGCGCACCAGCAGGGAGTGCCTTGCGGCTTGGGAACTAACGCGGAACCGGAAAACGTCCGATTCATCCTGGAAGGTCTGGACTTAGGGCGCTATTTCCAGGCCACGGTGGACGGTCACCAGGTGCAGAAAGCCAAACCCCATCCTGAGATTTACTTGCGGCTGGCAGAGCAACTCGGGGCCGATCCCCGCAACTGCGTGGTTTTCGAAGACTCGCCCGGTGGGATGGCAGCCGCCAAGGCTGCGGGAATGCGCCTGGTCGCGGTTCTTACCACTTTGCAGAAAGCAGAGGAGGCTTCGCTGGCCGTTCACGATTTTTTGGATCCCCGATTACCCCATTGGCTGGCGGAGCAGACTGCGGTATGAGCCAGTCCGGACTAATCGAGACCATCTCGCAACCGGCAACGCTGATTGTGCTTGTCGGCGCGCTGACGGCCCTGGGCGCGCTCTGGTACCAAAGGCAGCGGGATATGGCCCGGCAAAGGCAGCAGAATGAGGCGCTGCAAACGATTTTTGGCGAACTGTTCGTGGCGCGGAGCGCCGCGGAGATCCACCGCTTGCTCATGAGCGGATTGCCAGCGCTCTACGACATCAGTGCTATCACGATATATTCCTACAACCGCCTCGGCGGATCATTGAACGCCTTAGCGCCCCAGCAAGCGCAGCCCGCAGTGGTGGCACTGGAGGACACACGCAGCAGTGACGGCCTGCTCGGGGCCTTCCGAGGCGGCGCCCCGCGGTATCTCGAGGACCCTAAGCAGTTTCCCTGCCCCGTTCTCTGGTTGCCGATGCTGGCTGAGGGTGAGCGGACAGGCGTCCTGGAGTGCCGCTTCGCGTCCTTCGCCAAACGGCCTGATCAAACGGTACGCAACAACTTGCAGCACCTTGCCAACCAGGTGGCCGTCGCGCTGCTGCTGCTCGACCAGCGCGAAATGCGGGAAGAGATCCTGCGCGGCGAACGGCTCGGCGCAGCTCTGGAGTTGACGTCCGGCGTGGCGGCAGAACTCCAGGCTTCTGTGGAACGAATTTTCGACGTGGCGCGGCAAATGGAGGGCGCTGCGCCACCCGGTCCACTTCAAAACACAGTGATGGAGTTGAGAAAGGAAGCTGGGCTGGCGGTCGAGCGACTGGAGCGCCTGGTGGCCTACGGGAGAGGGGTAAACGCCCAGCCGGCCCGGTTCGAGCTAAACGAACTGGTTGGCCATTTGGCTGCTTTCCGGCGTGGAGCCTGGAGGCTGCTGATTCTGGATGCGGAAGTGGCACTTTGCCCGGAGCAGATCCCGCTGCTCGGTTCGCGTGGACAGATGGAGCAAGCTCTGCTGGCTGTTTTGGTCCGATGCGAGCAGTCGCTCCGTCTCGCTTCTCACAAGCATCTCCGGATTTCAACCCGGGTTAACGGAAATGATGGCGTATTGCGCGTGGAGATGGACGCCCCGCTGCGGAGCGAAACGCCCGGCGATGGCGCCACCGAGGACGGCCTGCTCGGCCTGGGGATGGTTCGCGGCACCGTGGAGAGCCACAAGGGCCAATTTCTGGTCGAATCCAGCGGGGAGCGGAGTGTTTTGGAGATCCATCTGCCGCTGGCTGGCCCTCCAGGAATCCGCGGGAGACTTCTGAGCGAGACTCAGCGGAAACGGAGCCTGACCGTACTGGTGTGTACCGCCCTGGACGAAACCAGACGGCGCGTGGTGGAGAGTTTGGCAAGCGAGGGTCACCGGGCGGTGCCTGCCGGCTGCGGCGCTGAAGCGCTGGAACTGGCCGGGCGTTTGCGCTTCGACAAGGTTCTGGCCGAACCCATGCTGGCCGACATGCCCTGGTCGGAACTGATGGACCGCTTGCGGCCAACAGGCACTGGTTTCGTGTTGCTCGCCCACCAGGAAACGCTGGCGCCGGCCGGTATTACGGTGGTGCGCGCGCCCTTTGACCGGTCGGCCCTCGCTGCAGCCTTAGATGATGACTCCGCCTGAGGGGTGGTTGGCGAACTGGCCCGGACCTTGCACAATGAAGACATGCGGATCTCCCTATGGCTTCTCCCCACCGCTGGCATTCTCGCAGCCGGGCTGGTGCTGGCCCAGGCAAAGTACAGCGGACCGCGGCCACCGAAGCCAGATGTCCCATTCCTGCTCGTGTTGGATAAGCTCACGGAAATCGAGTCGGGCATGGCCACTCAGGCCGATGGCAAGAACGAGGCAACCTATTCGGTAAACGGCGCCACGTCACCGGTCCGCACCCCCATGGCTGAGCCCATCTTCCTTTTCCAGTCGGAGAAGATCAATCCGGAGACGCTCTCACTGTTCAAGATGAACGTCAGCGGCGGAAAACGGACGATCAGCATCCCGAGCGGCAGGCGGGCAAAGAACGCCCCACGCCCCATATCCTTCCTCACAACGCCTCTGGGCGGCGGCCTGTTCCGGATCGAGGTCAACGAGTTCATTGATAACGGAGAGTATTGCTTTTCTCCGGACGGGTCGAACCAGGTCTTCTGCTTTACTACCTATTAATGGGCCGGGCTGATGTATGCCGGCACCGGAAGCGCAGGTAGCGGTCGGGCAAGCGGTGCTGGGGGCCGCGGCAGTGGCCGCCTCTGCGTTCAGCCTGGGCCGTGCGTTGCTGCGCGAGACTTCTGTGTACGCCTACGGCGTGGGCGCCGCGGCCCTCAGTCTGCTGCTGTGGGCCGCCGCCGTCGCCGGTCTGGCTCGCCCGCCGGTCCTGGCTGCGATCGGACTCCTGGCGCTTCTTTCTTCTGTCAGACAACCCTGGCCCGCATTGCCGAAACCGCGTTGGGCCTGGACCATATTTGTTCCTTTTGTTCTGCTCTATCTTTCCCATGCGCTCGGCGTAGAGACTGAACCCGACGCGGCCGGGTATCACTTGGGCTTGGCGGCCCAAATCCTCCGGGAAGGAAGGTTGCCTGCAGAGGTCGGATTCTATGAGGTGCTCCCCCTCGGGATGGAACTGCTTTACGGACTTGCATCTCTCGGCGGAGGGTATCCGGCGGCGCGTCTTCTGCATCTCTCTTTCCTGCTGGCGACCGTGCCTGCGATGCTTCGCATTGGTGGCAGTATACCGGCCGCGGCAATCTACCTTGCCGTGCCGGCTGCTGCCATGAGCGCCACTTCGGCTTACACCGACGCAGTTCAGGTGTTTGCGCTGCTCTGCGGTTTCGGTTTGTTGCGGGAAGGCCGCCCCTTCGCGGCCGGTTGCTGCGCCGGACTCGCGTACACAGCGAAGGTTAGCAGCCTGGTGGCCATACCCGGCGTGCTTCTGTGGCTCTTTGCAGGTAAGCAATGGCGGCTGGCGCGAAGATTCGCCGCTGGCAGCGCGCTGCTGGTAATGCCCTGGATGATCCGTGCCTGGTGGATGAGCGGCAACCCGTTGGCTCCCATGGCCAACCATTGGTTTCCGAATGATTCCTTTCACCCGCTGACGGGAGACTGGTTCGGTCATTCTGTTCGGGGCGGCTTGGAAAGCTTCTGGCAAAGGCCTTGGGCTGTTGCCGTGGACGGCGGAGCACTGCAGGGCTTGCTGGGCCCGGTGTTCCTCATATTGCCATTAGTTGCCCTGAGCGCTGTGCGGACTTCGCAGGGCCGTGCATTGCTCGCCGCAGCGGCCGTGCTGCTTGTGCCTTGGTTGCTGAATCCCGGGGCGCGGTTTGCATTGCCCAGTGCGGCGTTCGTTTGCCTGGCAGCGGCCAGCGCACTTCCTCCAAGGCCTCTGTGGAGCCTGGCAGCGCTGCACCTGACGCTCAGCCTTCCCCCAGTTATGGACCTCTATACGAACCCGCATGCTTGGCGCTTGCGCGGCTGGCGTCACGAAACGCCTCTGGATTACTTTGCGCCAGTGCAGCTTCTCCGGCAGCACGTAAAACCAGGTGAACGGGTACTGGACCTGGTCGGATTGCCGCGCGCTTATCTGGACCTCCCCTTGGTTGGCCCTTACAGTTCCAACCAGGTGGACCAGTGGGTGGACGCGTTGCTTCAAGGCTCAGGCAGGCCCGAGCGCCTTTTCGCGCTGCGAGCTGAATGGCCACTCGAGTTTCTCCGCGCTTTGCGCGTGCGCGCCGGTTCACCGCCGGCATCGATTCCGTGGGTGGTGACGGAGATCACACCGCTGCGCGGCGCTTCGCCCGTTTCGCCGTTACGCAACTGGTTCGTAGAGGCGTGGCCGGAGCCTGCGGGCGCGCCTCTGGCCGCCGACGCCAACTTCGCCTCGCGGTGGCAATCCTGGCGGCCGGCCCCGGCCGGGGCGTTCGTCGAAGTCCGTTTTGACCGCCCCGTTCCTCTGGATGGGATGGAAGTTGCACTCCCCAACTACGAACCCCGTCAGGACATCACACTCTGGATGCAAGACTTGAGTGGCGTTTGGCGGCACGCTGAATATGCTGCAGGAGCCCTGCCTCTCCGGCCGAAGCGCCGGGATGCCATCGCCCTCCTCCGCACCCACGGCATCCGTTGGATCTACGCGGAAGATGGAAGGGATTCATTCGGGGTCATCGGCGCTGCGCTGCGCATGGCGCCCGAGGCCTGGGGGGTGGAAACTGCCGGCCGCGTGGACAATTATTGGCTATTTCGCGTGCGCTGAAAGTTTGGCGGCGATATCCTGGGCGATCTGCGCCCCATGAAACCTGCCGTTTTCGATAAACACCTCGTTGGTATGCATTCCGGCCACCAGCACACCCGCCAAATAGACACCCGCCCGCTCCGTCTCCAGCGTCTCCTGATTCAGCCGGGGCCGCTCTGTGGACGGATCGAAGAAGATCCCGTGCCGCCCGAGAAACCCGGTGTCTGGCAGGTAGCCAGTCATGGCGAAAACGAAATCGTTGGCGAGCGTGACTTCGCCGCCCGGTGTTGCCAGCGTAGCGGAAGCAGGGTCAATCCGAACTACGCTGGTGTTGAAAAAAGCCTGGATTTCACCACTCTTGATGCGATTCTCAATGTTGGGCCGGATCCAGTACTTGATGTTGTCGTGAAGAGTGGCGCGCCGGTGCACTAACGTTACACGTGCGCCAGTCCAATGTAATTCCAGCGCCGCAATAGCCGCTGAGTTCTTTCCGCCCACTACGAGAACATCGTGGTCAAAATACGGGTGTGCTTCTTTGTAGTAGTGAATCACCTTGGGCAGGTCCTCGCCCGGCACACCTAGCATCCGCGGCTTATCGTAATAGCCGGTGGCAAGAATCACCTTCCGGCACAAGTACTCTCCCCTCGGTGTCCGCACTGCGAAGTTGCCGTCCTCCCCGTCAAAGCCAAGCACAGGTTCGTACTGCCGGATGTCCAATTGATAGTGCTGCGCGACGCGGCGGTAGTACTTCAATGCTTCGCCGCGCACAGGTTTTTCGCCGAGGGATGTCATTGGAAGCCCGCCGATCTCCAGAAGCTCCGGCGTGGTGAAGAAAACCATGTTGGTCGGGTAGTGGTAGAGAGAGTTCGTGAGGCAGCCTTTATCGAACAGCACAGCGGAAAGGCCGCGATTTTTCAGCTCAATGCCGCATGCGAGACCTGTCGGCCCCGCGCCTACCACGATGGCATCCAACATCGGCCTTAAAGCATCCCTTCGACGCTGGCGTAGACCGCTTCCAGCGCCGCTGGAAGAGCTTCGACGTCCTTGCCGCCCGCTTCAGCAAGGTCGGGGCGGCCGCCTCCCTTGCCTCCGATGGCTTGCGCCACCCCGCCCGCCAGCTTGCCGGCATGGACTTTCTGGGTAAGATCCTTGGTCACGGCGCTGACGATCGCCACCTGCCCGCCGTTGGCGGCGGCCAGCACGATCACGCCGGATTTCCACTTGTTGCGCAAGGCGTCTGCCATCTCCCTCATTTGCGTCCGTTCCATCCCGTCCACCCGGCCCGAGACAACTCGTACGCCTTTGATTTCCCGCGCGGCTGCATCCAGATCAGCCACCAGCGAGTGTGCCGCCTTCTGCTTCAGTTCGGCCAGTTGTTTCTCGAGCAGCTTCTGCTGCGCTGTCAGCTTGTCGATGCTCTCCAACAGGTTGTCCTCGGAGGTGTGTAGCGCCGAAGCAACGCGCTGCAGCGACTGCGCGGTCTCCTGGAAGCGCGAAAGCGCTCCGGCGCCTGTCACAGCCTCAATGCGCCGGACCCCGGCCGAGATCGAACCTTCATACACGATCTTTAACAGTCCAATGTCTCCCGTTCGCTGCACATGTGTCCCGCCGCAGAGTTCGCGGCTGAATCCTGGCACCGTAACTACGCGCACTTTTTCTCCGTATTTTTCCCCAAACAACGCCATGGCCCCGGTTTGCAATGCGTTATCCAGGTCCATCACTTCGGTATTGACGGCGATATTACGCAGGATTTCGTTGTTGGCAAGCCGCTCCACTTCGGCGATCTCTTCCGGATCCATAGCCGTATAGTGGCTGAAGTCGAACCGCAGTCTGCCGGGATCCACCACCGAGCCGGCCTGCTTCACATGGGTGCCTAGCACCTGCCGCAAGGCCGCATGGGCGAGATGGGTTGCCGTATGGTTGCGCATAGTGGCCCGGCGGGCGTCTTCATTTACCTGTGCGGCCACGAGATCGCCCTTGCGGAGGACGGCCTGGGGCATAATGCGGTGCACGGTGAGCCCTGGGACTGCCGCGTAGGTAGCTTCCACCGTTGCCAGCGTCTCACCCGAAAGGCTTTCGATCACTCCCGTATCGCCCACCTGGCCGCCAGCCTCGGAGTAGAACGGAGTCTGATCGAGCACCAGTTCCGCTGCTTGGCCCGCGGCAACTTCTTTGACTGGCTGCTGGTCAACCAGCAAAGCGAGAACCTCGCAGGGGGCGGCACGCAACGTGTCGTAGCCGAGAAAGCGCGTGCGCCCCGCGGCGAGCAGTTCCTGATAGGCGGGGGCGATCTGCGCCTTTTCCGCTCCTTTCCAGGAAGCGCGGGCGCGTTCGCGCTGCCGCCGCATGGCCTCGTCGAACCCATCCAGGTCAATGGAAAGTCCCAGTTCCCGGGCCATCTCCTGTTGCTCGTCGAGAGCCATGCCGTAGGTGTCGTAAAGTTTGAACGCGGCCTCTCCCGGCAGGCAGCCACTCGCGGCCCGTTTCGCCTCATCCTGGAAAACGCGCTCCGCCACCTGAAACGTCGTGGCGTAGCGATGCTCTTCGTCCTTCACGATGCGAGCCACGCGCTGCGCGCTTTCAAGGAGTTCCGGGTAGGCCGGCTTCATCAATTCTGCGACGAAGCCGGTGAGTTTATAAAGGAATGGTTCCTGCACTCCCACCATGCGCGCATTGCGCATGGCCCGGCGCATGATCTTTCGCAGCACATATCCCCGCCCTTCATTCGAAGGCAGCACGCCGTCGTGAATCAGAAAAGCTGCCGCGCGGGCATGGTCGGCACAAATGCGCAGCACGGTGTCGGAGCGGGAATCGCTACCGTACGGCTTACCGAACAAGTCGCCGGCTTGCGCCACGATCGGGCGAAGCAAATCGCAGTCAAAGTTCGAAAGATGGCCTTGCAGGATGGCGGCTACCCTTTCGAGTCCTAGCCCCGTGTCGATGGATGGTTTCGGCAGAGGCGTGAGGCGCCCAGCGCCATCCCGGTCGAACTGCATGAAGACCAGATTCCAGATCTCGACGAACCGTCCGCCACCATCCAGCGGGAATTGCTCTTGCTCTCGCCCCGGCTCTGCTGCGCCGGGTCCTAGGTCGTAATGGAGCTCTGAGCACGGGCCGCAGGGCCCTGTCTCGCCCATTTGCCAGAAATTGTCTTTCTCGTCCAGGCGGAAGATCCGGTCTTTCGCCACGCCCGCCACTTTTTGCCAGAGCGCTTCGGCCTCGTCGTCCTCCCGGAACACCGTCACGTAGAGCTTTTCCTTCGGCATGCCAAAGCCCTCGGTGACCAGTTTCCAGGCAAAATCAATCGCTTCGGCTTTGAAGTAGTCGCCAAAGCTGAAGTTACCCATCATCTCGAAGAAGGTGTGGTGGCGGCGGGTATAGCCTACGTTTTCCAGGTCATTGTGCTTGCCTCCGGCGCGAACACATTTCTGGGCTGTTGCCGCGCGCGAGTAATCGCGCGTTTCCCGCCCAAGAAAAACGTCCTTGAACTGGTTCATGCCGGCGTTGGTGAACAACAGGGTGGGGTCGTCGGCCGGCAGCAGCGAACTGCTGCGTACGACTCGGTGCCCATTTTGGGCGAAGAAATCTAGAAACTTCTGCCGGATCTCGTGACCTGTCACGTCTTTCATTGTCGCAAACGGCGGGGCGGCTCCCCGCACACCGTATGAGAAAAACAGGCCTGTCAGGCATCTGGAATCCCGCACGCACCGTATAGCCTGATAACACCGGTGGGCGCTCGAGGGACACGGAGGCACCAGGCGGCAGGATGTCAGTGAAGAACGAACCGGAACGCCAGCTTCCAGCGGGGGAGGAAGTTAGCGCGGCAGGAGAAGGAGGCGGCGGCACGCCTTTCCGGCGGGAGCCCATGCTGCGCGCCTTGATTGCTCGCGTGGCACAAGGCGACGAGCAAGCGCTGGCAGCGCTCTATGACGAAACCAGTTCGCAGGTCTACGGCTTGGCAATGACGATTGTCCGCAGCCCAGCGGATGCGGAAGAGATCACCCTCGACGCCTTCAAGCGCCTGTGGAGAAGCGCATCGCGCTTCGACCCCACTCGTGGTTCCGTCACCGGCATGCTCCTGGTCATGACGCGAAACCTGGCCATTGACCGCAAGCGCACTGCCGCCGCGAGGAAATCGGAAGTGGATTTTTTGGATGCCTACATGGAAATGGTCCCCAGCCTGGGTCCGGACCCGGAGCAAGCCTTGTCGATGGAAAGGAATCGAAAGCTGATTCAGCAGGCGATGGAGACATTGCCGCCCGAACAACGCACTGCGGTCGAGATGTCTTTCCTGAGCGGCTTGACGCATCAGGAAATCGCAGACCAGTTGGGAACGGCGCTGGGGACCGTGAAGGGCCGAATTCGTACTGGGTTATCCCGTCTTCGCCTCGTTCTCGGAGAAGTTGCCAGATGAGCCAACCCATGCCCCAGGAACCGGACCGGCTGCGTGCTGAGATTGAGGAACAGGCTGCGCTTTTCGTGCTGGGCCAGTTGCCTGCCCGAAGTGCGTCTGCATTGCGGGCGTTAATGGATGCCGGCTGCACCGAGCTATCCCGGTTGGTGGACGAGACCCGCATTGTGCTGGAGGTGGTGGCAGCCAGCCAGCCTTCGAGGGTGCCACCGCCCGCCGTGCGCGATCGCCTGCTGGCGGAGGTCAGCAACGTTCCATCCAGCCGCGCTTACGTCACTGTGAATCCGGAAGAGTTGGCGTGGGAGCCGGCAGGACCCCCGGGCGTGTTTAAGAAAGTGCTTTACCGCGAGTCCTCAGCGGCTTTGACCAGCATGCTCATCCGCATGGATCCGGGCACAGTGATTCCGGCGCATTCACACGCCCGGGCAGAACAATGCCTGATCCTGGACGGCGACGTGCAATACGACGGCCGGTCATACAAACAGGGCGACTTCCTGGTGGGCCTGCCGGAACACGAGTTGCCTGAGCTATCCAGCCTGGGAGGCAATCTGCTGTTCATTGTCGGCTCCCCGCATCCAGGGCGCCGCCCCTTCCCCCGTCCGTGACAAAACCTCAGCGGCGGAAATCGGCACGGAAGTCGTTGCCGTTGCGCGACCGGCCCTGGACGTCCACGGAGTCAATGGTGCTGTAGTTCCGGTCGCGGAACCGGATGCGGGCTTCCCCTTCTGCATCGGTCTGGCCAAACCGGTTAATGCGCACGATGATTTCGTCGTTGTTGCGGCGATCCACCCGCCCGAAGAACTCGATTCGGCCTCGTGTGCTGAGTTCCACCCGCGCTTCGTCTCCATTGCGCACTTCCACGCGGGCGGCGGTCACATCCTGCGCTCGCCCAGTGCCCACGTAGAAACTCCCCCGGCCGTTCGTGAAGGCATCGACGTTGCTCGAGCCGCCCCAACCGCCGCCGCCGCTGCCACCCCAGCCACCGCCGCCGCCCCAACCACCATCCTGGCCAAATTGAATCTCGAAGCGGCGGTCGTTGCGGCGGGTGCGCCCCTCAGCCCGGAACCGGTCCACCGTGGTGCCGCGCGTGGTCAGTTCTGCCCGGCCCGATGCCCCGGCATTGCGGAATCCATCGGTGATGTCAAGCTCGTAGCGATTGCCGGAGCGCCGGTAAGTGCCCTCAAGATTCACAAACGTGTTGCGGCCCCTCAATTCCACAACGAAATCGCGGTCATTGCGGGTTTCAAACCGGATCTCTTCGAATTCGGGATCCGGGTTGACTCCTTCCTGCCGCATCGACCCGCGGCCACGGGCGCTCACGCTACTTCCCGACCCGCCCGATCCGCCCCAGCCGCCAGACCCGCCACCGCTCTCCCAGCCGCCAGGAGTACCGGACCAGTTCAAGCGGAACGTGTACCCTTCCGAACCACCTCGGGGATCCCGGATCCTTACGATAGCCCTGCCGCCGTTGCGGTCATTCGGTTGCTCAATGAGCCGGACCTCCCCCCGCCCGTCGATCCCCCGGAATTGAAAGTCGCGGATGTTGCGCCCTCCTGGCAGTGGCTGCGAACATTCCGTGCCCTCATCCCGCGGCGCCTGCCCGCCCTTGTTTTCCACCACCACAAGATCGCCCTGCAGAATGATGTCGGCCTCAATGTCGATACGGACCCGCACGGTGCAGTAGCCGTTTTCGCGCCGTTCGTCGTAATCGTTGGTTCGCCGGGGCCTGATCTCGAGACGATCCGGCGAAGACCACTGTGCAGGAAGCGGCAAAACCATCGACGCAGAGGCAATCATGAAAAAAGCGGATTTCCAAAAGCGCATGCAACCCTCCGGATTTCAATTTGGCCTTTTGCCTAGGATGCAAAACCTTGCGGGCAGATGCAATCAATTGCTAGCTTCGATCTGGAACCCCGATTGGCCATGAACGAATCCCCGTCCGCGCATCCTCTTACCTCGCGCCCTCGTGTCCGTACCCGCCGGGTGGATGAAACCGAATCGTTGCACGAACTGCTGCAGCATTGCCTCCCGGCCTTTGGCGGCGCCTACCTCCGCCGGATCTACGGCATCCTCGATGAGGCGATCGGCATGGGCTGCCCGTTGACGCTGGCGCTGGCGGGTCCGGTAACGGTCTCCGGCCAGCACCAGACTTGGCTGTTGCCGTTGCTGGAGACCGGCTGGGTGGCGTACATCAGCGGCACCGACGCCATGTGCTATCACGACGGGCACCGTTCCTTGACTGGCCGCCGCGATCCTATCCACGAGGTTCCCATTTTTGGGGACGATGCAGCGCTGCGCGACGAGCGCACCATTCGCGTCACAGATATGGCCTTCGACGAAGAGGTGCTTCTCGACCAGGATCGTTTCTTCACCGCCGTGCTGCAACAGCCTGAATTTCAAAGGAAAATGACCGGCACCGAACTGCGGTACCTGCTCGGGGAGAGGCTGCACCGCCTCGAACAGCACAATGGCGTGGCGCCTGGCCTGCTGTCCACCTGTTATCGGCTGGCCATCCCTTTCTTCGTCGGTGCGCCCGGAGACGGCAGTATCTTCCTGAATTCAATGAAGCTTTGGGCCATGAAGCAGACGGGCCTCCTTGATAACTACAGCTTCGAACTGGATGTGCACGCCGAGGTGTTTGAAAGTTGCGCCTACCACTACTGGGGCCTGTTCGAGAACCCCATCGGCAAGCTGGGTACGTTGGTGCTGGGTGGCGGGGTTCCCAAAAACTTCAACCTGCAGCCGGAACCAGCCCTTGGGCAGATTCTGGGTCTGCCGGATGTGCGAGGCTACCACTTTGATGTCCAGATTGTGAGCGCCCCGGTCACGGATGGGTCGCTATCGTCCTGCTTCCCCGCCGAAGCCGTCACCTGGGGAAAGGTGGACAAGGATGTCTACAAGCGGACCACTGAGAGCATGCAGGCCGACTATTCTGCGCTCATGCCTTTTGTGGTCAAGGCATTGCTCGAGAACCGGGCGCGCTATCAACTGCGTGCGGCGGAAATCGGCCGGGAAGCGTTGTTCGTGGAGTCTGAAAAAGCCCGGGGATACCTGCGCCCCGCGGATGGATACCGGCTGTTCGAAAAGCGCAGAGTACTCCTGGCCACGCTGCAAGAGGCCGTCGCTCGGAATGCCGGTTGGTTGAAACAAACACTCACTTACCCATTGCCGTAACATCTCACATAGAGGGCATCCAACATGAACGTGATGAGCAAGCTTGTCTTGACTCTAGCGGTACTTCCGGCTTTTGGCCAGCAACTTCCGGCCTCAGCAGTGGTTTTCGAGAACGTCAGGGTGTTTCGTGGCGGCGTTGGACAGGTTTCCGCCCCGGCCCACGTGCTTGTTGTAGGCAACACAATCAAAAGTGTTTCTTCTGCGCCGATTGCGAACCCTGCGGGCCTGCAAGTGACGCGCATCGCGGGCAACGGCCGCACTCTTATGCCAGGCCTCATCAACGCGCACACGCATCTGATGATGGCATCTCTGCCGCAAGTGGCTCTGCTGACCGCGGAAATCGGATTCGTCAACATCGCAGCAGCCAAAGCCGCCGAGGCCATGTTAATGCAGGGCTTCACCAGTGTTCGCGATCTTGGCGGCCCGGTGTTCGGCTTGAAAGCAGCCGTGGACCAGGGCCTCGTGCCCGGGCCCCGCATCTGGCCTGCTGGCGCGATGATTTCCCAAACCAGCGGACATGGCGACTTCCGCCTCCCCTCGGATATTCCTGCGCGTCCCGGCGACTTTACATACGCCGAGCGCACTGGCACATCCGCCATTGCCGACAGCCCCGACTTGGTCCGCCTACGCGCCCGCGAACAACTGATGAAGGGGGCGTCGCACATCAAAGTGATGGCCGGTGGAGGTGCTGCTTCGATGTTCGATCCCTTGGATGTCACGCAATACACGGTCGAGGAAATCCGCGCGGCCGTCGAAGCCGCAGAGAATTGGGGCACCTATGTGACTGTCCACGCCTATACTCCGAGAGCCATCCGGCAGTCGATCGAGGCAGGCGTGAAGTGTATTGACCATGGCCACCTCGTCGATGAAGAGACCGCCCGCCTCATGGCCGAAAAAGGGGTCTGGTGGAGCCTGCAGCCGTTTACGGAGGATCGCAAGACCGCCTTCGAAGAAGGCTCACCCAACCGGCTCAAACAAATGCAAGTCGCCAAGGGGACTGAGCGGGCGTACGCTCTCGCCAGGAAGCATCAAATCAAGACCGCCTGGGGAACCGACACCCTGTTTAGCCGCGAGAGCCTGCTTCAGCAAGCGCAAATGATCACTTTAATGCAGCGGTGGTACTCGCCAGCCGAAGTGCTGCAAATGGTGACCTCAACCAACGCGGAACTGCTTGCTCTCTCCGGACTCCGCAGCCCTTATGAAGGGAGGTTGGGGGTCGTGGAGGAGGGAGCGCTCGCCGACCTGCTCCTGGTCGAGGGCAACCCTCTCGAGAACCTTCGGCTCTTCGAAGACTATGCCAAGAACCTGCTGGTCATTATGAAAGACGGCAAGATCTACAAGAACCTGCTGGCAAAATAGGAATAGTGCCTTTCTGGCTGGCAGCCTTATTCCTTTGCCTGGCGGCCGCCTTGCGCGCGGACAGCCGCAATCAGAACTTTGACGATTTCGTCACGCCCATGCCAGTACCGCGCGGCCACGTCCTGGTGCTCGGCATCGTGGGTGGCTGGGAACGCTGGGACCATCCCAACCGCTGCGTCCGGCGCACGGCCCTTTGGCTGCAGAGCCAGGAAATCCCGGGGGTTCACGTCGAGACGGTGGAGAACCACAAGCTCGATCTCGCCTACGAACTTGTTCGCCGCGTCTTTGATTTCAACGGCGACGGCGCGCTCGCCGAAAACGAAGCGCGCCAGGCGCGCGTGGTGGTTTTCGGTCAATCCTTAGGAGGGCGCGCCACGCTCTGGTTCTGCCGCCGCATGCACGAATGGGGAATTCCTGTTGAACTCGCGCTGCTCATCGATGCCTTCGGGCCCGACGACTACACGGTGCCGCCCAACGTCCGTACCGTTGCCAATGTGTTTCAGCGGGAGCACATCATCGTAAAAGGCGCCAGCGCCGTGCATCCAGTCGACCCTACGAAAACCAGAATCCTCTTCAACCGCCAGCTCTCCTTCAAAGGCCGAGATTTGGATATCAGTGACCGGCCCTGGCGCCAGCGGGCATTCCTGGCCGCCCACGTAAAGGTGGAATACGACACCGAGCTTTGGCGGGAGTTGCAGGAGGTGATTGCTAATGCGGCGCGAACAGCGCGTCAACGCGCCGTGGATTAGCGTCGACATCCCGAGGAACCGGCAGGCTCAGGGCCCGCAAAATGACGGCAAAAACGTCTGGGTTCCGTGCCTTTTCGATCGTAGAACCGCGGGCAAAAGCCGGGCCGGCGCCCACTAGCAATCCATTCATCTCGTCCTCGCGCGAAGCGTCGTAGCCGTGCATGCCCTTCAACGGCGGAACTGTACCGGCATCATCGCCCGGGATCGTTACGTTCGTAATGCAGCGGCACGTGGGCACAAGCAACAGGTCGCCGCTCCTGCCTTTACCCCGGCGCACCTCATAGGACCCGCCCTTCGCACGCAGGGCTTTCTCAATTTCCGCGGTTCGTGCCGCGTCACGGCAGTAAATCCTCGTCATTGGCCCCTCGTTCGCCGCGCGGCAACCTGTAAAGTCCGCCTCGCGGGAAAGATCCAACACCCGCTCCACCGCGCTCATGCCGTGGTCGGAAACGACCAGGACGTTCACACCGGGGCGCACCGCCCGCGCTCCCGCAATCAGTTGCCCCAGAGTGCGGTCGACCTTTTCGATGGCCTCGGCTACCTCCGGTGCATCCGGCCCGTGCGCATGGCCCGCCGAGTCCACGTCCGCAAAGTACACCACCACCAGCCCGTATCCTTCCTGCAGCCAGCCAAGCGCGGTGTCTAATTTCTCCCGATGCTGGACCGTCGGGTCGTATTGGCGGTAGCTGCCCGGGAATCGCCCGTTGATGCCCGCGTCTGTGCCTACCCAGAAGAAGGTGGCTGTGCGGATCCCATGATCCTCGGCAATTTCCCAAAACGGTTTGCCCTGAAACCACTTCCCTTCCCGCGCGTTCTTGCGGTAACTGAACCGCTCGCCGGTCGACGGTTCGATGAATTCCATCGCCGCCATTCCATGCCGTTCGGGTAGCAAGCCCGTCGACATGCTGTGAAAATTGGGGAACGTCGTGGATGGAAAGACAGGCTCCATCCGGCGCACACGGACCCCCTCCTTGGCCAGGCTTTTTAGCACGGGCGAACGCTCGAACCAGTCATGCCGGAAACCATCTACCCCCACGACGAGTAGCGGCGGCGCCGCCTCGACGCCCGCAGCAAGGAAAAACAGGCCAGCGGCAAACCGGAGCATCACTTTTTATAGTCCCATGCACGTTGTGTGGTTGAAACGCGATCTGCGCCTGACGGACCATGCGCCCCTCGTGGAGGCGGCCGCCCGCGGCGAAGTTCTGGTGTTGTATGTCTATGAACCGGACCTCTGGCAGTCACCGGAGATGGACGCGGCCCACCTTCAATTCATCAATCAGTCGCTCGAGGAACTCGACCAGCGCCTGCGCCGCCTTGGCACTCAACTCACGTTCCGTGCGGGCAGTCTGCCGGAGGCCTTCGAGCGGCTGCACCGCGATCGGCAGTTCACCGCGCTTTACAGCCATGAGGAAACCGGCAACGGGCTTACCTACGCGCGCGACAAGCGGGTGAAGCGTTGGACCCGCGCCCAAGGCATCCCATGGTTCGAATACCCTCAGACTGGCGTAATTCGCCCGCTAAGAAACCGCGATGGTTGGGCCGCCCGCTGGCAGCAGCGGATGAGCCAGCCGATACTTCTTTCTCCCACCCGCCTCCAGCCCGCTGCGGGCATTCCCCCTGAGGGCCCCCGCACCCCGCAGGATCTGGGGCTGGCCCCCTCTACAAAGCTCAACGTCCAGCGTGGCGGCTCGTTACTGGCCTGGGACACGCTCGATGGCTTCCTTATGCAGCGCGGCGTGAATTATCGCGCCGGAATGAGTTCACCCTTAACTGCCTGGACGGAATGCAGCCGCTTGAGCCCCTATTTGGCCTGGGGTTGTATTTCAATCCGCGAGGTCTTTCAACGCACCCAGAGGCGCGTAGAACAGTTGAAGCGGGAGGCGGGGCGCGACCCACGCTGGCTGCCCTCCCTGCAAAGTTTCCTGGGCCGCCTGCGCTGGCACTGCCACTTTATGCAGAAACTCGAGGACGAGCCGCGCCTCGAATTCGAAAACCTGCAGCGCGCCTGCGACGGCCTCCGCGAAAGCGAGTTCCGCGAGGACCTCTTTCACGCGTGGTGCGAGGGGCAGACCGGTTTCCCCATGGTGGACGCCTGCATGCGCTGTGTGCGGGCCACAGGCTGGTTGAACTTCCGTATGCGCGCCATGCTGGCCAGTTTCTCGGCTTACCATCTTTGGTTGCATTGGCGGCGCCCTGCCATCTTCCTGGCCCGCCAATTCCTGGATTTTGAGCCGGGAATCCATTACAGCCAGTTCCAGATGCAGTCCGGCACTACCGGTATGAACACACTGCGTATTTACTCTCCGGCGAAACAAGCCGTGGACCAGGATCCGGAAGGCGTGTTTATCCGGCGCTGGGTGCCCGAACTCCTCCAAGTGCCCACGGAGTATATTGCCGAGCCGCATCGAATGCCGCTCATGCTGCAGCGGATGTCCGGCTGCGAGGTGGGCCGGGATTACCCAGCGCCAGTCGTGGATCCTAGGGCGCCTGTGGAAGAGGCCAAGCGGCGCCTCTATGCGTTGCGGCGGCGCGAGGATGCAAGGCGAGAGGCCCGCGAGATTCAAACGAAACACGGTAGCCGCCGCCGGCCGGTCCGGCGATGAGCCCCTGTTACAGGCTGCGCAGCATGCTGTCGATGGCCAAGCCTGTGCCGGCGCCGCTCACTGGCAGCAGCACAGCAGCCAGGACAGGATTCTGGCTGAGTGGCGAAAACGCGCCCCGGCTCTCTCTTTCCACTGTTTCAATCGCTTTTTTCACTTGTTCACAGTCTTCCGGCCGGCCGAACGTACACTGGGCGTACAGTTCTTCGAGAGTTCTTCTCCGTGCGGTTTCAGCATAGCGGCGGAGGATCATGGCCGCAGCCAGTGCCAGCACCAGCAGAAGCCCAAAGATGCCGAGAAGCGACAACGGCCAAACCCAGCGGTCGAAGAAGCTGAACTGCGCCAGGATCATGAGCGGCAGGACAAAGAACGGATAGAGGATCAGCGAACTCACGACCTGAGAACGCCGGGCGATCAACTCGATTTCCCGCACGCATTGCCGGTAAGGCGCTACTTCACTCTCCACAGTGGCAATTTCCCGCAGCGCCCGGATCCATCGGGTACAACTCACGGTCACATCCATGACAAAGAAGATCAGCAGAATCTGCACGGCCAGGCTCAACAGTGTCACCGCCTCATCCACCACGCAGCTCGAAGACCGGCAAGGCCGGGGCGCGCGCTCCAGCCAGTGCGCGACGCAAAGCGGTCCGGTCGTGACCAGCGACAGCGAACCAGCGCGCAGCCAGCGGTAGGACAAGCGGTCCCATTCCAGGTAGCGGCTCCACAGCGTATGGAGGCTGCTCCCAGCAGTGCTCCAGTCTTCGGCTGCGAGTTCTCGCAACCGCGCCCACCAGGCGGACGAACGCGGCGCCGGCAGCGTGCCGGGCGCTTCGAGCGGCAAATCGTGGTGAATGAGCCTTTCGCTCTTTCGCAAGGCGGAAACGGACCTGATCAGCAAAACGACTGCCAGCACACCAGCGGTGGCGCGGCAAAGCACCGAAGGCCAGATGCTGACCCCTTCCAGCCAGGTGAGTGGTTCAGCGCTGAGTGACATGGCATACACCAACAAGGCAAGTGCCAGCACGCCGCCGGAGATCAGCCAAATTCGCGGGCCGATGTTGCCCGCGACCAGAAAGCGCAGAGTCGGCACGAGGGCCGCGAAGTACAACGCCCAACCCCACAGGTGCCCCAGCGCCAGCGGCGTGCCCTCTGCGGATTGGCTTCCCTCTGGCATCCGGTAGGCGGCGGTCCGCCCGATTTCGTAGACCGCAGTTCGTCCATTGCTGAGCATGCTGAGTTGTCTCGCGGCTCCCGGAACAGTCGCCGCAAGTGCCTCGAGAGTCGACCGGAACACAGCCGGGCCGTAGCAATCGCGGAAAGGCGGACTCAGCTTTGGCGGATCCTTTAGCGTTTCCAAACGCAGCGGGTAGGCAGAGCCTATCAGCAGGTTTCGGGTCCAGGGCTGCTGGGAGGCGTGCAGATAACTGGCATCAAGGTCGGTGGTGAAGAACCACACGCCGGGAAGCCGCGCGTTGAGCGCCTGCAGCAGAAGCAACTTGTCATAGATGTCGCTGCCCAGCACTCCCACTGCCCGCAGACGCCCGCCCAAACGGGCCTGAATTTCGTCCGCGAGCCGACGTAGGTAATCCAACTGGCTGCTGCCATCGGGCCGCTCTAGCTCCACCATTTTCTCGCCAGAACTTTGGCGGCTGCGCACCTCAGCTCCGTCTTGTTTCTGCGGCGCCCGGGGTCCGATCCCGTCCAGCCCGCGCAGGTAGATCACCTGTTTCAGGCCGGCGGGCCAAGTGCCGGGGTTCTGTTCCAACTCGTCTAACTGCCGCCGGAAGGCAGCGGCCGCTTCCGGGGCGGTGTGGGCACAGTCACGCGCAGGCTGCTTTTGCTTCAGCAGAAGGCAGGCGGCGAAAGTGCGCGGCAGCGCCCGCCCGTAGGCCGTATCCCACTCCGCGATCACAGCAATGCCATCCCCGCCTTCCTGCAAACGGATGCCCCGTACAGCTAGCTCATCAAGCAGTTTCCCGGCTGCCAGGCGGTCGCTGCCAATCGACCGGTGGATGGGCACGGGCCAATCAGCCACGGGTTTCTCGCCGAAAAACGCTTCGTCGGCCGTAGCCCAGGGAGAATAGAACTGCAGCCCTGCGGCGTCCTGCGCCTCCACGCTCTGGATTTCCTCCAGGCCGTTGGAGGATGTCGGACCAAGAACCGGTACGACTTCAGTACCTGGCATTTCCTGCACAATCAGTTGGATCAGAGTTCGCAAGGACCTCGGATGCGGAGTACCGGCAAGATCGTCACCCACCCACAGAACCAGCACTCTCTGCGAGCCACCCGCCGCTTTCCACCACTCGAAAGGGATTGGCTTACGGCTGTTGCTTGGCGTGGTGCCGTCATGTGGCCAGTCGACGGCGCGGAATCGCAAGAACTCCGCGTCACCGCCTGCCGGAAGCAGACCCGCCTGGTGCAGGGCCAGTCCCACGGCATAACGCGTGCGGAGCCTTGTCTCGTGATCAAGCTGCGAGTAGCCGCCGTAGACCTCTACCACCAGCAACAGATCACCAGTGCGGAAACCAGTGGAGTCCATCTGGCCTTGGGGTGTCTCTTTGTCCTTTGCGGCGGCCATGCTCCGGCGCGCCTCATCGATCGGATCCTGCCATAGCCGGGCTGGAAGTCGCGTTTCCAGAGGTGGCCGCGGCGGATCAGCGATCCCAGGCCTGAACGTCCGTAGCGGTTCCAGCCAGAGATAGTAACCAAGCGAAGCAGCTACCAGGGCCGCCAATCCCAACAGCGGTACCGCCCGTTCCGCGCCCTGCTTGTCGTGCATACGCCCTCCCGTCCCCAATCATTCATGGGCGCAAAGGCCATCCCGTTGCAAGCAAATAAGCACAAAAGGGCGGGGCCGAAGCCCCGCCCTTGATGATTTTGGCTGTCCCTAAAGGCTTACCATTCGTACCGCAGCGCGAACTGCATGACGCGCGGCAGAGTCAGCGTATCCGTGTAGCGGCCGAACGAACCGACGTCGCCCAGGCTGATGTTGGCCGACAGCGGATCGAAACGCACCGAATTGGTCACGTTGAACACTTCCCAGCGGAACTGCAGAGTCTGCCGCTCCGTGATGAAGAAGCGCTTCATCAGGCCCATGTCGATGTTGAAGTTGCCGTCGCCCCGGATCCCATTCCGGTTCCCTGCCTGGCCGGGCAGCGTGTAGTCAAAGGCCCGTACGGCCTCGGCCGGGTTCTGGAAGATATTCACGCCCGGACGGCCGCCAGGAGGCGGAGGCGCATTCTTGTTGGTGCCATCCTGGAACCGGGCCACCGGGGTGGCGTAACCGGTGATGTTCCAGTTCGTCGGCCAGAAGCGTCCATTGCCGGCCGAGGTCGGCAGGCCCGTCGACTGACGGTACAGGCCGCTCAACTGCCAGCCGCCAATCAACTGGTTCACGAAGCCGTTGGCCCCGGCGCCAAACCGCTGCCCCTTACCAAAGGGGAAGCCATAGACAAAGTTGGCATTCCACTGGTGGCGGGCGTCGTAGTCGGACGGAGCCCGGAACTGCCGCCGGTTGAAGGAATTGATGATAACTCCCTGCGTGGCGGTGGAACTCTCGGGAGTCGACGCCATGTCGATCGATTTCGACCAGGTGTAATTGAACTCCACCTGATCGCCATTCGTCCAGCGCTTCCGGCCGGTCAATTGGAGTCCGTGGTAGCTCCCGAAACCAATCGAGCGCAGGGTCCGAAGGTAGCTGTACTGACGGTTAAAGAAGCTGAACGGGCCCGTCTTAGCGCAGGCGGGGAAGCAGAAACGGTCTGCCAGATACAGGGCATAGGTGTAGTCGGGCGCCTCACCGGAGAACAGGTCGTACATGTTCTGCGTCGCCGTAAAACCGCCGCCGGCGGCGCCGGGGAAGATGTTCTCCCAGAAAGGCATTCTTCCTACGGCGCTGATAGGCGTGTTCGCCTTGCCCAACCGGGCCAGCGCGCTGGCCGCTTCAAAGTAGGTCTGGCCCGAGGCCGGATCACGCATATTCGTCGGCATCGCGATGTCTTCGCTCGTCAGCGAACGGCGTGACAGGCGGCCCACATAGCCCGCCTGTAGGAAGAAGCCCCGGTTAAACTCCCGGCTTGCCGTGAAATTCATGTTCATGGTGTAAGGAGCCTTCAAAGCATCATCCAGGCTGTTGATGATGGCGAAGGCATTGGGCGCTTGAGCAGGGAAACCGCCGGGAGGCGCGGGAAGCAACAAGCCCGCAGGAATCTGCGTGAAGCTTTGGAATCGCGGCGTGTTTGCCAAAGTCAACTGAGCCGACGGATTGGTCAACTGCGTTGACAAGCCGAACGCGCTGGCATCGTAATTCGTGATCAGGCCCGAGCCCATCACGTCGTAATACATACCCCAACCGGCCCGGATAGAGGTTTTCTCATCGGGCGAGTAGGCGATCGCCAGGCGGGGCGCGAAATTGTCTTTATGGAACGGATATAGATCACGGCCGCCCGGCTGTTCCTTCAGAATGTAACGGACAGGCTTCACCGCGTCTTGCGACAAACCTTGGTTCATCAGGTTCACGCGGTCGTTGAACCATTCGTTCAATGGCTGCTCGGAAATGGTCTGGATGCCATCCCGCTCATAAATCGGCGGCATCAGCGACCAGCGGATCCCCGCCGTGATGGTCAGTTGCCGGTTCACACGCCAAGTGTCCTGCAGATACAACTCGTACTCTTCCGCTTGGAAGTTCCTTACAACCGGCGAGCCTACCGCCTGGGGTGAACCATCCTTGTTGTAGTTATAGAAGGCATTGCCCTGGCTCACCAGACCCATCACCGCCATCGCGGCGTCCCGGTAGGAGACGCGGAATGTCGGCAGCATGTCCGTGAAGGGAGCATTCAGGGGATTACCGCTGTTCACAAGCCAACTGGCATTCGCGCTCGCTGTCGGGAATGAGTTGGCATAGTTTGTGCGTCCGTTCCGGATCAAACGCATCTGGGCGCCGAACTTGAATTCGTGCCGGCCCGTAGTCCAGGAAAAATCGTCTGAAAACGTGTGGACAGGAGTGGTTCGGATGAAGGGCCGCTGCGTGCCCTGAATGGTGGACAGAGTACGGAAGCTGACGAATGGTGCCAGCAGAATTCCGGTGTTCTCCAAACCGACGCGCGTGATTCCGTAACGGAACACGTTGACCTTGTTTGCCCCAAGCACGGAGTTCAGACCAAACGCAAGACCCTTGCTGTTGTTGAGGTTGGTGTTGTTAGGCGGCGCACCAGGAAATTGAGGAGCATCCTGGAACTTGTCGTCCTGCAGATTGCCACGCACGAACAACTGGTGCTTGCTGGCCTGATCCAGATAGTAGTCAAGCCGGGCAATATATGTGTGCTGATCGAGGACTACGGGAGCATTGAACCGGAATCCCGATGTGTTCAGCGAGTCGCCGACGGTAGCTTCATTCGGGAGCGGATATGCTCGCAGCACCGCGGCGGCATTCGCGCTGGGTCCGATCGCGAGTGGATCCACCCGCGAGGCCAGTTCGGCAGGGCTCACCACCGCAATGGAGCCGTCCGTGCGGACATATTTCGTGATGCCATTCCGCATGTCGGCCGTGGGCACAGTTCGCAGGATGCTGTCTTCGCGGCGGTCCTTGCGGCCCTCATAGTTACCGAAGAGGAAAAGCCGGTTCTTGATGATCGGGCCACCCGCCGATGCGCCGTACACGTTGCGGTTTAGCTTGGCCAGCGGCACGCCATTGGGGTTTTGCGCGCTCACCGCCGAGTTGTTGAAGAAGCTGTTGGCGTTGGTTGCCTTGTTCCGGAGGAACCAGTAGGCCGAGCCATGGAATTCGTTGGTGCCGCTCTTGGTCACCAGCGCGATCTGTGCTCCGGAACTGCGTCCTTGGTCGGCGTTGGCGTTCGTGGTCACTACGCGGAACTCCTGCACGGAATCCAGTGTGACGCGCAGCACGCTGGTGAACGGATCGCGGTTCTGCTGGTCGTTCACGTCTACACCGTCCAACGTGACATTGGCCTGGTCACTCTTGCCGCCGTTCACGTTGCCGCCGCGATAGCTGTTCGGCAGGTTCTCGCCGGCATAAGTCACACCCGGCTGCAACGAGAGCAACCCGACAACGTTGCGGCCTTCGAAGGGCAACTGCAACACCGGCTTCGTCCCGAAGCTGTTACCGATGGTGGCGTCCACCGTATTAATCTGCGTCGTTTCGGCGGAAACCGAAACCGTCTCCGTAACCGCCCCAATCTCCAGGCGAACCGGTACCGTGGCCGGTGTGTTCACCAGCAACCGGATGCTGTCCACCGTGGCCGACGAAAAACCCGCCGCGCTTACCGTGAGCCGGTAATTGCCGGGCACCAACTGCGGCAACGTGTAGATGCCGCTGGCGTCGGTCTTGGTGGAACGCTTAACGTTGGTATCAAGATTGGTCGCCTCGACATTGGCGCCGACAACTGCAGCGCCAGACGGGTCGGTTACTACGCCAGACACTTGTGTCAGGCCTTGGCCAAAGGCCAAGCCCGCTAACATTGCTAGGCACAAAAGAAACGCGGCAACTCTTTTCACTCTGGACCCCTTCCCAAACAGGTTGACTAAACGAACTGAACAAAGCCGGGCGTTGGACATACAACCCCGGCGACCCCCTCCGGTCAGCGCGAAGCATTCGGACGCAGACCGAACATGAGTATAAGTTTATGGATTAGCAATTCTGATGACAAGCCGTCAACAAAATTAAACTCTAGTGGCTATAGGCGTCATTTATAGGTCAAGATTGGCGCTATGGCATTGAAAATGCGAACAGATTCGGCTTTCGGGTCGCTTGCGCGAGTGATCTCCCGGCCAATCACCAAGTACGAAGATCCGGCCCTTAGCGCCTCCTCCGGGGTCGAGACGCGCTTCTGATCCCCTCGATCGATACCTATCGAACGGACACCAGGGGTCACCAGAACCGCGTGCGGACCAACCATCGCCCGAACCCGCGCCACTTCCAAAGGAGACAGGACGATGCCATCCAGCCCTGCCTCCATTGCCTTCCTCACCCGAAGGTCTACCAGAGCTTCCACGCTACAGGGGTAGCCGAGATCTGCCAGGTCCTGCTGGTCGAAACTGGTCAGCACGGTTACCGCCAGCAACCTCAAACCGGACTTGGCGCGGCCCTCGACGGCAGCCCGCATCACCGGCACGCTGCCGTGGACGGTCAGCAGGTCGACCCCCGCTTCCGCCACCCGGTTCACAGCCCGTTTCACCGTCTCTCCAATGTCGTAGAACTTCATGTCCAGGAAGACCCGCTTGCCCAGGCTCTTGAGTTCACGGACAAAGTCCATGCCTGCAGCCGCATAGAGTTCCATGCCGACTTTATAAAAGTCGATGCTGTCCTCCAGGCGGTCTACCAGGGCACGGGCTTCAGCCGCCCCCGGCAAGTCCAGGGCGACGATGATGGGGTTTTCTGGTTTCATCGGATTTGAATGGGTTTGTTTCGTTTGGCCAGTACGCGGCCAATGACCGGCCCCGGCAGGAGTGCGGCCCCGGACGGCGGCACGCTGATCAGCAGGCCGCCGGCGGTCTGCGGATCGTAAAGCAACGCCTCGACTTCCGCCGCCAAAGGTGCGGCCAGCTCCACGACGCAGGAGGCAAACTCCCGGTTGTTGTTGAGGCCACCGGGAATGGCTCCGTCACGCGCGGCCTCCAGCGCTCCTGGCAATAGCGGCACTGTCGCGGCGTCGATTTCAAGGGTAACGCCGCTGGCCAGCGCCATCTCCCGAGCGTGGCCGATGAGTCCAAAACCGGTTACGTCAGTGCAAGCGTGCGCGCCGGCGGCCAACATGGCCTCGCAGGCCGCGCGATTCAAGGTCAACATGGAATCCGTGGCGGCCTGAACATGTTCCTCGCTCGCCGCGCCCTTCTTCAGGGCTGTCGAGATCACACCGGTGCCCAGGGGTTTGGTAAGCACCAGCAGATCGCCTTCGCGCGCACCAGCGTTCGACAGCACGCGGCCGGGATCAATCAGACCCGTCACAGCGTACCCGAACTTGATTTCCTCGTCCTTCACACTGTGACCGCCCAGCACCACGCAGCCCGCCTCGATCATCTTCTCTGCTCCGCCGCGCAGGATGGCCTCGAGATCATCCAGATCGCCGTTGCCCGGGTAACAGCACACCGACAGGGCAGTGAGCGGCCGGCCGCCCATGGCGTACACGTCACTCAGTGCGTTCACCGCCGCAATCGCTCCGAATGTAAAGGGATCGTCCACGATCGGCGTAAAGAAATCGACTGTCTGGACCAGGGCACACTCGGGGTTCAGCCGGTAGACCCCGGCGTCATCCGCCGTGTCAAATCCGACCAGCACGTTCGAATCTGTCAGCCGCGGCACGCGCGGCAGCACCTGGTCCAACACCGTTGGACTGAGCTTGGACGCTCAACCGGCTGCCTTGACGTGCGCGGTCAGCTTCCGCGCAGACATCCTCATATAGTGTAAGGGCTTGCGTCAGACAGCTGGCGTTCATGGCAAGGCCGCCGGTGGTCACGGTGCGAAAGATTGCTAGTCTATAAATGGACCAGGATGTCTGTTTTGAATGCTGCATGATCCTGTTTCTGGTCCGGTCGCGCCATTTCAGCCGAGACCCCAACAATGGAACCGCCTCTCCTCGTCACTGAGCGGCTGGTGTTGCGCCCCGCGCACCAGCACGACCTGCCCTGGTTGTACTCGATTTGGACCAGTCCGTCGTTGCGGCCGCATTTTTGGGGCGGACGCGTGATCTCCCTCGAAGAAGCGCACCGGACGCTGGAAACCTGCATCAGCTTCGGCCGTGAGCAAGGCCTGGGCCTTTGGGTCATCCACCTCCTCGACGAAAGGCCCATCGGTTTCTGCGGATTCTGGCCCCGCGCCGACGAACGCCGCCCGGATTGTTTGATTGGACTCGAGCCGCATTTTCGCGGATATGGACTGGCCGTGGAGGCCTGCGGCCGAATGGTGGATTATGCCTTCGAGCGCGACTTGGCCGAGGAGATCAGTGCCTGTTGCGAGGCCGCCAACCTGAAATCCCAGGCGCTTCTGCTTCGCCTGGGCATGGAGGCGCTCCCGGCGCGGTTGGACGAACGCGAATCCGTCCGCCGTTTCCGGCTTACGCCGGCGCTCCGGCAGGCTGCTGTGCGATCACAGGGTGAATGCGCCGTGGCGGGCGCGCTCATCGCACGCCCAATATAGGCGGGATCAGCCGCGCCCAACCGGTTCGGCAGCGCGCTGGGCAGCCCGCTCGGCCAACGCCGGGATCGTTTCACGGAATACCTCGTCGATACGCTCCGCGAACAGAAATTCCATTTCCTCGCGCACGTGCTTGGGCAGATCGCGCAGGTCTTTGGCGTTCGCCTTGGGCATCACGACGCGCAGAATTCCAGCCCGCCGTGCCGCCAGCACTTTCTCTTTGACTCCACCAATCGGCAGCACGCGGCCAGTCAGTGTGATCTCGCCCGTCATGGCCGTGTCACTCCTCGCCGGGATTCTTGAGTACAGCGAGGCCAGGGTCACCGCCATGGTGATACCGGCCGAAGGCCCGTCCTTTGGAATGGCCCCGGAAGGCACATGCACATGCGCGCCAAAATCACTGAACATCTTGGGGTCCAGGCCATATTCCTCGGCGTGCGCCCACAGGTAGCTTTGCGCGGCCTTGGCCGACTCCTGCATAACGTCGCCCAACTGGCCCGTGAGTGTCATACCCTTGCCCTGCGGCAGCAGCGTGGCCTCGATGTAGAGGACATCGCCACCCGTCGGGGTCCAGGCCAGCCCTGTAGCCACGCCCGGAGGTAAGTCCTTCCGCTGCTCCTCGGGCAGAAAGATCTCTGGCCCAAGCAGGTCCACCACCACGTCAGGTGTCACGTAGATCTTTTCCGTCTTGCCCTCTGCGAACTTCAGAGCCACCTTGCGCGCGACGCGGCCTAGCCCACGCTCCAGATTCCGTAAACCCGCTTCCCGCGTATAGGACGCAATCAGCTTCGTCAGGCCTTCAGCGGTGAACTCTATGTGCTCCGCCGTCAGACCAGCCTCGGTGAGTTGCCGGGGAATCAAATACCGGCGTGCGATTGCTACCTTCTCTTCCTCGCTGTAGCCAGCCAGCCGGATGACTTCCATGCGGTCCAGCAGGGCTTGTGGAATGCTCTCCAGCGAGTTCGCCGTGGTGATAAACAGGACCTTCGACAGATCGAAGGGCAGATCGAGGTAGTTATCGCGAAACGAATTGTTCTGCTGAGGATCCAACACTTCCAGAAGTGCCGCGGCCGGGTCGCCGCGGAAATCCCGCCCCAGCTTGTCGATCTCGTCCAGCATCAACACCGGGTTGTTCGCACCCGCGCGCCGCATGGCCTGAATCAGACGTCCCGGCATGGCGCCGATGTAGGTGCGGCGGTGGCCGCGCAGTTCAGCTTCATCGTGCAGCCCGCCCACGCTCATCCGCTCGAACTTGCGGCCTAGGGCGCGGGCGATCGATTGCCCGAGCGACGTCTTGCCTACTCCGGGCGGCCCGACGAAACAGAGGATGGGCGCTTTGGCATCCGGATTCCGGTTGAGCACGCCCAAGTGCTCGAGGATGCGCTCCTTCACATCGTCGAGCCCGTAGTGATCATCGTTCAGAATTTGGCGGGCGCGCGCAATCTCCAGATTGTCCTCGGTGCTGTGGCGCCAGGGCAGTTCGATCACCAATTCCAGGTAAGTGCGCAGGATGTGCCGCTCCGGCGACTGCCCCGGCATGCGCTCCATGCGGTTCATCTCGCGCTCGGCTTCCTTGCGCACCTCGTCCGGCAGGTCGGCTTTTTCCAACCGTTTCCGCAGCTCGCGGATCTCGGCTTTCTCGGGATCGTCCTCCCCCAGTTCGTCCTGGATGGCCTTCAACTGGCGGCGCAACACGTACTCGCGCTGCTCCTTGCTCATCTCTTCCTGCGCTTCGCTGACGATCTTTTGCCGCACCTGCAGCACCTGGATCTCGTGTGAGATGTGCTTGACAGCCAGGCGCAGCGCCTCCACCAAGGTCGGGCCTTCGAGCAGGCTCTGCTGTTTGTCCACGTCCAGGTTGAACGCCGTCGCCAGCAGCCACATGACTTGCTGCGGATTGTCGGCGTTCGACAACAGTTCGGAGATTTGCTCCGCAGCCTGCGGGTTCACCCGCTCGATGGCTTGCGCCGCCAGGTCGAACAGCGAGCCGCGCAGCGCCTTTTCCTCATCGGAGCCCTCGGACACAAACGGCGAAGGTTGCACATCGGCCTGCAGGAATCCGGCGTCGGAATCCAGGTGGAGCAAGTGGACCCGTTCCAAGCCGGAGACAATGATGTCCATGGCGGCCGGGCCGGTACGCAGCACCTTCCGGATTTTGGCGCGGGTTCCAAACGAATAGAGGTCACCTGCGCCGGGGTTCTCCTGCGAAGCGTCGCGCTGCGCCACCATCACCAGTTCGCCCTCGTGATCGCGAATGGCGGAGTCCACCGCCGCGCGGGAGGCCTCACGGCCCACCGTCAGTGGCAGTGTCAGGTTAGGAAACAGGACCACGTTCTTCAGTGGCAGAACGGGTAGTTTGCGGACATCGTTTTTTTCGGGCATCCACCCTCCAGCGGACAGGTTTCCTGCGTTGTTCTTACTTACTTTCGGGCTGCTTCACTCGTATCAAATGCGGGCGCAAAGTCAAGCGCTGGCGATCGGGCTCACCCCGGCGCGGGCGGGTGTGAAGACAATTTCCCCTCGCTCCACGCCTGCAATCACTGTCTGCCCGTCGCGCACCTGGCCCTCCAGCAGCGCCTTGGCCAGCCGGGTTTCGATCTCGCGCTGGATGGCGCGTTTCAACGGCCGGGCCCCGAAATCCGGTTCGTAACCGGACCGCACCAGGTGCTCTTTGGCCGCGTCGCTCAACTCGAGCGTGATGTGACGTTCGGCCAACCGTTTCCGCAGCCGTTCCATCTGAATCTCCACGATGCGCCTCATGTGCTCGGTGCGCAGCGCGTGGAAAACCACAATCTCGTCAATACGGTTCAGAAATTCGGGCCGGAAGAACCGGCGCAACTCATCCTGCACCGCCAGTTTCATCATCTCGTGCGCGGTTCCGCCGGTTTCGCCGGAGAAATTCCGGATCCGGTCGCTGGCCAGGTTCGAGGTCATGATCAGAATCGTGTTGCGGAAGTCGACGGTGCGGCCTTGCCCATCGGTGAGGCGGCCGTCATCGAACACCTGCAGCAGCACGTTGAAGACATCGGTGTGCGCTTTCTCAATCTCGTCAAACAGCACGACGCTGTAAGGCCGCCGGCGCACGGCTTCCGTTAGTTGTCCGCCTTCTTCGAAGCCGACATAGCCGGGAGGCGCGCCAATCAGCCGCGCCACCGTATGCTTCTCCTGGTACTCGCTCATGTCCAGCCGGATCATGGCGTGCTCATCGTCGAACAGGATTTCCGCCAGGGCGCGAGCCAACTCCGTCTTGCCGACTCCGGTGGGGCCCAGGAACAAAAAGCTGCCCACGGGCCGCTGCGGATCGCTCAAGCCGGCGCGAGACCGCTGCACTGCTTCAGCCACCGCGCGCACGGCCTCGTCCTGGCCCACCACGCGGCGGTGCAGTTGGGCTTCCAGATGCAGCAATTTGTGCAGTTCGCCTTCGAGCAGCTTCGCCACCGGAATATGCGTCCAGCGCGCCACCACTTCGGCAATGTCCTCTTCGTCCACTTCTTCCTTTAGCAGCCGGTTCTGGCCCTGTTGCCCGGCCAGGCGCTGCTCTTCCTCACGCAGGTCCTTCTCCAATCCAATCAGCCGGCCGAAGCGCAACTCAGCCACGCGGTTCAAATCATAGGCCCGCTCGGCCACCTCGATTTCGTGCTTCACCTGCTCGATCTGCTCCCGAAGCTTGCGCAAGTGCTCAACGGCGTCCTTTTCCTTTTGCCACTGGCTCTTCAATGCTTCGGTGGCGCTCTTCAATCCAACCAGTTCTTCTTCGATCTTGATGAGCCGCTCGCGCGAGGCGTCGTCGGTTTCTTTTCGCAGCGCCTCCCGCTCGATCTCAAGCTGCATGGTGCGCCGCAACTTCTCGTCCAGTTCCACCGGCATGGAATCGATCTCTGTGCGCAGGCGCGCCGCGGCCTCGTCCACCAGGTCGATCGCCTTGTCCGGCAAAAACCGGTCGCTGATGTAGCGGTTTGACAACACTGCGGCAGCCACTAGTGCCGAGTCCTTGATGCGTACGCCATGATGCACTTCGTAGCGTTCCTTCAGCCCGCGAAGGATCGAGATGGTGTCTTCCACCGTCGGCTGATCCACCATCACCGGCTGGAAGCGGCGCTCCAGCGCAGCATCTTTCTCGATGTACTTGCGGTATTCATCGAGCGTGGTGGCGCCAATACAATGCAATTCCCCTCGCGCCAGCATCGGCTTCAGCAGGTTCCCTGCATCCAGGGCGCCTTCGGCTTTGCCGGCGCCGACTACCGTATGCAATTCGTCGATGAACAGCACCACCTGGCCGGCGCTGTCCTGCACCTCCTTGAGCACGGCCTTCAACCGCTCCTCAAATTCGCCACGGAACTTCGCACCGGCGATGAGCGCACCCATGTCCAGCGCCACCACCCGCTTGTCCTTCAGACCCTCGGGCACGTCCCCGCGAACAATCCGCTGCGCCAGCCCTTCCGCGATCGCCGTCTTGCCTACCCCGGGTTCGCCGATCAACACTGGGTTGTTCTTGGTGCGGCGCGACAACACCTGCATGATCCGCCTGATCTCGTCGTCACGGCCAATCACCGGATCGAGTTTGCCCTGCGCCGCCATTTGAGTCAGGTCGCGGCCATATTGCTCAAGGGCCCGGTAGGTGGATTCCGGATTCTGCGAGGTCACGCGCTGCCCCCCACGGGCTTCTTCAATAGCGTGATCCAGTTTGGCCGCCGTCAGGCCCGCCTCCTTCAAGGCCGTGCCCGCCAACCCGTTGGTTTGCAGCAGACCAGGGAGAAGGTGCTCTACGGAAATATACTCGTCGCGCCGCTTCTTGGCCTCCTCCGCGGCGAGAGCAAACACCCGTTCCAGCCTCTGGGTGATATACATGCCACCCCCACCGGAAACTGACACTTTCGGCCGCCGGTCTAGTTCCTGCTTGAGCCGGGTGTGGATGACTTCGGGACGGATCCCGGCGCGCAAGAGAATATCCGCCGCCAGACCGTTCTCCTGCTCCAACAAAGCAAACAGAAGGTGTTCATTATCGATCTGCTGGTGTTCGAGACGGGCGGCAAGGGACTGGGCTTCACGCAGAGCCTCTTGGGTTCGTTCCGTCAATTTGTTGAAGTCCATGCTGTCTGGCTCCTGCCTCTTGGATGCCTCCGGAGCCCAGGATAGCACAACTTATTTGTAAATTGTCAAGTAACCTGAGTGTGTCAATATAAGATCTTGATCGATCTTACCGAACTCCCCGGTCTGCCCACTTCTCCCCTTCCACGGGCGGCACGCGGCGCAAAGCCTGCAAGAGCGCAGCCGGGTCCTCCTCAGTGACCAGCAACGCGCGGTGCCCGGACTTTAGGAATCCTTCCTTCACGGCGTGATCCAGTTGGGCCAGGAGACCGTTGAAATAGCCCCGTACGTTCAACAATCCACAAGGTTTAGTCTGGATTCGAAGCTGGGTCCAGGTGAGGATCTCGCAGAGTTCGTCGAATGTGCCGAAACCGCCGGGCAGAGCCACGAAGGCGTCCGCCAGGTCCGCCATGAGGGCTTTGCGCTCGTGCATGGTTACGACCACATGTAGTTCACTCAGCCCCAGGTGGGCGACCTCTTTCTCCTTCAGGAAACCGGGGATCACTCCCACCGCCTCGCCACCACCTTCCAGCACGGTGTCAGCCGCAACGCCCATCAACCCGACGTTGCCACCTCCGTAGACCAAACGAAGGTTCTGCTCAACGATCAGACGGCCCAACGCAACTGCCGCTTCTCGATAGGCAGGATGGGAGCCCATGTTGGACCCGCAAAAAACACAGAGGCTTCGAATCATTGCTGGTGTGCCCTCAATTATCCCAGCGCTGCTCCGCAGGTGGCACAATGGCCAGTATGCGTGTCTGGGTGCTTGCCTTCTTTCTGGCCTGCGGAGCAGCGCAGGTGGCTTCGGCCAAAACCTATCTGCTGACGTTTACCGGTTATTCGATTTCTCCCTCCGGAGAGGCCTGTGGAGGGCAGGACGTCTACCCCGAGAACGTTTCTTTTTCCGGCAGCGGCATGCTGGAGATCATTCAGCGGCTCCGGCCTCTGGCGCCGGTCAGCGAATTGGAGATGCGTGCCTTCACGTTCTTCAACACCGGCGCGGGGCTTGCCTGCACGGCCCCCTTCGACGGTGAGGCGGACCACCGCGCCGCTGAAGCGTTCCTGACCGGCCGGGTAACCCCCAGCGACCGCGTGATTGTCGCGGGCCACAGCTACGGCGCCCATCGCGCCCTGTTGTTCGCCGACCAATTCCAGCGCAAGTTTGGCCGCTCCGTGACGGCCCTGCTGTTGGCGGATGCGATCGACTGGACCGAGTGCAGTATTCGGGGCGTATTGTCGGGCACGGGCGGCACCTGCCGCCAGCAGGGGCTGACATTGGACCTTTCGCCCACCATCGTGGGGGCGCGCACCGTTTGGAATTACCGCCAGGAGCGTGGTCTGCGCGTGCTCTTCTTCACCCTGCCCATTCTGACGGGCTACCAGGTGACGGTGGGCGGCGCGCCGGTAAGAGCCTTCGTGCTGAACACGACGCACACGGACGTGGACGATTCCGTAGCAGTTCAATCCACCTTGAGCGCGCTGGTGCTGGGCGGCTCAATCTCGATGGAGAATTCGGCCGACGCCTTGGAGTTCACCACAAAATAGAGAGTCTCCCGCTCGCGAGGAGGCGCGTCAGGCGTCACCAGGTGGTAGACCGTATACTCGCCGGGCGCCGAAATGCGCACGCGGAATGGGCGGTCCTGGAAACGCACTGGAAATTCGACTGATTCGCTAAGTTCGCCTCGCCTCGCCTGGCTGCCGTAGGGAACCGGGGACTCGACAGCCTCCCAGGATTCGGGCGCTGTGACATGCCCTTGCAGATGCAGAAGCAAACCGATGGCTCGGGGCTTGCCATCCTTGGCACGCACCACCACCCGGTCCTTGAGGCGGTTGCCCGTAATCTCGATGCGGCGTTCGCAAGCGATGTCCTCCCGGTAGGAGGGCTGCGCAGCGGCCATCCTTCCAGCCTTGGGATTCCACTCAATCGCCTCTCCTGGTTGCCAGCGTTGTTGACCCGCACCGTCGATCACCGGGACATTATGCGCCCAGGCGGTGGTGTAGAAGCCGCGGTGCAGGGGCGATCCATAGCCCACCGTCCCGGCGTCATGGGTGATGTCGATGCCGTCGTAGTAGGCCTCATAGTTGAGCGCCTCCGCCTGCGCATGGGAGGCGTCAATCTGGCCGTAATGGAAGAACACCTGCCAACCGTTCTTGCGCAGTAACATCATCTTCGTATCGGTGAGGTGCCAGCTGCGAACCTCCGGCAAGGGAGGGGGTTCGTTCGTTGCGCCTGGAGGATCGATGAGAGTGTCGAGCGACCGGCTTCGCGCCGCTTCCGCCAGCCCAATCCAGGTGGGGAATACCCGGTAAGCGGCCGCCATCGCGGCGGCATTCGGCGCCCGCAAGAAGGCTCCGGTGGTGTCGGCTGGTGTGGGCAACTTGCCGTCCGGAAAGCGCAGATATGTGGGGGCGAGCAGCAGGTTTTGGACCCGGGCCATCTCCTCACGGAATTCCGCGGCCCGGCCCGCCAGGCTGGCTCCGGTGAAGAACGGCAGCAAGGCGGTCACCACATAGTTGTTGTAGCCCAGAGACTGTTCCAACCAGAGGAAATCGCCTGTAATGCCCCGCCGCACCTGGTCGCGAATACCGAATTCGCCCTCGACGGCAGCACGCCAGACTGCCTCATCCTGGGCATAAAGGCCCACTAAGGCCTGGGCGGAACGCTGCCAGCAGGCGATGTTGTGGATGCGCTGCATCGATCCTGCCAGCAACGAAGCCTCCGGCAGGAACAGTTTCTCGATCCATGCCTTTTTGCGCTCCGGTGCCAGGTAGCCTTCCAGCCAGCGCGCTGCCCGGACGTAGCGCACCAGGTTCACCGCCTCATCCAGGCTTTGGTGCATGAGCCGCGCAGGGTTGCGCTCGGTTTGCAGCGGCCACTTCTCGTAATTCCCGGCGTAGAAATCGAGCTGGGCGGCTGCCCAGTCCGCATATTTCTCCTCGCCGGTAAGCCGCCAAAGGGCCGCAGCCTGCTCCATCTTTTGTGCATGCCGGGACCGGAAGCCGAATACCCAGGCCCGCTGCAGTTTGGGTGTGAGTTGCACGCGCGGGTCCGAAGGGCTGGACAGCGTCCACTCGCCCGGTTCCTCGGGCGTCCAGGTGAGAAACGATCCGTCGCGCGGGCTGACGAAATCGTGCCACCACCCGGCCACCCATTCGACGCGATCGCGCCGCCGCGCCATCCACTCGTCCACCTCGCGCCGCTGCTGCGCGGCCCACTCGCGCCATACCGGCTCGCGCGCAAGGCGCTCTTTGGCTCCCGCCCAGTCCTCCCGCGGCGTTCGAAGCGGGGACCCTTGTGCGTCGAAAACCTTCATCTCCGCGAACTGGCGCTCGGGTTGCGCCAGTAATGGCAGGAAGACCATGAACCAGATCGCGCGGCCGTTCAAGATCGTTTCCTCCCCGCCAGAATTTCCTCATATGGTTCCACCTGGCAGCGGTTGGCCCAGTCTTGCCACTCCGCGGTGAGCCGTGCCAGGCGCGTCTTCTCGCGGTCTGCCCGGTTATTCAACTCCGAGCGGTCGTCGCCCAGGTGGTAGATCTCCCAAGGCTCGCGGAATCTGGAAACCACCTTCCAATCGCCGTGGATAAGCGCCCGGTGGCCTTGATGCTCGAAGCCGGTCACCTCGCGGGTGCGCGGTTTGCCACCGTGCAGCGCAGGCAGAAGGCTGCGGCCTTCCAACCGCGCGGTTTTCGGCGCGGGTGCGCCTGCCGCCTCCAGTAGTGTGGGCAGGATGTCGATGACGTGTCCCGGCGTATCGCTGAACATGCCCGGCTTTGTCACCAGCCTCGGGTGCCAGGCGATGGCGGGGGTCGCGATGCCCCCTTCGTGCGTGATCTGCTTCCAATATCGGAACGGTGTGTTGGAGGCGTTGGCCCAGGGCTTGCGGTAGCTGGTGAACGAATCGGCGCCGCCCGGTACCGGGTTGGCCGCCTGGCGCTCTCCGCCAATGTTGTCTTCGGCGCAGCCGCCATTGTCAGAAACGAACAACACCAGGGTGTTGTCGAGGCGCCCGGTTTGTTCGAATGCCTCCAACACCTGTCCGATACCCCGGTCCATCCGATCCACCTGGGCGGCGTAGACTGCCATCCGCAGATCCCACTCTTCTTTTTGCTCCCCGGAGAGGCTGTCCCAGGCAGGCACACCGGAATCTCGCGGCGACAGGCGCCAGCCAGGCAACGCGAGACCCGAGCCACGAATCCGTTCGTAGCGCTCCTGCCGCAACACGTCCCAACCCTTCCGGTAGCGGCCACGGTACTTCTCGATATCCTCGGGGAGCGCGTGCAGCGGCCAGTGCGGCGCGGTAAAGGCAAGGTAGAGCAACAGCGGCGCGGGCTTCGACGCCTCCTCGCGCACCATCCGGGCCGCCTGTTCCGCGAAAGCGTTGGTCATGTAAAACGGTTTGCCGGGTTCGGGTTGCCAGGGTTCGTTGTCCAGCGCCATCTGACGGCCTGCGGAAAGCTCGAAATAGCTGGATGCGCCGCTGATCAGGCCAAAATAGCGGTCAAAACCACGGTCCACGGGCCAGTGGGGCCTCTTTTCTCCCACGTGCCACTTGCCCGACATGAGCGCGCGGTAGCCAGCAGGCTTCAGCGCCTCAGCCAGCGTGGAACAACGCTCGCTCAGAAACCCGCGGTAACCTGGGCGTCCATCATCCTGCACCATGTGGCCAACGCCGGTTTGGTGGTTGTAAAGTCCCGTGAGAAGTGAAGCACGGGTTGGGCAACAGCGCGCGCAGTTGTAGAACTGGCGGAAGCGCACTCCCTGTGTGGCAAGCCGGCTCAGGTTCGGGGTGTCGATCTCTCCCCCAAAGGGAGCAATGTCTGAGTAGCCCAAATCGTCGGCGAGAATCACGAGAAAGTTGGGCTTGGAGGTGTCTTGGGCCTGGGCGCCGGCGCCTAGGATCGACGCGGTGAAACCGCCGAGAAATTTCCGCCTGGTGCTCAACATAGCGTCCACTATATGCCATCCTGCTAGACTCGCATCTATGCACTTCACTGGCCTGGAACATACCGCCATCGCATCGCCCAACCCCAAGCGGCTGGCCGATTGGTACGTCGATACGCTGGGCTGGGTGATCAACTTTGAGTACGACGGGAATTACTTTGTCCGGGCGCCGAATGGCGGGATGCTGGAGATCATTCCTTCTCAAGGGGATGCACCATCAACGGCAATGCGCACTCCAGGGCTGCGCCACCTGGCCGTGATGGTTTCCGATTTCGACAGCGCCCATGCCGCTCTCCGGGCGAAGGGCGTGGAGTTTGCCGGTGAGCCGTTCGAGAACCAGGGCAATCGCCTGGTCTTTTTCACCGACGCGGACGGCAATCTGCTGCACTTGATCGCCCGCCCGAAACCCCTGCCGTAAACGGACCGCCATTGCCCAGCCAGATCTTCAGCGCATTCCAATCGCGGGACTTCCGCCTCATGTGGGCCGGAGCCTGCACCTCGTCCATCGGCACGTGGATGCAGAAACTGGCGCAAAGTTGGCTGGTGTTGCAACTGTCCGGCTCACCGTTCTACCTGGGGCTGGATTCGTTCTTGGGCGAAACGCCAATTTTCCTCTTCGCGTTGCTGGCGGGCGCCGTGGCCGACCGGTTCGATCGCCGCAAGCTGCTGATCGCGTCACAGTTGGTGCAGATGGCTTCGGCCTTTGTTCTGGCGGCCTTGTTCGCGTTAGGTCTGGCGAAGGTTTGGCAGATACTGGCGCTCAGTTTCCTCGTCGGCACGGCCCAATCATTCGGAGCGCCAGCCTACCAATCGTTGTTGCCTTCCCTGGTGCCGCGCGCGCATTTGCCGAACGCCATTGCGATGAATTCCATCCAGTTCAACCTGGCGCGTGTGATCGGCCCGGTGCTGGGCGGCTTCGCCCTGGCCAACCTGGGCGCAGCCTGGTGTTTCGGACTGAATGGGGTCTCCTACCTGGCTGTGATCGCCACGCTGCTGCTGATATCCCCTTCCTTCACGCCCGCGCCCACACAAGAGACCTTGGCGGAAAGCGTGCGAGGCGGGGTACGTTTCATCCGGCGCGACGCCAACATCGTTTCTCTGATCCTCGTTTCTTTTGCGACCACCTATCTCGGCATCCCGATAGTCACATTCCTGCCGGTGTTCGCCAAGAACGTGTTCGCGGGCGACGAACGCACCTACACGCTCCTGCTGTCAGTAGAGGCGGTGGGAGCGATCACGGGGGCGCTGCTGGTGGCGGCGCGGGGGAAACGGTCGCACTTGGGCCGCGATGCCTTGTTGGGGGTGCTGGGCCTAGGTGTGTTCATGTTCGCCTTCGCTTCCGCCAAGACATTGTGGGTAAGCTGCGTATTTCTATTTTTTGCCGGCATGATGCTGATCGGCTGCTTCTCACTGTTCAGTTCACTGATCCAGTTCATCGCCACCGACGAAATGCGCGGCCGGGTGATGAGTATCTACAACATCGCCTTTCGGGGCGGCATGCCCGTGGGCAGCCTGGTGACGGGGGCGCTTATCCCACTTTTCGGCGCGCCGGCAGTAGTGAGCGCACACGGTGTGCTGTTGCTGGCGCTTGGACTCTATCTGCTCTTCGTCCACCGGCGCCTGGCCTCGGTTTAGCCGCGCCGCACGCTACAATGCGGGATAAGTTCATGCGATTGCTCTGTTTGAT
>CAYWQS010000009.1:0-150315 GCA_964460395.1 uncultured Solibacteraceae bacterium | reverse complement strand
TCCATCGCCAGGAGCACCGTTCCCTGCAGTCCTGCCGCGCGAGCCTGCGGGCTGTACTCAGGCTCCACCTTGTAGATTACGGTTGGAGCGCTAACATCGCCGCCGATACGAAAAGTCTTTGCCTCCGCTCCGGGGCCAAGCTCTCTTCCCATCTTTGCTCCGGCCGCTTCCGTGCCTTGGCTCTTCTCGGCCAGCGTGAAGTTGACATCGATATCCGCCATCACTTCCACCGGTTGCCCGTTGAGAAGCGTTGGCCGGTACTTCCATTGCTTCACGGCCTCCATCGCCGCGGCGGCCAGACGGTCGTCAACCATCTTGTTCACGCGCTCCACCGTCTTCACGGCTCCCTCGCCATCGATCACTACTCGAAGAATCACTGTTCCCTCGATCCCCGCGGACTTGCATTCCGCCGGGTAAACAGGCTGCACCTTGGACACAAGCTGCATTGCCTGCACCGCCCCTCCCACGCTGATGCGTCTGGGTGAAGCCACCGGCTCCATCTTCGACATCAGGGCCAACGGCGGAGGCGGCGGGGCTGGGGGGCGTTGAATCTCGCCTGCGGGCTGCATTTGTACCCGCAAGCGCGCCGCCACAGTCCCACTCACTTTCATCATCGAGAGTTGGACCGTGCTGAAGCCTTCCTTGCTGACCGTCACCACGTAGGTCCCCTCGGGCACCCCGTCGAGCCGGAAAGAACCGGTCGCATCTGTCAGCACTACTTCCCGGGCTAGGTCTGCCACGCCGACTTGACGCACTTCCACCATGGCTCTCTCCATCGGGCGCCCCTCGGCATCCTCCACCGTCCCACGGACGGCCGCGTCACGCGCTATCTGTGCGGGGGCTCTGAGCGAACTCAGCGGAGCCAGAACGCAGACCGCTGCCAGCAGGACTCCAGCCAACGCCCCGCCCGCCGCCGGGCGCCGGTTCATTCCCGGGTTCAAGAGAGCGCGCAAGCGGCGCTCCAACTCTGAAACGCGGATCATCGGAAGACCTCCCTGATGGCCCACCTCGCCGCCGCTGATCGTGCGGACCATAGCTACGAGATGTGTCGCATATTCCGTCGCGGGCGTGCCTGCAGCCAGTACGCCATCGTCACACGCCTGCTCTGCTTCTTGAATCAGGCGATGCAATGCAAACCACACCAGAGGATGGGGCCACCACAGTGCTGCCGTCACCCTCGCCACGGCAATCCAGGCCGGATCGCGTCGCAGGATGTGCATTCGCTCGTGAGCAAGTACTACGCTGAGGCGGTCCTCATTCCAATTCCATGCATCCGCTGGTAACAGAATTACCGGACGCCAGATTCCAAATACGGCTGGGACTGCGACGTGATGACTCAACCGGACTCGCGAATCCGCGCCGAACGCCAACGAACGCGCCACCAACCATCGGGCCCGGCCAAGCCGCAGCGCTTCCCGCAGCAGTAGAAATCCCATCCCCGCTGTCCAGACCCATTCCAGCGGCTGGTGCCGCGGCGAGGGTTCGGGATCCCCAGCAAGCACTGTGATGACTGTTTGTACCGGAGCCGCCGGATCCACTTGCACCGGCGTCCAACGTGGCGCCAGTTGCACTGTCAGCGGTAACAGCAGCAACACCGCGAACACGCCACGCCAGACCAGGTGCCGTAAGTCCGCCGAAGCCCTCCGCAACGCCAGCGCTGCCCCCGCCGCCACGGCCAGAATCAATGTGGCTTTCGCCACCCAGGGGACTAGTTCCATCACGCTCCTTCCTTCCTGGCCTTCTCGATCATGGCCGATAAGCGGTCCAGTTCTTCCCGGGTCAACTGCGTTGAGCCTTCATCCAGCAGTGCCGCCGCTGCCGCCCCCGCCGATCCGCCAAAGAACGTATCCACCAGGTGCTCGAGTGCCGACCGCCGCGCCTCGGAGGGTCGCACCGCCGGCCGGTACACATACCGAAGATCCTCCGCCTCCTGCTTCACATAGCCCTTTTCCACCAAAGTGCGTAGGTGTGTTCTGACCGCCGAATTGCTCGGCGGATCCGGCAGGCCGCTCAGGATCTCATTCGCGGTCGCCCGTCCGAGCTTGAAAAGCACATCCATGATCTGGCGTTCCCGCCTCGACAGTTTTAGGTGGATTCCACGCATGGCGCTCATGTTAATTTTTCAACGACCTGCTAAAAAACTAACGCTCCTGCGTGCCCTTGTCAATCTAAAAAACGTACGATCGCTTCCTTGGGCTAGATTGCCCCTGTGGCTCGCCGCTGGTAACCCCGGAGGGGCTGGAGACGTTTTTCAATCAACTGGGTTCGATGACCCCGAGAGGTCATTGGTGAATAAGTTCCGTTTTTACAGAAAGTTGCGGACTATACCAACAAGGAGTGATCAGTGGCATGAAGAAGATGCAAGGCTTGTTCACAATATTGCTGGGCTTGGCGGCGCTGTGCGCTGCGTCGGCGCCGGTGGAACTAGGCTCCAAGGTTGAGAAGCTCTCCTTGCAGGATCTGACGGGCAAGGCCGTGGAGCTAAACCTGACGGGCAAGGTGACCGCGGTTGTTTTCATCTCGGCACAATGCCCCGTATCCAACGCCTACAACGAGCGCATGAGCGCCCTCTACAGCGACTTCGCTTCCAAGGGCGTGCAGTTCCTCTTCGTGAACTCCAATGCCACGGAGGCCCCGGAGCAAGTGGCCAAGCATGCGAGCGACAACGGGTTCCGCTTCCCTGTTTACAAGGATGATGGCAACCTGGTGGCCGACCGCTTGGGCGGTATGGTGACGCCGCATATCTTTCTCTTCGATAAGGACGGCGTGTTGCAATACCGCGGCGCCATAGACGATTCGCAAAATACCGCCAATATAAAGAAGACCCCTGCGCGCGATGCCTTAAATGCGCTGATGGCCGGCCAGAAACCAGCAGTGGCTGAAGTGAAGGCGTTCGGGTGCTCCATCAAGCGGGTGAAGAAAGAGTCGTGATCCATTGGTTTCTGCTGGCGTTCCTCTCGGCAGGAACCGCCTCGGCTGAGCTTCGGAAGGTGGATGAACTCACCTATCCCAGGCTGCTGGAGTCTTTGAAGGGTCAGGTGGTGCTGGTAAACTTCTGGGCCACCTGGTGCGCCCCCTGCCGCGAGGAAATGCCGCAATTGGTGGCAATTCAGTCGAGACTCCACTCGAAAGGACTGCGCCTCATTACCGTTTCCGCCGATGAGCCCGAGAGCGAGTCCGCGGCTGGAAAATTCCTCGACCAGCACCGGGTCGCGGGGCCTCGCTTCGTAAAACGGGCCAAGGATGACGACCAGTTCATCCGCCTTGTCGACGAGAAATGGTCGGGCGAACTGCCCGCCCTGATTCTCTACGACAAGTCGGGCAAACGCGTCCGGTCTTTCTTTGGAGAAACGGACATGAAAGCGTTGGAGGCCGCCATCGCCAGGCTGCTGTAGCGGCGGCGTTGGAGAATCCTGAATTTGCCACTTTAGAACTCTCCATCCTTTCTCCCGCAAAACAAGGGGCTTTGGCCGCTTTCAGCGGGCCGTTCCGCGCGGCAGCCTTCGGTGCGGATGATAGACTGTGGCCGGAAAACCGTATGCGCCGCGTCCTTTGCCTGCTTCTCCTGGCCGCTGCCGTTCCCGCCCAGGACCGCCCCGAATGGAATAACCTCGCCGTGATTCAAACAGGCGCCGAGCGGCCCCGCGCCACCTTTACCCGCTATCCCTCGCGCGAAGCCGCCCTGGCTGGCCGTTCCCCGTGGGTCCTCCCACTGGCCGGAGACTGGAAATTCCACTGCGCCCCGAACCCCGCCGGCAGCCCCGCCTCGTTCCATGACCCCGCCTTCAACGATGCGGCCTGGAAAATCATCCCCGTGCCCTCCAGTCAGGAACTCCACGGCTGCGGCATTCCCATTTACACCAACATCCTTTATCCTTTCCCTCAGCGAACCGACCAGCCGCCCGCCGTCCCCACCCAGGACAACAACACCGGCTCGTACCGTACCTGGTTCACAGTCCCGCCCGCCATGGAGGGGCACGAGTTGTTCCTGCACTTCGCCGGCGTCGACTCCGCTTACGTGGTATTCGTGAACGGCCGGAAAGTGGGCTATAGCGAAGACAGCCGCCTGCCCGCGGAATTCAGAATCACGGGCTTGGCAAAGTCCGGGCGAAACCTGCTGGCCGTTCAGGTGTACCGCTTTAGCGACGGCTCATTCCTCGAAGACCAGGACATGTGGCGAATGAGCGGCATCTACCGCGATGTCTTCCTGCTGGCCGCCCCCAAGATCCGTCTCCGCGATGTTGAGGTAAGAACCGACTTGGACGCCGCATATCACGACGCGGTCCTGACTGTGCTGTTGGAGGGGGAGAACACGGGCAACGCCAGCGTCACCGCAGAACTGATGGATCCCGCTGGCGCCCCTGCCGGCGCGTCCTTCACCTCAAAGTTCGCCGAGGGCAAGGCCACGCTAACCCACCCTGTGCCCGCCGCGCGCCTGTGGTCGGCCGAAACCCCGAACCTGTACCGGCTCATTCTCACGCTGCGCGACGGCGGCGGCGCCGTCCGCGAAGTGGTCCCCCTGCGCATCGGCTTCCGCAAGGTGGAAATTAAAAGCGGCAAGGTCCACGTCAACGGCCGGCCCATCCTCGTCAAGGGGGTCAACCGCCACGAGCATTCGCCCGAGACCGGGAAGGTCATCTCCCGGGAACTCATGCTGCGCGACGTCCAACTCATGAAGCGGTTCAATGTCAACGCTGTCCGCACTTCGCACTATCCCAACGACCCCTATTGGTACGAACTCTGCGACGAATACGGCCTGTACGTCATGGACGAGGCCAACATCGAAACCCATCACTACGGGGCAGATCCGAGGAACCGTCTCTCGAACGACCCGGCTTGGGCCCCGCTTTACCTTGACCGCGTCAAGCGTATGGTTGAGCGCGACAAGAACCACCCTTCGATCATCTTCTGGTCCATGGGCAACGAGTCCGGCGACGGCCCCAACGTACAGGCGGCTTACGAGTGGACCAAGTACCGCGATCCCTCCCGCTCCTTCCACTACGAAGGCACGACCTCACACGGTGGTTCCCACGCCGATATCAACTCCTTCATGTACCCCTCGCCCGCCCAGACAGAGAAGCTGGCCGCCAAGCGGCCCGAGATGCCCCTGATCCTGTGCGAGTACACCCACGCCATGGGGAACTCCAACGGTGGATTGCGCGAGTATTGGGATCTCTTCTACTCCGGGCGCAACATGCAGGGCGGCTACGTTTGGGATTGGGTGGATCAGGGCATCTTCCAGCCAGTGCCTGAACGCTACCGCCCCGCCACGGGCCAGGAGCGCTTTATTGCATACGGAGGCTGGTGGGAAAACGCAGCCGGAATCCATACCGACGAGAACTTCTGCATGAACGGCCTGGTGAGCGCCGATCGCCAGCCCCACCCGGGCCTCCATGCCATCAAGTATGTCTACCGCTATCTGCACGGCTCCGCTGTGAATGCCGGGCAGGGCCGCGTCCGCATCAAGAACTGGTTCCAGTTCCTGAACGCCCAGGACATCGCCGACGGCCGCTGGGAGGTGATCGCAGACGGCCAGCCGTTAGGCGGCGGCTCCATTGCCGGACTGGTGCTCGCTCCCGGGGAAGAAAAGGAATTTACATTGCCGGTGCCTGCCTGTCCGCCAGGCCGCGAGTGCTTCCTGAATCTTTCTTTCACACTCAAGCAGGATCTGCCCTGGGCCTCGAAGGGGCACGAAATCGCTTGGGAGCAGTTTCCAATGGGCGCGGCGCCCCCGGTGACTCTCGATCCCACCGGCGAATTGCCCGCGGTCCAGTTCGAAAACACGGGCGCGCGAACGCAGTTCCGCGGCCGCGACTTCACGCTGGTGTTCGATAACGTCAATGGAGTGATCGCCAGCTACACCTACCGCGGAGTCCCGCTGCTGGAAAGGGGGCCGCTGCCCAACTTGTGGCGGGCGCAGACCGACAACGACCGTGGGGCATGGAAAGCAGTCAGGTTTGCCGCTGCCAACAACCCGGCAGCGAACATACAAGCCTGGCAGATGGCGGTCCGGCCAACTGCGGGCCTTATCCGGGGACTGAGAATCGAGACTGTCAAGCCAGGGGTGGCCAAGCTGTCCTACCAGCTGTCTCTGAACCCCATGGACAGCTCGATTCGGATGACCTACCTGATTCACGGAAATGGCGAAGTTGTAGTGGAGACCGCATACGAACCCGGGCCTGCTCCGAAGGCCATGATTCCCAGGTTTGGGAACCAACTCGTGCTCGCACCTGGCTTCAGGCGCATGAACTGGTATGGCCGCGGGCCGGCCGAGACCTACTCAGACCGGGATTTCGAGCGCATTGGGATATACCGTTCAGACACCACACGGGAGTGGACCGACTATTCACGCCCCCAAGAGAGCGGCAACAAGACGGATGTTCGCTGGGTGGAGTTCCGCAACCCGGCTGGCTATGGCCTGCTGGCGGTTGGCGAAAGCCCGCTTGGCGTGAGCGCGGCGCACTGGACGCAGGACGATCTTGAGGCGGCAGAGTACTCTTTTCAATTGCCCCGCCGCCCCGGCACTTATGTCAATCTGGATGGGATGCAAATGGGCGTGGGAGGGATCGATAGCTGGTCTTTGAACGCTTATCCATTGCCGGCCTACCGCATTTCGTCTTCGGCGCCGCACCGCTTCCGCTATAAACTCGTGCCGCTTGCGCCTTAAGCCTTTGAGTGGGTTGAGGAGATTGCCGTCATGTCCTACGAGGTGAACGCAGAGCAGAGAGATGGGATCACGGTGATCCGCTGTGGCGGGGAAATGGTGTTGGGCGCGGCGACCAACGCGTTCCGGGCGGCATTGCGGCAGGCGCTGGGAACGCCTCGGGCAAAGGTCCTGGTGGACCTCGCGGAGGTGAAGTTCCTCGACAGCACGGGGATTGGTGAGATTGTGGCGGGCTACAGTCTGGCATGGGAGTCCCAGGGACAGTTGAAGTTGTGCCGTCTGCCGCAAAAGATCAAGGACGTGCTGCACGTGACGCGCCTGTCAACAGTATTTGAAATCCACGAGACCGAAGAGGAGGCGCTGGCCTTCTACAACCAGTAGGCGCGGAAAACCCTTCAGTTGAAACCAAGGATCTGCGGGGCTATGGTGGAGGGGGAATCGGAGTTCTCTACCGGTAACTCTTTCTAGCAACGCGATCTCTGTGACAATGCGATGAAACCAGCAACCAACGCACTCGGCAAGCCGGAAACGGCACATGACATTCTGGGGCGCGAGGAAAATCCTCTCGATCCATTCTTTTCTCCTCGGAACGTGGCGGTAATCGGCGCCACGGAGGCTCCAGGCACCGTAGGCCGGACGACATTGTGGAACCTGATGAGTTCGCCGTTTGGCGGCGCGGTGTTCCCGGTGAATCCGAAGCGGCCGAGCGTGCTGGGCATCAAGGCGTATCCGTCGGTGAAAGAGATTCCCGCGGAGGTGGATCTCGCGGTGATTGTGACGCCCGCAAAAAGCATTCCTGCGCTGATCACGGAATGTGGGGCGGCGGGGGTCCGGGCGGCAGTGGTGATTTCCGCAGGGTTCAAAGAGGCGGGGGAGGAGGGCAAGCGCCTGGAAGCGGAGTTGATCGCGAATGCGAAGGCGGCTGGCATCCGGATCATCGGGCCGAATTGCCTGGGCGTGATGGTGCCACCCACAGGTGTGAACGCAACGTTCGCGGCGGGGATGGCGCGCGTGGGTTCGGTAGGGTTTTTGAGCCAGAGCGGAGCGTTGTGCACGGCAGTGCTGGACTGGAGCCTGCGGGAGATGGTGGGGTTCAGCGCGTTCCTGTCCATCGGATCGATGGTGGATGTGGGTTGGGGGGACCTTATCTACTACCTGGGCAGCGATCCGCGGACGCGCAGCATCCTGATCTACATGGAGAGCGTGGGGGATGCGCGGTCGTTCCTGTCGGCGGCACGCGAGGTAGCTCTGACGAAGCCGATTATTGTGATCAAGGCGGGGCGTACCGCGGCGGGCAGCAAGGCGGCGGCCTCGCACACGGGATCGCTCACCGGCAGCGACGATGTGCTGGATATGGCGTTTCAGCGGAGCGGTGTACTTCGGGTAAACAACATTTCGGACCTCTTTTACATGGCGGAGGTGCTGGCGAAGCAGCCGAGGCCGAAGGGTCCGCGGCTGACCATCCTTACGAACGCAGGCGGGCCAGGGGTGCTGGCGGCCGATGCACTGCTGCTGGGCAGCGGAGAATTGGCGGACATCTCGCAAGCGACGATTGAGGAGTTGAATTCGTTCTTGCCCGCGGCTTGGAGCCACGGTAATCCGCTGGACATCCTGGGTGATGCCGGGCCGGACCGTTATGCGAAGGCGCTGGAGGTAGCGGCTCGAGACGTCAACAGTGACGGGATGCTTGTGGTGCTGACTCCGCAGGCGATGACGGATGCGACGCAAACGGCGAACCTGTTGAAGCCCTATGCGAACCTGGGCGACAAACCTGTACTGGCCAGCTGGATGGGCGGCGTGGATGTTGCGGCTGGCGAGCAGATCTTGAATTCGGCTGGGATCCCGACGTTTCCGTACCCGGATACCGCGGCGCGCATGTTCAACTACATGTGGAGCTACTCCCAGAACCTGCGGGCGCTGTACGAAACGCCGGCTTATAGCAAGCAGGCGGGCCACATCGACCATGCGAAGGCGAATGCGATTCTTGAATTGGCGCGAAGCACTGGGCGGCAAATTCTAACCGAATACGAGTCGAAAGAACTGCTGGCGGCTTATGGGATTCCGGTTCTGCCATCAGTAATCGCCCCGACGGCGGATGCGGCTGTGGAAGCCGCGGACGGCATGGGGTATCCGGTGGTATTGAAACTGCACTCGGAAACCATCACCCACAAGACGGACGTGGGCGGCGTCCAGTTGAACCTGCGCAACGAGGAGGAAGTGCGGAGGGCGTTCGCTGCCATCGAATCCTCGGTGGCAGAGAAAGCAGGGCGTGAGCATTTCCAAGGGGTAAACGTACAGCCGTTCGCGAAGCTGGAAGGCTACGAGTTGATTGTGGGCTCGTCGATCGATCCGCAGTTTGGGCCAGTGCTTTTGTTCGGCATGGGCGGGCAACTGGTGGAAGTGTTCCAGGATCGGGGGCTGGCCCTGCCGCCGTTGAACACGACATTGGCGCGGCGGCTGATGGAACGGACGAAGATTTACACCGCTTTGAAAGGTGTACGGGGGCGTCCGCCGGTGGACCTGGAAGGACTGGAGCAGTTGTTGGTGCGGTTCAGCCAATTGGTGGTCGAACAGCCATGGATCAGCGAAGTGGACATCAACCCGCTGCTGGCTTCGCCGGAGCGCCTGCTGGCGCTGGATGCGCGCGTGGTATTACATCCGGCGGGGATGAAAGAAGAGGATCTGCCGAAGCCGGCCATCCGTCCGTATCCCTCGCAGTATGAGGGGACGGAGACGTTGCGGGACGGGGAACAGGTGACGATCCGGCCGATCCGGCCAGAGGACGAGCCGATGATGGTGCGGTTCCACGCGACGCTGTCGGAACGGACAGTCTACCAGCGGTACCTCCAGTTGCTGAATCTGAACCAGCGGGTTGCGCACGAACGGCTGCAGCGGATCTGCTTCATCGACTACTCGCGGCAAATGGCGCTCGTGGTGGAGCGGCAGAACCCGGAGACCGATGAGAGGGAGATTATTGGTGTTGGCCGGTTACAAGGCCTGACAGGTGCGCCGCATGCTGAGTTTGCGCTCGTGATTTCCGACGAGTACCAAAAGCAGGGGCTGGGGACGAAGCTGCTGCAGCGGCTGATCGGGATTGCGCGGGCCGAAGGGGTGAAGTCCATCAAGGCCGACATTCTTGGCGAGAATACGGCGATGCAGCGGATTGCTGAGCGCTGCGGGTTCCAACTGGAGCGCGACCTCGGTGACCCAATCGTGACCGCGACGCTGAAGCTGTAGTAGGTCAGTGGTCCGGGCCGAACAAAGCCTTGCCGGACGGATCTGGGCTGGAGCGGAGACGAGTCTTGGCATCGCTCGATTCGAAAGGTGATGCTATCAGTGACAATACGGACCAGCAACTGCTCGAGGATGAAGTGGTGGCGATTCCGACGAGCTTTGGAAGTCCGCTTAAAATTCGAGCCGGATTGAAACCTGCCCGGTGCGCCCGCCGCCGAAAACCTCACCGCCGCGAGCGGAGGTGATTCGGCCAAAATTTGAGTCCGCAATATTGAGATTCGGATCCGCGTAGTTGACGGTATTGGGCAGATTGGTGAATGTGCCCTCGAGACGGAGTGAAACGCGCTCCATCAGGAAGAAACGCTTACTCATGCCCATATTCCAACCCACTGTTGATGGGCCGAGTACAATGCCAACACCGGAGTTGCCGAAGCGGCCGATGGGGGCAGGGTCACGGCCGGGCAGGACGCCCACGGAGCAGTTGAACTGCAGCGTGCCCGGCGTCCGCCCGGGACAAACGAACGCTCCGCGGTCCAACCAACGTGAAGCAGTGGGGTTATCGATGCTGCCGTTGGCCGCCCCCAGGCGATCCGGCCGGTCCGTGCCCCGGCGCGGGCCGTTCGTGCCGGATGGGTCTCCGCCAGTGTAAACCGGCGTGAGAAAGGGCCCTGTCTGCAGTGTCAGGATCGAGGAGATGCTCCAGCCGCCCGCTATGGCATCTACGGTACGGTTGGCGTTGGCCATGAATGGCCTGCCCTTACCAAAGGGGAGATCATAGACCAATGTCATCAGTCCGCGGTGGCGCCGAGTGGCATACACATCACCGCGGTCGGCGCGGCGGTTGAGAGAATTGGTGACGCGGCCGCCGCCGGTTTCGCCCGCCCAACTTCCGGGATTGGGTCCTGCATTATCGCCGAGGTGCTTTGCCAGAGTGTAGGCGACATTGAACGAAAGTCCATTGGAAAAGCGCCGGTTCAACTCCGTTTGGAAGCTGTTGTAAATAGTATTGGCTCCGGCGTCCCGCGAGTAGATGAGGCCCCAGTGCGGAAACGGTCTGTCCGTTAGCGGACGTTGAGTGAAGAACTCGGTCGAGGGTTGCGGTTGATTGATGTCGGGCGCCCAGGGCATATGGGTGGACTTGTTGCCGATGTAGGACAGGCGCAGTCCCATGTTGGAAGCGACCTGACGGTCGACGGAGAGGCTCCACTGGAGCATCTGGGGCGGGCGGAAGTCGATCTGATTGGCGGTCCTGAACTCAAACGTGCCGACCGAACCGGCGCGGACGCCAGTACCGGGTGTCCGGGTTTCTGGGAGGAGGAAAACGGGCCGGCCGTCAGCCCCGACGTTGGTGAACGACCTGACATCGGCCTGCACAGTGCTGGTGAGGGAGTAAAATACCGAGCCCATGATGATCATGTTGTAGAGGCCACCCGAGGCGCGGAAGGTAGTCTTGTCGTTGAGGCGGTAAGCCAGGCCCAGCCGCGGCAGGAATTGCTTGTAGTAGTTTTCACGAAGTCCTTCCGGCAGGCCGGCCTCCCGGGCGGTGACGATAGGTGTGCAGCCAACCCCGTTGATCACTGGGCCGGGACATGCATTGATGGTGGTTCGGACTCCTTCGCCGATGAAGCTGGGGGCGCGCGGATCCGACGGAATGATGACCCGGCCTGTGCGGGGAACGCCGCGGTCAAAATTGGCGATATTCAACCCGGCGTCGTAGTACCCGGGGTGGAACTCCCAGCGGACGCCGTAGTCGATGGTGAGCTTGCTGCTCGCGCGGTAGGAGTCCTGAATGTAGGCCTTGTAATGGACCGCGCGGCCATCATTATCGATTTGCAGGTCGGCGTAGGCGGACTGCACCGGCGCCCCCAGCAGGAAATCTCCCCACGGGTGGCCCGTGAAGTTTCCATTGAACGCGAACTCTCCGTAAGAATCGCCCGTGATGAAGCTGATGTTCGATTCCCCCCGCAGCCTGCGGATGTCAAGCCCGGCCTTAATGGTGTGCTTGCCTTTGATCCAGGTCAGGTTGTCGATGAATTGGGTGTTCCAAGAGCGGGAGAACCCGGGGCGGCCCTTGGCAAAGCTAGTAATTCGGTCCACCTGGAAAGCCGGGATGCCATTATATATCGGATTCGGCGGAATGTCCTTCAGATTGAGGGAGCGCAGGAAACCGATGCCATCAAAAGGGAACTGACGCTCGGCGAAGCTGTAGTTGACGCCTGCGCGGAATTCGTTCAGCAGGTTTGACTTGACCGTCCACGTGTAGGAGACCACGCCAGAGTGGTATCCGTCCTTGACGGTATCCGTGGGGAGGAGGAGGACGTTGGGCGAGAGGGAGGGGTTGGTCTTGCGGCTATAGCGGGTGAAGAAGGAATGCTTGGGTGAGAAGTGGTGATCGCCGCGGAGGTCAAACTGGTCGGACTCAATGGTCGCTGAACGGTTTTCTATGAAGTTTGCAGCCGAGAAGCGGTCTGCCGGACCCGCGTTTACTGAAGGATAGAAGGGGATAATTTGGCGGGTGACCGGACTCAAGCGGGAAGTGGGGATCACGTTGCCGGGGAATGGCTGGCCGGTGAAAGGATCGCGAACCGTAACGCCTTCCGCGTTGAAGTCGCCGCTCTTCATCCGCTCCGTGGGGATGGAATTCTGAATGGTAGTCTGCCTCGGGAAGCGGAACGATTCCCAGGTGAAGAGGATGAAGGTGCGGTCCTGACCACTATAAAGCCCCGGTAGAGTGAGTGGGCCGCCGATAGTGCCGCCGAAGGTGTTGCCGATCTTGGCTGGCAGCGACGCTTGGCCGAACGAACGGGCGTCCAGGGCGCGATTTTGGTGATACCAGAAGGCCGCGCCGTGATACTTGTTTGTGCCCGATTTGGAAACCGTGGCGATGTCGCCTGGCGTGCCGTATTCTGCGGTGTTGCCGACGCCTTGTACTTTGATTTCAGCGATGGACTCGACGCTGGGAAACAGGGCCCGCAGTGGACTGTTCCCCGAGGAATTAGTGATTGAGATGCCGTCGAGCGAAGAGTCCGATTGGGCCGGGATTCCGCCCTGAATGCCGAAGCCGTTGCCGTTGTCCGGCTGCACGCCCGGTAGCGTGGCGATGATGCTGTAAGGGCTAGTGGAGCCGCCTGCGCGAACGTTCACCGGCAAGGAGGCGACTTTCTCGACAGTCAGGGTGGAATGAATAGCGGGTGAGTCGGTGGCTATGACACCCAGCGCCGCTGTCACCTCCACTGATTGGCTCACTTCTCCGACGGCTAGATTCGCATCTACACGAACTGTTTGCCGGGCTTCCAACGGAAACTGCGCCGCGGAGAACTGCCTGAATCCTTGGGCCGTTACCGTCACCGTGTACAGCCCGCGCTTGACGTTGGGAAACTCATAGTTTCCGTTGTCGTCAGTCAATGCTTCGCGGGCGGTATTCTCGCCCGCGTTGGTGAGGCGAACAACGGCAGCCTTTACCACGCTGCCGGATGGATCTTTGACGGTTCCCAGGACAACACCCAGGGTGGACTGGGCGGAAAGGCAGCCGGGCAGAATCGCCGCCGCCAGGAGAACACGAACGGGGAAGAGTCTCATACGCTTTCCGAAGACAGAAAACGTATTTGAGAATAGTCGCGCGGCGTGACAAGACGACGTAAAGGAAATGACGAATCGATTCCAAATTGGGGAGAAATGCTGGTGGGTTCGAGGCCCGCTCTGGCGCGGTCGTTGAACTCGAACTCTCGAGCAGGTTATAAACCTCCGGTGATTGTCCGCACGATCGGGCAGGCTTTCGCTGCCGCATGTCCGCTTCGCTGGCTTCTTGTCTCCCGTGTGTGTTCAGTGAACGCAGGATCCTGGGCAGCCCCGATGGTAACCTGAAGGCTTACCCCCTTCATGAGATTGCTTCAGTACAACACGCCTCACGGGATCAGTGTTGCCCGTACCGCCAGCAGGCTTCCTTTCAAGCGCGGGTTGCGGCACTGGTTGCGGCAACTCGACACCCAGCGTGGCATCTACCTGTCCTCAGGATACGAATACCCGGAACGGTACTCCCGCTGGGACGTGGCCTCCGTCTGCCCGCCATTGGAAATCATAGGGCGCGGGCGCGAAATCGAATTCCGGCCTCTCAACCCGAGGGGAGAAGTGCTCGTGCGGATATGCGAGGCCGTTCTGCGCGACCATCCCCACTGGGCCTCGGCACAGCGCCTGGGGCCCGTCTGGCAGGGCACTCTCCGCCCTCTGCCGGCCCTCTTCCCCGAGGAGGAGCGCAGTAAGCAGCCTTCGTTCTTCTCGATCCTGCGAGCACTTGTAGAGGAGTTCCGCCACCCGCAGGATGGCCGCCTCGCCCTGGTGGGTGCTTTCGGCTACGACCTCCTTTTTCAGTTCGACCCCATTCAACTTCGTCTTCCCCGTGACGGCCAGAAAGACCTTCACCTCTTTCTTTGCGACGACATCTGCTTCATGGACCGCAAGCGCGAGATCATCGAGCGCTACCAGTACGACTTCGATTTTGAAGGTCTCTCGACGCTCGCCCTGCCCCGGGCCTCCGAGCCTGTCGTCCAGCCTCCTGCCGCCGCTCCGGAGGAGATCGTGGCGGATCACTCGCCAGAAGAATACGCCGGGAAGGTTGAACGGGTTCGTTCCGGAATGAAGGTTGGTGACTACTACGAGGTAGTGCTTCGCCAGACTTTCTCGACCGGCTTTGATGGTAGCCCTTCTGAACTGTTCGAACGCGTCCAGCAACAGAGCCCCAGCCCCTACGAGTTCCTGCTGCAGTTCGGTGACGAACAGTTAATCGGGGCCTCCCCTGAGATGTTCGTGCGCGTGGAAGGACGCCGGGTAGAAACCTGCCCCATCTCCGGTACCGCGCGCCGTACGGGCGACCCCTTGCTTGACCATGACCTGATTCGCGAACTCCTCAACTCACCCAAAGAGGAGAGCGAACTCACGATGTGTACTGACGTCGATCGGAACGACAAATCGCGCGTCTGCGTGCCTGGCTCGGTCCGCGTCATTGGCCGCCGCCTGATCGAATCGTATGCCGGCCTCTTCCACACCGTGGATCATGTCGAAGGCATTCTTGACGAGCACTACGATTCACTCGACGCCTTCCTGTCCCATATGTGGGCCGTGACCGTCATCGGCGCCCCCAAAAAGGCCGCCGCCCAGGCCATCGAAGATCTCGAAAAGGACGCCCGCGGCTGGTATGGGGGCGCGATCGGCATGCTGACCTTGAACGGCGACATCAATACCGGCATTCTCATCCGCACCGTTCACCTGAAGGACGGGATCGCGCGCTACTCTGCCGGCGCCACTTTGCTCTACGACTCGTCGCCCGAAGCCGAGGAGGCAGAAACTCGCCTCAAGGCCACGGGTTTCTTTCGCTCTCTCCAGAAACCCGTCGCTGCCAAGCCCCCGGCTTGCGCTGCAAACCGCCCCGGCGACGGCGTCAAACTCCTCCTGGTCGACAACGACGACTGCTTCATTCAGACCCTGGCCAACTACGCCCGCCAGACGGGCGCCCAGGTGGTCACCTACCGGGCCGGATTTCCGCTGAGCCTCCTCGAGGAGATCCTTCCTCATCTGGTCCTCCTCTCTCCCGGCCCTGGCCGCCCTGCCGACTTCGGCGTGCCCCAGGTGGCCCGGCGCGCTGCCGAACTGGGTATTTCCGTTTTTGGGGTCTGCCTCGGACTGCAGGGGATCGTGGAAGCTTGGGGTGGTGAACTTGGCGTGCTGCCGTACCCCATGCATGGCAAACCTTCCTGGATCCGCCACTCCGGTCAGGGCGTCTTTGCCGGCCTGCCCGAGCGCATCAAGGTTGGCCGCTACCACTCTCTCTACGCTATCCGCGAAAAACTGCCCGAAGCCCTGGAGATTACGGCTGAATCCGAGGATGGCGTGATCATGGGCGTCAGGCACCGCGAACTGCCCGTCGAGGCCGTGCAGTTCCACCCTGAATCTCTTCTCTCTCTTGACGGCGATAATGGTCTGCGCATGGTCGAAAACGCGGTCAGAGTCCTCGGACAGGCGAGAATTTCATAGTATCCCCCGCAAGATGGTACTATAGGTAAAACGGTCACAGTACTAGGCATCTCGGAATTGCCTTCTCATTGAAAGGGCTCGACTTCGTCCACTTACCACCAAGACTGCTCGTTTATTAGGCCTAATCACTTAGTACTGGAACTAATCACCTATTGTGAGCTAAGAAAACAGCCTCTATCTATTGAAGTATTCCCATGAACTTTGCCGACGCCATCTACGTCGCCTTTCTGGTTGTGTGCTGCTGGCTTGCCATCCACCTGGATGATCCGGGTGGCGGTGGCGGTAAGCGGCTCAGGCTGCCGACGCACAGCTAGGAATGCCGCAAGTCCTCGTCCTGGGGGGAGGACTCGCCGGGCTCGCCTCCGGGGTTGCCCTCGCGCAAGCGGGAACCGAGGTGACGATCCTGGAAGCGCGACCATACGTGGGCGGCCGTGCGGCTTCCTACGAAATCCCAGCCCCGGGTCAGGGGCCCAACGAGCCTATCGACAACTGCCAGCACATCCTGCTGCGGTGCTGTGTCAACCTGCTCGATTTCTACCGTAGGCTGGAGGTCGACAGCCTCATCGAATTTCACCGCAGGTTTTTCTGGATAGAACCCGGCGGCCGGACTTCCATCATGGAAGCAGGCCCACTCCCGGCTCCCTTTCACTTCACGGGTTCGTTTGCTCGCCTTCACTTTCTGTCCCTTGCGGACAAGCTCACCATAGGACGCGCCATGCTCGCCATCCTGCGAGAGCGTTTGGGGCGCCAGGACCTGGACCGGATCACCATGCTCGACTGGTTGCGCGAAAAAGGCCAGACGTCCCGCGCAATCGAGCGTTTTTGGCGCCAGGTGCTGGTGAGCGCCGTCAACGAAGAACTCGACCGGATGGCTGCATCTCATGGTTTCCAAGTGATTTGGCTGGGCTTCCTGGCTCGCCGCGATACGTACGAAATGGGGGTGCCGGGGGTGCCGCTCGGAGAACTCTACCGCGCTGCCGTTGAGCGGGCCCGCGGGCGCCTTATCATTGAGACTCGCACCCCGGTGGAACGGTTGGAACTCGATCGTGGGCAGGTGGCAGGCTTGCGGGCAGGGGGCCGCTCCTGGCAGGCAACTCACTATGTGAGCGCCTTGCCGTTCGAGCGGCTGGCGCCTCTCCACCCGGACCTGCCTGCCATTTTGGGTCTGCAACTCGATGCCTTTGAGCACTCCCCCATCACCGGCGTCCACTTGTGGTTCGACAGGCCTGTCACTCCGCTTCCCCACGGCACGCTGCTCGACCGCACAGTGCAATGGTTCTATAGCCGTGCCGGCGGAGCTTACTTGAAGCTGGTCGTCAGCGCCTCCCGATCCCTCAACACCGCTTCCAAGCAGCAGATCATCGATCTGTGCCTGCGTGAACTGAAAGAGTTCCTGCCCGGCATGCTGGGTGCATCGCTTACGCGAGCCCATGTGGTGAAGGAGATGCGGGCCACCTTTTCGGCGCGGCCCGGACTCGAATCTCTCCGTCCGGAGGCCACTACGCCGCTCGCCAACTTCAGCCTGGCCGGGGACTGGACCCGCTCCGGTTGGCCGGCCACGATGGAGGGTGCCGTTCGCAGCGGTTATCGCGCTGCGGAAGCCGCCTCGGCTGTCCTCGGGCGCCCCGCGGAGTTCCTGCTGCCTGACATTGCGTAAGATGAGGGTATGCACCGCAGACTGCTGGTGATTTCCGTGGCGCTCGCCTGGACGGCCGCTCTACCCCTCCGGGCCGACGACCCCATGACCAATCTCCGCATCGAGGTCAAATCCCACACCGACAAGCCAGTGGAACGCGCCAGCGTTGTGGTTCGCTTTGTTGAAGGCCGCAGCATCGTCAAGCTGGGCAAGAAGATCACCACCACCTGGCAACTGAAGACCAATCAGGAAGGTGTCGTCAAGGTACCTACCCTGCCCCAGGGCAAGATTCTGGTCCAGGTGATTGCCAAGGGCTACCAAACCTTTGGCCAGACCTTCGAGGTCAACGAAGAAGAGAAGACGATTGCCATCAAGCTCAACCCTCCCCAGCCCCAACACAGTGAGCACTAAAGCAGCAGGCTGCCGAATGTCGGCCAACCTCCCGCTAAACTAAAGGACATGGAATTGGACCGGATAACCAGGGATCCGCAGGTAATGTCCGGCAAACCATGCATCCGGGGCATGCGCATTACTGTGGGCACGATCGTAGGCATAGTGGCGGCTGGACATTCCACCGCGGGCATTCTCGCGGCCTACCCCTATCTTTGCGAGCGTTCAATGGGCCACAGTAGGAGCGCCCACAGCCCCAGATATCGAACTTATGCAATACGCAGAGGATCACGGAATGGTGGTCTTCACCCATGACCTTGACTTCGGAGCCATTCTCTCCGTACGCCGCTCCCGGCATCCCAGCGTACGTCAGGTCCGGTCTCAGGCCATCTTGCCGGGGGATATCGGAGAGGTTGTTGTGCGAGCCCTTCGAGAGGCTGGTCCTTACCTTCAGCAAGGCGCGCTGGTTACTGTAGATCCTCGACGCCACCGAATCCGCATGCTGCCGATGTGAGACCTCTCCGAAGGTGTACCGCAGCCGGATACCCGCGCGATTGCCGGACCCGGCATTTCGCCGTGGCAGCGCCTGAACAGTCTTGTGTTCAGAGGCCTGGTTCAACGACGCAGGCGAACTTGACGGCGGCGTGTTGCTTGAGTTCCGCGAGTATCGCCTCGGATGGCTCGGTGTCGACTTCCACGACTGCCACGGCTTCGAGCGGTTCGCCCGGGCGGTCGGGGCGGTCCTGGCGGCCCAAGGCGAAGTTGGCGATGTTGATCTGGTTGCGGCCTAGCACAGAGCCCACGTGACCAATAACACCGGGTACGTCGGTGTTCCGCATATAAATCAAGCGGCCGCTGAGAGTCATTTCCACTGGGATGCCGTTAACGAACAGCAGGCGTGGCTTTTCCAGTACGACGCTGCCGGCGACGGAGGTGATACCCTCGGTGGTTTCGATTTCGACCCGAATGGTGTCGAAGGCTTCGCTGGTGCGCTCGTGGGCTTCCGAGACTGTAAGGTTGCGCTGGGCGGCCAATTGCATGGCGTTGACGAAGTTCACCCGTGTGGCGAGGCCGCGGGCCAGGACTCCAGCCAAGGCATTGTTGCGCAGCAGGTTGGTATTCATTTCCGCGATGCGGCCGGAGTAGGCGACCTTCACGGACTTGGGATTGCCCGGCGCTACGTAGGCAGCGAACTTGCCCAGCCGCTCGGCCAAAGCAATATAGGGTGCGATGGAGAGGTACTGGTCGGCGGAGACAGCGGGCATGTTTACCGCGTTCAGGGCAATGCCGTTGCGCAGGTATTCTACTAACTGGTCGGCGATGCGGATGCCAACGATCTCCTGGGCTTCCTCGGTGGATCCGGCAATATGGGGCGTGGCCAAAAGGTTCGGTGCGGCCAGCAGCGGGTCATCCGGCTGGGGCGGTTCGGGATCGAAAACGTCGAGTCCTGCGCCGGCACAGTGGCCGGATTCCAGAGCCGCGATGAGCGCCGCCTGGTCGATGAGTTCGCCGCGGGCGCAGTTCACCAGGCGGACGCCTTTCTTCATCTGAGCGAAGGCGGCGCCATTCACCAGGTGGCGGGTTTCAGGCGTGAGAGCCATGTGAAGGCTGAGGTAGTCGCTTTCGCGGTAGAGCTGTTCGAGACTCACCAGTTCCACGCCCAGACCATCGGCCACTTGCGCGTTGACGTAGGGATCGGAGGCGATGATGCGCATCTCGAATCCTCGGGCACGGCGCACCACTTCCTGCCCGATATTGCCCAAGCCCACCACGCCCAGTGTCTTGCCTCGCAATTCGCTGCCGAGGAACTTCTTCTTCTCCCACTTGCCGCCACGCGTGGAGGCGTTGGCCTCGGGGATCATGCGCGCCATCGAAAGCATGAGCGCCAGAGTGTGTTCGGCCACTGAGACGGCGTTCCCGCCCGGTGTGTTCATCACAAGAACACCTGCGGCGGTGGCGGCTGGGAGGTCAACGTTGTCCACGCCGACGCCGGCGCGGCCAATCACCTTGAGCTTGGGCGCCTTGGCGAGAACAGCGGCGTTCACCTTGACGGCGCTGCGCACCAGCAAGGCGTCGCAATCGGACAAATGCGGCTCATACTCTTTGGGATTGGAGACAACAACATCCCAATCCGCCTGGCTCTTCAACTTCTCTATCGCCGCCGGCGAAAGCGGCTCTGCCACGAGGATCTTCATGAATGCGTTCCTTGTTCAGGCGCCTACGGTCTGCTTGGCCAAAGCAGCTTCGGCGTAGACGGTCTGCACGGCCGCAACGCCTTTGCCGAATTCGACGGGCAGGCCCTTCGAATGGAGGATGAGTTCCAAGGCGGCCATCATCGAAAAGAGGTCGGAGAAATCGAAGTAACCCAGATGGGCGATCCGGAAGATCTGCCCCTTCATGGTGCCTTGGCCGTTGGCGATGATCGCCCCAAACTGGTTGCGGAAGCCCTTGACGATTTCGCCGGAGTCCATGCCTGCAGGGGCCTTGATCGCGGTAACGGAAGCGCTGGGACTCAAAGGCGCGAACAGTTCCAGGCCCAGGGCAGTGGCGCCCGCGCGTGTGGCGCGGGCCAGCAGTTGCGCGTTCTCCACCAGATTGCTCATGCCGATCTGCTTGATGTATTTGAGCGCTTCGGCCAGAGCCAGGATGAGTGACACGTTGGGGGTCCAGGCGCTTTCGCCCTTGTCGGCCATCTTCTTTTCGCGGCGGAGGTCAAAGTACATGCGCGGGAGACAGCTTTTCTCATTGGCCGCCCACGCTTTCGGGCTGACACTGATGAAGGCCAGGCCGGGCGGAATCATGAATGCCTTTTGCGAGCCGCCGATGACGAGATCGAGGCCCCAGTTGTCGATGTCGAGCGGCATTGTGCCGAGGCCGGTGATGGCATCCACTACACAGAGCGCTCCGGCATCCGAGGTAATCTTGCCGAAGGCGCGGACATCGTGTGCCGCGCCGGTGGAGGTTTCCGAAGCCTGGAAGAAGAGGCCCTTAGCGCCAGGATTGTCGCGGAACGCCTGCTGGACGCGGTCGGGCGGCACCACATCGCCGTATTCGGCCTTTAACACCACAGGGTCCAGGCCGTAGGCCTTCGTCAGATCCACCCAACGTTCGCCGAACTTCCCTGCCGAGCACACCACCACCTTGTCGCCCGCGTTGAAGAAGTTGGCCACGGCAGCTTCCATGGCGCCAGTGCCGGAACTCACGGTGATCAGCACATCGGAGTTCTTCGTGCCGTAGACCTCTTTGAGGTCGGCGAGCACTTGCGGGTAAAGCTTGATGAAATCCTGCGTTCGGTGATGGATGTCAGACGCCATCATCGCGTGCAAAGCACGAGGCAAGAGAGGCGTCGGGCCCGGCGTCAGAAGGCGCTGTTTCTTGATGTGCATAGTTGTGGGAAACTGAGCGTGAATTGAAACTTTAAGGATACCAGGAAAATGGCGATTCTCGAGCAATTGCAGAAGGACATGGTGGCCGCCATGAAGGCCAAAGATGAGGCCCGGCTGAGCGCCATTCGCATGATTAAAGCCGCCCTGATGAAGGAAAAAGTGGACTCGATGAAGGAGCTCGACGAAGCGGCTGAGTTGAAGGTGCTCTCTTCGCTCGTGAAGCAGCGGCGGGAGGCGGCGGCGATGTTCCGCGAGGGTGGGCGTTCAGAGCAAGCGGAAAAGGAAGAAGCGGAACTGAAGCTGGTGGAAAGCTACATGCCCGCGGCGGCGTCACCGGAAGAGATGGATGCTGCCCTGGAGAGCGTACTGGCTGGCATGCCGGGGGCCACGGTGAAGGACATGGGAAAGGTCATGGCGGCGGTGAAGGCGGCGCTCGCGGGCAAGCGTGCCGACGGCAAGGCGCTCTCAGACAAAGTGAAGGCGCGGCTGGCCTGACAGCCGCCAACCCGCTCCAGGCGGGCTGATAGACTCAACTCGCTATGAGATGGTTGCTTGTACTCGTGGGGTGTCTGCCGTTTACGGCGGCTGCCGATCCCGTGCTGGTCGCTTGCATGGTGACATCTGGAAACTGGGTGGTGGGGGCGAAACTGCCGCCTTCAGGTCTGATGGTGCGAACGGAGGCGGGTTGGCAACTGCGCGGTTATCCGCACCCCTACGTCTCCGCTGTGGCTGCGGATCCGAAGCGCCCGGAGACGTTGTGGCTGGCTGCGGGCAACGGCGCCATCCTGGCCACTCGCGGCGCGCGCGACTGGCGCATCCTGACGGACCATACGGTGACCGAACTGCGCGACATTGCGGCCGATCCGCACCATACAGGAACCTTTTACATCGCTCATACGTGGGGACTGGCTGTGACTCGCGACGGCGGGCAATCCTGGCAGGACGCCACCGGTGACCGGGCCCGGCGATTTACCGAAACGATCCGCGTGGACCGTGCCTCGGCCGGCAAGTTGGTGGCTGGTGGCGAGGACGGGCTCTATCGAAGTGACGATGGTGGCCGTACGTGGCATGCCGCCGGGGCGCAAGGCCACCACATCATGCACCTGGAACAGTCGCCGCACGATCCGCAGGACTGGATTGCCACCACGATGCAGGGCGGACCCGTGCGGTCGCGGGACGGGGCCAGAACGTTCGAAGCCATCAACCACCTGCGCGTTGGCCGGTACCTGGGCGTAGGCCGCAACGGCTACCAGGTGGCGTTCGATCCCACCAAGGCGGGACGTATTGCGCTGGCCATCTGGGGCATTGGCGTTGCAGTAACGGAAGATGACGGGCAGACATGGGAGTGGCGGAATCAAGGGCTCCCTGGCCTGGAGGTATGGTCATGCATCTTCCATCCCAAGCACTCAGGGCGCTTGTACGTGAGCGCGCACGAAGCTCCCGTCTATGTCTCTGAGGATGCGGGTAGGAGTTGGAAGGCAGACGGGCTGCCTTCCAGCGCTGTTTTCCGCTTCGCGTTCGTGCCTGAGGAGGCTGTGCGGTGAGAGCGCTCGTGTTCTTCGTTGGGACCTTGACGCTTGGTGCACAGCCCGCGCAGGACTACGCCGCGCGCCAGCGCTGGCTGGTGGATCACTTCGCCGCGCAGGACCGCGGCTACGCCGGCATCGCGGCTAAGCTGAAACTGCGCCAGAACGCTCCCGCCGCTTCGCGCCGCCTGCTCGAACTGCTGCAGGACGGGCCTAGCGGCGACATGTTCTGGATGTTCCCCGTGACGGCCATCGCCCATCTCGATCAGGGGCAGCTAAGCGCGGAGGCGCGGGCGGCATTGAAGCGGTCTTGGAAAACCTACATGCCTTACCGCGGCGATACCGAAAATCACTGGTTGCTCTACTACACCAGCATCTACCTCATGGCGCAGTTATGGCCGGAGGAGAGCGGCGAGGCTTGGTTTACGGGCCGGTCGTCGCAAGAGAATTTCCGCGAAGCGGAAACATGGATCAACTCCTGGGTGGACCTTACCACGTCTGCCGGGCAGGGCGAGTACGATTGCTCCCACTACATTGGGGTTTATCTGCTGCCCATGTCTTACCTTGCCGAGTGGGCGAAAGATCCGGCAATGAGGATGCGGGCGCGCATGATGATCGAGTACCTCATCGCGGACTACGCGGCGGAGAACCTTGGTGGCCTCTACGTGGGCTCGCATGCCCGCACCGACGACCGCATGGTGCTGGACAAGTCCGTCTCGGTAGCGGCCGATTTCGGCTGGCTGCTGTTTGGTCTCGGCCAGCGGAACGAATCGTTTTCGGGCTACGCGCTGTACTACACGCTTGCATCCGGCTACGAGCCTCCCGAAGTGCTGAAGCGTATCGCCACTGACCGCTCGCAGCCTTACACGCACCTCGAACTCAAACGCACACGCAACCGCTGGCGTTTGGCGCCCACGCTGCACGGAAAGGTCTACAAGACCACTTACGTTCGAAACGAGTACGCCGTGGGCAGCGACCAGGGCGGCGTGCTTCAGCCCATCCAGCAGCATTCCTGGGATGTGACCTGGGCCGTGGCGGACGCGCGCGGCATGCACAACACCCTGTTCACGGTGCACCCGTATTCTTCGAACGAGGAATTGCTGACCTACTTCACCTTCAGCCCGGACTTCGGGTTCGAAGGCGTGGTGCGCAGCAAGCGGACTTACGATTCGCCCGATAAACTGCTGGGCGGTTCGCCTCACGAGCAGATCTTTCAGGACGAAGACACAGTAATTGTGCTGTATGACATTCCGCGCGAGACGCGATTCCCCCATATCAACGGGTTCTTTTCAAAGGATCTTGCCCTGCGAGTGGAGGATCCGTCCGGTTGGATCTTCTGCCGTGGAGGAGATGCCTGGATGGCCTACCGGCCGCTGGCGCCGTACCACTGGAAACCAATCGAAGGCGGGGGGTGGCGGCTCTTCAGCCCGCATCTGCGCAACGGCGCGGTGGTGCAAGTCGCCGCAGCTTCCGAGTTCGCCAGCCTCGACGCCTTCCGGCAGGCGATTCTGGCGTTGCCGTTGGAGATCACGATGACGCCGAAACCAAGGGTGCGCTTCCTTTCACTGCGTGGTCGGCACCTCGATGTCGCTTACGACGATGTACCTAAAGTGAACGGCCGGGAGGCCGACTTTGGAGCGTGGCCGCTTTTTGGGGGACCGTTTCTCGAGGCGCAGCCCGGATCGCACAGGCTGGTGATGAAACACGGGAACCTGCGCCGCGAACTCGATTTCACCTCGTTGACGATAAGCGACCGGTAAGCAAGGGCTACTCGGCGGTTGGCGCGGCCGGGGCCTCTTTCACCGCATGTTCGAACAGGAAGTTGAGCACCTTGTCGGTGCGGATCCGGCTGGCGATGCGGTTGAGCGTGCCGTCCTCGGACAACTGCTTGCGCACGGCGGCCACCGGTTCCCGGCGGCTGCGGGCAATGGCCTGGATCTGCTGGTCCATCTCGTCTTCGGTGACGTGGATGGCTTCTACGTCGGCGATGCGGCCGAGCAGCAGAGAGGCCCGGACGTCTTTGCGGGCCCGTTCGGCCTGCGAAGCGCGCAGCTCTTTCCAATTGAGCTTGAGCTTGTTGATGTCCACACCCTGCCCGGCCAGCTCGCGCAGGCGGCTTTCGAGCGTAGACTCGATCTGCCGGTCGACGAACACCTCGGGGACAGGAAAGTCATGCGCTTCCGCCAACGTGTCGACCAATTGGTTCTTCGCCAGGGTTTGCGCGGCGTATTCCCTCTCGCGGAAGATGGTCCGGCGGATCTCTTCCCGCAGCTCGGTGATGGTTTGAAAATCGCCCAGATCCTTGGCAAACTCGTCGTTCAGCTCCGGCAGTTCCTTGGCCCGGATGGTCTTCAGGGTCACTGCGAACCGGACGGTCTTGCCCGCCAGGCGCTCGGCTGCGTAGTCTTCCGGGTACGTGATTTCGGCTTCTACGGTGTCGCCCGGCTGGGCGCCGCGCAAGGCTTCGGAAAACCCCGCAAACGTTTCGGCGCCGCCAATCTCGATATTCAGGTCGTCCTGCTGCACCGGGTCGCCTTCTACTCCGCTGATGGAGTGGAGGGAAACCAGGCAGTGATCCCCGTCCTGTGCTGGCCGCGGGTCGAGATTGATGAATTCGGCTTTGGATTCGCGGATCTGGTTTAACCGCGCGTCAATGTCTTCCTCGGTGACGGTGGGTTCAGCATAGGTCACTTTCAGGCCGCGGTATTCGCCCAATTCGAACGTGGGCTGAACCTCAAAATGCGCTTTGAAACGAACTTCATTGTCCTCGCCCCAATGAAGATCCTCGATGTGCGGACGGCTCACCACGTTGAGCCCTTCCCTCTCCACTGCCTGTTCCAGATGCGTGGGGATTAAATCGTCAAGGGCTTCCTGGCGGATTTCCCCGCCGAAATTCCGTTTCACAATCGAGAGCGGTGCCTTTCCGGGTCGGAAACCTTTCAGATGCGCCTTCTTCTGGATCTTGGCCGCCGCCTTTTCAATCTCGGCGGTGACGGTTTCGCCAGGTATCGTGATCTCGAGTTCGTGCTTGCAGCCTTCAATCAGTGCCAATTTGCGTAATTCCTCAATCTTTCAGTTTCGCACGCAGCCTGGAGGCTTGGCGGAATCCTCGGGACCGGGCTTCTGTCCGGCGGCAAGAATGGTCGTGAGGTGGGGAGGCTGCTGTTCTCGGTCGACGGTGAGGATCTCCACGCCAGAAAATCCTGCATCTTCAAGAAATTGAACGAGATCAGTCTCCGGGAAGCCAAGCCAGTGATCGGCATACAGCTCTCGTGCCTCTTCGAAATGGTGGCGTTTCAGATCAAGCACCAATACGCGTCCGCCGGGCCGGAGTATTCGGAAGGCTTCGCGGACGGCGCGCTCCGGGTGTGGCGCGTGGTGCAGCGACTGACTGAACAGGGCCAAGTCCACCGATTCGTCTATCAATGGCAAAGCTTCCAGGTCACCCAGTCGGTATTCGAGATTCGCCACGCCGTTGCGGCGGGCCGTTTCGGCGCCGAACTCCACCATTTTCTCGGAGTTGTCCACCGCGACCACGCTCCGGGCGCGTTGAGCCAGAAGCTGTGATACGGTGCCCTCGCCCGCACCCAGATCGGCAATGTCCAAGGGCGGAAGCAGCACCAGCAAAGCCTCTGCCAGCGCCTTCCACGACCGCCCCGGCACAGGTTGCCGCCCGAACTTGCCCGCCAATTCGTCGAAATAGGCGCGGGCCCGGTCCTGGCGCTTTTTCAGTGCCAATTGCAGTGCGGCTCTGTCGTGTGCGGCCTCTGGCAGCTCCCGAGCGGCCTCACGCAGCAGTTCCATCAAGGCGGGTGGCGCCGGTTTCGTGCGGTAGAGGACATTCTTCCCCGTCCGGCGGTCCTCCACCAGCCCCGCGCGTTTGAGTTGGGCCAAATGCGTGGAAAGTGTGCTCTGGCCGAGGGTTAGTATGTCTTGTAGTTCGGCGACGCTCAGTTCTTCCTGATCGAGCAACAGCAGGATGCGGAGGCGGTTGGGGTCCGAAGCGACCTTAAGGGCTTGAAGGATTGACTGCACGGTGACTCACCAGCTATGATATCAACGTATCGCGATTCGTCGATACTAAAGAGGAGCTTGCATGGCAACTACGCTGAATCCTGCCGCCACCCAATACCAGGTGGCCGACATCAAGCTGGCCGACTGGGGCCGCAAAGAGATCACGATCGCCGAATCGGAAATGCCCGGACTGATGTCCATCCGGCGAAAGTACTCGGCGGAGAAGCCGCTGGCGGGCGTGCGGATCACCGGGTCGCTGCATATGACCATTCAGACCGCAGTGCTGATCGAGACGCTCGTGGACCTGGGCGCCGACGTGCGCTGGGCGAGCTGCAATATCTTCTCGACGCAGGACCATGCCGCGGCTGCGATTGCGGCGGCGGGCATTCCAGTGTTCGCCTGGAAGGGCGAGACCCTCGAAGAATATTGGGACTGCACACTGAAGGCAATCACCCATCCTGGAGGCAAGGGCCCGCAGTTAGTGGTGGACGATGGCGGCGACGTGACGCTGTTGATCCACAAGGGCTACGAGTTGGAGAACGGCGATGGCTGGGTGCACACCCCTTCCTCTTCGCATGAGGAGGACGTAATCAAGAACCTGCTCAAGAAGGTATACGCGGAGAACAAGACCTTCTGGCACGGCATTGTTAAGGAATGGCGGGGCGTGTCGGAAGAGACGACGACAGGCGTGCACCGGCTCTACAAGATGAAGGAAGCAGGTAAGCTGCTGGTGCCTGCCATCAACGTGAACGACTCCGTGACGAAGTCGAAGTTTGACAATCTGTATGGCTGCCGGGAGTCGCTGGCCGACGGCATCAAGCGCGCCACGGACGTGATGGTGGCGGGCAAGGTAGCGGTGGTTTGCGGCTACGGTGACGTGGGGAAGGGTTCGGCGCATTCTTTGCGCGGTCTGGGCGCGCGTGTGATCGTCACCGAAATCGATCCTATCAACGCGCTGCAGGCGGCGATGGAAGGCTTCGAAGTGACGACGTTGGAGGACACTCTGGGCCGCGGCGACATCTACGTCACCACCACGGGGAACTGCGACGTTATCACCCTGGAGCACATGGAGCGGATGAAAGACCAGGCCATCGTGTGCAACATTGGCCATTTCGACAACGAAATTCAGGTGGACCGCTTGAATAAGGCGCCAGGCGTCATCAAGGAGAACATCAAGCCGCAGGTCGATAAGTACACCTTCCCGAAAGGCAACCAGATCTTCCTGTTGGCCGAGGGGCGGCTCGTGAACCTGGGTTGCGCGACCGGCCATCCCAGCTTTGTAATGTCCAACAGCTTCTCCAATCAGACGCTGGCGCAGATCGACCTATGGAAGAACAAGGACGTTTACAAGGTAGACGTCTACACCTTGCCGAAGAAGTTGGATGAAGAGGTGGCAAGGTTGCACCTGGAAAAGATCGGCGTGAAGCTGACACGGCTGACTGAGAAGCAGGCGGAGTACCTGGGTGTGCCGGTCGATGGGCCGTACAAGCCCGACCACTACCGCTACTAATTCGCTAACGCAGGCAAGAGCTCGAACGGCCGCGACCTGACTTCCCAGATCTTCGCGGCCACCACCAATAAGTTGCAGACGAAGCCGCCCCAGCCCTGCGGCTATCTCTGGAAGTGCCGGTCGGCGAAGTCGAGGAACTGGTCCCAGTCGTAGGCGGTGACGTCATGCTTGCCGGCGCGGATGTGGTAACGCACGAAGTCGCCGACGGGTTGGTGGACGGGCGGCATGGACGGCGTGCCAATGCCTTTCTTGCCAAACAGTTCCCACACGGGGCTGGCAGCGACTGCGGCCAGGAATTCACCTTTGGGGTCTGCCCACTGGTCCTCTTCGGCACTGGCAATATAAACGGGCCGGGGTGCGCTGAGGGCGATGAGGAAGTGCGCGTCGAACGGCATCTCGGATTCCTTGTCGTTGTAGCGGCGATAATTGGCGGCAAACCAGTGAGGGAATGCCGTGTTGAGGTTCTTGACGGTTTCTCCGAAGACGCGGCGGCTAATGGCGGCGCCGCCTTCGCCGGAATTGTTTGAGATCACGATGCCGAAACGGGAGTCAACGGCGCCGGCCCAAAGCGCAGTCTTGCCGAGGCGAGAGTGGCCGAGCAGAGCGATGCGGCGGGAATCGATGTCCTTGTCCGTTTCCAGGTAGTCCGCGGCGCGGCTAAGCCCCCACGCCCATGCGCCAATGGCGCCCCACTCATCAGCACCGAACTCCGTCTGCCCCGGCCGGAGGTAGGCGGAACGGACACCGTGCGGCAGGCCTCCGGCGAAATCGGGCTCGATTTCGCAGTAGTAGATGGTAGCCAGAGCATAGCCGCGCGCCAGAACCTTTTCGACTTGCCAACGGCCCGCCGTAGTACCCCGGGTCTTGTCTTCGGCCCTTTGGGGAGGGATTTCCGGCTTGCGGCCCCAGAGGATAGGCAAGGAAACACCCGGGTCATTCACCGTCGCGTGATTACCTTGGAAATTCAGGCCCAAGAAGACCGGCGGAGGCGTCTTGGCCCCGGCAGGCACGTATAGAAGCAGCCGGAAAGCACGGCCGGCGACGCGGATATCGACTTCCTTGCGGATGGCCCGCCCGCCAAGGGCGTTCCGCTCCACCGATACCAGCTCAAAATCCAATTTCTCCGGTTTCGGCGCAGAGCGGCCGAACATCTCGCGTTCCAGCAGACGAAGAATTTCAGGCCGCCGCTGCTGAGCCCAGGTGCGGGCGTCGCGCACCACCGCCCCCGATTCGAACCTTAGCGGATCCGGCAAAGTGTACCTTGGCACCTTGGCTTCGTCGTAATTGGTCCCGGGAGGCTGGGCGGCCAAGGGAAGAACCGCAAAGCACAAGAAGAAGCAAAGGCTATGCATGGCTGCACGCCATTCTATCGCCGCCAGTTCCGCCGGGAGTTTGCACAAGTAAACCGAACAGCAGAGGCTGCGAACCAGTCTTGTGTAGACAGAGATGGGACAAGCCAGCCAAGCTTTGAGAAACCTGACGAAATCGCCCGTTTTCGTTGCAGTATCTGTGTTGTCTTTGGCGCTGGGCATTGGCGCCAATACGGCGATTTTCACTCTGGTGGACCAAGTTCTGCTGCGCTTGTTACCCGTCGAGCGGCCGCGGGAACTTGTGCAGCTTCGCGTCGAAGGGGGGCGTTACGGCAGCAATAACGGCGATGGCGTACACACGTTCTCGTACCCGTTATTCCTGGCATTCCGGGAGCGGAACACGGTCCTCACAGACTTGACCGGGCAACGCGTGGAGCGCATCAGCATGACGTCGGGCGACCGGCATGAGATGGCCACCGTGGGGATGGTGGCGGGCAACTTCTTCGAGGTCTTCGGGCTTCGCCCGCATCTTGGCCGGCTGATTGGCCCGGCGGACGACCGGGCGCGAATGGCACATCCCGTAGCAGTTTTGCAGCACGGTTATTGGCGCTCGCGATTCGGTGGACGTCCCGGCGTGGTGGGCGAAATCATCCGTTTGAATGGCACGCCGTTCGAGGTGATCGGGGTGGCTCCGGCAGGATTTGAAGGCACCGACCTCGGACTGCCCACACAGGCGTGGGTACCTGTCGCGATGAAGTCCGCGATCACGCCGAACTGGGACGACATGGAGAATGAGCGGAGCTCGTGGTTCTATCTGTTCGGCAGGCTGAAGCCCGGCGTGACTCTGGCGCAGGCGGAGGCCGCTATGCGGACACTCTATGCGCAGCGGCAGCAGGAGGAACTGCAGGGCGATTTCTTCTCGAAATTTCCCGATCTCAAGGAAGGGTTTCTTCGTCAGCGGTTTTCCCTGATTCCCGCTGCGCGCGGGCAGTCCTCGCTGGAGCAAAGGATGGGACGGCCCCTGCTGATGCTGCAGTGGCTCGTAGGGTTGGTGTTGCTGCTGGCGTGCGCCAACGTGGCCAACCTGCTCCTGGCGCGAGCGGCCAACCGCCAACGCGAACTGTCGATCCGCAGCGCGCTGGGCGCCAGCCGCGGACAACTCATGCGCCAGTTCACTTGGGAGAGCGTGATCCTCGCAGGCGCTGGCTGTCTGCTCGGCCTGCTGTTCAGCCGGTGGATGGCGCAGGCGCTGATCCGGCTGATTCCTATAGATCCGGGTGTCCTGTCGCTGTCGCCGGATCCCGACCCGCGGGTTTTGGGATTTGCGTTGGCGATGAGTGCCCTGGCGGTGCTGTTGTTCGGCATAGTGCCGGCATGGCGGGCCGCATTGGTCAATCCTGGTGTGGCGCTCAAGGAGTCCGGCGCGGTGGCCGGCGGACGAACGCATGTGCGGATGAGGAAAGCGTTGATTGGGGTGCAGGTCGCGCTCTGCACGCTGCTGCTGATCGCCGCCAGTCTGTTTGCCCGTTCCCTGGGCAATCTGCGGGGCGTCGACCTGGGCATGGAGACCGAAAACGTGGTGACACTCAGCGTCCGCCCAGCGGCTGTCTATGAGACCGGGCGTAAGGCACATGTGTTCCGGTCGCTGTTGGAAAAGCTCGAATCTACGCCGGGCGTGGTGGCGGTAGGCGCAAACACCACCCGGCTGTTCATGGGGGGCCGGTGGGACTCCAGCATCACGCTGCCTGGATTCCAGTTTCAGGGCGGAGAGTACCCCTGGAGTTACTTCAATGCAGTAACGCCCGGGTATTTCCGCGCTCTCGGAATCCCTGTGACGGCGGGCCGGGACTTCGATTGGCGCAATTGGGGCGGCAGCCGCATGCAGGCACTCGTAAACCAGGCGCTGGTGGATAAGTACCTGGCCGGGAGCGAAGTGCTGGGCCGCCGCATGGGGCAAGGGCGGGCGGTTGAACCCGAAATCGAAATCATCGGGGTTTTTGGCAACGCGCGGTACAACGATGTCCGCGGCGAAGTGCCGCGCCAGACGTTCCTGTACTTGGGCGCCGAACCGATCCTGAAACGGGTCAATGCGCTCAATCTCTATGTAAGGGTCGCCGGGGACCCGGCCACCATGATTGACCACATCCGCCGGACAGTCTCGGCCGTGGACAACAACATGGTGATCTCGGATCTACGCATGCTCGATGAGCAAGTGAATTTCCGGCTGATTAACGAGCGGCTGGTGTCGTTCCTGGCCACCGGATTTGGAGTGCTGGCGACGGTCCTGGCCGTGGTGGGGATTTACGGCGTGCTGGCGTTTCTGGTCACGCGGCGGACGAGAGAGATTGGCATTCGGATGGCGCTGGGGGCCGGACGGGGCCGCGTAATCAGCCTGGTGCTCCGCGAAGTGGGCTTGGTCATCGGTGTGGGGCTACTCTTGGGGATAGCGGGCGGCGCGGCTGGCGCACGTTTGGCGGAGAGCCTGCTGTTTGGGATGGAAGCTCTGGACCCGGCAGCATTTCTGGCGGGCGCCACGGCGCTCTTAAGCGCCGCGGTTCTGGCTAGTTTGATCCCGGCGTGGCGGGCGGCCCGCATCCAGCCGGTGCGGGCCTTGCGGGACGAGTAGCGGTTACCCGCGGGCGCCGACGGCGAGACGCGCTTCCTGCTTGAGCGCATCGGCCTTGTCGGTCTTTTCCCACGAGAAGCCGTCGCGCCCGAAGTGGCCGTAGGCAGCGGTCTTGCGGTAAATCGGTTTGCGCAGGTCGAGGTGGTCGATGATGCCTTTGGGCTTCAGCGGGAAGTGCTGCCGGACGAGTTCCGTCAACCGCTCTTCGTCCACTACTCCAGTGCCGAAGGTGTTCACCAGCACGCTGACGGGTTCGGCGACGCCAATGGCGTAGGCCAACTGTACTTCGCACCGGGTGGCAAGGCCGGCCGCTACGATGTTCTTTGCGATGTAGCGGGCCATGTAGCAGGCCGAGCGGTCCACCTTTGTCGGGTCCTTACCTGAAAAAGCGCCGCCGCCGTGGCGGCCCATGCCGCCGTAGGTATCAACGATGATTTTGCGCCCGGTGAGGCCGGTATCGCCGTGGGGGCCGCCGACTTCGAAGCAGCCAGTGGGATTGATGTGGAACTTGGTGTTTGCATCAATCATCGAGGCGGGCACGACGGACTTGATGATCTTTTCACGGATATTCTCGACGAGCCCGTCGGGCATGGTGTTGGGCTTGGTGGGATGCGGGTCGTGCTGCGTGGAAACCACTACGGCGTCGACGCGGGCCGGCTTGCCATTGACATACTCCACCGAAACCTGGCTCTTGCCGTCAGGGCGCAGATGCGGCACCTCTCCATTCCTTCGTGCCTCCGACAAGCGCTGGGCCAGCTTGTGGGCGAGCGTAATGGGCAGAGGCATAAGTTCAGGGGTTTCATCGCAAGCGAATCCGAACATCAGTCCCTGGTCGCCTGCCCCGCCCGTGTCCACGCCCATGGCGATGTGCGGGGACTGGCCGTGGATAAGATTCATCACCGAGCAGGACTTGTAATCGAAGCCGTAATCGGAGGAAGTAAACCCGATGTCCTTGATCACATCGCGGACAAGATCCGGAATGTTCTTGAAGAACTCCAGGTTGGTGGTGGTGATTTCGCCAGCGACGATGGCGGTGCCGGTGGTCACCAGGGTTTCGCAGGCGACTCGACCGGTAGGATCCTTCGCAAGAATGGCGTCCAATACGGCGTCGCTAATCTGGTCAGCGATTTTATCGGGGTGACCCTCGGTCACCGACTCCGAAGTGAAAATGTGACGGGTGGCGTCGGACAATGCAGTTGCCTCCTCGGCTGGAGTGGTCCACACCCGGGCAAAAAGGAGGCAACGTTCGGCCTGTCAATCAGGAAGCCTGCCACCAGCCGGGCGGGAAGACCGGGACGAACCGATCATCGCTCAGGATATCGAAATAGTTCAGAAACCGTCAATAAAACCACCTGTGAAGGGTGGCGCATCGGGGGCGAACGGTCATCTTCGCCAGCTGAACGGAGCCGCAAATCACTCATAGCGAAGCGCGGAAATCGGGTCGATCGTGGCGGCTTTGCGCGCGGGGACGAAGCCCGCAAACAACGCTGCGAAGGCCAACACCGTGATCGAGCCGGCCAGCACGGCGTAGTCGAGTGCTTTCACCCCGAAGAGCTGGCTTTCAGCGAACTTCGACAACCACAGCGCAGCGGGGATTCCGAGCACCGCTCCGGTGGCGAAGATCCAGAGAACATCGCGCAAGACAAGCGTGTGAATCCGCTGCCGCCCCGCGCCAAGGGCCATCCGGATGCCAATTTCGCGTGTCCGTCGAGCCACATTGTGGGCCATCACTCCATAGAGGCCGAGCATGGACAGCAAGGTAGCGAGGATCGCGAAGGCAGACGCCAGTTGCAGTACCAGTCGGTCCGACCGGATGTTGAGGCTGATTTGCTCATTCATGGTGCGAAAACCCTCCAGTGGCAGATCGGGGTCGAGGTTGGCCATGGTCTTCCGCACCTGTGGGGCGAGTTGCGCCACTGGAATGTGGCCCCGGACATACACCTGGATGGAGCCGATACCATCATCCTGGCGGTACGGGCGGAAATAGAGCTTCGGCGGATCCTGACGGACCTGGGAGTAGTGCGCATTCTTTACCACGCCCACGATCTCGTATTCCAGTTGCACGCCGCTGCCTGACCCCAGGCCAAACCGGCGCCCGACCGGGTCCTTCTCACCGAAGAAATGCCTGGCAAAGGCCTCGTTGACGACCGCGACCTTCGGTGCGGCCAGGGTGTCGGTGGAGGCGAATTCACGGCCGCGGAGCAGAGGAATGCCCATTTGGGAAAAGAAACCGGGACCCACATGGTTGAACCTTGCGTTGTTGTCGCCGCGCGGATCATCCCGCGAAAAGCGGTCGGGCGAAAAACCCTCGACAGTGACATCGTTGCCCCAGTTGCTGCCAGAAATCAGAGGCACCATCGCCATCGTGACGCCGCGCACGCCCGGAATGGCGGACAGTGCTTCTTCCGTCCGTTCAAACAATTGGCGGCTGCGTTCGGGTGTATAGCCATTCAGTTCGGGAGAAATGCCAAAGGTGAGCAGGTTGTCCGTCTTCATGCCGAGGTTGACCTGCGTCAGGTTCACCAGACTCTTGAGAAAGAGGCCCATGGGGACCAGAAGCGTGACCGAAACGGCCACCTGCACGCCTACCAGCACGCGGCGGGCGCGCATGCCCTGGCGGCTGGTGGAGGCGTTAGCGGAATCTTCTTTCAGCACCCCGGCGGCGTCGGCCCGGGACGCGGCCCATGCGGGATAGAGGCCGAACAGCAGGCCCGTGAGCAATGAGCCGCCAACGGCGTAGAGCAACACCGGCCATTCCAGTTGCGTTGTGAAGAAGTAGATCCGCTCGCCCGGCTGGCCCATGGTGGAAATTAAGGCGTCGAGGGTCCAGACGGCGAACACAAGACCCACACCGCACCCAGCCACCGCTAGCAACATGGCTTCGGCCAGCAATTGGCGCACAATGTGGCGGCGGCCGGCGCCCATGGCGGAACGGATGGCCAGTTCCCGATTCCGCTGGGCGGCGCGGGCCAGCAGGAGGTTTGCCGCATTAGCCGCGGCGATCAGCAACACCAGGCCTGTGCAGCCGATGAGAATGCGCAAAGGGGTAGCCATCTGTTCGCGTTGCTGGCTCATGCCCAGGTTTCCTGGCAATATGGTGAGCCGTGAGGACAAGAAACGTTCCATTCGCGCTTTGTCACGCATTTGTACGGTCTTGGCCTGCTGGGCCACGAGGCCCGCATACACAGTGTTCAGAGCGTCCTGCGCCTGCTTTAGGGAAAGGCCCGGCTGCAATCGTCCAAAGAGGTAGAGCCAGTAGTCGTCATAGCGGTCAGTCCCATTCCATCCCGGAGTCATGGCCGGCTTAAAGACGAGCGGAACATAGACGTTGGGATCGTAACCCAGTGTCAGCCCCGTAAAGCCCTGGGGCAGCACGCCCACGATGGTGAAGATCTGGCCGTTCACGCGCAGAGGCTGGTTGAGCACATTGTCAGCGCCGCCCAAACGGTCCTTCCAATAGCCATAACTGAGGACAGCCACCGGATTGCCAGCGCCCCTGTCGTCCTCTTGCTCAAGCGTCCGGCCCATCGCAGCCTGAACTCCCAAAAGAGGGAAGTACTGGCCGGAGACGACGGCCACGCGCCCATCCAAAGTGCGCCCAGCGAGGGACAGGTTCGCGCCGAACTGGCGGTAGGCGGCGAGACCGGCCAGACCCTTTGGATCCTTCTCCAACTCCCGGAAGATGCGGTAGCTGAAGATAGCGTTCATGTCGCCGGAGTCGTCCGCGGAACTCCGGCCGGACTTGAAGTCCCTTGGTGAATTCAGCACCACAAGTTCCTGGGGATTCTTGACCGGCAAGGATCGCAGGAGGGTCTGGTACATCAAGGAGAAAATAGCCGTGTTGGCGCCGATCCCGAGTCCCAGCGAGAGGACTACGACAATGCTCAGGATCGGCGTGCGGGCTAGAGACCGGAAGGTGTATCGCAGGCTGGTCACGAGAAACAACTGGCACGAATCGTGCCAGGGCGGCACGCCCATAAACCACTGATTCTCAGCAGGAAGCGTGTGAGGCAGTGTCCGGGAAACAGTTCTGATGTCCCGAAATCGGACATCAGACAAAGGTTTAATGGTGGAACGCGATTCCGGTGGGGAAGATGCGATGGTGGTATCCCAAGGCGTCGCCGACGCGGGAAGAAAGCGGCAGGTAATGACGGTATTCGGTTTTCCAGCCCACTTTTGGGGACATACGAAGTTCGAATCCGGCGCCCACGTTGAAGACCGCAGCCCGCCTGTTCCGGTAGGAGACGACCGAGGAGGCGGAAGCGTCCGGTTCGTAGAACGAGAACGAGCCATAGCCGAATCCGCCGATGCCGTGCAAGGCCATGCGGTCGGGGGTGGGCAGCGGATGCCGGAAACCAGGCTACCGCGAGTTGCTGCACGCGCTCTACTCGTAGTGGAGCGCGGCGATGGGGTCGAGGCGGGAGGCCTTAATGGCCGGTACCAGCCCTGCCACCAGGCCCACTGCGAACAGCACCGCAAACGAGACAACGATCGAGACGGGCTGGATGTGCAGGTAGATGTCACCGACATTGGTGGTGTCTTTGAACGCCGGACCCAGGAATGGCATCGAGCCAATAATCTGGGTGGCGATGAAGGCCAAGGTGAAGCCGATGCCGCCGCCGATGGCCACCACCAGAGACGCCTCGAGCAGGAATTGCTTGAGAATCATGCTGCGCCGCCCTCCGATGGCCTTCATCATGCCGATTTCCCGCGTCCGGTCGATGACGGAGGCCAGCATGATGTTTGCCAGGCCTACTCCGCCAATGGCAAGAGTGAGCGATCCGACAAATGCCAGCAACAGCTTCACCGCCAGAGACATGCCTGTAATGATCGACATGAATTTCGAGAAGGGCAGGATTTCGACGGCCTTCTCGTCCTTGGGGTGGAAGCGGTGCAACTCCGCTAGTTTGGCGCGGACCATGGCAACAGCGCGGTCGCGGGCATCGGGTGTGATTGGTTTCCACACGAGGAACCAAGGGTACTGAATGTCGCCGAACACGCTGAACGTGTCGTACGGGATGAACAGACACTCGTTGTCGGGCCGGTTGTAGTTGGCGATCTGCAGCTTGCTCTCCATCACGCCGATTACAGTGAAAACTATCCCGTTGAGGGAGATCTCCTCACCGACGGGGGGAGCGCCGGCAAAGAGTTCTTTCGCGGCCTTGTTGCCCAGCACGACAACCCGGTGCTGCTTCTGCTCATCTTCGACATTGATCCAGCGGCCATCGGTGATGCGGATGTTGCGGATGAGATCATACTCGGTACGCACGGCACGCAGGGTTACTTCCTTTTCGCGCAAACCGATACGCGCTTTCAGGCTGTGGCGCATGATCTCGGGCGAGAGCGCATCCACCAGGGGCACAGACTCCTTGATGATGCGGGCGTCGGCCAACTCCAGCCGGATACGGCGGCCAGCCCGCAGGCCGCCGGCCTGCTCGCTGGTTTGGCCACCGATAGTCAGGACAAGGTCCTGGCCAACGGCGGTGAACGCTTTGACAAGAGCGCGCTCGAAGCCGTCGCCGTAGGACATGAGGATGACGAAGCACGCAACTCCCCACCCAAGACTCAGCGTGGTGAACATGGTGCGTTGGCGGTGGAACCGCAGGGCCGCCAGGGCTTCGGAAAAGATATAGCGCCAACCCATGCGTCCTCCTTCAGCGTTCGTGCCGCAGGGCTTCCACCGGCGTCAGGGCTGCGGCATGGCGCGCGGGCGGCAGTGAAGATGCGACCGCCACGGTGCCCAAAGCCAGGGTGGCGAAGGCCAGCATCTTCCAATGAATGGGCAGCCCCGAAAACATCGTGGGCATAGGCAGGGAGTTGACCATCGCGCTGAGCAGCAGCACGAGCAGAAGTCCGGCGGCCCCGGCCAGCAGGGCCAGGAATACACCTTCCAGCAGAAAATCCGCCAGAATCCGGCGGCTCGTCGCGCCGAGGGCCTTCTTGAGTCCGATTTCGTTGGTGCGTTCGGCCACAGCCATCATCATGGTGTTCATGACGCCGACGCCTCCCAGCGAGAGGGTGACCAGCGAGATGACGGCAAGAAAGATCTCGCCGGCATTGAAAATGGTGTCGAACAGTTGCGCGCCCTCGACGGTATCCCAGACGCGAAGCGCGCCCTCGTCGCGCGCGTCGAATCCCTTCACGCGGCCCAATACGGACCGGACCTGAGCTTGGGCTTCCTCCCAGCGGTCCACCGAAACAGGCTTGTAGATCAATCCCCAGATCCGGTTCTCGGCGTAGATCTCCCGCGAAGGCGGCATGTCGCGCAGCAGCGCGGTGTCCGGCACCAGCACTTTGTCGTTGTCCCAGCCGTCGTAGCTCGAGTTCTGCTCCTTCTCGGGCATGAGGCCAATCACCTGGTAGGGGTAGTTGTTCAGCCAGATGGTCTCGCCGATCACACGGGGGCGCTTCTCGAAAAGTTGCTTGCGAACAGCGGAGCCGAGTACGGCCACCCGGCGGCCCTCCTGCGAGTCGGCATGGGTAATGTGGCGGCCTTCGTTGACCGGCAGGTTACGCAGCGCCAGATATTCGGGTGAAACGCCGACTGAGAGGAAGCGGCCGGTGTTGTATGCGCTGCGGGTGGGCACCTGCCCGGTCTTGACCTCGGGGGCCACCACGGCGACGGCCGGACACTGGGAGCGGATGAGGTCGATGTCGTGGCGGTCGAGAAACACCCGGCGGCCTGCACGCTTTCCACCGGCCTGCAACTCGGTCACGCCACCCCACACGAAGACAATGTTCTCGCCAATTTGGGCCATGTTCTTGCGCTGGCCCTGACGGAAGCCGTCGGATAACGCAGACAAGAGCACCAGCGAGGTGATGCCCCAGGCAATGCCGAACAACGTGAGAAAACTGCGCAGTTTGTTGCGGCGGAGGTTGGCCAGGGTTTGCCAGGCGAGGTCGGCGACAAACTCGCCCGAATGCATGCGCCGTGCACGCCGCCGGAACTTGCGCCCGGAGGTCTCCACTGCGGGAATCTCAAGTTCGCTGGGTGGGGCAAGGGTGCTCATGCTACTGCGTGCTCCCCTTGGAATACGGAGGCCGCCGGGACGAGGTTCCCGAACGGTTTTGTCAAAATACGGGAGTGGGGGACACGGGACGGACAGGTCTGGTGCTGGATGTGCTTTGCGCGGAGCACGATCCGGGCGTTGGGCACCCGGAATCGCCAGAACGTTACAAGTATCTCTTGCGCGCGTTGGAGGCCGGAGGGTGGCCAGGCAAACTGACGGCTGTCGCCGGGCGGGATGCCACGGACGATGAGTTACACCTGGTGCACACGCAAGCTTACATCGAGACGGTTCGCCGGGATGTGGCGCGAGGAGCCACGAACCTGAGCACTGGCGACACGGCCCTGAGCCCGCGGACGCTGGTCTCAGCCATACGTGGCGCGGGCTGTACTCTTGCGGCGGTGGATGCCGTATTCCAGAAGCGGGTGAACCGCGCCTTTGCCGCGGTGCGCCCGCCGGGCCACCACGCCACGCCTTTCCGGGGCATGGGGTTCTGCGTGTACAACAACGTGGCCATCGCCGCCCGCCACGCGCAGAAGCGGTATGGCGTGGAACGGGTGGTTATCCTCGATTGGGATGTCCACCACGGCAACGGCACGCAGGACACGTTCTACGCCGATGGTTCAGTCTTCTTCTTCAGTACTCACCAATGGCCTTGGTATCCGGGTACCGGCACTGCAAATGAAACCGGCGTGGGTGCCGGCGCTGGCTCCACGCTCAACTGCCCGCTGCCTGCTGGTTCCGGCCACAGCGAAATCCTGGGAGCATTCCGCAAGAAGCTCATTCCGGCAATGAAAGAGTTCCGCCCGGACTTCGTATTGATCTCCGCGGGATTCGATTCACGCAAGGATGATCCGCTGGGGCGCTTCCATCTCAAGGACGCTGATTTCCAGGAACTCACCTCAATCGCCATGGAGATTGCAGAGCGCACGGCAGGTGGCCGGCTGGTCAGTGTCCTGGAAGGCGGTTACAACCCGCAGGGCCTCGCTTCGGCGGTTATGGCTCACCTCGAAGCGCTCTCCGGCCGGTAAATGCGGCCGGACAGCGGTATGATGCTGTGAGCCATGACCAAACAAACAACCCGCCGTAAGTTTTTCGGGGGCGCGCTCTCGCTTCCCGCGCTCGGTTTGGCCATTCAACGCTCCAGTTCGGCGTACGCGCGCCCGAAACTGAAGATCACGGATGTGCGCACTGCGCAAGTAGTGGCGCACGGTCTGCAACTCCATGTCCGGGTTTACACCGACCAGGGATTGTTCGGCCACGGAGAGGGCACCGACGCCGTGCATGGAGGCGCCGGACTCATCCGCTCCTGGCGGCGCTACCTGATTGGACAGGACCCGCTGAACATCGATCTGCTCTGGGAGCGTATCCGCACAGGGGGCATCTTCGCCGGCGCACAAGGCGGCCAGTACACGGCGGCCTTGTCCGCTCTGGAAACCGCGTTGTGGGATCTCGCGGGGAAAGCCTTGGATCTCCCGGTGTATCAGTTGCTGGGCGGCAAATTCCGCGATCGCGTCCGGCTCTATTGTGATTCGCAAACGGAAGATCCCAACGACCCTGAAGCCCCCAAGAAGGTGGCCCACATCAACGAACTTGGGTTTACGGCGGTGAAAATCGACATCGATGACGGGGCTGACCCCAATCGCTGGGACCGGGCCAACTGGACGGCCTCCAACGCTGAAGTGGATCGTATGGTGGCGAAGGTTCGCTTCGTACGCGAGCTGCTCCCCAAGCGGACTGATCTGTCGGTGGATATGCACGGCCGCTACGACATGATGACCGGCAAACGTGTCGCCAAGGAACTCGAGCCCTTCAAGCTGCTGTTCCTGGAAGAGCCCGTCCCTGCCGAAAACGTGGATGCGATGCGAGACATCCGCGAGTCGACTTCGACGCCCATATGCTGCGGCGAAAACATCTTTCTGCGGCACGGCTTTCGCACGATTCTGGAGAAGCGCGCGGCGGACGTGATTATGCCCGACTTGCAAAAAGTGGGCGGGTTGCTGGAAGGCCGCAAGATTGCAGACATGGCGCATACCTACTATGTGCCGTTCGCCCCGCACTGCGTGGTTTCGCCGATCGGCACGATGGCCTCGGCGCATGTGTGCGCGGCCGTACCGAACTTCCTCGTGCTCGAGTGGCACTGGATTCAGCGGCTGCAACTTTGGAAGGACTTCGTGAAGGAAGGCGACATCATCGAGAAAGGGTTCATCCCACTGACCGACCGGCCCGGCCTCGGTGTTGTGATGAACGAAGAGGCGGCGCGCAAGGCGCAGGCCAGGGAAACTCCATGGTTCCAGGAGGGGCTATGAAAACGTGGGCGCTGGCGCTGCTGGCTCTGCCGCTTTGCGCACAGAATCGCGCGAGCCGCGACACGTATCACCCCGTGATGGAGGTGTTGCGGCCCCAGCAGGTGCGGGTGACGGACGACCAGTTGGAGAAGCTGAGGAAACTTCCTCTCGAATCCATCTGGGGCGCGGTGCGTAGCCTTGGCTATGTGAACTGCTACTACGCGGGCTTGAAGACAACGCGGCCTGGCGAACGGCTGGTAGGCCGCGCGCTGACGATCCGTTACCTGCCAAGGCGGCCCGATCTGGAGACGGCCATGCGGCAGTTGGCCAAGGAAGGGGACTGGCCGGTGGCCTACAACGTGCGAGCCGCTGAGGAAGTGAAGCCGGGCGATGTAATCGTGGCGGATCTGGGCGGGGAAGTAGCCAGCGGCATCTTCTTCGGCGACATTTCCGCGCTTGGCGCTCAGGTGAACGGCGCGCGCGGCGTGGTGCTGTGGGGCGGCACGCGCGATAAGGAGGAATTGGAGGCAATGGCCGGCTTCCCAGTGCTGGCGATCGGCTTCGACCCAAATGTGGCCACGCAACAGGGTGTGGACTGGAACGTGCCTGTCCGCGTGGGCGGCGTGACCGTGCTGCCGGGAGATGTAGTGGTGGGCGATAGCTCGGCCGTGCTCTTCTTTCCCGGTTCCATCGCCGCGGACGTGCTGGAGCGTGCCACGCGCCAGGCGGAAGTGGAAGAATACGAACGGAAGCTGACCCGCGAGAAGAAACACCGGTTCCGCGACGTCTATCCGCTGAACCCGGAGCTCCGGAAACAATACGAAGAGGAGAGAAAGAAGAAACCATGAAGCGAAGAGCCTTTATCCTGACCACATTGGCTGCGGCCCTGGGGCTGGGGTTCCAGGCAGTACGCAAAGCGGACCCGGCGCCTGCAGATCCTTTGCTGGCGGGCTTCTACCGCTCGACGGTCGCTTCCGTCTCCGACGCGGTAGATCAGATTGTGGGGCAGCGCGGATTCCTTTCCCACAAAATCCGCCCGGTGGTCCCGGGAAAGTTCGTGGGCCGGGCGGTAACCGCTTTGGTGGCCCCTGCTCCGCCAGAGAAAGCCACGCCGCAATTGGCGGTGCTTCACTCGCGCGAGATGATCGACAATTCCAAGCCGGGCGAGGTGGGCGTCATCGTGATTCAGGATGGCGCGGACGTGGCGGCAATCGGCGGGTTGATGGGGACGGCCGCAAAGGCTCGCGGCATGGCGGGCATGGTGATCGACGGCGGAGTGCGCGACATCGCGGAACTGCGGGACTTGCGGTTGCCGACCTACGCCTCCAGTGTCACGCCCTCAACCGCCGTGGGCCGGTTTGCCAGCGTCAGCCGGAATGAACCGGTGACCTGCGGCGGCGTGGTGGTGCGCCCGGGCGACATCGTGGTGGCCGGCGAAGACGGCGTGGTGATCGTGCCGCAGGAAAAGGCGGAAGAAGTGCTGAAGCGCGCTCAGGAGATCGACAAGACTGAGACGGCCATGGTGCCTGTCATCAAGCAGATGAAGTCGCTCGGCGAGGCCATCCGCAAGTTCAACCGGATCTGAGCACAATGCGCTGGCCTTTACTCTTCTTGGTGCTTCCGGCCATGCCGGGGCACGACCTCTATCTGCGCCCGGCAACGTTCACCCCCGCGCCAGCCGAACGGATCCGAGTCGAGTACCACAACGGCGATGCGTTTCCTCAGAGCCAGACTACGGTGGTGCTTGCGCGTCTGCGTGACGCGCAGCGACGGTCGGCCTCGGGGATTCAACCGCTCGAAAACGTGCGGAACGAACCCAAAATGACCGTTGCGGATACCGTGGCCCCCGAGCGGGGCCATTTCTACCTCGTGTCCCGCACTGCGCCCAACTTCATCGAGTTGAAAGCGGCGGACTTCGAGAAGTACCTGCTGCACGAGGGACTGCTGCCGGTCATTGAATTTCGAGCCAGGCAAAAGGAAGGCGAAAAGCCAGGACGGGAGATCTATTCCAAGCATGTGAAGAGCCTGCTGGTGGCGGGGCAGGGAGATGGCTGGTTCAGCCAGCCATTGGACATGGAGATTGAGTTCGTGCCGTTGGATGACCCTTACGCGACGCCGGCGCCTTCATCGGTTCGCGTTCAGCTTTTGTTCCGCGGCAAACCCGCCGCCGGGCATGAGATAGAACTGCAGGTGGCCGCCTCCGGCGTTACAAAGACGATATCGTTGGGACACACCAACGCCCAAGGTATGGTGACCGTGCCGGTGTCGGCGGGCGGTTTGCATAAGCTGCACGCGATCGTGATGCAGCGGCGGGCTGACCGCCGCGAGGCCGATTGGGAGAGCTTCTGGGCGACGTTGACGTTCGGGACGCGCTGAGATTCAGCGGTTGGTCCGGGCCGTCATCAATTCTTCGATGTTGACAAGGTCGGTGGGGTACTTGCCCGTGTAACAGGCGTAGCAGAAGCGGCCCGTGTCCTCCACCGCGTTAGCCAGCCCCTCGAGTGACAGATAGGCCAAGGTGTCCGCGCCGATGAACTGCCGGATCTCCTCCACGCTTTGGTTGGCGGCAATCAACTCGCGCTTGGTGGGCGTATCAACCCCATAAAAACAGGGCGAAACCGTCGGCGGACAAGAGATGCGCATATGCACTTCCTTGGCGCCGGCGCCACGGATCATGCGGACGATCTTCTGCGATGTGGTGCCACGTACCAGGGAATCGTCCACCAGGACGACGCGCTTGCCGTCCAGCAGTTCGCGCACTGGATTCAACTTGAGGCGCACGCCAAAGTCACGAATGGCCTGGGAAGGCTCGATGAAGGTGCGGCCCACGTAGTGGTTACGGATCAGGCCGTGGCGGAAGGGGATGCCGGAAGCTTGGGCGTAGCCGAGGGCGGCGGCCACGCCAGAGTCGGGAATCGGGACGACTACGTCGGCCTCGACGGGCCACTCCCGGCTGAGCAACATCCCCATCTTTTCGCGTGAGGCCTGCACGCTGCGGCCGAACACGGTGGAGTCGGGACGGGAAAAATAGACATGTTCGAACACGCAATGCGACGGCCGCGTAGGCGGTGTGTAGAATTCGCGCAGGAGCCCTTCGGGTCCGGCGGTGACCATTTCGCCAGGCTCCACTTCGCCCACATAATGAGCGTCGATCAGGTCGAAGGCGCAGGTTTCGCTGGCGAAACACCAAACTGGGCCCGACGATAAATTCATCCGCCCGATAGCCAGCGGGCGGAACCCATGAGGATCGCGGGCCACGATGAGCCTGTCCTCAGCCAAAAAGACTAGCGAGAAGGCGCCCTCAAGATCGATGAGGGCGTCGCGCAGGGCCGCTTGCATCGTCTGCTGGCGCGACCGTGCCACCAGGTGGAGAATCACCTCGGTGTCGCTTGTGGCCTGGAAGATGGAACCGCCGGCCTCCAGGTCGCGGCGCAATTCGAGGGCGTTGGTAATGTTGCCGTTGTGGGCGACCGCGATGCGCCCTTTGTTGCACATCACCGAGAAAGGTTGCGCGTTCAGCAGAGCCGTGTCGCCCGCTGTGGAATACCGTGTGTGGCCGATAGCGAGGTGGCCGGGAAGCTTATTCAGCACGCCCGCCGTGAAGATGTCGGCGACGTGCCCCATGCCTTTATGCGTATATACATCGCGCCCATCGCAGGAAGCGATGCCGGAGCTCTCCTGGCCCCGGTGCTGCAGGGCATGCAGACCGAGGTGAACGATGTTGGAGGCTTCGGGATGGCCGTAGATGGCGAACACCCCGCACTCTTCGTGAAACCGATCGAGAGGATCGAGATCAGACATGGAATTCGCCCTCCAAGGCATGCGGCAGGGCGGAGGCCCAGCGTTCACGTACGGTATTTACCGGCAGATCGATCAACTTTTCGCCCGAACGCCGTATGAGCAGGCGGTCCCCGCGGGTCATGCCGATGCGCGGAGCCGGAACGCCGTGGCGGGCGGCAAGGGCCTCCACTTCCGCGGCTTGCCTGGTGGCCAGCAGCACGCGGGAGGACCCTTCATGGAACAGCAGCAGTTCGGGCCGGAGGGCGGAATCGAGGTCCAGTTCCACACCCACGCCTTGGCCGAAACAGCACTCGGCCACAGCCCATGCCAGGCCCCCGTCGCTCAGGTCGTGACAGGCTTCGGCTAATCCCGCCCGCACCGCTTCGCGCACCGCTGCTTGAACTCGCTTTTCCCGGTCCATGTCGAGTGCCGGCGGCAGGCCCCACAGTTGCTTCAGGACTTGCTTGGCGTATTGTGTGCCGCCGAAGCGGATTTCGTCCGCTTCGCCCAGGCCGCCGAGCAGCAGCAGGGTGGCGCCCGCGGATTGAAACGCGATGCCAGGCGGCGCCTCGTGGGTTTCGATGCGGCCAACAATTCCAAGCACGGGTGACGGGAAGATGGCTTCACCAAGGGTCTCGTTGTAGAGGCTGACGTTCCCTCCGGTAATGGGCGTCTCGAAGAAGGCGCAGGCTTCCGCCATCCCCTCGATGGCTTCCACGATTTGCGCCATGATTTCGGGCCGTTCCGGATTGCCGAAGTTGAGATTGTTAGTAGCGCCGATGGGTTCGGCGCCTACGGCAGCCAGGTTGCGGCAGCACTCGGCCACCATCAGTTTGGCCCCTTCACGCGGGTCCAGATAACAGTAACGGCCATTGCCGTCCAGGGACATGGCGACAGACGTGCCAGTCTCCTTGATGCGCAGCACAGCGGCGTCGCCGCCAGGCCCCGCCACCGTGTTGGTGCGAACCTGGTAATCATACTGCTGCCAGATCCAGCTCTTGTCGCAGAGGTCGTAGGATTCAGCCAGCGTGAGCAGGTCGCCGTTCAAATCCTGTGACCGGAACAGGGGGGCTTCCATCGGCGAGGTGCGTAGCGGGCGGGTGTACGGCCGGTGATAGAGCGGGGCCTCGTCCGCCAGCGGCCTTGAAGGAATCTCGGCCACGACTTCGCCGTGGTTCTTCACCCGCATGATGCCGTCGGAGGTAACGCGGCCAACAATGCGGGCGTCCAGGCCCCACTTTTCGAAGACATGCAGCACTTCGTACTCGCGGCCCTTCTCGGCCACCAGCAGCATGCGTTCCTGCGATTCCGAAAGCATGATCTCATAAGGCACCATGCCTGTTTCGCGCTGCGGCACAAAAGCCAGATCGATCTCGATGCCCGTACCCGCGCGGGAGGACATTTCGCAAGTGGAGCAGGTAAGGCCAGCGGCGCCCATGTCCTGAATGCCCACGATCGCGCCGGTGCCCATCGCCTCGAGGCACGCCTCCAGCAAGAGCTTTTCCATGAACGGGTCGCCCACCTGCACGTTGGGCCGCTTCTGCTTGCTCTCTTCAGTGAACTCCGCCGATGCCATCGACGCGCCGTGGATTCCATCGCGCCCGGTTTTGGACCCCACATAGATCACAGGGTTGCCCTCTCCGGTGGCTTTCCCGTAAAAGATGTCCTGCCGGCGGAAGATGCCCAGCGCAAAAACGTTTACCAGCGGATTGCCGGAGTAGGAGGGCTCAAAGACGGTTTCGCCGCCGACCGTGGGAACCCCGAAGCAGTTGCCGTAGTGGGCGATGCCCGCTACGACGCCTTCCAGAATGCGGCGGTTGCGGTGGCCGGTGGCCGGATCGTCGAGAGGTCCGAAACGCAGTGCGTCCAGAACGGCAATGGGCCGGGCGCCCATGGTGAAAATGTCCCGGAGAATGCCGCCCACTCCGGTGGCGGCGCCCTGGAATGGCTCGATGAAACTCGGGTGGTTGTGGGACTCGATCTTGAATGCGATGCAGTACTCGCTGCCGTCGGGTGCGCGGCCGATGGACATAATGCCCGCGTTCTCGCCCGGCCCCTGCACGACAAGCTTGCCCCGCGTGGGCAGCTTTTTCAGGTGGACGCGCGAACTCTTGTAGGAGCAGTGTTCGCTCCACATCACCGAGAAAATGCCGAGTTCCGTGAGGTTGGGCTCGCGGCCCAGAATCGCAATAATCCGCTCGTATTCGTCCGGGGTGATCTGATGGGCCTGGACGACGTCAGGGGTGATTGTGCTCATGGGTCTACCGGGTAGGCGCGAACGAAGCAACCAGGGATTCAAAGATGAGGCGCCCGTCTACGGACCCCATCAGAGGATCGCAGGCCCGCTCGGGGTGCGGCATCATGCCCATCACGTTGCGGCCCTCGTTCAATACGCCTGCAATATCCCGCATGGACCCGTTCGGGTTGGCCAGATACCGGAAGGCCACCCGCTGTTCGGCCTCCAGTTGGTCCAGCGTGCGTTCGTCGGCCACGTAGCAGCCCTCCCCGTGGGCTATTGGAATGCGCAGCGTGGCCCCCGCCGGGATCTGCTGAGTAAACGCGGAGTCGCGGTTCACCGGCGCCAGGTCCACGGGTTTGCAAATGAACTTAAGGCCGCGATTGCGCACCAACGATCCGGGCAGCAGGCCGCATTCGGTCAGGATCTGGAAGCCGTTGCACACGCCCAAAACCAAACCACCGGCCGCGGCATGCTTCTTAACGGCCTCCATGATGGGCGAAAACTTGGCGATAGCTCCGCAGCGCAGGTAATCGCCGTAAGAGAACCCGCCGGGCAGAATGATGCAATCCGCGCCTTTCAGGCTCGTTTCGCTATGCCACAGGAATTCCGCCGGAAACCCGAGGTTGCCGGTAACCGCATACCACGCATCGTGATCGCAGTTGCTGCCGGGAAACACAACCACGCCGAATTTCATGCTGGGAGTTTTCAGTCTACCAAACGAGTTCTGCAGCGCAGCACACAGAAACTTCGCGCGGTGGCAGATTCTTGTGGAAATTACTCCGCGGCCGGAGCGGCGGGGGCCGCTTTCTTCTTGCTGGCGCGCTTTTTCGCCTCCGGTGGCTGCCGGTCAATTTTCCGGATGTGCTCCTGAGCGATGGAGAGCAGAAACTTGCGCTCGCCGTTCTCGTCGAATTTGATGGTGATCTGCTGATCGGTGCAGGCGACGACGGAGCCAGGTCCGAATTTGGCATGCTCCACTTGAGCGCCAACAGCGTATGGGGGTTTGGTGGCCATTGGTGAGAACAGAACCCTCGACATTCGTAGGATACCAAATCCCCTAACCCCGTGCCGCGAAAGGGATTCTCTCAGACCCCGCCCGATCGAATGCGCCGGATACGCCAGAGGATGCGGACCACTGCGTAACCCAGCATGAGGATTGCCGCCGCCTGCAGACCACGTACCCAACTCGGATCAAACCAGCGGGACGGCGTGTGCCCTGACAGAACAATCACGTTGACGACGATCATCAACAATAGCAGGGCCAGAACGCGTTGATATTTCTGCCGCCTCGACTCCGCGTCCGTAAAAACCTCTGGCGCGGCCGCGGAATCCGCCCGGAAATACTGCCAGTTCGCGAAGTTGCCCACATGCTGCCACCCGGCGTCCCGGAACAGGGTGAGATACTCCTGCCGGTTGTCCGGCCTGGATGGATAGTCAAGGCGGTACCGCACCTCCGTAGGAACGTCCTTCTGAAAGCGGTAGATGAACCCTGGCCGGACCAGGCGCCAGCCCTCTCGCGCCATTTGCTCCAACCACCGCTCCTCGGCCTCGTCCTGCCACACAAAGAACAGCTTGAATACCTTTCGAAAATCCTTCTCCATGGCTTACGCTCCTGCTGCCATCAAGCTCTTGCCAATCTCTGAGAGTCCGCAGAGCCGAGCGGTCTCCTGAGCAACGGCTTCCCGGCCCTTCTCTGTGAGGACGTACAACTTGCGCCTCTCTCCTCCGGCTTCACTTTCCCCTGCCCGTTCGATCCAGCCCTGATCAAGCAGTTTGGTCAGGGCGCCATAGAGGGTGCCTGGACCTAACACGACTCGCCCCTGGCTTGCAGTCTTGACCAATTGCATCACCCCATAGCCGTGACGGGGTTCGCCTAGAGCGGCAAGAATCAGATACGTGGTTTCGGTCAATGCGGAGTATTTCATCGCATATCGTGCCTCGTTATATCGACAAACGACATATCGTCTACCGACATATTGAACCCGTGCTTGGGCTGGTGTCAAGCGAAAACCTTGCTACCATCGGGAGCGCATGCGATTTACGCGGTTGCCGGGGGAATTGAGGGAGAGGTTAGAACGGGAGGCGCAGCACTCATCGCCGGGGGCCCTCCTGGTAGCAGCGCGTTCTTTATCAGACGGTTACAGGGCGGGCCGTTCCCTCCGTCTGGACTCTGAAGCACAGTTCCTGGCCTATGCCCTGACGCGCCTGCCAGCCACCTTCGGAGCAGTTTGGGCGTGCTTGGGTGAACTGGGATTCCAGCCGCACTCTCTCCTGGACCTGGGGGCCGGGCCTGGGACGGCCCTGTGGGCCTACCAGGCACATTTTGGCGCGCCACCGGCCGCCACGTGTCTGGAAGCCAATCCGGGCTGGAGACCGCTGGCGGCGCGTTGGGCGGCGCCAGAAGCCGTTTGGCGGACGGTGGATTTGCGAACGGTTCCGAAGCTGGACCCGCACGAGCTGGTAGTCTGCAGTTACGTCCTCAACGAACTGAATGGTTTGGAGCAATTCCGGGTGCTCGATGCGGCATGGGCTGCCGCGTCCCGGGCCCTGCTGGTCGTGGAACCGGGAACGCCGGAAGGGTTTGCAAGGATTCGAGAAATGAGGCGATGGCTGGTGGAGGCCGGGGCGGCGATTGCCGCACCTTGCCCGCACGATCAACAGTGCCCGATGGAGGTTCCGGACTGGTGCCACTTTGCCGTTCGCGTCGAGCGGACCCGCCTGCACCGGCTTGCCAAGGGAGGCGAGTTGGGCTTCGAGGACGAGAAGTTCTCTTACGTTCTGGCTGTGCGCGTGCCGTCAGGATCCCGGGCGCCCAGGATTCTGCGCCATCCGCGGGTAGAGGCGGGCCGCATCCAACTCTCCCTCTGCGGCAGTGAGGGTTTGACTTCCCTCACGGTCACGAAGCGGGATAAGGTCGCGTGGCGAGCAGCCAGAAAGGCATCCTGGGGTGGCGCATGGGAATCAGCAAGGGGTGATGGGGCCCAGGATGAGTGAGTTGCGAATCGATTACTCGGCAGGGGCGCTGGAGGAGGAATCCGCGCCGGGAGACCCGATCCCGCTGTTTCTGGACTGGTGGAACACGGCGTTAGCCGCCGGACTGAAGGAACCCAATGCGATGGCGCTGGCCACCTGCGCCCGGGACGGCCGGCCCAGCTGCAGGATGATGCTGCTGAAAGGTTTCGATGAGCGCGGTTTCTTGTTCTACACCAATTACGAGAGCCGGAAGGGACGCGAACTCCAGGAGAACCCGCATGCGGCATTGACGCTCTACTGGGACTTGCTCGAACGGCAGGTGCGTGCGGTGGGCCGTGTAGAGCAGGTGGATCCGGATCTGTCGGAGCGTTACTTCCATTCCAGGCCTTGGGGCAGCCGTTTGGGTGCCGCGGCTTCCCGGCAGAGCGCTGTACTAACAGGCCGCGACGAGTTGGAGCGGGCGGTGGCCGAGTTGCAGGCTCGTTATCCCGATGGTCAAGTGCCGCGTCCGCCGAATTGGGGCGGCTATCGAGTGGTGCCTGAAGAGATCGAGTTCTGGCAAGGGCGTCGCAGCCGGCTGCATGACCGGCTGCTGTACCGGCGTGAGCCGGGAGGGGGATGGGCGCGAGTCCGGCTGAGTCCTTAGCGCGAGGGCGGATACAATCAGAAGCGATGCAACGCCGTGAGTTTCTGGCCACAGCGGCGGGTTTGCCCGCCGTGGCCGCTGCCTCCTCCACGCCGCGCCTGGGTGTCGACTTGTTCAGCGTGCGCTCGCAAGGCTGGAGCGCGTTCGAACACCTGGACTATTGCGCCAAGCTGGGCGCAAAGGTGGTGCACTTCTCCGAAATTCGCTTCCTGGGCTCGCTCGAAGACGAACATGTGCGCAAGGTAGGCGAACACGCCGCCAGACTTGGCATCGAACTTGAGATCGGCATGCGCTCGGTGTGCCCGAGTTCGTCCGCGTTCGACCGCGCGGCCGGTTCCGCCGAAGATCAGGTGGCACGTGTGATCCGGGCCGCACAGATTGCCAAATCCAACATCGTGCGTGCGTTCCTAGGTACCGGAGCAGACCGGAAGCCGACGTCTGCCACCAGCGGGCGTGAACCGATCGAGTATCACATTGAGAACACAGTGAAGACGCTGAAGGCAGTGAAGTCGCGGGCCCTGGATGCCGGCGTGCGCATTGCCATCGAGAACCATGCCGGCGATATGCAGGCGCGGGAACTGAAGATGCTCATTGAAGAGGCCGGGCCCGATTTCGTGGGCGCCTGCTTCGACTCGGGCAACCCGCTGTGGGCGCTGGAGGATCCGCATGTGACGCTGGAGACGCTGCGCCCCTACATCCTCACGAGTCACATCCGTGACAGCTATGTTTGGAATACGCCAGATGGCACCTCGGTGAATTGGACACGGATGGGTGAGGGCAACGTCGACATTGGCGGCTTGCTGAAGAAGTTTATCGAGTGGTGCCCGGGGAAGACGATGTCCCTGGAGATCATCGTGATGGGGCCTAGGCCCTACCCCTGGCGCAGACCCGAATTTTGGGAAGGCTACCGTAACGTGCGGGCTGCCGAATTTGCCCGCTTTTTGGCGCTGGCCGAAAAGGGTACTCCACCGCCCGACCGGCCGAAGTTGACGAAGGAGCAGGCGGTGGCGCAGGAGCGGGCGGACCTGGAGGCCAGCATGTCCTGGACCCGGCAGTTTCTTAGCGTCTGAAGCCTCACGCCGCCGGAAACATCTAAGCGGAAGAAGTCGAATATCGCAATGCGGTTCCCCGTTTTCATCACCTGTATGCTGGCCTTGGCCCCTCTGACCGCTCAACCCCCGCGCCCCACCCTGATCAAAGATGTGCGAGTGGCCTTGAACGGAGGAGACTTCGCCAAAGCCCGCCAACTTCTGCAGGACTACAAGTCCAACAATAGTGCGGACAGTTTTTGGCTGGAGGCGCAAAGTTGGTTGGGCCGGGCCAAACTCTCCGCCAAGGAGTATGCAGCGGCGCTGGAATACGCGGCTGAAACCCGGCAGTTGGCGCTTAAGATGCTGCAGGGCAGGGGTTTGGATGATGACAAGAACCTCCCCATCGCACTGGGCGCATCGATTGAGGTGCACGCCCAGGCGTTGAATGCGCAGGGTCAGAAATCTGAAGCGGTGGCTTTTTTGCAGGAGGAACTGGCCCGCTGGCGGGACACCTCCATGCGCACGCGCATTCAGAAGAACCTGCACCTCATTACCCTGGAGGGCAAACCGGCGCCACAGTTGGAACTCAAGGAGTGGGCGGGCACGCACCGCACGTCACAGGCGCAATGGAAGGGCCGGCCGGTGCTGCTGTTCTTTTGGGCACACTGGTGCGGCGATTGCAAAAAGCAGAGTCCGGTCATCGGGAAATTGGCCTCCGAGTTTGGTCCGAAAGGGCTGATCGTGGTGGGGCCCACCCAGCACTACGGCTATGTGGCGGGTGGAGAAGATGCACCGCGCGACAAGGAGACGGCGTATATACGGGAGATCTACGAGAAGTTTTATGCGGCCATTCCGAGCATGGCCGTGCCGGTGAGCGAAGAGAACTTCAAGCTTTGGGGTGCGAGCACGACGCCGACGTTGGCGCTGATGGACAAGTCGGGCACGGTACGTCTGTATCACCCTGGTTCCCTCAGCGAAGAGGAACTGCGGACCTGGATCGCCCGGTTGCTCTGAGGGTCTTTCATGGAACCGGTGCGCGCGCTGCTGGAGGGAATTGTCGATTACGCTGGCCTGTTCCCCCCGGCACAGCTTGGCTGGGATGAAGCCGTGGCGCAGTACCGGGAGCACCGAAGGCACAAGCACGCCTGGATGCTGGCGCGGTTTATTCTGCCCGAAGATAAGCTGGCTGCCGCAGAATGCGTGCCGCGGGCCTCTCTGGTGTGCCGCGGGGAAAGTGTGAGGCTGCCTGTCCTGGCGCCCAACGTGGAATGCGTCGAAGTGAACGGCAGCCTGGCGCAGCCGGTTCGGCGCTTCACGGTGCACGAGCTCAACTGGCGGGAGGAGCTTGAGCCGCAGATCGCCCGCATCCAGGCTGGAGACGGTTTGAAATTGCGCACTGGCGGCCTTTCGCCGGATGCGGTTCCTCCATCGCCACAGTTGGCGCTGGCGCTGTGGCATGCGGCGCGGGCCGGTGTGCCCGTGAAATTCACCGCCGGGCTCCACCACCCGTTTCCAACGAGTGGTCAGCACGGATTTCTGAATGTTTTCGCAGCTGCATTGGCGGCTTTTGAGTATCAGGCCCCCACGGATGCGATCGAGTCGCTGCTTACGGAGATGCACGCGCGGTTTACGAGCGAAGCCTTTCATGCCGGGCGGTATGTCTTTCCGGTTGACAAGCTGCGGCGGCTGCGCGCCACCCGCGTACTGTCGTTTGGCTCCTGCAGTTTCCTGGAGCCCGTGGAACATTTGGAATCATTGGGAATTCTGTAGCCATGCGCGAGTACGATCCGAATTCGCCTGAGCTGCGCAGTTGGGTGGAAGTCCCGCCCGGACACGACTTTCCAGTCCAGAACCTGCCGTTCGGCGTCTTCGAAGCTCCTGGCAGAGGGCGCCGGCCTGGCGTTGCCATCGGCGATTTCGTGTTCGATCTCGTGGAATCACGGGTTGTGGAAGGCGACACACTCACGCCAGTGATGCCAAGAGCGGCCGAAATCCGCCGTCAGGTTTCATGGCTGCTAAACGCCGACAATCCGGACCGGCCGCCCGGGACCTGCTTGGTGCCGTCGGCGGAAGTAAAGATGCACCTGCCGTGCCCGGTTGGCGACTACGTCGACTTCTATTCGAGCCTCGAGCACGCCACAAACGTAGGCAAGATGTTCCGCGATCCTGAGAATCCTCTCTTGCCAAACTGGCGGTGGCTTCCGGTGGGCTATCACGGGCGCGCAGGCACGGTTGCGGTCAGCGGAACGCCGCTCATCCGGCCGCATGGACAACTTTCCGCCGATAATCGCACGGCCGTGTTCGGGCCGTCGCGCCGTCTGGACATTGAGCTCGAAATGGCGGCGCTGGTGGGGCGCGAAGGAACGCGGTTATCTACAACAGCGGCGCGCGAGGCTGTCTTCGGATTGGTGCTGATGAACGACTGGTCTGCCCGGGACATCCAGCGGTGGGAGTATCAGCCGCTAGGGCCGTTCCTGGGCAAGAGCTTCCTCACGACAATCTCGCCGTGGGTTGTGACGAAGGAGGCGCTGGAACCGTTCCGGACGCCAGGTCCTCCACAGGATCCTCCGCCGCTGCGTTACCTGGAGGAACCCGAGCCACGCAACTGGGATATCCACCTTGAAGTTTGGCTTCGGCCCGCCGGAGCTGCCGATGCCCGGTGCATCGCGCGCACGAATTTCCGCTATCTATACTGGTCGGCCGCCCAACAGATTGCTCACCTCACTTCGAACGGGGCCACGGTGCGAGCTGGCGATCTCTGCGGTTCTGGCACGGTCAGCGGTCCCGCGCAGGGAAGCTTTGGCTCTCTGCTGGAGTTGACTTGGAACGGCCAGCGCCCGCTGACTTGGCCCGACGGTATCGAACGCACGTTCCTGGAGGACGGCGACACGGTGATCCTGCGCGGCTGGTGCGAAGGCTCTCATCGCATCGGATTCGGCGAATGCGTGGGTACGGTGCAACCGGCATGAACCCGAGCTGGGCGCCTTCTGCGCAGCGCGCAGCGGCTGCCAACATGACAAGGTTCCTGGGCGGCTTCCGCACTTACGAGGAACTCTACGCGTGGTCGCTTGCTCAGCCGGAGGAATTCTGGAGCGCCGTCTGGCGGTTCTGTGGGGTCAAAGCCCAACGCGGATGGGACCGCGTACTCCAGCCCTGCGAAGGGTTGCGCCGGGCTCGCTGGTTTCCCGGCGCCTTGCTGAACTACGCTGCCAATCTGTTGCAGTCGCGCGACAACTCGCCTGCCATCATTGCCTGGAACGAACAAGGCCACCGGCGAACCATCACCTACGAGCAACTCTATGATGAGGTTTCGCGCATGGCGATTGCCTTGCGGGTGGCCGGCGTCGCGCCGGGCGACCGTGTAGCTGCCTGGATGCCGAACTTGCCGGAGACAGTCATTGCCTTTCTGGCAACGGCCAGCCTGGGCGCCATCTGGTCTTCATGCTCACCAGACTTTGGCGTGGACGCGGTGGTTGACCGCTTTGGGCAGATCGAGCCCAAAGTGATGTTTGCCGCCGACGGCGTACAGTACAACGGCAAGAGCGTGGAGACGCTCGACCGGTTGGGGACGATTGTGGAGCGATTGCCATCGGTGAAACAAACGATTGTAGTACCGGTCGGCGACCGCCACCCTTCGCTGAAACACATTCCGCGCTGCCTGCGCTGGGAGGACGCGGTGGTCTTCTATCCGCCCGCTCCCATCCGTTTTGAAGAACTGCCGTTTGAGCATCCGCTCGCCATCCTTTATTCTTCCGGCACCACGGGTTTGCCCAAGTGCATGGTGCACGGAGCGGGTCCGGTGTTGCTCGAACATTTGAAGGAACTGGTGCTGCACACCGACGTGAAGCCAACGGACCGGGTTTTCTACCACACCACCTGCGGCTGGATGATGTGGAACTGGCTGGTGAGCGTCCTGGCCACCGGGGCGTGTATCGTGCTTTGGGACGGATCGCCGCTTTATCCGCATCCGGGGATTCTCTGGGAACTGGCCGCAGAGGAGCGCGTCACCGTTTTCGGGACGAGTGCGAAATACCTGGCGGCCATTGAAAAACAAGGACTCAATCCAGGTGGAAGCTACGACCTTTCCGCGTTGCGCACGATCCTTTCCACCGGATCCCCGCTGCTTCCGGAAAGCTACGATTATGTATATTCGCGCATTAAAGAGGACGTACATCTGGCGTCGATCTCTGGCGGAACAGACATCGTGGGCTGCTTCGCTCTGGGTAACCCGTTAGCGCCGGTGTACCGCGGAGAGTTGCAGGCCCGCAGTCTCGGGCTGCGTGTCGAAGTCTTCGATCAGGCGGGACGGGCTGTGGTGGGACAACGCGGCGAGCTCGTCTGTCACCCTCCGTTCCCCTCCATGCCGTTGTACTTCTGGAATGATCCCGGCGATGAGAAATACCGCGCCGCTTATTTTGAGCGCTACCCGGGCGTGTGGCGGCACGGCGACTGGGCCGAGTTAACGGAGCGCGGCAGCATGGTAATCTCTGGCCGCTCCGATGCAACGCTCAACCCTGGCGGCATCCGGATCGGGACCGCAGAAATCTATCGACAGGTGGATTTGGTATCCGAGGTGCTCGAGAGCCTGGTGATTAGCCGGCCCCGGGATGGCGACGAAGAAGTTCTGCTATTCGTTCGCCTGCGGCCGGGCCTGCAGTTCACGGATGAACTCGAACGTGAAATCCGACGGCGGATCCGGCAGGGCGCGAGCCCGCACCACGTGCCTCGCGCGATCTACGCCGTACCGGACCTGCCCCGCACGGTGAGCGGCAAGCTGACGGAACTTGCGATTCGCGATCTGCTGCAGGGCAAGGAGCCAACAAACACGGGCGCCCTCGCGAATCCGGAGGCGCTCGAATACTTCCGCCGCTTCATTCCCGGATGACGCGGCGTCCTTCAATGCGGTAGCGGCCGCTCAACACCAAAGCGATGGCCTCGCTGTAGATCCGGTGTTCCTGCTCGAGAATGCGGGCGGCCAGGGTTGCGGCTGTGTCGCCATCCAAGACAGGCACGGCAGCCTGCGCCACGATTGGTCCGGTATCGAGACCCTCGTCCACGAAATGCACGGTACAGCCCGAGAATTTCACTCCATAGTCGATGGCCTGCTGCTGCACGTTCAGGCCGGGAAAGGCAGGCAGCAGCGAAGGGTGTATGTTCAGGATGCGCTGGGGATAGTGGTGCAACAGGGGTTGACCCACACGCCGCATAAATCCGGCCAGACAGATGAGATCGATTCCCAGCGGCGCCAGCAGATCTACCACGCATTGAGCATATTCGTCGGTGGGCACGCCTTTGGAGGGCAGACTGTAGGCGGGCAGTTCCAGGGAGAGGGCCGTGGCCAAGCCTGCCGCCTCGGGCACATTCGACACAACGGCGGCAATTTCCGCGGGCAACCGCCCCTCGCGGACATTGCGGGCAATGGCCTCAAAGTTTGAGCCGCGGCCGGACAGCAGAATGGCCAGGCGCTTCATTCGTAGAGGACCCGCTCCGCGCGGCCGCGCGGTTGCTTCACAATTTCGCCGATCTGGTAATGGGGTTCGTGCAGGCGGTCGAGCAGGCGGCGGGCTGCAGCGGTCTTTTTCTGGGGTACCACGAAGATCATCCCCACCCCCAGGTTGAAGGTGCGGCGCCAATCCTGTTCAGGCACGTTGCCCAGCCGCCGAAGAAGTTCGAACACGGGGGGCACCGGCCAGGAGGCTGCGTCGACCCTGGCGGCCAACCCTTTGGGCAGAATGCGCGGCAGATTGTCGGGGATGCCGCCCCCGGTAATGTGGGCGGCGCCGGCAAGCAACCCTTTCTTCAGCAGGGCCTGGAGGGGTTTCAGGTAACTGCGGTGCACTTTAAGCAGTTCGTCGCCCGCGGTGGCGTCGAGTTCCGGAATGTAGGTCTTTACCGTGTAGCCCGCCACTTCGAACAACAGCTTGCGGGCCAGTGAATAGCCATTGGTATGCAAGCCGGTGGAAGGCAGGCCCAGCAGCGTGTCGCCAGCCTCGATGGTGGCGCCGGTGAGCAACTTGTCTTCCTCCACCGCTCCCGTGATGAAGCCGGCCAGATCGTAATCGCCGCCGTGATAGAGGCCCGGCATCTCAGCCGTTTCGCCGCCAATCAAGGCGCAGCCATTTTCTTCACACGCTTTCGCCAGTCCGCCTACGACTTGGGCCGCCACTTGCGCATCCAACTTGCCCACGGCAAAGTAGTCGAGGAAGTAGAGCGGGATGGCGCCCTGCACGGCGATGTCGTTCACGCAGTGGTTGACCAGGCACTGCCCAATCGTGTCGTGCTTGCCCGCCAGTACGGCCACCTTCAGCTTGGTGCCCACGCCATCTGCCGAGGAGACAAGAACAGGGCGCTTGAATCCACTCAGCCGGTACATGGCGCCAAAGCTGCCGATGCCTGTGAGCACGCCGCGGTGGAAAGTGCGCTTGGCTGCCTTTTTGATGAACTCGACGGCGCGGGTCGCCTCATCGATGTTGACGCCCGCGTCCTTATAGCGGACGGACTTCCTGGTGGCCATGAGCGAAACCTAAGTCTAAACCAACGGAGGGGAGGGAATCACTCGATGAAGCCGCGCCAGGTATTTCCTTTGGAGTCCCGCAGAATCACACCGTAGCCGTCGGACATGCCGGAGATATGATTCCCGTTGTCGTCGCGGAAGCGGTACCGAATCGTGTCGTCGTTCTGACGCTCGGCCACGCCGCGCCATTCGTTACCATACTCGTCGCGCAGACGGATGAACTCCCCTTCCCCGGGGCCGAAGATGGTCTTCTGTCCCATGGAGAAGCGGAAATATCCACCCGGGAGCCCTTGGTTGCCGCGGCGCCGCTTATAGATCATGCTGTCTGGATTATCGGCCCCCCTCGGGGCCTTCTCCATCAGGGAAAAGACTGAGCCAAGCTGGAAAGGGAGGCGTTTCGCCGTTGCGTGCCGTTTTACAAAGAGTTTCTCAGGCCCACGTGGAAGTGGATGGAAACAAAGAAGGTGCTATCGGGGTGGGGCTTTTGGTGCTCCTGGGTGTTGGGAAATTCGACACTGAAGCTGAGGCGGAGTACCTTCTGGACCGGGTGGTGGGCCTTCGGATTTTCCCCGATGAGGAAGGAAAGATGAACCTGAATCTACTGCAAGCCGGAGGGTCTCTTCTGGTGGTTTCGCAATTCACTCTTTACGGTGACACCAGCAGGGGAAGGCGGCCGGGCTTCGACGACGCAGCTCCTCCGGAAACGGCGCGGCGGCTGTATGAATACTTTGTCGAACGCGCCCGCGTGTTGGGGATTCCGGTCGCAACCGGGGTGTTTCAGGCCATGATGTCGGTGCACCTGGTGAACGAGGGGCCGGTGACTTTTCTGGTGGAGTCCAAGAACGAACGCGCGCGGTGGGGAGGAAAGTCATGATCCTGGGCACTGGGACAGATCTGGCGGAGGTAGATCGCATCCGGCAAGCCGCCGAGCGCTACGGGAAGCGATTTCTGGAGAGGATCTATACCCCGGCCGAGATCGCCTACGTGGAACGCAAGGCCAACCGTTGGGAGCGTTATGCGGCGCGCTTTGCCGCCAAGGAAGCAGGCATGAAGGCGCTGGGCACGGGCTGGCGGCGCGGGATCCGCTGGCAGGATTTCGAGGTGGCAAACCTGCCTTCCGGCCGGCCCACTTTGCGTCTGCACGGAGTGGCCGGCCAGATTGCCGAAAAGCAGGGTGTGCGGCGCGTTCAACTGTCCCTGACACACACAGCCCAGATGGCCATGGCGATCGCAATCTTCGAGGGAGATTAATCGCCGGTTCCAGGCTGGTCTAGACGCTTTGTCTCCATCCAGGTATGCAAAATCCGATGGATGACAGTGATATTCCCCAGGACTGCGATCACCCAAAGCACGGCGGCCATCCTGTCGAAGAGTGCACCAATGATGAGAAGCACAATTCTCTCGGGGCGCTCGAGAAAACCCACCTTGCAACTCGGTATTTCGTTCTCTGACCGCGACCGGGTGTAGCTGATCATGACTGAGGCGGTCATGACCACGGCCGTGAGCACCACATAGAGATTGCGGTTGATGTTGGCGTAATAGACCAGCAGGCCCATGAGCAAGGCCAGGTCCGAGTAGCGGTCGATGACGGAGTCGAAGAACGCTCCAAAGCGCGTTACCTGATTGGTCTCCCTCGCTACCCGGCCGTCCACCATGTCAAAAAGGCCAGCGCCGAGAATCACCAGGCCGGCGGCGAAAAACCGGCCGGACGCCAGCAGGATGGCTCCATAGATGTTGATCAGCAGGCCGATGAATGTCAGAGCATTGGGGTGAATATGCAGGATGCTGAGCAGGCGCACAATCCCCTTCAGGATGGCGCCCGCGCCGATTCCGATCGCCCGCGTAAAGGTCATGGGAACTTCGGCTCTGCGACACCCGCGCAGGCCCGTCGCTATTCTACCGCGTCGTGGATGGTGGTCAGGGACAGGATTTCCATCTTCCTCACGCCGCCGGGGATGGAAATGGCAACCTCGTCACCCACCTTCTTGCCCAGCAGGCCGCGGCCAATTGGCGAACTGGTGGAGATCAAACCCTTGGTGGCGTCAGCCTGCTCGCTGGCCACCAGCTTGTAGACGATTTCCTCGTCCTTGCCAAGGTCCAGCACAGTCACAGAGGACCCCAGGCCGACCCGGTCGCGGGGGATCTTCGTCAGGTCCACCATCGACAACTCGGCCAGGCGTTTTTTGAGGGTGGACAAGCGCGAATCGACGTAACGCTGGCGTTCTTTGGCCGCATGAAACTCGGCATTTTCCCGCAGGTCGCCATGCGCGCGCGCCTTCAGAATCTCTTTCGGCAGCTCATTGCGCAACTCGTACTCGAGCGTGGCAATTTCGTCCTGCAACTGTTTTTTCAGGTCGTCCATCGAAGGATTCTTACAGCCCCTGCATGCAATTATAAGCCAGGGTGCTGCGGGCGCCCTGAAGCGGAGGCGGATGATGAGCGAACCCCGGCCCCGGGTGGGCATATTCGGTATTGGCCTGGCGGCATATTGGCCCCAGTTCCCTGGCTTGCGCGAACGGCTGGAACGCTACCAGCGGCAAGTCGAGGACCGGCTTACCGCGCTCGGCGCCGTAGTAGAGTCAGTCGGGTTGGTGGACGACGCGATCCGGGCTCGCACGGCAGGCAGCCAACTGGCTGGCGGCGATCTGGATTTGCTGATTTGCTACGTCGGCACCTACGCCACTTCGAGCCAGGTTCTGCCCGTGGTGCAGCAGGCCAAAACCAAGGTGCTGGTGCTAAACCTGCAGCCGTGTGAAGCGCTCGACTATGAGCGCACGGATACCGGGGAATGGCTGGCCAACTGTTCCGCCTGCTGTGTGCCGGAGATCGCGAACGCATTCACACGAGCTCGGATTCCTTTTCAGGTGGTTTCGGGCACACTGGACGGTGATGCCGCCTGGCGCGAGATTGGCTGGTGGTGCCGTGCGGCAGGTGCTGCCAGGGCATTACGCCATGCGCGGATCGGCTTCCTTGGGCACACCTATCCCGGCATGCTCGACATGTACACCGACTTCACCGCGGTGCATGCGCAGGTTGGGGCCCACGTCGAAGTGCTCGAGATGTGCGACCTTGCGCGGCGTGTGCCCGAGGCGGCCGAGTCACCCGTGCGGGAGAAACTCAGCGAAGCTCAAGCCAGGTTCCACCTCGATGCCTCCGTCGGCCAACCGGACCTGTTGTGGGCCGCCCAGGTGGCGGTCGGGCTCGACCGCCTGGTATCTGACTTCGACTTGCAGGGGCTCACCTACTACTACCGGGGGCTGGACGGCAACGAGGAGGAACGCCTGGGGGCGGGGCTGATTCTCGGCAATTCATTGTTGACGGCCCGTGGAGTGCCAGCCAGCGGAGAGGGCGATCTGAAGACCTGCCTGGCCATGCTGCTCATGGACCGGCTGGGGGCTGGCGGATCTTACACGGAGTTTTACGCCATGGACTTCCGGGAAGGGTTCGTCCTGATGGGGCATGACGGCCCCGGCCACATCGCCATCAGCGACGAGAAACCCGTGCTGCGCGGGTTAGGGCTTTACCACGGCAAGCGGGGGCACGGTGTCTCCGTGGAGTTCAAGGTCAAGACCGGACCGATCACGATCCTCGGGTGTACCCAAACTGCCGAGGGCCGCCTAAAGCTGATTGCCGCGGAAGGAGAGTCCTTGCCGGGGCCTACGCTCCGCATTGGCAACACGAATTCCCGGCTCCGGTTTGGCTTGGGGCCCGCCGAGTTCATGAACCTTTGGTGCATGGAAGGCCCGACACACCATTGCGCACTCGGGACCGGGTTCCGCGTGGAGGAGTTGAAACGCGCGGCGGCTCTGCTGGAGTTGCCGCTCGCCATTGTGGGCTAGGGGCTACCAACCTTCGCCGTTCATGCCCGTACCGCCTGATGCCGGGCTACCCAGTCCGGGTCGAAGTCCACTCCGAAACCCGGCCCGGTCGGCACCTTGATCTTTCCAGCCTTAACCTGGAGGGGCGAGGTCTTGCACTCGAATCGCACATGCGTCTTCAGTCCCTTGAACTCGTGGTGTTCTCCGGCATTGGGTACGGCCGAAACGAACTGGATGTTGTAGAGATAACCCAGTCCGCCTCCTGACATGTGCGGGATGACCGTCTTTCCGCACGCCGCCGCCATACGCGCCACTTTCATCGAGCGGATCAAGCCCCCGAAGTAATAGTTGTCGGGTTGCACGATGTCGATCCCGTCGTTGGCGAGCAGCCAGCGGAAGCCGTAAAAGCTGAAATCCTGTTCGCCGTTGGCAATCGGCAACGTTAAGGCGTCGGCCACCTGCTTGATCTCTTCGAGATGGTCGAACATGACGGGCTCTTCAAAGTACCGGTAGTTGTACTGTTCCAGCAGGCGGCCCACGCGGATCGCTTCCGGCACTGTGTAGAAACTGTTGGAGTCGGCGTAAAGCGCCATGCGGTCGCCGAACGTCTTGCGGACCAGCGGAATGATCTTCTCCGTGCGCCCGGGAGGTCCCGACGCATACATGTCGGTGGTCATGAACATCAGCCCGCCGATTTTGATCTTCAGCGCCTGGACGTCGTATTCCGAAACGGCCTGCTGAATCAGCCGGATGGACTCCTCGACCGGCTTCTCACGCCATTCCGTAGCCATATAAACGCCGACTTCAGCATTGTGAATGTCCCCAATCAACTGGCCCACTGGTTTCTGCGCGAGGCGGCCCAGCATATCGAGAATTGCGAATTCGATCGTCGCAAGAGGCAGCCCCAAAGCCAGGCCGCTCAAGCGGAAATTGAATCCGTAGATGTAGACGCGGTCGAGAATGAGGTCGAGTTCCCGGGCGTCCTTACCAAGGAAGAACGGCCGCAGGTTCTTGAGAAAGATCGGGTAGAGCGTGTTCATGCTGCTGTGCGCGACGGCGATACCCTCGGCGCCCTCCCGGGAACGCACCCGGCAAAGATAGGCCCCATCCAGATGCAACAGTTCCAAGGAATCGATCACGACCGGCTCGCGAAAAAGCTGCTTCTTGAGGACTGGCTTTGCGAGGATGCCGCCGAGTTCGCGGTACCGGGCCTGTGCTGGTGTTTCGTTTGTGGCGCGCAGCGGCCGCGTCGTGAATATTCCACCCGCTGCCGCGGTCAGGCATTGTCGCCGGCTGAGGCTCATACGTACATGCTCCTTGGCGGGAAGCCGAGATGAGCCTAACACAGGTTTTCAGTGGGTGGGGGTGGTTGCCGGGCACGGTGAATCGGGATCCGGGCAACCTCCAGAGGGGGGCTCGGCCTCAAACGGAGGATCCGGATCCCGCGGATCGAAGAGGATCTCCCAGACCGACCGCCCGTGCACATAGAGGCGGGCCACTGGACCCGCGAGGCTGTCCGTCTCGCCCGCATAGATCCCCAGTACCTGCGGGTAATAGCCAGGGGACCAGGGGATCAGTGCCTTGGGCAGCAGCCGTTGGGGGGTGAGCCACTTTTCGGGCTGGCTGGGGTCGGCGTTGAAACTCACGTAGATCCCGTCCTGTGGCCAGCCCGGGCTGCAGCAGGAGCGGTTGAGCAGAACCACGAACTGTTGCAGCCTGGTGTTCCAGTGAACCGAAGGGCCCCAGAAGGAATCTGTGTCGTCTCCGGTCCAGGACCGCTTCGCAGGAAACACGGGCGTCACACTTCCGCTCAGGCCCGGCTCGTCCCAACCGCCGTTGAAATACTTCCAAACCGCGCCCACCGGGCTGTGCCGGTCATCGAAGGCCATCCTTGCGGTGGCGACTCCCTGTTCGGCCAGGGGCCCAGAGTAATTTGTGAAAAAGAAGTAGAAGTAACGGCGCTCCCGGTCGGGGACGACGGTGAAATCGCCATGGCCCCCGGCAAAAAAGCCATTCTCAGCGCTGCAGTTTACTGGATAGCCGGATTCCAAGACGATTCCGAGGTCGTACACGGTGACCCCGTTGTCATAGGAAACTGCTGCGCCGATCTTGGGAGCGGTCAGATCGTTACCGCTGCAAACATTCTCCGGCTCATGGTGGTACCACAGAAACAGCGTCCCGTCCCGGTCCCGCCAAACGGATTCAAACCAAACGGGACGGTGCACCGTGGATGTGAAGGCGACGGAACGTCTAATGGGGAGCGAGTATTGATTGATTCCCCGGCTGACAGACGGCTCTCCCGAAGAATGCATCAGATGGAATTGGCCGCGGGCCCAGAACGCAGCGCTGTTTCCATCAATAACCGGCGGCAAATCCACCTGCGGGGCCGGACGCAACGTCACCGTCTGCGCGGCGCCGCCGGCAGTGAGCACCAGAATAAGAAGTGTGCCCGCTCTTGCATGCCTGAGCAAGTTTCGCCTCTCCAACGAAGACGAGACGTGCGGGCAGATGGGTTACGGATGACCTTTGAGAATCCGTGCTGGTGTTTCCGGCTGCCCGGGACCGTCAAGCGCCGGACGGACAGGTTGCCCGCAACTCTTTGAGCTTGGGCGCCATATGTTCCACCAGTTCCTGGACCGACGCCGCGCTGTTGCGCAGCGCTGCCAGTTCTTCCTCGTTCAGCGCAACGGTGAAGACCTTTTCCACTCCACCCGAACCGAGTTGTACCGGAACGCCGACAAACAAGCCGCGGATCCCGTACTCTCCATCCAACAAGGCCGAACAAGGCAGGACGCGCTTCTTATCCTTGAGAATGGCCTCCAGCATCTCGACAACTGCCTCGGCTGGGGCGTAGTAGGCGCTGCCGGACTTCAGGAGTTTCACGATTTCGGCGCCGCCATCCCGGGTCCGTTGGACAAGACGGTCGAGGGCGGAGCGATTCAACAGATCCGTGAGCGGGATGCCCGAGACCGAGGCATACCGCACCAGAGGCACCATGGTGTCGCCGTGCCCGCCCAACACGAGGGCAGACACGTCTGCCACCGAGACGCCGAGTTCGGCGGCAACGAAGGTCCTGAACCGCGCCGTGTCCAGGATGCCGGCCATGCCCAGCACCCGGTTCTTGGGAAAGCCGCTGACTGCGTGGGCCACACGTGGCACATGGCGTCAAGGGGGTGGTGAAGATCTATAGGATATCCTCGAACGAGTAGGGCGCAGCCTGTTCCACCGTGGCTCTGACCACCTCAAAGTTCGCCCACAGCAAGTCATCCCGGCTCATGCCCGGTTTACGGGCGAAACCAGCGGTGACCACCACAATGCTGGAACCGGCAGTGGCAGCGTAGTCGTTGGCGCCCCGGGCCTGCACGTCAATTCCCCGGACAGGTGTGCTTTCTTCGATATCCAGAGCCTTGCCCTGGGGAATCCCTTCCAGTACATCCACCAAACCACGTCCGCAAGTTCCCGCTCGGCAATCTTGAGGGCGCAGGTGCGCCGACGTTGCCGGCGCCGATGACGGTGACTTTTCGATTCATGAAGTTCTCCTCAGGCCGCCGCGGGGACGGTCATGTTATGGACAATCTGTTGGGCAAATTCGCTGGTTTTCAACAGCGTGGCCCCCTCCATCTGCCGGTGCAGGTCGTAGGTCACTTTGCGCTGGCGGATAGTTTCCGTAAGGCCGGCCTCGATCAGTGTGGCAGCTTCGTGCCAGCCAAGGAACTGAAACATCATGACGCCGGAGAGGATCAGGCTGGACGGATTGACAACGTCCTGCCCGGCATACTTAGGCGCCGTACCATGGGTCGCTTCGAATACGCCAAAGCCGTCTCCAATGTTTGCCCCCGGCGCCAAGCCCAGTCCGCCCACTTGGGCCGCACACGCATCGGAGAGATAATCGCCGTTCAAGTTCGTCGTCGCAATCACATCGTATTCATCGGGCCGCAACAGGAGTTGCTGAAACATTGAGTCGGCGATCCGGTCCTTAATAACCACCTTCCCGGGGGCGGCGCCGGCGGCCTCCGGCTCAGAAACACACGCGTGGGGGAACTCCTCGCGGGCAACCTCATAACCCCAGTCCCGGAAGGCGCCTTCGGTGAACTTCATGATGTTGCCTTTGTGAACCAGCGTGACGCTCCGGCGGTTATGTTCGACGGCATATTGGATGGCTCGGCGGACAAGGCGCTTACTGCCAGTTTCGCTGACGGGCTTGACCCCGATGCCGGAGTCCGCCCTGATCTTGGCGCCCATCTCCCCCGACAGGAAGCCGATGACGCGGGCCGCTTCCGGGGAGCCCTGTTTCCATTCGATTCCGGCGTAAACGTCTTCCGTGTTCTCCCGGAAGATCACCACGTCCAGCAGTTCGGGGTGACGCATCGGCGAGGGGACGCCTGGGTAATATTTCACCGGCCGAAGACAAACATACAGGTTGAGCATCTGGCGGAGGGTTACGTTGAGGCTGCGGATCCCCCCGCCCACGGGCGTCGTCATTGGACCGCCCCGTCAAACACCTGGCGCGCGGACCGCCAGATGTCGGGGCCAGTGCCGTCTCCTTCGATGAAGGGGAGGATTGGTTTGTCGGGAACGGACAAGATGCCGTCCCGGAGTTCGATGGGATGCCCATTCGAGGGCACTGGGATGTTGTTGAAAGATTCCATGCGGGGCCTCCGTTTGGTTCAGGGCCACGGTTCCGTCTCTGGGAAAATACGGACTTCCGGCGTGGCGGGCCTCCCGGCCGCCGTCCGGGAGCGGAAAGCGCCTCAAGTATAGCTCTGGAGAGTTCCGGAGCCAATACTCGCATATTGTCCTTGCGCTCGGCCCCGGTTGGTGTTAGGAGGTTGAAGCAGGGACTGCGCGAGAGCCCGGATGGCTCGGCTGAGTCCCTCTCTTGATCCTCAGACCCGCTGGGCCTGGCAACCGTGGTCTTCGAGCACTTCGCGGTCCTTCCCGAAGACGCCGGGTAGCGGCCGCGCAGGAGTCACTCCCATGGAGAAAGAAACCCTCAGCGTGATTGACAATCGGACGGGCAAGACCTATTCCCTTCCATTGTTTGACGGCAACATCCGGACAATGGACCTGCGGCAGATCAAGAAGGACTCCGAAGATTTCGGGGTCATGGGTTACGATCCGGCTTTCATGAATACAGCATCTTGCCGCAGCGCCATCACCTTCATTGACGGCGACAAAGGAATTCTTCGCTACCGCGGCTACCCGATCGAGGAACTGGCCGAAAATTGTTCCTTCCTGCAGGTGGCCTATCTCCTGCTCCATGGAGAACTGCCCACGGCTGAACAGTTCCGCGAATGGGAAGATGACATCCGCCACCACACCATGATTCACGAAACCACCAAGAAGTTCCTGGAGGGTTTCCGGTACGACGCGCATCCCATGTCGATGCTGATTAGCACAGTGGCGGCGTTGTCCACTGTCTACCACGACGCCCGCAACATCATGGACCAGAGGGTGCGCCGCTTGCAGATGAAGAGGCTTATCGCGAAAGTGCCGACGATCGCCGCGTACTGCTACCGGCACAGTCTCGGTTTTCCGTATGTGTATCCGGACAACGATCTGAACTACACCGAGAATTTCATGAACATGCTGTGGAAGATGGTTGAGCCCAAGTACCACGCGAATCCTACGCTGGCCCGCGCGCTCGACATCCTCTTCATCCTCCATGCCGATCACGAACAGAATTGCAGCGCCAATGTGATGCGGAGTATCGGCAGCTCACACGCGGATCCCTACGTGGCTGCGGCTGGCGCCGCCGCTGCGCTTTCTGGGCCGTTGCATGGTGGCGCCAACGAAGAAGTCCTCAAGATGCTGGACGAAATAGGGTCGGTCGCCAACATCCCGGCCTATATCGAAAAGGTGAAGAAGGGCGAGTTCAAACTGATGGGCTTCGGACACCGGATCTACAAGAACTACGATCCACGTGCTCGCATCATCAAATGGACGGCCGAACAAGTGTTCCAGGTAACCGGCCGCAACAAGAAGCTCGACATCGCCCTGGAGCTCGAGAGGATCGCGTTGGAAGACGAGTACTTCATCCAGCGGAAGCTATACCCGAACGTGGACTTCTACTCCGGGATCATCTACCAGGCGATGGGCTTCCAGCCGGAAGTGTTCACGGTACTCTTCGCGATTCCGCGCATGGTGGGCTGGCTGGCGCAATGGGAAGAGATGCTGCTGGACTCTGAGCAGAAGATCGCCCGGCCCCGGCAGGTCTACGTTGGTTCAGATCTTCGCCACGTGCCCGCGAAGGAAAAGGCCACTGCCACGGTGGACGTTCGCACGTGAGCGTCGTTCGGGACGAGGCAGGAGAGGGCGAGTCGCGAGGAGATCTTCGCCAAACCTGCCTGGCTCGCCGGGCTGCCGGCATGGATGCATGCTGCACGTTTGCCTGCTTTGCGGGATACAACGGTTTCTCGACCAGTTGGCGGCACGTTCATCCACAGACCGAGACGGCTCGCGCCGCCCGCGAAACTCGTCTTTCAATAACCCCAAGGCCCGCAGGGTGTGACGCCGGATCCCAACGCGAGGTGGGCCTGTTTAAGTAGGGTCTGGATCTTACCGCCAAATTCCAGAGGTGGCTCCGGCGGCAGCGAGCCGGAGAAAATGCCCGGTATCCGGTTGGTTGCTGGACGTAGCGCTCTGTGCGCGTCTGCATGTTGTGGCCTGCGTTGAGAACAGGGCAATCCCCGTCTGCGTTAAACACTGAAACGCCGATCGCGAGCGCAAAACCCGGATCCGCGTATCATTATGAGAACTCGTGGGATGAATGGTCGGGGCGAGTGGATTTGAACCACCGGCCTCCTGGTCCCGAACCATCGCCCGACGTGGAATCAAACACTTAGCGGAATTCCGCCCGATTGCTCCCGGTTGCGCACAACTGCCAAGGGTTCAAACACTTACGGCCCTTCTCGCGCGAAATGTGCGCAACCGCGCGCAACTGAGAGAAGCACAGGGTGGGCACAAAAGTGGTCACACTGACGCGACCATCTTCGTGAGAACCTTGCGAATGTAGTTTGCCTGGTCGTCCCGCTGGAAGACGACGTTTCGCGCCTCAAATTCCTCCTGGGTCATCCCGCCGTTCCACCATGTGACCTCCGGGATGCGCGTGGGCGAAACGATGAACGAGTTGAGCACGACGCTCGGGTCGCCTAATTTCAACTCCAGTTCCTTGATGGTCTGGTGGAACCGGATCTTCGGGTCGTCGGGACCCTCCAGATTCCGGAGTCCTTTGGGGTCGACGAAGCTGACGTACTGGCGTCCACCGGTGACCACCCACAGGATGAAGTCCGGGTAGAAATTTCCCGCCTCGAAGAACCCCATCCCCCGGCCACGGCTCAGGTTTCGGAGAAGGTAGAGCTCTTTGCCGGCAAGGAAGTCCTTTCTGTTCTGGCAGAACGATTGAAGGTCGAGCACGAAGTCGCGCTCACTCTCGGTCTCCAACACGACCGGCTTCACCTCCACAACATCGTTGCCGACGTAGAGCAACGGCTCATAAAGGTGCCGGTCAAAAGCGATGGCGCAGAGAGCCTGGAACTCGATGTTCCGCAGCTTGCCGGTTTCCATCAGGCCCTTGATCTCTTCCAGCTTCCGGACAATGTCCTCCCGCGACTGCTCGATCAGCAGCCGGTATTCGGTGATGAAGTTTGGATCGTCCGGGGTAAGCTCTCGATACTCGAGGTGGGCCCCCTCGTACTCCTGCTTCTTGAACTTGTAGAACCGGTCCGCGTACTTGCGCAGCAAGGCGGCGGCGATTTCCTGCCAGCGTTGTACCTGGCGGAAGGATCGGAACTGCATCTCCTCCTTCGGGATGTAAAGGCGGTACCAGTTCTTGTCGGCGAGCAGCGCGGGAACCGCCTCGCGCGGAAGGCAAAGGTTGTGCCAGTACTGCTCGTTTTTGTATTGCTGCAACTCGAAGTAGATCCGGTCGATGTCGAGAAAGGCCAGGTGCTGGCTCTCGAAGAAGCATTGGTCGAGAACGGCTGCGGCGGCGTTTGTTCGGCCAGCGCCGCTGGCCATCGCCTGGAGCTTCGGATACCAGTTGACCACTACCGGGTGCCGGGTGAGTGACGCGGGCGGCGCGCCGAGCGTCGGCTTTGGTCCGTCCCGCTTGTATTCGATCCCCTCGCGAAGCCGCACCATCTTCAGCCGCTGGCTGCCCAGGTTCCGGATCACCGGCAGAATGAACTCCACGCGGTCCTCATTGGCGGGCAGGCCTTCCTGCTCCAGATACTCCTTGAACTGGCGCATGTAGTCGGCGCGGATGCCGAAGATTTGGAGCGTCTCCAGCGTCTCGATGTGCTTTGGACCGCTGGCGCCGTCGATCCTACGGCTGCGTTTCAGGCAGAAGTCCTTGCCCTTCAATCGGACCCCACGCCCGAAAAGCTGGATGATTTGAGGGCCTTCATTCCGGCCGATATTCATCAGGCCCATCGTACTCACGCGCCAACTGGACCAGCCCTCGGTGAACTTCTTCGAGCCGATCAGAATGCTGATCGTGGATGCGTCGTCGTTCAACTTCCGGAACAGCGAACCAGCGAACTCTCTTTCCGTGACCACGAGTTCCCGCTGCTCGCCGCATAGCTTGCACAAGGCGGAGGCGTCGCCCACGTTGATCACACCAAAGGGCTCATTCTCGCCCAGCCGCAGGGCCACCTCGCCGTCGGTACCCTTCAGGTTCTCGACATGGAGCGATGCCGTCACCGGCGCGTTGAACAGGACATGCAGGATGTCGTCGAAAACCTGATCCGCCGTCAATCCGAGCCCGCCCAGGTATTGAAACGATCCCTGAAACAGTTCCCGGCCCTTGGCGTCGAGCAGTCCAGACCGTCCGGCCAACAGAAGCCCGATCGATTCCACGCTCCGGTTCCGTTCGCGCACGAACGAGGCCAGGAAAAGCAAAATATCGACAACGTCCGACACTTTCCGGTGGTTCTGCGTCCGCACGGCGTTCACGCTGCCGCCGACAAACACCCACAACGGACGCTCCAGCAGATACGGCCGGTACGCGCCGGCGTTCTCCCGGTACAGCTTCAACTGCTGGTAGAAGGACAGCAAACAGGCAATGACATAGCGCTGCCGGACGACTTCGTCCCGGTCGTCGGCCAGGTTCAGGATGCGGTAGTCCTTGCCGTAGCCATCGCCGTAGAAGTATTTGTACGAATAGTCGAACAGGATACACCGGGCATACATCTGCTCCAGAGCGCGGTTGCCGCTGGCCTTCATCGCCTGTCCGAACGTCGCCGAGTACTCGAACGAGAAGCCGTTCTCGCAGAGCTGGGTCCGCTTCTTCATCCACTCGCCGGTCTCCGCGCCGCTGGTTCCGCGGTGGCCTTCGTCCACCAGCACCAGATTGTTGCCCTCGAAGGCATCCACCGCCACCGTCTTCTCGCCCATCTCATCCCGCAGCTTGTGGATGTCCAGGATTTCAACGGCGCGCCCGGTAAACAGGCCGCGCCCTTCCTTGGAAAACAGTTCCGCGGGAATGCCGGAGAGTTCGAACTCGTCCAGGTGCTGCCGCGACAACCCCTCGTTCGGCGTCAGCAGAATCACGCGGTTCATCGCGCGGCCGCCCGTCCGTTCGAGGTAGTGCTGATACTGGAGGATGTTGATATGCATCAGCAGCGTCTTGCCGCTGCCCGTGGCCATCCAGAAGGCCAGCTTGTTCAGGTCCGGCTTGGTAAAGGGCTCCACCCGGCTGGCGGCGGGAACCGGGACGCCCGGCAGGTTGTCCACGGGATAGTCGCCGCGGTGGAAGGCTTCCACGTGTTCATTCAGTTGCGTCAGCAGCCGGTCCGGATCGCCGAAGTACCGGTCCAGGTAGATCTCCGTGAACAGCAGCGCCAGATACTGAAAATACTTCGGATAAAGAAACGGTCCCGCATGGTTGCGCCGCTCCGTGATGCGCCGCCAGTGGCGCACAATGTTCTGGTCGTAAGCGAGCAGCAGGTCCTCGGGCAACTCCGGCCGGTCGAAGAGCAGCTTCAGGCTGTGGTGATAGAGCGAGATGTTGTTCTCGTCGAAGCGCTCCAGTTCCGGCGCCTTCAGCGGCGCGGCCAGCTTCTCGATGCTGCGCACGCCGAACAGATCCAGCATCCACTGCTGCAACACCAGCCTCTGTTCGAAGCGAAGCGGCTCCTCGGCCCGCGCCCGGCGTGTGCTGCCTGCTGCTTTTCCTCTTGGCATCGCTGAGCGCTCCCTCAGATTCCTTCTTCGTCGAACATCAGCCGCTGGAACTCCTGTTCGATCAGCCGGACTTTCCAGGTCTGCTCGCCCTGGCGCAGGTTTTCCAGGTTGTTGTCGCCGTTCACGTAGATGACGTCGAACTCCTGGTCCTTGGTGTTGTAGCCCTGCTTGCGGAACCAGGCGTCAAGCGCGTCGTTATCGGTCTCCCGCACCTTGCGCCACAGGATCAGCACGCGCTCGCCCGCCGGATTCAAGCCGGTCACCACCCGGACACCTCGAACCTCGTCCATCGTCTTCACCCGCAGCCCGAGCAGCCAGTTGAAGGTCTCCACCAGGTCTACCGTACGCGGTTCCGTCTCGCCCGCCGTGCCGGTGGAGATGTTCAGCTTGTAATCGAACGGATCGTCGAAGCGCTCGATGTTGAGCAGCGAGGCGCTGCCCCGGGATTCGACGTCCAGCATGTAGCGAAGCATGTAGTCTTCGCGCAGTTCCGCGTGCTGGTCGAGGAGCGATTGCTGGGCGTCCGATCGCTTCAGTTCGAGGTTGTTGAGGGTGTCCTCGTAGGATTCGAGGCGCAGCACCTTGACGCAGTGGCTGATGCCCTTTCGCGAGATGGGCTTCCCGCTACGCCAATCCGGCGAATAGACAGCCTTGAGTACGCGAGGCTTCAGCACCGTGTCGAAGTACTCCGCGACCTCGGTCAGCACATAACGGCGCTTGCCTCGGTCACTCCGATTCAGCTTGATCACTGCGTGCGCAGTGCTACCAGAGCCACCGAAGCTGTCCAGAATCGTGGAGTCGCTTTTGGCGGCATGGAGGAGAAACCGGGAGACGAAATCGGCATGCTTGGGTGCGAGGAACACCCCGGAGCGCCCAAACATGGCGGAGGTCTGTTTCTCGCCGTCCGAATAGTCCGCGAATACGCTCTTGCCAATATTCGTTTCCACCTCGTGCAGCATTCGCTTTAGACGAGGCACTTTTTTCTCATCTGGCCCCCAAGCGATTCTTCCGTCCCGGTCGAGAGAAACGAAACTCCGGCGGTCTGGCGAATCTTCGTCATCGTCATAGGCGAACTTCCAGCCGCTTTTGGGGTGCGGGCACGGCTGGCCCGTGCCTGGATGTAGCGGTTGATAAAAGCGATAGTTCTTATGGTTCGGATCGCGTGTGCTCGCAGCCTGCTTGGTTGCCGGCATCGAGGTGTTGTCTTCTTGCCACACCCAGATGCGACCTCCCTTGGCCCTCGCTTCGCTCTCGGAAACGAGCTTCCCACTTGGATCCCGGTACTCGGCATGGGAATAGTTGTAAAGGCCCTTCCAGGGATCGTTGTTCTTCTCGTCCTCCCATTCCAGCCCCTGTGCCTCAATCTCCTCGCGGAACTCGATTTTGTGCTGCTCGTAAAGCTTGCGGAGTTCCCCCTCGATCACTGCGATGGACGGATATTCGGGATTCAACCGGTTGACCAGTTCCATCACCTCTTCGTAACCCGGCTTCGGCTCCCGGAACATGCTTGGGTCCTGCTCGGCCGCCCTGCGGTTCTTTGCGTACACCTCCACGTATTCGTGGTTCGTGGAGTAGTTGGGCGCTTGGCTGTTGTTTGTGTTCATGGACCAGATGAGTTCTTCGATCCGGTTATCCGGTCCGAAGACCTCGTCCAGCATGTGTTCAACCACCGTTCGTTCCGCCTTATCAATGCTGACAAACATCGCCCCGTCTGCCGTCATCGTCTTCCATAGTTCCGCAAGGCGATCGAACATCATGCAGGCGAAAGAGGAGTGCTTATAATCGTTCTTGTACGGGATGGCGCTGCTGGCGGTGTTGTATGGCGGGTCGATGTACACGCACTTGACCTGTTCTCGGAGGCGATTCCCAAGCAACCGCAGCGCTTGAAAGTTGTCGCTATGCACCAGCAGACCGTCGGTTGAGGCGTCCAGATCCTCAATCGACGCCAGCAGCCTCCTCTTGAACTCCGGGCCAAAGAAGCGCGTATCCAGCAAAAGGTTCTGATTCGCCTTTAGGAATTCGACGGTCAACGGGGAGGAGTAGCCGGGATTGATCAGGTCACCCTGAATCTCATCGATGGCGAAGAGGCGAATCCACTCCTGGTGCTGTGCATCGTTCTCGGCAATCTCGGGATAGAGCGCTTCCGGGACGCGGTCCAGCGTCACGCAGTACTGCGTATCCACCACGAACTTCTTCTTGAGCCACAGCCGCTTCTGGAAATCCTCGATCTGTGCCAGAAAGTCGATCAGCTTGTGCGCGATGCGGCGGATAGCTCGGATTTTCGACAGGTACTGCTCGACGCGGGGAGCGGTTTCGGTCTCCACGTCGTCCAGGTGCATCACCTCGTTCTTGATGTAGAAATCGAGTTCACGCCGGAGGAAGCCGCCCAGGTCTTTGTGGATGAAATAGTCGAAGGTGTTGCGAGCGGTGTAGTCGGCCAGGTGCTTCTCGAGCAGCGTCCGCGCGGGGTTCTTCTCCGTGCCGCGCACCGTGGCCAGTTTGCGCCGCCACTCGTCGAAGCCCGTGGTCTGGGTGAGGATCCGCTTGACGGCGGTGGCGTTCAGGTCCGCCTGCTTGGTCTTTTCCGGATCCGGGCGGTATTCGAAGCGAATGATGAGTTCGCCGTTCTGCTCCGTGAGGGGATCCTGGGCGGCCAGGATGAAGCGTCGCTCGTTGCCATTCTGGGCGCGGTTGTTTTCGCGCTCCGTGTCCGCGGCCACCAGTTTGAAATGCGCGCGTTTGCCGGAGGGCAGCTTGAAGGTGTAGTCGCGAAAGTTCTCGCTGGTCTTGATGTAGTACTGGTCGCGGTTGGCCCAGTGGAGCTTCACTTCCTCGCCTTCGTACGGGATGGCGTAAACGCCTTCCTTGTAGCGGCGGAGCGAGATGAAATCGCCTTCGTTGTAGTAGCGGCGGAAGAAGTTGTAGAGGTGCGAGTAGACCTCGTTTTCGAGCGCGGTGACGTCGGTGGCCTGGGCGAGTTTGGCGCGCAGTTCCTTCACGCGGGGTAACTGGTCCGGGTCGGCGCCCAGTTCCTTGGCCTTCTGGATGGCGTCGGCCAGTTCGGCTTCGACCGCGCCGCGGTTGCCGGTCTCATACGACGCGAAGGCTTCGCGCACCTGCGGCAGCAGGTCCTGTTCGAGGAAACGGCTGATCTCTTCGCGCTTGGCGTTCATGATGCGGTAGATGCCGAAGTCGAGTTCGGCCTGGTCGAACTGGAAGAGTTCGGCCAGCAGGCGCTTCAGCTTTTCGAGGTTCTGGGACATACGAGTTTCTTTCAGACGACGCTCCAGCGGATGGTGAACAGCGGTTCGACGGAGGAGCGCTGGTGCATCCGCTTCTCCAGTTTTTCAATGAGGCCGTCGCGCTTGGCCATGATTTCGTCCTCGACGTCGAAAATTCGCTGGCGGTGCCGCCGCTTCAGTTTTTCGAGGTCGCGGATCTGCTCCTGGAGCGAAAACTGTTCTTCGGTGGTGGTGGCCAGGCGCGCTTGCCGTTGCAGCACCTTGATCCGTTCCTTGGTGTCTTTCAGTTCTTTCTCTGCGGCCAGCACCATATCGTCAGCCCACTTTTCCAGGCGCTCGCGGGCTTCCTGGAAATGGCGGTTGTTCTGTTCGAGGGACCGGCTGATGGTGGCCCGGGCGTGGCGGTCGGCCTCGGCGGCGAGGCGATCCCGGATTTCGGCCGGCGCGTCCGGATGGGGATCCGATTGCGCGTCACACTGGAACAGCTTTTCCAGCGTCTCCTGGTCGAGGGACTTGCCGTTGTCGTCAAGCCCTGAGAAGAGAAGATGCTCTTCACGTTCGAACGAGTCGATGACCAGTCGTTGCAGGTGCAGCCAGCCACTCTGGCCGCGGAGCGCCTCCACCAGGGTGATGCGCGTGGGCCGGCCGCTGATGTCGAAGTGCACGTGGGCGGTAGGCGTGGACAGGGCCTTTCCGGTCTCCAGCACATACTCGCCCAAGGGGTGTGAGAGGCGGTAGAGAAAGGCGCTGGGGACGGCTTCTTGTCCCTTGGACACCAAGCGGTAATGGCCGGGCGGGATCTCCGGCTGCGGAGGAGATTCGAGATCGAAGCCCAGGCGGGAATCGTCGAACCGGGCGCGGTCCCGCAGGATGAATCGGGTAAGCCGCCAGAACAGTGAACCAACGCGGTCCAGTTGCTGCTGCGCGCCTTCCAGATTCAGCCGCAGGCGGGCATGGACATCTTCGTCAAAATGTTCGAGCAGTTGCTGCCGCACCTCGGCCATGCGGGTCTGGATCATGCCGTCGAGTTCCGCGCGCAGTGCCTGGAAGGCCTGGGCGATCTCTTCCGGCGTGCGGCACTGCTGGTAGATGTCGAGCACCTTGCGTTCGAAGTCCACGCCGGATTCGATACTGCCGAGAACATCATCCGAGGCTCCGAAAACGCCATTGAACAGGTTGAACTTCTCTTCCAGCAGTTCGTGGACGCGGCGGTCGGCCTCGTTCTTTTCATTGAGGAAGTTGATCACTACGACGTCGTGCTTTTGCCCGTAGCGGTGGCACCGCCCGATGCGCTGTTCAATGCGCTGCGGGTTCCAGGGCAGGTCGTAGTTGATGACCAGCGAACAGAATTGGAGGTTGACGCCTTCGGCCGCGGCTTCGGTGGCGATCATGATGTCGCCGTGATCGCGGAAATGTTCCAGGATCGCGGTGCGCACATCGACGGGACGCGAACCGGAGGTGCGGCCCAAAGGCTGGTTCACCTTCAGCCACTTCTCGTAGATGGCGGTTGTTTCCGGTTCCTGGTTGGTTCCGTTGAACGTGATCACGCGGCCGGCGTATCCGTTGGCCTCGAGGAAGTCCTTGAGGAAGCCCTGCGTTCGCCGGGACTCCGTGAAGATGATGGCCCGTTGCGCCGCCCCCATCTCCGTCATCTTTCCGAAGCCGATTTCGAGCGCGGTGATCAGGGCGCGGCTTTTGCTGTCGATGCCGATGCTGCGCGCCCAATTCGCATAAAGGGTCAACTCGTCGATTTCCGCCTGAAGCCTTTGACGGTCAAGGGTGGGTTCGGGCGGCGGATTCAGTTCGAGTTGAGTCGGTGGAGTCTCCTCCGATTCTGTTTCGAGGTCGCCATCGAGCAGTTCGTCGAGGATTTCTCCTTCGATCTCTTCGTCGGCGATGATGCGGTCAACGAAATCCGCGGCGGCGGCCACCTTGTCCCGGAGGCCGATCAACCGGTCCCGCATGGCTTCCAGGGTTGCCGCCACAGCGAGAGGGGACGAGGCCAGCAGTTTCCGGACGATGAGCGCCGTCAGGTGGCGCTGCCGTTGCGGTAGCGCATACGTTTCGGGACGCTGCAGGAACACCGAAACGGCCAGATAGAGACTGTGTTCCTGATCGGTTGGTTTGAACGGACGGGTGATGAGACGCCGCTCGGTGTACTGGATGTACTCCACCACTTGGCGGCGCAAGGTGCGGATGGAGAAGGTCTTCAGCCGGTTGCGGAGGTCGGCGAGGTCACCCCCGGCGTTTACATAGCGAGTCCGGAAGGAGGGAAGGTCGCCGAAGAGATGTTCGTCCAGCAAGGTCGCAATGCCATAGAGTTCCACGAGGGAGTTCTGCAGCGGAGTGGCGGTCAACAGGACCTTCCGGCGATCCTCGATGGCCCAGCGGATGTTCTGCCCCATCCGGTTGGAGGGCCGGTAGGCGTTCCGGAGTTTGTGGGCTTCGTCGATCACGACAGCGTACCAGGCGACAGTGCGGATGTCCCCGGCACGCTGACTGGCGAAATGGAGTGACGTGATCACCACGGCGTCACATTCGAAAGGGTTCGGGATGCCCCTCGCCTGCGCCTCCCGGTGCTCCTTGGCATCGAGAACGATGGCAGGGAGATTGAACTTCTCAGACAACTCAATGGCCCACTGCTTGCGAATCGATGCCGGACAGATCACGAGCAGTCGCCGCTTTCGTTCCGCCCAGTACTGGCAAAGAACCAGGCCGGCTTCTATGGTCTTGCCCAGACCAACTTCGTCGGCGAGCAGTACGCCCGTTGACACGGGAGACCGGAAGGCGAACAGAGCAGCTTCGACCTGGTGGGGATTGAGATCCACACAGGCATCGAAGAGGGAACGGGACAGTCGCTCGACACCGGAGCCGCCGACACGTGTCAGTTCATAGGCGAAGTACTTCGCATGGTGAGCGGTGCTCATCACGGCGCTCCAGCGGGAAGCGAACCACCCTGGTCGAGTTCCGCCTTCATCTCTTCAAGCCGCTTGATCAGGAAAGGTAAGGGCGTGCGTTTCCCGTTCTCCCAGTGGTTCACGGTGCTGTACGTCACACCAATGTGCTGGGCGAACTGCTCCTGTGTCAGCCGCAGGCGCTGCCGTAACTCTTTCACCAGTGCTGGGATGTCTTGGGGTCTCATGGCACCGCCTCGTGGCAGTATGTAAGGCGCTATGCTATCCAACATGGCACATGCTGGTCAATCCGGCGCAACGACGAGCAATGGGTAGCACTCAGATCGAACTGGTTAAAGCGGAGGCCCTGCGCCGGCTGCGGCTGTACCTGAAGCAGTCGCCGTCCTGGTTTCACCTTCGGGCAAAGGCGAAGCGGGACGAGGCGCTCCGGGCGTACTTGGCCGAGATCGCGCAGGCTCACTTGACGGCGCTCCTGGATGGGCACGTGCTTCCATCCATGGAAGACTTGGGCGCCTGGTTTGATGGTGTGCTGAACGACGCCGTCGAGAACGCCGGCGGACATGCGGACGTCGCCGCGGCGGCGGAGCAACACCGGGATTCGCTGTTCGACATCGTGCGTGCCGGATTTCTCTCTGAGCTTGCCCTGCGCCAGCGCCGGTGGGAGGCCGCGGGTACGGGTGGTTCCATGATCACGCCGGAGATGCTGGCTGAGGAAGCCGACGCCAAGCGGGAACTGGAGGAGGCGCTCGCCCGGAAGAAGCAGGACCGGAAGGTGCTGATGCCACCCTCACCGGAGGCGCCGCAGCCAGAGCCGGAACCGCCGCGCCTCACGTGGGACAAGGACGTCTCGATCATCTTCTTAAGCGAAGAGCGGGTCCAGGTGAAGCGTGGCGACGAATACTCCACGTTGAACTACGCCGAATTCGGATTTGAGGACAGGCGGAACGGCAAGCCGGATCAGGCGTGGGTCTTGCTCCGGGAGATGGCGGAAAACAAGGGTGTGCTTCGGAAACCGGAACGGCGGGTACCCGAGGCGGTTCTCAAGCCGGCCAGGGATCGCGACAAGGAGCTGCACCGGGCGCTCGAGGTTCAGGCCCGCCAGTGGGCCAAGACGCAGAAGCACGTCGAGACCATCCGCAAGCGCCTGCGCGAGCATTTTCGGATCCTGGGCGGGGATCCGATTCCCTCTGAACCGCCCCTGGTTTGCCGGAGACCAGTTAACAGGAGTTACGCGACCTTGGCTGGACAGTCCAGCGAGGCGTAGTAACGGTTCTCGGCTTCGGCCGGGGCAATGTTGCCAATGGGCCCGAACGCTCCAGCAAACCGCGCCGCATCAAGCGCAGCAGATACTCGCGCGGGATGCCGGCGGCTTCCACGTCGCGCGGGCGAATCACGCTGAGGCGTCGCGCGAGAGCGGTGATTCGGGATTCGAGCGTATGTTGCAATTCGTCATTGGATTCTCACATCTATATGCATATTGCAACAAGCGCCGGGTAGGTATAGGGTCGGCACAAATCTGGTCACACCAGCAAAACCGCCGATCGCGGGATCGACACCCGGATCGGCGTATCATTATGAGAACTCGTGGGATGAATGGTCGGGGCGAGTGGATTTGAACCACCGGCCTCCTGGTCCCGAACCAGGCGCTCTAACCAGGCTGAGCCACGCCCCGATCCAGACTTCAGTCTACTGGCTGGGCTGCATGAGGCGCAAGCCATGAGAATGCATCGTAATGCCGGTCATGCAGGCGTGCGCAACAGCCGGAACTCGTAATTGCCTATATCCAATCCCTGGGCCTGGAGTTGGCGCGCGCAATCAGCCGGAGAATCGCCCACCGCGGCCACCGTCCGAGGGGGATTCACGTCAGGGCTGTAAAGCTCCAGCGCGGCCCACTTGCCGTGCAGGGCGCGCAACTCGGCCAGCGACAGGCTGTCCACGTTTCGGCCGGTATAGACAGCGGGATCCGGAGGGCGTTGGCTCACTTACGTCAGTGTCGCGGTTCAACGCAGCCGGCGCAACTCCGCCAGGACTGCTTCCAGGCCTTTACGGCGGTACATCTCGGCCAGGCGTTGCAACTCGCCCGAAGGCGGGACCAAGCCCTTGCGACGAGCGTCTTCCAATACCGCCGCCGGGGGCACCCAGAGCTCGCCGTCGGCGAACTCGACGCTGCTTACATACCCGGACAAACCTGCTACGGCGCGGGAGGCGCGGAAGGCGGTTTCGCGCGCAATGATCGTTCGTCCGCCTGGCGCCAGAGCAACCTCCGCGGGCAGTGCTCCGGCAGCGAACCGCTTGCCCTGAGGATCTTCTACCAGCCACGCCACCTCGACGAACCGTACAGGCTTGGAGCCAATGTTACGTAATTCAATCCTGGGCGCGCGCAACTCGGTGCCCGTGACCTCCATGGCGCCGGAAAGGACTTCCACAGGGGCGCCTGCCATCGGCAAAAAGGCGGCTGAAAGGCTACGGGACGGCGTCACATTTGTGGCCGGTCCAACCCGCGACATGGCGAATTGAGCCTGCCCGGCCTGGGAGGCCAACGCCGCCAGAAATTCCTCGCGCACGGAGTCCGGCCCCTGCCGGTCCAGCGTCAGCAGCAACGCCCGGCGGGTTTGCCGGGCCTCCAGTTCCCAAGCGAGCATGGCTCGCCGGGCGTTTAGGCGGTTCGGCCCGAAGAAACTCAAGTCCTCGAACAACACCCCGTCCAGGCCGACCTCTACCAAAGTGCCTCCGGCCTGGGCCAACGGCCGCAAGAGCCGTAGGTCAATCCGTACCGGGAACGCATCGCCCGGAGCGACGTCCAGGCTCGGCACCGTGACCGACGCCTTACCGCCAGGGGTGGCTTCTTGGGCCAGCACCAGCAATGAAACGGCTCGGATCCGCCGCGCGCTGGTATTCCTCAACTGAAGAGTTGAGCGCACATCCACCAACAGGGCGCCGCCCCGTGCCGTGGCCTTCGAAGCGCTCCAGTCGGCCCCTTGCAGGTCCAAAGGCGCTCCGGCCGGCAGGCTGACCCGGAAAGCCTGAGCCGGGTCCACCGTCAACTCCTGCGCAGGCAGGGCGGTGGAAATCAACAGAGCGAAGCCAAGCAATGTTCTCCAGCCCATGACTTTACTCCGTGTAGACATGGGTGATGATCACCTGTCCGGTCTCATCGTCCATGCGGCTGGCCTTCGCCCCGCCGCTGAAGTCGGGCAGAGTGGTGAGCGTGCTTGCGGGCAGTGTCAGCGCCACTTGGCCGCCGGTTTCGCCTTGCGGAGAGGGCCGCAGTACCCACACCGACACGAAAACCAGGGCAAGAGCTGTTGCCATCGCCGTCGCGGGCCAGCGCCAGGCCGGAGCATGTGCGCGATGCCCAGCGGGTTCAAAAGGACGGACGATCTGCCCCGCGTCGAGGCCCAAGTGGATGTTGGCCGTCATCTCGCGCGACAGAGCATCCCAGTTCAGGTCTTCGGGCAGGTGCCCGGAGGCCGATTGCAGTTCGTCCAGAGTCCGGCGAAACTCCGTCAGTCGCTCCCTGCAGTGCGCACAACCACGCAAGTGGAATCGCGCCGCCTGCATCTGAAACCAGGAAAGGTCGCCGGCGCAGTACAACGCCAACACCGCGTCTTCCGGATGTGCCTGCCGTTTCATTGCGCCCTCCTTTCCAGGAATTTCTTGAACTTTACCCGTGCGTTCGCGATATGCGACCGCACCGTGGCCATCCCGCACTCCATCCGCCTGGCCACCTCTTCGGCCGGCAATCCCTCAATGTCCCGTAACACAAGGGCGGTCCGCTCCCGCACCGTAAGCCGGCTCAAGCCTTCTTCCAGTATTTCTTGCCGCTCAGAGCGCAAAACACGCGCCTCCGGGCTGCTCTCCGCTGGCGTCGAAAGCGGCTCGCCGATTTCATCCAGCTCGGTCATCGGCATACGCCGGTGCCGCCGGAGGAAATCAATCGCCGTGTTAGAGGCGATTCTCGATAACCAGTGCGCGGCCTTTTCCAGATCCCGCAATTGCTCCTGCCGTTGCAGGGCTTTGATGAAAGTCTCCTGGGTCAGGTCCTGCGCGTCAGCGACGTTGCCGACAATCCGGTAGATGATCAGAAAAACGCGCCGCAGGTGGGCCTGGACGAACTCCTCCTGCCGGGCCTGCCATTCGGCGGCGCCCACCGGCAAGATGCGCGGATCGGGGTCAGTGTTCATCGGCCTAACCGCCACGGCTGCCTGGGTGCGCATCGTTCCCACTCACAAATTCATGACGTGGGGCAGCGCCTGCGCGTGCAAACCTCCGTGCCAAGCCGTTGATCGGCAGTATGCTTTGATTGTAGGAGAGCGCCGCCGGGCCTGCTCGCCATTTTCCCCGGCCCGGTTCATTTGGCGCTATCCGCTTCCAAGGAAAGGGATTCCATGCAACTAGCGGACGCCATGTCGCGGATCGGCACCGAAACTGCCTTTGAGGTGCTCGTCCGGGCCCGGGCCCTCGAGGCCCAAGGCCGTGACGTTATTCACCTGGAGATCGGCGAACCCGACTTCGATACACCGCGCCATATTGTCGAGGCAGCCAAGCAAGCCCTGGACGAGGGGTGGACCCATTACGGGCCTACCCAGGGCCAACCTGAACTCCGGGAGGCGATTGCCGAGGAGATCTCCCGCACCCGGTCGATCACGGTGGGTCCGGAACGCGTTTGCGTGGTTCCCGGCGGCAAACCCATCATTTTCTTTTCCATCCTGGCGCTCTGCCAGCAGGGTGACGAGGTCATCTACCCCAACCCGTCGTTCCCAATCTACGAGTCGATGATCCGGTTTTCGGGCGCCACGCCGGTGCCCATCCCTCTCTTGGAAGAACGTGGTTTCAGTTTTGATCTCGATTTGTTCCGGGCCAAACTGACTGATCGGACGCGCCTGGTGATCCTCAATTCGCCCGCCAATCCCACCGGCGGTCTGATGCCCGAAGAGGACATTCGCGCCATCGCCAGCCTGGTGCAGAACCGGAACTTGTTCGTTCTCTCTGATGAAATCTACTCACGCATCAGCTACGGGGCGGTCCCTCTTTCCATCGCCTCACTCCCTGGCATGCTGGATAAGACCATCATTCTGGACGGTTTCTCGAAAACCTTTGCCATGACAGGGTGGCGCATGGGCTACGGCGTCTTTCCAACCGGGCTGGTGGACCCCATCAACAAGCTGATGGTGAACTCGAACTCCTGCACCGCCAGTTTCACCCAGCGTGCAGGCATTGCCGCACTCCGCGGACCGCAGGAGCCCGTCCATCAGATGGTGGCCGAGTTTCGCCGGCGCCGCGACGCTTTTGTCGCTGCGCTCAATGAGATTCCCGGATTGCGCTGCCCGATGCCGGAAGGCGCCTTTTACGCCTTCCCCAACATCTCCGCCACGGGCTGGCAATCGAAACCCCTGGCCGACCGCTTGCTCAACGACGCGGGCGTCGCCTGCCTGAGCGGGACCGCCTTCGGCGCCTTTGGCGAGGGGTATCTGCGCTTCAGCTACGCCAACTCCATGGAGAACTTGATGCGAGCCGTGGAACGGATCCGCAACTTCCTCAGCAAATAAAGAGCGAAGAGAAGCTGGCGCTTCATCTCTTTGAGGTGCTAACTTAACAAATTCTGGGGATCCGATGTCAGTTCCAGCTCCGTTTGAGCGCATTTCCAAGTGTGGAACTCGCGGCAGCCTTCTTACTTGGACCTGACGGCCAACTGCTCTCGATGAATCCGGCAGGGCGCCGGCTGATGGACTCGGAGAATGGCGAGACGATCCGAGCCCATTTGCTCGAGTTGCCCGGCGGGGCGGAGGCGGAGGGCGTTCTTCGCTTGCCACTGCGTCCTGAAGGAGCCGAGTTTCTGGTTTGGATCACCCCGATGATGAACGGCGCGGCCCATCCCAGTTACCGGCTCATCACACTTTTTGAACCGGGGCGGCGTCAGGAATTGCAGCGCGGCGTGCTTGCGGGTGCTTTTCGATTCACGCCTGCGGAATTGCGGCTCGCCATGGAACTGGTAAACGGGAAAACTCCCCGGCAGGCGGCAGAAATTCTGGGGGTGACCATCCATACAATCCGCACGTATCTGAAGAGGCTCTACGCGAAGACGGATGTGCGCTCGCAGGCGCAACTGGTGCGTGTGCTGATCCGGGCTTCGCTCGCCGTTCCGGAAGCCGATTAGAGCTTTAGCCGCCCAGGCACAGCAGCCGGCCGTCCTGGGTGCCTATGACAACTCTTTGCGAGGAGGAGGAGAGGGCGGGCGAAGCCGAGATCGGAGCGCCCGCCTCGATCTGCTGAACGCGCTGGCCGGTGCGGGCGTCGATGACATAGAACGCGCCATCGCCACTGCCGATATAAACGCGCCCGCCCGCCAGCGCAGGGGAACCCTCGATCCGGGCCCGGGTGAGGAACGTCCACTTTGGCTTGCCCGTCGCGGCATCAATGGCGTGAAGCATTTTGTCGCGGCCTCCCACGTAGAGAGTTCCCTCCCAGAGAGCCGGAGTGCTGATATACGGGAACTTGCGTTCGGGGTGCTCGTAAGTCCAGGCGGGCTTTCGCGTATCTCGGTTGAGAGCCAGCACCTGGTTGTCGTACGTGGCCAGGTAAGCGCGATTGCCCACCAACAGGGCGGACGCAGCGGTGTAGGAGCCAAACTTAATCGCAGCCACCTGCTTGCCATCGGCGACACGAACTCCGCGAAGATGGCCGTCACAGCCGGAAATCCACGCTACACCGTTCTCGATGGCCGCGGTGGCGTGCACTTGCCCGTCTGTTTTGACGGCCCAGCCCAGTTTGCCGGTGGCGGCGTCCAGGGCGTACAGGACACCGTCGTAGGACCCGATTACCACACGACCCCCGGTGACCACGGGGGAGGCCTTCACCTCTCCGCCGGTTTTATAGATCCAGGCTTTCTCGCCGTTACCGGCACGGACAGCGTGGACGACCCCGGCAAGATCGCCAACGTAGACCATGCCGCCGGACACCGCTGGCGCGGATTCGCCGATGGCTTCGCCGGTGGCATAACGCCACTTTTCCTTGCCCGTGGCGAGATCCAAGGCCACCAGGTGGCCCGAGCCAGTACCGGCATATACGGTGCCATCCGCAATGGTGGGGGAGGACTCGATGACTTCTCCACCTTCCCAAGTCCAGAGCACACGAAGTTTGGCAGGCAAGGCGCCAGGGCTTAGTCCGGTAAGGAGCGGGTCACGGCGGAACTGGGGCCAGTCCTGCGCCGCCAGCAGCGCCGTGGACAGGCAGAATGCGGTCAATAGGCGCAACGGTACAACTCCAGAGCAGCCCCTTCGTCAAAGGGGCGCGGGTTATGGCGGCCGGTCCACTGCGTGGCGGCGTCGGCTGCCAGTTCTTCCAGATGCTCGGGGATCGCTCCGAGATCGCGCAACGTGCGGGGCAGGCCCGCCATGCGGGTGAACTCCTCCATGTGGCGGTCGAGATCCGGCTGCAATTCGGCATACCGTTCCGCGCAGAGGCCGGCGTTGAACCGGATGACGTGGGGGAGCATGACGGCCAGGGCGTGAGCGTGGACTGTGCCGTAACGCCGGGTGAGCGGGTTCGCGCAGGCGTGGGCGGCGCCCAGCATCGAATGCTCGATGGCCCAGCCGGCGAGGAAGGCGCCCCATTGCATGCTGGAGACGGCCAGCAGGTCCTCGGGATGAGCAAGGCAGCGTTCGTAATTGCCCGCCAGGAGGCGCCAAGCCTCACGGCTGCACAGGCTGGAGAATTCGTTTGATTTGGTGGTTACCCAGGTTTCGACGGCATGGGCCAGCGCATCGAATCCGGAGGCGGCGCGGACGCCGTGTGGCTGGGTCAGGGCCAGTTCCGGATCGAGGAGCGCCAACCGGCAGGCTGCGGAGGGGTCACCGCAGGCCATTTTGCGCCGCGTGGCGGCATCGCTGATGACGCAATAGCTTTGGGCCTCGCTGCCGGTGCCGGTAGTAGTGGGGATGGCGATGAGAGCGGGGAGCAGTTCCTTGGCCAGACCGTAGCCCTGGTAATCCTTCATCTCGCCGCCGTTCCTCAGCAGAAAGCCAGCCGCTTTTGCCAGATCAAGCGTGCTGCCGCCACCCAGGCCAATGATCAAATCCGGGGAGAGGGGCGCCGCAAACTGGCGGACCCGTTCGGCCAGGGAGGAGTCAGGGTTTTCCTTCACCTCCTGGAAGTGGAGCCAATTTTGGCAGGCACTGGCGATTTCGCGGGAGGCGGTTGCGGCTGCGCTGGCTACGCCTGAATCAGAAACCAACAAGATGCGCCGGGCGCCCAGCAAGCGCAAAAACGAACCCAATTCATTCAGCCGGCCGGGGCCACGGACGATCCGGGTCCGGGCTTCGAACTGGAACCGGGTCATGGCTTCCGGCCGCCTCTTTCGGCTTTTGCCTGCGCCACCATCTGTTTTATGTCGCGCACCAAGTCCGCCACGCGGTAAGGGATTCCGCCCTTGATGGTCCACTCGATCCGGCTGCTGTGGGGGTAGAGAATCTTGAAATCGGCGAGCGGATTGCTGTTCACAACAAGGAGGTCTGCTTTCCAGCCGGAGCGGACACGCCCGATCTCGTGCTCCAGGCCCAGGATGCGTGCTCCGTTGTGCGTGGCGTGCTGCAGCACTTTGAGCGGAGGAAAGCCGGCCTCCTGGTGAAGCTCAAGTTCGCGGATGTAGCCGAAACCGTAGATCCGGTAAATGTAGCCGGCATCTTCGCCAGTACCGACCACGCCGCCAAGCGAAGCGAAGGTCCGCACCGCCCGCATCCAGATCTGGAAGTTCTCTTTCCAGAAGATCTCGTCCGCCGTCGTCCATTCGGTGAAGAACGAGCCGTGGTTGTCCAAGTTGGGCGCGAAGAAAGCGGCCAGGACGGGATGGAGGAAGTCGTTGAAATACGGTTGGTTTTCGGCTTTGTCTCTATCGCGGGCAGCTTCATAGATGGAAAACGTGGGATCCCAGGCCACCCCTGCCTCCACGAGGCGTCCCAAAACTCTTTCGAGCCGCTGAGGATCAGCCTCCCGCCAGAGACGTCCGGCATAGCGAAACCGGTCCAACTCGTTGTTGTAATTGTAGTTAGGCGGAAATCCCTGCACGCCCTCGGGCAGCGCGGCATCAGGCACACCATACCAGTGCTCAATGCTGGTGGTGCCAAAGGCAGCGTCATCCAGCGCGTTGGTTTCCTCAACCCCTGTGTGGTGAGCAGTGCGAAGGCCCTGCGCCTTGGCCTCAGCCAGCATTTCGCGCATCACGTCGCGGTAGATGCCGAAGAATTTGATGCCATCGGCGCCTTCGGTTTTGTACTGGCGGACCCGGGATACCGCCACCTGGGGCGTGTTAGCCATCAGGGTGCGATATAGCAATAGACGCGGCGCCGCCCGCGTCCCCTTTTCGCTTTCCTCGCGCCAGACCTTCGCCTTGGAAAAATTGCTGCCGACATCGCGCACGGTGGTGATGCCGGCTGCTAGCCACAGCTTGAGGCAATAGTCTACCGGCATGGGCTGACCGGCACGTTCATCCTGCGTATGGCCGTGGAGGTTGACGAAGCCGGGAAGGACGTACTTACCCCGGGCGTCGATGACGGCGGTCCCTGGCTCCACCGGCAGGTTGCGCGAAGGCTGGAGGGATTCTATACGACCGTCCGCTACCACAACATCAAGCGGCCCGCGGGCAGGCGTCCCATTGCCTTCGATCACCGTGGCACCGCGCAGAATCAGGCGGGCAGGGCGAATGCCTGACTGCGGCTCAGTCTGCGCCAGCAGCAGCGGAACGGCGGCGATGAGGCCCAGAGCGGGAAGAAGCTTCATTTTCCGGATTGTAGCCCGACTCACCGGTGGTGGCCGCCAACAGGGAGGCGAACTGCCGTGGCGGAATCAGGTGGTACCTCGGTGGAAGGCGGGTCCATCGAAGCAGTGCTTCCTCCATTTCGCGAGTTGGAGGCTGTGCCACGGCGATGTGAAGGTGGCCGGTTTCTACCTTGTAGGGAATGGCCTTCCAGCGTCGCTGCACGCTTTCCGGAATCGAACAAGCGATCCGGCCGGGTTCGAACGTAGGCCCCAACCGGGCCTGCGGCAGGCCAAGTTGAATACTCAGGCATTCGTAAAGTTGTTCTTCCGTGATGAGGCGAAAGCGCAGCAGGGTATCGCCCAACGTCTCCTCTGGCGCCTGCCGGCTGACCGCCCACGAGCATTCCGCAGGCGTCAAGTAGCCTTCCTCGGCCAGGACTTCCTCCAAGGGGCGCTTGAACCCCGACAACTGGGCCAACTCTGGATAACGATGCGCAGTTTTACCCCAAGGCAAAGGGGAGCCAAACCATTGATGGGCAAACCATAACCGCAAGGCGCGCAACGTAGCCAGGCAGTTCAAAAGGTTGCCCCAGAGCATGCGGGCAGGCACCCAGAGCGCGAAGCGCCAACCGTAGACCAGGGCGGAAGCGCGCATACGGAATCCCAGGCGCGAGGCGAACAGCCCGGCGTTGATCCAAAGGACCGGCGGCAACCAGCGGTGCTGGCCGATGGCCTCACGCAACAGCCAGGGGTTGCCCGTCGCGGCAGCCCACGCCGCAGTGACCACGCCATAGATTAAGAGCAAGTTGCAGAACATGCTGACGGGGTTTCCCCAGAGCCCTTTCCGGTCACGCCAGAGAAACCAGCGGTGCAACCATTTTTGCCGCCAACTCGCGCGAGCAGCGGCGGCCCAGCCATGCCGGCTCCAGGCCTGCAAAGAGTTGCCCGCCACCCACCGGGATCGCTGCCGAACTGCGCTGGAGAAGCGGCGCGGGAAATATTCGCGCGTCGCCACCAACTGCCCGTGCTCCACTGCCAGAGGCGCGACGATCTGAGGAACTCCCTTTAGGTATAGGCGGAAGCCTGTATCGTAGTCTTCAGTAAGGAGTTGCTGGTCGAATGGGGGGGCATCCGGCGAAGGCGCCAATCCGGCCAAATCATCCCGCCGGAACGCGGTGCCGACGCCACAGCCCGGCAGGAAACCGCCCAAGCGGCAGCGAGTGAGAAGGTCTTCGGCCTGGCTTTCGGCGAAATCGTCGCAGTAGACACCGTGGGTGAACTCGCGGACCGGTGTAGGTAGAGGGAGGACAGGGATCTGGATCATCCCAGCGGCGCCGGCCCAAGCGTCGTACAAGGTCAGGGATTGAGGGTGAATCAGGTCTTCGGCATCGTGCAGCACCACAAGGTCAAATCGTTGAGCGTGCTCCACTTCCCACCGCTTCATGCCGTCCCAGATGGCGTTCAGACAGTCGGCCTTGGAAGTTGGCCCATCATGGTTCACCCGGCAAATCTGCACCCTGGCGTCCTCGTGCGCGTAATCGTGCACGGCCTTTGCCGTTGCCGGGTCGTTGGGGTAAACGCCAACAAATACAAGGAAATCGGGGTAGTGCAATGCGGCTAGATTGTGTTCGAGCATGGGCCGCGCCACGTCTGCTTCCTGCCACATCGGGATGAAGACAGCGATCTTTCGGGGTTGTGGCGGGCGCTCGGGCCTGACCGGTCTACGGCGGCGGAAGCGGAACAAGTCCAGAACGAGATCGTCCAAGCCGCTGATGAGAATGTAGACAGAGAGGGGGATTAACCACAAGACCGCAATGGATGCCAAGTGCGGATCCACGGTCAAGCGAAGTTGAGAAAGCCACTCCACCAGCACAATGGATAGTGGAGCGAACGATTCTTTTTTCGCGGGGAATTGGGCCGGTTTCGTTCAGCCGGCCCAGCGTCAGGCGGGTTCTACTTCTTTTGGGGCGCCGGCGCCCCTTCCAACGACTTCTTTTCCTTGTAGTATTCGCCGACGTTGTTCAGTTCCTTGCCCTTGGTGTGGCAGGTGGTGCAAGGCTTTTTCTCTTTTTTCGACATTTCCTTCGTTGCAAAGGAAACTCCTGTCGAAAGCAAGAAGCCTGCCACCAATGCCCCTAAAGGCAAGAGAACACGAAGCTGCTTCATACCACCTCCTGGCAGATCCAGACGTAGGGCGATTATAACATTGCCCCTGTGAATGCAATTCCGTTCTTTCGATCTCATCGCGCGCGAGGGTGGGCTTTGTCGTACACCTTCATCAAATCGAGGAGCGACAACTGTGTGTACTTTTGCGTGGTGGAGAGGCTGGCGTGACCCAGGAGTTCCTGGATTGCGCGGAGGTCGGCGCCCGCACTCAGCAAGTGAGTGGCGTAGGCGTGGCGCAGAGTATGCGGGTGCAGGCTGGAATCGCCAGCCACGGCGATGGCGTAAAGCTTGACGATCCCGCGGGCGCCGCGTTCCGTCAGCCTGCGGCCCCGGTGATTGAGGAAGAATGCCGTTTCACCCTCCACGGGGTGGCGGGCTTCCAGGTACGCCTGCAAGGAGGACATGGCCTTGGCCGGAATGGGAACCTGGCGCTCTTTCTTGCGCTTGCCGCGAACGCGCATCCAGCCTTCAGACCAGTCAATGTCGTCAAGGTTCAGCCCGGTAAGCTCGCTGATGCGGAGGCCGCAGCCGTAGAGAGTTTCAAGCAGCGCCAGATCCCGCGCCGGGGAAGGGCGTTCCAACTTGCCGGCGGCCACCTGGTCGATCCACTCGTTGGTTTGAGATTCAGTGGGAACAGGCGGGAGCTGTTTCGGTAACTTAGGCGTAGCCAGCAACTTGGCATGGTTGACGGTGACAACGCCCTCGCGCTGGAGGTGGTCGAAGTAACTGCGCAGGGCGGCCAGTTTACGGCGGATACTGGAGCGGGCGAGATTTTGGGCGGCGAGCCCGGCCAACCACTCGCGCAACAGCAAGCTGTCTACTTCCTGAGGTGCGGGGAGTTCAATGGCCTGCTCCAGGTAACAAAGAAACTGCTCAAGGTCGCTTTCGTAATTCCGCAAAGTGTGGGAGGAAACGTTGTCGCGCCGCAGGCTATCCAACCAGTGCCGCAGCCAGCGCCGAAGTTCGTGATCAGGTGGCGGTGGCATAGGCAGCCAAGTATTCATCAAGGCTTTGTTCGGCACGGCGGCAAATGGCGGCGTGGCGGGCCTTCCGATCACGCCGCAATCGGATGGCTTCCTCACCTTCCAAGGGGGGCAGCAGATCGAAAGCGATGTTTGCGGGCTGATAGCGGCGCGGATCGGCATGCGTGACGTAATTCACCAGTGAGCCGAGCGCAGTAGCCCGGGGCACGAGCCTGGGTTCTTCGCCTTGCGCCACGGAGGCGGCATACATCCCGGCCAGCAGGCCGGTGGCAATGGATTCCACATAACCCTCCACGCCGGAAATCTGGCCGGCGAAAAAGACACGCGGCTCGCTCTTCAGTTGCAGCGCTTCATTCAATAGCCGAGGACCATTGATGTAGGTATTGCGATGCATCTGACCAAAGCGCAGAAACTCGGCTTGTTCAAGACCCGGAATCATGCGGAGCACGCGTTTTTGCTCGGGGAACTTCATGTGGTTTTGGAATCCGACGAGGTTGTAGCTACCGGCACGCTGGTCCTCCTGCCGGAGTTGGACGACGGCGTAAGGACGGCGGCCGGTACGCGGGTCTTCGAGTCCCACGGGTTTGAGCGGTCCGAAGCGGAGCGTGTCAATGCCCCGGCGGGCGATCTCCTCGATCGGGAGGCAGGCTTCGAAGAACGGCACTCGGCCCTCATGGATCGCCTGGTCGTCCTCGATGTGCGCGTCGGCGCTTTCAGCGGCACACAGGGCCGCGACGAAGGCTTCGTATTCCAGCTTCGTCATGGGGCAGTTGAGATAATCTTCGCTCTCGTCCAGGGACTTGCCGTAGCGGGAAGCGGCAAAAACCTTGGCGCGGTCGATCGTGGAGGCGTCGACGATGGGGCTGATGGAATCGTAGAAGTAAAGTCCCTCCGAGCCCGTCAGGCGATCAATCTCGGAGCAAAGAGCGCCAGAGGTGAGCGGCCCGGTGGCCACGATTACCAAGCCCCGCCCGGGAAGCGAACGGACCTCCTCACGGCGCAAATGGATGAGTGGCTCGGCTTCGATGCGGCGCGTGATTTCCGACGCGAACACCGCACGGTCCACCGTCAGCGCATGGCCGCCGGGCACGCGCGCTTCCTGTGCCACCTCCATGGCGAGTGAGCCCAGCCGGCGCAGTTCCTGCTTGAGGAGCCAGGGAGCGGTATCGGGCGCGTCGCTCTTGAGCGAGTTGCTGCACACAAGCTCTGCCAGCGCGCCGGTCTTGTGGGCTTTGGTGGACTTGGCGGGCCGCATCTCATAGAGCGTGCAATGCTGCCCCTGCCGGGCCAAACGCCAAGCCGCTTCGGTTCCGGCGAGGCCGCCGCCGATGACGTGAATTTCCAATGCTGCGGGCAATTCACTACCATTGTAATTTCCGATCCCGGTCGATCCCCACCTACTCTTATGCTGCTCAAATTACTGCTATCCGTCTTTCTTCTTGCCGCCGCAGCCGCCGTGGCGCAGGAGCCAGTCCGTTATGTAGTGCAGTTTCCAGAGCCACACACACACTACCTCGAGGTGGAGGCATCATTGCCCGCGGGCACGCCGGAAGTGGAAGTCTTTATGGCGGTGTGGACTCCAGGTTCCTATCTGGTGCGGGAGTACGCCCGGCATGTGGAGGGCTTTTCCGCTGAGGCTGGCGGCCAAGCGCTGCGCTGGGAGAAGACCAGCAAGAACCGCTGGAAGATCCAGGCGGGTGGTGCGCCGCGCATCGGCTTGCGTTACCGGGTGTACGCCAACGAAATGACGGTGCAGGGCAACTTTGTGGACGCGAGCTTTGCCATGCTGAATGGCGCGCCGAACTTCGTCACGCTGGTTGGCGGAGAGAAGCGGCCGTACGAAGTGGAACTCCGGTTGCCGGCGGTGTGGAAGAAGAGCATCAGCGGGATGAAGCGGAAGCAGGGCCAGCCACACACCTACGTTGCGGCGGACTTCGACGAACTGCTGGATTGCCCCATTTACGCGGGGAACGCGCCTATCCACGAGTTTGAAGTGATGGGTAAGAGGCACTACCTGGTAAACGAAGGCGAACCCCCGATGTGGGATGGACCCGCGTCGGCCCAAGCGGTCAAGCAGATCGTGGAAGGGTATGCCAAGATGTTCCGCGGACTTCCCTACGATTTCTACGTGTTCTTCAACATCATTCAGGAGTCGGGCGGGGGGCTGGAGCACAAAAACTCGACATGGCTGGGTGCAAGCCGATGGGCGTGGGCGAATCACCAGGAACCTTCCGACGCGCCTGGGGCGCCGCGGCGGCCGAGCCGCCCTGGGTGGCTGGGGCTGGTGAGCCACGAGTATTTCCACCTGTGGAATGTGAAGCGGTTCCGTCCGGTAGAGTTGGGGCCATTCGACTACGAACGGGAAAACTACACGAGAAGCCTTTGGGTGGCGGAAGGCATCACGTCGTACTACGACGAGTTGATGTTGGCCCGGGTAGGGCTGATCAAGCCGGACGCCTATTTGCGGGCTCTTTCCCGCGAGATCCGAGCGGTGCAGCTGTCGCCGGCCAGGCTGGTGCAGCCGTTGGAAGAGGCGTCCTTCGATTCCTGGATCAAGCTCTACCGCCCACACGAGAATTTGTTGAATACCAACCTGAGCTACTATCCGCGCGGCGCCGTGGTGGGCTTCTTGCTGGATATGAAGCTCCGGAAACTGACCAACGGTGCGCGGAGCCTGGACGACGTCATGCGGTTGGGGATGGAGCGGTTTTCGGCAGAGAAAGGGTTTACGCCGCAAGAGTTCCGCCAACTGGCGTCCGAGGTGGCGGGTGCGGATCTGAAGCAGTTCTTCGAGCGGGCGCTGGAACAGCCGGTGGAACTGGACTACGCAGAAGCGCTGGAATGGCTGGGGCTGCGGTGGAAAGCGGACCCAGTGAAGACCGGGGAGAAACCACCAATGGACACGGGGCTGGCGACACGGACCGAGGGTGGCCGGCTGGTGGTGGCCACCGTGCGGCGAGGTTCAGCGGCCTGGCAGGCGGGTGTCAACGTGAACGACGAGATCCTGGCTGTTAACGAATACCGGGTGAGGCCCGAACAGTGGCCGTCCCGGCTGGATTTCTACAAAGACGCAAGCAGTGTGAAGCTGTTGCTTGCACGCCGCGATCAGTTGAAAACGGTGGAATTGCCGGTAGTGCTCGAGGCACCGCGAACATGGACCTTGGAAGAGAATCCTGAGGCGGCGCCGGAACAGAAGGCGCGGCGGCAGAAGTGGCTGGGCGAGATCAGTTGAGATAGGCTGAGGCGGTGCGAATCTGGCTGGCCGCGTTAGCACTCCCGTTGTGTGCGCAGGTGTACGAAGCGGGCATCGTCGTTTACGGGGCCAGCGCGGCGGGGGTGTCCGCGGCCATCGAAGCAGCGAGGCTCGGCCAGAAAGTGGTTTTACTCGAGCCCGGGCGCCACGCGGGCGGCATGAGCGTGGAAGGCTTGGGCAGTTCGGACATCAACAATCACGATTTCCGCAACGATTACGCGGTGGGCGGACTGGCGCGCGAGTTCTACGAACGAATTGGGAAGGCATATGGGCAGTCCGGCCCGGTGTACAAGTTTGAGTCCAGTGTGGCCGAGAGAGTCATTCAGGAATGGCTGGCTGAAGACGGGGTGCCGGTGCGTTTTGGAGCCAAGCTCCGGACAGTCCGAAAGCAGGGTCCACGGCTGATCGCGCTTGAAACGGAAGACGGGGGCGAATACCGCGGCCGAATGTTCCTGGATGCCACGATCGAAGGCGACTTGCTGGCCGCCGCGGGCGTGGAAACCATTATTGGGCGCGAGCCCAACGCGCGCTATGGAGAGACGAAGAATGGAATCCGCGGAGAGAACACCTACCGGCAGTTTGCCGTCAGGGTGGACCCCTACCGCGTGCCCGGCGATCCATCGAGCGGGCTGATCGCCACTATTCAGGACGAGTCCTTGGGTACGCCCGGGGATGGCGACCACCGCATCCAGGCCTACTGCTTTCGCGCCTGTCTCACCAAGAACCCTGCGAACCGGATCCCCTTGGGACAGCCCGCCGGATTCCGGCGCGAGGAATATGAAATTTACCTGCGGTATTTGCGTGCCGGCGGCAAGCTATTCGCCCCGCAGGCCAACTTGCCCAACGGAAAAACCGACTTGGGGAGCTGGCACGATCTCTCCGCCAACCTGTACGGCATGAATCACGGTTATCCGGGCGGGAGTTGGGAGGACCGGCGGCGGATCTACGAGGAGCACCGGCGATTCACGGCGGGCTTGTTCTGGTTCCTGGCTAACGACTCAGAGGTGCCGGAGGCGACGCGCGCGCAATGGCGGGGATGGGGTTTATGCCGGGACGAGTTCACCGATAACGGCGGCTGGCCGCGCCAGTTGTATGTGCGGGATGCGAGGCGGATGGTGTCGGATTACGTGATCACCGAGCGTCACACGTGGCGTGTGAACGCCACACCGGTGGCCGACCCGGTAGCCGTTGCCTTCTGGCCGCCTGATACGCATCATGTGCGGCGTATCGTTCGAGAAGGCGCAGCATACAACGAGGGGTTCGTATTCGGTGGGGAGGATTGGGGTCCGTTTGGCATCAGTTACCGCGCGATGACGCCGCGGGCGCGCGAGGCGGTGAATTTGTTGACGCCCACGTGTGTTTCGTCATCGCACGTGGCTTACGGGGCGATCCGGTTGGAATGGACGTTCTTCGCGCTGGGGCAGTCGGCCGCCCACGCAGCCGTGCTGGCAATCGAGCAAGGATTGGATGTGCAGGACGTGCCTTATCGCGACCTGCGCCCGCGCCTATTGCGCGCCGGGCAGGTGCTGGGTGTCAGTTTGCCCGGCCGGAAATGATGCTTCGCAGATCGAGCAGGTACATCTGGCGGCCGCCCTGGTGGGCGGAATCGACGCACACCCAGCGGCCGTCCCGGCTGTAGCGCGGGTGGGTGTCGCAGCGCCATTCGCCCGTATATTCCGCGGGGGTGTCGAAACTGGCAAGCGGCACGCGCTTGCCAGTTGCTATTTCGTAGAGGAAGACGTTCTGCCTGCGGCCGCGGTCCGGGTATGTGTCGTTGAGGATGCACTTGCCGCCGGGCAGGTAGGTGCAGTGGCCGTTGACGGTCATCACTTCGGCACCCACGGGTTCCACCCGATCAGTCCGGTCGCGGAAGAGGTAGAAGCGGTCCTTGCCCAGTGAAGGATGCCACGCCCAGGCGAGGACGTGCTCAGGGTCGCGCCAGATGAAATGTGAAGTGCGGCCGTGCGGATCAAGGATGTACAGGTCCTTGCCTTCGCGGGAGGCTGTGAACATGCGGGTGGAAAAGCCCTGGCCTTCCTTATCGCCGCGCCAGCGGTGGAGGAAGATCAAGCGCGATCCGTTGGTGTTGTAGAGCAGATGGTTGAACCAGTGCTTGGCCCCATTGGAATACCCTCCGGGGTAGGGAATGGCGGCCGCGGCAGCGAAGGAAATCAGCAACTCAGTCTTGCCGGTCCGCAAATCCATGCGCCAGATTCCCGCCTGTTCAGGAGCCGGCTGGGCGGCGAACGGGTCGGGCAGCCCCGCGTAGCCGTAACCGGGGCGGCAATCGTTGAGGCGGCGGAAATCGGGGTAGACGGCTTCACGCCCATCGGGGCTGAGCGTGTAGACGGGCGCGGGCAGAATGCGCTCGCGGCCCGTACGGACGTTGTGCAGCACGCTGACGAACTGGCCATCGCGCCGGTCGTTCCAGATCACCTCGTCCTGGGAGCCGGGTACCCACTGGAGCATGGCGCCTTGCTGCCAATTCCAGGCACGCGTTTGGCCGAACTCGGTCCAGCGGTCGTTATCCAGCAGATCCACCATCCCCAGCCGGATGATGTCGCCTGGCTGAGGTGAACGGTGCTCGAAATCCACCTCCATGCCGAGGACGTAACGGCCGGAGGGGTCGAACTGCCACTTATCGTAGTAGCCGAACCAATGGAAGCGGGGACCGCGAGTAATGGCGCGTACGGGCACCTCTGCGCCTTTGGCGAGGCGCAAGCAACCGGTGCTGAGTGCGGCCAGCCAGGCGCGGCGGGAAAGGGTGGTCACTTGCGAGCCTCAAGCGCGTTGAGAATGTCGGAGGTCACTTTCGCGGGCGGTTGCTCTCCGTTGACGGCCACCATGCGTCCGGCGAAATGGGCGGTGACCGCATCGATTTCCTTGTGGAAGGCCGCCAGCCGTTCGTCCATCTTGGCGGGCTCGTCCTGTTGCCCGCCGCGTTTTTTCATCCGGCGCTTGGCTTCCTCGTCGGACACCTCGAGGATGACGATGCGCGGAGCGGGCAGGCTGAACTCCGCAACCATTTTCTCGAAGGCCTCCGCCTGTTTCCAGGTGCGCGGGTAACCGTCGAGGATGAAACCGCCGCGCACATCGCTTTGGGACAGCCGCTGGCGGACCAAGTCATTTACCGTATCCAATCGCTGAATGGCGCCGGATTCGAGCGCGGCGCGAAGCAGCCGGCCTTCTTCAGACTTCGTGCCCGCCTCGGCGGCGATCAGGTCGTCGACGGAAACCACCGGCAATCTCAGCCGCTTTTGCAGAGCCTTGGCCTGAGTGGTCTGGCCGCTGCCGGGCGGTCCCAGCAGCACAATGGCCTTCGAGTCCGCTGCCATCAAAGGCAGCATGGCGGCCAGCATTGCCGCCGTAAGCCTGGGACTCATGGAAGCACCTCCCGGATCTCATGGTAGCCTTACTCCCCCAGTGTAAAGGCCACGTAAACACCGCCATTCGGGGCGCCGGACTTGCCGCCGCCACAACTGACGACGATATAGGGCTTGCCGTTCAGTTCAAACATAGCCGGGGTCGCGTTGCCGCTAAACGGCAGCAGCGTCTCCCACAGGAGCTTGCCGGTTCGCTTGTCGAACGCGCGGAACTTGCGGTCCTTGTTGGTGGCGGCAATCAGGAAGAGGCCGCCACGGGTGACAATGCCGCCGCCGTAGTTCTCTGAGCCCGTGTCCTTCAGGCCCTTTTCGGCCAGTTCGGGGTGTTCGCCGAAGGGGATCTTCCACTCGATCTTGCCGGAATCGAGGTTGACGGCATTCAGAGTGCCCCATGGTGGCGTCACCGCGGGGTAGCCATCGGGGTCGAGGAACTTGTTGTAACCGTCAATGACATATTTCTGAGCAATGCGGGGGTCTTCCGCCACGGCCTGTACCTGGCTTTCCTCGCGGCGCAGGATGAATCGCGCGATGGCGGCCAGCGCATCATCTCCAATGTGTTTGAAGCCAGGCATGCGGCCCACGCCCGTGCGGCTGATTTCGATGAGCCGTTTGTCATCGTAGCGTGACTCCAGATTCAGCAGGGAGGGGAAGTTGGGTGGGCTGCCAGCCATATCATCGCGGTGGCAGCCCGCGCAATTGGCCTGGTAGAGGCGGGCGCCGTTGACGGTGCCGCGCGTCATCTTGCGCGGGACAAGGCGCAGCACCCACGCCATTTCATTACTGTTGACGTAGAGAAGCCCCGTTTCCGGATCGAACGCGGCGCCGCCCCACTCCGCGCCGCCGTCGAAACCGGGAAAGATCACCGTACCTTCCAGGCTGGGCGGAGTGAACAGGGGGCCGCTCCGAAGTGTGCGGAAACGGTCCAAGACCACCCGGTGGGCTTCAGGCGTCCGGCGGGTGATGATGTCTTCAGTCATCTGCTGGCGGGCCACGGGCGGCGGCGCCTCAGGCAGTACCTGTTCGGTGGCCAGGAGCTCGCCATCGACCGGCGAAGGGGGTGCGGCAACCTTACGGAGGGGGAACAGGGATCGGCCGGTATCGCGGTCGAAGACCCAAATATGTCCGGTTTTGGAGATCTGCGCGACGGCATCCACCAGCTTGCCCCCGCGGCGGACTGTGACCAGCGCCGGGGCGGAGGGGAAGTCGCGGTCCCAAACATCGTGCTTGATGGCCTGGAAATGCCAGATGCGCTCACCAGTGTCCGCCTTCAAGGCGAGCAGGGTGTTGGCAAACAGGTTGTCGCCATGGCGGTTGGCTCCGTAGAAGTCAAAGGCGGCAGAACCGGTAGGCACGTAGACAATGCCGCGCTTCTCATCCAGCGCCATGCCGGCCCAGTTGTTGGCCCCGCCAAGATAGTCGCGCGCGTTCGGCGGCCAGGTATCCGCGCCGAATTGGCCCGGCTTGGGGATCGTATGGAACTGCCAGCGGATCTTGCCGGTGCGCACATCGTAGGCGCGGATGTCGCCCGGCGCTGCGGGCAGGGCCTCGCCCACGAGAGAACCTGTAATGTAGAGATCCTTGTAAACGACCCCCGGCGTCGTGGCGTTCACAGTGAGTTCCTGTTCCTCGCGCCCAAGCCCATGCCGAAGGTCCACCCGCCCGTTTTGGCCAAAGCCGGGGTCGGGCTTTCCCGTGCTCGTGTCGATGGAGTACAGCCAACTTCCGGCGGCGAAGAAGATGCGCGCCTGCTTGCCGTCCGTCCAATGCGTGACGCCCCGGTTGCGGTAGCCGTAACTCCACTTCACGGTCTGCCCGGCGAACGGATCAAAACTCCAGCGTTCCTGGCCGGTGGCGGGTTCGAGAGCGAGCAACCGCAGCTTGGGTGAGGTAACGTACAACACACCGTTGACCAGAATCGGATTGCACTGCATCTCTCCGCCAGAGAAGGCATCGCCCGTGTCGAAGGTCCAGGCCACCTTCAGGCGGTTCACGTTGGCGGGCGTCAGGGCAGTGATGTTCGAGTAGTGGATGTTGTCTTTGCCGCCGCCAAACGCCGGCCAGCCGCGGTAACCGGTGGCGGGCGCGGAACGGCCGGCAGCGAGAGCGGCCGCGACAGCCGATAGCAATAGAAAAGCCTGCGAGGCCCAGTGCATATGAGGGTGACTATAGCACTGGGCGCACGCAGGCCGGGGATGAACTGCGGACTACTTCTTCAGTGTGCGAATGTGGGCGATTACATTGTCGATGTCGGCGTCGGTAGTGGTCTTCAGGAGCGCCTTATGGTTCGCGGCCGCCTTGAATTCCTTGGCGATTTCCGCGTCCTTCATGGCCTGGACCTTAGCGCCACCCAAGGGCAACAGCTTCTCGCCGTGTTTCTTTTGCATGGCTGGAGTGCCGGCGCCGTCCTCCGCGTGGCACACCTTGCATTTCTTCATGTAGAGATCCTTGCCCGCCGCGGCGTCACCGGCAATCAAGGGAAGAGTAAAGCCCGCGCAAATGATAACGAGGGCGGTGAGGATTGTCAGAGTCTTACGCATTTCACCTCCTGTTCAATACCATATCAGATAGTCCGGTCCTAATAGCGCCAGCTTGTCAAGTCGGCGCCGGGCGGGGCGGAACGGGCGATGCGATCCAGAATTTTGGGCAGGTACATGGTGTTGTAGCGGAGCCGTGACAGGTAGTTTGGGTTTTCAGGATCACCGTTCCAGCAATGCTCGGCGCGGTCGCCGTACTTCACTTCACCTTCGTAATCCGTGGTCTTCAGGAAATCCTCCATCAGGTAGACGGCGTTGTTGAGGTAATAGTTGTCCATGTCGCCGCAATAGATATGGAGCTTGCCCTTCAGCTTCGGACCCAATTTGGACCAGTCGCGCTGCAGGATGTGGCGCAGATCATAGTTTTCCTTCCAGTAGGCGGCGACCTTGGTGTCGATGGCCCCCGTCAGTTTGTCGAACAGCCGGGCGGGGTATCCGTCGGGGCCCACAGGCGAATACACGGCCTCCCAGATGTCGAACTGCTGGCCGCTGCGCGTCCGGGTTCCCAGCGCAAGTTCGTAATAGTTCAGGTCCTGTACGGTCGCGGAAACGTGGCCGAGGTAATCGCGCTTGCCGGGTTTTGGCACGCGGTGGTGTGGGCCCTCAGTGAAGTAAGCGTTGCGGTCTTCGTAAATGTTCACGGTAGTGTAGGCCCGGAAATCGATCGGGTCCGGGCAAGCGGCAAAAGTACCGTTGAACTCGTCCGGGTAGAACATTTGTACGGCGAGCGCCTCCCATCCGCCGGTGGATCCGCCATAAGTGAACCGGGCCCAGCCCTGGCCAATGCCGCGGAACCGGCGCTCGATCTCGGGAATGAGTTCATACATGATGGCGTCGCCATAGGGGCCGAGATTAGCGCTGTTCACAGCGTAGGAGTCGTCGTAGTAGGGGTTGGCGTGCTGGATCTCGATAATCAGGAAGCGGGGAAAATCCTTTGCGATCCAACGGCGGTAGAAATCGTAGGCCTCCTGCTGGACGATGCGGTTGTAGCCTTCGATCTTGAAGCGCTTGGAGTAGTCGGGTTTCAGGTCCGGGTCGGGCGGCTCGGTGCGGAAACCGTCGAAATCCGCAGGAAAGTGGCCATGGAACACCATGAGAGGGTAGCGCGCTTCCGGATGCTCGTCGAATCCTTCCGGCACCAGGATGTGTGCGCCGAGGTGCATGGGCCGTCCCCAGAATTTGGTCAGGCGCTCGCTTTGGATCCTGATGTGGCGGATATATTTGGTGTCCTTGGGCTCAGGGAGCGGCGGAATTTCCTGGTCGAGCACCAGGGAGACGTTGGAATTGGCCGCGATGCGAAGCCTGACCGGTTTGGAGTAGAGGTTGCCGGGGGCGCGGTTCCATTGTTGCCCTTCACCGCGGTCCATCGGAAGTTTCAGCACACGACCGTCTTCCAGGCGGAACGTTTCGTACTTGTGCAACAGCGCTTGCACAAAGTACTCGCCCGGTTTCAGATTGGCGAGGGTGCGGACCGGCCAGGCGAACGCCTTGGCGTCCACTGTCCAGGCGGCGCCGGGCTTCCAGTTTTCGACGTCAACGCCGGCCACGATCTGCGTGTCGGGTCCGTCGGTGATCTGGAATCGGGGCTCCGCGCCTTCACTTGTGGAGAGGAGCACCAGCAAGCGGCCGTCAAGGGGCGTGGCCGCTCTTGTGGTGACAGAAAAGCGCGGCTGGGCAGCGAGAGACCACACGAGAAGGAGAAGCAGCAACAGGAGCCTCATATTTCTGGCATGATGCCACGGATGGGCGGACCTGTGAAGGCGGGGCTCAGATGAGGGTGACCATTTCGTAGGTGGCCAGATCCGGAACCTGAAAGCGGACGGTACGGCCCTGCTGTGTAAAGCGCAAGTCACGGGCCGTCCGGCACAGACGAACCTGGCGGATCCGCCGGTTTGCGGGCAGCGTGAAGTCCACCTGTTGAGGCCCGAGCGAAGGTGGTTCCAGGTAAACGCCGCGGTGCAGATTAGGATGCTGATAGTTCAGCAGGTGCAGAGCAAAGCCGGGCTCGGTCTCCCAGGCGTGAAGCTCGAGCAGTCCATTCCCTCGGACTTCGACAGTGCGCCGGCGGCCGAGCAGCCACGCGAGCGTATTGCTGAATAGCCGGATCGCATCCGGATGGCCGCTGCGCCAGATGGTGCGGCCCAGGTCGCCGCAGAAGTAGGCGGTGCGCCCGCGGCCATGTTCACGCAGGGCGAGCGCAGGCTCATGGGTACGCATGGTTTCGGTGTAGGTTACTTCGGTAGGGTAGGCCGGATATGGCGGCACTACTGTCAGCACAGGTTGCTCGACCGGGCGGAGCGGTACGCGCCACTCGCAACCGGCCACCCAGTTCGTATTGAGGAACCCTTCCAGCACCGGGTGCGGCCGTTCAATCCGCGCGTAGAAGGAGTTCTGGAAACCGCGGGCTCCAGCAGGCTCGCCGGCCTTCCCAATGCCAAACAATCCGGCCAGTCCAAAGTCCTGCCGGGCGCGGCCAATTTCATCAAACAGGCTGGTTTCAAAATCGGCCAGCAGCGATCCGCCTGCGGCAACGTAGGCCTCCAACTGGTTGCATTGCCGCGCACTCAGCCAGGCGGCGTTGGGCAGAATCACAACGGGAAACGGCGCCAGCGTCTCCGGTGTCAGGTCGTCTTCATGGACAAACGCGAACGTGTGGCGGGCATTGAGTAACGCGGAATAGAAGCCTTGTATGTGGTCGCCCGGATCCGTGTCGGCAGGGGACTTATGGAAGGTCAGCGTTCGCTGGGGGAGCAAGACACCGATGTCGGCGATAGGGCGCCGGTTCAGAAAATGCGAGTGGTGCTGAGCGTGCCAAGGAAGAAACTCATGGCCCTTGGCCTGCCACCGCCGATCCTCGCCGAGTCCCGTTTGTGCTCCCAGCCAGTGGTACCAAATAGCCATGCCGCTGGCGGCGGTTTGCGCCATCCACAGTTCTGCCTCCGCGGGCGATTTTGCGGCATTCCGCCACATTGGACTGCCGGTGGACCAGGCGCCAGTCACGTTAGTGGTGGTCTTGCCTTTCATTACAGACCAGGCGACGCGGCCTTGCTGGGAGCAAAGCCATGCGGGGGCGGGACTGCCTCGCCCCTGGTTATCGGCGTTGAACCAGTCGCAGACCTCAGCCAGGCGTTTCAGATTGAGTCCCGAGCGGATGCCGCCCCCGAGGTTGCCGAAAAACAGGTTCTCGCGTGACTTCTCCTTCGCAATACCGTCATAGAGCTTCCACAACTCGATGGCGCGTTGCATGAATTGCTCGAAGTAGTCCTGGGAACCTGGCGGCGGCAGCTTGCGGCAGACGTTGCAGTAGCACTCCGGCATGTTCCAATTCGGCCAGCCGTTGGCGTAGAGCGCATCAATGGGATAAAGCGCATTCACCTCGCGCATCACCGCAGGGGTGAACTCTGTGTAATAGGTCGAGAACATGCATGTCTGGTAAAGACGGGGAGTCCGGGAGAAAGGCGGGACCGGCTGGCCCTCACGGTCGCGCACGAACCATTCGGGTTTGGCCGCGAGCGCGTCTTCCCACTGCAGATCCGGGCTGAAGCGGCCAATCACTCGCAAGCCGCGCGCCTTTGCGGCGCGGGCGCACTCCCCGAAGAAGTCACGGCCGTTCAGGTACCGGCTGTGCTTGTGGAACGGGACTTTTGAGGGATAGAAGGCGATCATGCCGGTGACATTGATCTGCACGGCTTCGACGCGGGCGGTCGCCCAATAGTCCGCCCATTGTTCAACGTCGGCCTCCGCCACGTCCCGTTCGGAGAAATTCACCTGGCCCACGCGGCGGATGCGTTGATGCCAAGGCACACTGCTTTGCTGAAAGTTGGCAAGCGAGGCGGGAAGAATCGTTTGGAATTGACGGCGCGTGAGTTGCATGGCGGCTGCCGCCGCTATTCTATGCTGTCGGAATGGCCCGGCAGAAGGGGAATGAACCGGTGGAGACGGTGGCGATGAAGAACCGCGCAGCCTGGCGCCGCTGGCTGGCGAAGCACCATGCAGCCAGGACTGCCGTTTGGCTGGAATACAAGAAAACCGGCAGCGGCCTGCCCAGCATCCGCTACGACGAGGCCGTCGAGGAGGCGCTCTGCTTTGGTTGGATCGACAGCAAGATCCAACCTCTGAATGAGACCAGCTATCGCCAGTACTTCACTCCGCGGAAGCCGAGAAGTGTGTGGTCCAAGCCCAACAAGGCCAGGATCGAGCGGCTTCTGACTGCGGGTCTGATGCAACCGGCCGGCCTCGCGATGGTGGAGCGGGCAAAAGAGGATGGTTCATGGAATGCCTTGGATGGGGTAGAGGATGCGGAGATGGGCGAGGATTTCGCCCGGGCAATGGCTGCGGTGCCGGGCGTTCGCGAGTTCTTCGACAAACTGACGGCGGCCGTGCGGCGGAACACTTTGAATTGGATTGCGGCTGCCAAACGCCCTGAAACCCGGGCCAAGCGGATCGCCGCAGCCGTAGAGGCCTGCGCCTGCGGCCGGAAGCCGGTTTAGCCCACGGCGGCTGCAACCAGGCTGACATGAGCGGCCGGTACCATGGAAGTAGTTCCTCATCATGCCCGGACTCCTCCCTAATTCCCTTCTCTCTGACCGGAAACACGACCTTCTTCGTTATGTGAATCTGCGGCTGGCTGCGCTGGGCCAGCCGCCTTCGCATGCTACAGCGGAGCCGTATTTCCTCGAGATGTTTCAGCCGATGCTGCGGCATGCCCGGCAGAAAGCCCTGTTGTTGGGCCACGTTCTCAGCCCGGTGGATAACCGGATTCAGGCATTCCTTGATGACTATTTGGGCAGCGTTTGCCCCAAGGGGGTTCCGCGTTTGCCAGAGAAGACGTTTACTCTTGATCTGCCGGGAATGGCGCGTCTGGTCTCCCTGCCCGCGGACGGCGACACCTTCACGTCACCATATCTGCAGTCCTACCGCACAGCCCAGGGTGTCCTGCACAATCCGAAGAGCGATCGCCGTACGACGCAGGGTATCTTTCACATCGTCGAAGACGGACTGCCCGTGCCCGCGGACAAGCTCGCCGTGCCGCGCCGCACATTTGCCGCACTCCTGGCGGCGGCACTGCAACCGCCTGAGGAGGCGTTGACCCTGCCTTTTACCTCAAAGCAGCCGGACCCCGCCCGGGTCATGGTCTCTCTGCTCTTGCGTCCGCTGGTCTGCCCGGCGACGGGATCGGACCCGGAGAAGACCATGGAAATCCGGTTCTTTGCGCCGGGCAGCCTGGTGAGCAACCTGGATTTTGTCGAATCGATTTTCGGCAACGGCGGCGATCCGTACCTGCCCGAGAATGACGCCGCGCTGGACCCGTTGCATTGGACTGGACAAACCGGCTGCGTCATCCTGGCCCCGCACATCGCTGGACTTCGCAAGAAAGATCTCTCCCTGCCGCATTACGACGAGGCGACGCCGCGCCAGCGGCGCGATGGGATGTGCTGGCTGCGGGACGACGAGCTGTACAACGGCGGAAACGCATTCAAGATCTGCGCCCGTGACGAGCGCGGTGTCATGGTCACGCTCATCGCCGACAACTACTTTGGTTATTGCAAGAAGGAGGTAAAGACTCAGATCAGCTTCGCGGCGAATCTCTTTGGTGGCGCCGAGGAAGAACATGCGGGGGGCGCCATCGCTTTTGCCAGCTATGTCCTGGGACTTGAGTTCGTGGCCGGGAAAACGGTCCGGTTAAAAGAGGCGGAATTCAACGAATCCATGCGCCTGCTTGGCGATTCCGTAGAACTGCGGCCCGAAGGCTACGCCGTGGACCGCCGGCATCCCGGGGTCTACTATGTGCCCTACGGCGCCGAGTTCAGCGTGAAAGGCGGTTACGTGCGGTGGGAGCAGGGTGGGGCCTGGAAACAGTTGCCGCTGCGGGACTCCAACGAATACGTGTTGCCAGCCGGGTACCGTGTACGCCTCGAAAAGCAGGCAGGCAGCAATCGCTGGCGGCTGATCGGCACGAGGCCGGATGGAGTACTTTGCCACAAGCCATGCACCGTCTCCGGCGGCGGTAAGAGCGAGATTTCCAAGTCCATCGCGGGCGCTATCGTGCAAGGACCGATCTTCGTTAAGGACTATCCACGCGACACAGAGGCGGTGGCGGAGATTCTGAAGATGGATACGGCCTCCATCTACAAGGACCCGCAGCCCGGGGAGCGTGCGCGGCGGCCCATCCTAAGCCCGGAGCGCTCGCTGGGCTCCGTAATTAAGCTGCTGACGCCGTCGCCTGACTACCGCGAGGACTACAACGAGTGGCTCCGCAAGCTGCCGCAGACCATCCGCCAATACGTGTGTGTTGTGAAGCGCTACTACCAGCCTGAATGGGGCGACAACTGGCGTGAACACTTTACCGTCGACCGCATCAACGGATTTCTCGGCCACGAGCTGAAGTACGAGAACCAAAAGTTGGTAGGCAACTATCTGCGCATCGGATTTGACCGGGATGCTTCGTGGCGGGTGTTTAAGCTACGGCCGGATTTCTACCCAGCCGCCAAGGTACAGGTAGAGGACGATATTACCGCGTCCGTGACCGTTCCGGCCCAGACCCTGAATGGATTGGACCCGCGGTATGCCGGCCAAAGCGTGAAGCTGGTGAAGAACTGCGAGTCGAAGCTGTTTCAGCGTCCCGACGACGCCATCCACCGCGGCATGGACGAACAGGCGGAAGCCGACATCGCGCAGGAAGGAGTATTTCTGTCCAATTGGGAGCCGCTCAACCGCGAGCAAGCGCGGGCGCTGGCCGACCGTGTGGTGGAGTTTGATGCCTATACCGAACCCATGAAGCGGCTGTTGAGGGAGTTCGCTGAGCAGACGGAGCCTGAGTGGGTGGTTTCGTCCGCCCACCCGCGAATCGTGGAGGGAAAACCTTCGAAGAACCCACGCTACTTGCAGACCCGCCCCGACCTGGCCGATCCAAGGGCTACCTGCCTGGCGGAGACGGCGGCACGGCTCTATCGCGGCATTCCGCTGTCCGAGCCGCTGCATTTTCCCGTGAACGCCGTGCTCTCCGGCCGGCGGGGCAACCCGCCAGAACCCGCCGTGCAATTGCCGATGCTGGCCGTTTACAACCCCATTCACTACCAGGAACTGCCGGAGTTGTTCATGGACTACATCTGCAGCCTGACCGGCAAAAGCCCTTCCACCACGGGCTTCGGCAGCGAGGGGGCCCTTACCAAGCGGCCGTTCAATGCATTGCCGCCGATCGTGGACCTCAACAACGCTCTGGTCTCGTTCCTGCTCACCGGACACGCCGGGTTCTCGACCGCCGCTGGTTACGTGGGGCCTCACTACCGTGTAGACCACGACATCTCTATGCTGGTGCCGGAGATCTGGTGCCGTATGACCGTGGAAGAACGCGACCCGCGCTTCCTGATCGAACACGGGTTTCTAGAAAAAGTGGAGGACTTCGATCACGGCCGAAAGCGCGTGCAAGCCTCCCGGTTGGGGTACCGGATTACCGCTCAGTTCGCCGGCCACTTCCTCGGACGGATGTTCGAGACACCGAACATTATCTTTACCGAGGAGTTCTTGCGGCCCGAAACACAAGACTTGGAGCTGTTCGTGGAAGGCGTGAACGCCATTGTTGAGGCGCAGAGCCGTGTGGCGCAAGAGTATTTCGAGGATGGCAGCGTCGACGCCGCGTGTCCACAACTTCGGGCTTTGCTGCACATCATGGCTTTCGGCCACTTTGAGGGCAAGACGGTGGACGATGCTGGGATCCGTGCCTTGTTCACCCGTCAAGCGCTCGTAGAATCCGATTGGTATCAAGACCGTCTGCGGGCGAAGCAGGAGCGGGACTCGGCACTGTGGCAACGCCATGTTCAGTCGTTGGAGCAATACTCCTCGCAGGAAGGGCGCGATGGCGCCGTGGACGCGGCTCAGCTTCTCGCCGCTGCCCACGCGCAATTGGCGCGAGTGTCGTCACCACGATACCTGGATGAGCTGTTCGGCACTCTCGGGGCCGACCGCCGTCTGGGCCGCTAACGCTTTGGCTCCGGCACCCAAAAGTCGCGCCAGGTGAGTTGGGCCGCCTGGATCGTGTCCAGGCAATACTCCATGCGCCCTAACTCAGGACCGGAATTGTTCGTGCCGCAAGTAAAGCGGACTCCGGCTTGTTTGGCCCGCTGAATAAACGCCAGGCTCGGAATCCGGTACCGGTTGTTGATCTCGATCGCGATCCCCTTCTCTTTAGCGGCCGAGATGACCCGGTCCATGCGCTCCGGCGTCCACAGCTTGTCGTAATCGGGAGCGATTTCGTCGGGCAGGAATGTAGGATTCACCCACACGTGAATCGGCTCATTCTTTAGAATCCCAACCGTGCGGTCCACCAGCATGTCCATGAATCGTTGCGGGTCGCCCACCTCCACTTCGTTCTTGATCCAGAGCCGCATACGCTTGCCGTTGTCATTCGTCCACGTCATTGCGTCGGTGAACACGTAATCGAACCGCGCGCGTGTCTCCGGAGAAACCAAGGTGTGCCACTCCCGGCCCTCTCCCTGTAGCGCGGTGAATACAGGCGCGCCGCGAATGGAATCGAAGAAAGCGCGCACGCCTTCGTCGGAATGAACGGCGAAGCCCAAGCCACAGTTCACAGCGATGCCATACATGATGCCCGTGCGCCGCGAGAGTGTGAGCGCCTCCTCCAAGGTCAGGCGGCCCTTCAAATGCACGTGCAGATCAGCCATCGGGATATTCTTGCGGCCCAGGTCGATGATCTGCCGTTCACGGTCGTCGGCCGCACGTGACTCAAACCAGGACCCCGCCGCATCCGGCAGCGGACGCACGCGAATATTGCGGAACATCGCTTTGGAGCCAGGGTCGTGACATTGGAGCGCGAAGGTGCCACGGTCCAGCACGCGGCCTTTCATTTCGCCGTCCTGAATGGGCGGGTTTGGCTCCACGTAGTCCACAATCAACTGGCCGTTCAGCCGGACTTCGATGTGCCGTCCCTCTACGCGCAAGGCAAGAGTAAACCACTCGTTGTCCTTCGCAAGTGCCTTGTAGACGTTTCGCGGCCCATAGAGAGAACCTGTTTTCTTGCGCTCGATGTAGCCGCCCTCGCCACCGCAAGTGTTGCAGACCTGGACTTCGTAGCCCTTGTCCAGCCAGCCCTTCGGTTGCATCGCAGTATGAAAGTAGATGCCGGAGTTGGCGGCCGGCCGGGCCAGAACTTCCGCCTGAAATTCGAAGTTCTTGAACGAAGCACCGCTTACGGGTCCGGAATAGAAGAGGTGCGAGCGCGGCCCGTCCGCGAGGATCGCCCCGTCAACCACCTTCCAGGATTCTGGCGACTCGTTCGCGGTCCACCCGTTGAGCGTCCGCCCGTCAAACAAGGCCACCCAGCCATCCTGTGCTGTCGCCAGGGTGCAAAGCAGAATGAGAAAAGATCGTTTCAAGACAGGTACTCCTTCATGAGCGCGAGATAGCGGGCCGCAGTCGCCTTCATGTCCCCCGGGTGCTTGTCCTGCTCCAGTGTCACGTAGCCGGTGAAGCCTATTTGTTTCAGTGCGGCGCAAACTGCCTGTAAGTCCATCACGCCTTCACCGATGTGAGGGAACTGGCGCATCATCCCGTCGATGTCACGGACGTGGAGGTTCATCAGATGGCGGCGGACTTTGTAGATCGCCACTGGCGGATAGTCGCGATGAGAAAGGGTCCAGCCAGTGTCCAGGTTGTAACCCAGCGCCGTATCGCGGATCGCGTCCCACAACCGCAGGAAAGCATCCACGCCGGGAATCATCGTATGAGTGTGGTGCTCAATGGACAACTTCATGCCGTGCGCTTTGGCGCGGGCCAGGCACTCGCGCGTCGCTCCCACGTAGTTTTCCCAAAGGGCGTCCCAGTCGAAAGGCAGTGCGACATCCAGTGTAAATTTCTCGCCCGGCGCCGGTGAGGGGATGTCGTAGTAACGCGGCAGATAGGGCCTGTTTCTAGCGGAAACCTCACGCGGCCAGGGCGCGACGATATTCACGATGGGTGCGCCCAACTGCTTGCCAATCTTGCATCCGGCCTCAAAGAAATCCAGGTTTTGATCCCGCACATTCCGGTCCAGCGAGGTGAGCCCTTCCACCACAGGCTGAAACAGGATGAACTGCGATACCCCGAGCTTGTACTTCTCAAGTTGTTTGCGGATTCGCCCAGTCGTGGATGCCGTCCAGTAACCAGAGATGTCTTCGCGCGTCAGCAGGATCAGTTCAACGCCCTCGAAGCCCAGCCCGCCTATGATGCCAATCGCCGGTTCAGGGTTCTGATTGGCGCCGAAGGTGTGGAAATTGAACGAGCCTGTGGCGATGCGGGGCCGGCGGACCGGCGCGGGCGCTTGGGAGACTGCAACGGAAGCCAGAAAGTCACGGCGGTTCATGCTGCGACGATTATGTCGCGTCTGGACGGTGAAAAGAAGTTGGTCCTAGTTAGTTGGCAACGGCGGAGCGGGCATGCGGGCGCGCTGCTGCAATTCCGCGGCCGCCCGCCCGGCCCAACCACAGAAGGCTTCCACTTCCCGCGGACTCACCGAGGAAGCAGGATGCAGCATGCGGTAGCGCCGCGGCGGCATCGCGCCTTCCTTCAGGGCGGCGCAGCCGGCCAGCAGAAGTACGGCCGACTGCCGCGCCTGCCTCCCCTCCACTACCCAATCGGAGAAGTTCAGGCGGGCGCGCGCCTTGCGGACATCGTCCTTGATGAGCCAGGACATGGGAGGCACTCGGCTGTACCAGGGCCACACGGTTTGGTGCGAATGGCAATCGTAGCAGGCGCGGCGCAAAGCGGCTTGTACGACAAGCGGAACTTCCATCCGCGCCTCCAGTGTGGCGGCCGGATTCACACCCGGATTCGACGGCGTGCTCAGAATTCGGCTGCCCAAACCAACCAGAGCGAGAATTGCCGCGCCTGCCACGATAGAGCGACCCCAAAGCATAGCCGGATTGTAGACATCCTTCGCCTGGGTTGTCGTTCGTGCTCTGTAAAAGAGTCGTAAAAAGTCCGTCAACCGCGCGGCAACCGCAAGAGAAAGCGTGCACCACGGGCGGAATCCGCATCCAGCGCCAGATCTCCGCCATGGTCAATCACAGTCTGGCGCGAAAGCGCCAGGCCCAGCCCCATCCCATTCCGCTTACGCGAGGTGAAGGGCTGGAACAACTGCGGGGCCAGATCGGGCGGGATGCCGGGACCCGTATCCTCCACCGCCACCACCACGTTGTTCGCATCCTCGAGCAGCGAAACCGTTACGTGTCCTCCGTCCGGCATCGCTTCCACGGCATTAAGCAAAAGGTTTTCGAAAACGCGCCCCAACCGCTCGGGTTCGGCGGAGAGCGAGAGATCCTCCGGGAGGTTTACCTCGATCGTCACGCGGTGCAGCGCGGCTTCGTGCGCTACTGCTGCGGCTGCATTCTCGACCAGCTCGCGCAGCCGGACTTCGCTCACTGGCTGGGAACCGCCTTGCCACCCCCGCGAAAGTTCCCGCAGCATCTGCTGAATTCTGCTGGAAGCCCTGTAAATGTTGGCCGCCAGGCGCTGCACCTGTGGTTCCGGTAACCCGCCTTCTGCCAGGATCTCTGAGCCCGCAAAGATGGCGGCCAGCGGGTTGCGCAGGTCATGCACGATGGAGGTGGAAAGCCGGTTGATTGTGCCCAGGCGTTCCTGGCGGATCAATTCCTGGCGGGTGCTCTGCAGCGAATCGCACATGCTGTTGAAAGTGCGCGCCAGGCGGCCCAATTCATCCTGGGCGCCAGGATCGAGCCGGACGTTGTAGTTGCCTTGCGCGATTTCGGCGGCAGCCTTGTCCAACGCGGCCACTGGCCGCAGAATACGGCCCGCCAGCGCGTAAGTTAAGGCCAGCCCGCCCAGCATCGACGCCAGCCAGATGCCCAGTACATTCAATCGCAGCATACGCAGGCGGCGTTCCGCCGACTGGAACGAGCGCAGGATGCGCAGTTCCCCGAGCGGTTGCCCTTCAATATCCAGCAGCGGCGTCGTAAACAGGGCGTAATCGGCTTCTCTCACTCGCACGCGCGGGAGTTCGCCGCCCACCGGGCGCAACGGATGGAATGGCTCTGGTAAGCCTTCCTCCAGAGAAGACGCAACCACCCTGCCTTGAACAATGAAGACGAACTCGCTTCCGCCGGCCGCCTCCCGAAGACGGCGGGCGACGCCTGAGTTTACGACAAAGCCGGCAACCAGCACGTTGAGCAGCGCCGGCCCGTCCGTGGACTGAACGTACACGGGCGTGACGACCATTTGATAGAGCCGTCCGGCTTCCCAAAGGAAACCGGAGGCTTGCGCGGGAAAGCGCCTCGCCGCGGTGGGCACGAAAGTTAACAACTGTTGTGGATATCCACCGAGCGAAGCCAAAACAAGTCCTCTCGGGTCCGTGACCAGAAACACCGCATCCTCTTCGGCGAATTTGCTCCATACTTCGCCGGCCGTGTCCTCGATGGTGGCACGGTCACCGGTTCCGAATGCGGCCCTGACATCGGACATCCGGCTCAGCACCATGCTGACCGCTGCCAACCGGCCCGCACGGGCCTCCCACAGCGAGCGGTATGACGCAAAACTCGCCCGCACCTCTTCCTCAATCGACTGGGTCGCGCTGCGGACAAACTGCTCCTGGACAGCCCAGCCGGTCATGGCGAACAGCACTGTCAGTGCGATGGAAGTGGACAGCAGGATTTTCCATAGCAGCGACAGACGGCTGAGCCGTGCGAAATTCATTTCCGCACCGCCGGGTAGAGCACGCCATCTTGCGGTGCGGGGACATAGTCCTTGCCGTACTTGTTCTTGTGTGGGATTGCCAGGTAGCCGCTTTCGGAAATCGTTATGATGGGCAGCCCGAGGGGCTGATTCGTCACCTCGATGGAACGGGACAGCCGTTGGAGCACCGCGGCGGCCGCGCGTTCATGAAACACACGCAACTGATACTCCCCCGCGGGCACTCCGTGGATGGAGAACGAACCGTCCTGAGCAGTTGTGGCGTACCAGGGCGTGTCCACCACCACAATCACCGCACTCATCTGCTCATGGATGTTGCAGAAAATGCGAACCACGCCCGGACGGGCGAATCGGACGCTACGTGTCGTCCCGGGCGGGTACAATCCCAGGTCGAACACCTGGCCTTCGTAGTTCGAGAACGCGTTATGGAAGATCGGGTCGTAATTGGGGAACTCGACGGTGGCGCCCGTGGTCACGGCCAGCACATGCGGGATGAAGGTCTTGTCCCGCTGGATCATCCGAGCTGCTTTGGCCGGCTGTGGAATTGGGCTTGCCGGCTCGGGCTCCAGCCATACCACGACGCCCGAGAAGTCGCGCTTCTTGGCCACCCGGGACTCGCGGGAATCCACCAGTTCCACGCGTCCCGACACGGTAGCCGCAGGCGCAGCGGCGCCGCCCAGCACCAATAGGCTAGAAAAGATAAGCAATGGCCAGGTCATAGCGTGGGGCAATCCGGGTGCCCGACCCCTGATAGGTAGTGCGGATCTGCGAAGCCTCGAGGCTGGCAACCACGTTGCCGCCGATCCGGTACATGAGATTGGCGCCGTACGACCGGTTCCGGCGGATGGCGCCGGCCAACAAGTCGTTCGGCTGATTACTCTGCTGGCCCGCGAAGGCATTGAAGGAGAGGACGCGGTGCAGCCTCCAGGTGAACTGTGTCCAGCCTCCGTTGGCGCGAATCGGCTGAATGCGCCCATCCGGGAAGAACGAGATGCTGGGCCGGCCGCCACCCACGACGCCCACGTTCTCGCCGGTAAAGACCTGGCCCAGGAGGTCCACCTGGCGCAGCGGCTGCACGAACCAATCCACGGAATAGATGCGCGAAGGCGCAGATCCTCCTGCCACGTGAGAGCGGCTCCAGTGCGCGCTGGGCGCAATCTCGAACCTCCGCCCACCTGCCAGTTCCTGCCAGAACTCCAACCGGCCCTGGTAGCCGGGCCGGGTACGCTGCAGCGTGCCGGTCAGTTCAGGCGGCAGCCCGGCTACGGTTTCACTCGTGAAGTAGAGTCCGCCCTGGGCACGCAGGCCAGCCACATCGCTGAACCGGTAACGGTGCTCGACCCGGATCTGCGGTTGCCACAGCCATAAGTTCCCGGACTGCGTCAGCGCGGAAACGCCTACTTGCGCCAAGGACGTTGGCTCGCGTGGCGCGATGATCGGTTTGTCCTGAGCAAACGAGAGGGTAGTGCGCTGCCAGTCGAAGTCCACCGATGCGATGCGAACCCGCATCAACTGGTTCAAAGATGTGCCCGTGCCTGCGAAGAAGTCCATCATCAGCGAGCCCTTTACCCGGCCGCCTCCTGCAATGGCCGGGCCCTGGAACTTCAGTCCCAGCACACTTTGACGGAAAGTCCCGCCTGCAGTAGCAGTCCCCGGCTCCAGGGGCAAAGTCGTAGGGTGCGAATTCCCGCCGCTCCCGCGCCCATTCCAATAGCTGTTGAACAAGGCCATGCCAGTCAGTTGCACGGGGTAGCGGTAGTCGGATTGTACTTTCGATTGTTCGAGCTCTTCCACTCTGCGCTCCTGCACTTCCAGCCGCTCCACCACCGTTGGAGCAGCCGCCGTTTGGCCTGCGGCGGCAGGTTGCCGCGCAGTGGCAAGTTGGGCGCGCAACGCCCGCAGCTCGGCGGTCAGCTCACGATTCTGCCGTTCGATTGCTTCCAGCCGGTCGAGGATGGCCTGGAGCGCCTCATTAGTTTGCGCCGGTAGCGCCAACGGATAAGCCCAGAGGGCCAGGAGGAGACACTTACGAGTCATGAAGGAGTTCCTCGAGTTTCCTGCGTACTGCAGCAGGGGAGTACGGTTTTAGGAAAAAGGCATCGGCGCCCGCGCCTTGCGCGCGTCCGGGCAGCGCCGGATCCGGATCTCCACTGACAACGAGAATCGGAAACCGGCGCCCGTCTCCGTGTCGCAGGCGCTCAATCAGATCCAGGCCACTCAGCCTCGGCAAGTTGATGTCCGTGATCAGCGCCGCCACCGGATTCTGCTCGAGTTCCGCCAGCGCTTCCTCCGCGCTGCCCACGATACGGAACAGGATGTTCTGGATGCCCGCCAAGGCAGCCTCCAAGGCATCCACCCCAGATGCGGAGTCCTCCACGGCGAGAACATAGCGCCGTCCAGCCTGGCTCCCGGCCGTCATGGGATAAACCGGTAGCCTACTCCGTGGATGGTGACAAAGTAGCGTGGCGTCTCGGGCTCGGGCTCCAGCTTCTGCCGCAAGTGCACCACGTGGGCGTCCACGGTCCTGGTGTTCGGAAAGCTGTGGTATCCCCAGACCGCATTCAGGATCTGATCCCGTGTGAGCGGGCGGTTGGGGTTTTGAAGAAAATACGCCAGCAGGTTGAACTCACCCCGCGTGAACCGGACCTCCCCGCCTTGCCGCCGCACAATCCGTTGGTCTAAGTCCACTTCGACGTCGGAAAATCGAACGCACTGGGAGGCGGCGGGCAGGGCGCGGCGCAGCACAGCGCGGATCCGGGCCAGTAGTTCGCGCGCTCCGAACGGCTTCACCACGTAGTCGTCGGCCCCGATCTCCAGCAGCAGCACCTTGTCCACTTCGTCGCCTACGGCGCTTAGCACGATGATGGGCACATTCATCTTGTTTGCCCGCAGATGTTTGCAGACTTCCATGCCGCTCAGGCCTGGCATGCGCAAATCCACAAGTATCAGTGCCGGCGATTGAAGCTCTGCTTGCCGCAGGCCTGCCTCCCCGTCGGCAACCAGCAGGGGCCGGAATCCCTCTCGTTCCAACATGAGGCCGATGGTGTCCCGGAGATTGTCGTCGTCGTCGATCACCAATATTGTCTGCATACTCCGGCGCAGACGATTCTAGCCCAAAAAGACAGCAGCGCTTGTGCTGCCTGGGCCTCCCCGCAAAGCTTTTCACAATCTATTTACAAACTCTCAACGACTCTTCCCGGGCCCGGGCCCTAGCATTTGCATAACGGCGGTAACAGACCGCTTCGCGAGTAACTATGAATTCGCCACTGAAATGTCTGGGGTTTATGAGAACAAAGCAAGCCTTTCGCTGGACTTTCCTGGTTTTATTGGGGGCAACGTGCAGCTATGCCCGAAGCACTGGTGCGCCTCCGGGGAGAACGGGCGCTCCTCCCGGCGACACGTGCACGGCCTGTCACGCGGGTACGGCTAACTCCGGAAGCGGGAGCATCCGGCTTGAGTTTCCCGATGCCGCCTACACGCCTGGCGGTACTTATCGCATCCGGATCCGGCTAGCGGATGGAGCGGCTTCCCGCTGGGGGTTTCAGATCACTGCCCGCCAGGGCGGTGAGCGCACGCAGCGTGCTGGTGAGTTCGCCTTGGCCGATTCGAACACGACTCAATTCTCGCCGGGCTCCACCCCGGGTGAGTATGTGACCCACACAACCGCGGGCACCTTTGCGGGCACCTCCGGCTCTGCCACTTGGGAGGTGAACTGGACTGCTCCACCGGCAGGGTCCGGGCCGGTGACATTCTACGCGGCTGGCAACGCGGCAAATAGCAACAACGTGAATTCGGGGGATTCCATCTACACCACCTCGTTGACCGTCAATGAAGGCAGCGGTACGGTCACAGGCAAGTCCTATGTGATGGCGCAGGTGGCCTACGGCGGCGGTTGGTTCACCGGAATGTACTTCACGAACACCGGTACGGCTGCGGCGACGGTGGGCGTGCGGTTCTATGACCCAGGAGGGAACTCCTGGAGCGTTCCACTTGCGGGTGTAGGACCGGTGAGCAATCACACGGTCACTATCAGCCCAAACGGAACAGCGCTCTTGGAGGCGCTCAACTCCGGCGCCCTCCAGCAGGGATGGGCCGAGGTCACGTTGCCACCGAATGTCAGCGGTTACGGAGTTTTCCGCCAATCCGTTTCTGGGCGGGCCGATCAGGAAGCTGTGGTTCCTCTTGCCGAAGACTCGCGCCAGGTGGCCACGCTGGTTTGGGACGATTCCTCGCTCACCACGACGGTTTCGGTTGTGAACCCCACCAGCAGCGCCGCTACGGTGACCATTGCGGTATTTGACTCGAGCGGCGCTTCCATCGGCACGACCACGCTGAACATACCCGCCAAAGGGCGTGAGGCATTCGTGCTCCGGGAGCGGCCCGGCCTGGCCGGCATGTCCGGCAAGCGCGGCATGGCGCGCATCTCAGTATCGGCAGGAGCGGTCTCTGCCCTTGGACTTCGATTTGCCGGGGAGGCCATCACCTCCATCCCTGTGAATTTCCCGTAGGGGAAACCTGCCGGGCCGGGCGTCCGCGGATCTTGGCGAGGAGAGACGCCCGGCCCTCTTTTCAAGATGAGACCGGCAAATTAGGGGAGAGCGGAAGACCCTTGACACGCACAGGATTCCAGCAGCCTCTCAGGGGGGCGCCGCGACTGGGAGGGGTTGCCGCCGTTTTCTTGGCGGCAGCCCTCGCGGCGTCTGCGCAACCGAGGTACGCGGGCAGCAATGCCTGCCGCTCGTGCCACCCCTCTGTTTGGCTGAATTTTTACAAAAACCCTCACGCCCGCACCCAGCAGACCGGCGCTGAACCGGCCGAGAAGACCGGCTGCGAAAGTTGCCATGGTCCCGGCGCGGACCATATCGCCGCCAAAGGTGATAAATCCAGGATCGTCGCCTTCTCCGTTCTCCCGCCGGAGACGGCATTGAACAACTGCCTCAACTGCCACGCCGAAAGTCTGGGCCGCGCTAACATTCGCCGTTCTGGCCACACGCTCGCGCAAGTGGCCTGCAACCAGTGCCACTCCATCCACCGTGCAGAAACGCCCAGGTTCCTGTTGGCGCACGAGCAGAGAGATCTCTGCTACCGCTGCCACCAGAACGTGCGCGCTCAGTTCTCGCTGCCATTCAAGCACCGTGTGAACGAGGGATTCATGCAATGTACGGATTGCCACAACCCGCACGGAGCGGCGCCGGCTCACTGGACCGCCGGCGCTCGCCCCCGCATGATGGCCACGGCCCTTGGCAATGAAGAGCCTTGCCTGAAATGTCACGTAGACAAGCGTGGACCTTTTGCCTTCGAACACGCCGCCCTCCGTGTCGATGGCTGCAGCGCATGCCATTTGCCGCACGGTTCGGCCAACGCCCGTCTTATGAAGCGCCCTGCGGTCTTTACTCTCTGCCTGGAATGCCATAACGGAGCGGGCAACTTTGGCCGCCAGGGCAATGGCATCAAGGCGACACCGCCTTTCCACGACATGGCCGACCCCCGCTACCGCAGCTGCACCACCTGTCACGTGCGCATTCATGGCTCCAACGGCGATCCGAGGTTTCTCCGATGACGGCCCGCCTCTTGATCCTCCCAGCCCTGCTGTCACTGCCGGCCTGGGCGCAGCCCGCAGTCGCGCCCACCACTGAACGCGTCGGCGAGGTCCGCGGAACCAACTATGGCAATTACAACCTGACGCAGTCCTGGGAAACGGGGGTACGTTTCTTCAAAATCGGCGGCAACGAAGGAAAATACCGCAGCGATGTCAATTTCCGGAACGGGTTGCGGTTATTGGGTGGACGCCTGTCACTAAACTCGCGAAACGGCAAGGGCAGCTTTCTTGATGAGTTTACGTTTGCTTCGCAAGGCCTTGGCAACGATCCCTATCAGTTCGCGAGTACCCGCGTCCGCAAGAACAGGCTGTTCAGCTACGACATGCTCTGGCGCGAAAACGCCTATTTCAATCCAGCCCTGCCCATCAGCGGCGGGCTGCAATCCATGGATACGCACCGCCGGCTGCAGGACCATGACATCACGCTTTTCCCGCAGAGTAAGATCCGGTTCTTCGCCGGCTTCAGCCGCGCCTCGCAATGGGGTCCCGCGCTGTCCACTACCCTGCAATGGGACGCTTTTGGCGCCAACTTCCCGATTTTCCAGGATGTCCGCCGCCGGCAAAACGAATTCCGGTTTGGCAACGAAACACAGGTTGGCGCTTACCGCTTGCATTGGATGTTCGCCGAGGAGAGGTTTGCCGAAGACTCTCCGCGCCGCATCACCGCGCCAGTGGCCGGTTTGCAACCCAATCAGGACTCTCAACTTGTTGAGTACCGGCAAAGTGATCCCTGGGAAGGGCGCACCCCGAACTGGCGCGTCAGCCTTTTCCGCGAACAGCGCGGTTTCTGGGCCATGAATGGGCGGCTCACCCACTCTGCAGGCCGCCGGGCGTTCCTCGTAGAAGAACTTGCCCGTGGCTCTGCCCGCTTCGGGTCGCGTAACCGGCAAGTTGCCTTGGCCGGGGCGGCTCGCCGCCCCGTTACAACCGCCCAACTGACGCTCAGCCTTTTCCCCACTGAGGATCTGACAATCAGCAGCCACACGTTCTTGCATCAGACTCGCATGGAGGGTGATGCCCGCCTTACCGAACTGGACAACGGCGATCTTTCGCTGGAAAGCTCCAACCTGCAGTCTCTGGGCATCCGCAGCGTGACCAACACGTCCGATCTCAATTGGCGCTGGGGGGCCAGAACCCAGGTGCACGGGGGCTACCAGTTCGCCGCAAGGCAGGTCCGTTCGGTGGAGTTCGTGAACGTGTTCGGGTTCGCCAACCGGCTGGCGGCTAGTCAGACCAACCGTCTGCACGCCGGATTCGCCGGGTTCCGCGTTCAGGCGCTTCCCTCCCTGACTCTCGCCTTTGACGGCGAGCTCGGCCGCCAGGACCGTCCCTTCTACCCCACCAGCGACAAGGACTACCACGGGCTGAGCGCACGCGCTCTATGGCAAGGAAAATCCTTGACACTAAGCGCTACCACGCGCATCTTCTACAACTTCAACTCTGTTTCACTGGCGGCCCACAGCGCCAGGAACCGGAGCCATACGGCCGATGTCTCCTGGTCGCCGGCCGCGTGGTTTTCTGCCGATGCCGGCTATGCCAAGTGGCATACCGGCACCGCTTCCTGGTTGTTTTACTTTGCCCAGTTTCGCCCCTTGCGCGGGGAGCGGTCGCTCTACATCAGCAATCTGCACACTGGCCACCTGAACGCCAATTTCTCCATCCGGGGCCGGGTGGACTTCACCATCGGGTATAGCCGTACGCAGGACACCGGAGACGGACGGACGGAACTGGCACTGCCCCCGGCCGGTGCGGATGCGGGGCCGGCACTCGAGCCGTTCCGGATTGCCCAGACTTACCCCATGACCTTTGAGAGCCCGCTTGGCCGCGTTTCTCTCAGACTGGGCCGCAAACTCCGCTGGAACGCAGGTTACCAATACTACCGTTACCGGGAATCGTTCCTCGCGAACCAGAACTATCGGGCGCATACCGGCTTCACCAGCCTGCTATGGGCGTTCTAGCCAACCTGCCATAGAATGGCGGGCAGTGATCTCGCGCCGCCAGTTCCTCTCGGCCGCTGCGCCTGCCCTCTTTCGGAAACGCCGGCCCAACTTCGTTGTCTTTCTGACTGACGACCACGGCCCCTGGGCCTGGCAAGACGAATGTCAGGAGTTTCGCACGCCGCATCTGACTCGCTTGGCAAGGTCTGGCATGACCTTTACTCGCGCCTATTCCGCCACGCCGGTGTGCTCGCCTTCACGCATGACGCTGTTTACCGGTCTCCTGCCATGTCAACACGGCGTTCAGGACTACCTGTTGCCGGAAGAATCGTTCGGCCTTGGAGCGCGCCGCTACCTGGACGGGCGATTCACCTGGAGCCAGCGGCTTCAGGAGGCAGGTTATGTGCTTGGGATGTCCGGCAAATGGCATATGGGCGACGACCCGGCGCCCCAGGCGGGCTTTTCCTTTTGGGTTACTGTTCCGGGCGGCGGCGGCACTTATCGCGACGCGCCGTTCTGGAAGAACGGCCAAAGAACGCATGCCCCAGGCTTCAAGACAGACGTGCAGGGTGATTTCGCACTCGAGTTTCTCGAATCCCGTGCCTCCCGCCCCGAGCCGTTCTGTCTCTACCTGCCCTTTTACGCGCCGCATACCCCCTACGACTTTCAACCCGAACGTGACCGGATGCCTTACGCCGAGTCCACTTTTGGCTGCTTCCCGCGCCTTCCCCGGCATCCCCGCCAGAACCTGTCGCTCCGCAACCATCACCTTCGCGAGGAAAGCATGCGTTCTTATTCAGCGCTCGTCACGGGGATAGACGAGAACGTCGGCCGCATCCTGCATCAAATCGAGCGCATGGGCGCGTGGGAGGATACGATCGTCGTCTTTACGGCCGACCAGGGATGGAATGCCGGCCATCACGGTGTTTGGGGCAAAGGGAACGGCACGGTTCCCTTCAACCTCTACGAGGAATCGGTGCGGGTGCCGATGATCTGGCACGCGCCTGGCCGCATCCCGCCGGGCCGTCGCTGCGAGGCGCTCATCTCGCACTACGACTTCCTGCCCACACTGTTGGATCTGGCCGGCGAGGCGTCCGCGGTTCCTCGCGGCTTGCCTGGCCGCAGTTATCGCGCGTGGTTGGAAGGCCGGCGCCCCCGCTGGCGGGAAGATCTCTACTTCGAGTACGCCTATGTCCGGGGAATCCGAACGTCGCGTGAAAAGCTGATCCTGCGCGAACCCGGGCTGCCGGGCGAGTACTACGATCTCGCGGCCGATCCCGGTGAAACACAAAACCTGTTCGCCGATCCTGCCCTGCAGGCCCGCCAGGCTCGTCTGGAACGTCCGCTGCGCTCGTTTTTTTTCTCGCTTGGCGCCCCACCGCTGGCCGAATGGCGGCGGACTACAACGCAGAAGTTATTCGACTACCCGGAGCCCCAATAGGCCAGGCCAGTACAATACTTGGCATGGTGATTGATTTGGCTCCCCGGCAAGTAGCCCGCGTGGAAACGAAGTTGCGCCGCATTGTCACGGATTTTCCGGTGCCGGAATCTTTGGAGATTCTGCAGACTTTAGAACGCACCGAACTCCGGGCCATGCAGGGTCAGCCGCCAGTCGTTTGGGACCGGGCGGAAGGCTTTCAGGTCTACGACCGCTGGGGTAATTGCTGGATCGACTGGTCCTCCGGCGTGCTGATCACCAACGCCGGGCACGGCCGGCAAGAGATCGTCGACGCCATCGTCCGCCAAGCCTCGTCGCGCCTGTTAACGAATTACTGCTTTCCCAATGAGCAACGCGCGGCGCTTTGTGAGCGCCTCACGAGCCTGATGCCCGAGCCGCTCAAGAAGATCTTCCTGCTGACCACGGGCTCGGAAACCATCGAGTTCGCGATCAAGATCGCCCGGATCTACGGCCAGCGGAAACGGCCTACCAAGCGCGTGGTGGTTAGCTACGAAAAAGCCTTCCACGGCCGCACCCTCGGCTCCCAACTGGCCGGTGGCATCCCCGCACTGAAAGACTGGATCGGTGTCGACGACATGACCTTTGTCCAGGTGCCGTTCCCCGACGGCTTCTGGACCAGCGACACCCGGTTTGAACTCTTCGAGCGCACCCTCGCCGAGCACGGCGTACAGGCGGACGACGTCTGCACGGTGATTATGGAAACCTATCAGGGCGGTAGCGCGGCGTTCGCCCCCGTCGAATACATGCGAGAATTGCGCGGTTGGTGCGACCGTCACGATGCCTTGCTCACCCTCGACGAAGTCCAGGCCGGATTCGGCCGGACGGGCACGCTCTGGGGCTTCGAACACTTCGGCATCGTCCCCGACCTCACAACCTGGGGCAAGGGTATCTCCAGTTCGTTGCCTATTGCTGCCGTCGTTGGAAGGCCTGATGTGATGGATCTGGCGCCGCCTGGCACCGCCTCCTCTACGCACTCTGGCAACCCCATATGCTGCGCCGCCGCGCTGGCCAATGTCGATCTCATCTTGCGGGAGGGATTGGTGGAGAACGCCCATCGAATGGGCGAAGTCCTGCACGATGGCTTGCGCGGCCTGCAACAGAAATACCCACAGGCCGGTTTCCTTGCCGGGAAGGGGTTGGTGGCTGGCCTGGCTTGCGTCGACCCCGCGGCCCGCGAGCCTCTGGGCGCTCTTGCAAAAGACATCGTCTGGCGCGCAGTCGAGAAGGGGTTGCTCCTGTTTGCTCCCGTGGGCTACGGCGGCGCCACCATCAAGATCTGTCCGCCACTCTGTATCACCGAAGACGCGATACGGGAAGGCGTCCGGGTACTGGATGAGTGCTTCGCCGGGGCCCTGGCATGAACGTCCTGCTTGTCGGCGGCGGAATGATCGCTCATGATCAACTGCTGCCCTCGCTCTACCACCTGCAACGGCGCGGACGCATCGGCGGTATCACTGTCTGCGCCCGCCGCCAGGAGACGCTCGAGAAACTCATGCAGGCCGAGGCGCTGCGCAAGGCTTTTCCAGGGCAGCAATTCCTGCCAGAAACTCGGCCTTACGCGGAACTGATTGCTCAGTTGCCTGCTGGACATCTCGTGATGGTGGCCCTGCCTGATCCTCTTCACTTTGATGCCGTGATGACCGCGTTGCGCGCGGGCCAGCACGTAGTCTGCGTCAAACCTTTGGTGCTCACGGCGGCCGAATCCCGCCTGATCGGGCAGGAGGCCTACTCCCGTGGCCTGCTGGTCGGCATCGAGTACCACAAGCGGTTTGACGACCGCAGCCTCATGGCCCGCCGGCGCTATCAGGCCGGCCTCTTCGGAGATTTCAAGTTGGGCTCGGCCTGTCTCCTGGAAAAGTGGTACTACCGCCACTCCAACTTCCAACAATGGTTTGACTGCGCCTCCACCGACGCCTTCACTTACATCGGCTGCCACTACGTTGACCTGGTCCATTTCATTACCGGCTTAACGCCCACCGCTGTGAGCGTGTTCGGAGTCAGGGATCGGTTCCCCAACGGCGTAGAAGGCTATCTCTGGACCGATGCCCGCGTCATTTGGAGCAACGGCGCCTGTCTGAACGTGCAGAACGCTCTCGGATTCCCGGACGAGGCTCCAGGCTCGAACACACAAGGCCTGACGATGTATTTCTCCCGTGGTGATCACGGTGGATGGCTCGAGCACAACGACCACTATCGCGGCCTGTCCTACTGCTACGTGGAAAAACCCTCCGGCGACGGCGCTACCCAATACGCCGAACCCAGCCCCGACTACTTCCAGTACGTAGACCTGGGCACCCCCGGCCTGACGCCCGTTGGATACGGCTACCGTTCCGTCGAATACCTGGTCGAACGGGCCCTGGAACTCGAAGCTGCGCCCCGTTCCTTGCCCGAGCGGCAAGCTCTTCTAAAGGAATGGGATAAGCGGGGGATCATGGCTACTCCTTCCAACAGCCGCTACAACGAGCAAGTGATTGAAGCCGCGCGCCGCTCCATCCTCGCCGGCGGCGAACTGGTGCGCATCGAAAGCGAGGCGTGAAGTGCCAAAACTTAAGGGCCGAGTTGCGCTGATCACCGGTTCCTCCAGCGGCATCGGCCGGGCCCTTGCCTTGCGCTTCGCCGCCGAAGGTGCGCGCGTCATGGTTCACGGAACCCGGCAGGACAAGGCCGATGCCGTTCTGGCCGAGATCCGGTCCGCTGGCGGAGAGGCGGCCACTGCCCTCGCTGATGTCGGCGATCCCGTTCAGTGCCGCGCCCTCGTCGCCCGGACCCTTGAACGTTTTGGCGGCATCGACATCCTGGTCAATAACGCGGGGCAGGTCACCCTGGAGCCGTTCCTCGAATTCCCCGCAGAAAGCTGGCAGCGCTTCCTGGACGTCCACGTCTCCGGCGCCTTCTTCTGCTCCCAGGAAGCCGCGCGCCAAATGGTCCGTCAGGGCCGTGGCGGGCGCGTGCTTATGACAGCCAGCGTTGCTGGTTTCAATGGCATGTTTGGCTTCGCTGGCTATGGCACGGTCAAGGGCGCGTTGCTCTCCCTCGTGAAAGTCCTCGCCGTCGAACTGGCGCCCCACCACATCACCGTCAATGCGCTCGCCCCCGGCCCCGTTCGCAATGAAATGATGCTCTCTCTGTGGGGAGAAGAACGCCTCCGCGATCGCGAGAAGACTATTCCTCTCAATAGGATGGCGGACGCCGCGGAGGTCGCCGCCGCCGCTTGCTTCCTTGCTTCGGACGAGGCCGCATACATCACCGGGCAAACCTTGGTCCTGGACGGAGGAGCCACCTCCGCGGGGTGTTACACCCACGAAGTTTGGAAAAGGAACCAGGACTAAGGATTCTGTCGAAACCTCACGAAGTGTAGGAGAATCTCCTTAGAAGGACTTAGTGTTCTTTCTGGGTGAGATGCAGGTGCCACGCTTACTTTTGCCTTTTGCTTTCTTTTCGCTGGCGTTTGCCGGCGAGGCTGTCTCCAGTGGCCCACTCGGTGGCGTCTTGGTCGATAACGAAAGCCGCATGATCCGGCCGATTGTCGGGCTGACGCCAGGGGGCGCCTATGCGGGCAGCCCGGCAGTGCGCGAAATGGACTTCGGCGTGGCCTCTCCGGATGGGACGGCTGCCCTGGTCGGCCGCGATGGTTGGCTCTATGTGGTGCGGCGGCTGGACGGCGCGCGTCCCGTTTGGCGTCAGTTGGGAGAGGACAAGCCAGAGGGGCCCGTGGCTTGGAGCCAGGACGGCAAGTCGCTGGCCATGGTCACCGAGGGTGGCAAACGAGTCGATCTGTGGCGGGGCCTGGACACCGGAGACCCCCAAAAAGCGGGCTCCATCGACTTCACCTATTTCGACGAAACTATCACCGCGCTGGCGGTGGACAGTGAAGCGCAATTCGCTTTCGCCGCGGCGCGTCACGAAGGCGGGGGCACCGTGTTCCTGCTGAAGGCCGGTGAGATCCCTCGGCCTCTATTGGATGTTGGCCGCCCTGGCCGGCTTTTGCTGACTGGCACTGCACTTTACGTAGCCGATCGTGGCCGCAGCGAGGTTTTGCGGCTGAGTGATTGGGATCAGTCGCCCAAGATTGCCACTGTCGCCACGCCGGGCCATGGATTGGCTGATCCTGTGGGTATCGCGCTGGCGCCGAACGGCGAAGTCCTGTTCGTGGCGTCCGCCGGCTCCCGGCAAGTAGCCGCCCTGGATGCTGAAACTGGGGCCGTCAGGCACGTCCGCGAACTCGATTTCCGCCCCCGAAGCCTGGAGCCTCTATCGCGAGGCGCCTACCTGCTGCTGGATTCCGGCGTACCCGGCGAATCCCCCGCTCAGGTGATGGACTCCCGAACCTTCCAGGTCTTCTTCATCCCCGTGAGCGCGCTGCCGGCCGCGGACTAGTCGTCGTCTTCCCCATCTTGGAATTCCGCCTCCGCTGGCCACTCGCCGAAAGTCGCCATGCAGGCACTTCTGCGCGCCCGTGTCTGCAAAAGACCTTGCTGGCCGTGCGATGGAGCATGCCTGGCGCGGGTTCCGTTCCACCGCGGCGCTAGCCAAATTCGAATCCGGCCAGCGCGAAGATCTTCCTTTGCGGCCAAGGCTCACTGGCCGTGCCGCAACCTCTCCTCATCCGCACCAGACGCCGTACTGGGCGGAACCCCAATTCCTTGGCCAAATTGGAAGCAGCCGTGTGGCCGGGAATCAGATCCCAATAAAACTTTGCCCCCGCATGTGGTGAAAGAAGGCTTTGCGCCAACCGTCGCGCGCACTCCGCATCCATTGCCACGCACGGGCCAAAAAACCGGGCGTGTTTACCGTCCCGCGCAAACGCGTGACCCGCTGAGCCCAACGAAGCCGACTGCTGTCCCGACAACTCCGCCAGCAATGCACGCCGGTCCTCTCGGAACGCCTCCCGGTCCAGTTCCAGACAATCGGGCAGTTTCACTCGCGGCAGAGGATCAGGCGGAAACCTCACGGCCAGGCCTTCCCAACGCTCCACCGCGAAAAGCTCTTCAAAGCCCAGGCTGTGGTAGAGAGGCTTACCCATGTCGGTGGCGTCCAGCTTCTGGCAAGTGACACCCGTCGAATCGAGTTGGTCCAGCGCATGAGTCATGAGTGCCCGGGCGACGCCGCGGCCGCGCCAATCCGGATGAGTGAGCACCATCCCGATCCAGGCGGCTCCGCCCGGATAGGTGACGGCCGTCGTGCTGGCGACCAATGACCCCTCGTGCTCCACGCCCCATGCGTCGGCGCCCGCCAGGCGCAATACCCGGAGCCAGTCTTCCGGCAAATGGTTCCAATGCGCTGCATCCGTCAGGGCCAGCAGTTGCGGCAGGTCTCCGGCCGTCAGCGGGCGGATCCTCACTTGCGCTTTCCTTTGAGCGATTGCTTCACCAGTTGATAGCTGCCGTCCACCAGTTCGCCGATCTCCTCCCAATCCAGTTTGGTGTTCAACCGGAGCGCCACCCAGCCGTGCTGACCCAAGTACGGCGCCCGGAAATACCGGGGGTCCTCTAGAAACAAGCCCATCGCCTGGTGGCCCACCTTCACCACCAGGCACGGCTCACCCTTCTCGATGCCCACGACCGCAAACATCCGGCTCTTCACCCGAAACGTCGGATTGCCAAACATCAGCTTCTCGTCCGATTCCGCGTAACGAAGGCACAAGGGACGCAGCCGCTTCAGATACTTCTCCAGGCTCGGCTGTTCGGCCATCTCAGTTCGTGGGGGCCGTGACCAGGCGTTCCTTCTCCTCTTCCCGTTCCAGGAACGGAACGCCCTTTTCCATCCATTCCGGTTTGGGCGCGCCCTTCAAATAGTGGTCGAAAAACTGCTGCATCCGCACGGTGAAGTCGCGCTGATTGTGCCGGCGCCGGAGGCCGTGATACTCGCCGTTGTAATTCAGCAAATACGTCTCCTTGCCGTTCCGCCGCAGCGCCAGGAACAACTCGATCCCCTGATACCAGGGCACGGCGTCGTCCTGGTCGTTGTGCAGTATCAAGACCGGAGTTTGGACATTGCGGATATGGAACACCGGAGAATTCTCGATGTACTTCAGTGGCGCGTCAAACAGCGACGCTCCAATCCTGCTTTGCGTCTGCTCATACTGGAACTGCCGCGGCAGACCGGAGCCCCAGCGGATTCCGCTGTAGGCCGATGTCATGTTGCCCACCGGCGCCCCCGCCTCCGCCGCGCGGAAGCGGTTGGTCTGGGTGAGCATGTACGAAATTTGATATCCGCCCCAACTATGGCCCTGAATGCCGATCGCCTTTTCATCGATGAAACCCAGGTCCACGACTTTCTGCACGGCCGGCAGCACGCACCGCAGCGCGCTTTGGCCCGGTTGCCCCTCCCGGTAGACGATGTCCGGCTGCAGAATCACGTAGCCGTTTGAAGCGTAATAACTGAAATTCACTGAAGTGCCCGGCGTGGGGTTCTGGAAGTTGTGCTTGTTCTGCGACAGTTTTTCGTAGATATAGACCATCAACGGGTACTTGCGCGACGGATCGAAATTGCCGGGCTTGATCAGGGTCGCTTTCAGTGGGATGCCATCGGCGCTCTGAAATGCAATGGTTTCCGCTTTGCCCCAGAGAAACGCCTGCCGCTGCTCTTCACCCTGGGTCACGCGGCGGGGCGCCCGAAAAGCGAGGTCCGTCACATGCAAATCGGGGAACTGGTCGAAGCGGCTCGCTGTGAGCAGCACCACTTGCGCCTCACGCGCCTGTCCCGCCACCTGATAGTTGGCGTCGCCCCACAGCAGCTCTGCCGGCGCGCCGCCGGTCCAGGCTGTCTGGAAGAAACCGGAGGCACGCGTCTCTTCACTGACCCCGCGCAACGTCAGCGGCTGGGAGGGATCCCAATGCCGTGTGGCGTCCTCTTCTTCCTCGTTCGTGCGCAGCATCCGCTGCGCGCGGAAGACGATCTTCCGTTTCCGGCCGTCGCCCGCAGTGACGTTCGCTGCGCGTGAACCGTCCGGCGCCAGCACCCACACGTCATAACGGTCGTAAACCACCGCACGGCCGTCCGTAGTCCAGCCCAGCGCCCCGTAGGGGTCTGCCGGATCCGGTGTGTCGTCGTCTTCTTGGTGGAACGCGACGCCCAACGGACCAGTCAGGTTTCGTGTGGCTCCATCCCTGAGCCGGATGCTGAACCAGTGTTTGTCCTGGTAGACCAGCAAATAATCGCCGGCAGGCGACAATGCCGTTCCGGAAGCCCCGCGGCCGTGCGAACGCAGTTTGCGCCAAAGCATTTTTCGCGCGCCCGTGATGGTGTCGACCGTGTAGAGGTCGGCGTACGTGCCGTCATAATCGGTCAGCGACCGGTAATTTCGTTCGTCTGAGCCTGCCGCCCGCAGACCATCGTCGCTGAACGTCACGCTGGCCAGTCGTGCTTCCCCCACCTGCACCAGTTTCCGCTCATCCAGGTGGAACACAGCGGCGTATGTGCGGTTGCGCTCTTGGTTTGCCCGTACCTTTTGAATCGTTTGCACCTGCGGGTCGCGCCAGTGCCAAAGATCGAGCAAAACGCGGTCGCCGCTGACCGCCTCCGGCGCCGGTTTGGGCGGTGGGGCAGTGGGCACCACCAGCCGCTTGCCGTCTCGTGAAAAGCTGAGATTGCCCTTATCGCTGATGACTAGTCCATCGCCAAGCCCCGGCGTCTGATCGCTGAGCAACTCGGCAGCAGACGCCGCCTTCCGGTCCCAGTAATAAACCTTTTGTCGCGGCGCCTTTGATTCCGCATCGTCCTTGTCGCTGAAAAACGCCAGTTGCGCCTGCAGCCGGTCCCAAGTGAGCTTCTGGTATTTGCCCTTCCCTGCGAGTAGAGCGGCAGGCGCTGCGGCATCACCCGGCTTCACTTGGTAAACGCCGTTCTCGTCCGGCTTTCGTGAGGACACTGCGTAAACCAGCGCCGCGCCGTCTCGCGCAAACGAATAGGAAGCCACAGAGGCGAACCTCCGCTCCGGTGCGTCCGGTGCGCCAAGGTGCTTCAGCACGAGTTCTGTACCGTACTCGGTCCGGCTCCGGCCAGCCGGCGCTGCTGCGCCGGTTTCTTCCTGGTCCATCTCATCCCCGGCGGGCGGCTTTGATGCCTCGGCAGTCCTTTCAGGCACTGGCGCTTCCAGCAGGTAGGCCACCCACGGGCCACCCTTGGCCGGTACCTGGAAGTTCTTCACCCGGTCTGCCCGGATGGCCCGGCCCGTCGCGACTTCAACGCACAGCAGCCCCGGCTTCGGCATCTCCTCGGGCCGTTTGCGTGCTTTTCGTGCGGCCTCCATCGCTGCCTTCTCCGGATAGGTGCCCGCCACCAGCCACTTGCCATCGCTGGTGAAGGCAAGACGAATCGTCGATCGCGGGGGTTCTTGCCCGGGTTCCAGTTCCGCCATATTCACCACGGGGGGAGGCGGCAGCGTCCCTACCGGGTGGCGCGTCTCTTTGCCGCTCGCCAGTTCCCGCACCACCACTTCGCCGTCGGCATCGTAAGGCATCCAAGCGTAAGCCAGATACCGTCCATCAGCCGAGAGCTGCGACGAGTTGATCGTGCGCCATGAGTCGTAATCCTGGTGCGTCAGCGCTCGGCGCGCTTGCCCCGGCAGGATGACACTCAACCAAATCGCAGCCGCCAAGCCGCGCACCGGCAGTTTCCAGGATCCGCAAGCCATGGGTTGATTGTATGACCCTGCCACGCAACGTGCCGCCCGAAGCTCTATAAAGGGAAGGGGCGAGTCCGGTATGAACCGACGGCATTTTCTGGCGGCGGCCCCCGCGGCCGCCCTGGCTGGCCAGACCAGCCTCGTGGGCAACCTGCGCCGGGGCCACCCCCGTCTGGTGCTCCTGGAAACGGACTCCGCCCGCCTGCTGGAGTTGATTCGCGGCAATCCTGGCGCAAACGCCGTCTTCCTCCGCTTGCAGAAAGAGGCTGAATCACTCCAGCGCGTCCCCCCCGTCCAGTACAAGCTGGTGGGCCCCCGGTTGCTCGCGCAGAGCCGTCTCGCCCTCGACCGTATCAGCAAACTGGCATTGGTCTGGCGGCTCACAGGAGAACGCGCCTTTCTCAAACGCGCCCTTGTCGAATTGCAGGCCGCCGCGGCTTTCCCAAACTGGAACCCGAGCCATTTTCTCGACACCGCCGAGATGACGCACGCCTTCGCGCTCGGCTACGACTGGCTTTATCCCGCCCTGGAAAGCCGGGAGCGCGAATGGATCGCCGGCGCCATTGTCACGAAGGGACTGGACCCGGGCCTTGCCTTCTACGACAATCGCCGTGGCTGGGTGAACGCCACCCACAATTGGAACCAGGTCTGCAACGGCGGCATGCTGCTGGGCGCTCTTGCCGTTGCTGACGAAGAACCGGGCCGCGCCGAGCGCATCTTCCAGGCCGCCCGCCAATCCCTGCCGCTCGCCCTTGCGTCTTACGCCCCTGACGGTGGCTGGAACGAAGGGCCCGGATACTGGCACTACGCCACTCGCTACACGGTTTACCTGCTGGCTGGACTGGAAACAGCACTTGGCAGCCCATTGGGCTTCGCCGAATGCAGCGGATTCCCGGAAACCGGCCAATTCCGTGTCTACTTCAACAGCCCCCTCGACAAGACCTTCAACTTTGCGGACGGAGGAGAAACTACCTCATCCAGTGAGGAACTCTTCTGGCTCGCCCGTTATTTCCGCCAGCCTGTCTACGCTTGGGAACAGCGTCGCATGCTCGGTGTTCACGACCACCCCAGCGCCTGGGATCTGATCTGGTACCCCACGTCGGTTCGGACTCCCCAAGAGGCCGGATGGCCTCTGGATGCCTATTATCGCGGGATTCAGACGGCGTTTCTTCGTGGTGCGTGGAACGATCCGCGCGCCTCCTGGCTGGCCGCCAAAGGTGGGGATAACCAGGCGAATCACTCGCACCTGGATCTGGGCTCGTTCGTTTTCGATGCGCTAGGTGTCCGCTGGGCTCTGGACTTGGGCGCCGACGATTACGACCTTCCCGGCTACTTTGGCGCCCGGCGCTGGGACTACTACCGGTTGCGGACCGAGTCGCACAACACTGTACTTGTCGACAACGAGAATCAAAGCCCTCAAGCCGCTGCCTCCTGCTTGGGTCATGCTTTCGCCTCCGATGAGGCCAGCGTCACGTTCCAGCTTGCGGCTGCCTACCCCGGCCGGCTCACTTCGCACAAGCGCACCGTTTCGCTTGTCAACCGGCGTGCAGCTATCATCTCTGACGAAGTGGAAGCCAGCCGGCCTGTCGAACTCCTTTGGGGGATGGTGACCCCCGCTGAGGTCCGGCTGGAAACCAACCGCGCCTCGCTCCGCATGAATGGTGAATCGCTGCGTGCCGTGGTGGCTTCCCCTCCTGGCGCCCGATTCGACATCGTATCCACTCAGCCGCAGCAGCCCCAGCGCCAGAACGAAGGCACCCGTAAGCTGGTGGTCCGCCTGCCGGGGAGGGCTGAGCGCGCCTCGCTCCAGGTGCGCTTGGAGCCGGGAACCTCGGGATGACCCTGCTGGCAATCACGGCGTTTCTATTATGGGGCGACCTGCATACTGCTGCCCGGGCGGGCGATGCTGCTCGTGTACGGCAGCTTCTCGCGGCTGGCGCTAACGTCCAGGAGTTCGATCAACTGGGCGGCACTGCGCTCCACGATGCTTGTTGGACCGGCGCCGTAGAGGTGGCTCAAATTCTGCTCGACGCGGGCGCCGACATGAACGCCCGCCACAAAGAAGCCGGTTCTACGCCGCTTCATTATGCCGTGCTGATGAACCGTCTCGAAGTGGTCGAGCTGTTGCTGAAGCGCGGAGCCAACCTGCATGCGCCCTGGCGCAATGGCGCCACCGCACTGCACCTCGCTGCAAACCGGGGCCACACGGAGATTGCACGCGCTCTGCTTGCTGCCGGCGCCAGCCTGACGGCTCGCGATGAAAGCGGCTCCACCCCGCTCGATGAAGCCGCCTGGAAAGGCCACGAAGAGATGGTGCGGCTCCTCCTCAGCCAGGGCGCCGACGTGCATACCCGCAATCCCCAGAACGGCCAGACCCCGTTGCACGAAGCGGCCCTCAAGGGCCACGCCGATGTCGTCGCTCTCCTGCTCGACCGTGGAGCCTCTTTGGAAGCACGGGATAACAGCAACGCCAGCGCGCTCGATGAGGCCATTCGCTTCCGCCATACCAAGGTGGTGGAACTGCTGTTAGCCCGCGGCGCGAAGTCCGGGGCTGGCCAGGCCCCGCTCAAACAACTCCAGGAAGCGGTGATGCGCGGACAGCCCGAACTGGTGATCCTGCTGCTCAGCCAGGGGACTGACGTCAACGCCAAACTCCCCGGCGGCGGCACCCTGCTGCATGATGCCGCCCTCAAGGGCCATGCGCAGGTAGCCGAAATCCTCATCGGCAAAGGCGCCTCTGTAAAGGAGCGCAACGCTTCCGGCGGCACTCCGCTGCACGACGCTGCGCTTTCCGGGCAGGCTGCCGTGGCCCGCGTGCTTCTCGACCACGGCGCTGAAATGGACGCCGCGGACTTTGATTCCGGCGCCACCCCTCTGCACCTCGCCGCGAGTTGGAATCGCGCCTCCGTGGTTGCCCTGCTGCTGGAGCGCGGAGCCAACTCCCGCCTTACCACCAAGACCGGAAAAACCGCGCTTGATCTTGCCCGCGAAGCCTCCGCGGAAGACGCCATCAAGCTGCTTACTGCTTCGGCGGATCGGAAAAAGTGATGCTCGAATCCGCGCCGAATCGCCGGTAATCCTCATACCGGATCTCCAGCCTCATCCGCAGCGGTCCTGATTTGAAAGGCAGCGTGTCATCCGCCCAAGTCAGATCCGGGAACCAGTGCCGCCCGTCCACCTTTTTCCGCATCGTGACGAACCGCGGAAACAGATTCTCCTTGCCGCCCTTGTAGATCGGCGGTACGGCCTTCCCGTCAATCCGGATCACCGCCAGTTGGTCCTGCTCCACAAACAGCAGGCCCTCAAAGTAGCGCTGCCCGGCAAAAATCTGCCGGGGCTGCACCTCCAGAACCCAACAGTCCACGCCGTCCACCTGCTCCTCCCCGCGGAAGCGCACTTGGTAAAGGTTCAGCGTCTCCGGCGTTAACAGCATTGGCTGGATCTGGCGGATGTCCTCGAAGTCCTCCGGGGTCATAATGAGCCGCTTGAGCCGGTTCACCGGTGGCCGCAACAGACGCTCTTCCCGCTGGCCGCTGGGCAGAAAGATCACTTCGCGCCATTCCTCATAAAGACCAAGGTTGGCCGCTTCGGAGACTCTTACCCGCTGCCGGTAGAGGTAACGCAAGCGCTCTGCTTCGGTCTCAGCCTCGCGCTCTGCCACGCGCCGCGCCAGGTCGGGCGGCGGTTCTCCGGCCATCGTCAGGGCCGATGCTACGATGACGAGGAACCATTCGATGCCGCCGCGCGCTTTGCTCATTGCCGCTCTTCTGATTGCCGGCGGCGTCCCCGCCGGCCTTTACTATGCCGGCTTGCATCATATCCCCTCCCGCGTAGTGGCTTGGGCGCTGCCGGCAGTCCTGCTCGAAATCCTGCTTTACTCCTCCCTGGCTTTCGAGGAACTGCGCCGGAAGTGGACTCTGCCTGCGCTCGTGATCGCTGCGCCGTTGCCCCTCCTGCTGGCGGCGGCCTTCACGTCCTGGACCGGCGCCCTCCTGGTGGCGGCCATGGCGCTTGTCATCACAGGTTGGTTCCGGTGGCTGCCCCGCCGTTCCTGGGTGGACTTTTCTTTCATCGCTCTGACCGCGGCGCCGGTTCTGTTCAAGCTCTTCGCGGAGATCTACCCTGATCCGCACCCGCGCCTCAGACTCGATTTCCTCGGCCAGTTGATGTGGATCCGAACTTCCGCGGCCGCTGTGCTCAATTTCCGTCAGCCCGCCAACACAGGCTTCGGTTTCTGGCCCTCGGCCAGCGATTGGTTTTGGGGGTTAGCCAACGGGGCGGCCATTCTGGGCCCGATACTCGCGCTGAACCACGCGCTCGGTTTCGCCACGCCCGGCTGGCCCGCCGCTCCCTTTCCGGAAGCTTTGCTTGCGGCGCTCGGGACCTTCTTCGGCATCCTCTGGGTGGTCGCACTCAGCGAAGAACTTTTCTTCCGGGGGCTACTGCAGCAGTGGGTAAGCCAAGCGCTCCGGCACACGGGCTTTGGCCTCGCCGTGGCCTCTCTGCTTTTCGGAGCGGCTCACCTCGGTTTCCGCCAGTTCCCCAACTGGCGCTTCGCCATGTTGGCCGCGCTGGCTGGCGTGGCTTATGGTCTTGCCTACCAGCGCACCGGTGGCATTCGAGCCGCGATGGTCGCTCACGCTCTCGTGGTTACAGTTTGGCGGACGTTTTTCCGCTGAGCGCTGCTTCTTCCACGATCAGCGGCGCCACCACATCCAGCGCCTGCTCGATATCCCCCAGCAAATCGCGCCAGTCTTCGACCCCCACGGAAACCCGCACCAGACCGTCGGTGACGCCCGCAATCGCCAGCTCCTCCGCGGTGAGCCCGGAGTGTGTCGTGGTCTTCGGATGGCATGCCAACGTCTCCATGCCGCCGAGCGAAACCGCGTTGTGGATCAGCTTCAGGCTGCGCAAGAACTCGAACGCCGCGCGCTTGCCACTCTGCAGGTCCAACGAGATCATTGCGCCGGGATAATCGCATTGCGACAGCCGGATGCGAATTTGCTCCGGATCGTCAAACAGCGTCGGATAAATCACCTTGCGGATCTCGTTCCGCCGCACCAGCGCCTCCGCGATCCGCTGCGCGTTCTTGCTCTGCCGGTTCATCCGCAGCGAAACCGTAGGAAGGCGCCCGTCCAGAATCCAGCACTCATCCGGCTGGAGAATGTTCCCGAAAAGCCCGCGCCGTCCCCAGATCGCTTTGTGCAGCGCACGATCCGCGCCTAGCACAACCCCCGCCAGCAGATCGCTGAAGCCGCCCAGGTATTTCGTGCCGGAATACACCACCAGGTCTGCGCCGAGCGTCATCGGGTGCTGGAAGGCCGGGCCCAGAAATGTGTTGTCCACCATCACCACCGGCTTTTCCTCGCGCTGGGCTGCCGCCAGCGAGGCGCGCTTGATGTCGGTCATCACCATGGTCGGATTGGCGGGCGTCTCGATCAGCACCATGCGCAGATGCGGCGTGCTCTTGATCGCTTCATCCAATTCCGCTCCCTTGCCCGCCACTACCGGGACGCAAGTGATCCCTAACGGCTCCAACAGGTTGTGCATCATGTTCTGCGTACCGCCATATAGCGGAACAGTGTGCACGATGGCGTCACCCGGCTTCAGCACGGACAGCAGCGCCGTCATGATGGCTGCCATGCCTGAATTGAAGACAATCGCCCACTCCGAGCCTTCCTCCAGCGGCACAATCTGATCTTCCAGAATTTCCGCATTCGGATGGTTGAAGCGCGAATAAATGAGTTCCGCGGTCTCGCCCGGCGCGGGTTCCGCCCGGCCAGAAACGAGGTCGAAGGCTCGCTCTGCGGCCTCAGGACTAGAAAATACGTAAGTAGAGCTTCGGAAAACAGCCGGCCGGGCGGAACCGACCGACAAATGCGGATCGAATCCGCGCGTCAATACCGCAGTGGATGGATGAGAACCCGACGATTTTCTGGATTGAGCCATAATCAGGACACTCCGTTTGCAGTCTAGCGCCAACGAGCGCAGGCCACCACCTTGCGGTGGGCTTGGCCTCTACCCGATCGCTGCTAATACGTTGTCAGTATTGTGAGCGCCCGGCGCGGTCGTCTACACTGACTGCGATTTCAGGGTTTCTTTATCTTATGGGTTGGCTTATTCTCTGTCTCGCCTTTTTCTTCTCGCCCCTCCACGCCCAGGATCCTGTGGCTGCTCTCACGGTGGATGTGCAGGACGTCACCGGACATCCCCTGGCCGGCGCTTCGGCCTCCCTGCTGGCGTCCTCCACGGGCCGCACTTTTACGCAAAGCTCCGACGGTGGAGGAACGCTGCGCTTCCCCGCGCTCGCGGTTGGTGAATACAGTTTGCGCATTGAGGCGCAGGGCTTTGCGCCCTTCGTTCGCAAAGGCCTCCAACTCAACCTCGGTGATGCTCTGCGTCTCACCATTCAACTCGAACTGGAGGCCCGCCAGGAAAGCATCGTTGTCAGCGAATCGGCCGAACTCGTGCAGACTTCCACAACCGTCCTGGGCAGCGTCGTGAACTCCCGCCAGATATTGGAACTGCCGCTGAATGGCCGCAATTTCACCCAGTTGGGTCTGCTGCAGGTGGGAGTGGCCCCGCTCACGGCGGGTCTTGCAACGCACGGTGGCCCCAGACGCAGCGGCCAGGGCTACACCGTCAATGGCCAGCGGCCGGAATCAAACAACTATTTGCTCGACGGCGTGCGCATTGTGAATCGCGTCGACGGGGGGTTTGCCTTCCGCCCGCCAGTGGATGCGGTGGACGAGTTCCGCATCCTGACTCACAATGCCCCGGCTGAGTTCGGCGGCGCGAGCGGTTCCACAACGACAGTGGCCACCCGTTCGGGATCGAATGAATTTCACGGCGCGCTGTATGAGTTTGTTCGCAACGATGTCCTGGATGCCCGCAATTTCTTCTCCGCGGCTGTCGAGCCCCTCAAGCAACATCAATTTGGAGGAACCCTGGGCGGTCCGGTCCGCCGTAACCGCGAGTTCTTCTTCGCTTACTACGAGGGCTTCCGCAACCGGCAGGGCATCACACGCGGGGCCACTGTGCCCACCGCCGGTCAGCGCGTAGGCGATTACAGCGGCACCGCCATTCAATTGGTGGATACCACCACCGGCCTTCCCGTCCCTGGCAACCGGATCCCTTCTTCACTCATCAGCCCCCTGTCCCAAAGCCTGCTCCCCTACTACCTGCCCGGCAACGTTTCGCCCTCATTTCATGCAGGCACTTACATGACGCGGTTTGACACCAACCAGGGCGGGTTGCGGCTCGACGCCCACCGCGGAGAAGGCGATACCCTGTCGTTCCGCTACTCCCGCGCCGACTCTTCCAATGTCAACCCCATGTCGATTCTCGGGGCTGACCTGCCCGGATTTCCTGTCGGCGACTTCCTCTCTACGCATGTAGCCTCGCTCTCTGCCACCCGCCTGCTTTCGAATCGCGCCATTGCGACGGCGCGCGCCTCCTTCTTTCGCCACGACTACTTGATGGAAGAGCGGCTCAGCGGCTTGTCCCCGCGTACGTGGGGTTTCGGCTATGACTCCACGCTCGCCGCTGCGCAGGGTGCTCCCGCCATGCTTGTGGCCGGGTATTCCACCTTTGGCGACCCCGTCATCGGACCCCGCGACACGGTGCAGAACAACTATGAGTTCACCGGCGCTTTCTCCTTCCTGACTGCCCGCCACTCGCTGAAAACCGGCGGCGATTTCCGGCGCGTTCAATTGAACGCCGTCCAAGGCCACTTCGCCAACGGCTCCTTTCAATTCACCCAATCGCCCTACAACGACGCCTTCGCCAACTTCCTCACCGGACGCCCCATGAACTTCACCCAGGCGGGAGGTGACTTTCACCGCGCTCTTCGCGGAATCGACTACTCCCTGTTCGTGCAGGACGAATGGAAAGCCGCTTCGCGCGTCACCGTCAACATTGGTCTCCGCTACGAGGTCAACACGCCCTTCCGCGAAACCCGAGGCAAATTGAGTTCGTACTCGCCGGGCCGCCAATCATCCGTCTTTCCCAATGCGCCCGAAGGTATTCTCGTGCCTGGTGATCCTGGTGTGCCGGGCACAATCGCGCCCGTTTTCCGCCAGGGCTTTATGCCCCGGCTCGGTCTGTCCTGGAATCCCGATGGCGCGGCGCGATGGGTGATCCGGACGGGCTTCGGGATGTTCTTCGATCAGCTGGCCAACGGGGTGGGCGGGCCTCTGCGCGTCGCTACGCTCTCCATCCCGTGGGTGCGCCCCGTTTCCCTCACCGGCGGCGGCTTCGACTATCAAAACCCGTATGGTCCCGCGGGGCAGCCTTTCCACACGCTCGGCTTCGCGCGGCCAGCCAGCACGATGACGATCGAAAACGTCTTGCGCCCACCCTACGCACAGGACTGGAACTTCTCGCTGCAGCGGCGCCTGGGCTCCACCAACGTGGAACTGCATTATGTCGGAACCAAGGGCACCCGCCTGCCCAGGTTCATTGAGGGCAACCCGGCCCTCTACGGCCCTGGCGCTACGGCAGGCAATGCTGACCGCCGCAGGATTTACGCCGGATGCATCGATGCCGGCCCCTGCGCGCTCGGCCATATCGGCTTGGTGAGTGGCTCCACCAACTCGACCTACAATGGCGCTCAGCTCAGCCTGAACCGCCCCTTCTCCCGCGGACTCGCCTATCAGGTCTCCTACACTTTCTCCCGCCTCATCGATTACGCTTCGAGCCTGCACATGGCCGGCCCTTCGCCGCTGCTCATTTCGGGCGAAAACGATGTCGCCCAAAATCCCTTTGATCTTGCCGCCGAGCGTGGCGCTTCCCTGTTCGACGCCCGCCACCGGTTCGTCCTGAGTTCCCTCTACGCCCTGCCGGACCGGCAGGCCCGCCGCGGATTTCGAGCCGCAGCATTCAACGGCTGGCAAATCAATTCGATCCTGTCACTGAACTCATCCACACCCTTTACTGTGTTCGATTCGCGCAACGTCTCTTTGCAGGCGCCGCACCCCACACTCTCCGGCGTCTTCGCGTCACGCCCGGATCTGATCGCAGACCCGAACGGCGGCCCCCGCCGCCCTGAGGCCTGGCTCTCGCGCTCCTCTTTCCGCCGTCTCGATCCAGCCACGGAAGCCGGACGGTTCGGAAACGCGGGCCGCAACATTGCACGCGGACCCGCTTTTGCCAACTGGGACGTTTCCCTGCTAAAAACCTTTTCTGTCACCGAAGCCCTGCGCCTTCAGGCCCGCATCGAATGCTTCAACGTCCTCAACCACGCCAACCTCGGACTTCCCGTCACTGATCTCGCCTCACCCAACTTTGGGCGGATTCTCGAAAGCGGCCGTCCCCGGCTCTTCCAGGTGGCGATGAAATTCCTATTCTGAAGTCCCATACAGCCTCTCCCCCGTTCACTCTTAGTACCACTCAAGGTTGGGACATTTTGTCGTGGGAAACGCTATGAGGTCTTCTCGGGCGGAAACCCGATTGGGCCGCTCCACAGTGCGGGATAGAATCCAAATGAAATCATTCTCATGACTTATACCCGCCCAGCTAAAGGCCACTATTCGGAGTCCGAGGCGGCCCAGCAACTCGGGGTCAGCCTCGAGGAATTCCGTGCCCTCGTGCGCGAGCATGTGGTCCAGCAGGATGAGGAAATGGAAAACCTCCGTCTGACCGGAATCCAACCGGCTGACCTTGTTCTACTCCAATTGCTCCGCGCCACTCGCTCCGCCAAGTAGCGGTTTCGTCCCACGCCCCTCCCCGCTGTCATACACTGGCAGGCTATGAGACTCGGTTTTCTTGGACTCGGCATTATGGGCTACCCCATGGCCCGCAATCTTCTTCGCGCTGGCCACGAGGTAGCTGTCTGGTCGTTCACCGCCGACAAAGCCCGGCGTCTGGCTCAGGAGGAGAAGGCCGTCTTCTGCGCCACCCCGCGCGAAGTTGCCGAGCAGGCCGACATCATCTTCCTCTGTGTCGGCGACACCGATATGTCCGCCCGCGTCACCCTTGGAGAAGGTGGACTGGTGGAATCCGCCAAGCCTGGCGCCGTCATTGTCGACTGCAGTACGATCGCTCCTTCCTACGCCCGGCGTGCCTCGCAAACCCTTGCCGAAAAAGGGGTCTACTTCCTGGACGCCCCCTGCACGGGGTCCAAGCCCGGTGCTGAGGGCGGGACCCTCACTTTCATGGTTGGCGGCCCGCAGGACATCTATGAAAAAGTGAAATCTTACCTCGAGCCGATGGGGAAACAGATCTACTACTGCGGTGGCACCGGCCTCGGACTCCATGCGAAACTGACCCAAAACCTGATTCTTTCCAATCTTTTGCAGGCATTTAACGAGGGTCTCGTACTGAGCACCAAGGCGGGGGTGGATCCGGAACTGATGCTGGAGATCCTCAACAATTCCGCCGCCCGAAGCGGACTCGTGGCGTTTAAGGCGCCTTACGTCTTCCGCAGGGACTTTTCTACCAATTTTTCAGTAAGATGGATGCACAAGGACATCGGCCTCATGCTGGAAACCGCTGCTGAAATGCAAGTGCCTCTTCCTCTGACCGCCGTGACACAGCAGATGTTTCGCGCCGCCATTGCCAGTGGCCTCGCTGATCAGGATATCTGCAGTACAATCAAAGTGATAGAGGGATTCGCGGGGGTTGAGGTGAAAATTTCCTCCAAAAATTCGTAGGAAGCCTCTTGCAATTCCAAAAATGGTAGGGTACATTGAAATCAAGCCAGGGAGGCAACTCCCACCAAAGCGAGACTAACCTCAAAAGACCCCTGAAGCATTCACCTCCCTGGCGCCCTTCGGGGTTATGCTTCGCCTCCTCCCAAAACGAACCCAATTTGGCTCGCTCTGTGGATTTTACAGCTCCATCTCCTCAACAAGGATCAGAGAACACAGAACCTTCGCGACTCGGCCTGATATGATGAGGGGCGTCTGCGCATGACGGGGATCACCCTACTCGGAAGTACGGGCAGTATTGGGCGAAGTACATTGGATGTCGTCCGCCTCTACCCCGACCGCTTCCGCATCCACGCCCTGGTAGCTGGGCGCAACATCGAACAACTCGCCCTGCAGATCGCTGAGTTCTCGCCCCAAGTGGCGGTCATGGCCGACCCGGCCGATCTTCCCCGTCTAAGCGAGCAATTAGAACAACTTGGCGTCGCCCGGCTGCCTGAACTGGCCGCCGGTCCCCAGGCCTACATCAGTGCCGCCGCCGCTCCGGAAGCCTCCGTGCTCCTTTCGGCGATCGTCGGAGTCGCCGGACTCGAAGCCACTTACAAAGCGATTTGCGCCGGAAAACGCGTGGGGTTGGCCAACAAAGAGACTCTGGTCGCCGCCGGCGAACTCGTGATGCGGGCCGTCCGGACCCACGGCTCCGAACTCATCCCTGTGGACAGTGAGCACAACGGTGCGCACCAGTGCCTTCGCGCCGGGCGCCGCAGCGAGGTAACCAAGCTGATTCTCACGGCTTCCGGGGGGCCCTTCCGCAATTGGACCCGCGAGGCGATGGAACGCGTGACACCGGAACAGGCCCTGCAACATCCAACCTGGAAGATGGGCCCGCGGATCACCATCGATTCCGCCACCTTGATGAACAAAGGCTTCGAGGTGATCGAGGCGTGCTGGTTGTTCGGCTTCCGGCCCGCCGAGGTGGAAGTCGTGGTGCACCCGCAGTCCACGGTACACGCGATGGTGGAATACAATGACGGCAGCGTGATTGCGCAGGTGTGCGCCACCGACATGCGAATGCCCATACAGTATGCGCTCACGTGGCCGGAGCGCGCGGCTGCGCCTGTGCCCCGGCTGGACTGGAAGCAATCGCGGCAATGGGACTTCCACGAGCCCGACACCAGCCGGTTTCCGCTTTTACGGTTAGCGTATGAGGCGATGGAGGCAGGGGGCTCGGCGCCTTGTGTCCTGAATGCTGCCGATGAGATCGCCGTGGAGGCGTTTCTGGCCGGACAGATCGGATTTCCGGCCATCGCGGAAGTCGTGGAAGAAACGCTGGCGCGCTTCCCGGTCCGGAGTTATTCTGCGGTGGGTGAGATTCTGGAACTCGACCGCGAAGCCCGGGCCCTGGCGGCTGGTGTGGTGGAAGAACGGTGCGGCGCCCGCGTGGCTTCCGGTGCCAGAAGCGTATTCCGGGGCGCCCCGGAACTGAAAGGCTGAAGAGAGAATGGCCATTTTTGAAAACCTTTGGTGGCTGCTGGTTCTGATCGGGATCATGATCGTCATCCATGAGCTGGGCCACTATTGGGCGGCCCGGTTCTTCGACGTTCACGTGGAAACCTTCTCGATCGGCTTCGGCCCTCGCTTGTTTGGCTTCCGCCGCGGCGAAACAGACTTCAAGGTCTCCTGGATCCCCCTTGGCGGTTACGTCAAAATGGCCGGTGACCAGCCCGGCGACGATACCGATCCCCGCGGCTTCTTGATGAAGCCCCGCTGGCAGCGCCTCATCATCGTGTTTGCCGGTCCCGCCATGAACATCATTTTGTCCGTGGCCTTGCTCACCGGATTGTTCATGGTGCGTTTCCCGAAACTCGCAAGCTCGTCGGCGCAGGCGGAGATCGGCTACGTCAAGCCCGATTCCCCGGCGGCCAAGGCGCAATTGCAGGCAGGCGACGTCATCGTCCGCCTGGGCAGCAAAACCGATCCCACCTGGGAGGACGTCCTGTTGACGGAAGTGGTCAGCGCGGGCAAGCCCATGCCTCTGCTGGTGCGGCGCAACGGCCAGTTGATCAATCTCACGGTGACTCCGGAACTGGATGCCAAGACCGGCATTGGCCAGGTGGGCTGGTCCGAACGCTCAGAGATTGAGGTCGGCGGCCTTGTGGCTGGCATGGATGCGGAAAAGAAGGGCCTCCGCAAGGGCGACCTGCTATTGCGCATCAACGGGCAACCGATATACACGGTCTTTACCATCCACGAGGCGCTGAAGGATAGCAACGGGCGGCCCGTGGAGCTTACCTACCGGAGGGACGGCAAAGAGTCCACCATCCAGGTGCAGCCCAAGTTCAGTGAGATCTCGGGCCAGGGCAAGTGGATGATGGGTGTCGAACTGGCGCCGCGTGTGATCCATACCCAACTCGGTTTCGCCAGTGCGCTGGAACAATCGGTCAAGACCAATATTCGCGGGGCGACTCTCATCTTTCAATTCCTCCAGTCGATCGTCGAGCGCCGCTCTTCGCCGAAATCACTGGACGGCCCCATCCGCATCGCGCAGATGTCGGGCGCCGCGGCTCGGGAAGGCCCGCATTCCTTCATCAACCTGATGGCGACCGTCAGCCTGAATCTGGCGATTTTCAACCTTCTGCCGATCCCGATTCTCGACGGCGGCGTCATCCTGCTGCTGCTCATCGAAATGCTGATCCGTCGCGACCTTAGCCTGCAAATTAAGGAAGCCGTCTTCAAAGTCGGGTTTGTCTTCCTGATGATGCTGGTGGTGTTCGTCCTTGTGAACGACATCACAAAGGTCCTGCCCGGCTAAGCGCGCCCGTTCATGCGGTTCCTCGCCCTCGCCGTCTTGCTGTCCGCTCTGACGGCTAACGATTTTGTGCCGCCCTCGGGCGAACGCCGTGCCGCGCGCCGGCCGGGAGCCGAGTCCGTTTTGCCCGGCGGCCGGGTGATCACTCCTCTCGGCCGCCAGTTCTCCACGGGCCCAGGCCCGTTCGGCCTTGCCGTCAGCCCCGACGGAAGGATGGTGGTGACCTCCAACGGCGGGCGGGACCGCTATTCCTTGACCCTGCTCGACCGGCGCAGCGCTAACTGGGTGGTGCGCCAGATTGAGACCAAGACCGGCAAGGATCGTGAGGATGAGGACGATTGGCGCAGTGTTTTTATGGGCCTGGCCTTCGGCGGGAACACCACCTTGTTTGCCGCTGAGGGCAATTCCGGCAAAGTTCGGGAAATTCAACTTCCACGCGGCAACACCCGGCGGATCTATGATCTGAACACCGGCCAGTGGCGCGACTCCTACTCGGGTGACATCGCCTTCGACCAGACCCGGGGTCTTCTTTACGTCGTGGATCAGGCCAATTTCCGCGTGGGCGTCTTCGACACTCGCAGCGGCCGCCTGATTTCCAGTCTGCCCACCGGCCGTCTGCCCTTCCGGCTTGCCTTGTCGTCCGACCGCCGCAGGCTCTTTGTCACCAACGTGGGGATGTACGAGTACAAGGCTGTGCCCGGCGCGGACGCCTCCAACCCCCGCGAAACCGGCCTCCCATTTCCCGCCTATGGTGTGCCCTCCGAAGACGCACAGAAAGGCGCCCAGCGCCAGACCGCCCGCGGTCCGGTCGACGTACCTCCCCTGGGCGACCCGAACGTGCCCGAATCCAATTCGCTCTGCGCCATCGACGTAACGGATCCGCGCCAGCCGCGCACCTTAGCCTTCGTTCCCACGGGCGAACCCGTTGGCCCGCGCAGTGTGGGAGGCGCCAGTCCTTCCGGTCTGGCCGTCTCCGACACCGCGGTTTACGTGTCCAACGCCAACCAGGACACCATTACGGTGATCGATCCGGTTTCCCTGAAACCCAAGGCGTCTATTCCTCTCCGGATTCCTGGCCTGGAAAACTACCGCGGGATCCTGCCTATCGGTCTGGCCTTGGACGAGCGGGCGGAGCGGCTTTATGCCGCCGAAGCAGGCATCAATGCGGTGGCTGTCATCGACACTCGCACCAATACCCTCTCCGCCCATCTGCCCGCCGGCTGGTTCCCCTCGGCCGTAGTGGTTCATGGCGGGGAGATCCTGGTCACGAACGTGAAGGGCCATGGCACCGGGCCCAACGCCACCCGCACCGGCCCTTTACCCGTGAGCTTTCAGGCGGACATGCGCAACGGCACCTTGAGTGTCTTCGCCGCGCCCGGGACGGCCGACTACACTGCGCTCACGGCCCGCGTTATGGCCAACAACGGGTTTGTTCCCTCTGGCGCCGAGCCCGCGTCCTTTCCCTTTGGCCTCCGCCACGTCGTGCTCATCGTCAAGGAAAACCGGACATTCGATGAGGTACTGGGCGATGTCTCCGAAGCCTCGAACGGTCCGGTGGTGGCCGCGCCGGAGTTGGCGCGTTTCGGCCGCCGCGGCTGGGTGGAACCCGTGCCGGGAGGCTTCCGTGTCCGCCTCACCAAGAAGTTCTACAACATAACGCCCAACCACCACGAAATCGTCCGCCGCTACTCTTTCAGCGATAACTTTTATTGCGATAGCGAAGTCAGTGTCGACGGCCATCACTGGGTCGTGGGTTCCTACCCGAACGCCTGGACCGAATCCACTTTACGCGCGGCCTACGGCGGGCAGAAGGACTTCCGGTTCCCCACCTCCGCGCCCGGCCGGCTGCTGTTTGCCGAGTCCAACTCCAGCGTTCACCCTGAGGAATATCTGCAGGATGGCGCGCTCTGGCACCACCTGGAACGGCACGGTATCAGCTTCCGCAACTTCGGCGAGGGGTTCGAACTCGCGGGGGTCAATGAGGGGCCCGGGCTGAAACCCACCGGCGCCCGCTACCTCACCAACGTGCCCATGCCCGATCCCCTTTGGCGCAATACATCGCGGGATTATCCGCAATACAACATGAACATCCCGGATCAATACCGGGCTGACCAGTTCATCGCGGAAATCGACCGGCTGTATGTGAAGCAGGACCGCGAACTGCCGCGCTTCGTCTTCATCCACCTGCCCAACGACCACTTGGCGAGGCCGCGGCCCGAGGATGGCTACCCTCTCGCCGCCTCGTACATGTGTGACAACGACTACGCCCTCGGGCGCATTCTGGAATACCTTTCCAAAACTCGCTGGTGGCGCAGCATGGCCGTCATCATCACCGAGGACGACGCCCAGGGCGGGGTAGACCACATCGACTCCCACCGCAGCCTGCTGCTCATCGCCAGCCCATACGCCAAACGGAATTACGTCTCGCGGCGCAACACCAGCTTCCCCAGCATCCTCAAGACGGCGTTCCGCATCCTGGGGATTCCGCCGCTCAACCTGTTCGACGCTACGGCCGCCGATTTCTCCGATTGCTTCACGGGCGTGCCCAACTTCGCCCCATTTGAAGCATTGCGGCCCGAACCAGAAATCTTCGTGCCGGAGAACGCCCGCGACCCCAAAGACCCCCAGCCCTCCCCGCGTATGGACGACCCGGAATTCCTTCGCCAGCAGCATCGCCGGCCGTAAGCAACGCGCGCACCAGGCGTCCATCCCGAGGGGGATTTGACGCCGTGCGGTATACTGAAAACGTTGAACCTCGCAAGTGGGCGCAAGCCCACTTTTTTGTTGTGGTGCTCACTGCTATGACGGCCACTTCCCGACAAGCCGTAGCCGGACGCGTTCAGGACCTCGCAGAGCGGGTGTGCGGACGCGAAGGGCTGGAAGTGTGGGAAGTGGAGGTTCTCGGCTCCGGCCGCAGCCGCATCGTCCGTGTGTTCATCGACAAACCAGGCGGTGTCACGCACGCCGACTGCGAGTTGGTCAGCCAGCAGTTGGGTACATTGCTCGACGTGGAAGAGGCCGTGCCCGGCGGTGGCTACCACCTCGAGATTTCCAGCCCCGGCGTCGAACGGAAGCTTCGCCACGTTGGCGACTTCTCACGGTTTGCCGGGGAAAAAGTGCGGGTCACTCTGCGAGCCCCATTGGACGGACAGCGCCGGTGGGAGGGCGTCATTCGCGGAGTGGAGGGCGGCCAGGACATCCTTCTGGAAACCGCTGCGGGCAAGACCATCCGGGTGCGGATGGAACAAATCGAAAAGGCCAATTTGAAATTCGACTGGTGAGCGGCCAGGCGGGCAGCAGGCCGGTCACAAAGGGAAAAGGAGACAGGACAGCTTGGCTTCTATTTATCAGTCCATCGAGATCCTGAGCAAGGAAAAGGGCATCGATTCGCAGGTGGTGTTCGATGCGGTGAAAGACGCCATGCTGGTGGCGGCGCGCAAGCAGTTCAAGGGCAATGAGGACCTCGTCGCCGACTTCGACGAAAAGGGCAATCTCGTGCTCTACGCTGTCAAAACCGTGGTTGAAACCGTCACCGACCGCGACCGGGAAATGACTCAGGCCGAAGCCCGCAAAGTCTCCAATAACGCGGAAATTGGTGCTCAGGTGCGCATCCCCAAGCCCACGGAAGCCCTGGGGCGCATCTCGGCGCAAACCGCCAAGCAGGTGATTCTGCAGAAAGTCCGCGAAGCCGAACGCGAAAACATCTTCTCGGAATTCTCCCACCGCGTCGGCGAACTCGTGAACTGCGTTGTGAAGCGAGTCGAGGGACCCGAACTCGTGGTCGACCTCGGCAAGACCGAAGCCAGGCTCTCGCGCAAGGAGCAGTCGCGTCTGGAGAACTTCTCCGTGGGCGACCGCATCCGCTGCGTCATCAAGGCCGTTGACAAGACGGGCAAGAACGCCGGTGTGGTCGTGTCGCGAGCGGCGCCCGAACTCGTCATGCGCCTGTTCGAACAGGAAGTGCCTGAGATCTACGACGGCACCGTGATCATCCGCGGCTGCGCCCGCGAAGCCGGCGAACGAACCAAGATCGCCGTGCTGAGCCGCGACCGCGACGTGGATTGTGTTGGCGCCTGCGTTGGCATGAAGGGCATGCGCGTGCAATCCATCATCCGTGAGTTGCGCGGCGAGAAGATCGACATCATCGAATACTCCGACGACCCCGTCGTCTTCGCCACCCACGCCCTCAGCCCCGCCAAAATCACCCGCGTGGCCATCCTCGATCCCAACGAGAAGCATATGGAGGTCATCGTCGATGACTCGCAGTTGTCGCTGGCCATCGGCAAGAAGGGCCAGAACGTCCGCCTGGCGGCCAAACTGCTAGGCTGGCGCATCGACATTAAAACCGAAGAAGAGAAGCGGCAGGAAGTGGAAATTGCAATGGCCTCGCTGGCCTCCGGCGCGCCGATTTCCGCTCTGCTCGAACATGGCCTGCCGGAGACGGTCCTGTCCGCGCTGGTGAATTCCGGCGTCGGCACCGTCGAAAAGGCCGGATCCATGACGCCCGAGGAATTGGAACAGGCGGCTGGCGTGGACAACGAGGCCGTGCACCAGCTCAGCCTTGCCATCAACGCCTACTATCAATACCTGGACGCTGGTTCGCCACCGCGTCCTTCCGAGCCGGCGCCGCCTGCGGAAGCGGCGCCCGAAACCGCCGCCGCGGTAGATTTCGGGCCGGAGGCCGCGTCTGCCGCACCGTCCGGGCACGAACCTGATCCGTCACAAGCGGAGGCAGTCACGGAACTTCCCGGCGAAGAAGCGCCTGCCGAGTCTGATACGATAAAGGCCTCGGGTCTGCCTCTCGATTCCGCCGGGCAATAGTAACTGGAGTGTGCGAGAAGGGATGATTCGCGGCCGGGCGTGGCTCGCGGCCGGAAACGGTTGGAGCTTCTGCGGGCATGTCCGCCCCCCACAGTATGAAGAAGATTCGCATTAACGAACTGGCTAGGGAACTCGAGGTCACCAACAACGTGATCATCGACATGCTGCCCGAGCTAGGCGTAACGGAAAAGAAGACGCACTCCAGTTCTATCGATGAGGATGTCGCCCTGATCGTCCGCGAACGGCTGACCAAGAAAGGCCAGGCGGGCGCCACGCCCTCCGCTGGGCCCACAGAACCCGGGGGCTTCGTGGCTCCCCATGCGGTGGAGCCCCCGCCGCCTCCAGCAGCAGCGCCGGAGCATGAACCACCGGCGCCCGCAGCGGCCAAACCGGAAGCAGGGCCGCCGTCCTCTGCTGACGCCGTCCCCGTGGCCGCAGCCCCTGCTCCGCCTGCCCACGCCGCGCCGCCTGCGCGATCATTGCCCATTCGGCCGCCTGTGGCTGGTCCCACCCTGACCCGGGGTAGCGCGCCCGCCATCCCCATTCCGCCACGGCCCACGGCTCCCGTCCGTCCGCCCGTCCCAACTCCGCCTGCGGCGGCGCCCGAAGCTCTCTCGCACACCGCACCGGCAGCAGTCGTGACGCCCGTCCGCCCGGCGGTTGCGCCTGCCCGTCCGGCGGCTCCC
>CAYWQS010000008.1:0-152945 GCA_964460395.1 uncultured Solibacteraceae bacterium | reverse complement strand
CGATCGTCCCAATGTTGACGTGCGGTTTGCTGCGGTCGAATTTCTCTTTCGCCATAGTGTTGTAGCAACTCCCTGCTGCCGCCCCCGGTCAGAAGACTGTTCGCATGGAACGCAGCCGGTCCGGCCTGCGGCCGGAGCGGCGCCCGGAAGTGGGGCTGAAGGAATCTGGAGCCGATGACCGGGCTTGAACCGGTGACCTCGTCCTTACCAAGGACGCGCTCTACCTACTGAGCTACATCGGCCCGCTTCAGGATCAGGATACTCCACCGGCCTGCCGGTTGGCGAACAGAGCAGCAGGAGCAGCCCGACGATGCAGACAAAGACCGGCCGCGCGGGCGGCCGGCCAGGAAAATCGATGGTGGGCAGGGATGGATTTGAACCACCGTAGCCCGCAAGGGGCGACAGGTTTACAGCCTGTTGCAATTGACCGCTCTGCCACCTGCCCACGAGACGAGGAGAGGGCCGACCCAAGAGGGCGACGCCTTCATGATAACGCAAAGAAAGGCGGGCCGCAGGGGAACATTTCGCGTAGAATCTGTTTGGGAGGGCGGCGCTGACCGCGGCGCCGCAGACACTTCGCGCGCATCCAGCGCGAGGAGAACGAGTTGTCCGAAAACGTGCAGACCCGCCCGAACGCGGCCACTGTGAACAGGGCAGGACGCGTACCGGCGGCGCAGGCGGTGCGGGTTTGCCTGGAGCCCTGACTACCGATGGCTACCGTCGTTGAGAGTTCACTGCCATTGCCCTTGAAAGCGCGCGGTAAAGTGCGCGACGTGTATGAAGCCGGCCCGGGGCGGCTGCTGATGATCGCATCGGACCGGATATCGGCATTCGACTGCATTCTGGGTTCGCCCGTGCCGGACAAGGGGCGGATCCTGACGCAGATCTCCTTGTTCTGGTTTGACCGATTGCGGCCGCTGGTGGGGAACCACCTGATTTCGGCGCAGCTGGAGGACTATCCGGCGGAATTGGCGCCGTACCGGGAGCAGTTGGAAGGGCGCTCGATGCTGGTGCACCGGGCGGAGATGGTGGAAGTGGAGTGCGTGGCCCGCGGGTACTTGTCGGGCTCGGGTTGGAAGGAGTACCGGGCGGGAGGGACGGTGTGCGGCGTACGCCTGCCGGACGGCCTGCGGGAGAGCGACCGGCTGCCGGAGCCAATATTCACCCCGGCGATCAAGGCACACACGGGCCACGACGAGAACGTCAGTTTTCATCGCGTATGTGATTTGGTGGGGAGGGATCTGGCGGAGCGGTTGCGGGACTTGACGCTGGCGATCTACCGGGAGGCGGCCGCGTATGCTGAATTGCAAGGGATTCTACTGGCAGATACAAAGTTCGAGTTCGGGTTTATCGGCGGAGAACTGCGCCTGTGCGACGAGGTGCTGACGCCGGACTCTTCGCGGTTCTGGCCGGCGGACGCATACCGTCCGGGCGGGCCGCAACCTTCTTTCGACAAACAGTTTGTCCGGGATTATCTGGAAACGTTGGCGTGGAACAAACAGCCCCCGGCGCCCGTATTGCCTGATGAGGTGGTTGCGAAGACTGCGGCCAAGTACCGCGAGGCCTTCGAACGGCTCACCGGGAGAAGCCTATGAACTGGCTGGACTGGACCCTGATCGGAATCGCCGTCGTTTCGATACTGGAGGGAGCGCGGCAGGGGCTGACGCGTTCCGCACTCGGAATGGTGTCGCTACTGGCGGGGATCTTTCTTGCGGCCTGGTTTTACGGCGTGGCAGCGGCGATGCTGCAGCCCTTTGTGAGCCACGAATCGCTGGCTAAGGTCCTCGGGTTTCTGTTTATCTTCGTGACGGTTCAGCTAATGGGAGCCCTGTTGGGGTGGCTCTTATCGCTGGTCTGGAAGGTGGCGATGCTCAGTTGGCTGGACCGGACATTGGGGGGGGCTTTTGGCCTGGTAAAGGCGGGGTTAATCGGAATTGTGCTGGTGATGGTGCTGATGGCTTTCCCGCGGATGCCGTTGCCGTTCGGAGTAACCGGATCGAGGATTGCACCGTACCTCGTGAGCGCCTCCGAAGTGCTGACCGCGCTGGCTCCAAGGGAGTTACGGGAAGGATTCGCGGCGACCTACGAACGCGTGCGGGAATTCTGGAAAGAGAACGTGCCCGTCCGAGGACGGGGCCGGAACTTGCCGCGGGACACCGCGTATCATTTGGTGCAGTAAGGGCCGCAGCGGTGTGTATAATTTCGGTATCCGGGTTCTGAAAGTCTTCGCTGATAGCGGCGTTGGCCCGGGGAAACGGAGCGGAATTGGAGCACCGCGGCAGGCGCATTGTCCTGGTGGCGAGCACTTCGGAGTCCACCGAATACCAGCGAAGCACGTGGCGGCAGATGCTGCTGGCAACCCTTCCTCAGCAGTACGCCGGGTGGATGCGCACTGACTGGTCCACCGAAGTGGAATGTTGGGAGGACGGGCAGGCCAAGTACGTGCCCAACGGCCTGCGGGTGATTGAAGCGCTACTACGGCGGCGGTTTTCCGGCCAGGAGATTGCGGTCTGCTATCCGGAGCAACTGGACCGGTTCGTGGGACCAGACACGCGCGCGGTGGGCATCCACGCGCATAATCCGCTCGGCATCACGTTTGCCACCGATGTGTATGCGGGATTCTACGGGCGTGAGTGCGAGCCAATCAACGCCTATCATTTCCGGCAGTTGATGCGTCACCCCGCGTTGGCGCGGCACCGGCGCGGGCTGAAGGTGATTGTAGGCGGGCCGGGGGCGTGGCAGATCGAACACAAAGGACTGCAGAGCGAGTGGGGCATCGACTGCGTGGTGCACGGCGAAGCAGAAGAGATCGCGCTGGATCTGTTTGAGCGGGCGGTTCGGGGTGAACCGTTGCCGCAACGCGTCGAAGGGCATTCGCCGCGCATGGAAAGCATTCCGACGGGCGTGAACCGCTCGACCTTTGGAGTGGTGGAGATCACGCGCGGCTGCGGGCGCGGATGCCAGTTCTGCTCTGTTGCCCTGCGGCATGGAAAGAGCCTGCCGCTCGAGCACATTCTGGAGAACGTGCGACGGCAGGTTGAGCAGGGCGCGGACACTATCACCCTAACGACTGAAGACCTCTTCCTCTACGAACAAGGCAAGCGGTTCCGGACTAATTTGCCCGCATTGAAGCGGTTGTTCGAGTCGGTAGCGGCGGTGCCCGGGGTGAAGCACGTGATGATGACCCACGGGACGATGGCACCGGTGGTGGTGCAGCCCGAGATTGTAGAAGAGTTGGCTCCGGTGGCTGTGGGGCGGAGCGTGAACCAGCATCCAGCATCGACACATCCCGAGAACCGCTACGCCATGATGTTCGTGGGATTGGAAACGGGATCGGTGCGGTTGTTTAAGCAATTCATGAAAGGCAAGTGCTACCCGTACCGGCCGGAGCAGTGGCCTGAGGTGGTGCTGAAAGGCATGCAGATCATGAACCGGCACAACTGGTTTCCAATGTGCACGTTCATCGTCGGGCTGCCGGGAGAAACGCGGCAGGACACGCAAGAATCCCTGGACCTGCTCTACGCGCTGCGGGACGCGAAATGGTGCGTGATTCCCACGCTGTTCGTGCCATTAGAGGAAACGCGCCTGGAAAAGGCCGAGGGGGCGCGGGTTGCGCGGCTTACGGACTTGCAGTGGGAGTTTTTCTTCACCTGCTGGCGGTACAACATCGACTTCTTCCGGCGTGAGCGGAGCGTACAGTGGAAGTTCAATGCCGGGGTTCCGCTGTACTACTACCTTCTGGGGCGGAAATTGTTCGGCCCGGCGATCAAGTACCCACTTTTCCGGTTTGCGCATGTCCCGGAGAGATTCTTGCGGGGCAAGCTTTACCTGGATTACTCGAACGGCGACCTCGGCCGGTACAGGGTGCCTGACCAAGTGCCAATCCCAGAGGAACGGTTCCGTCCGGAATTGCCCGTGCTCGGCTAATACACGCTGTTCCAGGTGAGGCTGGAGCATTACAGTAGAGATCGAAGGGGTACGATGCGGCTGATGACTGGCAAATGGGCCTTTCGATTGGCGTGGGCAGGGATGGGCTGCCTGCTGGTGGCAGCAATCGTCTGGCCCCAGACCCCAACGCAATATCCTCCGGGGCAGTATCCGCCCTCTCAATACCCCCCAGGACAATACCCGCCAGGGCAGTATCCACAGGAGCCGGGCGTGCAGTATCCTGGCCGCCTGCCAGGGGGGATCCAACTGCCGCCGGTGCCTTGGCCGAAGCGCAAGCCAAAAGAGGAGAAGGAGGAGGGGCGCAAGGAGCGGAAAAGCGACAAGGATAATCTTCCGTCGTTGGAAGGGCGCCTGCGGGAACTGGGACAGAAGCACTTGCTGCTCGGCACGCGAGGGCGGACGGTGCTGCGCTTCCGGCTACTGACAAAGACCCGGTTCGAGGACCAGAAGGGCGAGCCGGTCCGCGATTCCCTGCTAAAGCCCGGGGATCTGCTTTCGGTTTCGGCGACCAAGGAGGATCCGGAAACGGCGGTCCGCGTGGTGCTATTGCGCGCAGGGTCGGCTGAGGAGCGTGCCGATGGAGAGAAGCCGGTCGACCAGACTGCGGTGCGGGCGGCGGAACTGGATGATTTCGGCGGCGACCTGGAGCCCGCGAAACCGAAGCGGGCGGAGACTGCCGCCAGGAAACCGGCGGCCCGGCCTTCCGTCCCCGCGAGGGACGAATCCAGGGCGCCCAGGGCTTCAGGGGATCCGACCTCGTTGCCGCCCGATTTGCAGATTCTGGCCGATGCGCGTACGGCCGCGGCGGAATACGCAGAGAACTTGCCTGACTTGGTGGTGCAGCAGGTTACGCGGCGGGCGCAGTCGGCCACGGAACCGCCCGACTGGCGGGTGGTGGACATGGTGATGGCGGAAGTGACGGTGGTGGATGGCAAAGAGCGCTACAGCAATGTGCGGGTAAACGGCCGGCCTAGCGCTGATCCACCGGAGAAGTCAGGAGCGTGGTCGACGGGCGAGTTTGCCACAACCTTGCAGGATTTGTTTGATCCGGCGACTCAGGCACAGTTCGTTCGGGTGCGCGAGGGGCGGGTGAACGGGCGCCTGGCGCATGTCTATTCCTATGCAGTGGAGCAGGCTCACTCGAATTGGGTGCTGGTAGCCCCAGGCGGACAGCGATACCAGCCGGCGCACCGCGGCGAGGTGTGGATCGACAAGGAGTCCAGGCGGGTACTCCGTATTGAGCAGCGGGCGGAAGGGCTGCCGCCCACCTTTCCAGTCCGGGAGGCGGAAACTCGGGTCGATTACGGATTCATAAGAATTGACAATGGAGTGTACCTGCTCCCGCTGGAGTCGGAGTCGACAGGGTGCGTGCGGGGCAGCGCGGCGTGCAACCGGAACACGATCACGTTCCAGGAATACCGGAAGTTCTCAGCGGACTCAAACGTTATCTATTGAGGATGCGCTCGAGCCAGTCCCAGGCTTGGAGACGGACGGCAGGGGGGAAGTCGTGAGCGGAATCGGGGTGCTCGACGCGAAGATCGCCGGAGCGGCGGTAGAGTGCGCGGACGGCGGCGACTGAGTCGTCCACGCCTGAGTGATCAAAGTTCGAGTCACCGAGGGGCGCGTTGATAAACACCGGGCGAGGAGCGATGCAGGCAAGGACATCGGAAAAATCGAAGGGCATTCGGGCGGGATCGCAACCGTAGACTGATTCGATGCGAGGCATGTAGCCGCGGTGGCTCCAGCCCTTAAGATCTCCGCCCATGTACTTGGCAAACGAGGTGAAGCCACAACTTGTGACGACGGCGCGGATGCGCGGGTCGAAGGCGGCAAGGAAGAGTGCGTTGTGCCCGCCGAGGGAGTGACCGCAGGCGGCGATCCGGCGGCGGTCCACGGCGGGCAATGAACGCAGGAGGGCAGCGGCGCCCATATGGTTCACGATGCCCTTCATGGTGGCGCTGGCATAGCCGCGGGCGTAGGGGTCGAAGGTGTACTCGCCGAAGTTAGGGTAATCCGGTGAAAGAGTGACGAAGCCCCGGGCGGCAAGTTCGCGAGCGTAGTGAAGGTTGGGCTGTCCGGCAAAGCCGGCTGGTTCGTCCTTGCCGGGGCGGGTGGTCTGGTGAAGGCAGAGGACACCCGGGAGAGGGCGGGAGGCGCGTACGGGCATTTGCAGCCAGGCGGGAACCCAGTCTCCGGGTTCAGCCTCATAGCGGATCTTGCGAGACCGGACAACCCCGTCGTCGTGTTCGGCGGCGCTATCGAGCCGGGGTGTGCCTGCAGGCAACCGAAGCGGACCCATCACCTGCTGCATGGCTTGGAGGACAGTACCGCGACCCGGCGCGGTCAGCCAAATTGCCAGAAAGTTCCGCCTCAGCATGGGATTCCGGCTTCCAGCATGACACGGCAGGTCGGCAGGATTGCTTGACCCTACGGAGACGGTTTTTTCGCTATTCGTGGGCAAGGAGGAGCAACCGTGAACAAGCCTCGGAAGGTGATGGTGGCGATCATGGATGGGGTGGGCGGGCCAAAGAATGCGGTGAAGGCGGCGGATGGACTCATGGCGGGTCCGACTGATAAGGGCACGTTCACAGTGGCCAGTTGCGGCCAGCATTCGAGCAAGCTATATGCCACCTGGTCGAAGATCCGATGGGGCTCGCCGCTCAAGGAAGAAAACGGCCAGGTAATGGTGCAGCACGAGGGCAAATGGCAGCCGCTTTCGGACGTCACCCCATTGACCAAGGAAAACCTGTTGGACTACTACGAATTGCTTTACGAGAAGCGGCAACTACCCGACAAGTGGCTGTTCAACGACTTCGGGCACCAGACATGCTACTTGTTTAAGGACACCGACGGTGATGGCAAACTCGGGAAGAAAGAGAAGATCCATGCGGAGTTTTTTCACACGACGCCGCAGGACGAAGCGTCGGAGGCGCTGGGCAAGAAATACACTCTGAGCGAGTCGCACGGTTGTGTGCACGTGCGGCCTCCGGACTTGGATCTGCTTGTGAAAAAGGGATACTTGAAGCCAGGGACGAAGGTCGTGGTGCACGGTTACGAAGAGAAACTCTTGCCGCAGGCGGTGTCGCCGGGCAAGGCGCCGTATGAGGTGCACTTCTATCCAGGCGAGAAAAAGATCGTGGTGTACGGGGAGCGGCAACGGTGATGCGCTGGGTCCTTTGGGCGGCAGTAATTTTGACGGCCTGCGGGCCAGCGCCGGGAGAGGACCGGGCCAGGCTGTTGCTGCGTTGTGCGGAGCGGTTCGGCCGCGAGGCCCTTACGGATCGGGATCTCCCGGGCTTGTTAGGCAGTGCGGCCACACGCGACGCGGACGGACGCAATGCCCAGGCCAAGGCGGCTGGCCTTACGGTGCAGATCCGGTATTCGGGTCCTGGAGAATTGGCGACGGTGGAAGAATTGGTGTTCCGGGCAGACGTGACCAACAAGTTGGTGTTCAAGGAACTGCAGCCGCTTGGGGAGTGGAAGACGGTGATGCAGAGCAAGACGTCGGCGGTCCGGCTGGAGACTTCGCGAACTATTTCGCTGAAGCAGACATATATTTATGCGCACCTGCTGAATGCGCCCGGACCGGATGCAATCGTCACAACGATAGGCATGCGGCGGAATCTGGTACAGTAAGAGAGCTGGAAGTTTCTCCGGACCTCGCCTGACAGCATGACGCTTCGCTGATTCGATTCCCGCCAAAACACTCAATGAACAAATTCGATTCCCTCCAATTGTGCCCTGCCCTTGCGTCGAATCTCGCGCGGCTAGGCTTCGAAGATCCGACTCCTGTGCAAGCGGAAGCGATTCCTCCGGCGATGGCAGGCCAGGATGTGGTGGCCACAGCTCAGACAGGCACAGGCAAAACGCTCGCCTTTGCACTACCGCTTCTCCATCAGATACTGGGCCGCAAGGAGCGGCGGGGCATTCAGTCCGTGGTATTGAGTCCGACGCGCGAACTGGCGATCCAGATTGCGCAGGCGGTGGCCGACTTGGCCGCCGGGACAAAAATCCGAACCGCCGTAGTGGTGGGAGGCCTGAGCGAGCAGCAACAATTGCAGGCGATCCGCCGCGGCGCTGATGTGGTGATTGCGACGCCCGGCCGGCTGTGCGACTTCCTGCAGCGCAAGCTGGTCCGGCTGGAGAGCGTGCAGCACCTGGTGCTGGATGAGGCTGACCGGATGTTGGACATGGGTTTCCTGCCGGCTTTGGAGCAGATTGTGCGGGCCTTGCCCCACCAGCGGCAGACGCTGTTCTTTTCAGCGACGATTGAGCCAGCAGTGGCGCACTTGATCGGCAAGTATTTGCGGGAGCCGGCGCGTGTATCCATTGGGGCGACGACACGCACGGCTGACCGGGTGACGCTGCACTTGTACGAGGTGGATCAAGACAGAAAACTAAGCCTGTTGCACAAGCTTACGGAACGCGAGGCGGGACCTACGCTCGTGTTTTCGCGAACCAAGCACGGGGCCGAACGATTGGCGAAGAGATTGGCACGGCTGGGTTTGCCTGCCACGGCTATCCACGGCGACCGGACGCAGGGCCAGCGAAACCGGGCCCTGGAAGGGTTTCGATCCGGTCAATTCCGGGTGTTGGTGGCCACGGACGTGGCGGCACGTGGGATTCACGTCGACAACATCGCGCATGTCGTGAACTACGATCTGCCGCAGGCCCCGGAGGATTTCATCCACCGGGTGGGGCGGACGGGCCGGGCCGGCCAAAGCGGGCTGGCGTCAACCTTTGCGACACGAGGTGAACGGCAGGAAGTGCGGCGCATTGAGCGGACAATTGAAGCAAGCCTGGTGCGGATGGCGGTTCCGGACTCGCTGGTGCGCGAAGAACGGGAGACGCCGCTGCGGAACGCACCAAATGTCGTAGTTTTGCCTGTAAAGCCCAAAGGACGCGTGGTGTTTCGCTCAAACCGCAACCGGCGCCGGGCCTGACCGGGCGTGGAGGCCTTGGTGTGCTGTGCCTCAGTACACTGGGAATACGCTTCCTTCTTGTATGCGACTTGCCATTTTCGACTTAGACGGAACTCTGGTCGACTCCAAACAGGATTTGTGTAACGCTGTCAACGCTGCGCGGCGGCATTTGGGCCACCCGGCTCTACCCGACGAGATGGTGGCGTCGTATGTGGGCAACGGGGCGCCGGTTTTAATCCAGCGGGCGATGCCCGACGGAACGCCACAGCCGGTGCTGGACGAAGCGCTGGCCTATTTCCTCGAGTACTACCGGCAGCACATGCTGGATCACACACGCGACTATCCCGGTGTCCGCGAAGCCCTTCAAGTACTGCAACAGGGCGGGGTCGCCATGGCTGTGTTAACGAACAAGCCCGTTCGGTTTTCGCGCGAGATGATCGCGGGCCTGGGGCTGAAGGACTATTTTTTCCAAATCTACGGCGGCAACAGTTTCGACCAAAAAAAGCCACATCCGTTTGGAGTGCACAAACTGGTGGAAGAGGCAGGGGCCGAGCTGGAGCGCACCTGGATGGTGGGCGATTCCGCGGTAGACATCCTGACGGCCCGCAACGCGGGCATCCGCTGTTGCGGGGTGACCTTTGGTTTGCAGCCGGAATCGCTTCGGGAGTACCCGCCGGACGTGCTGATTGACGACATGCGGGAGTTCCCACCACACATTCTGGATTAGCAGAGGAGCGAAAGGTTTCGGGCCGGCGCCGCGAAGGACCGGCCCGTGGTTCGTCGGGCGCTCGGGGCTAGTTCACCGGCCACTTGGCGGGGGCGGTCTTCACCCAGGAACGCTTCTTGTTGCTTTCGATGACCTTTTCAAGGAGTTCCATGCCACGCAGGCCGTCGCGGAAGGTGGGGTACTCAATGGGTGAGGTGGGATCGGCCACGCGTGTCCAGAAACGCTTGAAAAGCTGCTTATGAGTGTCGTCGTAACCTTCGCTGTGGCCACCGGGCAGATCGGCATAAGCCGCGGCCTTGGGGTGCATGATGGATCCGTCCTTGATGATGACGCGGCTCGGTTCGTTGCGGTGGCCGATCCAGAGTTCATCGGGGCGCTCCTGGTTCCAGATAACTCCGCTCTTGGTCCCGAAGATCTCGATCTGAAAGCGGTTCTTGCAACCGGCAGACATCTGGCTCACGGTGAAGGCGCCCTTAGCCCGGGAGCCAAGGGTCAGCAGGCACATGCCAAAGTCTTCGGTGTCGATTTTGATCTCCTGGTAGTCGGAAGGTTTGAGAGTCTTTCCGGCGAAGGTTTCGATGGCGACTTTGGGCTGTTTGCGGGTCTTGTGGAAGATGGTGAGGTCGGCACAGAGCGAGGTGATGGGCAGACCGGTGACGTGCTGGATCATATCCATCCAATGAGAGCCGATGTCGCCCATCACGCGGAGCGTTCCGTTGTCTTTCTTGAGAATGCGCCAGTTGAAATCCGTCTCGTAGAGCAGCCAGTCCTGGGAATAAGTGCCCTGGACCACGAGGATCTCGCCGAGGTCGCCGCTTTCAATCATGCGGCGGATCTGTTGGGTGGCAGGATAGTACCGCAGGTTGTGGTTGACGGCATGGCAAAGGCCTTTCTTCTCAGCCAATGCTGCCATAGCCTTGGCTTCTTTGGAAGTCATGGCGAGGGGCTTTTCGCATAGGACGTGCTTGCCCTGCTTCAAGGCCTCCAGCGACATGGGGGCATGCAAAGCGTTGGGGGTACAGACGTGTACGCCGTCGATATCCTTGCTCTGGAGGAGTTTCTTCCAATCGGCGGTGTACTCCGGGATGTAGTTGGCGGCGGCGAAGCGTTTGGCTTCGTCCTCGCTGACCGCAGCGACGGCCACCACCTCCACAAATCCAAGCCGGCGGATCTGTTCTACGTGGGTCCGCCCCATAAATCCCGCGCCGAGTACGGCGGCTTTGAGTTTGCGCATAAAGTGTCGTTCCTTGAGAGCCGATACAGAGTGTGGGTCTGAACCCTCACCACTCTACAACAGCCCGCACTGAGTTGGAGTGGGGATTCGGACCGCAGATTACTCAACGGGCAGCATATGATCGTTCGCCTGCGCCTGAGCCGTGCGCGCGGTGTCCCGGATGGGCGGAGAGCCGGGCCGGAGAGGGAGACTCCGCCTGCGGCGCCCAAGGCCGATGAAAACTTAGTGACCCCGAAAGAAATGCTCGAGGCCGTTGTGGCTTGCCTGCAGCCGGCTTGTGCCCTGCTCTACGCCATGGCCTTATGGCGGATTGGCCAAGACACCGGATGGTTGCGGCATTTCGCCTTCGAAGAGGGTGTTCTTTCGCATTGGCAGGTCTGGTTCGTCTTTGCTGCGCTATTGCAGACTGCAGTAGGCGCTCTACGAAAGAAATTAGCGGGCAGCGATGACGAAGACCAAGCGACGCAATAAGACGGGGTGCCCCGCCCCCTGGAAGCAGGAAGCGGGGCCAATGGGTCAGCTATAGAGACGGTCCCAACTCCGCTCCCGGTCCCATTCGGGCGTCGGTTCGAAGTAGCCCGTGCCAGGGCGCAGATGCTGCTTGATGACGTCTGCGTTGAGTTCGACTCCGAGACCAGGTTTTTCGGGCACGTTGGCGAAGCCCTTGTCAATGATGGGCTTATCGATGCCGGTGACCATGTCTTCCCACCAGGGCACTTCGTTGGAGTGAAACTCAAGGGCAAGGAAGTTCTCTGTGGCGGCGGCGCAGTGGACGTTCGCCATGAAAGAGACCGGGGTGCCTGCAAAGTGCATGGCCATGGCATGGCCATACTCCATGGCGTAGTCGCCGATCTTCTTGGTTTCGAGGAGTCCGCCGGAGCTGGCCAGGTCAGGGTGAACGATGTCGACGGCGTGGTGCTTGCAGAGCTCAATAAAGGGCTCTTTCAGGTAGATGTCTTCTCCGGTAAGAGTGGGGATGTCCACGGCATCAGTAATTTGCTTCCACTGCTCGGTGTACTGCCAGGGAATCATGTCTTCGAGCCAGGCAAGGTTGTACTTTTCGAGGGCCTTCCCCAGGCGGATGCAGGAATTTACCCCGATATGGCCGAAGTGGTCGGCAGCCAGGGGAATGTCCATGCCCACCACCTCCCGCACGGCGCCCACGTAATCGGCCATGAGACCAATGCCCTTATCGGTGAGTTCCATGCCGGTGAAGAAGTGTTGCGTGAGACGGGTGGAGCGCGTGGTGACGCCGATGGGGGCGGTGATGGCGCCAGGTATCTTCTCGACGAGGTCGGCTCCCAGGTCCATCTTAAGGAACGTGAAGCCTTTGTCGCGGCGTTCCTTCAGGCGCGAGCCGTAAACCTTCGGGTCGTGTGATTCAGCAGTGTCACAGTAGAGACGAACACGATCGCGGAATTTGCCGCCGAGCATCTGGTAGGCGGGCACATTGTAGGCCTTGCCCGCCAGATCCCAGAGCGCCATCTCGACGCCACACACACCGCCTGCCTGGCGGGCGTGGAAGCCGAATTGCTTAATCTTGCGGAAAATCTTGTCGACGTTGCAGGGATTCTCGCCGAGCAGACGCGACTTCAGCATCAGAGCATAGGTGGGACTGGCGCCGTCGCGCACTTCTCCGTACCCGACAATGCCCTGATTTGTATCGAGCCGGATGAGCGGGCAACTCATAGGTGCGCCCACGACATGAGCAATGCGCAGGTCGGTAATTTTGAGGTCAGAGGGCTTCGAGGCCGTACGGACATTGCCCTGATAGGCTTCGATTGTTTCATCCGCCCAGAAGGAAGCCAGAGCAGCGGTTCCGGCGGCGCGTCCCAAAAAACCACGGCGGCTGAATCCGCGCCGGTTCTTCCACCATTTCTTTGTCATGTCGATGTCATCTCCTTTTGGTTTCCCCGTTAGCGCCGCTGGCGCGGTTTCATCTCTACTTTCGAGCCCTTCGCCTTGGCCCAGGCATTGAATTCATCGATCATTTGCTGGCTCCACTCGGCATCCACCTGGCCAGGCGTGTATTTTTGCTCCCGCAGCATCTGGTGGCCCCACTGGTCGCGCAGCCGGGTGAGTTCGCTGTCGTCGGCGACCTTTTCCGCAAGATGGGCGGGAATCACTACGATGCCCTCAGGGTCGCTGAGGATGATATCTCCGGGCAGCACCGTCACCTCGCCGAGGCGGATGGGCACGTTAATGCCGGCCAGAGTCACGTCGGCGATGGCGGAAGGGTGCCAGTCCCGGGCGTACACCTGAAAGCCTTTGATTTCGGAGATGCCGCTGACGTCGCGGACGGCGCCGTCCACTACCAGCCCGTTTTGCGACTTCGTGTAGATGGAGGTTGCCAGATTATCTCCGATGATGGTCCCATCCTTAATCTTGCCAAAGAGGTCCACTACCATCACGTCCCCTTTGACCAGAGTGTCGATGACCCATGAGTTTTGGCCTCGTCCGACGCGATTTTCCTTCTTGCCCTGCTCATTGATGAAGTTGTGGAAGTCGGGGCGCATGGGCAGGAAGTAACAGGTGACTGCGCGGCCGACCATCCGTGTGCCGGGCTCGACATTTACCGGTTTCCAGTTCCCCTCAAACTGAAGGCGGTAGCCAGCCCCTCGCAGTGTGCCCCAGGCCTCTTCGGCCGTGGTTTCCTTCAGGCGTTCGAGCACGGAATCCGGCACCTTGGGGCGCCCGTCGGGGAACCGCTCGCCTTTCCATTCGCTGGTGATCCCGATACGCATTTCCTTGGTAAACAGACCCAACTGCCCGAAGACGGGTAAGGCAGTGAGTGCCGCAGACAAGGCGGCGAGAAGAGTGAGACGTTGCATGGCTGGCTGTAATGACTCCTTTGCGGTTGTGTTGGGTTACTCCGCGAGGTCCGATTACCACGCGGCTACCGAACCATCCGGGTGGAAGACCCGGGCCATGGGGCGCGTGCCCCGGAAGGGGTATTCTTTCAAAGATTCTTCGCGGAGTTCAAATCCGAGGCCGGGCTTGTCGGGCAGCGGAAATCGTCCGTCGACCATTCGCATGGCGGGAAAGCCGAGCCATTCGGCCCAGATTTTCTCGGCAGGACCCGGCTCGACACCGCTGCAGATTTCCTGCACGAGGAAGTTAGGGGAAGCGGCGTCGACGTGGAGGGTGGCGATGGCGCCAATGGGCCCTTCGCATGAGTGGGGCGCGAGGCGCACGCCATACAACTCGGCCATCATGGCCACCTTGCGCAGCGCCGTAATTCCGCCCACATGGTTGATGTCGGTCTGGAGAATGCCAATCACTTTCTGTTCGAGGAGCTCGCGGACCGCGTAATGACCGACGAGCCGCTCGCCGGTGGCAAGGCGAGTTTTTACGCGCTGTGCGATCTTGCGCATGGCCGCGACGTTTTCCGGCGGACAGGGCTCCTCGATGAACAGGAAGTTGAGATCGTCGATGCCGCGGATGAGCGGGATAGCAACCGCCGGGCTCGTCTTGGCGTGAAAGTCGACCCCAATATCGATCTCCGGACCGAGGGCTTCGCGCAGCACGCGCATGCGTTCGACAGCTTTGGCAATTTTGGCAGGGGATTCGACCCACTCCCAGTAGCCAGGGATGCCGGTTTTGAAGCAAGTAATGCCGTCGCGGCGCGCGGTTTCGCGGAGACGCTGCAACTCTTCCCGAGTGCTCGCGCGGGCATGGTAGTAGCCGCGCACGCCGCGTGGATCCTGAGCGCCGCCCAGGAGTTCGTAAACAGGGCGGTTGAAGATCTTCCCTCGAAGGTCCCAGAGAGCCTGGTCGATGCCAGAGATAGCAGAGCCCATCACGGGGCCAGCCCGGTAGAAGCTGTGCACGTACATCGACTGCCAGTGATGCTCGACACAGACGGGGTCAGCTCCGATGAGGAAATCGCGGAAGTCTTCAACACAAGCGATGACCGCGCCGGCCTTACCTTCGAGCGTGGCTTCGCCCCAACCAACAAGCCCCTCGTTGGTTTCAAGTTTGACGAAGACGTAGGGGCGGTCTGATTGATCGCTGATCGAGACGCCAAAGACCTTTAGCCCGGTAATCCGGACTTTGGAGCCGAGCGGATCGAGGGCAGCAGCGCCGACGGGGCGGCGGTCCTGAGCGGCGGCAGAGGCCAGAGCAGAGGCGGCAAGGAACGCACGGCGTTTCATCCGCGCACCTCCCAGTAGCCTGGACCGGATTCTTCGGAACCGACTTCAATGGCGAAGAAATTGGGGAGAGCCAGGGCGAGATGGATGGCTGCCTCTCGCCATTCCGGGGTGGTGCAATTGGCAAGCACGACGGCCATATAGTGCGCCTCGGCCATGGCGGCAAGTTGCAGCGAGCGGCGGAGGCCGAGTTGGGGCAAGTCGAGCAACAGCAGGTCGGCGGACTCGTCGCGCATCAGTTCGAGATGTTCTGAGGCGGCCGCAAGGGGGATTGTGGCGCCGGCGAGCGCACGGATCACCGCGGGGCTTGGATGAGAGATCCAAAGCGGCGGATTCTTCTCGATCCTGCGGACAAGGGCCGCGGTGGCGCGTTGGTTCAGGGTTGCAGGGCAGCGAACGGCGAAATCACCAGAGAGCGAGGCAGCCTGGTCGGGACCAACCACACGAACCGTTCGGGCCCGAGTGCGGGTGGGCCCACCCAGCCATTGATATAGCGGAACGCCGGCCGCTTTGGCCTGGGCGAAAAGGCGTTCCCGATCTTCAGCCGTCGTCGTCATCACCAGAACTTGTGCCCATGAGGAATGAGGCCCGGAAAGACGTACGCAATCAGCATAACAATCACGCCGACCAATACGGCGAGAATGACGCTGTGCTTGAGCACGGCGCGAAAGAGGTTGCCTTCCTGTCCCTCGATGCCACAGGCGACGCAAGCAACGATGATGGATTGCGCGTCGATCATCTTGCCCATCACGCCACCGGCGGAGTTGGCCGCCGCCATTAGCACCGGGCTGAGGCCCAGCCCGTTGGCGGTAATCACCTGCAGGCTGCCGAACAGGGCGTTGGAACCCGCGTCGGTTCCCGTGAGCGCGACGCCCAGCCAGCCAATGAGGGTGCCAAACATGGGATACCACCAGCCGGTGTTGGTCAGCGCCAGTCCCATCACGGCGTCCATTCCTGAATAACGGGTGACGTAGCCGAGACAGATCATGCAAAAGATGGCGACAAAGCTGTAGCGCAGCCGGTGCACAGTTTTCCAAAAGACTTTAAGGGTCCGGCCGACCGACAGCCCGAGCAGCGGTCCGGCAATCATGCCTGCAATGAAGGTGGCCGTACCAACAGCGCCGAGCCAGGCAATGTCCATGACGGCCGGTTCGGTATGCGGTTCGGCGACAACGGGGGGGATGCGGCGAACAAGATCATGCAGGCCCGGCACCGCAAGTTGAATGCTCGTGGCATTCAAGAACTTTTTGGCGAATGGCAGACCCCAGAGCACCACGAATACTGCGATGAGCAGGAAAGGCGACCAGGCATGGAGGACCTCCGAAGTGCGGTATTTCGGGCGGGTGTGGCTGTTCACTTCGCGGTCTTCGGGATAGCGCCACACGGGGTCGGGTCTCCACACCTTGAAGAAGCCGGCCAGGATCAGGAGAGTGAGCATGCCGCCCATGATGTCTACCAAAGCGGCGTCGATGTGATTGGACCAGAAGTATTGGAAGAATCCAAAGCTGAGTCCGCAAGCCAGCAGGCCAGGTGTGACGCGGATCGTGTCGGCGGTGGAGGCCTGAGTGCGCACCAGCCAAAACGGCAGGATCAACGACATCCAAGGAAGAATGCGGCCCACCATGGCGCTGAGATCGGCCTCCGGCAGTCCGGTAACGGCAACAAGAGTTCGGATGGGGTTGCCCATGCCGCCATAGGCGACAGGCGCGGTATTGGCGATGAGACAAAGCACCGCGGCGTCGAAGGGACGGAAGCCGAGGCCCACCATCATGGCACCGCAGATCGCGACAGGGGCGCCGCCTCCGCCGGCCCCTTCCAGAACAGCGCCGAACGCGAAAGCGATCAGCAGCACTTGCAGGCGGCGGTCGTCAGTTATTGCGCCTATGGAGCCCTTGATGGTTTCGAAGTGGCCGGATTCGACTGTGATCTCGTAAACGAACACGGCGGCCAGCAGCGTCCAGGCAATGCGAATGACAGCGTAGACGAAGCCGTGCCCCACGGAAGCCGCCACCATACCGGCAGGCATGCCGAAGGCGACAACGGCGAGCACAATGGCGGAAAGAAACGACCAAACGGCAGCCCAATGGGCCGCGATCTTCTTCACCGCCAGAAGGTAGAAGAGGAGCGTGATGGGCAGCGCCGCTACCGCGGTGGAGAGAACAACATTGTCGAAAGGGTTATAGTTTTGGGTCCAAACCTGCATGGAGCCGGGCCTTTAGCGATAGGTCGCAGGCATCGTATCACAGCGGTGCGCTAGGTCTGGCGATTCAGGAGCGGCCGCGTGCTGGGAGGCGCGGCCTCCCGCGTGCGGATGAACTCGTCTTCTATGCTCTGCCATTGGGCGGCCATTTTGGAGACAGTCTCCGGGCGGCGCGCCGCCTCGTTGCGCAGCTCGCAGCGGTCGCGGGCGATGTTGTAGAGTTCCCAGGGGCCTTGCTGGCCTGTGGCGATGAGCTTCCAATCGCCCACGCGGAGGGCCCGGTTGTTGTTGTGGTGGAAGTATAGATGCTCGCGGCGCATGCTGCCGTTACGCGCAAATGCAGGCGCCCAACTGACACCGGCGAGGGGCGGGCCCGAGGGAGATTGCGGTTTCCCGCCGGCAAGATCGACCAGCGTGGGCAGTACGTCGACAAAGTGGCAGGGGTCGTGGCGGAGTTTGCCGCGGTCGCGTATGCCAGCAGGCCAAGCCGCGATGAGCGGGGAGGCGATGCCGCCCTCATGCACCCAGGATTTATGGAGCCGGAGGGGCGTATTGGCGCAACTGGACCAACCGGGTCCAAGACATAGGTGCGTGGCCGCGGAGCCAGGAGGGGCGGCAGGGTCGTGGCCGTCCCCGCGGATCAATTGTTCGGAACTGGCGCCGTTGTCGGAGAGGAACAACACAACAGTGTTGTCAGTAGCGCCCATGGCTTCCACCTGTGCAATCAATTTGCCGATTTCGGCGTCCATGCGGGAATTCATCGCGGCGTGAATCGCCATTTTCAGACGCTGGAAGCGCTGCTGCTCGCGGGTAAGACTGGCCCAGGGGACGGCCCGAGTCACTTCCCCCGGCCCGATCTTCGCCAACAGTTCGGCATCGGGCGTATTCCAGGGCGTCCACATGCCGGGTTCAAGCGGTGGCAGCGCACAGTTCACCAGCCCCATCTGACGCATGCGGCGCCATCGCCGTTCGCGGGCCACGTCCCAGCCTTCTGCGAAACGGTCTTTGTACTTTTCAATGTCCTCTTGCGGAGCGTGAAGCGGGAAATGCGGCGCGTGGAACGCGGCAAACAGAAAGAAAGGTTTTTCTGCATGTTCTCGCGCATGCTGCTGAAGGAAACGAATGCCGTAGTCCGCGATGGCCGTGGTGCTGTAGTAGCCCGGATCCGGCTTGGGGAGCGGTTCGCCATCGATCTCATGACGGTTTTGAGTGAAAAACCGGAACTCGTCAAGCATGGTGTAGGAGCGGTCGAAGCCGACCCCCTCCCCCGTCGGTGTGTGCTTCATATGCCATTTCCCGGAGTGGTAGCTGCGGTAACCCAGCGGCCGTAGGTATTCGGGGAGGAAGCGGACATAGTCCGGGATGCGGCCTGGAGTCATAACATCGGAGGCTGTCTGCTGTGCATAGAGGCCGGTGAGCAGACAACTGCGTGAGGGACCGCAGCGGGCTGTGGAGTATGCCTGAGTAAAGCGGAGGCCTCGGGCGGCGAGGCGGTCGAGATGAGGCGTGTCGATCTCCCCTCCATAGCAGCCGGCATCGGAGAAACCCATATCATCGGCAAGAATGACCAGAAAGTTGGGCGCGCGCGGTGCAGAGAATGCCTTCGCGGTGGACAGTGCGGCGGCACTCTGCTGCAGAAAGGCCCGGCGTGTTGTAGGGAACATAAGTTTACCTTCGTTGCCGATCCAGTATACTCGCCGCCGCGACCGATTCCTGCGCTGGGCATCATAATAGGGAGATCATGTTCCGTGCCATCCGGGAACAAGTCGAGACGATTTTCCGGGAAGATCCGGCAGCGAAAAGCATCCTGGAGATCGTTCTCTGCTACCCCGGCTTTCACGCTATCTTGCTGCACCGCTTGGCCCACCGGCTATGGAAGTGGCGTGTGCCCATTCTGCCCAGGTGGCTGAGCCAGCTTTCGCGCTTTCTCACCGGCATTGAGATCCACCCCGGCGCGCAAATAGGGAGGCGGTTCTTCATTGACCACGGGATGGGCGTCGTGATTGGGGAAACCACGATCATTGGCGACGACTGCCTGTTGTACCAGGGCGTGACGTTGGGTGGCACCGGCAAAGAGAGAGGGAAACGCCACCCGACGCTGGGGAATCACGTCGTGGTAGGCACCGGAGCAAAGGTGCTAGGCAACATCACCATCGGCGATCACGTCAGGGTTGGCGCGGGTTCCGTGGTATTGAAATCCGTCCCGCCGCATTCCACCGTGGTGGGGATTCCCGGGCGGGTGGTGCGCACCAGCGCAGCAGACGAAGAGCCTCTGGAGCATGCCAAACTCCCCGATCCGCTCGGGCAGTCCGTGCAGGACCTGCAGCAGCGAGTGGAACAGTTGGAACACCTGGTGCAGGAATTGACCAAACAGCGGGATCGCGTCTAGTGCGCCTAGGCCACCAGGCCTTCCGAGCGCGAGAGGCGCTCCACAATACGTTCCCGGTCGGACCAAGCCATTTCCTCCGCCGAACCGAGGGAGACCCAGTAGGCGCTCAGCCCGACAAAGTAACCCGCGCCTAGCACGGCGTAGAAGGCCATATTGCTGTCCCAGGCATAGCGGGCCAGATACGCCAAAGTGACAGGCAGCGTCATGAGCGGATACAGCAGCAGCAGTACACCCTGGAGTTTGCCGCCAGTGTTGGCGCGCCATCCCAAGGAAGGGTCGACGGGCCGCGGGTTGGAAAGACTCGAAAGGTTGCCGGCGGCCAGCAGGAACAGGCAGTAAAGGAGAGTGACGGCAAAACTCTCGGCGATTTTCGCTGCCGTAATGGGCAACCTCAGGAGGAAGACGACCGCCGCAATACTGCCGACCTCAACAAGCAGCAGAGCGACCGCGGTGATGTTCTTGGCCAGCAAGACGAGGCGGAAGGGCACTGGCAAGGCGTAGTAGACCTGGGCTGCGGCACGGTCAAACCCGAACTGATTCCAGAACAGGACATCTCCCAGCAACAGCACAGCATACAGGCTCACAATGACGAGATAGTTCTCGCTGAAGAAGCCCGGGCCGCCGCCGCGGCGGAGGAGCACGGGAATCCAGATGATCAGCCCGAAGGTGAAGCCCATAAAGAAGACAATCCGGAAACGCGAAGCGCGGCTCAGAAAGCGAATCTCCTTCTCGACAATGCCACCCAATGGGTCCGGAAAGACCCGCGAGGGCAGACGAAGCAGGAATTCGAGTAATCCGCTGGCGCGCGGCGAAGTGGAGCTGCGTTCCTTCGCACGCGCTTCGTCGGCGTCCCAGTTCAGGTTGCGTTGGAACTGCGTATAGCCAAACCAGGCGCCAGCGAACAACCAGAACGTCAGGAAAAGCGCATCCAGCCAGCCGCCCTGGCCGCAAGCCAGGCGCGCAGTCACGGTCCAGGGCCAGGGGATATAGGGCAGGGCGCTCAGGCGGGAGACATAATGCCGCAAAGTTTCGTGGGGCAGGCTGGCGAGCAGTTGCGGAAGCGCGGCGAAAAATACGAAAACCAGCAAAACGATTTCGCGCAGGCCGCGGCGGGACAACAAACGTACGAGCAGATCACGGAGTCCTGCGGAAAGCAGGAGATTCAGCAGAACGAAGGGCAGGAATGCAAGGGGCGCCCAGGCAGGAACTTGGGGGTGGCGCCAAAGACCGATCATCGCGCCGGCCAGGAGGATCAGGGGTTCCCCGCCCGTAGTGATGCGCAGCATCACTTCCAGCCCGAAGAGCCGGTGCGGCGGAACGGGATAGACGAGGAGGCGCTTGGTTTGGAGCGAAAGGCCGCCGGAAGCGAGGGCGAGCGGCACCAGTTGCCAGAAGACCATGGCCGCCGCAGCTCCAATGCCCAGAAACCGCACCAGCGTGCGCATGTTACGCGCTTCAGGGATGACAGCGGCAATCAGCCAGGCGAAGAAGACGACCAAGGCATACCAGGCTCCGATCATCACGACCGAGAAAAGGGCAGCGCTCTTGGATCCGCGCGGGTAGTAGTTGATGAGCGACCGCCATTGGGCGGCGAGGATGGCGCGTGTACGGTCGTCTACAAGCATCTGAGATCAGAGCCAGGAGAGTTTCTCGGGAGCGCGGGCTTCAGCACCCACCACCCGGACAAATAGGTCTTCCAGGGTCTCCTGGCCGGTTCTGAGGCCGTCGATATCTCCTTCCACGACGATGCGGCCGTGATCGATAATGGCGACCCGGTGGCAGAGCCGCTCGACCACTTCGAGCACATGTGAAGTCAAAAAGATGGTGGCGCCACGGCGGACCTGGTCGAGGAGGATGTCCTTCATCAAACGAGCACCGACGGCGTCGACGCCTTCAAAGGGTTCGTCCAGCAGGAAGAGTTCGGGCCGGTGCAGAAGAGCGGCTGCCATCGCCACCCGCTTGCGCATGCCTTTGGAGTACTCGGCGATGAGTTTACGGCCGGCGCCATCAAGTTCAAACAGGGCCAGCAGTTCCCTGGCGCGCTCGCGGGCCAGAGGGCGGCCCAGTCCGTACATGCGGCCTACGAACTCGATGAACTCCGCGCCAGTAAGGTGATCGAACAGCAGCGACTCGTCGGGCACAAGGCCGATCTTGGACTTAATCGCCAGCGCTTCCTCCGGCAAAGGGTGGCCCAAGATGCGGATGGCGCCAGAAGTGGGGGGAGCCAGACCCATCAGCATGCGGATGGTTGTAGTTTTGCCCGCACCGTTTGGGCCGAGAAATCCGAAAAAGCAGCCGCGAGGAACGGTCAGCGTCAAGCCGTCGACGGCGGCCTTTGCCCCGTACACTTTTCGCAAGTCCTGAAGTTCGATGGCGGGCGGGAGTTCCGGAAGCACCTATAGCTATCTTGCCTTGTTTTGGCAGGCGGCGTTTCTGGCACTGGTGGTAAGGAATAGAGGAATAAGGTGTTTCCCTCCCCTCATCCCTCGTCACAGGTTGGCCGATAGAAGGTTGTGAGCTCAAGTGCGCTCCATCGCGTGTCCTACCGCGTACTGGCCATGCGGAGCCTGGACCAACTGCCACCGTTCTCTCCAGTACTCAACCGCCTACTGGCATCACTGGCGGACGAGGAGGTATCGCTGGCGGAGATCGCGGGCCTCATTGAGCGCGACACAGTGCTGTCGGCAAACGTTCTGCGGATGGTGAATTCGGCCCTGTATGGGCGGCGAGGTACGGTGAGCAGTGTGCGGGCGGCAGTGTCCATCCTGGGTCTGCTGCGTATCCGAAACGTGGCCATCGGATTGTCGGTGGGCCGAATGTGGGGACGCCTCGAAACGCCGCGAAGTTGGAACATGGAACGTTTCAATGCCCATTCAGCGGCTGTGGCGGTGCTTTCTGATTTGTTGGTGCAACAGGTGGAAACCGACTACGCGGAAGGGGCGTTCGCTGGCGGGCTCCTGCACGACCTGGGGCGATTAATGATAGCCACCTCCCTGCCTGACGAGTACGAACAGATCCAGGCACAACGGCTGGCCACCGGACACAGCGAAGAGAATCTGGAGTTTGCGCTCCTGGAGGTTACACATCCGGAGTTGTCAGCCGCCGCGCTTTCAAAATGGAACCTGCCGGTACCAATCCAGCGTGCGGTGCTCTACCACCACCAGCCCGAGCTCGACCCTGCGCGGGCTCGCGGGCGGACCTTAAGCCAAGTTCTGCACGCAGCCAACGTTCTGGCCTGCCACTTCGGGTACGGAATGCTGGAAGGCCGGCCACTTTCGACCGGTGCTGAAGCGAGCGCCCTGGAGGCGCTGGGGTGGACTGGCCGGCTGGAGGATTTGGAGCAAGACTTCGAATCGGAGTTCAGCGCGTACCGGAGTTCGCTGAATTCGTAAGAGGAAGATGTTGGGCCAAATAGGCTGCGGGCACCAGCAGGTGGAGACTGCTTGGGGCAATGGAAATCCGGACTGGTGCTACTCCAAGCAGTTCTCCGTCGATCTGAATATCCACCGATTGCTTTAGGGGCCGGATCTCGAGCTCGTGTGTGGAAACCACAGTCACTCCCTTCATCCCATCCAGACGGTTCAGCAGGACTCCACTGAAATACTTCAGATAAGGAAGCGAAGAGGCCCCTTCAAACAAAACCAGCGCCAGTTCAGAAGAAAGCAGGTTGGCGTGCCGGGCGATCTCGAGATCGCCGCCGTAGTTCTTCACGCGACTGGCGAGGGCAAAGCTGGCTCGCACGGTCCGGCCATCAAATGTGGCATCGAACTCTGGTAGGCGGCGGCCCACCTGGGAGAAGCCCCCAGCCCAGTAAGCCAGCTTACCGAGGCGGCGTTTGATTGCCGGGCTGACGGCGCGGACGACGCGGGCGTCCAGGCCGATGCCGGCCATCAGTAGGAAATGGCGCGGAGGACGGTCCGGCAGTTCAAGCACCCCCGTGGTGATGGGCACGGCCTCCATGCCAGGCATGGATTGAGCGGCGCGGACGGGGTCTCCCCCCATGCGCAGTTCCATGGCCAAAACATTGGCTGTCCCCCCGGGCAGAATGCCCAGCGGCACACCGGAGCCGATCATTCCGTTTGCAGCTTCGTTTATGGTGCCATCCCCGCCTGCAACAAGAACCCGGGCGGCGCCGGCTCGAACGCACTCGGTGGCGATCTGCGACGCGGAGTTGGGGCCGTAGGTGGGGCGCAGTTCCAGAAGGCCGAAGTGACCGCGCAACACCGCAACGGCCCTTTCCATCAACCATGGCTTGCGTTGAAGTTTTCCAGCGAAAGGATTGTAGATGAGATAGGTGGGCCGGTTGGATGCGATCGGGCGTTCTCCCAATCTACGATTATAAGGAGCGGGGCCCCGACCCACCCTCTTGCATGCAAACCGATTGGCGCAACGAGGCCGAGCATCTTCGCGAGGAGATCCGGCGTCACGAACATCTGTACTACGTGTTGGACCGGCCGGAAATCAGTGATGCCGAGTTTGACGGGCTGATCCGGCGGCTACAGGAGATCGAGACAGCGCACCCGGAGGCGCGAACCCTCGACTCACCCACGCAACGCGTGGGCGGCGCGCCGCGGGAAGGCTTTCTCAAAGTCCGGCATTCCTCACCGATGCTGAGCCTGGACAACGCGCTGAACGAAGAAGAATTGACGGCATTCGACAGGCGCGTTCGGGAGCTCCTCAGCGGGCAGCCCTACCTTTACACGGTTGAACTGAAACTCGACGGGCTGTCCCTGGCAGTGCACTACGAAGGCGGCCAACTCCGTCTGGCGGTGACGCGCGGCGACGGACTGGAGGGCGAGGATGTGACGGAAAACGCGCGCACCATCCGCTCCTTGCCGCTCAAGGTGCGTGACGCACCCTGGCAGAAGTTTGAGGTTCGCGGGGAGGTGGTGATGACCCGGCGGGCATTCGAGCGGCTGAACGAGGAGCGCGCACGGGAGGGCTTGCCGCTCTATGCGAATCCAAGGAACTCCGCCGCGGGATCACTCCGGATTTTGGATCCTTCCGTCACGGCGGCGCGGAAGTTGGAGTTCCAAGCGTATTTTCTGCTGGTGGAGGGGCGGCCCGCCGTGAGCAGCCACTGGGAGTCGCTCCAGCAGTTGCGGCGGCTGGGATTCAAGGTGAATCCGGAAACGACCAGAGCGGAAGGCCTGGGCGAGTTGATGGAATACTGCCGCAAATGGAGCGATGCCCGCGATTCTCTGCCATATGAGATTGACGGGGTTGTGGCCAAGATCGACGACGTCCGCCAACAGGAACGGCTGGGCTGGACGGCCAAGGCGCCGCGATGGGCAATCGCTTATAAATTCAGCGCCCGGCAGGCGGAAACGGTGCTGGAAGAAATTGAAGTGCAGGTGGGACGCACAGGTGTCCTGACGCCGGTAGCACGGCTGCGGCCCGTCGTGGTGGGGGGAGTCACCGTCTCGAACGCGACGCTTCACAACGAAGATGAGATCGCGCGGCTGGATGCGGCGGCAGGCGATTCGGTAGTGGTGGAACGCAGCGGCGACGTAATTCCGAAGGTGGTGCGGGTCGTAGCGCGGCCGGCCACCCGCAGGCCCTTTCGCATGCCGGCCTGCTGTCCAGTCTGCCAGTCCGAGGTCGCGAGGGCGGAGGGCGAGGCTGCCTGGCGTTGCCTGAACACAAATTGCCCAGCCCGCTTGAAGCAATCCATTGAGCACTTCGCGGCCCGCAACGTCATGGACATAGACGGCATGGGCGAGGCGCTGGTGGAGCAACTTGTAGAAAAAGGCCTGGTGCGCAGCATCGCGGATCTTTATCAGTTGACCTTTGAACAACTGTGCAGCCTCGATCGCATGGGCGAGAAGTCGGCTGCTAAAATCCTGGCGCAGATCGAAGAGAGTAAAACCAGATCATTGCCTCGTCTCTTGAACGGATTGGGCATCGCCTTTGTTGGAGAGCGGACAGCACAGTTGTTGGCCGACACCTTGGGCGGCCTGGACGAGATCATGCAGGCGGATGAGGACCGGCTTCGGAGCGTGCCGGAAGTGGGGCCGAAGGTGGCCGAGTCCATCCGCGGGTTCTTCACGGAACGGCACAATCGCGAGTTGGTGGAACGGCTGCGGCAGGCTGGCCTGCGGTTCACCCATGAAGTGAAACGTGAGGCCGCAGCGGGCCCGCTGGCAGGGCTCACGTTTGTGTTGACAGGAACGCTGCCCACGTTGGCGAGAGAGGATGCCAAGGCGATGATCGAGGCGGCCGGCGGGAAAGTGACGGGGTCGGTGAGCAAGAAAACGAGTGTGGTGGTGGCAGGAGAGGAAGCCGGATCGAAGCTGGACAGGGCCCGGGAATTGGGCATCGAGGTCTGGAATGAAGCTCGGCTGCGGGCGGCGTTGGAGCGGCCAACGGCGCAATGAAAGAACTATTCAGCCTGTTGGTGTCTTGGGGAGCGCCAGGGTTATTCCTGGTGGGCCTGCTGGATGGCGCAGGTATCCCAAATCCCAGCGGGCCGGACATTCTACTGATGTTGTATGCCGCGGCCGCACCAGACCGTGCAATCGCCGGGGCGCTTCTGCTTACGCTGGGTTCGCTGTTGGGCAACTTCTTCCTCTACAGCGTGGCCCGCAAAGGGGGACAGATTTATCTGGACCGCCACACGATGACACCAAGGGGCCAGAAGTTGCGGGCATGGTTTCTGCACTACGGAATGGTGACCGTGTTCATTCCGGCGCTCGTGCCGATTCCTATGCCGCTGAAGCTGTTTGTCATTTGTTCCGGCGGATTTGCCGTCAGCCGGGTCGTGTTCCTGACCACGCTCGGCACGGCACGCGTCGCCCGCTACGGGACTCTGGCCTGGATTGGCAGCCAGTTGAGCGAAAGTCCCCTAGACTGGCTGAAGACCCATAAGTGGGATTTCCTTGGATTTTCGGCAGGACTCTTTCTGGCTCTGTTCTTGTTGATCCGGCTGGTGGATTACCGCAAGAGAAAACAACAGCAAGATAGACTGGATTCCGGCCATGGCAACACCCCTCTCCCGTAGAAGATTCCTCTCCGCGCTCAGTGTGGTCCCGCCCGCGCGAGCCTTCCAGACTCTGCGGACCAACGATCACGACATTCGCATAGAGGACGTCACCACCAGCGAAGAGAGTTTCCGGTACAGGACGCCCATCAAGTTCGGCGGCGCCGTGGTGGACCAGGTCACGCTGTTAAACGTCACCCTCATGGTCCGTAGCCGCGACGGGCGCATCGCGCGGGGATTCGGGTCCATGCCTCTGGGCAACGTCTGGAGCTTTCCGTCCCGCCGGCTGAAGTACGAACAGACTTTGGCGGCCATGCAGGCGATGGCGAGAAAGTTCGAGAGGATCACAAGGGATTATAAGGACTACGGGCATCCGGTGGAACTGAACCACCATCTGGAGCCGGTGTGGCTTCGCGCATCGGCCGATGTGAGCGGGGAGTTGAATTTGGGCGAGCCGGTTCCCAAGTTGTGCGCGTTGACCGCTGCCAGCCCCTTCGACGCGGCACTTCACGACGCCTACGGCAAGCTCCATAACCGGAGCGTGTACCATTGCTACGGCCGTGAGTTTTTGCGAGAGGACCTTTCGCGCTATCTCGGCAAGGAGTTTGGCGGCGAGTGGCTGGAGCAGTACGTGCAGCGGGATCCAAAACCTCAGATGCCGCTTTACCACCTCGTTGGCGCGGTGGACCCCATTGAAGAAGCGGACATTACCCGGCGGATCGGCGACGGGCTCCCCGAAACCGTACCCGAATGGATTGCCTATAACGGGCTCACCCACCTCAAGATCAAGTTGAACGGGGACGATCTGAATTGGGATCGCGACCGGGTGCTGCGCGTGGACGCGGTGTGCGAGCGGGAGATGAAGAAACACAACACAAAGGAGTGGCGGTATTCGCTGGATTTCAATGAGCGGTGCCCGAACGTGGAATATCTGCTGTCGATGCTGCGCCAGGTGAGACAGAAGGCGCCCCGTGGGTTTGCACGCATTCAATACGTGGAGCAGCCGACGGCGCGGGACCTGCGGGCCAACCGGCAAAACGTGATGCACGAGGCCTCGAAGCTCAGGCCGGTTGTGATCGACGAATCGCTGACCGACCTGGAATCGTTACTTCTAGCGCGCGAAATGGGCTACACCGGCGCGGCCCTTAAGGCTTGTAAGGGTCAGGCGCAAGCGCTGTTAATGGCGGCTGCGGCGCAGAAGTACAAGATGTTTCTGTGTGTGCAGGATCTTACTTGTCCCGGCGCATCCCTGGTGCACTCCGCTGGATTGGCTGCACATGTTCCAGGCGTGGCGGCGATCGAGGCGAACTCCCGGCAGTACGTGCCCGCCGCCAACGCAGGCTGGGAGAAACGGCTGCCGGGCATCTTCGCCGTGAAGGACGGCTTGATGAAAACAGCGGAACTTACCGGACCAGGTCTTGGGGCAGTGGTTTAGTTTTACAAGGCTTCGGCATCGGGGTTGTGACGCTGGAAATAGCGGCGGGCCGCCGCGCGGGTTTCCACGGCATAGCAATAGACGCACCCGTGGGGGCAGGTATCGTAGGCGCCGATATCGCGGGACGCCCAGCAGGCGCACTGCGGCCGATTCCCCTGACGCGCAGCACGTAGACGATAACCGGCCAATTGAGTAAGGCGCTCCACATCGATGCAAGCCGCTTCGTCGACGCCAGGCTGCAAGTAGTTCCGTTGTGAGCAAACCGTCAGGCGCATGCCGCGCCGCAGCGCGATACCGGCTAATTTCCGGAGCAGCGCGTGTTTGTCCTGGTCCGGAGGGTCCGACCATTGGATGTGATGGAGGCGTACGGCCGCATCCAGGTTGCGCCGGGTTTTACGATAGATCTGCGCAAAGGAGACCACAGCTTCATCAGTTGCACCCTCGAGTTGCTCCGCCAGCCGATCGAAGTTCTCCATATGGAACGAAGCGGGCGTTTCGGACGTGAATAGAATTGTGTCGTAGCGCCAGACTGTGGCCAATCGATGATACGTGCCTGCAATGGAGTGCATGTGCTCGATGGCCCGGGAAGCGTCTGTGACAGCCGGTTCCAGCGATCTGGGATAACCGGTGATGGTGTACTGAACGTAAAAAGTGAAGCTGCGCGCTTGGACTTCAGGCAGGACACTGAGGAACGGCTGGAGGTTTTTGGTCCAGAAGACAAAGGCTTCGCACTCGGGCCTCGCTAACGGAACCTTATAGTAAGCCCCGCTGTACGGGTTGCGAACGAGGCAGAACCCGGCAGCCAGCCGCCTGCGGAACCAATCGCTGTAAAACGCGGGAATGTCGGTACGATAGCTGGCAGAGACGATCACTGTCGGGCGCCGGACTGAGGTTTGGAAGCCGGCTTACGGACTTGTTCGTAATACTTCTGGACGTAGTGCTGAAGGTGGAGCGGCACTTCGTCGCGCACGAGTTCGCCGCCCGCACCAGAGTGGGCAGCGGACTTGCTGGAGTAAGGAGTACGGGCCTGTTGGTTGCGGGTGCTGGACACCTCCACCATCATCTCGCCCTGGATTTTCTCGGCCCGCTTCGAAAGCAGTTCAGACAATTTCCCCATGGCCTCGAGTTGCTCAGCCAGTTCGACATCCTTGTTGCCGTCGCTCTTACCAACGCCGCTCTTGGGGTTGTTGGTGGGCTGTTCCTGCATCTGGTTGCCTTTGGCCATCTGGGAGCTTTCCGAATCAGCCGCTTCGCCGGCCTGCTCACCTTCCTGCGCTTGGTTAGGATCGCCTTTGGCCTGCTGCTGGCCTTGACTTTGCGAACCTTTCTGGTTTTGGCCCTGCTGCTGGCCGTCTCCTTTGGTTTGACCAGACTTGGAAGAAGCTTCTTGGGGTTCATTGCCCTGGCTATCCAGCTTTAACTTCTCCATAAGGTTGGCCATGGCATCGCGCATCTTGTCGAGAAGGCTATTTTTTTCTTGAGGTTTAGCGCCCTTCTTGGACTGGGCGGCGCTCGACGGCGGTTCACCGCCGGCGGTGAGCGAAGGGTTCTCCTTGCTGGATGAACGTTCATTGCCGAACTCTTCCCCAGCGTCTGAACTCTGTTGGGAAGGCGCGGTGCGCTTGTCGCCTTTCGGGCCGGGCACGGCCACTTGGTTAGGCGATTCAATGTCAAAACTTCTCAGTTGTTCTTCGATGGCCCGCTCGTTTTCCTCTTGGGCGGCACGGTCGGCATCAGGGAGGGTGAAGCCTGCGAATTCGGGCGTGTCCGGCTGCTTTCCGGACCGCTTGGATTGCTTGACAGAGTCCGGAACCGTGGCGAGTGGATCGAGTTGGACCGCCAGCAGCGGGCGCGAGAGATCGAACGTGCGCAACATTCCATAGCGAAGGCCAAACGCGGCCCCAACCGCCACGAGAAGCGCGAAAGCGGCCAAGGCTGAACGCGGCAAGGTGGCAGGCAAGGCGGTTTGAAGATCCAACCGGGCGGCGGCGGCCTCCGCCTGATTCGATACGGCGTCAATCACTCTGGCGTTGCGGGCATCGCTCCGGTGGGCGGCGAAGTGAAAGGCGGTGGACAGCAGATCCTTGAGGCCCATACGCCTGTCCAGTTCCTGCGCCACCTGATAGGGATCTGGCAGCCGCCGGATGGCCGACCAGACCGCCCAGGCGAGAGCGCCACCCAAAAGCAGAACCGGCCACCACCAGCGTAGGATCTGAGTACCGGCGACCACCAGGAACAGCAACCCGGCGAGCCCGCAAGCCGCTGCCAGCGCGCCGCGATCCAGCAAATTCTGCCGCAGCAGGCGGCGGCGGGCGGTCTCAATCAGGAAAAAGGTTGGGGTCTGGGTGATCAAAGGCTCTCTTTCATTATCTGCAAAGGAAAGACGGCGGAAAACCTGCGAAGGTCTCCGCCGTCTGATGAATAATTCTGCGCCGGATCAGAAGAAGAACCGGACGCCGAACTGGGCCTGGAATGGATTGCCGCTCTGCTGGTTCACGGTGTTGTAGGAGCCATCCGTATTTCGGAGCCGCATGAAGTTGGCAGAAGTGTTCACAGGCCGGCCGCTGGCATCGATGCCCGGGCCAAACACATTCGTGTTGCCTGCGAAAACCACATTGTCCAGGTTCAACAGGTTAAAGAACTCCGCCGAGAGTTGAACCCGCATGCTCTCACCCTTGAGCCGGAAGCTCTTCAGGATGCGCAGGTCATTGTTGACCACCTTTCGATTGCGGAAGGAGTTGCGCAACCACGGCACGCCCGGAGCAAAGTAAGGACGGTCGTTGTTTACCTGATTCCCGTTCAGGTCCGTCCCTGCAATCGGGTTGAGGGGAAGCCCGGTACGGACGCGCATCAGGCCCGAGATTTCGAAGCCCCAAGGCAGTTGGTACAAAGCGTAAGTGTTGTACTGATGGCGGAAGTCAAGGCTTGAGTAGTTGTACTCGGGCTTGAAGTTAAAGGAGTTCTCGTGATTGAAACCACCAGCGTCGCGTTCAGAGTCGTCGTCCGAGTAATTCGTTTGGAGGGTGTAGAAGCTGCCCCACTGGAACTTCTTGCCGCGATACTGCAACTGGTAGGTCAGCCCGCGGTAGAGTGACCGTGCGGAACTTTCCCGAACCGTCAGATTGCCGACCTGAGGTACCGGGCGGGGTGTGCCCGTGGTGAGGCCAAAGAACGGCCTCTGGGTTGCGTCGTTGGCCCGAACCACCGGGATAGGCAGATTATAGTCCCGGTTCCGGTGGAGCCAAACTGTGTTGACATAGTTGAACTGGACGCCAGTCAGCCAGCCGGGCGCGAGTTCGGTTTCAACGCCCAAACCGCCTTGGAATGAGCGGGGATTCCGGAAATCGGGAGCCATGATTGTGAAGCTCGCCCCTAGAAATGGGTCACGCCCTGTCCCACCCAAGGCGAGAGCCGACGCGCGCTGCACAACGTCCACCGGGATGATCGGGAGCGAGCCGAGCTGCGAGCGGTTCAAGTCGACGCCGGCTGCCAACAATTGCTGGTAGACGGTGAAGTTGGTGCCATCGGGCCGGACCACGTTTGCCAGCAACAGGCTGACATCACCCGGGGGAGTGCGCAAATTGTTGGTGGCGCCCGAATAGAGAAGCATGGGCGAGGCCGCATAGAAAAGGCCGGTGTGGCCGCGGACCACCGTGCGGTTGTTATCGAAAGGAGTCCAGGCGAAACCGAAGCGGGGCGCCCACTGGTTCGTGTTGTCCTTGATGACGCCCGGCGTGGGGGTTGCCCCATTCGGGAACAGCCTCGAAATGCGGGCCACAACGATGTCGTTGTTGGCCACCGGTTCAGGGTTGTATTGGCCTTCCCAGCGCAGTCCAAAATCCAGCGTCAGGCGCTGGCTGGCCCGCCAGGAATCCTGCACAAAGAACGCCATCTGAGTCAGTCCGTAATCCGCCAGCAGGTTTCCAATCTGCCGGTTGTAGGTCACGCTGGCTGCATCAAAGCGGTTTTGGCCTGGTGCAGTAGACATGAGGGTTAGAATTTGGCTCACGACGCTGGTGTTCATGTTGAAGGCGCCGAATTGGTTAAAGCCAAATGCCTGGGCGGTGTCAAGCTTCGAATAGTCGAACCCGAATTTCAGCGAATGCTTGCCGGCAAGCACCGTGAGGCTATCGCTTACCTGCAGGCGTCGGTCCCACTGGGTGGTGGGCAGGAAGCTGCGCGAGCCGTCGATGACCACCGGACCTGCGTTGATGGTGGGCTGTTCCGCGTTGGCCAGCCGGGGCCGTTGTTCGTAACTGCCGGAAAACTTCAGATCGTTCACTACACGGCTTCCAAAGAGTTTGGTCCAGTTGGCGGTGCCAAAGTGATTGCGATTTTTCTCGACACCCTCGTTGGCGACGGTTGAGTTGGTGAATGGGTTCAGCGCGCCGCCCACCGAGACAGCGTTGTTCTCGTTCGAGTCAGCAAAGTTGTAGCGGAAGGTGAGCCGGTCGCCGTTGGTGAACTGGTAATCAACGCGTGACGTAGCGGCGATGGCCCGGTTGTCCTGGGTAAACGGCTGCTCCTGGCTTTTCAGGTAATTGAAAGCTTCCTGGGTGGCGGGCGTGGGTGTGAAGCCCACAAGCGTGGCGAAGAGCACCTGGCGAGGAGTATCGGCTTTCTGCTGCTCGTAAGCGCCGAACACAAACAATTTGTTCTCCTTCAACGGACCGCCTACTGAACCGCCCCATTGCTGCAAGGTCTCGGATGGCTTGCGGTTGAAGATCGGATTGTTGGCGCTCAGTTCGCGGTTACGGTTTTGGTAGAACCCATCGCCGTGCCAGGCGTTGGTGCCGGACTTCGTGATCACATTCAACACGCCGCCGGTGGAACGGCCATATTCCGCGGCGTATCCGGAAGTGACCGCCTGAAACTCCTGTACAGCGCTCTGCGGAAGCGTGAAGTTGAAGTTCGACCGCTCTCCGCCGCGGATGCCGCCGAAGAATGGCTGATTGTAGTCCGCGCCGTCGACCATGATGTTGGAGTTGACGCCTCGCTGTCCGGCGAAGCTTAGTTGCTGGCGCTGCGGTTCAATTTGTACGGTGGGCGTGAGGGCGGCGAAGTCCTGGAAGCGCCGCCCGTTGATGGGCAAATCGCGGATGGCTTGCGCGTTGACTGTGGCGGATGGAGACGGCAGCGAGACGTTCACTAACGCTTCGGTAACTTCCACCGTTGTAGCCGTCTGCTGAATTTGCAGACGAATGTCAAAATTGACAGCCGCACCAACTGTCAGAGTGAGCCCTGTGAAGGTGTTAGTGGCGAAGCCCGAGGCTTCGGTGGCAATTTCGTAGGCGCCAGGATCGAGTTGAACAAAGCGGTACGAACCATCGCCTCCGCTACGGCCTTCTCTTGCAAAACCAGTGGCCAGGTTCTTGAGTTTGATGGAAGCATTGGGCACGGCGGCGCCGTTCGGGTCGAGCACCGTGCCGAGAAGTTGCGCCTTGTTGGCGTCCGCCTGCCCGAAGGCCGCGAGAGCACACAACACGATCACAATTCCGATGCGGAACATTTGAAGCATGTGCACCTCAAGAGAGAGTTGGGAAAAATGAACAGAGACTAACTATTTCAGTGTAGCCGGAGGTTGTAACAAATGAGTTAACTGTTGGGGTCACTTTGGCGACGGACCAGTACTTCTGAGCCCCCGTCCGGAGACCAAATAAACGGCGAAACTGCCCAGCCAGTGACCGCCTTCGTAATGAGCGCCGGTGACAGCGGCAAGCCCCGCATCGCGATGATTTTGAGCGGCAACCAGCAGATTCCGCTTGATTTGGTGACCATCTTCCAGCGCGCTGGCAATCCCTTCCAACATCCAAGCCCGCGAAAGATTAAGTCCGTCAAGGTGGGCCAGTTTTCCATCGGCTGCATCGGTAACACTGGCTGGCCGAAAGGGCAGCCTGGGAAGAAACCTGGCAAACCAGCCGGCAAATTCCTTGCGGGGAAGAACTCGGCGCATCAGATCGGCTTCGGCCAGGCACGGGGAAAGAAAGTCCTCGCCCGACGGCTCGTAATGGGCCGGACAGTCGCGGTCGGTCAGGTAGAAGTCGCGGGCGCGTTGCTCAATCAGACGCCGGAAGCCGGGATCGGCGGCAGCCGCCCAGTCCCAGGCGAGTCCCAGCGCGAAGGCAGTCTGGCTGTGTTCCCCCGAGCGTACAGGGTGGGAGAGCTTGGGCAGCCAGGACGAGAGACGGCGAACCGCGGCCTCTTCCAACGGCTGGAGAAGCCGGGCCAGAGGGCTGTTCATCTCCCGTAACTCAAGACCCAGGGTGAGCAGCCAGGCCAAACCGTAAGGACGTTCGAATGTAGCTCGGCCGGAGCCTTCCAGGTAGGCAGTTTCCTGGCCAATGTTGGCCGGCGTGAGGCTGCGTTCGAGTGCACCCAGGGCTCGAGGCGCCAAGGGTGAACCGGGCGCAAGACGGGCAAATCGCGCCAGCAGCCAATGCCCATGCACGGAAGAGTGCCAGTCGTAACACCCGTAGAAGGCGGGCGTTAACTCGCGAGGCGGCTTCGCGTCAGAGTCGCTATTGAGGACATGCGCGATTTTGTTGGGATACTCGCGATGGACGCAATCCAGGGCAAGGCCGGCGAAACGCTCCAGTGCGGCGGGGTCGAGTTGGGGCGAGATAGACAATGTGATCACCAGCAGAAGCATCCAGTTACCAGACTAACCTCATGACGCGCTCCGGCACAGCGAAGGTCCGGCATAGGTGCGGTAGGATGGAAGTTCAACGGCATGTTACGTTTCGAGACTGCCGGGGAGTCCCACGGCGAATGCCTGGTGGCGACCCTTACCGGCCTTCCTGCAGGTGTCCCCATTTCTACGGAGCGCGTCAACCGCGAGCTTTGGCGGCGGCAGCAGGGTTACGGCCGCGGCGGAAGAATGAAAATTGAGACGGACACAGCGGAGATCGTTACGGGTGTCCGGCATTCGCAAACCATCGGGGCGCCCATCGCCTTGATCGTCCGCAACCGCGACTGGCAAAACTGGACCGAAGTACTGCCAGTCGAGGGTGGCGAAGAAGAGAAGAAGAAAAAGCTCACCAGGCCACGCCCCGGACACGCCGACCTTGCCGGTGCTGTGAAATACAACTTCCCCGAGGCGAGGTATGTGCTGGAACGAGCCAGTGCGCGCGAAACCACGGCCCGGGTGGCGTTAGGCGCTCTCGCAAAACAGTTTCTGGGGGAGTTCAGCATCGAAGTTTTGAGCCACGTAATTCAAGTGGGCACGGTGAGGCTGGACCGCCCGGTGGACTGGGGCGAGATCGTTGCTCTGAGCCGGCAGGAAGACGTGCTTCTGGGCTGCGTGGATGCGGCGGTGGAGGCGCGGATGAAGGCCGTTGTGGATGAGGCCTACCGCACAGGAGACACGGTCGGCGGCGTGTTCGAAGTCCGGGCGCACGGCCTGCCGGTAGGTTTGGGATCGCACATCGCCTGGGATACACGGTTGGACGGCCGTCTGGCACAGGCCATCGTTTCGATCCAGGCCGTAAAAGGAGTTGAAATCGGCGAGGCAAGCGAGCAGGCCACCTTCTTTGGCTCGAAGGTACAGGACACGATCCACTATGCGAAGGAGGAACGTCGGTTCTACCGCGGCGCGAACAAAGCAGGCGGGCTGGAAGGAGGCATAACCAATGGCTCCGAATTGGTCGTGCGCGGTCTTCTGAAGCCAATCAGCACCTTGCGGCGTCCATTAGAATCGGTGGACCTGGAAACGCGCGAGCCCGCTCTCGCGGCTTACGAGCGCAGCGATGTGGCGGTGATCCCGGCGGCAGGCGTCATTGGGGAAGCTATGGTGGCGCTCGTTTTAGCGCAGGCATTTCTGGAGAAGTTCGGTGGCGACTCCTTAACCGAAACGCGCCGCAATTTCGAGGGCTACCAGGAACAGGTAAGGAAGTACTGAGCGCGATGGTGTTGAAGATTGTGAAGTATGGGGAGCCAGTGCTGGAACAACAGGCCGGCCCGGTGGAGGAGTTCGGCACCCCTGAGTTGAAACAGCTTGTCGATGACATGTTCGAAACCATGTACAGCGCGCGCGGCGTGGGTCTGGCCGCGCCGCAGGTGAATCTCTCCCGGCGGCTGACCGTCATCGACACCTCGGCCGGCGAAGATCCCAATGCAAAACTGGTCCTGATCAATCCGGAGATCCTCGAAAAGGACGGCAGGCAGGTGGGCGAAGAAGGCTGTCTGTCCATTCCCGGATTCCGGGAAGACGTCGCCCGGGCCATGAAGGTCCGCGTCCGCGCCCAGAACGTCGATGGGGAGTTTTTCGAGATGGAGAGCGAAGAACTCCTGGCGCGGGTCATGCAACACGAAATCGATCACCTGAATGGCATCCTGTTCCTCAGCCATTTGAGCCCGCTGAAGCGCGACATGATCAAGCGCAAAATCCGGAAAATGGCGAAAGCGGGCGACTGGTAAAGCCTAGATGCGCATCGTTTTCCTGGGCACGCCCGAGTTCGCCGTCCCCAGCCTGGAAGCGCTGCTGGAAGCCGGGCACGAAGTGAAGGCCGTTTACACGCAACCGGACCGGCCCAAGGGGCGCGGCCACGGCTTGGGTATCTCCCCGGTAAAGGAATGCGCAGTCCGGCACGGGCTCACCGTGCGCCAACCCGACAAGATTCGCACCTGCGTGGAGGAGTTGCGGACGGAAAACGTTGAAGCCATGGTGGTGGTGGGCTACGGCCAGATCATTCCGCAGCCCATTATCGACCTTGCGCCTCGAGGCATCATCAACGTTCACGCTTCGTTGCTGCCCAAGTACCGCGGGGCCGCGCCCATCCAGTGGGCTATTGCCAACGGAGAGCGGGTGACAGGCGTCACCACGATGCTGATCAACGCGGGATTGGACACCGGTGACATCTTGATGAAGGCGGAAACGCTGGTGGGTCCTGAGGAAACTGCACCGGAACTGGGGCAGCGCTTGGCGCAATTGGGAGCCGAACTCCTGATCCGGACGCTCCAAGGGCTGGCAGCGGGAGCAGTCCAACCCGAGAAACAAGATGACGCGCAGGCCACCTGGGCTCCGGTGTTGAAGAAAGAAGACGGGCAGATTGATTGGATGCAGCCCGCCTTCGTGATTCACAACCGGGTACGGGGATTCCAGCCTTGGCCCGGCGCGTGGACGCAGTGGAGAGGACAACGCTTTAACCTTTGGCGTACGCGTCCCGCTACCATCGAGGCGCCAGCCCAGCCGGGCAAGCTGTTCACCCACCAGAAACGGTTGTATGCCGTCTGCGGCCAAGGCACAGTGCTGGAACTGCTCACGGTCCAGCCCGAGGGGAAGAAGGCGATGGAGGCCGCAGCATTTCTCAATGGTTACCGGCCGCAGCCGGGCGAAGGATTCACCACATGAAGTTGCCAGGAGGATTTCTTTATTCGGCCGTATACGCGGGGATCCGCAAGGCGAAGAGGGACGATCTGGCTCTGATCGTCAGCCCTGCACCCTGCGCCGCAGCAGCTGCGTTCACCACCAACCGGGTGCAGGCAGCACCGGTGCGTCTGGCTCGGCAGCGGTTGCGGGAATCCGGCGGTTTCGTCCGTGCAGTCATGATCAACGCGGGTAATGCCAATTGCGCCACCCGCACCGGTGACCGGGTGGCAAGATCAACCTCGAACGCGCTGGCCAAGCGATTGCAGGCGCCAAGCGCGCAAGTGTTGCCTTCCTCCACGGGCGTGATTGGAGTGGAGTTGGATCCTGCATTGATCACGAACGCTTTGCCGGGTGCAGTGGGCAGCCTCTCTCCGGAGCGCTTTCTCGATGCGGCGGACGCTATCCTGACCACTGACACGGTGCGGAAGGTGGCTGCCGCCGCAGTAGACGGGGTGTGCATTGCCGGCATGACCAAGGGCGCCGGGATGATTCATCCGGGGATGGCCACGACGCTGGCGTTTGTCATGACTGACGCGCAAATTACACCCGGAGCGTTGCGCAAGGCTTTGCGCCAGGCTGTGGAAGACAGCTATAACCGCATCTCTGTCGACGGCGATATGTCCACCAATGACACGCTGCTGGTGCTGGCCAGTGGCGCTTCCGGCCGTGTCCCCTCGCCTTCCAGGTTTGCGGCAGCGTTGACGGAGGTTTGCCAGTCGCTGGCGAAGCAAATCGCCCGCGACGGCGAGGGCGCAAAGAAACTGATTGAGATCTCCGTGGAGGGGGCGCGCACTGACGGCGATGCTGTGCGCATAGCGCGCGCCATTGCCAATTCGCCCTTGGTGAAAACCGCGATCGCCGGCTCGGATCCCAATTGGGGGCGTATTCTTTGTGCGGCTGGCTACGCGGGCGTGGCGTTCGAACCTGCGCAGGCCAACATCTGGCTGAATGACGTGCGCGTGTGCCGTAAGGGACTGGCCGCGGACTTCGATGAAGCCAGCCTCAGCCGCAAGCTGGACGCTCCGGATTGCACGATCCGTTTCCAACTCAGCGGCAAAGGCAGGGGCCAAGCCAGATTCTGGACGTGCGATCTCACGCACGACTACGTAACCATCAACGCAAGCTACCGCACTTAAGCCGGTGCCGGCCGGCGCATAGTCAGAATGCCATTCAGTCGCAATCGCAGAGCTTCCTTGATTTGCCGCGCTGCAGGCTCCGCCGCCAGGTTTTTCATTTCGCGGGGATCGGCGGTGTAGTCATACAACTCCTCCCCTTCCCTTCCCCCGGCCCACATGTTGAAGCGATAGCGTTCATTCCGTATTGAATAGCCGTGGACGAAACCGTCTTTGGGGTTCCCGCGCCGGACCTGCGTAATAGCAGGTTTGTCCCAAGCGGCGTTGGGGTTGCCAAGCAGCGGCGCCATGCTGCGGCCGTGCAACCGCTCCGGCGCTCCGGTGAGACCCGAGGTTTCCACCAGTGTCGGGTATAGATCCAACAGTTCCACGGTGCGGCCGCAAGCCCGGTTACGAGCCTTCACACCCGCGCCCGCAATGAGCAACGGCGTGCGCGATGAGGGCTCCCAAAGCGCCTGTTTCATCCATTGGCCATGCTCTCCGAGCTGATACCCATGGTCGCTCCAGAACACAATCGTGGTCTGCGAAGCGAGCTTCAGGCGTTCCAGAGCGTCCAGCAAGCGCCCGACATTGGCATCGAGAAACAGAATCGCGGCGTAATAGGCCTGCATGGCTTCCAGGCGCTGCTTGTCGGGCAATCCGTAATTCGGCGGGCGAGTATTGTACGCCCAACGCGGGGCGATGCTCATCTCCCATTCCTCGAACGGAATCAATTTCACGCGGTCCATGGGAACACGATCGAAATACTTTGACGGTGAAACGTAAGGACAATGTGGGCGGTAGAAGCCTGCGCCGAGGAACCAGGGCCGATTCTGGTTTTCCGTCATCAGCCGGATGGTTTCCGAGGCTACCATCCCGTCGGTGTGTTCTTCATCCCGAGCCGGGGATGCGTAAAACGACAGGGAACTACCCAACCCGCTCTGCGGCGTGTGGTTGATGATCATCGGCTCTTCGTCTTTGTCGATACCCCGCGGATTGATTCTCAAGTTCCACGAAGGCGGATCATCCAGCCCGTCCGTTCCAATCTGGCCCGGATTGCCGTAGTGGTAGAGTTTGCCAACCCGCGCCGCGAAGTATCCGTTCTTCTGAAATAACTGAGGCAGCGTCAGCACATCGGGAATTTGGCTCCGGAAATGGGTCTGCAGGTCGTAGACGCCGGTTGCATCCGGACTCAAACCCGTGAGGAGTGAGGTCCGCGAAGGGCTGCAAAGAGGAAACTGGCAGTAGGCGCGGTCGAACCGAACTCCGTGCCGGGCTATCCGGTCGAGGTTGGGCGTCCGAACGACAGGGTGACCGTAGGCCGAAAAGCAGTGATTGAGATCGTCCGACGCAATAAAGAGGACGTTTCTCCGCGGTGGTGCGCCGCGCGCAATCAACGGGGCAGCAAATGAAGCGCAAAATGCACGGCGATGCACCGAGGCAACCATGCCGCGCATTCTATCGCCGCGGTCTAGCCTTTGGCGATCGCGAAGAGTTGGTTCCGATTAACTACGTAAAGCGTACCGTTGGCCGGGACGGGAGAGCAGTACACCGAGCTGCCCATGTTCATTTCGGCGATCTGCTTCATTTTCTTACCCGCTTCAAGCACCACCACATCTCCGTCTTCGTCGCCCAGATACACGCGATCTTCGATCACCACGGGCGACCCCCAGACGGCGGCCAGCATGTCGTATTTCCAATAGGGCTCGCCGGTGTCCGGGTTCAAAGCATGCAGGAAGCCGCTGAAATCGGAGTAGTAGAGAACGCCATTGTGCAAGGCGCCTGTGGATATGGAGCGGCGGATCTTGTCGAAATGCCAGACCCGGCCGGATTCGGTGATGTCTCCGCGTTTGGTGGCGTCGATGCAATAAAGGTGGCCTTCGCCCTCTCCATGTTCAGGATCCTGGCCATTCGCAAGGTACACGCGATCCCCATAAATTATGGGGGTTGAAATGATCTCGTTGCGGGTCTTGGGCCAGACTGAGTTCTTCGGGTTCGTATCAAACTCCCAGAGCTTCTTGCCGGTGGCGGCTTCATACCCGCGCACCCAGCCGTCTCCCTGCCCGTTCACCAGTTGCACTACACCCCCGATGGTCCCCACCGCTGGAGGCGACCATTGCCCGTGCAGAATCTTGTCCCCCACCGAATTTTCTTCCCAAACCAACTCACCCGTCTTCTTATTTAACGCGCAGATGGGCGGGCACTTGGGAGAAGGGATGTTGACGTGGCTTTCGTCCTGCCCATTGGAAGTAGAGATGAACAGCAGATCCCCATGCGCAACAGGGGAACAGTTTGCCAGATTGTGCGGATGGTTACCCAGTTCTTCCATGGTGTCGAACTTCCACACCGTGGAGCCGTCTTTCACCTTAAAGCACACCACCTCGGCGCGATTATTGACGTAGTAAGCCACTTCCCCTTCCACCAAGGGGGAACTTGCGATCCCCTGAAAGGGCCAATCGTTGACGCGGCCGGAGGCAAGTTTGTCGGAGACGATCTGGTAGAGGAACTTGCCGTCGGCCTCGTTAAAGGCCATCAGGACGCCCTTATCGCCCTTAATCTTAGGATCTCGCAACGCTTCATTGTTCGTGCCCACCAGCACGACTCCGCTGCCGACCACCGGATTGCCGTAGGACTGCGAACCGAGCGTTTGCACCCACTTGATGTTGGTCTTCTTGGCGATGTCCCAAGTGGCGGGGATGCCTTTCATGTTTGAAACCATGTTGCGGTCGGGCGTGCCGCCCCACATCGGCCAATCTCCTCCGCCGGGATCGCTGGCGCGCGCCACGGACGGGGCGAAGGCCGCTGCAGCGGCTGAGAACATAAACTGGCGTCGGTTCATGGGTTAGGGACCACCTTCAGATTGTCGTAGTAGACTCCGAACTGCGCATCGCCAAACAGGCCCGGGCTGCCTTCCCGGTTGCCGATCGGATCGACGCGTTCCACCAGCCAAGCCTCCGGCTCAGGCTCATCACGTTTCCAGACTTTGCCCTGCGCTCTTACCTGGCCGTTGGGCAGATTCTCCACGCGCAACTTCATCCGGTACCAGGTATCCTTCTCCCACTTGTAAGATGCCACCACCGTCCGTTTGGTCTCGGGTTGCCATGGCATCAACTCCAGTTTTTGGGTGTTGCCGAATAATATGAGCGAATAGCGCTGGGCGGTGATGCCCGCGTCCCCCATCTGGCGCCGGCGCTCCGGAGCACGAACGTCGCATTCCACCGTATAGTTACTCAGGTCGTTGGGACCGAAGAAGACGCGCATGCGGCGGAAAAGGGTTTCGTCGGGCGGCTTCTGCAGCACCTTCTGCCCATCGAGTTCCACTACTTTGTACTTTCCCGCCACGGCGCTCACCCAGTGTGGCGGGACCGAATCAGGCGTGTAGGATTCAAAGCCGTCCTCATAAGGTGGCACGCGCACCAGGCGCACCCGCGCCGATCCCTTTACGCCTGCCACGGTGGCCGTCACCAGACCCGCCATCCCGCTGTTCGACTTGCCCGCCACGAACTTGCCCGCATCCACGGAGCCCTCCAGACTATCCAGCGACCAGGCGGCCTGTTGCTCCCCCAACGGCCGGCCCGCGCCATCGAAACCATAGGCCCGGAAAACAACAGATTGCCCGGGCTTCACGGCAAGCTCCGTCGGCTGCACTAGCACATAGGCCAGCGGCCCCTGCCCTTTGGCTGGAGCGGCAGGTTTAGGGTTCGGTACTGCCCGGGCCACGGATTCCTTCGTGCCGATGCAATACAAGGCATCACTGGAAACCACATAGACGCGTCCGTTGGCGATTGCCGCGGCAGCCAGAACCGGCTCGGGCGTGCCGGCCGAGAACAGACCGACCTTGCTCTCCGGCAACAGTACCTCGCTCAGCACGTCCACTCCGTCCGCCTTCGGCCGCAGAATGTAGAAACGGCCGTTCTCCGTGCCCACGTAGATTTTCCCGTCACCAAATGTAATAGAAGCCTTCTGGGCGATGCCCAGGTTCTTCTTCCATAACTCGCGCCCCGTCTCGACGTCGAAGGCTCCGAGGTTGGAGGCATTATCGATGGCGTACGCACGGTCACCCACCACCACTGGCGAGGAATACCCTCCTTCAAAGCCTTTCGTGGCCCATTTCAAATTCGAGGCTGTTAAAGTGCCCTTCTGCGTCACGTCGATGGAACCGATCAAGCCCATCACGTTCGACTCGAGATTCTCATCCCCGTGTGTGAGGATGGCGTACTTGCCCGCCATGGCCACCGCCGTATTGATGCCGCGCTTGGCCATCTCGAAACGCCACACCGGCTCCCCGGTGGCAGGCTTCACGGCCACTACGCTGCCATCGCCCAACCCGGTAATCAGCAAGCGCGTACCATCCACTTCCGTGATGACGGGATTGGAGTAGCTCGTGTCGTAAGGGCGGCCGCCCGGCGTGCTCACCCAGACGATGTCCCCGTTCCGTTTGTCCAACGCGATAATTCTGTGGCTGCGGTTGGCCATTGAGCCCCACGTGGATGCGATCGCGGAAACGATCACCAGATCGCCGTCGACAATCGGCGTCACCGTGCGGCCGCCGTGCGTAGTGAAGAGCCCGAAATCCTCAACCAGCGGCTTTTGCCAGAGCAGTTTGCCGTTCGCATCCAGAGCGCTCACCGTTCCGTTGGCGCCATGAGTGAACACATGGCCGGTAGCCGGGTCCACCACGGGCGAAGCCCAGGCAAGCCGGTGCGGTGGCACATCGCTCTGAAAGACATTCCACTTGAACTCCCATAGCAGCTTGCCGGAAACGGCATCCAGGCACACCAACCGCTCTTGGAGGGTTTCGCCGGTTCCTGCGCCGTTCTGCAGGTATAGTTTGCCGTTGAAAATAACCGGCGTGGAACGGCCGCCGTAGGGAACCCGCCATAGCAGGTTTTCTCCCTCCAGAGACCAGCGCTCGGGCAGGTTACGGTCGGGACTGATGCCGTCGCGGGCAAACCCGCGCCACTCCGGCCAGTCCGCCGCGCCCAGCGGAATGACGCACGCAAAGGCGGCGAACCAAATACCCAGCTTCATTCCCACATTGTAGCGTTGAGCCGTCCCACCACCGAGACAAGAGGCTATTGAACCAGCCCACCCCCTCCTCGAGCCCCCTCGCGTTCCATGAACTTCTCCAAGCTCAGGAAGAAATCCTCCATCACCGGCAGACTCTTCCTGACTTTGATACGAAAATGCAGAGTGGCAGCCAGTGCTTTCAGCGCGTCCTCGTAGGCCGGTTCTGGCACAAGGACGGTCTCCGGCGGCATTCCTCGCGCTTCTATTGCGTTCACGAACACGTCGGCTGCCGCTGCCGCAAGCGGCTCTCCCGGTTCACGGAAGCGGGGCGGGAAGGCGTAACCGCTGCTATTGTCGAGCACGGCTACCGCATGCATCAACATCGGCCGTTCGTTCTCTATGCCCACGCAACCGGGCAGCACATGGTCGCCCATGCAAAGCGTGCCTCGGTTTGGGCCCTTGGGCAGTTTGGCGATCCTTGATTCAGGCGCCCAGAGGCGCGGCGGATTCACTATCGACACGTTCAACTCCACCGTCGTAAGTCGCCAAGCTCCACCTAATTTGCAGAGCAGCGGATACGTCGGCCGCGTGTCTGGCCAGAGTATGTCCAAGTCCTGCTCATCCAACTGCGACAGAACAGCTTCCAGCGCCCCTTCCAGACAGTCGGCGAGGTGTCGCCCTTCGTCTTCGGTGATGTACCAGGGCAGGTAACCCCGCCGCACCGACCGGAACTGAAAGGCTCGCCTTACTGGGGGAAACCGGCAGTTCCGCATCAGCTCCAAATCAAAGTCGGTGAGGTCGTCCGCACCAGGAAAGGCGATTTGCCGGGCCTCGCACTCGGTAAGCAGCAGACGGCGCAACTTGGGATCCTCGGACTCCGCCACCTCCATGAACCAAGCGTACCCCGCCAACCCCGGATAGAGATTCACCGCACGGAACTCTCCCAGAGCTCCAAGCACGGAAAGAAAATCCGGTTCCCGGTCCTTGCGCCGCTGGACCAAAATGAGGTGGTCCTCCTGCAGCAGCTTCCATGGTTCCAACGCATCAATCTCCGCGGCCAACCGGCAAAGGCGGCCGGCTGTCCGCTGCGTGAGAGGCTTTTCGCCGCCAAGCAGCGCCCCGAAATAGGCTTTCTGCGCCCGTGCAGGCATGGGGCAAGCGTAGCAAGTTGCCTCCCCGGCTGCTGACGCGGAAAATTTCGATGTAACATCTGTTGTCCTTCCGCTTGACCCCACGGCCGCCGGGCCGCTAGTTTTGGATCATCTGGGCGAGGGCAATATGAGAAATGCAATTGCAATCGGTGTGCTGGTGGCAGCGCTGTGGCCGGCGCTGGCGCAGCCCCCGGCCGATCCGGGCGAACAACTACTCGAGGCGGCGCGTCACGGCGATCTGCAGCGGGTAAAAGCCCTGGTGGAAGGCGGAGCTCCTTTAGAAGCGAAGAACCGTTACGGCATTACACCTCTCTACTATGCCGCCTGGGGTGGCCACGAAGCAGTAGCCCGATATCTGATCAGCAAAGGCGCAAGCGTGAACGTGCGCGACACCTTCTACCGGATGAGCGCACTGGCCACGGCCATCAGCAAGAAACACACTGGCGCGGCACAGGCACTCGTGGAAGCAGGCGCCGCCGATAGCGCTACGGCCTTGGTTCCTGCCGCCTCCGGTGGCCACGCTGCCCTTGTGGCTGCGATTTTGGAGAAGGCCAAGCCACCGGAGGCCCTGCTCCGGGATGCCGCGCAAGCCGCGCAAGACAATGGCTTTCCAGAGATCGTCGAGCGCCTCCGGAACGCTGGTGCGCCCGCTCCCAAGCAACTGGGCGTACCGGTAGCGGCGGACGATCTGGCTCGTCTCCAGGGCACATACGCCGCGCCCGGATTTGGAGAACTCCGGTTTGATGCCGAAGGGGGCCAGTTGCGAATGGGCGCCATGGGTAAGAGTTACGAAATGCTTGCCTACGACAGCACCAGTTTCGCCAGCCGGGCCGAGGAATTGAAAGGCATGCGTTTTGAATTTGTTTTGGAGTCGGGCAAGGCGAACGCGCTTCGGATTACCGGCAACGGAATGAATGTGGTGGCAAAACGGCAGGAGGCCCCATGAAAACGGTATGGCTGGGAGTACTGTTCGCAGCCCTTGCGAATGCGCAGAATTGGCCCGCGTTCCGCGGCCCCATGGGCTCGGGAGTGGCCGACGGGACCAATGCGCCAGTCAAGTTCGATGCGGAGAAGAAGGAGGCCTTTGCCTGGAAAACCCCCATCCCTGGAATCTCGGTATCCAGTCCGATCATTTGGGGCGAGCGGGTTTTTGTGGTCACCTCGATTTCCAGCGACCCGAAAAGCGAGTTCCGGCACGGCCTCTATGGTGATACGGAGCCGGCAAGAGACACTAGCGAACACACCTGGAAACTTTACTGCCTGCAGCTCAGCACCGGCGCTGTCCAGTGGGAACGTGAGTTGCACAAGGGCGTCCCTAAAGGCAAGCGGCACCCGAAAGCCAGCTACTCTTCTCCCACACCAACCACGGATGGCCAGCACGTGGCCGTGTGGCTTGGCTCCGAGGGCCTTCACGTTTACGGCATGGACGGGTCGCTGAAATGGAAGAAAGACCTTGGCGCCGTCTCCGCTGGCTGGTTCTTCGACCCGGATTACGAATGGGGCGTCGCTTCCAGCCCTACCATCTATCGTGGCCTGTTGTTCATCCAGGCCGACAATTCAAAGAAGTCTTTTCTGGCGGCATTCGAAGTGGGCACGGGCAAACAGGTCTGGCGAGTGGATCGCGATGAACTGCCCAGTTGGGGCACACCCGTGGTTCATGAGCACAATGGCACCGCCCTGCTGCTCACCAACGCTACTAACCGTATGCGCGCCTATGAACCAATGACGGGGAAGCTTGTGTGGGAGCTAGGCAATAATTCGGAGATCACCTGCACCACACCCGTGGCAGGCGATGGTTTGGCATACTTTGCGAACGGTTATCCGCCAGTACAGCCAATCTACGCCGTCCGTTGGGGTGCCAAGGGCGACATCACGCTGAAAGAAGGCGAAGAGAAGAACGGCGGCATCGCGTGGAGCACCAAACGGGGCGGACCCTACATGCCTTCACCTCTTCTGTATCAGGGCTTGCTGTACATCAACTCCAACAACGGCGTGCTGAGCGTCTATGACGCCAAGACCGGCGAGCGGATCTACCAGCAACGCATCGCGGGCAAAGGTGGGGCCTTCTCGGCCTCACCGGTTGCGGCGGATGGAAAGGTATGGCTGACGAGCGAAGACGGAGAAGTACACGTGATCCGCGCCGGCCGCACTTACGAGCACCTGGCTACCAGTTCCGTGGGTGAAGTGTTGATGGCGACACCAGCTCTGGCTCCCCGCACTCTGGTGGTGCGTGGCATGAAGCACGTCTACGCCTTCCGGGCCAACTGACAGGCCAACCCTTATTCTCAATACATGGAACCCGACGATAAGCAGAAGCGCGCAATCATGGCCGTGTGCCTGCTGGCGGCGTTTGCCGACGGCTCGAAAAGCGAACTGGAACACGAACAAATCAAGCGGATCGCCGCAAGCCTTGCGCCGGAGGCCGGTTTCGATCTGCCCGCTCTTTATCAGGAGGTGTTGCTGCGCCGCGTAACCGCTGCTTCGGCGGCCAGGGATGTGCAAAGCGACGAAATGCGGCAACTGGCCTACGAGATGGCCGTTTGCGTATGCGATGCCGACGGGGCGCGGCAGCACGGAGAGGCGGCGTTCCTGGAAAGCCTCCGTGAGGCCCTGGGTCTTGATGCCGGTCCGGCCCAAGCCTTTGCCCAGCAAGCCGACCACGTCGCTGCGGCGCCCTTCGCCGCGCCGGCCAGCACTGCGGCCAGCCGGGCGCAGATCGATTCCATGGTGCTGAACTATTCCATCCTGAATGGCGCTTTGGAATTATTGCCGCAGTCTCTGGCGTCCATGGCCATTTTGCCGCTGCAAACCAAGATGGTGTACCGCATCGGGAAAGCTCATGGGTACGAGCTCGATTCCGGCCACATCAGGGACTTCGCCGCTACGCTGGGCGTCGGCTTCACAGGCCAGTACGTCGAGCAGTTTGGCCGCAAGCTTGTGGGCGGGTTGCTGGGACAACTGGCTGGGGGCTTGGGAGGGAAGAAACTGAAGGGCCTGCTCAAGACAGTTGGCGGCACGGCGACGGGCATCGCTTTCTCCTTCGCCACCACCTACGCTCTCGGTATGGTGGCTGCGGAGTATTATGCCGGCGGCCGCAATATGAGCATGGAAGTTCTGCAGCGGGCTTTTGCCGGGATGTTCGAGCGGGGCCGAAGCCTGCAGGCGCAATACGCGGGCCAGATCCAGGCGCGCGCCAGTTCACTCGACGCGGGCGAGGTGCTTCGTCTCGTGCGCGAGGGCTGAGGGGAAACTTAACCGGCGCCCGGCGTGCCTGCGCGCAGCTTGTCAAAGAAATCGAAGCACGCGGGAATGGAGGCAGGCCCAGCCGACCAATGATCCTGCCCTGCCAGGCGCAGGAAGTTCTGCTGTGGAACGGCCGCCTTGAGTTTCTGGGCGACAGCCAGCATTTGATTCAAGGGCGCCAAACGGTCTTCCAAACCCGCGGCAATTGTGAGCGGGATGTTCTGCGGCGACTGAAAATCAAAGTCGCGCAGGGGGCGGGCCGCCACGATGGCTGCCCCGGCCCAGAGCTGCTGACTCGCCAACAGGCGGTAAGCCAGTGCGCCGCCAAACGAGTGGCCCCACAGGAAGACCTGCTGGCGATTCACCGGCCACGCTGAGCAGAAGCGCCGCACGAGTTCCTCCACCCAAACCGCGGCGCCGGGCTCGATCCACGCAAATGGTGCGCCGCCGGATGGCAAAAGCACGGCATAGCCGCGGCGGCTGGCCTCTCGCCCCATCAGGCTGGTCTTGCCGTCGTCGCCAACGAACATATCGGCCAGCGTACTTTCATCACCAAATTCGGGAGCCAAGGCCACCACGAGCGGCCAGGTGCGATCCTTCACGAAGCCCGCAGGCAGCAACACACGAAAGGTCGCACGCGGATCGGTGCCCGGCAATGCCCAGCGCAGGCGCGGCAGCACCAGGGCGGCGGGAGAGACAGGCGGCGAAGAGGCGGCCAGCGTCTCCAGCGCGGTAATCTCGGACGCGCCGCGAACGCTCCACTGCCACAACCGCGGGACTGCGCCGTTCAGCAGATTGCCGGCAAACGGATGCATGGCTTCCACCGGTGGCGCGTCGTATCGCGCGTGCGCATCCAGATACAACTTGGATACATGGTGGAGAGTTTCCCCGGCGATAGATTCGAGCGGTGTGTTGGCCCGAAGCAAAAGCTTCTCCGCGGCTTGACCAAGGCTTTGGGCACGCGAACGAAGGCCGTCTTCCATCAACACGGGCCGCCGCGCTCGGGCCAGCACGGGGCCGGATTCGCCGCCAATCTGGCCGGCGGCAAAGTACAACCCTGGTTCCGGCTTGGCCAATGGGAGCGAAACCTCTTGCGATTCAAGCCGTTCGACCGGCACCTTAACTTCGCCGCCCGCGGGCTGGCCGGCTTCATTTTCCAGACGCAAAGTCAGTACTGGCGAAGTCCGGAGCGGCCTGGGAAGGGAGTACCACGGCTCCAGCTGGACACCTACCCGCCCGGCCACACGCACCACGCGGCTCTCCGGGACGATATTCACCGACAGCGCCGCATGGAGTGCATCGTCCACGGGCCAACCCAATCGCGCAGCAAAATACAAGCCGTAATAAAACCAAGCCTCCCCGGGCCGCTGTTGCGCCACGGCCTTCTGCGCAGCTCCGCCGATTGCTGCCGCCTGCTGAGAGGCAGGCTGAGGAAAGCTCATCTGCAACGCCAGGTATTCGAGCACCTGCAAGTCGTTAGCGTTGACATTGGTAAGCCACTGCCCGGGAAAGCGAGGGATGGCCACCTGGACTTGCGGCACACGCGCCGGCCCCTGCGCCGCAACGGCCGCTTGAGCCAAGCCAGCGATCAGCGTGCGGCGAGTAACCATGTGATCTGATTATGGACCGCGCCCTTCGCCCGGCGCACTTACGCCTAGAGTGATCCGTCCCAGGTAACGATCCGGCCGTCACGCATCGTGACCGTGCGATGGCCGTAACTGGCGGCCTCCGGGTTGTGCGTGATCATCAGGATGGTCTGCCCCAGACGTTCATTCAAGTCTCGCAGCACCGAGAGCACAGTATTGGAGTTCTCGGTGTCGAGGTTGCCTGTCGGCTCATCGGCAAGCAGGATGGCGGGGCTGTTTACCAGCGCCCGTGCAATTGCCACGCGCTGCTGTTCACCCCCGGATAGCGCCCGCGGCTTGTGGTGCAGGCGGTGCTGCAGCCCCAGCAGTTTCAGGAGTTCCTGAAAGCGTTCCTCGGACACCGGATTGCCCGGGCCACCTTCCTTCGCGCCGAAATAGCTCGCCATGTGAATGTTGTCGCGGGCGGTGAGCGTCGGGAGCAGGTTGTACTTCTGAAAGACGAATCCTACGGTGCGGCGGCGCAACCGCGTACGGTCCACATCCCGCATGGCTGCCAGATCCTGGCCGTCGATCCGGACCGTACCGGAGCTCGGCGAGGCCAACCCCCCAAGGATGTGGAACAACGTGGACTTGCCCGATCCGGACGGGCCGACGATGCTGACGAACTCGCCGCGCTCAACAGAGAGCGAGACGCCGCGCAGCGCCGGCACGTCCACCTCGCCCACGCGGTAGATCTTCTTCAGGTTTTGAACTTCAATGATGGGCGGTGTCACAGGGTTCTCACTCGTAAGCCAGCGCCTCTATGGCGTCCTGCCGGGCGGCGCGCAACCCGGGATAGAGAGCGCCGAGCAATGAGGCGCCTAGAGCAATGGCCAGGACAATTGGCCACCAGTCCGGCGTCAGCACCGACTGAAGGTTGGCCTGTACAAAGCGGTTGATCACCCAGTTCACCAGCAATGAAAGCCCTAATCCCGCCAACCAGCCCACCAGGGCGAGCACGATGGTCTCGCGCAGCAGGATTCCCATGATGTCGGCAGGCGCCGCGCCGAGGGCCTTTAAGATCCCAATCTCGCGAGTCCGCTCCAGCACCGTGGTGTACATCGTGAGCGAAACCACCAAAAAGCCGATAATGATCGCCAGCCCGATGATGACGTAAATGAAGGCGCGCAGCCCGGGCACATTGCTCACGCTGAACATGCTGATCAACTCTTCCAGTGAGTTGATTTGGTATCCCTCCAGTTCCTTCTTCATAGCCTGGATCACTTCTTCGGTGCGAGCCGGATCGTCCAGTTTGAGGAATACCTGGCTGAGTTTACCCGTGTTCCCGGTCAACTCCTGCAGGCGAGGCAGCGAAACAAACAGGCGCCCCAGCTTCCCCGGCTCCACAATGCCACAGATAGTCCAGGTGTGATTCGCCAGCACCACTTTGTCACCGACCTTTTTCTTTGACTGGCGCGCGTAGTATTCGTCAACAATCAGATCGTCCGGGCCACGAAAGGGCCCGCCGGAGACGAACCGGAACCCGCCGCTCATCTGGCTGAACTCTTCCAGCCGAATGCCGGCCATGGTGCTGATGCCGCCGATCGGATGGATGAGCGAGCCGGCCGCGAACCGCACGTGCGGCTGCTTGCGGAAGTAACCGTCCAGCAGTTTCTCCGGTAGCCCGGCTGAACTGAAGCTGATCACCGAAGCGCCCGGAGGTTTCACCCAGATGTCGGCGTTGACCCCCCTGGCGCGCTGGATGGAATCTTGCAGCATGCCGCGGCTCAGTCCCACCACGGCGAGGATCATTGTGACTTGAAAGCCGATGGACAGCGCACTCAAGGCGGTGCGCGTCTTCCGGTGTTTCAGGTTCTCCAGAACAAGGCGGCTAATCAATGGGAATAAAGCCTCACAAACCTCAGGCGCAATCCATCATTCTAGCGTTTCATCACATCCAAAGGCTGCGCCGCCGGCTGCGCAAAAGAAAGATAAAGAACGGTCCGCCCAGCAACGCCGTGACAACGCTGACCGGAATCTCGACAGCCAGCGCCGTGCGGGCTACAGTGTCGCATACCACCAGGAAGGCTCCGCCGAATAGAAAGGACGCCGGCATCAGCAGCCGGTGGTCGCCGCCCAGCCGCAGTCTCAAGGCGTGGGGCACCACCAGACCCACAAATCCGATAGGTCCGGTGATGGCGGTGATCCCCGCCGTCAACAGCGATCCTGCGATATAGCCGGTCAGCAGGAGCCGGTTCGGCGAAACGCCCCGCGCCTGGGCCCAGTCCTCCCCCACAGCCATCAGGTTCCATTGCCGCGCCATCATGCACAGCACCAGCGCGGTCCCCACTACTGCGACTGAAAGAACCAACAGCGTTCGGTAGTCTACAGGATCCAGCGAGCCCATTAGCCAGTGCACAATTGCAAAGCTTTGTCCCACATTGGCCAGATTGTGCAGCAGCATGATGAGCGAGGTCACGATGCTGTTCAGCGTGATCCCTGCAAGCAGGAGAGTAAACGACGACAGCCGCCGCCGTTCTCTGGCGATGCTGAGCACTACCAGCAACGTCAGGAGTGAGCCTAGAAAGGCGGCCACCCAGAGAGCCGGCAACCCTAACGCGGTGTGCAGACCGAAGCAAATGGCCACGACAGCGCCCAACGAAGCGCCACTCGATACGCCCAGGGTGTAGGGGGTGGCCAGCGGGTCGCGCAGCAGCGCCTGAAACAACACACCCGCAATCGCAAACGCTCCTCCGGCCAGCAGCCCCAGCAGCACACGCGGCAAACGCACGTGGAAGAACATCTGATGGTGCGGCCATTCCCCCGCGAACGCCTTAGCTAAATCCAGCCGCGCCGGTCCCGCCAGCGGTGTCAATACGGCCGCCAGCGCGGTACAAAGTGCGGCCAGCAAAAGAACCCTGGTCATTCGCCCCGCCGTGACCGGCTCAATACTCATCGCCCGGGCCTATCCTCCATACGCAATGAAAGCCTTGCCGCCGGTCCTCTGGATCCACTCGGCGTCGACCCCAAATACGCCGCGAATCCGGTCGGCTGTGAGCGCCTCGCAGGGACCGGCGTCGGCCACCAGACAGCCCTTCTGCAGAACCAGCACGCGGTCAGAATACGCGGCCGCAAGATTCAAATCGTGCGTGACTGCCACCACCAGCAGCCCTTCGCGCGCCAAGCGGCGCAGTAGCGTGTAAATGGCCACCTGGTGTTCCAAGTCGAGAAACGTGGTGGGCTCGTCCAGCAGCAACGCACGCGGTTTCTGCGCCAGAGCCGACGCCAAAACCACCCGCTGCCGTTCACCGCCGCTGAGAGAACGGAAGTCGCGGTTGCGGAACGCCAGCGTGTCTGTGAGTTCCATCGCCTCTGTGACAGCACGCCAATCCTCCGGCGACTCGAAAAGCCCGCCCGCGTATGGCGTTCGGCCCATCAGCACTACCTGTTCCGCGGTGAACGGGAAATCCAATTGCAGGTTTTGCGGAACGAAGGATACCAGCCGGGCGAACTCGCCCGGTTTCCATCGCCCCACCGGCCGCCCGTTCAATAGGCATTCGCCATCGAAGCCACGCCTCAGTCCGGCCATGATGCCCAGGAGCGTGCTCTTCCCTGCCCCGTTCGGTCCCGTAATAGCGACCATCGCCGGGCCGCTCAACTCGGCCGCTATCCCATCCAGCACCCTGGCGGCTCCGTAGCGCATCCCCGCACCGCGCAGCGTGAACGAAACGCTCATCTCAGCGTCTCCGGATGCAGGATCCGTTGCAGCTCCCGTGCGCCCTCCACCAGACGGGGTCCAGGGCGGATTAGCGCTTCGATACTTATCACGCGCACCTGCCTTTGCCGCACGGCCCGCAACTGACCGTACTTGCTCCACAGGGCGATAATCTCGTGCTCCGGCTGCCCAGGCCGGCCCTCGGCATGGGCGAAGTCGCCCATGTCGAGAATGAATTCTGGGTCGGTGGCCAGTACCGTTTCCAGCGAAACCCTCGGATATGGCAGCGGAGTCCCCGCCAGGACATTTCTGCCGCCTGCCAGCGTCAACAACTCATCGACAAAGCTACCTGGACCCGCACCCACCATTCCTTGCAGCGTACCCGGCGCGCGGCCCACAAGGAAGATTACGCTCCGCTGCCGCCGGCCTCGCACCGCTGACCGGATGCTCTCCAACTCCGCACGCAACCTTTCATGTAAACGGCGGGCCTCTTCTCTGCGGCCGGTCAGGTCTCCGATTCGCAGAACTGATTCGAGAATCCCGGCAATCGAATCCTGGTCGAACTCATGGGCGTTCAACCCGAGGCCGCGCAGCTTGGCGGTGAGATCGATGGGGTTCTTCACCACCAAAACGAGGTCGGGCCGCAAAGAAAGCACCCGCTCGAGATCGGGTTGCAGGAACGTGCCCACCTGAGGCTTGGTTCGGGCCTCCGGCGGGTAGTTGCAGTACTGGGTAACGCCCACGACGCGCCGACCCGCCCCCAACGCGTACAGAATCTCCGTCAGGCTTGGGGCGGTGGAAACAATCCGGGAGGGCTCTGCCGCCGGCAGGGCCGCTACGATCACAAACAGCAGGCAGACTAGCTGCCGCAAAACAGTTCCTCGGCCGCGGCCGCAAACCGGTCATTTTCGGCCCGCGTCCGAACCGCGAACCGGATGGCTTCGCCGGAAATGCCCGGGAGGCCGGAACAATTACGCAGAAGAATCTTCCGGTCCAAAAACCAGTCGCAGATCTCGCGTGCAGGCCGGTCGCACTCCGCGAACAGGAAATTGGCCACGCTGTTGGCGAACCGCAGGCCCGGCAGGGCGGACAGGCGGTCCAGCAGATACTGACGCTCCTCCTCGATAAGCGTGCGCGTACGTTCCGCGTGCTCGCGGTCCATCAGTGCGGCCCGGCAGGCAGCCTCGGCCATGGTCGAAACCCGCCAAGGCTCGCGCCGGCGGCGCAGCCGCGCAATCCACTCGGGTGATCCTACCAGCGCCCCAACCCGGAGTCCCGGCAATCCGTAGAATTTTGACAAAGAGCGCAACACCAGCAGGTTGGGATGCTGCTGCACCCACTGCGCTGCGGAAGTCAACTGCGTGAACTCGATGAATGTCTCATCCACCAGCACAGGCCCTTCGCGCCCCGCTATCGTCCGGCGCACCAACTCCTCCGGCATCGCCTCTCCGGTGGGATTCACCGGCTGGCTTAGCACCAGCAATCCGCGCTGCGGCCACCGCTCAGGATCGGATGAGGGCAATCGCAGGGCGTGCGGAAAGGCCCGGTAGAACTCCGACCACACGGGCACCACCAATGCCGTAGGCGCCCGCCAGCCGGCCCGGGCGACGAAATGCAACAATTCCGTCGCGCCCCCACCAGCCATAACACAGGCGGCATCCACCCCCCAGCCCTCCGCCAGCACTTCTTCCATTTCCCGGGGCGTCTGCCCTGGGTAGTGCATGATCCGGTCAAGGGAATCGATCAGCGCCGGGCGGACACCAGGAGCCGGGCCCAGCGGGTTGATGCTGGCGCTCAAGTCGAGCACATCCTTCCAGTCCCACCCGCGTTCGCGGCAGATGGCGAACAGATTTCCACCGTGCTCAATCACCAATCGTCGTCCTCCAAAGAGTCGTCACACCCTGGCTCGATGCGCCCGGGCCGTCTGCGGCGTTCCGCCCTAACGCCTGCCCACCATTCCTACTGTAACTCCGCCTTTGTCAGGGAAGCAGCGCCCGCAACCGGTCCCGGCCCAGGCCCCGCTCCAGCCACGCCGCCAGGCGGGAAAGCTCCTCCGCTCCGGGCAAAGGCTCCGGCCAGCGCAGCCCCATCAGCACTCCAAGCCGGCGTGTATCCGGAATCGTTTCAGGCTCGACCAGCTCCGCACCCTCGAATCGCCAGCCGGCCGCAATCACCCTGCACCCAGCGGCCTTCTGTGAAGACAGCCAGGCAGGCATACCACGCTCTGCCAGCCAATCCGCATCGTGCAATGGATCGGTGGTCGCCGGGAGAAACAGGAAGTCAAATTGTCCGACGCCGGGCGCTGTCAGCCATTCCGCTCCTCGTACCTGCGTCCAGCCGGAGAAGCCCGCCAAGTGCGGCAGAGACACCACACCGCAGCGAGGTTGCTTTGACGGCCACGCGGGCAGGCTTGCCAGTTCCGCCGGGTATGGCTCGAGAACTTCCAGCCGGGGCGGACAAGGCAACGGCTTCCGAATTCCATCGCTGTGCAACAGCCATCGGCCGGGCTTCTGCTCAATCAACCAGGCTCCATCAGTCGGCGCCGCCTCTTCCACAATCACCACGTCGTACCGTGCCTGCAAAGCTGGAAACACCTCGCTATCTCCTTCAAAACAAGGCTCAGGTGGCAGGCCGCAAGCTTCAGCCAGGAGTGCGGCCGGCCAGGAGACAGTGCCCCCTTCCGGGCAGCGCACCCGGTCCCAACAACCTGGGGAAGACCGGTGCCAGGGGGCAGCCAGAACCCCGTGCTCATGCAGCCAGCGCCCTAAAGCCATGGCGAATGTGGTTTTTCCAGCCCGGCTGGTTAATGAAGAAATGCGCACCACACGGTGCGCCGCCGACGATTCGAACATCCTTCTTGAGGGTACAGGAAGATGCCACAGCACTAGCAAAGCCAGTGCTGGCTGGATTCGGGCCGCGAAGTGCCGAACGGCTGGCGAAGAATCCGCCTAAACCGCGTTGACCGGCACCGCCTCCGCGGGCTGCTGCGATCGCTCCGCCACCATCGCTTTCAAGAACGCCTGCATTTCCGTTTCGTTCTTCAGCAGGTCGCGCAGGGTGGTTCGCGTCAGAATGCCATCCAGTGTCTTCTGCACGGTATTCCACAACAACCGCAAAGAACAGTCGTTGGTGTGCGTGCAGTTCTTCTCCAGGCCCGCATGCCTGTCGCAAAAATGCGGAGAGTAGAAACTGCCGCCGAGCAGCGAAAGAATCTCCGCCACTGTCACTTGATCCGCGGATTTGGCGAGGGTATAGCCGCCGGCCTGCCCGCGCACGCTCAATACCAGCCCGCCGAGCCGCAGAATCCTCATCAGCTTGGCGACATTCGGGACCGAAAGGCCCTCCGCTCGGCTGATCTCTGGAATGCTATGGCTCCGATTCTCCCCATGGCGCGCCATGTAGAGAAGACACCGCAGCCCATACTCTTCCTGGGCGCTGAGTTTCATACCCGTCATTGTACGTCTTTTTTCAGTCATTGCATACCAAAAGATTTGTTTGTCTGATATTCGCCTCTATGCCGGTCTTCGCTCTTTCTTCGTGCGCCTTTTCGTCTCAACGGCACGGCCTGGGTCAGCGTATATAGTGCAGGTGGTGCTTGAAGGTTTGCTGGACAGTTCGCAAGCGGCGGCGCAGGACCGGGCGCAGACCTTCGAGCGTCTGCTGCGGGCGCACGAACAAATGGTTCTGCGCCTGGCTTACCGGATGCTGGGAAGCCGGGCCGATGCCGAGGACGCTGCGCAGGAGGTCTTCCTGAAGTTGCACCGGAATCTGGATCGGATTGATCCCTCCGGCGGGGTACACAGCTGGCTCTACCGGACGGCGCTCAATGTCTGTTACGACAAATTTCGTCGTCACAGACATTTCGAAACGGTCCCGGAATTGTCGGTCACGCCTCCCCAGTTGGAAACCCTCCTGGCGGCCCAGCAACGGGAAATGCTGCAGCAGGCCCTTCAGCGGCTCCCGGATCGCGAACGAGCCGCGTTGGTGCTCCGGGAGTTGGAGGGCCTGGAAACGGAAGAGGTTGCGCGGCTCTTGGGCGTTTCCGGCGTGACAGTGCGCACTCAGGTGGCCTCCGCGCGCAAGAAGTTGAAGGAGTGGATTGCGGAGCGGATGAAGAGATGAAGGACGAAGAACTGGACCAGTTACTTTTTGCGGCCCGGGAGGAGCCTTGGCCGCCGGACCGGCTGGGCCCTTGGCGGACCCGTGTGCTGGAAGCAGCTGCGCGGCCCCGGCGGGCGTGGTTGTGGTGGATTCCCGCGCCCGCGCTGGCGGCAGGTCTTCTGGCGGTGTGGTTGTGGCCAGCGCCGTCCAGGTCACTGGAAATGCAGGTTTCCCTGGCGGCGCCCGCCGTCGACCGCGCCGCCTGGAAACGGGTTCCGCGCCTGGCCAGCGATCCTCCTCTCAAGGTCGTGCGCCCCCAGCCTGTTCCGCAAATGGCCGAGGCGCCAAAGACGGTCCGTCGCGTAAGCACGGAGTTTATTCAGATCATGACCGACGATCCCAACGTGGTGATCCTGCTGGCGATGAATGGAAGGAGAGACGACGAGCAATGAAGAAATGGATAGGACTGATTCTCCTCTGCACGGGCGCTGGCCTTGCACAGGACAACGCTCTCGTGTGGAAACAACGGGTGTTCGACATGAAGTACATTGACCCCCGGCCGATGGCCGACTTAATAGGCAACATGCAAAAGCGCGGCGATTCGCGTGTGAATGCGAACGTCCCGTTAAGAGTGGTCAGTGTGGGCACATACGAGGACGGGTTGATTCCGCTGGCCGAAGAATTGGTGAAAAGATACGATGTCCCCAGTGCCAATCGGCCCACCCTGAACCCACGCAACGTGGAACTGGTAACGCATCTGATCCTCGCCGCTCCTGCCGGATCCTCAGGCACTGCACTCCCTAGCGACTTGGACGGCGTCGCCAAACAACTGAAGGCGGTTTTTGGCTATGCCGACCTCAAGCTCCTGGACGCTGTAGTGCTTCGCACGCGCGAGGAATTGGAAGGCGCCATCGACGGCAACTCTGGTAAATTCAGCCCCGAAGTGCCGGATTACATCAATACACGCTATACCCTGAACTTCAAATCCCTCGGCGTGGCGCAACAAGACAAGGCAAACTTGATCAAGATCGATCGCCTGCGCTTCAACATCAGGATCCCGTATGCGCTTCCTTCCACTGGCCAGCCACAATATCAGTTTCAGGAGATTGGGTTCATGACCAACCTAGACATCCGTGAAGGACAGAAAGTGGTGGTGGCGAAAAACAAGATTGACAACTCCGATAAGGCTCTGATTTTGGTGGTGTCAGCTAAGGTCGTGGATTGATAAAGTAATCGCTTCATGCGAAGCGTGCCCCTGGTAGCCCCACGACGGCTCGACCTCACCGAAACCAAGATGCCTGACGGCCCGCGGGCCGGCGAGATTCTCGTCCGGTTGCGGGCCGTCGGCCTTTGCGGCTCCGATCTGCATTGGTGGGCCGACGGACGAATCCACGCCACAACCGCCAAGTATCCCCAGGTGCTCGGCCACGAACCCGCAGGTGAAGTAGTGGAAGTGGGACCCGGCGTCACAGACTTCCGTCCCGGTGACCGCGTCTCGATCGAACCTTCGCTGACTTGCGGTCACTGCGAATACTGCCTCTCGGGACGGCATAATCTCTGTATCCACTCGCGCTTTATGGGCGGGCCCGACGCAGAGGGCTTCCTGAGGGACTTTGCCGTTGTCCCCGCACACAATGCCGACCCGGTCCCCGAAGGGCTCTCCTGGCGCGAAGCTACCCTGATGGAACCCGTCGCCGTGTGGGTGCACGTCTTCGAACTCTCGCCCGTGAGAATTCAGCAGACCATCGGCATCCTGGGTTGCGGCCCGATCGGGCTGCTTGGTGTTGCCCTGGCCAAGAACGCCGGCTGCCGCGTGATTGCCTGCGACCGCGCCGCCCACCGCGTGGCGCTGGCGCGCGCCATGGGTGCGGACATCGCTGTGGACGTCCGTGAGTTCCGGGAAGCCGTCCACCAGGACACGCGCGGACGTGGCGCCCATCAGACCTTCGACGCGGCCGGCGCTCCCGAAACCATCCAACTAGGCTTCCAGTGCACCCGCGACGGCGGCCGCTTCACACTTATCGGCATTCCCACTCCCCTGCACTTCGAGGTGGACCTGCACACGGCAATGGCCAAGGAGCTTTCGCTCCAAATGATGAAACGGTCGAATCACAAGGGCCGCGCAGCAGGAACGCTGCTCGAAGCTGGCGCCATCCCGTTTGATCTGATGACCCACGCGCTGCCGCTCGAGCAAGCGCAGGAGGGTTTCGAATTGGCCCACGAATGCCGCGAAGGCGTAGGCAAAGTGGTGTTTGAGCTATGAAACGATTTCTGGCTTTTGATCTCGGCGCCGAAAGCGGGCGCGCCATGCTGGGCACCCTGGACCAGGGCCGCCTTGAGCTCGAAGAGCTGCACCGTTTCCCGAACACGCCCGTGCAACTCCCCGATGGACTCTATTGGGACAGCCACCGGCTGTTTCACGAGATCTGCGAGGGCTTGCGCGTGGCAGGCCGCGAACGCAAAATTTCATTGGACGGCGTCGGCGTAGACACCTGGGGTGTCGACTTCGGGCTGGTGGATGCGCGCGGGGAACTGGTAGTGAACCCGCGCCACTATCGCGATTCCCGAAACAACGGCATGCTGGAACGCACATTCCAGGCCGTGCCTCGCGAGACGATCTTCGCGCACACGGGCCTGCAGTTCATGTCTCTGAATTCGCTCTATCAGCTATACGCCATCCGCCTGGCCGGCTCGCCTGGTCTCGATGCCGCGTCCAAGCTTCTCTTTATGCCGGACCTGTTGAGTTACTGGTTGAGCGGCGAGCAGAAAAACGAACTGACCATCGCCAGCACTTCCCAGTTCTACAATCCAGCCGAGGGCCGGTACGCCACAGAACTCCTGGAGTCACTCGGCCTGCCTACCCGCGTTCTTTGTCCCATTGTCACGCCCGGCACGCGCCTCGGCTCGCTGCTGGACCATCTTTGCGACCGCTCGGGCCTCGCTCCCGTGCCTGTCTTTGCCACAGCTGGGCATGACACCGCGGCGGCTGTCGCCGCCGTGCCCGCCACCGGCGATCAGCCCTGGTGCTACATCTCGTCCGGCACCTGGAGCCTGATGGGCGTGGAAGTTGACCGGCCCGTGATCAACGAGCGGGTGCTGGAACTCAACTACACCAACGAAGTGGGCGCCGCCGGCAAAATCCGTCTCCTGAAAAACATCGCCGGGCTCTGGATTGTGCAGGAATGCCGGCGTGCCTGGGCGCTGGAAGGCCAGGACTACGACTACGCCACGCTCACCCGGCTTGCGGAGGAAGCGCCGCCTTTTGGCGCCATCCTCAACCCGGATGCGTTCCTGGAGCCAGGCCACATGCCGGAACGCATTGCGGCTTTCTGCCGCAACACCGGCCAGCCAGTTCCTGCTCAACCCGGCCAATTCATTCGTGCCGCACTGGAGTCTTTAGCTCTGCGTTACCGCCACGTGCTGGAATCATTGGAATCTGTGGCAGGCCATCGCATTGAGGTGATTCACATAGTGGGAGGCGGTTCGAAAAACCAACTCCTCAACCGCTTCACTGCGGAGGCCACCGGCAGAACCGTTGTCGCGGGCCCGGCCGAGGCGACCGCCGCTGGCAATTTGCTGGTACAGGCCTTAGGAGATGGCGTCCTGCGGGACTTGCGCGATATCCGCTCGGTGATCCGGGCATCTTTCTCACAGGAAACCATCCCATCCCGCACCCCTTCGGCCGCTTGGCAGAACGCTTACGAGCGCTTCCGGAAACTCCCACAAGCGTAAACGGCAGGCGCAAGCGCGATTTGTACCCGGCGCGCAAAAGAGCTAGCTTTCTAAATGGAGTGAGTCCAGAATTCCGCAATCTCGCCTTGCTTGCCGCCCCGGTGTTGGTCCTTGCGAATGCGATCCGCCGTGCCAAGTCGCTTAGTTCCGGGCTCGGCGCGGCGCTGGCGTTCCTCTTAGGTATCGCTCCCTCCGTCTGGGTGGTCCTGGTTCATCAGGTGTCGACCACTCTTGTAGTTGGGTATGCCGGCCTTTTGTTCACTGCCTCGGTATTGCTGAAATCGGGCCTGTTTGCGCAAATCCTGGTTCGGAGGGTCTATGCCCGCTTAAAGCCAACAGCTTGCGGCGTAATCCAGGGCTTCGTTTCAGCCACATGCGAACTCGGCGTAGCCGCGGCGGGCTTCGCCTATTTGTTCCCGAACCTGGGCCGATGGGAGGTATTCGGATTTGGCGCGGGGGCCGCCGCCCTGGAAGCGGCAATTGTGGTCTCGATCGGCAACCACTTTCAGGGCACGCCTGAGGGCGGGTATGTCGCGACGGAGAGCGAGCGGCTCGAAAGCGGAGTTGCTTGGGCAGCCGCGGCCGTTCCAGTCCTTGATCGACTGGTGGCAACGGCGTTGCACATTGGGTGCCGTGGGTTGGTGGCCCATGCGGTGCTCACCGCACAATTCTGGCCATTCGCCGCAGCGTTCCTCTGCTTTGCGGGCACCGACGGTTTTGTCTACTACGCCCTGCGTTCGCGATGGCGATTCTCGGTCCCCAGCATCGCCTTCAAGCTCTACGCCCCTGGCGGCCTCCTGGGCTTGGGCTCTTTGGTGCTTTGGGCTTGGGTCTGAGACGTATCGCCTCTTACCGCCCGCGCTTCGTGATGATCTTGTCGATCATCCCGTATTCCAGAGCCTGCTCGGCCTCCATGATGTAATCGCGGTCTACGTCGCGGGCGATGCGCTCAGTGGTTTGGCCGGTGGCGTCGGCCAGAATCTGGTTCAAAATCTCCCGCATGCGCAGGATCTCTTTGGCGTAGATGTCAATGTCCGCCGCCTGCCCGGCCAGGCCGCTCATCGAAGGCTGGTGGATCAGGATCCGCGAGTGCGGCAGGCTGAACCGCTTGCCTTTCGTCCCGCAAGCCAGAAGAACCGCACCCATGGAGGCCGCCTGACCCACACAGTAAGTCACTACGTCAGGCTCCACCAGGTTCATGGTGTCCAGAATGGCCAAGCCCGCCGTGATGGATCCCCCGGGCGAGTTGATGTAGAGAGAAATGTCCTTTTCCGGGTCCTCGGCAGCCAGGAAGAGAATCTGAGCAATGATCAGGTTGGCTATCTGATCGTCAATGGGGGTGCCCAGGAAGATAATGTGCTCTTTCAGAAGCCGGGAGTAAATATCGTAAGCCCGTTCGCCGCGGGAGGTTTGCTCCACCACCATCGGCACGAGGGCGTTCGATATTTCTGGCGCGGGCTGGAAGGCAGCGGCTTTCTCGACAAGCGACTGCTGGTAGTTCTTGGGCATCGGGCCTCCTGGACGTCCTGTCCCGGCGGCCCTCGGAGGGGATCTTGCCGGGCTACTGGACCTTTTTCGTGGAGCGCTTTACTTTCTTGGCCTTATCGAGGTTCCGCCGCTTCAGTTCGAAGGACTTGGCGAGATCCTCCACCGTGGTCCGCTCCAGATACTCTATGATACGACCCCGCAGGCCCTTCCAGCTATCGTGCATCCCGCACGGGGCCTCGTCGTTGCACTCGGCCATGCCCGCCGGACAACGCTCGTAGTCGGAGAGTCCGTCCACGGCATCCACGATCTGCAAAAGCGAGAGTTCAGACGCCGGGATGCGCAGGCAGAAGCCGCCAGTCGGGCCTTTGCTCGAACGCAGAAACCCTTTACGGGCCAGTTGTTGCAGGATCTTGGCCAGGAAGTGGGAAGGAATATCCGCTTTCTCGGCGATCTGTTTGACCATGGCGTACTTGCCGTCTTCAACGCCCGCCAAATGGACAAACGCACGGATCGCATACTCCGCCGACCGCGAGTAGATCATGCACACCTCGGAGACAGATGGATCAAAATACGCATTTATCTTAATTGCGAACGTATGAATGATGCAAGGGGGATGGCAGGAGATGAAATCATTTTTCAGAATTTTTGTCCTGGCGGCGCACAGGCCACCGCTCCTGCGTGGGCTAGAATCGGAGCCATGGCGTCCGGTTCCAGCAGTATGACCCGCCGTACAGCCCTAAGCCTCGGATTAGGATCGGTTTGGCCGGGGTGGGCAGTACCTTCTGCTATAGCATCTGACCCGGATCGGCCGAGTTATCACTTTCTCCCGCCCTCGGCCTGGATGAACGATCCTAACGCGCCGTGCTATCACAACGGCGAGTATCATCTTTACTATCAACACAATCCGAAGGCGGCCAAGTGGGACACCATGCATTGGGGCCACGCCGTCAGCCCCGACCTTCTTCACTGGAAGCACCGCCCGGTCTGCTTGCGGCCAACGCCCGGCGCGGGCGACAAGGACGGTTGCTGGTCCGGTTGCCTGGTCATGGATGGCGAGATGCCCACGCTGCTTTACACCGGAGTCCACCCGCAGGTGCAGATGTTGGCGCGCGCCAAGGACTTCGAATCCTGGGAGAAGCATGCGCGACCGGTCATCGCGGGCCCGCCCCCAGGCATCGACACTCCCGGCTTCCGCGATCCCCACGTCTGGCGGGAGGACGGGGAATGGCTGATGATGCTGGGCGCGGGTATCCGGGGGCATGGTGGCTGCGTTCTGTTGTACTCATCTCGCAACCTGCTCGAGTGGACGTTCCTCAAGGTCGTGTTGCAGGGAAAGATGGATCCGGACCTTGGCAGGGACTCCGTGGCGAACGGCGAAATGTGGGAATGCCCGGACTTCTTTCCGGTCGGTGACCAGCATCTGCTCTATGTGGCCACGCAAAACAAGGTTCTCTACTGGTTGGGCCGGTGGAATGACCGGACGTTTACGCCACAACAAGAGGGCGTGATGCTGGCCGGAGCCCATTATGCGCCCAAGAGCTTTACTGGCGCGGATGGCCAGCGGCTGATCTGGAGTTGGATCCGTGAGCAGCGGCCGGAGGCGGACTGCCTGCGCGCCGGTTGGGCCGGCGTCATGTCCCTGGCGATCGTCCCTCAGTTGGGGTTTGAGAAGACCTTGCGGCTGGGGCCCGCCCAGCAATACCGCAAGCTGCGGGGACCAAAAACCAATGCCCGCGCCCTCCCTGAGGATTGCTTCGAATTGCTTGCGACCGTGGAAGCCGGGCAGGAGTTCGTTTTGAGTCGTGGGGGTACGGTGTTGGTCGAACTGAAGCAAGGCAGTCTAAAGTCAGGGCGTTCGGAAGCTCCGGTGGCAGCCCGCCGTGTCACGCTTCATGTGTTTGTCGATGGCTCGGTGATCGAAGTGTTTGCCAACCAGTCCACTGTGTTGGCGGGAAGAGTCTACGGGACGCGTGGCCGGGTCGAGGTCCGCGGCGCCCGATTAGTGGAGGCCTGGCCGCTCGAACCCATATCACCCGACCGGCTCACCAGCATCTAAATCGTTCACCCCTCAGGGGAACAATCGCCTCCCGTTCCTCGTCTTCTTGCGCAGAGACTCTCAGAATTGCGGAAATACCATTCATGTACCGATTTCTCCGGTCCTTCCTCACGCCCCCCGCGGCGGCGTGCGCACTTTTTGCCTTTTCTCCCTGCTTTGCCCAGCAAGCCTTGCGCCCGGAAGCCGCGCAGGGCGGAATGCTTTGGCTGACATCGCCCTACCGGACCCGTGCCGTACCGGGCATCCGGACGGACAATTCCGGCCGTCTCGAACAGCTCATGCGCGCCGGCAAACTGTACCTTACAGCGCAGGACGTGGTGGCGCTCGCGATCGAAAACAATATCGACGTGGAGGTGCAGCGCTATGGCCCTTTGCTGGCCCGCGAAGTGCTGCGTCGTGCTGAGGCAGGCGGTGCGTTGCGCAGTGTGGGGGTGCCGGTGGCCGCTGGCCCGCAGAGCGTCAGCCTGCAGGGCGTGAGCGTCACGGGAGGCGACGCGGGTCTGGGCGGAGGAGGCGGCGTCGGCTCGGGCGGCGGCATCGTCACTCAGTTGGGTCCGGGCATCCCGTCGCTAGACCCCAACATCTCCGCCTTCGCCAACTTCCAGCATGCCAAGATCCCCCAGAGCAACGTCGTGCTGACGGGAACCACGTCTTTGGTGCAGGATACACGGACATTCCAGGCGCAATACGCGCAAACCTGGCCCGTCGGATTCAGCCTGCAAACCGCCTATTCGCAGAACTGGGTTAAGGTCAACAGCCCGTTCTTCAACCTCAACCCCTTCATGAACGGCTCGCTGGACTTCCAGATCACCCAGAACCTCTTGCAGGGCTTCGGCTACACAGTAAACGGACGCAATATCCGAGTCCAGAAAAACAACCTCAAGGTGACCGATTTGCAATTCCGGCAGCAGCTCATCACCACAGTTTCCGCGGTACTGAATCTCTATTGGGATCTGGTGAGCTTTGATGCCGACGTCCGCGCCCGCCGGGAAGGCGTGGCCGCAGCGGAACAACTCCTGAATGACAACAAGAAGCAGGTAGCCATTGGCACGCTGGCCGAGATCGAAGTAACCCGTGCGGAGGCACAGCTGTACGCTGCGCGGCAGGATCTGGTGATCGCGGAAACCAATCGCATGCAACAGGAACTGGTGCTGAAGAACGCCCTGGTCCGCAACGGCGTTGCCGCCTCTGGCCTGGCGGGTGTTGAAGTTGTGACGCTCGACACTATTGCTGTGCCGCCCGCAGAGGAGGACCTGTCCAGCGTGGAATCCCTCACTCAGACCGCACTTGATCAGCGGCCGGAAATCCAGCAGGCCAAGCTCAATCTGGACAGCAACAAGATGAATCTCGAGGGCATCAAGAACGGCCTGCGTCCTTCGCTGCAGGCTTTCGCCCAGTTCACCTCCAACGGCCTTGCAGGTGAGTTAAACCGCGCGGCGCCCATGGTGCCGCTGGTGGCTGAACTGGCCGGAGGCTACGGAAAGCTCTGGTCTCAAATGGCACAGGCCAAGTTCCCCACCTACGCCGCGGGTTTCTCGCTCAACATCCCCTTGCGGAACCGCGCGGCGCAGTCCGACTATGCCACGAGCCTCCTCGAAGTCCGGCAGAACGAGCTGAACTTGCTCAAGAATACGAGTCAGGTGAGGGTGGACGTGCAAAACGCCGTCACCGGACTGCGTCAGGCGCGGGCCCGCTATGAGGCTGCGGTGAAGTCCCGCCAATTGCAGGAAGAGACGCTGGCGGCCGACCGACGCAAGTTCGAGTTAGGCGCCGCCACGGCTTACCAGGTGATCCAGGATCAGCGCGACCTGGCCACCGCGCGAAGTTCGGAAGTCCAGGCGATGGCGAACTACACCCACGCGCGCATTGCCCTGGATCAGGCGCTGGGCCGGACGCTCGAAGTAAACAACGTCATCGTGGAGGAGGCGCTGGAAGGCCGGGTGTCGCGTGAATCGATCCTGCGCCCCGATTTGGCTGAGGGGGTGAAGCGGTGAGCTCGGCCCCATGCAAACAGACTCTTGCGCTGGCCTTGTGTCTGGGCCAGATTTCCTGGCCGGCGCTCGCCCAGCAGAACAACGCGATCGCGCCGGAAAGACCTGGCGGATCCGTATTCACCAGACCGTATCGCGAGGTCAGCGTGCCTGCGGTCCGGCCCGGCAACTCGACCCGCTACCCAGGTTTGCTCAAGGCCGGCAACTTGTACCTATCCCTGCAGGACGCCATTGCCCTGGCGCTGGAGAACAACATCGACCTTGAGCTGTCGCGCTACAGTCCTCTGCTGGCGCAGTGGAGGCTGCAGCGGGCCCAGGCGGGAGGGTTCCTGCCTGGCGTACCGAGCGGTGCGGCTCAGGCCGGCACGGTCGCTTCGGGCCAGGGTGTGACGGGCAGCCAGACCGCCGCAGGGGTGGCCGGCGGCAGCTTCGGCGGGCGCGGCGGCGGGGGCACCAACGCTTCCATCGCCCAGATTGGTCCCGTCACCCAAACGCTGGATCCCATCGTTCAGCACACCACCACTTACAGCCATCGAAACACGCCACAGCCAAACCTGGTACAGAGCCAGACGAACGTCCTGACTTCGGACACCTTCGGCACCAACTCGTCAGTTCAACAGGGTTTTCTGTCAGGAGGCAGTGTCACACTCGGTTACCGCACGAATTACTTGGAGGAGAACTCGCCAACGAACGTGTTGAACCCCTCCACCGCAGTGACCCTGTCCTTGCAGTTTCAGCACAACCTCTTGCGGGGCTTTGGCGTGGCCGTCAATGCCCGTACAATCACCGTCGCTCGCATGAGCCTGGAGACGACGGATTTGAACTTCCGGAATCAGGTGATTGGTGTTGTGACCCAAACGGTGAACAACTACTACTCTCTCGCTGCGGCCCAGGCCGACGTCCGGGCCAAACAACTAGCGCTGGAGGTCGCGGAGACTCTGCGGAACAACGTGCGGCGGCAAGTGGAACTTGGCACGATGGCCCCGCCAGAGCTCACCCGTTCAGAGGCGCAGGTGGCCACCAGCCGGCTGGCTCTGGTCAACGCCGAAGCCACGGTCGAACAACAGGAACTGCGCCTGAAGAGCCTTTTGAGCCGCAACGGCATCGCGGAGCCTCAACTGGCAGCAGCCCGCATCATCCCTACAGACCGCCTGACTTTGCCGGCCAGCGACGATCTGGATTCCACGGAAGCGATGGTGGCCGAAGCGCTTGCCAAACGGCCTGACCTCGGCGCAGCGCGGGCCAACCTTAAGGCCAACGAGGTGTCGGCGCTGGGCACGCGCAACAACGTTTTGCCCACGCTGGTGACCTTCGGCGCGTTGACTACCGCTGGCTTGGCGGGTACGCCCGGCCAGGGCCCTTCGCGCCCCGATCCTTACTTCGTCGGCGGAACGGGCACCGCTACAGCCCAGGCCTTCCGCCGGAATTTCCCCACCGACCGGATCGGCGTTTTTTATCAGGGGGCACTGAGGAACCGGGCCGCCCAGGCAGACTACGCCATCGACCAGTTGCAGAACCGGCAAAACGAGATCTCCACCGAGAAGCGCATGACTCAGGTGCAGGTGGACGTGCTCAACGGAGTGGTGGCGTTGCGGCAGGCCCGCGCCCGTTACGAGGCCGCCCTCAAGAATGTCGAGTTGCAGGAAGCGCTGCTGAGGTCTGAACAGCGGAAGTTCGAGCTTGGTGCGGCCACGCCTGCCGAAGTGATTCAGCAGCAGCGCGATCTCGCGACTGCGCAAAGCAACCAGCTTTCCGCGCTGGTCAGCTACACCAACGCCAAGGTCGCTCTGGAGCGCACCTTGGGCCGGACGCTGGAAACTTACGGCGTTTCAATTGACGAAGCCCGCACGGGTACGGTGGCGCGCACGTCTGTTTCACCCGCACCCTAAGCGATCCCCAGGAACTCACGCGCCGCCGGCTCAAACGGCGGCGCGCAAATCAGGGCGGACCCGCCGTAGATCGTATCCAGACCCTGATGGTCGAAAAATCGCGCCCCCGCTTCCTGCGCGATCACCTGCAGCGGGGCGAGATCCCATGGCTTCGCTGAGTTTTCGATCCAGAATTCTGCCGATCCGGAGCAAACCAGCATGGCGTCCAGCGCCCCACCCATCGAGCGCACGGCCCAAAAGCGTGACAGGAAGTCCAACACCTGGGCGTCGCCCCAGCGGCGCATCGGTCCGTTCATCCCGTTGACGCATGCCACGGCACGTTCCAGGCGGTCGATTTTTGATACCTGAATCTGCCGTTCCTCACCCCGGTACACGCGGAAGGCGCCTGCTCCGCGCAAGGCAAAGTACTGTTCATCCAAGGCGGGAAAAGTGCAGACGCCCAGTTGCACCACCCCATCCACCTCAAGAGCCAGGAAACTCGACCAAAGACGGTTTCCACGCACGAAATCGCGTGTTCCGTCGACTGGGTCAATGATCCAGCGTCTCCCGTTTGCAGCGGTGCGCTCCGCCCCTTCCTCTCCCAGCAACCCGTCTTCGGGAAACGTACGATCGAGGCCTGCCACCACAAACCTTTCCGCCTCACGGTCAGCAATTGTGACGGGCGAATCATCGGGCTTGTCTTCGGAGACAACGCCGCGGTGAAAATATTCGAGCGCCAGGCATCCGGCCTGCAGACTTAATTCCCGCGCCAGTTCCAACTCTCTTTTGAACTTCATTAGGAGTAGTTTAATCTGGAGTTGTTCGCCTGCCTGGAAGCGAGAGCACCGAGGAGAAGAATCATCCCATGGGTAAGATGGCCCCAGCCTTGGAACGCCAGCAACGAACCGTTTACCACCTGCTCCGCCGGGCGGTGGAAACCTGGGGCGACTTGCCAGCGCTGCATCAGCCTGATGGCAAAGGGAAATACCACACCTACTCCTGGCGGCAATATCTTGATGCAGTGGAGGAGATTGCCGCTGCCCTGCGGTCGCGGGGGGTGGTTCCCACGGACATCGTGGGACTGGCTTCGGAAACGCGGGCCGAATTCTATCTGGCCGACCTCGGCGTGATGGTGTGCGGGGGCACAGCCGCGGCGGTGTACACCAGTCTGCCGCCGGCCGACCAAGTGAAGACCCTCCTGAACTGCGGCCCGCGTCTGGTCTTTGTCGAGAACGAAAAGACGCTTGCCGCGTTGCGCCAAGCCGGTCTCGATTCATTAGGCGCACCGTACGTACTGTTTTCCGGCCAGGCCGAAGGCGCGGTCTCACTGGATGAATTCCGGGCCCAAGGGCGGCGTGCGCTCGCAGCGGATCCATCGTTACGAGACCGCCTGCTGGACGAAGTGCGGCCGGAACACTACGCCATTCTGTACCTCACCTCCGGGGCGACAGGCGAGCCGAAAATGGGCCTCGTCACTCACAACGCGATTGTGGCCAACCTGGACATGGGGCCGCCTGTGCTCCCCGTGGACAACGAGGATCGAACTCTTGCGTTCCTTCCTTCCGCCCACATCACTCAGCGTCTGGTGATGGAACTTCTGATGGTGCGCATGGGCGTGCCGGTTTACTTCAGCGAAGGGCTTTCCAAAATGCCCGCGGAGCTGCGCGCAGTGCGGCCGACTTTTTTTGTCGCCCCGCCCCGCGTGTGGGAGCGCATCTACACGAGCATCACCACAGAAATCCGGAAGAAGCCTGCTGCCCTCCGGAAACTCATCTACATTGGCTTGGGTGTCGGCAGCGAGTACTACCGCGCAAAAGTGGCTGGGCGGGAGCCTTCACCCTGGATTAAGTCCTCGATGTCGTTCTTCGATAAGTTGGTGTTCGGCAAGATCAAACAGCGCCTCGGCGGGTGCATGAAGATCGCTATCAGCGGCGCTGCTCCACTGGGACGCGAACTTGCCGAGTTCTATGCTTCGATCGGCCTCCCTTTGGTGGAGGGTTACGGTTTGACCGAAGGCGGCGTCGTGGCCTTGAACCCCTGGGAGAGGCCCGTGGCGGGTTCCATCGGCGTCCCTCTGCCTGGCGTGCAGATCAAATTGGCAGACGATGGGGAGTTGCTGATTGGCGGCGAGACACTGTTTTCCGGCTATTTCAAGGATCCTGAAGCGAGCGCCGCCGTGCTGCGCGAAGGCTGGCTGCATACTGGCGATCTGGCGGAAATCGATAGTAATGGGTTTATCTGGATCACCGGGCGCAAGAAGGAGCTCATCGTTTCGTCGAATGGCAAAAAGATCTACCCGGCCAAGATCGAAACCTTGTTCAAACTGGAGCCTCTCATCAACCAGGTGCTGCTGATCGGCGACCGGCTTCCGTATATGTCTGCGCTGATCACGGTAAACCTGCCCGCGGCCGAAAGCCTCAACCAGGGCCGCAGTTTCGCTCCCGGCGAGTTGCAGAAGCATTCTGCGGTGCAGGCGGAATTGAAGCGGATCATCAAGCAGGTAAATCAGCGGCTGGCCCCATTTGAGCAGATTCGCAAGTTCAAGGTGCTGGAACGGGAATTCTCAATTGAGAGCGGCGAATTGACGCCTACCATGAAGCTGAGGCGGGCCAAGGTGCTGGACAACTACAAGAGTGAAATCGCGGAACTCTACGCCGGACGGGAAGACTTCGCGTGACGGGCGCATTACTTCTGCTGGCTGCGTTGCCGGGATTTGTTTTCGAAGACCTGAACGCGTGGAAATACGTCGAGGGCCGCCAGGAGTTCATCCCCGCCCTGCAGGCGACTCTGAGGAACGAAACAGGGCAGGATTGGCGGGAAGCGCAATTCCGGGTGCGTGTCCACTGCGTGCAAGGCGGAGAACGTACCTATACGGTCCGCCTAAGAGAGTTGGAAAGGGGCAGTAAGGCGGTCAGTGAAACGGCTTTTGATTCAATCGGCCGACTGCCTTACTGCGAGGGCGCCGCCGAGGTGGAGTTCGTGCAAGGGACGCCAGTTCCTCCTGCGGAGGTGGCCTCCTACGCCGTGCTCGGATTCTCGTACGGTTCGCCGCCAGACCCGTTGCTTGAAGGCATCCTGGACTACCGCAGAATCAGCGACAGCCGGATTGAAACACAAGCTCGCTTCCTCCAGGGAGGAGGACAGATGCTGTGGCAAGCGAACGGCGAGGGAGTGGCTTACTACGCTTTCCGCGTGCCTCCTGGGCGCATGGGCCTGGCTGGCTTTTTGCGCTCGAGCGACCCGCAATCCTCCATCCCTGCCAACTTCCTGCGCTTTTTCGACATTCCTCCCGACTCAGCGGCTTTCTTAGGCCGGTTCCACGTCGAGCAGACGCCAAGCGGCCTCGTCTCTGTAATCGTGGATCCGGATGCGGAGGGTTGGGAGCGAGTACAGCGGGAGTTGCCGTCGCTGCACGGGCGCACCTGGGTTCGTCCGCAAATCCTGCGGCAGGGCCTGCCTGCCATGGTGGCCCGCGAACCCTGACGGCCCCGCGCTATCATCACGGTTTCCAGCATGGCGAACATCCATCCTTTTCGCGCCCTGCGCTACACTGCCGATGCCGGGCCGATTGCCACACTGACTACCCTGCCCTACGACGTGATTCCAGCGGCCCTGGAGGCGGAATACAAGGCGCGCAGCCCGTACAACTTCGCACACCTGATTCTGCCGGGCGGTGACTATGCCGGGGCAGGGGCCCGTCTGCGACTGTGGCTGGACACAGGAATCCTCGGTTTCGAGGACAACCCCGGCATCTGGGTCTATGAGCAGGGTTTTCCGGCGCCGGACACAGGCAAGTGGCTGGTTCGCCGCGGCTTCACTGCGCTGGGCGATACCGAGGAATACGGACGAAGGGTATTCCCGCACGAGCGCACTATCAGCGGCCCAAAAGAAGACCGGTTCAGACTGCTCCAAAGCACCCGGGTGCAGTTCGATGCGATCTTCATGCTGCACGATGATCCCGATGGAACCGTCGAAGTTCTGCTGGCCCGCGCCACCGTGAACCAGCCTGATATCGAGTACACGGATCACGAAGAGACCTTGCACCGGCTTTGGCGAGTAACCGATCCGGACTGGATCAAGACCTGCCAAGAGACGATGAGAGGGCGGGTTCTCATGATTGCGGACGGCCACCACCGGTACGAAACTGCTTTGCGCATGGGGCAACCGAAGACTCTCATGACTTTTGTGGCCGTCCAATCCCCAGGTCTGCGGAGCTACGCTACTCACCGCCTGGTGCACGGATTGCCGGACTTCCAGGCGCCGGAATTTCTGGGCGCTCTGCCGGGCCTTGGGGCAGGCTTGGTATGGCCCTCCCCCCCGGATGTCTGCCGCATTGGTGTCGTTACAACCGCCGGACTGCATCACGCGGATCTCCACTGCCCGTCCGGCGGCTTGAACGTCGAGCTGCTGCAAGACCACATCCTGTCGCCGATTCTGGGGTTAACGCCTAACGAAGTGGCCGCTGGCCATCACCTTCGCTACGTGAAGAAACGTTCGGAGGCGGAGGCGGAAGTACGAGCAGGAAGGGCGCAAATCGCGTTCCTGCTTGAGGATTTGCCCGTTGTGAACGTGATGCAGGCAGCACTGCGCGGCAAGGTGCTGCCGCAGAAAAGCACGTTTTTCTACCCCAAGCTGGGCTCCGGGGCTATCCTCTATGCGCTGGATCAGGGCTGACCTGGCGGGAGCGGGGTCACCTCGAGCAGACGAAAAAGTACTCGGAATCCGGCCTGCTCCGGAGAACAGGCGTATAAGCCCGCCTGGACCGTTTGGCCCGGCCTGAATTCGTGTTGATGCGCGAGGCGGATTTGGACCAGCGGCGTTCCGGCCACTGCGGCCCGCACCAGGCAATCGCCGTCGTGGTAATCGACTTCGAAGCGGAACTCCCTGGATTCAGCCGGTACGTTCTGAGTGGACCAGTCTGAGTACCCGCCGTTGGTCACGACTGCACCCAGTTTGTTCGGCTCGCCGGGAATGAACTCGACCGAAGTCTTCATCCAGCAATTCTCCGAGAACCAAAGCATCAGGCCCGCCTGATCATACCGGTGGCTTGGTTCCAGCACCACTTCGGTCGCCAGCCGGAAGGCGCCTTCCATCGGTAACGCGAGGAAATGTCCGTTGGATGCGCTGAATCCGTAGTGAGTGCGCGCCCAGAAATCAGTGCGTTCGGCTGGTTCTACGGCCAGTCCTCCGGCCAGGCGCCAAACAGGAGGTGGATTCTTCCATGCCAGGCAGGAGTCCAGTTCGCCGCTGGCGAAATCGAATCGAAGGGGGCGTGATGAGACGGGCATGCCTGCCCATTATGGCCGATGCCAGTTCAGGCCGTGACCCAACGCTGCAGTGTGGACATCAGTTTCTCTGCGGAGAACGGTTTCTCAAGGAATCCATCGGCCCCCGCCTCGGCTGCGGCACGCTGTTGTTCAGCCTGGTGACCGATCATCAGCACCAGGACCGGCGTCCGCGTTCCCTGTTCCGTCTTCCGGTATTGGCGCACAGTGGCAGGACCGTCCAGTCCAGGCATCAAATAGTCCACCAGGATCAAGTCGAATTTGTCCCGGCCAAGGATTTCGAGTGCAGCGGTCCCATCCACCGCAGTTTCCACTGTAAAGCCCAATTCCATCAGCATTCGCCGGGCCGTCGCACGGTTCAGCGGGTTGTCTTCCACAAGAAGTACTCGGCGTCGCGTCGAGGAATCTGAGGCGGCGGGCGGACTCGGACGCACTACGCTGCCGTCCTGTCTGAGCAGCGGTACCACTTTGGTGACATGTGGGCCGAAGCCCGGACGCACCGATTCTCCGGCAGCCTGCTGCAAGCGACGAATCCCTGTGGCTTCCGGTGACTCGGGGGGAGGAACCTGTTCCTTCCCCTTGGGCTTCATCTGAACGAACCGGGGCCCTTTCTGTTGCGCCTGAGCGGCTGCTGCGGGCGGGGTCTCCCAATCCTCGTCGGTTTCCTGTGGCGGCACCACGCTCAGCACAGGCTTGGAGGGGGTTTCTCGGGATTCCGCAGCCTCCGCCGCGTCCGTTTTTCTTGGGATTTCAATCACTTCGGGTGGGTCCGGAGCCAGACTCAAGGACAAAGAAAGAGAAGCTCCCTCGGGTGCCGGCTCCTCGTCAATCTCAGCCGGCGCCCGGCGCCTCAGCGCCAGGATCACCACCAGGGCAGCCAGCACGGCAATACAAACGCCGTAGAACACTCCCTGCCGGCCCATGGATTCATCCCGCGCGAGCCGGATGTCGGCAGCCGAGATGCCCGGCCAGTCCTCGGCGATGCGAGCATACGCGCCGTCCGCCATCATGTCCCGAATCTCGGCCTGCAGGGTTTTCGCAACGGCCTGCGAATGCCCTTCCGCCACAATGCGAAGTTCTCGCTCGACACCAGAAACCGGTTGGGTCCGCAAGCGAACGCTGCCGCACTCGGTTGGCCGGTCCAGCAGAACTCGTTCGAGGAAAGGGTGCTCCATCAGCACAGCCTCGGCGTTGGATTTGCAGAGTGCGACCAATGCCTCGCGGCGGTTCCGGGCATCCACAATCTTGATCCCGCTGGGCTTTTTCGAGGCGGGAACCGCGGCCCACAGCTTGGAGTCGGCAACGGCCAAGCGCCGCCGCCCTAGCTCTCGCAGATCGGTCACCGACTGCTCTTCCCGGGAAACCAGCGTCAAGCGCACACTCAGCCAGGGGGGCAGGGCCACCTCCGGGCCGCCGGGTTCTGGAGCGACAAACTCCGCTGCCAGTATGTCTACCGGCTTCCCGTCACTGGTTTTGCCACCCTCCCCTTGCAAAGCCACCACCGCCACGCGGAGGCCAAGCCGTGCGGAGGCCTTGCGGATCACCTCCGGCACCAAACCAGTAAGTTTTCCTCCCGGCCCAGCCTCTGCCAGAGGCGGGTCCACACGCACCCCAACCCGCCACGACCGGTTAAACACGTCGCCCTGACCTCGCCCCGTCCAGCGGTAGAAGGCAAACGTCAGCGCGAGCAGGGCCAATGCCGCGCCCCCCAGCTTCCTGATAAATCCCGACGATTGAAGAAGGCCCGTCACTCCGCCCTCCTTCCTTTGGCTGGACCGACGTCGTAGAACTATCGGTCATTCACGGCGCGGACTGTAGGGCTTTTGCGTTAACCGGGCCGGGGCACCTTACCGGAATCCTGAACTTGCCCCCAGCAAGGATAGGAGATTACTCTTTGTAAAGGCAGAGCGGCGGCACCTGCCCTCCAGCCGAACCCGAAGGAAGTCAAACCCCACACATGTCGAAGAACGTTCCCATTACGGTCGCCAAGGGCGATGGCATTGGCCCGGAGATCATGGACGCCACCCTCCACATTCTGAAGGAGGCCGGCGCCCGGCTGGATATCGAGGAGATCGAAATCGGCGAAAAAGTGTACCTGCGGGGCAATTCCGCCGGAATCGAAAAATCCTCGATTCAGTCGCTTCTGCGCACCAAGATTTTTCTCAAAGCGCCGATCACTACCCCGCAAGGCGGGGGATTCAAGAGCCTGAACGTCACCACCCGGAAGCTCCTCGGCCTCTACGCTAATGTGCGTCCCTGCGTGTCCTACCACCCATACGTGGACACCAAACATCCCGTGATGGACGTGGTCATCGTGCGGGAGAACGAAGAAGATCTCTACGCCGGCATCGAACATCAGCAGACTCCTGACGTCACGCAGTGCCTGAAACTGATCACGCGGTCCGGCTGTGAGCGCATAGTCCGGTACGCTTTCGAGTACGCCATCACCAATCACCGCCGCAAGGTGACCTGCTTCATGAAGGACAACATCATGAAGCTGACCGATGGACTCTTCCACAAAGTGTTCGACGAGATTGGCGCGGAATATCGGCAGATTGAGAAAGAGGCGTGGATTGTCGACATCGGCGCGGCGAAACTGGCGGACACGCCCGAGAACTTCGACGTCGTCGTGATGCCCAACCTGTACGGCGACATCCTCTCGGACGTGGCTGCCCAGATTGCCGGTTCGGTGGGCCTGGCGGGTTCCGCAAACATCGGCACCAAGTACGCGATGTTCGAGGCCATCCACGGATCGGCGCCCCGGCGGGCGGGCCAGAACCTGGCCAACCCTTCGGGCCTGCTGCTGGGCTCGGTGATGATGCTGGTGCACATCGGCCAACCCGACGTGGCGGAACTCGTCCACAACGCGTGGCTGAAAACGCTGGAAGACGGCATCCACACCTACGACATTTTCAAAGAGGGCGTGAGCACGCAGAAGGTGGGTACGCGGGAGTTTGCTCAGGCCGTCGCCGCCCGAGTGGGCCAGAAGCCCGAGAAGTTGAAGCCCGTCACCTATAGCGCTGCGCAAAGAACCAGCGTGGCCGAGAAGAAATCGGCTGCGGCCAGCGTCCGCCGCGAATTGGTGGGTGTCGACATGTTCATCTATCATGAACCGGGCGACCCGAACGGCGTCGGTGCCAAGATGGAAAAGCTCAATGGCGGCGGCCTGAAGCTCATCATGATCTCCAACCGCGGCGTCAAGGTGTATCCGGATCCGTTGGAAGACACCATTACGACCGACAATTGGCGCTGCCGGTTCCAGAGTGACAACGAGAACCCGGTTGTTTCGCACCAGCAGGTGATCGCTCTGCTCGAACGCGCCACCGCCAACGGCATCGAGTTCATCAAGACCGAGGGGCTGTATCAATTTGACGGCAAGCCGGGCTTCTCGCTTGGCCAAGGCCAGTAGGCCATGCCCGGCGGCAGCAGTTCAGGCACGCCCCTGGTGGGCGTAATCATGGGCAGTACGTCGGATTGGGAGACCCTGGCTGCCGCGTGTGCAGTCCTCGACCAGTTCGGTGTTCCCTATGAAAAAAAGGTAGTCTCTGCGCATCGCACACCCGACTTAATGGCCGAATACGCTCGCACAGCCCGGGAGCGCGGCCTGGAAGTAATCATCGCCGGGGCGGGAGGCGCCGCTCACCTGCCAGGGATGACTGCCGCCCACACCACCTTGCCGGTGATTGGTGTTCCCGTGCAAAGCAAAAGCTTGAACGGCCTGGATTCGCTTCTGTCCATCGTGCAGATGCCCGGCGGTATTCCTGTTGCCACCGTGGCCATCGGCAAGGCAGGTGCAACGAACGCCGGCCTGCTCGCGGTTTCGATCCTGGCCACCCACCGGGAAGATTTAGCCCGAAAACTCGAAGAGTTCCGGCGTCAGCAGACCGCGAAGGTCTTGGCGGACCGTCTGGAGTAAATCATGCCGCGCATCATCGGCCCGGGTTCGGCGGTGGGGGTGCTGGGCAGCGGCCAACTGGGCCGGATGTTCGCCATCGCGGCCCGGCGGATGGGATACCGCGTGCACACCTATTCCCCGGATGCCGATACTCCCACTGGACAGGTGTCGGACGTCGAAGTTCGCGCCCCCTACGAGGACCTGGACGAGGTTCGCCGCTTTGCGGAACGGGTGCGCGTCCTCACCTTTGAGTTCGAGAACGTCCCGGCGGCTGCCGCCGCGGCCGCCGCGGAAGTGACCCTGGTCCGTCCAGCCGGAACGGTATTAAACACCACGCAGCACCGGTTGCGCGAGAAATCCTTCTTTGCCAAACATGGTTTCCCTTGTGCCCCTTTCCGCGCCGTGTCGAACCTGGCGGAGTTGCATAAAGCCCTGGGCGAGATGGGAACGCCCGCCATTCTAAAGACGGCCGGCTTCGGCTATGACGGCAAGGGGCAGCGCCGCATCCAGACCCCGGAAGACGCGGAGGCCGCATGGCACGGGATTGGCGGACAGGAAGCAGTCCTGGAAGGCTTCGTGGACTTCGAGCGCGAAGTGAGCATGGTGGCCGCCCGCGGCGCGGATGGTTCATTCGCACACTACGGCTTGGTGGAGAACGAGCATCGCAACCACATTCTGGACGTCACTCTCGCACCCGGAAGGGTCAGCCAGGCTGTCCTGAAAGAGGCTGAAGAGATCACGCGCGCGGTTCTGGAAACGCTCGACGTGGTTGGGGTCCTTTGCGTCGAGTTTTTCCTCACCCGTCAGCGGCAGCTACTAATCAATGAGTTAGCGCCACGGCCCCACAACTCTGGCCATTTCACTTTCGACGCCTGCGTCACCAGCCAGTTTGAACAGCAATTGCGGGCCGTTTGTGGTCTGCCCCTGGGTGCTCCCGACCTGCTGCGTCCTGCCGCCATGGCCAACTTGTTAGGTGACCTTTGGGAAAACGGTGAGCCATGTTGGGAGGCAGCGGCGCGTTTCCCAAACGTCAAACTGCACCTGTACGGCAAACTGGAGGCGCGCTCCGGCCGCAAGATGGGCCACCTCACCGCATTGGCGCCCAGCCTGGAAGAAGCGGAACGCTCGGTACGAAAGGCACGGGAGGCGTTGTGCGCAGCGTAGTCGTTGTGGGAGCCGGAGCGGTCGGCTTGGCCTCCGCCCTGCGCATACTCGAGCGGTTCCCCGGCACCTCGTTGACCCTATTGGAAAAAGAAAACGCCCCCGGCCAGCACCAGACGGGCAACAACAGCGGCGTTCTCCACTGCGGCCTCGCGTACCGGCCGGGATCGGCAAAGGCCAGGTTGGCCGTCCGCGGCATTCGCCAGATGGTGGAGTTCTGCGCCGAAAACGGCGTCCCGCATGAGATCTGCGGGAAATTGGTGGTGGCCAGCCGCCCTGACCAGGTTCCGCGCCTCCAGGATCTTTACGATCGGGGTACGCGTAACGGACTCCGCGGGCTCCGGTTACTCGCGTCCGAGGAGATCCCCGAAATCGAACCCCATGCCGCGGGCGCCGGCGCTCTGCACGTTCCCGAAGAGGGTATCGTCGACTACCGGGCAGTGTGCGAGGCTCTGGCGCACCAGATTCGGCGCCTCGGCGGCGAGGTGATCTGCCGGGCTGAAGTCCGCGAACTCGTCCGCAGGGAAGGACTTTGGTTCGCTGAGAGCACCGCCGGGCGTTTCTCCGCCGAAGCTCTGGTGACCTGCGCCGGACTGCAGGCCGACCGGATCGCCCGCCTGGCAGGCGAGCACCCCGCCACGGCCATCGTCCCCTTCCGGGGGGATTACTACAAGCTTGTCCCTGAACGCGAGTTTCTCGTTCGAAACCTGATTTACCCCGTTGCCGACCCGCAATTCCCGTTCCTCGGCGTCCACTTCACGCGCATGATCCGGGGTGGCATCGAGGCCGGACCGAACGCCGTCCTTTCCTTTCACCGCGAAGGCTACTCGCGCACAAGCTTCCGTTTTGAAGACGCTTGCCACGCACTTGCCTTCCCCGGGTTGTGGAAGTTCCTCCGCCAGCATGCGGGAATGTGCGCCTACGAACTGCGGCGCGCCTTTTCGCGCCGTCTCTTCGCCGAGGCTCTCCGGCAACTGGTGCCCGAGGTTCGAGAGGAGGATCTGGTGCCGGCGGGGGCTGGTATCCGTGCACAGGCCATGCGCCCAAACGGCACCCTGGTGGAGGATTTCGAGTTCCTCATCCGTCCCGCCACAGTCCATGTGCTGAATGCACCCAGCCCGGCTGCAACAGCCTGTCTGGCTATCGGGGAGACTGTCGCCGAGGCCCTGGGCAAAAGCCTGAACTAGTTCCAATTCAGGTACTAATGGGAGAACCCTCTCCCGCCGATCCATCCATGTGGGCATGCCTGAGCTACGCGAGCACTTGGCGAGCGCGCAAAACCCGGATGGCGGCTGGGGTTACTATCCCGGCAAACAGTCCTGGCTGGAGCCCACTTGCTGGGCGCTGATGGCGTTGGAGGCAGGTTCTGAGTGTGACCGCGCGTGGCAGTTGCTCCAAAGTTGGCAACGGCCGGATGGCGCCTGGCGGACCGGCTCCGCCGTGGACGAACCAGGGTGGGCCACCGCTCTGGTGGTGCTTTTGTACGGGATTCGGCATCGCTTCGAGCCTGCTTGGGAACGGGGCTTGTCTTGGCTGCTAACGCAAGAAAACAAAAGGGAAACCGCTCTTCAGCGGTTGGCGCGTTCGGCTGGCTTCGGCTCGGTCGATCAGGATCAGACATTGGTCGGGTGGCCGTGGCGCTCTGGAAGCAGCGCCTGGGTGGAACCCACTGCATACTCGATTCTGGCGCTGCGAGCGGCGGGGAACCGTTTTCAGCCTTCGGCGGTGGGCCAGCGGATCGCGATTGGCGAGCGGCTGTTGCTGGACCGCCGCTGCCGCGATGGCGGGTGGAACTACGGGAACCGGCGCGTACTGGGTGAAGACCTCGACTCGTTCCCGGAAACGACAGCCGCCGCCCTGCTGGCTTTGCGTGGTTCGCCCTCGGCTCCAAAGCTTGCCGACTCCCTGCCTCGCCTCTGGGGCCAGTGGCGAGGTTCCACAACTCCGATGGCCTCGGCGTTGCTAACCGTTGTGGCGCGGGTTTACGGATTGCCGGCGGACCCGGCGCCTCCCAAACAGACCGTCCCACGGGAGGTTTCGACCCTGGCGTTGACGATAATCGGCCAGCCCGACGGCGCCTGGCGCAGCCTGGCCAACCTGGGGGCTGCATGATGAACCGGAGGCGGTGGCTCTTGGGCGCGGGCTCAGCGCTAGCAGGCTGTGGCCAATTCCGGCCCGGAACGGGAGCATTGTCGCCCGTCGCGGTCCTGAAGGCATCCTCATATTCGGTGGACTTGGAACGGATCGTGCGTGAGGGCTTGGGGGAATGCGGCCTGGACGTCCGCGGCAAGCACGTGCTGATCAAGCCGAACTTCGTGGAGTTCTCCCGCGAGACTGCCATCAACACTCATCCTGCGCTGGTGGCCGCGGCAGTAGCCGCGTTTCAAGCCCTTGGGGCCGCCTCGGTGACTGTGGCGGAGGGGCCGGGCCACCGGCGCGACACCTTGGGTCTCGCCGAGGAAGCAGGATTCCGTGAGGCGGTAGAACAATTTGACGACCGGTTTGTCGACCTCAACCGGGACGACGTGCGTCCCGTGGCCGGCTTCGGATCTGGCAACCGGATCTACCTGCCTGCATCCACGCTGGCAGCCGACCTGGTAGTCAGCATGCCCAAAATGAAAACCCATCACTGGGCAGGTGTGACCCTGGCAATGAAGAATTTCTTCGGGGTTGTGCCCGGCAGCGTTTACGGCTGGCCGAAGAACATGCTCCATCACTACGGCATACCGGAGTCGATCGTGGAATTGAACCGCATCTATCGCAAGACCTTCGCGATCGCGGACGGCATTACCGGCATGGAAGGCAATGGGCCTATCCAAGGCAAGCCCAGGCAGGCGGGAGTTCTTGTTTTTGGCCAGGACCTCGTCGCCGTGGATGCCACGTGCTGCCGCCTGATGGGCATCGATCCGGCCAGGGTCCGGTTCCTGCAACTGGCGCGCCGCTTGGGCAACCTTCAGGAGGACAGGATCGAGCAGCGCGGCGAATCTCCAGTCCAGCTCCGCACCGACTTTGCCCTGATGGATCGCTGGCAGCACCTCCGCCTGGGAGCATGAAGTACCCGCCCTGCCATAATGAATAGTTGGTTTCCACGGCAAAGCAATGGCTGGCTGAAGCCCGCAGTGTGGCTGTACTCACAGGGGCGGGCGTGTCAGCCGAGAGCGGCGTACCCACTTTCCGGGGTGAGGGCGGGCTGTGGCGGCAATACCGCCCGGAAGACCTTGCCACGCCGGAGGCGTTTGCGCGCGACCCCCGCCTGGTCAGCGAATGGTACGATTGGCGGCGGGCGCGCATTGCCGCCTGCCAGCCGAACGCAGGCCATTTTGCGCTGGTCCGTCTTGAGCAATCCAAGCTGGACTTCCTGTTGATCACGCAAAACGTGGACGGTCTGCACGAGCGGGCCGGCAGCCGGAAAATAACGCGCCTCCACGGCAGCATCTGGCGTACGAGATGCCTGAACTGCAGCGAGGAGCGGGATGACTTCCGCGTGCCATGGTCCGAATTGCCGCCGCGTTGCGCTTGTGGCGGCATCCTGCGCCCGGCCGTGGTCTGGTTTGGCGAAATGCTGCCCGAGGCGGCCTGGGCGGCTGCCACGGAGGCGGCACGCCGCTGCGACGTCTTTCTGGTGGCGGGCACAAGTGCCGCGGTATATCCGGCGGCGAGCCTGGCGCCGCTGGCGCGGAGGCACGGCGCCCGCGTGGTGGAAGTGAACGTGGAGGAGACGCCACTGAGTTCCAGCGCGGAGGCCGCGCTGCGCGGCCCATCCGCCCGGATCCTGGACGAGATCATCGCATGAAGATTGCACACTTTGACGCCTTTTCCGGCATCGCCGGAGATATGACCGTAGCCGCGCTGCTGGATGCGGGCGCAGATGCCCAGTCCCTCTTTGCCGGCCTGGACAGCCTTGGCACCCAAGCCCGTTTTTCGGTGGAGAAGGTCAAGCGTCGCGGCATTGGCGGCAGCCGGTTCATCGTGGAGCACGAAGACCAGAAGAAGCACCGCCACCTGCCGCACATCGTCAAGATGATCGAAGCGTCAGCGCTGCCGCCTCGGGCACAGCAGCGCGCCGTCCGCGTCTTCACCGTTCTGGGAGAGGCGGAAGCAAAGGTCCACCAGGTGCCCATCGAGAAAGTGCACTTTCACGAAGTGGGTGCGGTGGATTCGATATGCGACATCGCCGGCGCCTGCCTCGCGTTGGAGTTGCTGGGCATCGATCGCATCACCTGTTCACCGGTGAACACCGGAAGCGGCACGGTGGAAGCGGAGCATGGCGTGATGCCCGTGCCCACACCGGCCACCGCCCTCCTGCTGGAAGGAAAGCCTGTCTACGCACAGGGTCCGGCGACAGAACTCACCACACCCACGGGCGCCGCTTTGGTGGCTGCTCTGGCGGACACCTTCGGCGCACCGCCGGCCATGAACCTGCTGGCCAGCGGATTCGGGGCAGGCACCAAGGATTTTCCTGGCATGGCCAATGTGCTGAGGGTTCTCATCGGGGAACCCAGTGGGGCTCCGGAAACGACAGCGGTGGCGGTGATTGAGGCGAACCTCGACGACGCCACGCCGCAAGTGCTGGGCTACGCTATGGAACGCTTGCTGGCTGCCGGAGCGCTGGATGTCACGCTGCAGCCGGTCTACATGAAGAAGCAGCGTCCCGGCACGCTGCTGCAAGTAATCGCGCCGCCGGAATTGCGCGAGGATCTGGCCCGCATGATCTTCGCCGAGACCACCACGCTGGGCGTACGCATGTATGCGGCGGAACGCCGGGTGCAAGCGCGGGACTGGCAGGAGGTGGCGACACCTTTCGGACGGGTCCGCCTGAAGCTCGCGGGCAACACCGCCACCCCGGAATATGAGGATTGCGCGAGGTTGGCGCGCGAGACTGGCGTGCCCCTGAAGGAAGTGCTGGCCGCGGCCGCGGCAGCCTGGAAGAAGGGCAGTTGATGCATCAGAAGAAGTTTTACCTCACTACGCCGATCTACTACGTCAATTCGGCGCCCCACCTGGGTACGACCTATTGCACCTTGGCTGCGGATACCATCCGGCGCTACCACGCCATGCTGGGCAAGCGCACGCTGCTGGTGACCGGCAGCGACGAGCACAGCCAGAAGGTGGAGCGGGCAGCGCGCAAGAAAGGGATCGAGCCCGTGGAGTTCGCGGGAGAACTCGCCGCCGAGTTCCAGCAGCAGTGGGACCGCTTTCAGGTGCCCTACCGGTTTATCCGTACCTCCGACCCCCGCCACCATGCCACGGTGCAATGGCTGTTCGAACTCTGCCGCAAGAACGGCTACATCTACCCCAGCCAGTACACGGGCCAATACTGTTTCAGCTGCGAACTCTACGTGAATGACGCGCAGCCAGGCGGCCCGTGCCCCGACTGCGGGCGGCCGACCGAAACGGTGACCGAAGAGAACTACTTCTTCAAGCTCTCCGCCTTTGAGCAACCGCTGCTCCGTCTCTACGAGGAACAGCCCGAGTGGATTTCGCCTGAGTACCGCAAGAACGAAATAGTTGCTTTCGTGAAAGGCGGGTTGCGCGACCTTTCGATCACACGCTCCAACCTGGAGTGGGGCATTTCTGTGCCTGTGGAGGGGCGGCACGTCTTTTACGTGTGGTTCGATGCGCTGATCAGCTATATGACGGCAGTGCGCGATGAAGACTGGTGGCCTGCCGATGTGCACCTGATCGGCAAGGACATCCTGCGCTTTCATGCCATCTACTGGCCGGCGTTTCTGATGGCCGCCGGACTGCCGCTGCCCCGGCAGATCGTGGCGCACGGCTGGATTCTGAAAGACAGCGTGAAGATGTCAAAGTCGCGCGGAAACGTGGTTCGGCCGGAACCGCTGCGGCAAGTGATTGGCGCCGATCCGCTGCGCTATTTCCTCCTGCGCGAGATCCCCTTCGGCCAGGACGGCAGTTTCAGCTACGAGGCGCTCATCACCCGCTTGAATGCCGACCTGGCGAACGGCCTCGGCAATCTGGCCAGCCGTACGCTGACGATGATCCGCAATTACCGCGGCTCGCGCATCCCGCCACGTGCAGCGGTGGAGGGCGTCGAAAGCGAAGTTGCCCGGACCTTAGCGGGCTTTCGCGAGTCGTTCGAACGGTACGAATTCCACCGTGCTCTGGAACAGGTATGGAGCCTGATCGGCCTAATGGACCGGGCCATCGTGCAATATCAGCCTTGGGCCTTGGCGAAGCAGCAGGAAGCGGAGGCCCAGTCGCGCCTGGACGCCATTCTGTATTCCGCCGCGGAGGTGCTCCGCGTGGTCACCGCTCTTCTCGCGCCTGTCATGCCGGAGGTGACACTCAAGCTGTGGAGCCAGTTGGGCATGCCCTCGCCGCTGGAACAAACACGCCTGGACCAGCTTGCCTGGGGCCAACTAGAACCAGGACAGGTCATCGGAGAACTGGAACCTCTCTTCCCCAGAATTGACATTGCCAAAGCCATGGACGAACTCAACCGGATTGACGAACAGGAAGCCGACCGCATCGACCAACTCATGGGCCGGAAGCCGGAGGACGAGGTACCTGCCACGTCTGAGTGGGCGCCGCCTGCCGGGGTCGCACCATTGGCCGAGCCCATCACCATTGACGACTTCGCCAAGGTGGACATGCGTGTCGCCCGGGTTCTGGCCGCGGAACCCGTCCCCGGCGCCGACAAACTATTGAAGCTAACCATCGACGTAGCGGAAAAAGAGCCGCGCACGCTTGTAGCCGGCATCGCCAAAGCTTACACACCCGAACAACTCGTGGGCCGCAAAGTGGCCATCGTGGCGAATTTGCAGCCGCGCAAATTGCGCGGAATCTTAAGTAATGGAATGATTCTGGCGGCCTCGCTGGAAGATGGACCGCCGGCTCTGGTCTCGTTCCTGGAAGAAGTTCCGGTGGGCGCCCGCCTGAAATGAGCGGCTTGGCGCAACTGGTGGATTCCCACTGCCATCTGGACGGGGAGCGGTTTGCCACCGACAGGGAAGCCGTAATTCAGCGGGCGCGGGCCAGCGGCGTAGAGTGGATGGTCGCCGTAGGCACTGGCGACGGACCGCCCGATCTCGAGGCGGGCATTCGGTTGGCGGAAGCCTACCCGTTCGTGTATGCCACTGTGGGCGTGCATCCGCACGATGCCGCCAAGGCGAGTGAGGAGACCTGGGTGCACTTGACCAGCTTGACCGCACATCCCAAGGTGGTGGCGCTTGGCGAAATCGGGCTCGATTACCACTACGACTTCTCGCCCCGCGCCACGCAGCAGCAGGCGTTCGAGCGCCAACTGGACATAGCGCGCGGAGCACAGAAACCGGTGGTGATTCACACCCGCGAGGCTTGGCGTGACACTGTGGAGACCTTGCGGCGGCTGTGGGTGGGCAGCGGCTTGAGCGGGATTTTCCACTGCTTCTCAGGCGGCCCCACCGAGGCCGGAGAGGCATTGGACCTCGGTTTTTACATCAGTTACGCAGGCATTGTTACCTTCCCTAAAGCAGAAACGCTGCGCGAGGCGCTAAAGCAAACTCCGTTGGATCGCTTGCTGCTCGAAACCGACGCCCCCTATTTGGCGCCTGCGCCTTACCGGGGCAAACGGAACGAACCGGCCTACATGGTGGAGACGGCTCGTTTTGTGGCCGGATTTCTCGGCCTTGCCTACGAGGAACTGGCCGCCATCACAACGCGGAACTGGAGGCGCCTGTGTTTGCAGGACGGATGAACGAACCGCTACACTGGGCACAATCCATGGCAACCAGCAGACTGGGGCAAGCTCTCACGGCTCGGCAGATCCTGGAACTGGTGTCCGCCGACCTCGAGCGGATGGAGGCAGAACTGCGGGTGGAGGTGGCTGGAGCCACGGACTCCGTAGCGCGCATTGCCCAGTATCTGCAGGCCAACGGCGGCAAACGCTTGCGTCCCATTCTGCTCCTGGTGACGTGCCGGTTGTTCCGCGAACCTACCCCCGCAGCCATCCATTTGGCAGCCGTTGTGGAGTTGATTCACACCGCCACGCTGGTGCACGACGACATCATCGACGACGCCAATACGCGCCGCGGCCAGCCTTCTGCCAACGTGATTTGGGGCAACCATACTTCCGTGCTGGCCGGCGACTGGCTGTATATGCAGGCTTTCCAGATTGCTTTACGCCTGCGCGACTTTGAAGTGCTCGACTTACTGATCGGCCTGACGCAGCACATGGTGGATGGAGAGCTGCTGCAGTTGGACCGCATCGGCAAGATCGGCATTAGCGAAGCCGACTGCATGGAACTCATCGACCGCAAAACCGCCAGCCTGTTTGCGGCCTGTATGCGTCTGGGCGCGATTGCTGGCGGGGCCGCGGAACCGGAACAGCGCCTGCTAGGTGAGTTTGGCTGGAATCTCGGCATCGCTTTCCAACTCGTGGACGACATCCTCGACTTCACCTCGCGTGAGTCTGTGCTGGGCAAGCCTGTAGGTAACGATTTGCGTGAGGGCAAGGTCACACTGCCGCTGATCTACGCCCTGGAGCACGCATCCGCCGAAGAGCGCGCCGCCGTGGAGCGCGTTCTTAGCGAACGCAGTTATGACAATGTTCCCTTCAAGATGATCCGGGCAATGCTCGACCGGCATCAGGGCATCGAGCGGGCTCGCCGCCGCGCCCACGAGTTCACCACGCGCGCCCGTGAAATTCTGACTACCTACCCCGACAGCGCCGCCCAGCGAGCATTGCTGTTCGCCACAGAACTGGTGGAACAGCGCGACCGGTAGCGCTGGCCGAAGCGGACACTGCCAGTGCCCGGTTGGCGCCGTCCTGTGTTCAACTCTTGAAGCCGGCCTGTGCCAGGTATTCCCGCATGACCTTCACGTAGTGCGGGAAAGCCACCTCCGGCTCCTCGATTTCCGGATGCCAGCGCTTCTCCCACTCCAAGCAGTAGTAGCCCCGGTATCCTTCTTTCACCAGCACTCGCACCGTCTCCTGCACCGGCACCGTGCCTGTTCCCGTCAGCACATACCTCCGCTCTTCCTTCGGCTTGCCCGCCACCGGCACGGAGTCCTTCAAATGAACGTGACGCGTGTACTTGCCGAGCTGCCGGTACGTCTCGGCAGGCTTCTCGCCTTCGACGCAGGTGTGATGCGCATCCCACAAAAAGGCGACGTTCTTCGACTTCGCCCCTTCGAGAACAGGCACGAGCTCCTCCGCCCGGCGAAACTCGCCATGCGATTCGAGGATCACCACGACCCCCGACGGCCGCGCATACTCACCCAGTTGATGCAGCCCTTCGCTGATGCGCGCGAACGTGACAGCTTTATCCTCGCCTCCAACCAGGCGGTCAGGGAACACACGCACGAAGGGCGCACGAAGCTGGTGCGCCAGGTCGATGAATCGCCTTGCTTCATCCAGGTGCTTCGCCCGCTTCCCCGCGTCAGGCTCGTGCATTTGCGCCGACGCGCCGAGATTCGAGATGACAAGCCCCGCCGCCATCAACTGCTGGAGCGTCTCTTTCAGCCTCGTTCCGCCGAACTCAGCGCATTTTGTAAGATCCATCTGGTCCTGAATGCCCCGCAACTCCAGAGCAGCGAAACCCCAGGAGGAAACGTTTTTCACAATCGTGTTCCAATCCCACTTGGGGCACCCTAGCGTCGATACAGCAAGCGGCAGCTTTGCCGGCGGCTGGGCCCAGCCGGGGGCGGAAGCGGCCGCCGCGCAGAAGGCAGTTCGCAGCAGTTCTCGGCGTCTCATACCTGCATCTTAGTGGAGTTTGCATTGAGAACTCGCCAGTGGAGGGCGACGGTGAAGGCATCCGCCAGATCCGCGCAGGCCGCCACTCCGCCTTGTTTGGCCGACGGTGCCCGGCGGAGATCCTGGCTATATCGAGACTACCTGCGTGCGATCGTTGCAATCCCACCCCTCCAACCCCATGGCCCTCCGCCAACCGAATCGAATGCGGCCGTTCAGGCCACTCGAGAACTGGACCCATCCCTTACAATGGCGGGCAAGACCCCGCCATGCGCCGAAGAGATTGTGTTGCCTTGGCCGCCGCGCCACTGCTGTCCTCCTGCCGGAAGGCTGGTGGATGGCCTGCCGAATGGGACCAGATCCTCAACGAGAAAGCCTGCCAGAATTACGACGCAGTTTTTGACGAGGCGGCCGCCATGACCACGCGGGTGCTTGGGCCGACATATCAGTACCACACACGGTTGCGCGACATGCGCGCCCACCCCACCCGCGAATCGCTCGACTATGCGCTTTGCCTGCTGGAAAGCGGCAAGCGCGAACGATTCCCCCGTGCCTTCCGCATCCTCAACCGCGTGCTGGCGCTTCAGGACACCGATCCCGAGAGCAAGTGGTACGGCATCTGGGGCTGGTACATGGAGGAGCCGCCCTCCCAAATGGCCCCGGCCGACTGGAACTGGGCGGATTTCAACGGCTCCACGCTCCTGCTGATCGACTTCCGCCACCGCGAAGAATTACCCGAAGACTTGCAGGCGCGCGTTCGCGAAGCCATCCGGCACGCCGCCGCCTCCGTGCGCCGCCGCAACGTCTCGATGGGCTACACCAACATCGCTATCAAAGGCACCTTCGTCACCCTCGCCGCGGCGGAACGTCTGGGCGACCCGGAACTGCTGGCCTATGCCCAGGACCGCATGCGCCGCCTGTGCGCCGAGATCGACAAGACCGGAACTTTCAACGAGTACAACAGCCCCACCTACGCGCGCGTGTCGTTGACCAACCTGACACGCATCCGCATGTTCGTGCGCGATGAAGAGGCGCGCCGGCGGGCCAATGCCATCGAACACCGGCTGTGGCTCCACTTGGCGCGTCACTGGGATGCACATCGCAAGCAGTTCGCGGGCCCCATGTCGCGTTGCTACTCGACCGACATCGGCTTTCCGATCTGGCTCGAGAAGGCGCTGGACGGAGCGCTCGGCTTGGCCAAACCGGAAGAGCGTTCGATCGATCGCGGAGAAGGTGCGGGCGAAACCGCGCTTCACGACTACCAGGTGCCTGAGGACCTGCGCACCGCCTTCCTGACCCCGGGTCCGGCGAAATTGCACCGTGAGTTATTCGCTTATCCCTCTGCGCCGAACAGCACACCCATTCAGGGCACAACTTACATTACGCCCGCATTTTCTCTGGGTTCCGTCAACCAGGGGGATTTCTGGGTGCAGCGGCGTCCTCTGCTGGGCTACTTCGGAACGGCGGCACGCCCCGCCGCCACCGTCACCTTGCGCTTCGTCAAAGACTCCTACGACTTCTCTTCAGCCTTGCTCTCTTCCGTGCAGCGGGACGGCTGTGTGCTGGGTCTGGTGAATTTTCGCTCTCCCGGCGGTGACCGACACATTTCACTGGAGATGATTCAGGACGGCCAGTTCGATTGCAGCCGCCTGTTTCTCGAGTTGAGCCTGAACGAACTGGCCACCGGATTCGAGGACCGCCTGGAAGACGGGCAACTCCATGTCGCCAACCCGGGGTTTCAACTCTGGTTTGCCGTGCGGGGCGGCCGGTTCGGCAAGGCCGAACCGCGAACCAAAGTTACCAAGACGGCGCACAGCCTCGTGCTGACCGTGGATCTCTTGCCCGCCGGCCCGGCTCGCCGGATCCGCTGGGCAGACATTCCTGAGTCCTGGCTGGCCTTCAGCCTGGCCTGCGCGGGTTCCGACCCGTCCGGCCAAAATTTCCGGGAGACTTGCCGGAATTCCGCCTTCTCACTCCGCCCCTCCCCCGGCAAGGTGCAAATGGAGTGGAATTCGCCCGCGGGCGCGTTGGGTCTGGAAGCCGCGACGCGCGTGCAGAGCATCGAGCAGCACTTCAGCACCTTCCGGGAATCAATCGGCGGCCAGCCCATCCCGGTCAATCGTCTCTCGGACCAGCCGCTGGCAGGGTAGATTTCCGAAATAAGTAACTGCGCGCGGCCAGTTTACCTATATAATTGGCGCAGTCTATCGTTCGAGGGGCTAAGCATGAACCGACTCCGTTTGTGGGCTGTGCTGTTACTGTGTCTTGGAGCGAGCGCCGGAAGTCTCCGGGCTCAGGTGCTATACGGATCGCTCACCGGGTCCGTGGCGGATGCGTCCGGGGCGGCGATTCCTGCCGCAAAGGTCGAGGCCTTGAATGTGGCAACCGGTGTGGCACGCGCCGCCGTCACCGACGACCGGGGCGGCTTTCTATTCAACGATTTGCAAGCCGGGATCTACCGCGTGACCATTTCGGCCGCCTCCTTCAGCACCTACACGCAGACGGGTCTGCAGATCGACGCCAACACGCAGCGCCGGCTTGACGTGAAGCTGGCCATCGCCCAGGTGAGCGAGGCCATCACGGTTTCTGCCTCCTCGGTCACCCTGCAAACCGACCGTGCCGACGTGAACAACCAGATCACCGCCTCGCAGGTGCAGAACCTGCCGTTCGCGGGCAACCAGGGCCGGAATTTCCAGAACCTCTACCGCATTATTCCGGGCTTCAGTCCGCCCCAGGAACTGCACTCCGACGCCGGCAACCCGCAGCGCGCCTTGGGCACGAACGTGAATGGGATGTCCTACTCGAACAACAACACGCGGATCGACGGAGCCACGGTGAGTTACCCCTGGCTGCCGCACATCATCGCTTACGTTCCACCGGCGGACGCGGTAGAAACCGTGAACGTGGTGAGCAACAGCTTCGATGCCGAACAGGGAATGGCGGGCGGCTCGGCCATCAACGTAGCGATCAAGTCCGGCACCAACGAATTCCACGGTAGCGGGCACTGGTACCACACCAACAGCGCGGTGCAAGCCCGCAACTTTTTCTTCGTCGGAAATCAGTTGCCGAAAAACCTGCTCAACCAGTTCGGAGGAACTTTCGGCGGCCCGATCAAGCGGAACAAGGTCTTCTTCTTCACCGACTTCGAGCGGACCACCCGGCGGCAATTCGCCTCGGCGTTCCGCACCGTCCCGAACGCCGCCCTGCGCCAAGGTGACTTCAATGGCACCAACACTCTGATTTACGACCCGCTGACCGGAGTGCCCGATGGAGCGGGACGGCAGGTTTTTCCTGACTCGCGCATACCTGCCAGCCGCATCGATCCGGCCGCAGCCAAGATGACCTCGCTCATCCCCGCCCCCAACCTGACGACGTTTCCCCAAAACTACTTCACCACCGGCAACTACACTTTCAACCGGAACAACTACGACATCAAGGTGAACATCAACCCCACCGATCGTTCTTCACTGTTTGCGCGTTACAGCATATCGCCAAGCGACATCTTCGATCCGCCTTCGCTGGATGCTGCAGGCGGCGACGCCCTGACAGGCGGCCAGCCCGGGCGGGCGCCGGGCCGCATTCAAAGCGCGGCCGTTGGCGGCACCTACACCATCACGCCACGGCTCCTATTTGATGGCAATATCGGGTTCACCCGGCAGCGTCTGGGCGCGGAGAACGTCGACATCGACAAAAACTATGGGCTGGAGGATTTGGGCATTCCAGGCACCAACGGAGCCGACCGGCTGCAGGGCGGCTATCCGCGCTTCGCGATCTCCGGCTTTTCCTCATTGGGGAATCCCAATGTCAGCAACCCGTTCCTTTTCCGGGATAACCAGTACGTTGTAGTAGGGAATCTGGGATACATCCGTGGCAAGCATAACTTTCGTTTTGGTGGCGAGTACACCTACTACACGATCAACCACTTTCAGCCGCAGGCGGCTTTTGGCCCTCGTGGGGGCTTCAATTTCACAGGCGGCCTGACCGCGCTCCGGGGTGGTCCTGCGCCCAACCTCTACAACGGCTGGGGCGATTGGCTGCTTGGGCTGCCTCAATCCCTAGGGAAGGATGTGCAATACATTAACCCGGCTGCGGTCCGGATGCCCGGCTGGGGTTTCTACGCCCGGGATCAGTGGCAGGTGACACGGCAGCTCACGCTCACCTACGGCGCTCGATTCGAGCGATACCCGTTCGCCACCCGCGACCACCGTGGAGGAGAACGCTATGACCCGGCCACCGACCGTGTGTTGGTGGGCGGCCTCGGCAACGTTCCGGAGGATACGGGAGTGCAGGTACCCAAGCTACAGGTGGCCCCGCGCCTCGGTATCGCCTATCGCGTGGATGACCGGACCGTTATCCGTGCCGGTTACGGCATCACCATCGATCCGGACACGTTCCGGCGCCTCCGGGATGCGTACCCAGCCACGATCTCATCGCAGTTTTCCGGCCCGACCACCTTCCAGGCAGCCGGATCGCTTCGCACAGGGATCCCGGAGATCGTGGGACCTGACCTGAGCCAGGGGGTGATCACTCTCCCGTTGGCGGTAGGAACTACAACTTTTCCTGAGAACTTCCGGCGCGGGTACATCCAATCGTTCAACTTTACGATCCAGCGCGACTTAGGCGGTGGGTTCAACTTGCAGACAGCCTATGTTGGCTCCCGCGCGATCCGGCAAACAGCGCTGGTCAACATTAACGCCGCTTTGCCAGGCGGAGGCAACGCCGGCCGTGCGCTGGCTCGCCTCTACCCCGGCCGGATCGGCAATATCCTGAATTACCAGCCATTTAGCACTTCCAACTACAACGCGTTGCAAATGCAGATGACCCGCCGGATGGGTGCCGATGGACAGGTGGGAGTGTCCTATACCTGGTCGAAGTCCATCAATTTCAATGACAACAACGACTCTGGACTCACGTGGAACTCGCCGGAATTCTGGGGCCGGAACCGTGCCGTTGCCAATTTTGACCGGACCCACAACCTTCAGATTTTCGGCGTCTACCGCCTGCCGTTCGGCAAGGGGCAGCAGTACCTGAAGGAAGGGTTTGCGTCCTGGGTGCTGGGCGGTTGGCAAATCAATGGGCTCATGAGCGTCATGAGCGGCTTGCCATTCACCATCACTTCCGCCGGGGCTTCGGTCAATGCTCCGGGGAACGGACAGGTGGCCGACCAGGTGGTATCGGGTAAAGTCGATTTGCCCAAGCAGGTGGGGCGTGGTGCAACATGGTTTGATCCCAACGCCTTCCGGCCGATCACCGACGTGCGCTTCGGCAACGCCGGCCGCAATAGCATGCGCGGGCCGGGTTTCTTCAATCTTGACGCCAGCCTCTTCCGCGATTTTCCGGTTACGGAGTTGCTCAAACTGCAGTTCCGCGCGGAAACCTTCAGCCTGACCAACACCCCGCAGTTTGGCAACCCGGGCGGAAACGCTTCGGCGCCTTCGCGCAATGCTGCCGGACAGATCACCGCCTTGAACGGCTTTTCGGAGGTTGTGAGCGCTTCGGGCGCCCGGCAAGTACGCTTCGCCATCAAATTGTTCTTTTAACTTGCGGTAGCACTAGCGCAAAGTTGTTTTTGAGTAGCTGGGCCGGCTGGCAGCTCTGCCGGCTTGAGCATACTTCTGCGGGTTCATCCGTTTAGCGGCAGGCGCAGGTTTCCAATAACAGACAATAAACTCTTTTATCCTGTCGATTTACACGTGGGGAGAAGAACCCGCAAATGAAGTGTGCCAGCATAGCGGTCCGACCATCGTCAGCCAGGAAGATGCACCCTGACCTCGACAAAACCAGGTTTTCCAGTGCACTCACACTGATCTGCTATCCAAAGATAGTAGGTATCGAAGGACGGGGATTGGCACGCAAGATGCAAGGTCGTTAACCTTTCATGAAAGTCTCTAAATACTGCAAACAAATGGGTTGAGTCCTATTTCCCATTGACTTCGCCCCCTATTCGGTTTACATTTGGGTACGGCTGTGATGTAGTCGTAATAACAACTCACCCTAAGTGGTATCGAGGTCCGCGCATGACCTTTCAAGTTGGCGAGAAGGTTGTCTACCCAAATCATGGGGTAGGCATAATCGAAAACATCAGTTCCCGAACATTCGGGACGCAGTCAGAGCGGTTTTATCTCCTCCGGCTCTCCTACAATGCTCTGACTGTCATGGTTCCCTTTTCTCATGTCGAACAGGTGGGGCTACGCCGCATCACCCGGAACGGCGAGATTGCGAAGATGCTCAATTTCCTGGCATGCGGAGAGGCGAAGCATGCGAACGACTGGAAAGACCGCTTCAAAGAAAACTCCGTCAAGATGCAAAATGGAGGATTGATGGAGGTGGCCGCTGTCCTGAAGGGTCTGGTGATATTGCAGTCCCAGAAGCCGCTTTCGTTCCGGGAGAAGAAGATGCTCGACCGTGCCAGGATCATGCTGGTTACGGAACTGGCTACCTCGCGTGGATTAAAGGAGCCTGAGGCCGTCGACCTCTTGAACAAGGCCTTGTCCAAGGCCAACTTGAAGTTCCCGGAACCCCTGTAGGAAGCTTCAAAACGAATTCTTTCCGGGCCCGCCCACCGGCGGGCCTTTCCTTTTGGCGACACTGGACAAGATGCGAATCACCAAAATAGAAACCATCCGGATCCGGAAGGGCCTGACGGTGCATGCCGGCCCCATCGGTTACCTGTGGGTGCGAGTTCACACGGATGAAGGACTGACGGGTTTGGGAGAGACTTACCCGCATCCGTCCAGTGAGCAAGCGGTGGTTCTCGAGCGGCTGGCGCCAGCGCTCATCGGCCGCGATCCGTTGGCGATCGAAGCGATTTGGCGCGACTGCTTCCTGGCCGTGAGCTATAGCGGTTGGGCGGGGGCGGAGATGCGGGCCATGAGCGCGCTCGATATCGCGCTTCACGACTTGGCGGGCAAGGCAGCCCGGCTGCCCGTTTACCAACTGCTCGGCGGGCCCTGCCGGGAGCGGACTCCGATCTACAACACCTGTTACGATCACTTCGATTTCCTCACTCAACCGGTTGAACTGGCGCGCTCGCTGCTGGATATGGGTATCCGGGCGATGAAAATCTGGCCTTTCGACCCGGTGGCGAAAGAGACCGGCGGGCACTCCATTTCGCCCGAGCAACTCCGGCGCGGGCTAGGACCTTTGGAGAAGATCCGGCAGGAGTTCGGCGATTCCATCGATGTGGCGATGGAATTCCATGGCTATTGGGATCTGCCGTGTGCCACGCGAATTGCAGCAGCGCTGGAGCCGCTCGAGCCGATGTGGCTGGAGGAGATGCTGCCGCAGGACAATCTGGCGGCGTACCGGGAACTGGCCCGATCCACACGCCTGCCGCTCTGCGTGAGCGAACGTCTGATGACCCACTGGCAGGTGCGGGAACTCCTGGAGTTACGAGCCGCGAGGATTGTCATGCCCGACCTCGCCTGGTGTGGCGGATTCACCTCGGCCCGCAAAATCGCGGCTTTGGCCGAGGCACATTACCTGCCGGTTGCGCCCCATAATTGCGGCGGGCCTGTGCTGCACTGGGCCAGTGCCCATTTCGCCGCGGCGGTCCCCAATCTCCGGATTCTTGAGACTGTGCGCCGCCACTACGATGACGAGTATGTAGCTCTAGGTTTTTTCCGGAATCGCCTGCGCCCGCAGGATGGCGCGCTGCCCCTTCCGCCAGGGCCAGGCTTGGGCATTGAACTGGAAGAGGATCGTCTGGCGGCAGCCGACGTTGAAATCGCCTCGTTTCCTAAGTAGAAAACCTCAGGGAATTGGGCAGGGCGCTGGTACTTAGGGGCTGGGGTAAGTCTTCTCTTGAATAGTATTCTCGCGGCCAGCTTCCTAGGATGATTCCAGGGAGGTTCCTGCTCCGTTCATGCGCTGCCTGCAATGTGGCAAGCGAGTTTCGTTGTTGCGGACATTCTCCGGCGGAGAATTCTGCAGTGATGAGCACCGGCGCTTGTTTCAGGACCAGCAGAACGACCTTGCACTGGCGCGGCTAATCGAGGCGCAGCGCTCGTTGGAAGGGACTGCGGGACGGTTCGCCGTCAGCCGCGGCGCGAAGCCTGCCCAAGCGGCAGCCAAGGGCCACTCTGGCTCGAATGGCAAAGTGGCTCACGCCACCAACGGAAAGGCTGCTGCGGGTGCAAATGGCAAGCCGGCGGAGCAATCCGTTCCGATGGGACAGCCCCTCCCCATCGCGTTGCGGATGCTGCACACGAGGAGAATCCTTGTTCCCAACTGCGACATGGTGGCTCCGCGCAATCAGCCTGAGTATCCGGAACGCGACTTTCGAACAACGATCCAAGGGATGCGGCGGGCGGCGGGCATGCAGTGGCAAATCCCCGCCGTGGAGCAGGCACGAGTTGAAAAGATTTGGCCCGCCTGGGACCCGGACGCAGGCGAAGAGTCTCCCCCTACCCTGCCCTCGCTCCGTCTGCAGCCAGACCGCTTGCCTGCACCGCGGCGGAAGGCAAAACGGACCCGCAAGGCTGTGCTGCCACCGCTTGCGGGGATCCTGTCGATCGCCAGTCCGGATCCGGCCAGTATTGCCCTTCCGCCAACGGGCCCGGTGTTTCCGCACCCGGCAGCGGCTGGCCAGGATTCCAGCCACGCAGCGCCAACCACCCGCTGGGTAGCCGTTAATGAGAACACGGCCGATGAGGGGCTGGCGATGGCAGAACCGCTCGGCATTGGCATGCCGGGCTGCGTGACCTACGGAGGATTTTCGCCGTGGGAGGCGCCTCGGCTGGCCAGCATGACGGTGACATCAACGACCGCGCCGCGCCTCGCCGTTCCCATGGATGGATCAGCGGCGCCTTCGCTGGCAGGTGTCGTGCCATTGACTGTCCTCACTCCCCGACAGGGGCCTGTGAATGTGAAAAATCCGGAGGCGGCAGGACGATTCGATCAGCAACCGGCAATTCTGTCGGCCGGGTTGCCGGTCCACACGATGCCGGTGGGGTTGGCGCCGGCTGACGCGTCCATGCTGCCCGCGGGTTATCCTCTCGCAGTGGCTCACGGAGCGCCAAGTGTCGGGGCAGTTCCCGTGCTGCGGGGTGAAGGACGGCCTGAGGCTCTTCCGGCCATCGTGCATACCACGGACGAGAGCGGGTACTGGCCGATTGTCGACCGGCTCACAGCGCCAAAGCCGCAGCCTGTGATTGCCGTTGAGCACGAGGCCATCGCAGAACCGGAACCCGCGATTCCCCCGGTGGCTGATCAAATCGAGCCTGCCGGCGGGCCTTTGCCTTTGGCCGCAGAGGACGGTGAGCCCACGCGAATCATTCCCGTTCCTGTGCGGAGAGTGCCTGACGACGCCGCGATCGCCTGGGAAGTCTGGCATCCGGAAGTTGAGTTGGCCGGGGCCTTCGTCACATTGGCAGCCGAAGGACTACAGCCTTTGGATCAGGCGGAACCCCTTGCGCCGGGTGAGGATGCCACGCACGTGCTGGCAGCGGCGGCTCTCCAGGACCCTGCAGCCATCCCGTTGATGCCCGAAGCAGGGCTTGGGCAGGAGGGCTCAATTGCTGCGCCAGAACCGCCAGCGCCAGCCGAACCCGAGCCAGACATTCCGGCGCTGCACCAGGGGTTGCTGCCGATTCTGGTCTGGCGGCTGGTGGACTTGCCCATTGCCGAACCCCGGCTGCCGGCGAAGGTGTCGTGGCTGGCGGCAGAGCAACACCAGCGGCAGCCGCACTTCCCGGCATTCCCCGGCGGGTTAGAGAGCGCCGAGAGCGTGGCGGGCGCGGCGCCGCCCAGGACGTTCCGCTGGAAGCAGCCTCCGCTGAAGTCACTGAAAGCGCGGCTGGCTTCCTTCACGGGTTGGAACGCCTGGTCGCACGCGCCGGCGGATCTAAAGTGGGTGGCGCTTGGTCTGCCGATCATCCTGGGCCTGGTTCTGTACAGTTTCCGCCCAGCGGCGCCGAAAGGCGAGGCCGAGGTGAAGCTGGCATCGGGCACCTCGCAGTCGATCCTGAGCAACCAGTTCACCTCGATCCAAAAGGTGATTAACCAGAGGGCTGCGGTGCATCTGATGGATGATTTCCGCAACGGGCTGAGTTCGTGGGAGGGCAGTGCAGGCTGGGCGCAGACTTGGAGGTATGGCCAAGCGACCTTCCTGGAACCTGGGCAGCTCGCGTTCTTCAAACCCACCCTGAGCATGCGAAATTATACCTTCGAGTTCCTGGGTCAGATCGAGAGGCGGAGCTTGAACTGGGTGGTACGGGCGCTGGACGACCGGAACCATCACGTCATGAGGCTGGTGATCACGCGGCCGGGCCCGTTGCCGGAAGCATCGATCATGCGCTATTCGGTGATCAACGGCAAGCAGACCGAACCTGTGATGCTGCCTCTGCCATTTCCTATCAAGGTGAGCACGATGTACCGGGTCAGGGTCGAGGTGCGGGATGACGAGATTACGACTTATGTCCAGGGGCAGTTGGTGGACAGTTTCACCGACTCCCGATTGAAAAAGGGCGGGGTGGGATTTTTCTGCCCTAAAGGAGACAAATCACTGCTCCGATGGGTGGAAGTGACTCACCAATATGATTATCTCGGCCGGTTGTGCGCACTTTTCGCGCCCTACCATGTACAGGCCGGGCAGGCAATTGCCGATTAAGAGAGAGGAAGAAGGGTCCGATTGAGGTGCAGGACATGAGCAACCCCCGGAACGACATGGAACTAGGGCAGGGAGCCTCGGCGCTGGCGCGCGCGGTTTCCTTACATTTGGAGGGAAAGAGCCGTGAGGCTCTCAGGGAACTGGACCAGGCAGTGGACGGAGGCAGCGCCGACAAGGAAGTGTACTCTGCCCGGGGCCATATCCAGTTTGAACTGGAGATGTACGAGGATGCAGCGAAAAGCTACGAATCGCTGCTCATGCTCGATCCAGGTTCGGTGTCTGCCTGCTTCAACCTCGCTGTCTGCCAGGAAAAGCTGGGCCGGTGGGCGGAGGCGGCAGAGAATTTCAGCCGTGTATTGCAAGCGGACAATTCACGCATGGATGCGCGGCTGGGGCTGGGCATCTGTTTATTGCACGAGAAGAAGGCAGAGCCGGCTTTGGAGTGTTTCGACACATGTTTGGGCAAGACCCCGAACGATGAGACACCGATGTTCGGCAAGGCGGTGGCTCTGGAACTGTTGGAGCGTTTCGATGAAGCTCTGCAGCTTTACCGCGAGATCCTGAGCCGCAACCAGAACGCCGAAGAACCGATGTCGAACATGATTCACATCGGCATGCGGCAAAATGACACAAATCTCGTGCGGGAGATCGCCGAACGGTTGCTGGTGCTCAGGCCATTCTCACAAACCGCACTGGAAGGCTTAGCCTGGTGCGCATTCTCGATGGAGGATTATGAAGCGGCTTCGAAGTACTGTGCGAAGCTCGTGGAACTGACGCCTGACCATTTCGAACGCTGGTACAACCTTGGGGTGGCCTATCAGAAGGTCAACCGCCTGGACCAGGCAGAAAAGGCTTATCTGGAAGCGGGCCGCGTGAAGCCGGATCATCCGCAGTGTTGGGCGAATCTTGGTGTCGTGCGGCAGACGTTGGGCAATGCGAAAGGTGCGCGCGAAGCTTACGAGACGGCGCTGCGCCTCAAGAACGAAAGCCCGGAACTGTTGTCGAACCTCGCGGGGTTGATGGAGGAGCAGGGGCAGTCGGCCGAGGCCGAGGTGATGTACGAGCAACTGCTCGAGAAGAACCCCGAATGGGAAGACGCCTGGTTCCGCCTGGGCTTCCTTCGGCTCATGCGCGGCGACGCTCCGGGAGCGATTGATTGCTTCGAAACCTGTCTGGTGAGGAAACCCGAATGGCTGGAGGCCTGCATTAATCTTGGCCTGGCGTACAAGCAAGTCGGCGACATCGATAAGGCGATGGCTGCATTTGAACGGGCGGTTTCCCTGAAGACCGACAGCGTGGAGGCATTGCGCGGGTTGGCTTCGATCGCTATCGAGCGGCAGGATCATGGGCTGGCGCTCGATCTGCAGGGCCGCCTGATCGATCTCGGCGAACGCTCCCCCGAGTTGTTTTACAACACCGGGCTGCTGCTGCAAAAGCAGGGCCAGGTAGACGACGCCGTCGCGCTGTACCGTGAAGCTCTGGGCATCCGCCCGAACTTCCCGGAGGCCTTGCTGAACCTCGGCCACGCCCTGAAATCTCAGGGGCGCACGGAAGAAGCACGCAGTTGCTGGCGCCAGGCTCTCGAGATGAAGCCTGAACTCGCACAGGGCTATTTCGGGGACTAAACCCCGGCATCCAGGGATCGCTCATCTCACACTTGCGATGGACCTGAACGGGTAGCAGGTGTTCCAACTGGAACCTTGCTACCCTTTTTGTTTGGGCCGGTGGCGATCTCCATCCCGCCCAGCATCGAAACGCACGCCAGCATGGAAATCCATTTCTTCCGGCACGGCCAAGCCGGGACACGCGATCACTACGATCAGTTATCAGCTCTAGGCCAGGATCAGGCTAGACGGCTGGGCGCCTATCTGGCGGAACGCCAGGAGCAATTCGACGCTGTCGTCTGCGGCGCCCTCACCCGGCAGCAGGAGACCGCACGAATTGTTCAGGACGTCTATCGGGATGACGGCTTGCCCTTCCCCCCGCTCCAGGTGGATGAGCGCTGGAACGAATTCGACCTGGACGCTGTGTATCACGAGATCGCCCCCTTACTGGCAGCGGATGATGCTCAGTTCGCTACGGAGTTTGCCGAACTGAGGAGGGCGATGGCGGAAAATCGTGACGGAGTGCACCGGAAGTGGACTGCCACAGACTCCGCGATTGTCCGGGCTTGGGTGGAAGAACGCTATGCCATCCGGACGGAAAGTTGGCGGGCATTCCGAAAACGGGTAGAGGCAGCGCTGTCTGATTTGCCAAGCCCAGCAAGGCGCGTTGCCGTATTCACCTCGGCCACCCCGATTGGCATTTCGGTAGGCACGGCCCTGGGACTTTCCGCAGTGGACTCAATTCTCCGCCTGGCAGGAGCGCAGTTTAACACCAACCGCACGCGCTTAATCAGTCAGGGCGGCGATTTCATTCTCTCTTCGTTCAATGAAACGGCCCATTTAACGGAACCGGCGTTTCTCACAGCACGATAGTCTACCCGGCGTTCTTGTATGCTGTCGGCAAGGGAGGGAACCCATGCCTACTCATCTTTTGCGGGAGAGAGGATTGCTTTCGCGCCGCTCGGCAATTGCCCTTGCCGGTTTGGGCGCCCCGCTGCTGCGTTCACAATCCAAGCGCTACCGGACAGCCTTGATTGGCTCGGGATGGTGGGGGATGAATATCCTCTCTGCGGCCCTCGCCTCTGGTGAATGCGAGGCTATCGCCTTATGTGATGTCGACGACCGGCAGCGGAAAGCCGCGCTGGAAAAGCTAGGGCCGCTGACGCGCGATCAGCCGAGGCAATACCGCGACTTCCGCGAGATGATGCGAAAGGAGAGGCCCGAAATCGCTATCGTCGCCACGCCGGATCACTGGCATGCCCTTTGCACCATCGAAGCATTGCGCTCCGGCGCCCATGTCTACGTCGAGAAGCCCATCAGCCACACACTCCGCGAGGGGCGCGCAATGGTGAACGCCGCGCGCGCCGCGAACCGCGTGGTGCAGGTAGGTACTCATCGGCGCGTATCGCCGCATAACCTGAGTGCCATCGAATTCCTCCGGACTGGGAAGGCAGGGCGAATCGGCATGGTGCGCGCCTTCGTCCATTCCGCAGGAGGTGCGGGCCAACCAACCACTGACGGCGAGCCCCCCGCTGATCTGGACTGGGATTTCTGGTTGGGACCTGCCCCGCAACGGGCTTTCAACCCTGCCATCCACCCGCGCGGATTCCGGCAGTTTCTCGATTACGCCAACGGAACCATCGGTGACTGGGGCATCCATTGGTTCGACCAGATTCTGATGTGGACCGAAGAGAAGTGGCCGCGTAGGATCTTCTCGAGCGCCAGCCGCCGGATCCGGCAGAACGCGGCTGATGCGCCAGACACGCAGTTGGCCACGTTCGAGTTCGAGTCGTTTACGTGCCAGTGGGAACACCGCCAATACGCTGGCAACCAGGCCGAGTCGTCGGCGATCGGCGTCTACTTCTATGGAACCGAGGGGACCCTCCATCTCGGGTGGCGGGACGGCTGGACTTTCTATCCGGCCAACCGGAAGAACAGTCCGGCGCATGTCGATGCGAAGCTCCACCAACCCGACGACCAGAATATTCCGGAATTGTGGGCCGACTTCCTGGCTGCCATCCGCTCCGGAAGCCGCCCGGCATGTGACATCGAAAAGGGACATTATTCGACCAACATGAGTCTTCTGGCGATGGCGAGTTGGCGCGCCGGGCGCAGCCTGGATTGGGACGGCAGCAAGGAGATGATCACGAATCATCCGGCAGCCAATGAGTTGCTCCTGCGGTCCTATCGCGCCCCCTGGAAGTATCCAGAAGCGTGAGCGGATTCTTGATCCTTGGCTGCGGCTACACAGGACGGCGCGTAGCCCGGACACTGGCTGCGGCGGGTCACTCTGTTTGGGCGACCAGCAGGCGGCCCGAAGATCTGGATTTGCCCGGGATCATCCCCCTTCGTGTTGAGGCGCTCGATCCAGCCAGCCTGGAGGCGGCGGCAAAAACCCTGCCGACCGGCCTGGCAGTGCTGCATTCCATACCACTGATTCAGACAAACGATGGTTGGCTGGATCCCACTCCGCGGCTTCTGGATGCTATGGGCAGACGTTGGCGCCGGGTGGTTTACCTCTCGACGACAGGGGTGTACGGAGCGGCATCCTACGTTGACGAGCACACGCCGCCTGCGCCGAGGAGCCAAAGAGAACATCTGCGGTTGACGGCGGAGAACACTCTCACGAACAGTGGGCTTTCGTGCCTCGTGCTCCGCCCGGCTGCAATCTACGGGCCTGGGCGAGGCGTGCACGTGTCGATCGCCGCAGGCAACTTCCGCCTGTTGGAGGATGGTCAGAACTTCGTTTCACGCATCCATGTGGATGACTTGTCGGCATTAGGCGCCGCAGGGCTGCAAAGTGAGTTGCAAGGCCGATATCCGGTGGCGGATGAATATCCCTGTAAGTCTATTGAAATTGCTGAGTTTTGTGCCCGACTGCTCGGCAAACCCATGCCGGCGTCTGCAGCGCGCTCGGAATTAGGGGAGACCCGAAGGAACAACCGCCAGGTAGATGGTTCGGCAATTCTCCGGCTGTTGGGCCATCGTCTGAGGTATCCGACCTATCACGTGGGCGTTCCGGCATCTCTCGCGGAGCAGCCGGGGTAAGCTCCTGCCGATGTGCCCAAGGGGTACGCCGCGCCGTCCAGGACTAAGGGGAAACGATCTGTGAAACCTTGCGCTTAAGGGCTAAAGCCCTTTGCCGATTTACTCGATGGAAGTACAGATGCTAAAAACGGGCGAGACCCCCCAAAGGAGCCCTGGCATCGATGGTCGGAGAATCGAGCATGACTTGTCGGTACTGTGGGGCGAAGCTCGGTCTGGTAGAAAGATGGCGGTACGGCGACTTCTGCTCAAAGGAGCATAAGGAAGAGTTCGCCACCGAAAACCAACGCCTAGCTGAGGAGCGTTTGAAGTCTTTGCGACGCCCCGGCGATGTACTTTCGATCGGCCGGATCGTCGAGACTGAGCCGGAGGACAGCGCAGCGGAGTTGAAGGCGGAGAAGGTCGAGTCAACTCCTGCTGCAACTGCGATTTCAGAAAGCGGCAACGAGGGGGAAATAGAAACCACCCCAGAACTTCAGGAATTCGTTGAGCAGCACAAAGTTCAACCGCTAGCCGCCGCGCCAGCGCCGCCACCTCCTGAACCCCCTCCGAGCAGGACACAACGCCGGGACTGGAAGTATCTCGCCAAGGTCGCGGACTTTGAGGCATTGCCTGTTTCTGTGGCGGGCGCATCCTCGAAAAACTTTCGGACAATGGAATTGCCCGCCAAAGTGGCCTCGGGGATCTTCATGATGCCACCCATGCGGCGCGCCTTCATCCCGGAGCCATTTGAAGTCGCAGTCCGGGCGCGGCCGGCGCAGATGCCCCGGGCGGAATTGCAACAGCCGGAGGCCTACCGCGAGCAACGATGGGCCTCCGCGCCTGATCCAATTGGTTTGGCTCCCAAGACATGGGTCGATGAAAGCGGACGGAGGTGGGTATTTTCCGCGCCTGCTGCGACGCAAGTGGCTGTTTATCCCGGTATTTCAAGAGTTTTGGAGCACTACCCGCTGGCAGAGCCGTGGGCGGACTGGCCACTGGAAGAATGGGGACGAGGCAAATGGAGTCCGTCTGCGGCGAAGCGTGCGGCGGCAGCGAAGGAGTCTCTGGCTCCAATCGCACCGATTAGCCCTGCGCCCATAGCCGTAAAGAGCGCGCGGCCGGCTGGGCCTCCTGCAACTGCTGGGCCTTCGGGGCCAGCCGGGCCTGTTGGGGTGGGTAATGCTCACACGGCGGACCAACCCGCGCGGCCGCAGAGCCGGCTCCGGCAGCCGGAAGAAACGGCCGGGCAGACTGCCGTTTCCCCTGCCGCACCGGGGTCCCCTGGCGGAAGCCTGGAGGCAGGGCGGCGCGGCGGAGCGTCCAAATGGCAGCCATTGGTCCCTCCGATTTTCCGTGCCCTGGTGGACATCGCGCACGACATGGAACCCGTTCCATTGCCGAGCGGGATGTGGGTGTGGGAAGTAGAGCCCCTGCGATTCGGCTCCCGTCCTGTGCCAGAGAAGCCTGAGGACCGGGGGTGTCCACGTATCCGTCAAACGCTCCGAAGCGGCCGTCTCGTAAGGGTAAATGCTCCGGGAGCATTCCGGCTGGCCGCGGGGTGCGCTGCGGGCCAACCGGCGTTCCTTTCAATTGACGGTTCACGCATCCAACTTCCGGTATTGCAGGCGCGGCCAGAGAAACCGGGGCTGCCTCAACTGCCGAGATATCTTCGAATCCATCTGCCGGTGCTAGACCGGTGGCATCCTTCGCAGTCAGAACCAGCCGTATTCCTGGGCGGCGTCTCGCGGTGATCGACCATGGCGGTTGAGTTGCGAAAAGTCATTTCGATGCCTCAGCCAGAGCGGCCCGCTGAAGCCGCGCCGGCCAATCGAGGGGTTTCGTCGCGTCCCCAATGGCTGGATTTGGGCCTCCCTGAGGCCACACCAGGCCCGGTCCGCCGTCCTGCTGTGGACGAGGGCCTGCAGCGGGCATTAAACGCAATTCATTCCGGCCAGTACGCGGACGCGCAGCAGGAATTGGAGCGGCTGCTGAAAGCCGAAGAAGGCTGTGGCGAGGCTTGGTTTTATCTGGGCTGCCTGGAACAGCGGCGACTCAACGCAGACGGGGCCAGAAACTGCTACGAACAAGCGCGGCAGCGCTTACCGCTCGCCTGGCAGCCTCTATTCAACCTGGCGCTGGTCGCACTGGAGCAAAGGCAGACAACGGAGGCACGCCAATTGCTGGAGCGTGCGGCCCTGCTAGCCTCGGATGTAGTAGAAGTGCGATGGCGCTTGGCAGTGGTTTGCGAAGAAGCAGGTGATCTGGACGAGGCCCGGTATTGGTATGAGGCGGTGGCTGGACTGGATCCAGAACACGCCGGCGCGCGATTCCGTTTGGGAATGTTGGCGCTGAGCCGCGGTGAGTTGGAGACAGCCACTACACATCTGCAGGGCTGCCAGTCCGGTCACCCGGACGCAGCAGTGGCGGCGTACAACCTGGGGCTGTGCCACTTCAAGGCCTCCCGCTGGCGAGAAGCCCGTGTCTGCTTTGAGCGGGCGCATATGGCGGATCCGACAGCGGTTGAGTATCTGCTGGCCCTCGCGGTGCTGGCGCTTAGCCAGCAGGACTTGGACCGGGCCGAACGCCACGAGCGGGAGCTGCGCGAAGGAGGCGCAGAAACGGCGGATCTCTGCTTCAATTTGGCGCGAGCCTGGTTGGAACGCGGCCAGCCCGAGCGGGCTCGCCGCCTCTTCCGGCAAGCCGTGATTCAAGAGCCCTCGCTGGCCAGCGGATACTTCCGTTAGAATCGAGGGCTTGAGAGGTAAACCAGCCAAGCGGTCCCGGCCGGCTGCCCAGGCCGGCGCGGCGCCCCCTAAAGCGAAGGTTCTGAAGACTCTGGACCGGCTCCTATCAAAGGCGGGGATCGCTTCCCGCACAGAGGCCCGCGGCATTATTGCACGCGGGCGCGTCAAGGTGAACGGGAAGGTGGTGCGGGATCCCGAGCAGTGGGTGGATGCCAAACGGGACCATATACTGCTGGACGGTCAACCGCTAAGGGGAGAGAGGAAGACCTACATACTCCTCTACAAGCCGAAAGGGCTTTTGACAACGTTCCGTGATCCTGAGGGCCGGGAGACGGTCTACAAACTGTTAACCGATGTCGGGCAGTATGTGTTTCCGGTCGGCCGGCTGGACCAGGACACGAGTGGACTCCTGCTGCTCACGAACGACACGGACTTCGCTGAGCGGATGACCAACCCCAGTTTTCACGTGCCGAAGACTTATCTGGTGAAGGCATCCCAAGTCCTGACGGACGAACAACTGGAACAGTTGCGGAAAGGTGTGGACCTCAAAGACGGGCCGACGCGTCCGGCGCGGGTGCAACGGCTGCGCGACAGCAGCGGACGTACGTTTTTCGAGATCACCATCACAGAGGGCCGGAACCGCCAGGTGCGGCGGATGGTGGAAGCGTTAGGAGCGAAGGTCCTGAAACTGGTGCGTGTCGCCATTGGCCCCATCGCGCTGGGAAGACTGCCCATCGGTCAATGGAGGCGGCTCAGCCAGGAGGAGGTGCGGATGTTGCAGAGGGCGGCGCGTCCGCAACGTCCGCCACAAGCGGAAGGGTTGCCCGTTCCCCCAAAGCCACCAAACTGAGCGTGAGCATCAGGATCTCGCTGTCGCCCAGGTTGTATTCGAACAAACCTGCGACCAGGATGCCCAGCAGCCCAGCGGAAGCTCCGTAGGTGGCCCATCCCATGGGCGCCTTGCGCGGAGGTGGGCGTGTGCGGAGCCAGAGAAGAAGCGGCCAAAGCAGGAACAGTGTGATCGCAGCGGCGGCAGGAATTCCGCGTTCGGCGGCGAGGTGCAGGTAGATGCTATGAAGGTGCGCATAGTAGCCTTCGGGCAAGGGCAGAACACGCGAGGGAGCGTAGTGGAGGAACTCGTGCCCAACACGTTCCGGGCCTACGCCAAGCAGCGGGTGCGCACGGATCATTGCAAGGCCTGTCAGTGAGGTCGCTACGCGGTGGGAGTTGGAGTCCACGACGCCGCGAGGCTGGATGAGAGAACGCGCGCGTTCGCGAACGCTTTGGGGTCCGGCGACCAGCACCAGCGCGGCCGCAAGCGGGAGAGCGGCCACGGCCCAGGGACGCCAGCGCCAAAGCAAGAAGGCTGAGGCGGCGGTGGTGGCGATCCAGACTCCGCGCGTGAAGGCGAGAACGAGAGCCAGCCCCATGAAAACCAGTCCGGCAAGTACTAACCAGCGGGCGCGCCGCCCGAGGCTGCCCCATAAGAGAAGTGCGAAGCCTGCGAGGAGCGCCACCATGAGTTGGCCGCTAAAGGTCATCCAATGGCTATTGAAGCCAGTGATGCGCGCGGCGACGTAGCTGAGATAGAAGTCCTGGCCGGCCGATTCCGCGGCGAGCCACTTGCGCACAAATTGTTGGATGCCCCAAAGGGCGGAACAGGCGCCCAATCCGACCCAAGCGGAGACCAGCCACAGGAAATGACGAGGAGTGGCGAGAGCCGTCATCACAACTGGGAGGCCAAGGAGCACGTACAGTTTGCGGAGTTGGGGCAACCCGGCCCATGGTTCGGGCGAAAGGGCCAAGGCCAGGCAAGTCCAGAAGACGAAAAAGGCGAGCGCGGGCCAAGATCGCGGCCACTGCCATCGGGCGCCCGAAACCAAGAGGCACAGGACAGCAGCGCCGAGAAGTAACTGTGAAGCCGCGATGGAGGCCATGGCGGCGGCGGCCGAACCCAGGCCAAACCCAACGGCCAATTGGTGTGTGCGCTGACGCCAGCGTTCGCCCATCGAGCCCTTAGTGTGACACAATGATGACTCAGCAACGCACGGTTTGCGAAACCCATGGAGTTGTACCTTCTTCGCCACGGCATTGCCGAAGATGGCAAACCCGGCGCCAAGGATGCCGACCGGCCGCTAACCGATGAGGGGATTCGGCGGCTGCGGGCAACGCTGAAGCGGGCTCGCGAGGCAGACCTTTCTCCAACGCTGATTCTGTCCAGCCCTTACTTGCGGGCGGTGCAATCCGCCAAGGTGGCGCGGGAAGTTCTGGACTATTCGAACAAGATCGTGGAATCGAAGGCGTTCACTCCAGCGGCGGCTCCGGGCGATGCCTGGGATGAGATCAGGAACTACTCGGGGGAGGCGCAGATTCTGGTGGTTTCACACGAGCCGCTGATGAGCGGACTAACTGCGTTTCTGCTTCAATCCCCGGCGCTGCAAGTGGACTTCAAAAAGGGTGCGCTGCTGCGCATCGACATCGGCGGGTCGCTGGCGCGGCCCCGCGGCGTTCTGAAGTGGATGATCACTTCGAAGCTGGCTTGACACCCTGCTGCTGGTGAGGCGGCCAACGGCGCAACACAAATTCCCTTGCCTGCTGAGGAGTGACGGCCTTGCCTTCCAGTTGTGCCTCTTCCACGGCTTCGAGCATGAGCCGGAACTGGGGTCCTGGCAGGTAGCCCATGGCCAGCAGGTCGTTGCCGGTCAGAAGGGCGGGTGGCCGGAGGGCTTCCACCGGTAAACTCTGCCAGCGTTTTTTGATTTGCTCATAACCGGCAGGCGGTTTGAGGGAGCCGAGGAGATCTACCCGGTGCAATTCCAGCAGCTCCTCGAAATGAGGCTGACGGACAAAGCGGCGGAAGGTGCTTTCCTTCATGCGCGGCACATCCATGAACTTCATGTGGCTGGCGACGTTGGCGGCAACTCGTTCGACCAGCGCAGCAGGATAGCGAAGACGCCGAAGAATGTCTTCGGCCATGCGGGCGCCCAGTTCGGCGTGGCCGTTGAACCGGATGCGGCTGTCGCGGGTAAAGGTAGGCGGTTTGCCGACGTCGTGAAGAAGTGCGGCGAGGGCAAGTGTTGGTTCACAGGGGCCGAGAGCATCCAGAACCAGCAGGGTGTGCACCCAGACATCCCCTTCGGGGTGGAATTCGGGCGGTTGCTCGACGCCTCGCATACGAGCCACTTCGGGGAGGATGATTTCAAGCAACCCGCTGCCCTCCAAGAGTTCCATACCGAGGCGCGCTCCGCCTTCGGTCAGGATCAAGGTGAGTTCATCGCGGATACGCTCGGGAGCTACGCGGGTGATCGACGGGGAGTGCTCCCTCAAAGCGGCCCAGGTTTCCGGCTCGATTGAGAATCGCAGCCGTGAGGCAAAGCGGATGGCACGGAGAAGGCGGAGATGGTCTTCGGCAAAGCGGCGGTGCGGGTCGCCGATAGCGCGGATGAGGCCTCGCACCAGGTCTTCACGGCCGCCCACAAAGTCGAGAACCTCGCCGGAAGAGGGATCTTCCAGCAGGCCGTTGATGGTGAAGTCGCGGCGCTCGACGTCCCGGCGGGGGTCGGTTTCGTAGCGCACCGCCTCCGGACGCCGCCCGTCGAGGTAGGACAAATCGCTACGAAAGGTAGCCACTTCGAAGCGCCACTCTCCAGCCGGCACCAAGAGGACGCCAAAGTGGGCGCCTACGCCGCGGGCCTCGGGAAAAAGGCCGGCGATCTCGGATGGAATGGCGGACGTGACGAGATCGTAGTCCTTGATGGGTCTGCCAAGCAGCCGGTCGCGAACGCAGCCGCCGGCGAAATAGGCTGCAAACCCAGCTTCACGCAGGCGGAGAGCAATCCTGGCGGCAGCTTCGCGCTTCTCTCCATTCACCTTTCCATTCCAGCACTCCGTCACGCCCTGTTGTAATCTCGGTAATGCTGCATCGCGCAGCAAGTATGGCCGACCCTGCGAATCCAGGCGCGGCTGCCACCACGAAGGTGGTAGTCGCCACCACCGTTGCCCTCTCCTTCATTTCCTTCTGGCGGGGCGCCGCCATAGTCCTGAGCGACCTGGCGTCCACGATGTTTTACGTGGGCGGAATCACGGAGCAGGCGATCGGGAAGTCGGCGCCATGGTTTGTGCTGGGCGTCATGTTTTTCGGGTTCGCCGTGCGTTCGATCTACCTCGAGAGCTGCGGGATGTTCGTGCGCGGCGGGGTTTACGTAGTAGTACGCGACAGCATGGGGCCCACGGTGGCAAAACTGTCGGTCTCAGCCCTGGTCGTGGACTACATCCTGACAGGGCCCATCAGCTCGGTTTCCGCCGGCCAATATCTGGGCCACTTGCTGAACGAACTGCTGGGGAAGTCGCATTGGAGCTGGCGGGTTGCGCCTAACCAATTCGCCGTGTTTTTCAGCCTTTGCGTCACGGGATACTTCTGGCGGCAAAACGTCAAGGGGATCCACGAATCGAGCAGCAAAGCTTTGCGCATCATGCAAATCACAACGTTGATGGTGGTGTGCCTGCTCATCTGGTGCCCGGTCACTCTGCTGTTGATGGACAAAGTAGAAGCCCCACCCGCGCCGTCGCTGCAATCGCTGAAGTTCGACTCTCACTCCCTTGGCTGGCTGGAGGGGACCGTTTGGCCCAGCATTTGGCTGGCGGCGATGATCATTGCCTTTGGGCATTCACTGCTGGCCATGAGCGGGTTCGAGACGCTGGCGCAAGTCTACCGGGAGATCGCCTACCCAAAGATGGCGAACCTGAAGAAGGCGGCCAACCTTGTTTGCGTATACGCGCTGTTCAGCACTGGCTTGATCTCCCTGTTCGCGGTGATGATCATCCCGGACGATGTCCGTCCAAGGTATTACGACAATTTGATTGGCGGCCTTTCGATGAGCCTCGCCGGGCCGGCGGCGCTGAAGTTCCTGTTCCACGTGTTCGTGGTCATCGTGGGAACGCTGATCCTTTCGGGCGCAGTGAACACGTCCATTATCGGAGCCAATGGGGTGCTGAACCGGGTGGCTGAGGACGGTGTGCTGACCGATTGGTTCCGTAAGCCGCACAAACGCTTTGGGACTTCCTCCCGCATTATCAACCTGATCGTTCTGCTGCAAATGCTTACCGTGTTATTCAGCCGGGGCGATGTGTATCTGCTAGGCGAGGCCTACGCGTTCGGGGTGGTGTGGAGCTTTTTCCTGAAGGGACTTGGCGTGCTGGCGCTGCGATTCCAGAGGAAAGACCAGGAATACCGGGTGCCTTTCAATCTACGGGTGGGGCGGCTCGAGTTGCCGGTCGGGCTAGCGGCTACGACATTCGCGTTATTTCTGGTGGCTGTGGCGAACCTGTTGACCAAAAAGGTGGCTACCATCTACGGCTTGAGTTTCACCGTGCTTCTCTTTCTGGTATTCACCATTTCTCAAAGGATGAATGCAAGGCGGGCAGCGCAGGCAAAGGGATTGGAGCAGTTCCAGCTAGAGCATCAGCCTGCGGTGGACGAAGCGCACGTGCAAACCAGGCCGGGATCCGTACTGGTGGCGGTACGGGACTTCACCCGGATGGATCATCTGCGGCGCGTGCTGAGCAAGACCAACCTCCGCCGGCACGACATCGTGGTGATGACGGTGCGCCCGGTTACGGGCGCGGCGACGGGCGAATACGCCCTGACTGACGATCAAATCTTCTCTGATTACGAACAGGAGCTGTTCAGCCGGGTGGTGGCGCTGGCCGAAAAGGAAGGAAAGCCGGTGGAGCTGCTGGTGGTGCCCAGCAACGACCCGTTTCTGGCGATGGTGCAGACGGCGCAGAATCTGAAGTGCTCGCGGCTGGTAACAGGCGTTTCGAACACGATGACATCCGACGAGCTTGCGCGCCGGATCGGTCTGGCTTGGGAGCAACTGCCCGAGCCAAGGCATCCGTTCTCATTGGAGATCATCAGCGGGGACCGCCCGCCGGCCTACGTCAATCTTGGTCCGCATCCGCCGCGATTATGGCCGGAAGATGTCGACCGCCTGCACGATTTGTGGCTGAGATTGAGTGCGGAAGAAGGCTTCGGAGCCAAGCTGCATCACCGGGATATTGTCGGCGCGGCGTTGCGCAAGATGGAGGAGGAGTTGAGCAGCGACCGGCGAGCTGAAGTGATCGATGAACTCCGAAAAGAATTGAGGAGAAACTGAGTTAGCTGGTTTCGTTCTTAGCGCGCTCCGCGGCTTCGAGCGCCAGTGCAGCCTTTTTGAGTTGTCGCTTGGAAGGGGGAATCTCCCCCGCGCGGTAAGGACCTTCGTTGTAGCACGTGCGGCAGCGGACTTTGACGGGCTTGGCGTCCACCAGGGCGAGAATCGAGTGATTCGTCAGCCGTTTGCATTTGATGCAGTAATCGTCGATGTCGTCGCCGAGCCGCAAGCGCTCCATGACCCTCACCCAGCCAGTGCTGTAAGACTAGCTTTTCAATATATCGAAAAACCGCGCGGCATAGGGGCAGAGCTGCCGCGATGGATTTCGCTCTATGATCGAAGCAGCGATGCGAGCCAAGTGGTGGATGGTTGCCCTGGGATTGCTCGGCATAGGAGCAGGCGGTGTCGCTTACTGGCGGGTGAGCCATAAGGCTGCTCCGCCGCCCGCTCCCGCCGCAAAAGAGACGCCGCTTCCGGCGGGCGCCGAAGTGCAAGTGAGTGGGAAGATTCGAGCTGCGAATGTGGTCCGTGTCCCTGCTCCGGTGGAGGGCACATTGGAGGAGTTCCCGGTCCGCCCAGGGGATGAAGTGTTTGAGGGACAGATCATCGGGAGGATCCGGAACGACAACCTGGCAGCCGCGGAACGCGAGGCGGCTTTGGAATTGGAACGTGCGCAAGCGAGGCTGCAGGCGGCGGAGAGCGCCTTAATCGCATCGCGCCTGGAGCAATCCCGGCTGGAGGCAGACCTTTCGCGGGCCCGCGGTGAACTGGCGCAAAAGGAAAGGGTCTACACCCGGCAATCTCTTTTGAACAGAGAGGGCGCAACGCCGCGCCGCACCTTTGAGAACGCGCAACAGGATTTTGAAGCGGCTCGGGCTGAAACGAACACGCTGGACGAACTGGTCAAGCAGGTTGCCTACCGGATCGAGAAGGCTGCTGCCGATGTGAAGAGCGCACGTAAGAGCCTGGATCTGGAAACAGAACAATACGAGGAAGCGAAACAGAACCTGGCCAGCGCCGACATCCGTTCCCCTGCCGATGGGATTGTGGTGGCCATCCGGAAGGCTGCCGGGGATGAAGTAACGCGCGAGGAACAGGCGCTGTTCGAAATCGCCGTTGAATTGGTTTCATTGGAGTTGGTGGTAGAACCCGAGCCGCCCATCGTGAACCGATTGAAGCCCGGTCTACCCGCGCTCATACGCATCGCGGAGATACCTGGCGAGGGTCTGCCGGCACAGGTCAAGTCTATCGACGGCGGACAAGTGGTGATCGAGTTCGCCAGCCCGGACCCGGTGATCCGTCCTGGAATGACTGCGCTCGCCGTTCTTCGTCTCCCCTGAGCACGTCACGCTAGGATAGAGATTTAGGAGAGATTCATCATGGAATTGCTCGGCGCCAGCCTGCTGGAACTCATCACGCAAACATCCGTCAACCTTCCGCCCGACGTGCGCAAGGCGATGAAAGCGGCCGTTGGCCTGGAGACTCCTGGCACACAATCGCACCAGGCGCTATCCATTATGGCCACCAACATCGACATGGCGCAGCAAGACGAAGGGGCAATCTGCCAGGACACGGGGATGCCGACATTCATTGTGCACACCCCCGTGGGAGTGAACCAGTTGGCGGTGGCGCGGGCGATTCGCGAGCAAGTAGCCGAGGCCACTCGCAGGGGCAAATTGCGGCCAAATTCGGTGGATTCGCTCACCGGCAAAAACAGCGGCAACAATCTGGGTCCGGAGACGCCCGTCATCCACTTCGAGCAGTGGGAGGAGGATGAGATCGAGGTGAAGCTGCTTCTGAAGGGTGGCGGCTGCGAGAACAAGAACATTCAGTATTCTCTGCCTGCAGAGTTGGAGCATCTTGGCAAGGCGGGGCGCAACCTGGAGGGTGTGAAGAAGTGCATCCTGCATGCGGTGTGGCAGGCTCAAGGTCAAGGTTGTGCGCCGGGCGCAATTGGCGTGTGTATCGGCAGCGACCGCGCACACGGATACATGCTGGCCAAGATGCAGTTGTTCCGTACGCTGGACGATACGAACCCGGATCCGGAACTGGCGAAACTGGAAGCGGAAATCATGGACGAGGCCAACCGGCTGGGTGTGGGGGCCATGGGGTTCGGGGGCGGCGTCTCATTGATTGGTTGCAAGATCGGAGCGGCCAACCGCCTGCCTGCCTCATTTTTCGTATCAGTGGCGTATGACTGCTGGGCGTTCAGAAGGTTGGGGGTCCGGTTGGATGCGCGCACGGGTGCAATTACACGGTGGCTGTACCGTGATCCGGCGGAACCGGCGATTCGGATGGCAGAGGAGGAGGGCTTCCCGCTAACGGGTAAAGAGATCGTCCTGACTCCGCCTCTCAGCGAAGAACAGATGCGGTCGTTAAAAGTTGGCGACGTGGTGCTGATCCGGGGCGAGGTATTCACCGGGCGAGACGCCGTCCATGCGCATTTGATGAACCACGAACCTCCGGTGAGTTTGCAGGGGAGCGTGTTGTATCACTGTGGCCCGGTCATGCTCAAACAGGAAGACGGATGGGTGGTAAAAGCCGCCGGTCCTACTACTTCGAGCCGGGAAGAGCCTTACCAGGCCGAGATTCTGAAGCGTTACGGCGTGCGCGTCGTAATCGGCAAAGGTGGTATGGGCGCCAAGACCTTGGCCGGGCTGAAGGAGTGTGGTGCGGTATACCTGAACGCCATCGGAGGGGCGGCGCAGTTTTACGCCCGAACCGTCGAGAAGGTCCTGGATGTGCACCTCATGGAGTTTGGCATCCCCGAAGCCATGTGGCACCTGAGAGTACGGGATTTCCCGGCCATCGTCACAATGGACGCGCACGGCAACTCGCTGCATGCTGATGTGGAGAAGGCCACCGGCGAGGTTTTGGCCACGCTCGCGCCACGCTAGCATACGAGCGATTTGGTATTCTGAAATAGTAGTTGGCCAGGTAGCTCAGTTGGTAGAGCGCGGCCCTGAAAAGGCCGGCGTCGGCGGTTCAAGTCCGTCCCTGGCCACCATCTACTTTGCGGCAGCCGTTGCGTGTTCCTGGCGGAACCTGCGCGACTGTTCCGTATCCCCCAGCTCCTCATAAGCGGTTGCCAAATCTTGGCGGGCGCCTTGCAGCCAGCTTACCGGCGCCTTGGCCTGCTGGACCAGCAGATCGTATCCCGCACGGGACTCGGCGGCCGCTTCGCGCCAGCGCTTCTGGCGCAATAGCACCCGGCCCAACCGGATTCGGGCGATGGCGGTGTTGGCGTGGCTGGGCGAAAGCGCGCGGGTGTAACGCGCAACGGCTTCCCGAATGAGCGTCTCCGCCTTCGCAAGGTCGCCCTTGAGGAGTTGCACATTGGCGCGGTTAGCGATCGCGGTGGCCACCAGGTAGTGCTGATCGCCGTAGGCAGCGCGGTAGACCTCCTCCATACGGCGGTAGCACTGTTCGGCTTCCGGAAAGCGTTTCTCGGCGGCATGAATGTTACCCAGATCGTTGAGCGCCGAGGCCACGCGGGTATTTACGGGGCCGAAGACCCGCTCCTGCGTGGCGAGGGCCCTTTCGAGCAGTTGCCGCGCTTCCGGGAGCTTGTTCTGGTAGACGAGGGCGCGCCCCAGCAACGTCAGGGAAGAAGCCGTGTCAGGGTGATCCGCGCCATACCAGGCCTCCCGGATCGCCAGAGCATCGCGGTAAAGCTTCTCGGCTTCGGCGTAGCGGCCCGTATCGAATTCCACAACCCCCAAGCTGACGTGGTCGTCGGCTACCAGCGGGTGCTTCGCCCCGTGGGCTTCGCGCCGGGCAGCCAGTGCCTCCTGCGCCAGGTCCCGGGCCTCGTCATAGTGACCCGAGTAGAAGTGTGCGGTGGACAGCGCGGAGGCAGCAGCGGCAATGGCCGCAGGCTCTCTGGAAGCCTGGCGGGCAGTCAGTGCCGGACGCAAAACCGAGATCGCCTCCGCGTACTTGCCCTGCTCGGAATGGATACGGCCAAGCATCTCCTGCGCTTCCAGCGTGAGGCCGTGGGACGCGCCAAGCGTGGTGGCGCCTTCGGTGATAGCCTTCCGGGCAGTTTGCTCCGCGGCGTTAAACCGGTTTTGCTCGGCATGCATGAGCGCCAACTCGGTCAGGCTCGAGACACGGTGGGCGCTACCGCGGTTGAGTTCGGCGGCCCGCTCCAGCAACTCTTGAGCCGCCTGGTAGCGTCCTAACTTGCCGTACATCCGGCCCAGCGTTTCGTAGATTTCGCCTTGGACAGTTGGCTCGCGGTCCAGGGCTCCGGCCTCGCGGACGCCGCGGTCGATGAGCGTCTCTACCGCCAATCCACGAGCCGGACCCGCCGCCGCGTCTCCCCCTTCGAAGAGGTTCATAAGGAAGGTTTGCAGACGTTGTGCCCGCGCCGCGGAGGCCAATGCTTCATCCCGGCTCTGCCGCAGCCGCCAGGTAAAGAAACCCGCCATGGCGGCCATCAGCATCATCGCCGCCGCGGTTGCGAAAACGGGGGCGCGGTGCCTCGCCGCGAACTTGCGCAGCTTGTAAAGCGTCGAATCCGGTTGCGCCTCCAGCGGTTCGCATGCCAGGAAACGCCCCACATCGCGCGCCAGCGCATCGGCGCTGCGGTAGCGAAGCGCCGGGTCTGCCTGTGTGGCCTTTTCGCAGATCGCACGCAACTCGCTGGACGGCGCGTCTTCCACCAGTTCACGCAGGATGACGCCCAGTGCGTAGACGTCGGTGTAAACGCCGGGCGGCTCTCCCCGCGCCTGCTCTGGCGCGGCATAAGCGGGGGTCATCATGCGGAACTCGGGCCGGGTGAGAGTCTCACCGGCCTCGTCCAGATGGCGGGCGATGCCGAAATCCAAGAGGCGGGGTAACCCTGCCGTATCCACCAGAATGTTCGAGGGTTTCAGGTCCCGGTGAATCACAGCCCGTTCATGGGCGTATTGGACCGCCGCGCAAATCTCCTGGAACAGCCGCAACCGCCCGTCGAGCGGCAGCGCGCGCTCTGATACGAATCTCTTGAGCGGTAGCCCGTCCACTAGTTCCATGGCGATCCATGGCGTGCCATCTGGCGTAAGTCCGGCGTCAAGAAGCCGGGCAATGCCCGGATGCTGGAGCGAAGCAAGCGTGCGTTGCTCGCGCTCAAAGCGGCGGCGGCGCTCCGGAGAGACCCAAGCATCGCGAAGCACCTTCACGGCGGCCACCGCATTCAGGTCAGCGCGCCGTCCCCGGTACACCACCCCGGCGCCCCCTTCCCCAATCACTTCCTCCAGCGTGTAGGGTCCGCACGAAGTCTCGCTGATCGCGGCCATGATCTCCGATGTAATCCCGGCGGCAGCGCGGTCCAGCACCGTCGAACCCGGCGCGGCATCAGCCGCCAGTAACGCTTCCAACTGTGGCGCCAGATCCGGATGCGCGCGCAGCAACTCAGCCCGTCCACCTTCGCCCAACCCCATCGCTTGCTCGAACAGTGCGGTCAGCCGGGCGTAGTCGTCCGCTGTCATGACCCCGCACCGCCCTGAATGCGGCTGGCCAGCCAAGCCCGTGCCATCCGCCAATCGCGAGTCAACGTCGCTTCCGACACGCTGAAAAGTTCCATCAGCTCAGCCGTTTCAAGGCCACCAAAGTAGCGAGCCTCGACGAGTGCGGCCTGCCGCGGAGCCAACTTCTCTAGTTCGTCCAGCGCGCGATCAAGCGCCAACACTTCCTCCGGGTCCGCAGCCGCGGCGTCTGCTGAAATCGCTCGGGAGTCATCCAGCGACAGCAACGCCGAACCGGCTCGCTTTTGTGCCTGCCGCCGCCTAGCCGCCTCAATCAGTATCTGGCGCATGGCCCGTGCGGCAATACGCTTGAAGTGCAGGGGGGACGCTGCGGCCAGGCCCGGCACCGCCCCTCGTAAGCGCAGCCATGCTTCGTTGACCAACGCCGTGGGGTTGAGAGTGGCGCTTTGGTCTCCGCGCTTGACGGCTGCGGCAAGGCGCCTCAGCTCTTCGTAGGCAACCGAGAAGATTTCGTCGAGTTCGCCCTGTGAGATGTTTCTTGCCCGGTCCATGACTGCCCAGCGCGCGTTTTTACGAAATGTAAACAGCGCAATCCATCGGACACGTTGGATTGAGGTGATTCTAGCAGTTGGAGGGGCCATGATGATTCGCTTCTTGCTCTTTGTGTGTTTATGGACCGGGGGCGCGGCAGCCGAGGAGATTCTGGCGGTATGCGCGCGTTGCCCTAGCCCCACGGTGTTCGCCAAGACCGGCACAGGTACTGCGAATTCGGTGGCTGAGGCGAAAATGACCCGGCAAACGTTCGTGCAGGGATGCACGGAACAGGGGTTCCAGGGAGCCGCGCTGGCCAAGTGCGTCAAGGACGAAATGGTGGCCGACGGCGGCAAGATCTACCGCGCTTCTGCCAATTGCCTGGCGGGAACGCTCTCGCCGATTGACGGTAAGCAGTACACTTTCGCGGGAGTGTGGCCGAACGACGACATTGGCGGCGGCCGGACAAGGTGGCGCGACACCGCCACCGGACAGATCGTGGGCCGCGATAACGCCAGTGGCGGATTAGGGCTCTCGCAGCAATGGGAAGTGTTGTGTCCAGGGCCGCTGAGGATCTCGGCGTCGGCAGCAAATGCAGCGCGCCAAGCCGCGCCCGCGCGCGCCGCCCAGGCTCCGGCCGCTCCCGCACCGCCGCCGGTCTGTAACGGCGCCCCCGGCTGTGTGGAAGTGAACCCGTTCGCCGCGACGATGACGGACTTCCGCACCAGTACGCAGGGCCAGTACCGCATGGTCACAGCCAGCATCCGTTTTCAGAACAAACTGGCGCGCCCCCTGATTCTCGGTTACGTCTCCGGAGCCGGCCTGGTCATGGACGACCGTGGTAACCGGTTCGCTATGAACGAAAACACGGGTCTACGCGGCATGGTTATTGTGGGGCCGGGACAGGTGGATCCTAAGTTCGTCCTCGCCCCCGGACAGACAGCGGACATGCGTGTCGAGTACGCCTGGTATCCGCGGGGCGGCGATATCTTCGGCACTATGTACGATCTCGAATTCGTGGTGCGCGAAATCGTACCCGTGTCACCCACGCAGTTCCGCACGGGTCTGGAGTTTCCTCTCAAGTGGAAAGGGCTGACCGGGCAACAGCCTGCCGCGCCAGCGGCTCCATCCTCCGCATCTGCCGCACCACCAGCCCCTGCCCCCGCTGGGGCAGTTCCCGCTGCAGCGGTGGATCACTGTCGCGGCATCCCACGGTGCTCCTCAGCCGGAGGCGGACCCTTCACCGCCGAAGTGCTGCAGGTCACGCAGTCGACCGCAGGGGGGTATCTGGCCCTCACGTTCCGCGTACGGTTCCGCAATGTGGCCTCCCAACCGCTTGTGCTGGCCTACAAGAGCGGCACCAGCACAGTCATTGACAACCTGGGCAACCGATTCGCCCCGCGCGGTCCCAGCGCCGCCCGGGGCATCGGCACTTCCGGCGCCGGGCAAGCGAACCCCGAGTTCGTGCTGCAGCCCGGGCAGGCACGCGAAGCCTCGTTCGAGGTGCAACGCTACTATGTCCGGACCCAGATCGGCACCGGCTTCACATGGGACGTCTCAGTTGAGGAGATTGAGATTCTGCCGGCCAACCAGTTGCGGACCATTCGCGAGTACAGTCTCAACTTCCCGGACTTGACCGCAGCCAACCCTGTGCCAGGCGCACCTGCGACTTCCAGAACTGCGCCGAATTCGGGGCAGGACATCGGCGAGGCAGCAAAGCAGTTGAAGGATATTTTCAAGCGGAAGAAGTAGCTGGGGCGATTGCGGCGGCAAGATCCGGGACGCCCCGTTTGGAGGGCTGCACGGCACTGGCCGCCCGTGCTGAGGGATGAAGTGCTGCACCCCCCGGTGCTACCATGAGCGGCTAGAGAGGGACTTCCGCGTTGACTGCGTTGGCCGCGGCAACTGGGGAATGTTGAGCGGTGATGGCTGAGCAGGGGAAAGAGTCAGCCCCAAACGAGCATGCCGCCTCGCTGCCACGCACGCGTCCAGGCTTGTCTGACGCTGCGGTTCGTGCCGAGTTGGGCCGAATCCTCGCCAGCCCGGAATTCCTGAAGGCGAAGAGATCCTCACGGCTACTCCAATTCCTGGTCGAGAGAACCCTGGATGGGAAGACCGAGTGCCTCAAGGAGTACGTGATCGCCGTAGAAGCTTTCGAACGGGACGAGACGTTCGATCCCCGCATCGATTCGTTGGTTCGGGTGGAGGCAGTCAGGCTTCGTGCCAGGCTGAAAGCTTTCTATGCGAGAGCCGGCGCTGGTGGCCTCCGGATTGACCTCCACGCCGGGTCTTACATCCCTGTGTTCATCCCGCCGGAGAAGAACCTGGCGAAACAGAACCGAACTACCTCGTCCGGCCGACGGCTGTTGTGGCTAGCCGGATTGACGGCTTCCTTCGTTTTCCTCTCCGCGGCAATGTGGGTACAGTTCGCCCAGTCCCGAATATCTCGCGAGATCCATGTATTCAACGCCCACCGGCTGACTGCCTACTCGGGCATCTCCGCCTACGGCGCGTTGGGCCCAGGTTCGAAATGGCTCATTTGCTCGTCAGACCGGGGAGGCGATAAGGAACTACATTTATGGAAGTATTCCCTGGAAGGCGGAGAGCCGGTGCAACTGACCTCAGGTCCTCAGAGAGACACTGCCCCAGCGGTCAGCCCGGACGGGAAATGGATTGCCTTTGAATCGGACTCCAAGCCGGCCGGTATCTACCTGATTCCATCGAGCGGCGGTGAAAGGAGACTGGTGGCTCCCGCCGGCCTGGGACCGCGCTTTTCGCCCGACGGTCAATGGCTGGCGTACTGGATGGTCGATCCCGGGTCGACGTTCGGAAAGGTGTTTATTGCTCCAATAGGCAGAGCCGGCGAGCCGGTTGGGATTGCTCGCGAATTTGATGACGCGCACACGCCATTGTGGGCGTCCAACGGCCGAGACTTGTTTATCTGCGGGACACGCCGGACACAGGGTGGTCCTACCGAGGAACATGATTTCTGGTATGTGCCGCTGGAGGGAAGAGGTGCCATCAAGACCGGCGCTTTCGCCTGGTTGGCAAAGGCCGGGGTCGATCCACATGTCAACCTCTTGGGCCGAACGTCCTTTGAGTGGTTTGAGACGGGAGTCCTCTTTCCAGGCTTATCGGGAGGGCGGACCGGCTTGTGGTGGCTTCCATTATCAACAAGGACATGGCACGTGGATGGCAAGCCCGTGCCGGTCACGTTCAGTACCGAACAGCAGGTGCATCCCAGTTCCCAGAGCGGCAAGATAGCGTTTACCAGCGCCAGCGTACTAACGAACTTATGGAGCGTACCGCTGGACGCCGACGAAGGACGAGCAACTGGAAAGGCTCAGCAGTTGACTGACGAGGGGTTCGACCACCTGAGTCCGTCGATTTCCATAGCTGGCTCGCCGCTCGTCTTTCTGTCGGCCAGGCATGCCCCGCAGTTGCAGGCCTGCAAGAAGGGGCTAGCCGGGGAACCGGACATGGTACTCAGCCGTCCTGACCAAACTACCAACCGATTGAAGATCTCACCGGATGGGCGTACTGCATACTACCGGGTCCTCGAGGGCGCGGAACCGCAACGTCAGGCCATCTACTCAGTCGATCTGGCGACCGCCCGCTCCACTTGCGTTTGCCGGGACTGTGGCGCCCCGACGCACGTGTCCCCGGATGGCAAGTTGGTAATCTTCGAGACGGGATCTGCGATCGCTCGTCTGGCTGCCGTCCGGGTGGACACCGGCGAGAAGTGGGAGTTTGCCTCGCACCCACACCATGGAATGAACTCGGCCCGGGTGTCTCCCAACGGACGATGGATCGCCTTCCACCTTGATCGCGGCTGGGACGGCAAGCAGATCTTTGTGGCCCCGTTCCGCGCTGCAAAGCCAATCAAGCAGGATGATTGGATTCCAGTCACCGAGGCAGGAGGGATTGACCAGGAGGCCTGGTGGTCGCCAAACAGTCAATACCTCTATTTCCTCTCGGATCGCGACGGCAGGCGCTGCGTCTGGGCGCAGAAATTGGACTATCGCTCAGGAAAGCCGATCGGCTCGGCCACGTCGATCTACCACCTCCATGAGGCTCGCCTGACCCCCCTCACCTTCCTCTGGCGCTCGCCTCTGTACGTCGGTCTTTCAGTGGCCAGGGACCACCTGGTGCTCAGTCTGGCCGAGCTATCGAGCAGTATCTGGATTGGGAGCCTAAAGCGTTAGAAACGCTCCGTTGCACAGCGCGTTACATCAACGATGAATCAATCGACGTAACGGTTGCACTTGCCTGCCCAAACTTCTAATTGCCTGAAGCTGCACCGTACTCTGGGCCATTCTCTGTCAGAGGAGGAGAAATGCAGATCTGTGTCGCGGTTCTCGTGGCGATCGTGGTTCTATCGCCCGCCTTTCCAGCACCACTCACCCTGGTGGTTCCAAACGGCAACACTTCCACGCCAGGCAACAGCACTGACAGTATTGAAGGAGGTCCCCTGGACATCCGCTTTCAGCAGATCTACGGCTCCGGTCAATTCTCGGCAGCGCCAGCACATCTGCTGATTACTGAATTCGCGTTGAGGGCAGCGCCTGGCACGGGCCCCGAGACGCTTTCCGCCGGGTGGCTCGACTTATACGCATCCACGACGCCGTACTTTCCCAACACCGGAGCCGGACTGCCGCTGTTCGTAACGGATACGTTCGCGACCAATCTTGGTCCGGATAACACGCTAGTTTTTTCGGGACCCTTGGCCCTCGAGAGTCCGGGTTGTCCCGGTCCCGGAGTATGCCCCTTTGATCTGAGCGTCCCGCTCACCACTCCGTTCCTGTACGAACGAATGAAGGGACGGCTCCTGCTTGACTTTCACTTCGTTGGTTTGTCAGGAGACGGGTGGTTGGATGCCCGGATTTTCAACTATCCGCCGGGCGGCGGAGTTGCCAGTTTGACTGCACCCCTGGGGGAATTAACTGGCGAGGTTTTCACGGAGGGTGTCATTACGCGCTTTACGTACCAGGAAGTGCCAGAGCCGGCTTCGAGTGCGCTGCTATTGGGCGGGCTGAGCACAGCGGCGCTGTTGGAGGGGCAGCGCCGCCGGGGACCGAAAGCTTAACGGCACACTGACCGGACACGCCAAGCTAATTCGGTGCCGGAGGCGAGATGCCTAAGCGTTACCTTTGTTTCTACATCCTCCTCGCTTTGACGCTTTTTGTCCAATGCTGCAAGCAATCCGGACAAAAGCTGAAGACGACTGAATTCTGTTCGCCGTTCGGGGTTGAAGTGGACGGGAGCCGGTTTCGAGGGAGCAATTCGTTCTCTCTCTGCAAAATCGGCGAAAGTTTCAATACAACAAATTGGGGACAGGTACAGGAGTTGTGGATTCGTTGCCGCCCCGGCAGCCTACGGGCTGGTTGGAAGTGGCACATCTGGTGTAATGCTGACGGCTCACACTGCGCGTGCGACCGGAACGGCATAATCGCAGATCCTTCGGATATCACATGCTGTGCATGGAGCGCTGGCGACCACTGCACTGCCAACGGTCAAGCCCGGCCAGGGCAGAATGGTTGCGCAGGTTGGTGATTTTGATTCTCAATGCCGAACGGAATGGACTGCCCATTTCGCGCTTGGCGAGCTGATTATTCCTGATTCTCGGGGAGAGGAGTTTAGAGATTCATGGCACAAACATACATCGATCGCCTTACAGACGGCCTGATGCCAACTGCGGACATTGTGAAGTCCGGCAGGCTTATTTCGGTGGACGACACTCGAGCCGACGCCGACGCGATCTGTGGAAAACTTCAATTCGACCATGTGGAGGGTACCGCGACGATTTACCGGGAGATCGCCTCCGGGTGCGTATGGGTCTACCTTACAGACTGCAATGGCGTTGTCCAAGCCGGGATGCAGGTCAACTGTGTAGTTGGTAACACATTGAGAGTTGAAGGCTGTCACGCCTTCGGCTGCAGTTGTTGACGCGGTGGCGGGCAAGGGAATCCGTCGCGATAGGCGCATGTCCGTTGTCTATGGGCGCCGACGCTCGCCCATGAGCATTCCCGAAATTGCGCAGCACATTCCTCGTCGTCGGGCCCGACTCGATTACCGAGGTAATTGCACTTGTCGAATGGGGTTTCCGGAAACACGGGCCGCTTTGTCCACCGGATACCAGCCACGGCCCATCCCATTCATCGAGCAAGCGAGCCGCTTTTCGGAGTACGGGCCGCGTTGCCGGCGGCGGGTAACTTACATCCTGCCGTGCCGCTAAACCCCGACCCGGCGCCTTCAGTTGCCCGCTCCGGTCCGGAATTTCAGCGCCTTTAAAATTCTAGGATGCGAGCCAGGAAGAACCCGGGCCATTTCTTCGCGACCTTGCATCAGCCACCGCTGCGCTTCTTCGTTTCGGTTCTGGCCGGCGAGTGCAACGCCCAGGAGAATGGCCGCTTCAGCAGGCCGCCAGTCGTCATCGGGGTGGCGCCTGCGGGCAAGTTCATAGGACTCCCGCAGAACGGATTCCGCATCTTTCCACTGGCGTGTCAACAACAGGACGCGGCCGCGCCCCGCCAGAACGCGTGAGATCTTGATATGGCCCTCAGGAAACGCCTGCCGGGCCTTGCGCAGCGCGTCGAGCGAGAGTGCCGCCGCATCCCGATCCCCTTGGTGCGCCTTGACGACAGCCAGGGCAACTAATCCGCTGGCCGCGTTACGGCTTGCTTCACCACCCGTCTTTATAGCGACATCGAGCGCCTCCTGAGCGGCGCTTCGGGCTTGGGAAAATTCGCCACGGAAGAGGTGGGCCCGTTGAATGCCCATCAGCGGATAAAAGAGCAGCGGGGGTGGACCTCGTTGCCGCCGCAAGATATCGGCTGCCTCGCGGAACTGCCGCTCCGCAGCCTGATAGTCTCCTAGATCGTCATCCATTACGCCGAGGGTATTGACCATGGTGGCCGTAGTGGTGTGCTCGCGTCGGAATTTCTGCAGCATGGCCGGGGAGGATGCCAATGGTGTCAGTTCGGCGGGGAACCCCCAGGTGGCCGCTTATCTGGAGAGCGAGTTGCGCCGCTGGCAGCCAAAGATCCGCCGCCTGCCGGAGACCCGGACTCTGCGAACCGGTATCGGCGAGGCGTCTGTTCTGGCATTTGACGTGCCGGACGCTGGCTTGCGAATCGAGGCTTATGCCGTCCTGCATCAAGGTTCCGCAGTGCTGATGCTCCACGCTGCGCGAGAGGATCTGTTACAAAAACGCCGGGCGGAGATGAGTGGGCTTTTCACGAGTCTGGCCCAAGGGCTGGCGCCAGCACCTGTCGAGCTTGGACTGGCAGGGGCGTGGAGACGGTCGCAATACATCCGCACCAGCTCCATTACACCTGGAGTGATCCCCTCAACGACTTACTTTTTCTTTCTTTTCGCCGCGGACGGCACCTTCCGTTTCATTGAGCGCGACCACATCTCCGGCAACACGGCGGACCTTGGCGTCATGCTGAGCCGGGATAACGGCGCAATTGTCCGGGTTGGCCGGCGGAGCGTCTTAGAGGGATCGTCGACGCTGCGTTGGGCAGATGGAGCAGTAGAAACCTATCCGTATTCTGTCAGCGCTACGACATTGCGGCTGCCGCTGAGCGGAGGAAGGCGTCCGTGGGTCTTCGAGCGCATGCCGGCGCCGTGAGAAGGCGTAAGGCGAGACGTCAGTGTCCTTATCTCGTCAAGGCCGCCCAGACGAGATGAGGCGAATGGCCGTGCATGCGCACCAGGCGAATCCAGAGAAGGGTCATGTGCTCAAGGTGGAGTGCTTGTTCCAAACCTCCGACGTCGAGCGGCTCCCAGCCCATCTGCTGGATGAGTAAGCCCACTTTCTGCTTCGCCCCTACTTCCTGGCCGCAGTACATCATGACCGGTTTCACGTTGGATCCGGGAAACGCGTTGTCCTCAAAGTTCTCGAAGCCATAAATGGTGAAGGCCTTCACGACGTTCGCGCCGGGGACGAGTTGTTGCACCCGCTCCGATCCGGACACTTCACTCTTGAGCCCGTGGGACAGGCCCGGACCAACTGGGTTTGTACAATCCACCAGAATCTTTCCGGCCAAATCCGCCGCGAGCGGCGCCAGCACTTCCGCATTCGTCTGAAACGGTGTAGCGAGGAAGACGATCTCCGATCCCCGCACGGCGGATGCAGGTTCGGCGACGCGCAGACCGGGGCTCCTGGACAGCAGGCGCTGCAGTGTGTCTGAGTTCGGGTCATTGGCCGCGAGAACGACGTCGTGCCCAAGGCGCTGCAATCGGGTGGCGAGCGCTCCACCTACCTGCCCATACCCTAGGAATGCGATGTTCATGGATCTCCCCTTGGATTCAGAATGCGACCGCCCCGGCGATCACCGCCCCAGCGCTTCGATGATTAGTCTGGCAGTCTCACCGCCCGAGAAGTTCTGCCGGCCGGTGATCAAATTCCCGTCACGGACGGCAAAGCCGCGCCACATCCCAGCCTGTACGTAGTTTGCGCCTGCCATCTTCAACTCATCCTCGATCCTCCAAGGCATCAGATGTTGGCCCCGTGGCAGCAGGCCCATGCTCCATACGGCTTCGTCCGCGAAGTCCTCCTCCACGTTGGCGAATCCAGTGACGGTCTTTCCTTTGGCAATCAACTCCCCATTGCTGGCCCGCGCATAACGCAGGACTGCCACACCGTGACAGAGCGCAGCGACAACCTTTCCTGCTTCGTAAAATTCGGCAAACTTCGCATGCAGATTCGTGGCGGCTTCGAAGTTGAACATGGGCGCCTGGCCGCCGGCAACAACCAGTGAATCGAACCGCGCGGGGTCGAGTGCACTTACCCCGAACGTAGTCTCCACCAGCGCAACCAAGTCGGGCCGGGAAATGAAACCAAGCGTAATCAGGTCGTGGGACGAATACCCGCTAGGATCGCGCGGATCGCTCATGGAATCAGCATCACACCGCCCGCCACGCGGACTGAAAACCTCGACTTCGTACCCAGCCTCGCGGAATTCGTAGAAGGGGTGCGTCAGTTCACTCCACCAGAATCCAACAGGCCAGCCAGTCACAGACGAAACGCCCGGATTCGCGATCACAATGGCTACCCGCTTGGGATTCCCAGAGTTCAGTCTGTTTGTGTCTTTCAGACTCATTGGTTCCTCTGCGCTTTGAAGTCAGCGATAATTACGATACTGTACCGTATCGTAATATAATGTCAAGATACGAACGGCAAAAGTTTAGCCATGGTTGGCGTTGCGGAATTGACATCAGCCCGGGCTCCCGGCAGGCCGCGCGATGCGGAGGTGGAAGCTCGCATCCTTCAGACGGCTCTGCGGCACCTGTCCGAATACGGCTACAGCCGCATGTCGATGGACGCGGTCGCCGCGGAGGCTGGCGCAAGCAAGCCGACACTGTATCGGCGCTGGCCCTCGAAGGCAGATCTGGCGACTGCGGCGCTTCGCACAATTCAGGTGGCGGAGCCAAAGGTGAACAGTGGCTCGACGGTGGCCGACCTTGCAGGCGCACTCAGGAATTTCTGCCGGTCGCTGCTGCGTCCGAATGGGATGGCGCTCATTGGGACGGTTCTTGCAGAGGAGACGCACACACCTGAATTGTTAAGCCTGTTTCGGGAGCGCATCGTGGCTTCCCGGCGTGCCATGCTAAACGAAATTCTGGAACGTGCCCGCCAGCGGGGTGAACTCCGGCCTGAAGCGAACCTGGATTGCGTAGTCAATATGCTCGTGGGCGCCTTTTATGCAAAATACCTGGCAACCTCTTCCATCCCATCCAATTTCCCGGACGAGTTGGCTGAAACCATCTGGAGGGGCATTGCGGCAAAACAGGAGCAGAAAGTCAGAAAGGCACTTCATCCCCCTCGGCAAGAGGGGGCCATGCGTAAGCATCCGCGGGATTGATGATCGACCCAAGCCAGGATAGAACCGCCTCTACTGTTCGATGCGGCGTGGATGAGTTCTCGTAACCTCGAATTTCGCGGAGCCTCCAATTGCCGGAGCCGGAGGATTCGATGCAGAGCGTGGCACGATCCGGCGCCAGCACGCGGTAGAAGTAACAGCAGCCGCGGAGAACCAGACCGGCGTAGGACCACGCGCAGTGCCGCATTTCGGCAGCTTCGCGGCGGAGGGACTCCACCGTCAAGATAGGCTCGATCCCGGCGGCCCCTTCGAGCGGCGGCGCTGGAAATTCTGTGTCCAAGGAAACGTCCCGGGTACGGATGTCAAGCCCCGCCGCAGCGAGTTCATCGTGAACAGTATGCAGCATTGCCAGAGAACGGATGGGTGGCAACCGGGCGCCGCACAAAGCGGCCATGCGCAGCACATCGGAGAGCATCATTGCCTTCCAGGCGCGCCACACAGCGGCCCGATCGTTTGCCAGCTCTTCGAGAAAGCCGAAAGTGACGGCTGTGCGGAGTTGGGTATTGCAGAGAACGCCGAGAAGGCTGCGATTGAGCATTTGCAGGTGGCATGCCGCACGGAAGGCAGCGGGATCTTGCGCCATCTCCCGGAGCATCTCCAAGGTTCGAACGCAAATGATGGCCGAAGGCAACTTGCGCAGGACCCGGATCATGGCGGCGCAACCAGGAAAGCCGAACTGCTCCAGGACACGGACTTGCCGCCTGCGCAGAGCCCCGCGGACAGAATCGACGGGAACCCAATAAGGGTCCGGGGATAAGCGCCTTCGCACTGCAAGGAGAAATAGGAGCGCCGGCGTGGAGTCCATGAGTTGATAAGCGGGTTCTCCGCAGCGGTTCAGCAACTGCAACAAAGCCCAGTTGCCATGACGGAACGGGCCAACGGCACTCAACGCGCAGCTGGGAAACGAATCCAGGAACTGGCGATAGGCGACAGCCCGGCACTGGTGGTATTTGCTGAGGATGGACACCGAAGGCCTGCAATAGGTGCGCGCGAGCCGGATCTGAAAGGGCAGATCCACGGCCCGCATCCACCCTTCCTGTGTCTGGACCCGCCAAGCGCCAGCCCGAGGACCCCACGCGCGAGCAACATCCAGCAGACCCCGGCGAAAGATGTAGAGCTTCCCGTCCTTAAATGAATGCCGATGGGTTTGGGCGGAATCTTGCGGGGTGGCCATGGGGCGAGGTGTTTCCATGGTGCAGCGATGCGGGCGACCGGACAAGTGCTAAACCGCTTCGAGGTGGTCACACCTACATCTGGCAGGGACCAAGGAAAAGTCCGGTGTGTCCACAAGCGACAGAGTTCCACAAGTGGGAATCTTGCGTAAGGCAGATCCGGCGACTGAACATAACCTGTGGATTCTGTTGTGGCTCCTCAGCGGATTCCGGCCTCGGCAAATTCCCAGAGCGGCTGTGGCCGGGCGGCTGAGCCGCCACACGCATGAGGTGGCTGCCCACTATTCTGGCGTACGCTGGCAGATACACGGCAACCGTATGCCACTTTTTGGAGGACAATCGGGGAAAGCCTACCGGGGCCGCTTTGCTCCATCCCCAACCGGGCCATTGCACTTTGGATCGCTGGTGGCAGCAGTGGCGAGCTATCTGGATGCCCGTAGCCAGCAAGGTGTCTGGCTGGTGCGGATGGAAGATCTCGACCGGCCACGCTGCGTTCCAGGTGCGGCGGATTCGATCTTGCGATTGTTGGAGCAGTGCGGATTACGGTGGGACGAGCATGTACTGTGGCAAAGCGGGCGAACACCTGCTTACGCAGCCGCCTTAGAACGGTTGCGGGCCGGTGGCTACGTATTCCCTTGCGGTTGTTCGCGGAGTGAGTCGGGCACCGGAGTGTACCCTGGTCACTGCCGGAACGGGCTGCCGCCCGGCCGCCGCTCGCGGACCTGGCGGGCCCGTGTCCCGGACGAGACAGTTCTCTTCCACGACCGCCTGCACGGCCTGTTCTCTCAGCAGTTGACTCGGGATGTCGGCGATTTTGTCGTGCGCCGGGCGGACGGCATCTTCGCTTACCAGTTGGCCGTAGTGGTGGACGACGGCGAACAGCAAATCACTGACGTCGTTCGCGGCAGCGACCTGCTGGATTCCACCCCAAGACAGATCCTGCTGCAGCGGATGCTGGGCTTGCCCGAACCGCATTATCTGCATTTGCCCCTGGCTACCAACGGGAAGGGTGAGAAATTGAGCAAACAGACGCGAGCGCGGCCAGCCAGCGTCGAAGACTTGCCGCGAGTCCTGGCGTTCCTGAACCATGCTCCGCCGGCGGATCTCCTGGGAGCGCCCCCGGATGAACTTCTGCGCTGGGCAGTGGGAGCGTGGACACCTTCGCGCTTGCCTACAGAACCGAGTCCAGCACCTTGACGGGCTCCTGCGCTTCCGTCGCTGCGTTCATTTGCTGGAATTGGCGGGCCGCCTCTTCCAAGCTGGCGATGGAGCGGCTGACGTCCTGTTTGAAGACCTCCGTGCCGGCGGCGCATTCGTAACTGGCGTGTGCGCTGATGAATGCACGCAGTTTGCTTTGATATTCGCCTGTGAGGTCCATCATCTGTCGGTATTCCACCAACAGCGCACGTGCAGTGGCAATCTCCCGCCGGACGCCACGCAGCCGCTCGTCAAGGGCATTGAGCGCCTGGGAAGCCGTTTCGTTGGACTTAGGCTGCAGGTTGCCGAAGAGCGTGGCAGCGGCATCCTGAAACTTGGCCTGCGACGGCGCTGCAGTCCTGGCCAGGTCGTGCATGCGCGCCCGGTTCTGCTGCATCCGCTCGCGAAGTTTGCCGAGCCGGTCGATGAGGGAATCGAGTTCTGCCAGCCGGGTTTGCCGGGTTGTATCTATCGACTCAGCGAAATCCCGCGCGCAGATGAGAGTTTTGAGATTTGTCTCCACCTGCGCGTTATTCCGCTGGGACGTCAACATGGCCAGTGTCACAGCCGTGTTGAGCCAAGCCACCTGAGGGATTGTAGCCGCCAGTTGGGGCACCACTGAGGGGATGTTCTTCTTCTTCGACTGTTCTTCCAGGGATTTCAATGCGGCGTTGTAGCGGGGACTGCTGGCCACCGGGTTCGGCAGTTGCAGCAGTGCCCGGGTAGTGTTTGAGGTATTGAGAACACCATTGAGATTCGTCATCAGACTCAGCAAGGCAGCTTCGGCATTCTCGAAGAGAGCCTGCTCGGTGCGAATCCGCGCGTTGAGCGCCATGCGCTCTATCTCATCCTGCCGCTTCAGATTATCGGCTAGCGTTTTCTGGAACGCGCCCACGGCCTGCTGGTATTGCAGGAACTCGTCTTTGGTGACAAAGCCTTTCTGCTCTTTCAGGCGAGCTTCCAAATCGTTGAGCAGGCTTTTCTGCCGCTCCAGTTCCTGGCGCTGGAAGTCCAGCACCTGCTGCAAGCTGACAATCCGCTGCTCACTCGCTCTGCGCTCCTCCTCGATTGCGCTCTTGGTAGGCGGCTGGGTTTCTGCTGCCGGATCTTGGGCGGCCAATCCCAAGCAGATCAGGAAAGGCGAAAATAGTGCGATTCGCATAGTTCTATTCATGTGACGCGGCTGGCGGCCGGAAAGTTTTCACCGGCCAGAAGGGCTACTGGGAGCACCAATCACCCAGTTAAGGGTGAACCTCGCCAGCGTCAGGGCGGCTGGCTGGAAGTGGTTCACCCCTTGGGCGCCACGCTCATACAGAACGCAGATCGTACCGTCGGGCAACACAGCGAGATCACTATAGGCGGAAAAGCCTTCCTCGATGACTCGTTTCCATCCCCATGTCTTTCCTTCGTCGCCGCTCACTTGGATGGTCAGGTTCCTGCGGTCCCGGTTGGAACCGGGGGTTTCCCTGCCGTCTTCCCGCCTGAGGTTGTCGGGATTCACGAAGAGCAGGAATTTGCCGTGGCGGGCAAGGCTTGCCATGCAGACGGGCTCAAGCAGCTGCTCATGAAACGCCGGTTCACTCCAGCCACCGGTACCGTCGCGACTGGTAGAAATCACGCGGCGATGCGCGTGCGATTCCGTTCTGGCGTTCAGCAGCACGCGGCCGTCCAGGAGTTCGGCCAGCACGGTTTCGCTCGGATTCACAATAGTATCCCCGTGCCGCAGGGCGATCTCACCGCGCTGCCACGTGCGTCCCCCGTTGTCGCTGTAGATGGTGGCCACCACGGAAGGACGGTGCCCGTGTCCCCCCGTACCTGTCGACATCCAGAAGGCCCCTAGCAACCGGCCGCTCCGAAGTTGAATACCGTGTCCCGGACCGGGAGCCACAACGCGCCAGGCGTAATGGGGCCGGTACCCTTCGAACACCGCAGTGATCTCCGTCGGCTCGCCGAAGCTTATGCCGTCATCTTGACTCCGAAGGTAGAACACACGCTCGTTCTCGACGGTGTAAATAAAGTGAACCGAACCATCGCGGTCTGCGATCGCGAGCGGGTTATTGCAGGTGATTTCCCCCTCGCGGCCAATCTTGTGCTCCAATGCCACTTGGTTCTTCGTCTGCCCATGCGGCACGCGGGAGATCACGCGCAGTGGCGACCAGGCGCCACCCCCATCGGTGCTACGGCGCAGAACGACATCCGTGGCGCCCCAGTCGCCTGACGCGCTTTTGCGGGCCTCAGCGTAGGCAAGCAGGGTTCCTTTCGCGGTGGCAATAATCCCTGGAATCCGCATCAGAGCGTAGCCCTGCTCGCCGCTCACAAACAGGTCCTGCTTGGTAGCAGTGGGTACAACGAGAAGCAAAAACGCCAGAAACATTAACGTCAGCCTATCACCTGCCGTTCCATGCGAGAATAGGGCTCCCAACACTATGCGCTATGTCATCGTGGGGAACGGCGTGGCTGGCGTGACCGCCGCTTTCACAATTCGCGAACGTAGCCCGGACGCTCAGATCCTGGTCATCAGCGGCGAGAGCGACTACTTCTTCTCACGCACAGCGTTAATGTACGCCTTCCTGGACCGGCTCGCTTTGCGGGATCTGGAGCCTTATGAGCGGTCCATCTACGGAAAGAAGCAGATTGGTCTGATACGGGCCTGGGTGCAGGATTTGAATGCGAACCGGAACGAGTTGGCCTTGTCGGACGGTCAACGGATCGAGTACGACTGTCTCTTGTTGGCCACGGGATCGTCGCCGAAGAAACCGGAGTGGGCCGGATTGCAGCAGAGACCGGATGGCGTCGTCCATTTCGTGTCGCTTCAGGACCTCGCAGAATGTGAACGCGTGACTGCACGTTCAAGGCAGGCTGTGGTGGTGGGCGGCGGACTGATTGGCGTAGAACTCGTGGAGTGCCTGCGGCACTTTGGCCTTGAAGTGACGTTTCTCGTGCGGGAGCCCTGGTACTGGCCCGCCGCGCTGTTCCAGGAGGAAGCGCAAATGGTAACGAAGCACCTGGAAAACCATGGGGTCCGGGTCGCATTAAACGAAGAGGTTTCTGAAGTGCTGTGCCGCGATGGAACCGTACGAGCAGTGCGCACGCAATCCGGCCGCGAATATTCATGCGAAATGCTGGGCATCACGATTGGCGTGGAACCCGCCGTGAGTTGGCTTCGCAGCGTTACCACTCCGCCTAAAATTGGAAAGGGCATCCGGGTTGACGCGTCGTTCCGCACCTCTCTGCCCGGGGTGTTTGCGGCCGGCGACTGCGCCGAACATGGTTTTGTTGAGCAGCTCTGGTACTCCGCAAAGCGCCAGGGAGCGCTGGCCGGGCGGGCGATGCTCGGGGAGTCCGTTCGCTACACCCCGCCTCTGTTTTTCAACAGCGCCAAGTTTTTCGAGATTGAGTACACCACCGTTGGCCAGGTCACAAAGCTCCCCGAGGATGCTGGCTCCTGGTACTACCGCATACCCAACCGCGAGGCCAGCGTCAGGATCATCACAATCGGTGGCCGCGTGGCCGGCTTCAACATGCTGGGCTCGCGGTGGAACCATGCCGTGCTGGAACAGTGGATCCACGATGGGCTCACGTTGGAGCAGGTCAAGTCCAGGCTGCCCGAGGCGCAATTCGATGTCGAATTCGGACGCATGCCCCTGGAGGTCCGCTCGTGATCCGGCCGGGCTTGGGCGGTTGGGTTTCTCACGACATTCGCAACCGGGGCGCCTCTGCCTGGCTGCTGGCTATTGCCCTTGCAGCGTTTTACGTTGTTCTGTTTTATACCGAATGGCTCACCGGGATTGCACAGCGGGTTGGGCTGGACAATAAATGGACCCTTTACGGCTTGCTCTACACTCTCGCCGTGCTGGCCGGCGGCACGTACATGATACGCCGGTATCGCCATAACCGGTATCAGGTGATCAGGACAGTGGTGGTGATGTTCGTGCAAGCGGTATTTGCGTTTTCGATTCCACAATTGCTGAAACTTCTGCGGCAGCCTGAATACTACGTGAGTTACTTCTGGCCATTGAAGTTCGAGTACCTCACACCTGGCTATTTGCTGTCGCTCCCCCTCCCTTTTGTGCTGTACAGTCTTGTTGGGTCACTGGTTGCCGTCCCGGTGCTCGGCGTGTTTCTGGGCAAGCGATGGTATTGCTCCTGGGTGTGTGGCTGTGGCGGCTTGGCCAATACTTTCGGCGAGCCGTGGCGCCACCTGAGCAGCAAGTCAACGTCAAGTTGGCGGTTCGAAAAGGTCGCCGTTCACGCCGTGCTGATTGCCTGCCTTTTACTGACAGCGCTTCTCTTCGTTTCGTGGGGTACAAAAGGCCGATATCCGGCTCTCGCCCAGATGACCAACGAGTTTCATCGCCTCTATGGGCTGGTAGTGCTCACCTGGCTCAGCGGAATCCTTGGCGTGGCGCTGTATCCTCTCGGTGGCACCCGCATATGGTGCCGCTTCTTCTGCCCGATGGCCGCTCTCCTCGGCATCCTGCAAAAGGCGGGCCCCTTCCGCATCAGCGTTAAGCCCGACATGTGTATCTCGTGCGGCTTGTGTTCGAAATATTGCGAGATGGGCATTGATGTCAGGGCATACGCACAAACAAATGAGAGCTTCACACGCGCCTCTTGTGTGGGCTGCGGGATGTGCGCGGAAGTCTGCCCGCGGGGCGTGCTCCGCCTGGAGAGCTTCCGCCGTGAACCAGCGCAGACGTCTGCCCTCGTGCAGATCCGTGGCGTTCGTACATAATCAGAAAATCCGCTCTGGGAGGGCCCCCGATGGCAAACATCACGCGCAGATCCCTGTTCTTCTTTCCGGCAGTACCCATCGCTGCTCATGCTCAGGCGGATGGCGAACCCGATCGTGTCTACCTGAGCCTTGCAGAGGCTAGCGAGCTTCTGCGGACACGGAAGGTCAGCTCCGTGGAGCTCGTCCGATCGTGTCTTGACCGGATCGATACCTACCAGCCAAAGCTCAACGCCTTCATCACGGTGATGCGTGAACAGGCGTTAAATGACGCGGGACAGTGCGACAAGGAGATTCACGCAGGGAAGCGGAGGGGGCCGCTGCACGGGATTCCCATCGCACTGAAGGACAATATCGACACCGCGGGCGTCCGGACCACCGCAGGGAGTGCGGTGTTCGACGACCGGATTCCCCAGAAGGACGCAGAGGTCACCCGCAGGTTAATGCAGGCAGGCGCGGTGATCATCGGAAAGACAAACCTGCATGAATTCGCCGCTGGCGGCACGAACGCGACCTCCTACTTCGGCGCGGTCCGGAATCCTTGGGCGCTCGACCGGAATCCTGGCGGCTCCTCCGGAGGGTCGGGAGCTGCGGTCGCCGCTGGCATGTGTTTTGGCGCTCTGGGCACGGATACCGGCGGCTCGATTCGAACGCCCGCCTCTTGGTGCGGCATCACGGGCTTGAAGCCAACTTACGGCTTGGTCTCGATTCGAGGCATCATTCCTTTGACTCTTACCCTGGACCATTGCGGCCCGATGACGCGCTCTGCTGAGGACGCTGCGCTGATGCTGAACGCGTTGGCGGGTTACGACCGGCTGGATGTTGCCAGCGTGCAGCACGAGCCGGAAGATTACGCCGCGGCCAGCAGGCAGCCCGTGCGCGGGTTCCGGCTGGGCATCCCCCGGACTCCCTTTTTCGATCATCTCGACGAGGACATCGCCAGGAGAATGGACGAGGCGATTCAAATTCTGAACAAGCTGGCAGCGGGAACCAAGGAGATGACTCTGCCCCCTACTTCCGGCGGGTTCAATTTGCCGGGCGAGATGTATGCTTGGCACGAAGAGAACGTTAAGGGTGGCAGCGGACGGTATATGCTGCCGCTTCGGCGCAGTATCGAACAGGGCTCGAAGGCATTGGCTTACCAATACGTCCAAAATCGTTGGCGGCTGGAGTTGTTGCGCCGCACTATCGACGACTCATTTCGCGATGTGGATTTGGTGGTCCTCCCTACGCGCCGCCGTTCCCCGCGGACGATCGATGCGGCTCGCAAGCTTGAGGAAAGCGACAAGCCAAGAAATCCCATGCTGGAAAACACCGCGCAGTTCAACCTCTACGGAATCCCCGCGATCTCCATTCCGTGCGGATTCACTGCGGCCGGCCTGCCTGTGGGCTTGATGATTGCAGGGCCGAGGTTTAGCGAAGGGCGTGTACTGGCTTTGGCGCGCGCTTTCCAACAGGAAACCAACTTCCACCGGCAGCGGCCGCCATTGCAGCCCGGAATGGCTGTGCCGCCGCTGGCCAACGAAGAGACAATCTGACCCGTTCAGCCTGCCCGGTCTCCAAGAGCGGCGAGCGCTGCAGCACCGGTCACCCCCGTGTTGTCACTCACGCCGGCCGGGACCACCGGCACTTTTCGGCGCAGTAGTCCCCTGGTCCGCTTCCAGACATCACGCCTCAAAGGCTGAAAAAGGGCATCACCGGCTTCAGCGATCTGCCCGGTGAGGATCAGCAATTCGGGGTCGAAAGCATGCAGGAGTCCCGCCAGAACTGCCCCCAAGGCATGAATGCGGCGCTTTACAATCCAGGCCGCGATTTCGTCACCGCTTGCCGCAAACTCGAACACCAGCCGGCAATTGAGGTCCTCCGGCTGACGCCGGATCCGGTCCATCAGCGGTGACACAGCGCCCTGGTGCATGGCTGACCAAGCCTCGCCCTCGATGGCGCGCGCTGAAAAGACTGCTTCCAGGCAGCCCCGGCTTCCGCAGATGCATGGCGGCCCGTCGGGTTCGGCGTTCACGTGCCCCAAGTGCCCCGCTACTCCTGAATGGCCGCGGAGCAATCGGCCGTCTGCCAGCAACGCACCGCCGATGCCCGTGCCAAGCGTCATCAGCAAGACATTGGCACGGCCTCGCGCTGCACCCCACATGACTTCGCCGGCCAGTGCCGCTTTGGCATCGTTATCGGCTTCCACGCGAGTGCCTGCAGGCACGAGTTCATCCAGCATGTCTGACAGCCGGGTTCCTTCGAGATAACCCCAAATGCCTGGCAAGCGCTCCACCCGCGTCGTCCGTGGATCTACGATGCCTTTGCAACCAAACCCGACGGCTTCTACCAGAACGCCCTCAATGGCCTCCCGGATCAACTGCCGCAGGGCGAAACGAAAAGGCTCAAGCTGCTCGGGAGTAGCGCAGGTGTGAACCGGCCCGACGGAACCATTTCCATCTACCAGCCCCGCTTTGAGCCGTGTACCACCGATGTCAATCCCCAACCACATCCAGGCGCTCTCCGTTACGCAATACGCGGTATGGCTGCCCGATCTTCTCACAGTGCTCAACGAATTCGTCCGTGGTCACGGTGTTGAACTCAAACATGTCGAAGTGCATCGGCACAGCCAACTTCGCCCCGATCTCCCGCGCGAGCCAAGCGGCTTCTCTCCCCCAGAAGTTGCCGGCCACCTGGCGCTCCGGCAAACTTCCGTTGATGGGCAGCAACGCGATGTCAACGGGCTGCCGCCGCAGCCACTCCACCAGCCCGTCAAACAGAACGCAATCCCCGGCGTGGTAGATGGTCGTCCCCGCCACCTCCAGCAGCAAACCCATGTATTCAAGGCTGGGCTCTTCGTGCGCGGCGGGCACGGCAGTCAGCCAATAGGCGCCGATTTCTGCCCTTTCTCCTGGCAGCAGGCCGGTGAGCCAGGAATCGTCGCCGCCCAGCCGCTGCCTGGCGAACTGCCGGTTCGCCGCAGGCAAGACAAGCTCGAGATCCGGGTTCGCCCGCTTTAGGGGCAGAAGAGTGGCCGCATCCAGATGATCTGTGTGGTTGTGGCTGGACGTGGCAGCGACGATTCCGCGGAGTTTTCCTGGATCCACCACCCGTTCCGTGATCCGGACGTGCGGTTTGCTGGTGCCGCTGTACTTCTCGGTCAGTGAGTCGGAAAGGTAGGGATCAATGCAGACGCCTTGACCCGCGTACATGATCAGCCAACCACTCTGCCCAAGCCACCAAAGAGATGGACCGTCCTGGTGGGCGGCGACGTCAGCCAGGAAGGCTTCGTCCTGCAGGAAAGGCTTTTTCATTCGCAACCAAGCTCCTTCCGCACGATATGCACGCCGGCCGTAAGGTTGGCCAGTTTCTGCCGGGCTGCCCAACGCGCGGTCTGGCTGAGTCCGCAGTCCGGTGCAAAACTCAAACGCTCCGGCGGCGCAAAACGCAGGCACCGGCGGACCCTGGCCGCCACCTCCTCAGGGGTTTCGACGTAGTAGCTCTTCACATCGATAATGCCGACAGATACATCGCGTATCTTGGCAACCGATTCAATCAGTTCCAGTTCGCTCATCTCGCGGCTGGCCATCTCCAGGTGGATCTCTTCTACGTCGAATTGGAGAAAGGCCGGAAACATGGGCTCATAGCGCCGGGGCCCAATGGCCCGGGCCTTGTAATTGCCAAAACAGAGGTGCGTGGAAAGGCGGCAGCGCCCGACAACCGGTGCCACGGTCCGGTTAAATACGTCCACAAAGTGATAGGGGTCCTCCCGGTGGGCGTAACAACTCATGGACGGCTCATCTACGGTGATTTCTGTACAACCCGCCTCAACCAGGCGTTCCAACTCCGCGTTTACCAGGGGTAGTAGGGCCTCCGTCACTGCCCAACGGTCCTCGTAGATGTCACCGGGCAACAGGCGGCCACTCAACGTATAGGGGCCCGGCACACTGGCTTTCAGGACCGGTCCAGTTGGAGCCAACCGCTTCAAGCGGAGGAACTCCTCCACCGCCCCCAACCCGCGGGGCGCGGAAAGCGGCTTCACTACCCGATACTTCCCTCGTTGGTCGTGGGCAGGCGGGCCCCAACGCCGCGTCTCGGCAGTCTCCGCTGCTAAGCCTTCGATGTATCCGTAAAAACTCAGGTTAAAATCCAGCCGTGTCTGTTCTCCATCCGTTATGACGTCAAGCCCGGCCTGTACTTGATCGTGAATAGCCGCAATTACGGCGTCATCCTGCATTTCTTTAACATCTGCAGGCCCAAAGGCGTCCAGCCTCCCCGCGCAGAATTCGAGCCAGCCAGGAAACGGGTAGCTGCCAATCACCGTGGTTCGCAGCGGACGTGGTTGCATGTGAGCCTCGCTTTCAACTGACAGCCCAGCCAGCATCGACTCCCAGCACTTGACCCGTAATGTGGCGGGCTTCATCACTGAGAAGGAAAATGGCCGCGGCCGCGACATCCTCCGGGTCAAGCAAGGTGCCGGCCAGCGGCTGCTTGGTTTTCATCTGCTGCAGAATCCGCTCGTCCGTCTGAGCCCGCAGGCTCATCGGCGTGCGAACCAAGCCCGGCGCGATTGCGTTCACGCGGATGCCGTGCGGTGCGTAGTAAGATGCCATGGTTTTTGTCATGGCGATCGCCGCACCCTTGGCCGCCGCGTAGGCATGAGTGGCGAAGTTCTTGGGTTCCGGGGCATAGGCGGTGACGGAACTCATGTTCAAAATGGCTCCCCGGCGCCGGGGCACCATCCGCCGCAACACGGCGCGCGACACGTAAAACATGGTGTCGAGGTTCTGCTGAAAGGTCCGCAGCCACCCCTCATCGGTAATCAGATGCAGAGGGCCGTCGCCAAAGCGCCTGCCGCTACCGCCAGCAACGTTAAACAAAGCGTCGATGGGCCCCAGTTCAGCCAGACAGTGCGCCACGGCCTTCTCCGCGACAACCGCCTCGGAGAGATCACCCGCCAACCACTTTCCCCCGGTGATTTCTGAGACCTCGGCGCAGGAAGATTCTTCCAGGCCGCAGACGAATACCTTGGCGCCAAGCGTGGCCGCCCGCAACGCCGTAGCCGCGCCAATTCCGGTTGAGCCCGTAATCAGCCAAACTTGGCCAGTGAGATCCATGCGCCTCCGGGCTAGTATTTCACACGCACCCAGCGATTCTTGCGCATCGACTCGTAACCCGAATCGAGGACGCAGTTTACGATATACCCATCCTCATAGGTTTCCCGCGGAGTCACCCCGTCCCTCACGCACTCCACAAAGTGCCGCATTTCAGCCTGGTATCCATACTGGAACGCCTCTTCGGGCAGGGGACGGGTCCATCCGAAGTCGATGTCAGCTTTCTCGATCACATAGCCAGCCGACTTCGAAGTGAACGAGGTCACTGGGGTGCCACGTGTCACGTCCGTAAAGATGGAGCCTTCACTGCCGTGGATTTCATTTCTCAGATCCAGGCCCCCCTTGCAAGTCCAGGACAGTTCACAGTGTGCGATTCCGCCGCCGTCGAACTTCAGCAAGAGCAATGCGTTGTCTTCACCGCGCGTCTTTTGGTGATGAACAAGCGTCGCCCCCCAAGCCATGACTTCGACAATCCTCTGCTCTTTCCCGAAGAAGTACCGCGCGGCTTCAATGGTATGGCAGGCAAGGTCATTCATGGCGCCGCCCCCCGTTTTCGTCACATCCCAGAAATGCGGGCTGTGAGGTCCGCTGTGTGACTCTCTGCTGCGAACCCACAAAACACGCCCGATACCTCCGGCGTCGATAGTCTCCTTCGCTTTGACCACGCAGGGAGAGAACACCTCTGTCTCCGCGTAACCGTGCAGGCAGCCAGACTTGCGCGCGGCCACCAGCATCTGCCTGGCTTCCGCCCGGTTGCGGGCCAGCGGTTTAGTACACACCTGGTGGCGCCGCTTTCCGGCCAGCAGCAGGGACACGGGCAGATGCGCCTCGTTGGGCAGGGCGATGACGAACAGATCAATGTCGTCGCGATCCGTGGCTTTTTCCAGCGAATTTGTGCTCTCAGCAATGCCCCACCGCTTGGCAAATCTCCTCGCGCTGGCCGCGTCGCGCGAATAGTTCAGCACCACTTCATGGCCATTGACATTGGCTAAGCCCTGCATATAGAACCCGGCCACGAAACCGGACCCAAGCATTCCTATGCGAACCACTATCCTGCCCCCTCCTATTCGTACAAGTGCCTGAGGCTCTTGCGGTAGCCTTCGTAGAACGCCTCCAATTGATCAGCCGCCTGGGTGTTTCCTGGCAGTTGATGGCTGGGCAACAACACGGGCGTGATCCCCCGCGCCAGTAACCGGTCGGCCACTTCGCACCGCAGCATGTTGATGATCATCGCACCGGTTACCGTAGAAGCCGGACCGGTGCGCCACTCCATGCCCGGCAGTTCCAACACGCAATCTCCTACCGGGCACATATTGTCGATGACAACATCCGCGGCATCAATCAGTTTCTTGCCTGAACTATGTGCGGCTGCGGTTTGCTCACAATGCGTGCGGGAGCAAATGCCGATTACGGGCAGGCTCCGCTTCTTAGCCCCCATGGCCATTTCCACCACCACAGGCCGGATGCCGCTCGTGGAGATCACAACCATTGCGTCATGCGGGCCGAAATGAAACCCTTTCAGAATCTCTTCCGCGTACCCTTCGTATTTCTCGAGATGGAGCGGAGCGCGTAGTCCGTTTGCGCCAACGATATTCGCATGATTCGAAAGCGCCAATTCCACTAATGCAACCCACCCGACGTAACAGCCCTGACGCGGTGTCATTTCCTCGCACATCATGCGCGAGTGCCCGTTGCCGAAGAGAAAAACAAGCCCTCCGCGGGCAATAGAACCGGCGCAGATTTCCGCTGCCCGGTCGAGATTTTCCAACTGTGTCTCCCGCAGACGGCTCAATAAGCCCATGACGGCGTCAAAGTATTGGGTTGCCTTCTCCAATGGCATTCCTCTATTCAAAGCAAATCGCCTGATGTCCTGTCACGCGGTCCAGTTGCACAGCAACGTAACCATCCTGGTGTTGGAATTGCAACAGTTGCCCCTGTGGAACCAGCATCACCCTTCGCGGGGCGGACGGCAACCGTATTTCAATTCGCTGATCTGCGAGGACTCCTGGCTCCTCAATGATGTCGATGTCAGGGGCCCGTCGTGTCATCGGATAGTGCAACAAATGCACGATCCAACGTTTCTCCGAAGGCTGTTCCAGCACCGTAATCTGGGCGGTGGACGGCAATCCGGGCGCCCGAATTGCTGGCCGCTTTAAGATCTGCCGCAGCAGATCGCCCGCGATGGTCTTATAGGCGCCCACCCCATCGGCCGCGTAGCTGCGGAAAATCGGGTTGGCGATATAAACGGCGCGCCCTCGCCGCGTAATCAGTGGTTCGCGGGTCCGCTGGCCGAGGGGAGTTTGCTTATGGCTGCTGAACTTCTCATCGTCGCGGTCAAAGTAAGGATGGCCATAGCAGGCCATAGTCTGCGTGCCATCCAGAGCACGGATCGCCAGGCCTCGCTGGTAGAGAAAGTAAGCATTGTCGGCCAGCGTGGGGAAGGCGCCCGCCTCGGGCAGCAGGAACTCATCCCGGAACTTGGAAGGACCAAGCACCTCTACGCCTAGGCCGCCCCATCCACGTGCGCTTTCGTGCGACGCGATCACCCAACCCCCGCCGGCGACATATGCATCGAGCTTTGCAAATAGGCGAGCGGAGGGTTGGATCTCATCCGGCAGGATGATTACTTGGTAGCGCGCGAAGTCTTCGTCCAAGTCGATCACGTTAAATTGCTGATGCAACTCCACCAGCATGTTGGTGAAGCCCTGGTCTGACGCGGTGATTTTCTGCGTGGACTCAGGCGAAAAGATTGCCGTGGAGACGACACCAACATCAGCCACCGCGCGAGTCCCTCGGGCCCACGGCTCAAGAGCCTCAATTCGCCGGTACGTACGCCCAATTCGGTCGTAGGTGGATGGGTCGAGTTTGCCGCGCGGGTGTAACTGGTCCCCGACGCAACACTTCGCCCCATTGGCAACGAAATTCAAACACTCGAAGTCGAGCGCCGCCTGGTTCTTCAGTCCCCCGAAGTCGCCCCACGATTTGTGAAACCGGCCGGTCATGCCCACCATGTCTTTGCCGAGGGTACGCATATACCGCACACGCTGCTGGAAGTGTGTGTAGCCCCATCCACCCGTTGGCAAGGATTCGATCTCGATATGGCTGTAATAGTCGAGCTCGTCTCGCACGCCCACCACCAGCCGGCTGTTGTAGAAGGTCAGGCCGTTCGGAAACCGCTTGTGGACAGCTTGATTCAGCCGTTCTTCTACCCGCTTCGCCACGAGTTTGTTGTGCTTGTAGATATCCGCTGGCGAATCAGACAAACCCAGACGCTTGCGCTCTTCCACACACCAGCGGCAGAAACATCCCTCCGGCGGCTGCTTCAAGATGTCAAACCAAGCTCCGGCCACGCCATACTTCTGGAGGATCTCTTCGTTTTCCTTCACCACATGGTCGAGATAGGGACTGTTCATGCACAGCCAGGGCCAGGCGGCGCCGGGCTGTCCCCCAATCACCGCGCCTCCCGCGGTCCTCATCCGCCATTCCGGATGTGTGCGTGCCTGCAGCACGTCCCAGACCAGCGAGTAATAGTAGAGAACCTCGATTCCTTCTGCCCGGCAGCCCCGGATCATTTCACCCAGCAAATCGATCTTCAAGGCAGGATGCCGGACAGCGATTTTGGTGTCGTAGTATGCGTAACCGTGGTGGCACTTGGCGAAGACGTTGATGGAATTGACGCGCGCCTTGGCCAGGGTGGAGGCGAACTCCTTGGCATCGAAATCCGCACCAACATCAGGAATCAATTCGCTGGTGTGGAAATCCAAATGGATCTGCCGGAACGGAAGCTCTCCCCTCACGGTTGACGCCAAGGCCAAAGGGAGCCCCGGCAAAGTGGCGGCTTGGGCCAAAAACGCGCGGCGCGCAATCATGGCAACCATCATACGCGCGGCGGGGGTGCGCTAAGCGCTCTGGGCAGAGAGAATACCGAGACGCCGCCCAACCCGCGACAAAATCTCAACTGACTGCTGTAATTGGGCCTCAGTATGCTCCGAAGTAACGATTGTCCTCACCCGCGCTTTCCCTTTCGGCACCGTGGGGAACCCAATGCCCGTGGCCCAAAGCCCCGCCTCAAATAACGCCTGCGAGAAATCCATCGCCACCCTCGTCTCGCCGCACAGGATTGGCGTAATTGGCGTTTCACTTACTCCAGTGTCAAATCCTGCCTCGCGGAGCAGGCGCTTGTAATACTCCGTGTTGCTCCACAGCCTCGCCACCCGTTCCGGTTCCTCTTCCAAAAGGGCGAACGCAGCCAGGCAGGCCGCAGTGACCGCGGGTGGATGCGATGTCGAGAACAGAAATGGCCTCGCCCGATGGTAGAGGTATTCGATTAGATCCTTGCTACCGCATACGTATCCCCCCAGGGCGCCGATTGCCTTGGACAAAGTGCCCACCTGGACCTGCACGCGGCCATGCAGCCCAAAGTGGTCCACCGTCCCGCGCCCGTTGCGGCCCAGGACGCCCGAGGAATGTGCGTCGTCCACCATCATGATGGCTCCGTGCCGCTCGGCGACCTCCACAAGTGCGGGCAGCGGCCCGATGTCGCCATCCATGGAGAAAACACCGTCCGTAATCAAAAGCTTTCGGCCTGTTACATCGTCCAGACCGGCAAGGATCTCCTCAGCGTGAGCTGCATCGCGATGCCGGAAAACGTGGATCTTCGCCCGCGAGAGCCGGCACCCGTCAATGATCGATGCGTGGTTCAACTCATCGGAGACAATGTGGTCCTCAGGAGTAAGGATTGAGCTCACCGTGCCCGCGTTGGCCGTAAACCCGCTCTGAAAAACTACCGCCGCCTCTGTGTGCTTAAACTCAGCAATGCGGCGCTCCAGCTCCATGTGCATGGCCATGGTGCCAGTGATGGTTCTCACCGCACCGGAACCCACACCAAAACGCCGTACGGCCTCGAGGGCGGCCTCTTTCAATTTCGGATGATTGGCCAAACCCAAATAGTTATTGGAAGCAAGGTTGATCACCTCCCGGCCGTCCACCCGGCAAACCGGTTCACAGGCGCTCTCCAACTCCCGCAAGCGGAAGTAGGATCCAGACTGCCTTAGCCCGTCCAGGGCCTCACCAAGGTAAGCCAGGGGATTCTGCATGAGGGCACTCCCGGTCCTCAGTATAAGCCGCCTCCAGGCAGCCGCCGCAATGCAGCCGCCCTGTGGTGAAATGAGAGGTTCAAGATATGCATTGGCGTTTCACGGTTTTGTCATGCGCGCTCAGCTTGCCGTTGCTTGTGGCACAGAGTTCGAGAAATGAAACGGCGTTGGACCGTTACGTCCGGCAGCCGGATCCGGCTTTTCAGTTTCAACCCGTGTCCCAATTGAAGACACAGGATGTCACCGTGCAGGTGCTGGAACTCACCTCCCAACGGTTCCTTACGGAAAAGGAAATCGACCGTCCGCTTTGGAAGCACTGGCTCTCCATCTACCGGCCCGACAGGGTGGAGTTTTCTACGGCTCTGCTGATTATTACCGGGGGTAACAACGGCTCAAAGCCGCCAGACAAGGCTGATGAATTCGCGGCTGCCATCGCCCGGAAGAGCAATTCCGTCGTCGCGGAGCTGCGTATGGTGCCAAATCAACCTGTCACACTCGCCGGGGAGACGCGGCGCCGCTCAGAAGACTCCTTTATCGCCTACACCTGGGATAAATACTTGCGCACCGGGGACGAGAAGTGGCCCCTGCGCCTCCCCATGACGAAAGCAGCCGTCCGCGCGATGGACGCCGTGCAATCCTTCTGCTCCACCCCAGACGGCGGCGGCGCCAAAGTGGAGCGATTTGTCGTTACCGGCGGCTCCAAGCGCGGCTGGACCACGTGGACCACAGCCGCCGTTGACAAGCGCGTGGTGGCGATTATGCCCGTCGTGATCGACATGCTGAACATTGAACGCTCCTTTCAGCACCACTGGCGGGTTTACGGCTTCTGGGCGCCAGCTGTCGGCGATTATGTCGAGGCGGGCATCATGGACTGGCAGAATACTCAGCAGTACCGGAATTTGATGCGCATCGAAGAACCATACGAGTACCGCGACCGGCTGACTTTGCCCAAATATATCGTCAACTCCACTGGTGACCAGTTCTTTGTCCCTGACAGTTCCCAGTTCTACTTCAAGGAACTAAAGGGTGAGAAGTATTTGCGCTATGTGCCCAACACGGACCATGGCGTGACGCGGCGGTCTGATGCGGGCGAAAGCTTGGCCGTGTATTACGAATCCATCTTGCGCAATTGGAAAAGACCGGAATTCACTTGGACCATCGCCACCGATGGAACCATAGAAGTCAGGACGAAAGACAAGCCTTCCGCGGTGAAACTCTGGTCCGCCACCAACCCCGACGCGCGCGATTTCCGGCTGGAGAAAATCGGCCCGGCCTACCGCTCTGAAACGCTTGTCGAAAAAGCGCCAGGTGTCTACGCGGGGCGCCCACCCCGGCCCGGAAACGGCTTTACAGCATACTTCATCGAGTTGACTTACCCGACGCCCGGTGGTTCGCATTGGAAGTTCACCACGGACGTCAAGGTGACGCCAGATGAGTATCCGTTTCCGCCCTACGAGCCCAAAACCCCGGCTGGAGCTACCCTGCTCAAACAAAAATAACCACGCCAGGAGAATCCAATGAAAATTTTCTCTATGACATGCCTGCTGCTGGCAGCCGTTCTTTCCACCGGCGGAGTGCTGGCATCTGCCCAAAACGACACGGTTGCCGGCAAGTGGCACTTTGTCTTGGAGACTGACGGAGGCCCACGCGAGGCGCCCGCCGAATTTCAAGTGTCGGATGGCAAGGTTACCGGAAAGTGGGGCAATGCCGAAGTTGCCGGCACCTATTTAGACGGCAAATTAGACTTGGCGTTCCGCCTGGTCAGTGAAGAAGCAGGCGAGGGCATCCTGAAATTGAAAGGCTCCCTCGCCGAGGGCAAGCTCAAAGGCCAGTGGGAGTTTCAGCAGTACGCCGGAACGTTCACGGCAGATCGCAGGCAATAGAGCCTACACCGCCGCTTCCACCAGTTGAGCCTCCAACTTTCCGTCCGGTCTGGCCACCACAGTGATTTTGACTGTGAGGCCGGGCTTCAATTCTTCCATCGACACGCCAGCACCAAACCGCGTTTTGTCGGTGAGCACTATGTCCGCACCGTATCCCTCAAGGCGGATCGTGCTGGCGTCCCTGTCGACGGCAAGGATTTTGCCTTTGAATTCTTTAACATCCTCCGAAGAGGCCACGGCCACCGCGGGGTCAGTCACCCGTAAGTCGTTGGCCACGGCGAAGCCTGTGAGGGCAAGGGTCATCAACAGAAGTTTCATTGTCATCTGGTTGGAACCTCCTGCCCTCTCACAGGCACGGGGCTTGCCAAAGGTTATAGTGCCAGGAATCCAGTCACTTAACCGAACCGGGCGGAAACCATTCTGTAAGAATTTCCGCCCGGTGAGGGATTTTTCTCTGCTGAGCCAGGGTGGAAAAACGTAATTTCTGCTAAACGTTCATGGGGACTTCGTACGGCTTTCGGTAACTCCGCGAGAACAACTTCATCGCCTCAGGATCATTCTTCAAATCCCCAGTGGCGGCATCGACATGCAACGTCCGGCCCACGCGGTAAGAAATGTTCGCCAGGTGCATCAACGTGCTTGAAAGAGCACCCTCTTCGATCTCCGCGTTGAGTTCCTGCCGCTTGCCGCTGCGCAACGCGTTGATGAAGTTGACCCAGTTACTGCCGCCCGCGCTCTTGGCAGGTCCGGGTTGGGCATCGCGCCCCAGGAATGTCTTGTAGGTGGCGTAGCCATCGATAGCCATGTAACCTTTCGACCCATAGAAGATGTTGCCCACAGTGTTGGAGCCCTTGCCCTCTCCGATGCCCGCCTCATGGTTGCTCATCCAGTGGCGGACCTCAAACACCATGAGTTTGGTCTTCCCTTGGTCGTCGAACTCGTACGTGCAAGTGAGTACGTTGGGCGTTTCCTGGTCGTCATCGAACATCACTTTGCCACCGATGGCGCTTACTTTCACAGGCAGCTTGACGCCCAGACCCCAACGGCAGATGTCCACCTCGTGAATTCCCTGGTTTCCAAAATCGCCGTTGCCGTAATCCCAAAACCAGTGCCAGTTATAGTGGAACCGGTTCCTGGTGAACGCCGTCTTGGGCGCCGGGCCCAGCCATTCGTCGTAGTGGACTCCGTCCGGTACCGGTTCTACCGGCGTCTTTTTGATAGTGTCGCGCCACTTGAAACAGAGGCCGCGCGCCATGTACACATCGCCGATCAACCCGTCGCGTAATTGCTGCACCGCTTCGTTCAGTCCTTCCGTCGACCGGGAGTTCGTACCGTGCTGCACCAGGCGGTTGTACTTGCGTGCGGCAGCCACAATCTGCCGCGACTCGAAAACGTTATGCGAACAGGGCTTCTCGATGTACACGTGCTTGCCCGCCTGGCAAGCCCAGATCGTTTGGAGCGTATGGCTGTGATTCGGCGTGGCAATCGACACCGCATCAATGCTGGAGTCTTCCAACAGACGCCGGTAGTCCCACACACCTTTTGGACGCTTGCCGCTCGCTTTCTCTACCTCATCCAGCCGCCGGTTGAGCACGGATTCGTCGACGTCGCAGAGGGCCACAATCTCTACGTTTTTCATCCCAAGATACGACTTGATGTGCGAGTTGCCCTGCCCCCGCAAGCCAACCACGGCCACGCGCACCGTATCGTTCGCGCTTGCCAGAGCATGTGCGCTTAGCGGAGCTGCCGCCATCGAACGCAACAAAAAATGACGTCGTTCCATCTCAAAACTCCTTCGCCGCTGCCAATATATAACAGGCTGCCAAATCAACATCATATCGGACCTACTAGTCCGGATCTTGATATCATGACCTCAGCCGTGAGAACCTCTCTTCGCCCACCCGCCCGGCGATTTGCCCGCTTGGCTCTCGTCTGCCTGACTGCCGTTGCGCTGGCCGCACAGCCACCCTCTGTTCCGCCTCAGCAGGCCATCGAGTCCCTGCCCTCCCCCGCGATTTGGTACGGCCACTTGGCGCACGAGTTGATGCCGTTTTGGCGTTCACCCGCTGCACAAGGTAACCCTGTAGGCGTCTTTCCCTCCACCCTCTGCAACGATGCCACGGCGGTGGACTTCCGCAATCCCTGTGCGGAGGTGGCCCGCAACGCCTGGCTGCGCCAGCCTATGCGCTATCTTGTCCCGCAATCCCGGCAGATTTATGCCTACGGCGCCGCCTTCCATGTCACCGGCGACCCGTGGTATCTGGACGTGATGAAGGCTGGCGTTCAGGAATTGCGCCGGACCATGATCGACCGCCAACGCGGAGGCATGTTTACGCAGCAGAATTTGACCACCGGTGCCTGGGGCCCCCGCATGGAACTGCGCAACCCCCAAGAACTTGCCTATGGCCTGCTGGGCTTGGGGTTTTATTATTACCTCACGCGCGACCCGGAGGTCCTGCCCGAAATTCTCTCTGTACGCGATCATATTCTCGGCCGCTACTTCAACTACGAAACGGGTGTGCTCCAGTGGACCCTGGAAGACACTCCAACCGAACCAGCCGCTCAGTACCGCCTGGTGGCTACCCTCGACCAGATGAACGCCTATATGGTTCTCCTGACACCCATCCTGCCGGAACCGTTCAGGTCAGAGTGGAAAGGAAACCTCGCCTGGTTGTCCGATGTCATGCGGACCCGCTTTTACTCGGAGAGCGAGAACTTAATGTTCCTGCAGGCGAACCGGCCCGAAGACCTCGACCTGACAAAGAACGGAACTGATTTCGGACACACCATTAAGGCGTTCTGGATGACCCGCTTCGCCGCCCGTATCAACGGCGACAAAGCCATGGAATCCTGGGCTGCCGAAAACGGACTGCGGGTGCTCGGCCGCGCGTACCACCCTGAGTCTGGCTCATGGATGAGTGGACTCGGGCCAGGCGGCACGCTGGACCTCAACAAGAGTTGGTGGATTTATTGTGAACTTGACCAGTTCGCGGCCACGATGGCCTTAGAGCGCCCTGAAGCCGCAATCTACCTGCCTTCCACCTACGATTATTGGTTCGCCCGCTTCGTTGACCGGCCGGCCGGAGAAGTGTGGTCCAACGTCGACGGCATGACTCACCTTCCACCACCGGACGACATGCCGAAAGCCTGGCCCTGGAAGAACGGCTACCATTCCATGGAACACGCCTTGGTCGCGTTTATTACGACCAGCCAGCTGCAGAAACAACCTGTCCGGCTCTTCTATTCCTTCCAGAAGATGCCACCCCAAGAGGAGATCCAGCCTTACTTCTTCCGAGGGGAAATCGAATCGGTGGAGCAACTCTCCGACCGGAAGACCGGCGACCTGCAGGCTGTCACGTTTCGCTCAATTCGCTAGCCCAGTCCGGCAGATTCCCGCAGCCCCAGATTCGCCCTTTATTCGCTAGCTGGAAGCATTCACTTGATCAGGCTTTCATACGTTACGATCCGTTGATCCGTTAACGTACATTCATTGTACATAAATCCATTGATATTATCGTCGGATTATTTTCCCCATTAATCTCCAGTAACTTCATTAGTTTTTCTAGAATTGCGGTTGACCCAATTAGCCGCAGTGGTGTTACTCTTGTGTCATCAGAGAGAGGTATTCTCCGGCGAACGGAGCATACCTGGAGATCTTTTCGTGATTGCTTCAGCGGGCGCCAACGAAGGGCCACAGCCGGAATTCGGCTGTCGAGTCCAGGCAGGTGACGTTTTTTCAGCGGCACAACCCCACGTCCTGAGTACCAATCACCTCCTTTGCCAACCAGCATTTTCGGAACGGGGAACGGACGCCCCGCAGGCGGCGGAACATGCCGTGCCTTGCGTATGCGCTCAATTCGAAGTTCGGCCTTATTTCCGTTATTACGATGCGATTCACTGGTTTGCTGCCTGGACAGGCGGATCGGCGTCCCGCCGGGCACCTGACCTAGGTCCGCCCTCGTCTGGCGGGAGACCCGCCCGTAAAGGTCTGCCGGAATCAGCCCATCGTTTCACACCCAATTTCTTTGTAGGAGGTCACCCGTGACTGCTTTACGATTCAGTCCTATGGGCCGAGCCGTTTCGGCCTTACTGTTGGGGTTTCTGCTTCTGGGCGGCGCCCTGTTCGCCCAGGAAGTGACCGGTTCAATTCGCGGTAGCGTCGTGGATCCGAGTGGATCCGCGGTGCCGAACGCAAGGGTTGAAGTGACATCGGGCCAGTTGGCGACACCCATTATTGTCAACACCGACGCTTCGGGACTGTTCCTGGTCCCACAGTTGGCCCCCGGCACTTATAACCTCAGCGCCTCGGCAGCAGGCTTTGCCACGACCCGCAAGAACGAAGTGCCAGTAGCCATTGGCCGATCCACGCGCGTGGAATTCCGGCTCGAGGTCGGCCAGGTGAGTGAGAGTGTCGTCGTGGCCGCCGACGCAGTTATGGTGGACACCACCTCGAGCGCCTCGGCTGTCAACGTAGACCGCACCTTCTTCGACATTCTGCCCAAAGGGCGCAGTTTCTATGACTTGGCGGCCATCGCACCAGGTGTGCGTCCTGAGGGCAAGAGTGGTGGCATGCAGGTGGACGGAGCATCCGGCTCCGAAAACACGTTCTATATCGACGGTATGGAAGTCACTAACATCCAGACCGGTGTACTGAGTGACAAGAACCGTATCCCGATCGAGATGGTGCAGCAGACCCAGATCAAGAACGGCGTCATGGAAGCCCAATATGGCGGCGCAATGGGCGGCGTCATCAGCGCCGTTGTCCGCAGCGGCACCAACGATTTCCATGGCATGGCGGGCTTTTACTTCAACAATGATGAGATGCAGGGCCGCCCGAGGGACTCCCTGCAAACCCTGGATCCCAACGATGAGACCCGGGCAGCCTACTTCCGCAACCCGGCGGACAATTTCACCACGTGGAATCCTGTGGTTAATCTGGCGGGCCCAATTCTCCGGAATAAGTTGTTTTTCTTCACGGGCTACGCGCCAGTTCATACAAACACTGACCGCAGCATAAAGTTCAACGTCGATGGCAAGGTCAGGGACTTCAGCCAGAAGAGTGTCACCCACTTCCTGACCAACAAGCTGGACTACATGCCGTTCACCAAGCTCCGCCTGGCTGGGTCCTGGACCTGGAATCCGAACTACGTGCAGGGCGTATTGCCTAGCCGGCAGGGAACAGATGATCCGAATAACAATTGGGGCGCTCAAGGCAACTATGATGCAGGGCAGATCTTTGCCTACTCAGCCGACTTCGTGCCCACGAGCAAGCTAGCAGGCTGCTGAAAAACCCACCTCGCCGCGCAACAGATCTCTTTCAAATCG
>CAYWQS010000007.1:144743-155452 GCA_964460395.1 uncultured Solibacteraceae bacterium | reverse complement strand
ATGTGCACCTTCTCGACGATGTTGCGCCAACCCACGCCGGTGTTATAGGCGCAGAAGCTGATCTCACCTTCCTGCGTGGCGTAAGGAATGATGCACTGCTCGGTCCGGCGGAAGTCGTAGTTGAACAGATCCTGGAACCACATCCCCGCGATAAACAGGAAGTTCCAGCGGTCCTTGCGGCGCTGCTCGACGTCCTGAATTGTGCGGTCCTTGCCAACGCTGCCGTACTTGCGTCCGGTGGCGCCGAAGGTCTTATCGAACTTTTGCAGCAAGTCGAGCAGCCGGAAGTGCGTCGGCGCCGCGAAGGCATTGTAGTTCCGCATCAGCGCCAGCGCCATGCCCGTCACGGTAAGGAACCGGCCGCGCGCCGCGTCATTGATGCGGGCGATGTCGCGGGCCAGGCGGTCGCCATTCAAAAACGCGGTGACCGGCACGGCTTCTTTCGTCTCTTTGTCGATCATCACGGCCATGCCGACGCCGCAGTTCGGATGGCAGCCGCAGCTCAACTGGCCCCATTCGGCCTGCGGCCCGTGCACCAGGTCCGCCCAGTCCGAGAAGGTGCTCATGAAGCTGATCGGATACCAGTCACGCACCGGTTCGCCCAGACCCGTCTGGTTCTTCACGTCGTGCGCCAGATGGGAAAGCGTATACCGCTGCGCCTGCCGCCGTTCGTCGGTCACCGCCTCGTCGCGGCCAGTAAACGAAACCGGCTGGAAACTCAGGAAGCTGATCTTTTTCGGGTTGTCCAGGGCGAACTGGACAACACGCCCCACCTGCTCGTTGTTGATCCCGTTCACGATCGTGATGACGGGCACGATGTCCACGCCAGCCGAGTGCAGGTTCTCGATTGCACGCAACTTCACGTCGAACAGGTTGCCCACCGCACGGTGGGAGTTTGCCGCGTTTCCAATGCCGTCAAACTGCAGATACGCGTAGCGCAAGCCCGCTTCAGCAGCCTGCCGGGAATATTCCTTGGACTTTGCGAACTCGATGCCGTTGGTGGCCGCCTGCACCGAGTTGTAGCCCACTTTCTTGCAGTAACGGACCGCGTCCAGGAAGTACGGCGACAGCGTCGGCTCGCCGCCCGAAAACTGCACCGACATTTGCCGGCGCGGCTTGATTTTCAGGGCGTTGTCCAGCATGGTCTTGATGTCGTCCCAGGTCAACTCATGGACGAAGCCAACCTGGTTGGCGTCCATGAAGCAGGGATCGCACATCATGTTGCAGCGGTTCGTCAGGTCGATGGTCAACACCGATCCGCGCCCATGGGTGATAGTCGAAGACCCGTGCTTGTGCAGGTCCTTGTCGTTATGCGCCCGGATGTCGCGCCCAGGAAACACGTCTTCGAGATGCTTGAAGAAGGCCGGATCGATCGCCATGACGTCTTCAAAACGTCCGTGCACCGGGCACTCCTTCACCATCACAATCTTGCCGTCTTTTTCAATGATCTGGGCCTTGATCTCGCCCGGCTTCTCATTGATGAGGACGCTCACATCCTTGCGTCCCTCGAGAATCTCCTTGCGAACCTCGGGAATACATTTCGGACACAGGGAGTCCGTGGTGCGCGGCCACCCCAGCTTCGGCTTCATCTTTTCGTAGGACTTCAGCAGCGGCTTGTCGGACCACTTCGGCGTGAAGCCAGGGTTGGGGCTGATCTGGTTGAGAGTGTCGAACACCTGCCACGCCGCGTTGGCAGCCACGGACAGGGCTTTCTCCACATACTTGATCGGCTTGTGCATATTTATTTTCTCTGGACTCCTATCGGTGTGAGGGAGGTTTCTCACCTTGACAGATTCTATGCCGGCATCAAAGGGTGTGCTACGCCTTGCCATCGAACGGTAGGCATTCGCCCCCGGATGGGGATATCTCGGGTTAAACGGAGGTGAATCCGGGCCCGCCGGACTTTCGCAGGAACGAACCCAAATCCCTACAACCCTAGGTAAACCCAACGTTTGAGTGTACGTTGGGAGGCGAATTCCATGCCAGGATACGATAAGGAACGGAGGCTGCGCTGGGCGCACAACTGAGGGTCGAGGAATTCCACGCGGCAGCCCGCCGGCTCGGGTTTGAATTGTCCGGCGTCGCTCCAGCTCTGCCACTCGCAGATTTCGACTTCTACGACCGGTGGCAGTCCTCTGGAATGGCTGGGCCAATGGCCTACCTGACGGACCATCGTGCGGACGTTCGGGCTGACCCGAAAAACCTGCTCCCCACTGCACGATCTATCCTCTGCGTCGGCAAATTATATAAAACAAACGATATAGAAGTAGTCGACGTATCCCAGGGCCAAGGCTATGTCTCCCGTTACGCTTGGGGGGCGGCGGACTACCACGAAGTCGTGCGACAAGGTCTGGATCGCCTGCTTGAGGACCTAAAGCAGTCCTGGGGTCCGTTCGAATCCCGCATCTGCGTAGACACTGCTCCTCTTCTGGAACGATCCTACGCACGGATGGCGGGTTTGGGATGGATCGGCAAGAACACCTGTTTGATCAATGAACCTCAAGGCTCGTGGTTTTTCCTGGGCGAAATATTGATTTCATTGGACTTACCTCCCGGCACCCCTGCTCCTGACCGCTGTGGCACCTGCCGCCGATGCATCGACGCCTGTCCCACCCGAGCACTGGTGCCCGGTCCGGGCGCGCCTGGACCAGCCTGGCAAATGGACGCTCGCCTTTGTATTTCCACCCTCACGATTGAAACCAAGGGACCGGCGCCCGAAACAACGCGCGAGGCGACCGGCGCGCATCTGTTCGGATGTGACATTTGCCAGGATGTCTGCCCCTGGAACCGGCGGTCGCCGGTGACCGCCGAACCTGCATTCCAACCTGTACATGCTTTGCCCGACCTGGAAGCCATGGCCGCAATGACCCCCGCCGACTTCCGCCGCCACTTCCGCGAAACTCCCATCTGGCGCGCAAAGTACACCGGGTGGCTTCGCAACGTTGCCACCGCTCTTGGCAACAGTGGCGACCCAGCCCACCGTGCCGCTTTGGAAAACCTTGCCAGTCATGAAGATGCAGGCGTCGCGGAGCATGCCCGCTGGGCTCTCCAAAGGCTGGGAGTCAACGCGTGACCGGTCTGGCATTTCTGCTGCTGTTGGCGCCCTCGCCTTCATTACCCCCGCTCGTCGAGAAAGGTTTCGACCATTTCTATAACGTCGAATACCCTGAAGCGATCCAAGCTTTCCGGCAAGCTGTCGCAGAGAACCCGGGCGACCCCAACCGCCACAATCATCTCGCCCAGGCTGTGTTATTTCACATCATGTTCCGAGCCGGCGCACTGGAGAGCCAGTTGGTGACCGGAGAAAACCCCTTCGTCCGCCGGCCTCGCATGGAACCTACTCTCGACGAGATAAAGCAATTCGAGTCGTCCATCGAGCGCGCCATCGAGTTGGCGGACGCCCGCCTTCAGAAAGAGCAGCGTGACGCAAGCGCTCTTTACAGCAAGGGTGTGGCGCTGGGCTTCCGTGGTACCTATCAGTTTCTGGTCAAGCGCGCCTGGCTGGACGCCCTAAAGGACATCACCGCCGCCCGAAAACTCCACAACCGGGTGACGGAATTAGACCCCGCCAACATCGACGCGCGAATGACACAGGGATTCCACGACTATGTGGTGGGCTCACTGCCCTGGGGTTACCGCATGCTGGGCTTCCTCGCCGGTTTCCGTGGCGACAAGGAAGCAGGCATCCGCACGCTCGAACTCGTGGCGCGCGAAGGCGTGCTGAACAAGTACGACGCAGCCATCCTGTTGGGTGTTGTCTACCGGCGCGAGCGGCGCCCCCGGGACGTCATCCCGATCCTGGAAGACCTGCATGCCCGCTACCCGCGCAACTTCCTCTTCCTTTTCGAGTTGTCCCAGATGTACGCCGACCTGGGCGACAAGGCAAAGGCCATGGCCCCACTGGAACGAATCGAACAATTGAAGCGCTCCGGCGCCCCCGGGTTCCGAAACCTCCCGGTGGAACGGATCGACCTGGCCCGCGGCACCCTTTTGTTCTGGTACGACGAGCTCGAGCCCGCCATCCAAAATCTGCGGATCGCTACCGCCAACGTGAAGGTACTGGATCCCAACAACGGCGCCTCCGCATGGCTGCGCCTTGGGCAGTGCTACGACCTGACAGAGCGGCGCGAGGAGGCGAAGACTGCCTACCGGTCCGCGATCGGTATTGCGGCCAATTCGGAAGCCGCCAAACAGGCGCGGCAATTCCTCTCCTCACCTTACCGGCGTCCGCCGGACTGGGATCAGCGCCAGCCGGTGCAATAATCGACGCCGCTTACTTCTTCAGTAGATCGCGAATCTCCCCCAACAGTGTTTCTGTGGGTGTGGGCGGAGCGGGAGCCGGAGGCGGCGGTGCGGCCGCGTAGCGCTTCATCATGGCATTGAACGGCGCCACGATCAGGAAATAAAGGCCTGCGGCCTTAATCAGGAAGTTAATAATGGCGTTGACAAAATTGCCAACGAGAATGTTGCCTGCCTTGACGCCGGAGAAATCCGGCTGTCCTACCAGCATCCCCATCACAGGGTTGATGATGTCTTTCGTGAGCGAATCCACAACGGCGCCGAAGGCTGCGCCGATGATGACACCCACCGCGAGGTCCATCACGTTGCCCCGCATAATGAACTGCTTGAATCCGCTAAGCATTCGCAAAATTCCTTCCAAGAAACAAGAACGGCCGGTCAACCGCGAGAGCGCGCAGGGCCGTTCGAGTCATTCTAGGCAAGCCCACAATCTGTAGCAAGATGGAGTGGTACTGCCTGTCATGCTGCATCCTTCCATCTTTCGCGAATACGATATCCGCGGCGTCGCCGACCGTGACCTGCCCAGCCCTGGCGTGGAGGGTCTAGGGCAGGCCTTGGGCACCTACCTCCTCAGCCACGGCGCCTGCAGGGTAAACCTGGGCCGTGACGTGCGGCTGAGTTCACCCCGCTTACGCGAAGCCCTCAGCCAGGGTTTGCGCGCCTCCGGTTGCGATGTCGTGGATCTGGGTCCGGTGCCTACACCGGTGCTGTACCATTCGGTCCTGCAGACGGGCGCCGGCGCCGGCGTGATGATCACCGGCAGCCACAATCCGCCCGAGTACAACGGTTTCAAAACCATGCTGGGCCACGGCACCATTTATGGAGAGCAAATCCAGGAAGTGCGCCGGATTTTGGAAACCGGAAGCTTCGCGGAAGGAAGTGGCAGCCTCACCGAGTACGACGCCATCACGCCATACGTGGAGGATCTGGCAGGCCGTTTCCGATTTTCGCGCCGCATCAAGGTGGTGTTTGACGCGGGCAACGGCGCTGCCGGACCAACGCTCGAACGTCTTCTCGCCCGGTTCGACCTCGACTCCATCCCTATGTTTTTCGAGCAGGACGGGCGCTTCCCTCATCACCACCCCGATCCGACGCTGGAAGAAAATTTGTCGGATCTCAAACGCGCCGTAGCGGAGCACGGCGCCGATTTTGGAGTCGCCTTCGACGGCGATACCGACCGGATCGGCGCGATCGACGAGCGCGGGCACGTCATTTGGGGTGACATGCTGATGCTCATCTTTGGCCGGGAAATCCTCTCCCGGAAACCGGGCTCCACGTTCATCGGCGAGGTGAAATGTTCGCAGGTGATGTACGACGAGCTCAAACGGCTGGGCGGCAACCCCGTCATGTATAAGACCGGCCACTCGCTCATCAAAGCCAAGATGAAGGAGGCACATGCGGAACTCGCCGGGGAAATGTCCGGCCACATGTTCTTTGCCGACGGTTACTACGGCTACGACGACGCCATCTACGCAGCCTGCCGCCTGGTGCAGATTGTGGCGGAGAGCGGGCGACCGCTGAGCGCGCAGCTCGAGGGTCTGCCCGTGCCGGTAGTGACGCCGGAGTTGCGCGTGGATTGCCCCGACGGCCTGAAATTCGAGGTGGTCGAACGCGTCAAGGCCCACTTCACGGGGCGCCGGCCCATGATCGGCGTGGACGGCGTCCGGCTGCAATTCGACCGCGGCTGGGGCCTGGTACGCGCCTCGAACACGCAGCCCGTGCTGGTGCTGCGCTTCGAAGCGGACACCCCGGAGAATCTGGCCGCTTACCGGGCCGAAGTCGAATCCGTTGTGGAAGCAGTGAAGCGGACCTTATAGAAGGTTTATTCTGCCTTCTGTTCACGCAGCTTTTTGAGGACTTCCAGGCCTTCGTTCCGGATGGGCGGTCCGTGTCCCACGCCCAGGATTTCGACGTCGCCCACTTCGCTCAGTTTCCCCACTGAGCGAATGTTCTCCTTCATGTCCAGCGTGAGACCGGCCCACCCGGCTTCCACCTTCGGCCAGGTTACGACAGCGTCGCCGACGAATAGGGCGCGCCTCTCTTTCCACCAGAATGACAAGCATCCTGGCGTGTGTCCGGGCGTATGAATCACCGAGAGCGGCCCGATCTTTTCGCCTTCGCGAATGGACTGGTCCGCCTGGCACGGAGGGTGCTTACCGAGGCCAAGGGCCAACCCCACTTGCAGCTTGTAAACCTCTCGCGGCGGCTTCGGCCAGATCGATACGCGCGTCGCCTTCCTCACGCCGGCGAGAATCTCAGCCTCCTGCTCATGGGCATACACCGTCGCGCCGGTCAATTGCTTCAGCGCCGCCACGCTGCCGATATGAGACCGGTGGGCATGAGTGATGATGATGTGCTTCAGGTCCGCCGCAGTCCGGCCCATGTCGCGGAGCTCGTCCAGCACCAGCGCGCCGTCCGTATCGAACAGCGCATCAATGAGCGTAACCGCTTCCCCGTCGTCCAACAGGAAGGCATGGACTCGCCCGCCCTTCTCCTGCATCAATGCGTGTACGCCGTCAGCGATCTTCATGCAATGCCCCGGATTCCAGCATATGGGCCCCTTCACGCTTTGGGCAAACCAACTTCGCCGTTCGGCGCTTGGTGGGGCTTCGTCAACCTGCCAACCGGCCGCTTGACAGCGGGCGCCGGCAGGTCTCTTCTTTCAGATAAGGAGGTCCGCAATGCGCCTGTTGGTGGTTGTGGCTTGCCTGTGCCTGGCGGCCGGCGCATCTGCCCAGGAGTGGGACTTCGTTCCCGGCGAGCGCCTGTTGCTATACGACGATTTCACGGACATGCGTCCAGGCGCGGCGCTGCCGCACTGGAAGGTGCGCGGGGCCAGCGTCACACTGGAGCGGCCCGGGCGGCTGCGGGTGAATGACGACACGCGACTGGCGCCCAACATCGCCCAATGGCCGCAGAACTTCACGCTCGAACAGGAGTTCGTTATCGACCCGAAAGTCGATCAGGGCGACATGCGTTGGGAGTTTGGCCCGGAGCCGGGGGAACCGGAGGTCTGGCTGCAATTGGTCTACTTCCCCGACGGCAACAATGTAGCGGTCATGCTTAAGGCCGGCGGCGAGGTGGTGGGGGAGGCAGAGGGCAAATGGCGCCCTGGCGAGCCGATTCGGAATCAGCGCAGACCGTCTCACCACAGAGGGGCTGGGACAATCGAAGCCGGCTGCCTCGAACGAAACCCCGCAGGGACGGGCAGAGAACCGGCGCTTCGAATTCGTCAGGCTGTAAGGTTGAAGGCTAACCGCGGCCGGCCAGTGGTTTGACGCCCCCGGCGCCGCAGACGCCGACGCCCACATTTTGCAGGGCGTTCAGGAAACCGAACAGCACCGTGTAGAGCACCTTTTCGCTCACGGGGTGCTGGCAGGGGGTTGTCCGCGCGCGGCGTTCACGAAGCGCTCACCGCAGAAAGACGTTATCTGGTGGGTAAGGCCCGCGCCATTCTTGCGGCACTGCCAGGGGTTAAGATCGCGAGCTGATGAGTTTGGTTGGCGACGAGGCGGAGACCGTAGCGTTCAGAGGACTTCTTGCGGCGGATTGAAGGGTGGACTCCTTTGCAACCGCACTCCGCCGGTTGCTGGCACTCGCCGCGTCGCTAGGCCTCGAGTAACGCGGTGGACAGCGATTCCGATCGCCGCAGTCCTCCACCGTGCAACCTCTGCGAGACCGGCTTCGCCAGAGGCCAAGGCGGCGTCAAACCCGCCCCTACTTTGCACTCAATGACAAGGCGATGAGACGAATTCGGCGCGCGGGGGATGAGACAAGACAGCGCCGTGCGCGGTTTCATGCATAGTAGCATTGTATTATGAACCACTGTTCTGCCGTGTTCGTCAGGTTACGGCTTCTGTAGCCCATATCGGCGATGTACGAAATACTTGACGCCCTCCCGAACAAGTCGTTGGTGCTCGATCTCGGTGCTGGCGCCGGCAGTTTCCCCCATGAGAACTATTCTTTTGCTACGATCCATCTGGATGTTTGTAAAGAAAACCTGGGCACCAAAGGTAATTCAGTGCAAGCCTTGGGAGAGCAACTTCCTTTTCGCTCTTCGTCTTTCGACGCGGTCATTCTGAGTCATGTCTTGGAGCATTGCGCTCAACCGAAAGCAGTCCTTCAGGAAGTCGGGCGTGTTCTGAAGAAGTCAGGATCAGCGTACATTGCAATCCCCGACGGTAGAACGTTCTCTGACCGCCTCTATAGGAAACTCTTCCGGAACCGTGGGGGCCATGTTAGTCTATTCGATTCTGAATTGAAGTTGAGGAAGCAGGCTGAGTGGTTCCTTGGACTACCCCATGCTGCTAGCAGAGTGCTCTACTCGTCCTTCTCCTACCTGAATGCCAGAAATCTCCGCAACCCTGCTCGCCGGCGGGAGTTGCGTGTTCCGCCCCTTTCAGAGAGCGCGGTTATTGCATTGAGCGCAGCGGTTTGCCTCTGGGACAGATTCTTCCGCACAGGGCTGAGTTCGTACGGTTGGTGCATTTATCTCGGTCACATTCATCAGCCGATACCAACGGAACCCAATCCGAATGTGTGCGTCCGGTGTGGTTGCGCTGAGGAAGTTGCGAGTTCTTCCACGCTCGCCTATCACTGTTCAGAGTGCGGCTGCTGGAATATCAACCGTCGGCGCCTTCTCGCTCTCAAAGCGCCGAGCCGTCCGGCTTAAGAGCACACTTTGGTCGCGCCCCATGGTTGCCTCTCCCTCTTCGGTACTCAAATACGTGGGAACGCACTCGCGTCCGCCAATCACAGACCACAAGGCCCCGAATCGATCAGAGCTACTGACATCCCGCATAGGTGTTCCCGTACTGCGTAAGGTTCACGCTACCGCTTGTGTAGATGAATGAGTTAATGTTTCCAGCCAGGCAGTTATTTCTCACTGTTATGCCGGTGATAGTGCCGACACCGTTGGTTTCAATCGCAATCGGGTACAAATGCCCATTAGTTGATGCGTAACTCTCGATGGTGATGTTGCCAGAATACTGCGGGATGCTCGGATGATTGCTTATCGCAATTCCAGAAAAAGTGGGAGAGATTGTTCGCTTGTTGTTATTGTCGACCTTCCAGCCATCCTGACCTCTCTCCGCGACTCGAATGTTCTGTCCACCTGTGATGTATATCCCCGGGCCACTATGGCCAAATATGTTGTTGCGAAGCAGTTGATGGCCCCTCCCGTAGACCTCAAGGCCCGAAATCCAAGCTGCACCCGCCTGAATATTAGCGCCGTCTATGTGATTGTCACTCACTGTAATGCTTTGCGCTTGCGGGTGGAGTACAATCTGCCCGCCGGGGCATGGCCCTCCGCAGGTTTGCCAAGGGAATTCTCTATGATTCCTTGCAAAGCTATTATTCCTGATAGTGCCTGCCGATGAAAATACTGTGATTCCGCTGCCGCCGCAGTCTTCAATCCTGTTGTAACGCACCTCGTACCCCGACCCGCTTGTGCTCACCAATACTCCGCTGTAAGCAGCGTGATGAATGAAGGAGTACTCTAGCACACCACCATATGTGGTGAAATTGACCGCATCCTGCCGGGCGTCGTAAAATTCTGACTCCACTGTCACGTTGCTTGGCCGCGAAGAAAATGCGAGATCAAGATCAACCGATGGCAGATAGACCCCGAGCACCCTCCTGTTGCCATCAAATAGAAACTCGCGAATATTCACGTTGCTTATGTTCTCCTTGAACCACATCAGCGGCCCCACTATTGAAGACCCTCTTCTAACAGTGGTGTCAGCTCTGCTCGTGATCCATTGGCCTGAGACTGTGATACCCGACCGTCCAACCGCAAATGGGCGACCCGGTGCATTGTGGTCGTTATGCGTAATGACGTACAGCCCTTTCATGAGTTCGCAGTGACTCCCATAGCCCGAACCGGCCTGACTGATACAAACGCGGAATTCCGCCTCATTCAGGGGGCTGACTTGGCCGAAACAGGAAACTGCAAGAAAACCTGCAATCACTAATCCGGTACCGATACATCGCGAGATCAAAAACGCCATTGCATTATTTATCCTTTCCGTTGTTCACTTCGCTTGGCACCCCATACGCAGTGCGATTGTTTTCACTGCTGCATCCAGGATGCGCCCAGCTTGTTCTTTTGCGTCCTTCAACTTCACAGCAGATAAATCTGCCTGCCTGAGTTCGGCGTCGAGTTTTTCGAACTGCTGTCTCACAAGCCTTATCTGAGCAGCGGTCGCCGCTCTCCGGACTGAGTCACTTTCTGTCCGATTAAGGAAATCCTCCAAGCGCGCAGCGACTACCGCAGGTTCATTGCGTGTGTCAACGATGTGCATGACATCCGCGCGTAAGGCCCGGCGGTCGCAGTCACGGTCCCCTGGGTAGCTTAGCGGCGCGAGAATCAGCGATACTCCTACCAATAGACGAATTCCTATCATGCGTTT
>CAYWQS010000007.1:0-144643 GCA_964460395.1 uncultured Solibacteraceae bacterium | reverse complement strand
GCGGCGCGAGAATCAGCGATACTCCTACCAATAGACGAATTCCTATCATGCGTTTTTCCTTCAATAAGTGGTTGATGAATAACGGGCTTTTTGCACCATGTCTCCGTTGAGTTGTTCGAATGTATGCTGTTAAACAACTCCTGCGTGTGTTTGATCGGACCGTTGAACAGAGACGACAGAGCAGATACTCACAGCCTCACAGTACTGCCACGCTATGGGTGCGTCAAGAGAAATGTTTACTGGTAAATGATACTTAGCAGTATCATCCAGATGATTGATCGTTTCAAGTCAGCAGCTTTCGGCCGATAAGTGGATTGCCTCCAAACCTGTTCGTTGAGGATAATCTCCGAATGTTACACACATGAATTGAGGTACTTTAGTCCGCATGTCTCGCGAACATTCATGTAATGTGGTGGTTGGAGACAATTTGAGCCGTGGCGGCGTCTTTTTGCGGACTGGCCGGCTGCGCCGGGCTGGATGTTGACCTTCGGCTCGGCTAGGGCAAGCTCGCCGCGGCTCGATGCCTCGCTATGGCGGCACCTCCGGGTATACCTCGAGCGGTTGAAAAAGTATGAAATTCGAAACCAGCGGGCTGTCCCCGAGGGACCGCTAGCGCTTTCTGTGCGCCAGGGTTCTATGGCGACCAGGACGAGTTTGCACGTGACCCCCACTCAGCGAAGCGAGTTGCAGGCCTATTTGCGAAGGCGGAACTTGCCCGCCAGCGTGGCGCAGAGGATGCGCATTGTCCTGCTGCTGGATGAGGGTTGCAGCTACCACGAGATTTCGAAGCAACTCCATGTGCCCGCCTACACGACCTGCCGTTGGAAACGCCGCTTCGACGACGAAGGACTTTTCGGGCTGGGTACGGTGCATCCCGGCCAACCGCCCACGAAACTCACCCCCGCGCTTCGGGCTCGCGTTCTGGAGCGCACCCGGCAGGAGCCGCCGGACGGGTCTACGCACTGGTCCCTGCGCAAAATGGTGGCGGTGATGAAGGTCAACAAGAACATCATCGCCGCATCTGGAAAGAGGCCGACCTTAGACCTCACCGGCTCGACCGCTGCATGGCCTCCAACGATCCTCAGTTTGAAGAGAAGGCGGCGGCCATCATCGGCTTGTATCTGAATCCGCCCGAGAATGCAGCGGTCTTCTGCGTAGACGAGAAGAGTGCCATCCAAGCTTTGGACCGCTTGGACCGGCGCCTGCCCTTGTCCCCGGGGCGGGCCGAGAAACATGGATTCGAATACTACCGACACGGGACGTTATCGCTGTATGCGGCCCTTAATCCGCAAACAGGAGAGGTGATCGGACAGACCGCCCCCGCCACACCAGTGAAGAGTTTGTCTCGTTCCTCGAAGAAGTCGTCAGTACACAACCGGCCGAGCGGGAAGTCCGCGTCATTCTCGGCAACTTCTCCACGCACAAGACCAGCATGTTGAAGTCCTATCTCGCCCAGCACCCGAACGTGAGGCTGCATTTCACTCCGGCCTATTCCTCTTGGCTCAACCAGGTGGAAAGCTGGTCTAGCAAACTGCAGCGCGACCTGATCGACCGCGGCATCTTCACCTCCGTGGCCGACCTGCGACGCAAGATTATGCGCTACATCCGGCTGTACCAGAAGACGGCAAAGCCGTTTCAGTGGAAATACTCTGACGTCCGCCAACGAATTCCAGCGGGGCAGCGATGTCTCGGGGACAACCTACTAGAATTGAATTCTGCGAAGGCGTTGGTGAATTCGCCAAGCGAGCTGCCGGCTCGTTACCGGCATGAGCGGCGGCGCAATTGAGGTCAGACCATGCGTTGGCTGGCACTGCCCGCCTAACCGCGGCCGGCCAGTGGTTTGACGCCCCCGGCGCCGCAGACGCCGACGCCCACATTTTGCAGGGCGTTCAGGAAGCCGAACAGCACCGTGTAGAGCACCTTTTCGCTCACGGGTTGCCGGCCGGGGAGCCGGAAGTGCATGGGCAGTTCTTTCTGGATGTAAACGTCGAGCGCACGGGTTTTCAGCCGGCCGGAGGCGTCGCGCCGGTTGGCCACGGCGAACGGCGTTTGCAGCACCTGCCCGGTGCGCCCGTCCACGTAGAACTGGCACCGCTGAAACCACCCACTGTTGGCGGGGTCGGCGGCATCGAACAGCAGCAACGGCATTTCGCGGTCCGGGGCGCCCAACTCGAGAGCCAGCGTGCGGCCCCGGTCCGACGCCACGCAATCGAACCCGCTTTCGCGCGCACCCTGCCGGATCAACTCGGCGTCGAGCTCGAGGTAGACCAGTTGGCTGCCGCCCGCCTGAAGCACCTGCATCTCCTTTTAGTGTAGCCGGGCGCTGGCCGGACCCGCCCCGTAGTAGTTTGGTGGCTGGATGCTCTTCCTGTTTGACATCGACGGCACCCTTCTGCGCCGCGCCGGACAGGCGCACCGGCAGGCGCTGGAAGATGCGGTGCGCATCGTCACCGGCCGGCAGACCAGCACGGATGGAATTCCCGTGCAGGGCATGCTTGACCGGGACATTCTCGCGCGCATGCTGGCCGCCGCCGGGGCGCCGCCGAAGGAGATTCGCGCTTCCCTGAACCCGGTCATGAAGAAGGCCCAGGCTCTCTATGTGAGACGCTGTCCTGACCTGCGCGGCAAGGTCTGTCCGGGGGTCCGGCCGTTTCTGGCCGGGTTGCGCCGCCGCGGTCTGCCCGCGGGCCTGGTGACCGGCAACCTCACCCGGATCGCCTGGACCAAGATGCGGCGGGCCGGGCTGCGCGAATTTTTCCAACTGGGAGCCTTCGCGGACATGGGCCCCACCCGCACGGCATTGGCTGCCCTGGCGGCCAGGCAAGCCCGCGCGGCCGGTCTGCTCCGCCGCGGTGAACCCGTGGTACTAGTAGGCGATCACCCCAACGACATCGAAGCCGCCCGCAACAACCGTTTCTTCTCTATCGCGGTCGCCACGGGCGTTGTACCCTATGAGGAGCTAGACCGGCATCGCCCCCATCTGCTCTTGCCGGATCTGCGCGCCCGGACATTGCACACGATCGTGGAACAAGTCCGCAGCGCCGCCCTTTGAACTGGAAGAAGCCGCCGCCGCATGCCCGCTCAATCGCTTTCCACCAAGCGCGCCGAGGTAGAATTTCACAATTTCGCCTCGTTCGGGGAGCCCGAACGGGCGATCCGTGTCTACCAGGAAGAAAACGTCCGGCGGGGCGCCATTCTGCGCAGCTACCTGCCGTTTGTGCAGTGGATGAGCCCGTTTTTGGAGATCGGCGCCAACGCCGGGCACTCCAGCTACATGCTCTGTAACGAGTTTGGCGCCGATGGCTACGCCCTGGATCTTTCCGCCGACGCCCTGCGCCATGGCCGCGTCCTCATGGACCGCTGGCAGCTCGATCGAGCCCCCGTGCGCATCGCCGGAGACGGCGCCCGGCTGCCCTTCGCTGACAATTCCCTGCGCATGGTGGTTACTTTCCAGACATTGAGCCAGTTCATGGACCTGGATGCGGTCTTCGCGGAGGTCAAGCGCGTGCTCCAGCCCGGCGGTCTGTTCTTCTTCGCCGAAGAGCCCATCCGCCGAATCCTTTCCCTGCGCCTGTACCGCGCTCCCTACGAAGAGCAAATGAAGGGTTGGGAAAAGGCGCTCCACCGCTGGGGGCTGCTCGGCTTCCTGACTCAGGACGTCATCGGCGCGGCCCAGGAGGAGAACTTCGGCATCCGGCAGAACCACACCATGGGCCTTTGGGAGTGGGACCAACTCATCCGCCGCTACTTTGTCGACCACGAATACCGATTGTTCATCGCCAATCGCGGCTGGGGCGAAAGAATGGTGTTGCGCCTCGGCCGGAAGCTCGACAAGCATGGGTCGGACTGGGTGCCCGCGCGCCTGCTGGGCGGAACCCTGGCGGCTGTCTGCCGCAAGGAAGGCCACACCGATTTCGACTCCGCGGCCGCCAGCAGCTTCCCCGCCCGGTTCCACGAACCGCTGCGTTGCCCCGACTGCGCCGGCCGCTTCGACCGCAGCGAGCGCGACGTCCTCCTCTGCCTGAACTGTGGATACACCGCTCCCTGCGAGGAAGACGTTTACAATCTTCTGCCTACCGAAGAGAAGCACGAGCTTTACCCCGGCCTGCGCGAAGACGTGATCGATTTCAGCGCCGGGGATTGCGCCGACCGCATTCTGGAAGGCTTCTACGACGTGGAAGGCGTGTATGGCAACAAGTACCGCTGGATGGGGCCTTCCGGGAAGTTCCGGTTGCGCCATGTCCAGGAAGGCGCCCAAACGCTTCGCATCCGAGGCCACGTCCACCCCAAGATGCTTGCGTCTGGCCAGCCTGCTCGCATTCAGGTACGCGTCAATGGGGCGCCTCTCTCAACGTGGCACCTGGACCGCCCGGGCCTCTTTTTGTTGGAAGCGCCGCTGCCCGCCGCGCCGGAGTATGTGGTGGAAGTCGCCGCCAGCCCATCGTTCCATATGCCCCCCGACGAGCGCGTCTTCACCGTCAATCTCAGCATGATGCGCCTGGTGCGCTAAGCCTGTCCTGCCGGGCGCACCAGACCGTGTAGCGCCGATTCCTACTTCTTCAACAGCTCTTCGATCTCCTTCGGAATCTCGAACAGTTTTTCGTCCAGCTCGCCATTCCAGACCACGTGCTTCATGCGAGTGACAATGGTCTGCGGGCCGATCTCCTGCTGGATCTGAAAGGGGACGATCAAATCGCCGGACTGCCGGTAGTCCAAGAACACGGAGCGCAAACGCACTTCACCCATGGGCGAAGTCATCGTAGTTTCCGCATAAACGAGCCGGCCGGTTTCCCGGTCGTAACACTGCACCTCCGGCGCCGGGGACTTGACCGGCGTTAAGGAGACTTTGTCGCAGGTCTTGCCGGCCACGGTGTCTTCCCCGTCCAGCCGTACGTCCTTGTAGAGTTGCCTCCAACGCAGAGGGGCGTCCAAGCGGGCCATGCGCAAGGCCTGCTCCTTCTCCTGGCCCTCCAGCACGCGGGGCCCCTGCATGGCCGACAACTGCCAGGCGACTTCGCCCGTGGTGCCGCTCCGCATGGTCCCCAGTTGTCCGAGGTCCATCAGCATGTGGCTGCGGCCCCCTGTGGCGACGTCCAGCTTCAGAGTGCCGGTGAGCCCCTGGCCCGCGAACTCGATATCGCCCTCCCAGCTTTGCGCATGCAGCTTTTCGTAGGCGGCTTTCCCGCCCGAGACCTCGACGCTGCGGTCGAGGATATGTTCGGCGGTGCGGGTTTGTGCGGCCGCTCCCATGAAAAGAGCGGCAAATAGAAGCAGGTTTTTGCGGAACATAGTCATTGCATCTCCTTATTCAACCAACTTTGCGCCGCTTCCAACACCGGGTCGCGGCCGGATAAGAGAGCCTCGCGCGTCAGTGGCACGAAGACGTCAGGACGCACACCACGCCCTTCCACCGCCTCCCCGCCGGCGCTCACGTATTGCGCTGTGGCGTATTGCAGCGCATCGCCTGTTGGGAGGCGGATGATCTGCGAAGGCAAGGCCACGCCGGGAGTTTTTTCTCCAAACAGCCGCGCGCGCCCCAGATCCTTGAGTCCTGCGGCCAGAAACTCGGCCGTAGACAGCGTGAGGCCGTCCACCAGCAATGCCAACTTGCCGGAAAAACCATGCGGCCGCGGAAAGGCCACCAATTTCAACGAACCGGCCGCGGTGGTCAGCACACCTAACGTCTCCTGCCGGGGCACGAACCAGCCTGCGACGCTGGCGGCCATTCCCACCACACCGCCCAGGTTGCCCCGGATGTCCAACACAATCCCGGGACATTGGCCACATTCTTCCACCGTCCGCTTCAGTTCCTCTTGTAACCATTCCGGATCGAAGAAAGCGCTCCAGGCCAGATAGAGGCCCCCGCCACCCAGTCTCCGGCGTTCGATGTGCATCGTCAGCGGAGGCAGGTGGCCAAAGCGAACCAGCCTCCCGGAGGGCGCAGCGAGGCGCAGCAGGATCTCAGCGGAGCCTCGCCCTGTCTGAAACCGCAAACTGCGTTTGGCGCCGGGAGGGCCGCGCAGTTCACGATTCGCAACCATCCATTGCGCCAGCGGCGGATGCTCGCCTAAAGGCTCCGTTTTCAGGATCCAACCGGGGCGGACGCCGGCTTCGTCCGCCGGCGATCCCGGTTCGACGCGGGTGACCACGGCAGATGCGCCAAGAATTCTCACTTCGATTCCCGCGCTCCCCGGCCCACCTGTCTCCCGGGCCTCATACAACTCGCGAGGGATGATTTGGAAGTGCGACTGGCCCAAGGTGCCGAGCATGGCCTGCATGGCTGCGCGCGCCTCCTCCAGAGAGCGGGCCGCAAGGACACGCGGTTCAAATTCCGCACGGGCCTGTTTCCATCTTGGCTCGAGTGACGCACCGTCCCAGTGCCGCTCCAATACGGTGGTCCATACCTGCTCGAACGCCTGCTGCCAGGCGTTGCCGTCCGCTGGCGCCGCGAGAAGCAGGGCTGGAGCCGCGAGGCACACGTAGAGTACAGAGTGTTTCAGATGCCGCATGATTGTCCCCGCTATTGGGCCGGTGAAAGCCGGAGCCGCACTTCCTCGATCAATTCGCGGTAGAGGCCCGCCTGCGCTTCCGGTTTGCGCTGCAACTGCGCTTCGGCACGCTCCAACACGGTGCGAGCCTCCCCGGAACGGCCCTCCGCCGCAAGCACGGCCGCTTCAATGGCATCCAATTCACCATGCCGCAGGAAAGCGCGGCAGTTGGCCCGGCCGAAGTGCTCCCGCGCGAGCCCCGCATCGCCGAGGCGCGCAAAATGATATGCGGCGGAAGCATGCACCAGCGACCGCAGCGCTCCGCCGGTCCGTTCGGCCTGCTCCAGCGCGTGGTCCAACGCCTCCTTCGCGTCGTTCCATTCGTCGCGATCCAGGTGGTAGGAGTGCAGGAGCCAGAAGGCCGTGAGCTTGTCGCACTCCGTCCCCTGCCCCTGCCGGAGTTCCTGCATGAGGTGATCCGGCCATTGCCGCGGACGCTGTGTGTTGGCCAGTGAGGCCACTGCCGAGAGCGAGCACCAGAGCCGCGCCGCCTCGCCGCCCCGGAACAGTTGCCACAGGCGCGACCCGTCGCTCTGGAAACCGAACGAGCTGTTGGGAATCAGCGTAGCCAGCGCAATGGCGCCGGAAGTTCCGCCGGTAAGCAGCAGCAGGAGCGCCGCATTTGGAGAACTCTCCAGCAGGCTCCAGCCCGGAAACACCGTGCCCGCGAGCAGGAGAGAGGCCAAGGGCCCGCCCGCCACCAGCAAAAGCATGCGGCGGCGGAAGTCTTGCGGGGAAGGGATTCGTTCGGCCGGAGGCGCCAGAGCGGCCAACCCGCCCCACAGGGCCCCGTCCCGGTTCCACATCCACCGGAAGCCGCGCCTGGCCCGCTCGATCCGCAAGGGCCCGGCCGTGAGCAAGTGCAGTTCCATCCTGGCAAGCCAGCCTCCGATGACATGCCCCAACTCGTGGACCAGAATCGTAGCCAACAGCGCCACCGGAACGGTTGCCAGCAGCCACGGAGACACGGCATCCTTTTCAATCCCAGCGCTCTTGACGGCGTTGGCCACAACTTTACCCACCTGAAAGCCGAGTCCGCCCGACAGCACAAACACGGCGAACAAACGAATCATGTTCTTGGTTTGCATAGCATCCCTTTCGAATTCGCCTAGTACTGCCGGCGTTGCACAATCGCGAACGACAATCCCAGAAACAGCGCACAACAAGCGGCGAGCACCACGTTGCCAAGGGCGGTGGGCTCCGCAGGAGCGGCAAGAAGAAATCCCAGCACGCCGCCCATCGAATTCGGGTTGGCCATGCTGTAGCCCAGGACACCTCCTGCGAGAGCCAGCCCGATCATGCTGCCCCAAAGCTCATCGAACAGGGCGGCGAGCCACACCGCAAAGCAGTAAACGGTGAGGCTCCAGAGCAACATCCGAGGTAATTGCCCGAGATGGATCAGGGGATCTCCGCCCACGCCCCGCCACGCGGGACCGAACGTGAGCAGCAGGTGGATTGCCGTCAGAATCGCCAGCGCCATACCGGACCCGGTGGCAAACCGCGACCACAACAACTGGCCTCGCGTCACCGGCATTGACAGTGAGTAGTAGAGTGACGGGTGGAAGCCCTGCACCATGGCCCACTGGGTCTGGCTGTTCAGCCCGGCGCCGGCCAGAATCAGGCTGGCGATGGGCGCCAGTACGCCGGCATATAGGATCGCCGTCATCCGCCAGTACACCGAACGCAATTCCTCCAGGCGTTCGCCGGTGGCCGAGTCTATTTTCAGAGGCATCACCAGCAGCAGGATCGCCAGGAACACCCCTGAAACCATCAGGACCAAAAAGAAGCGGGGGCGGCATTCCAACCAGGCTTTGTACCAGTGCATGTTAAGCCCTCACCCGGTCCAGAAATATCTCCCGCAATCCAGCGGGCTCGGCCTGCACGTTGACCGCACCCAGCGAGGAGGCCTGCGCGGCTGCGGCGCGCCAGTCCCCTTGCTCCATCCAAGTCAGCGTGCGGCCGTTCATCTGGACTCTCCGGCCTCCGGCGGCGAGCGCATCCCGGGCCTGTTCCAGTCCGCTGTCAAACGTTGCCACGATGCGCCGGGTAGATGCCTTGAGCTCATCCAGCGCGCCATCCAGCAGCAAGCGCCCTTCATGGATAAGGCAGAGGTAATCGCTGACCTGTTCGATTTCGTTCAGACGGTGGGAACAAAACACCACCGTGGTGCTTCCCTCGGCGACGAGTTCCACCATGGCCGTTAGCGCCCGCTCAGTGGCCACCGGATCCAACCCGTCCGTGGGTTCATCCAAAAACACCACCTCCACCCCCCGGCAAAGGGCCAGCACAAGGTGGAGCTGCCCCAGCTTTCCTTTCGACAGCCGGGTGACGCAGGTGTGCAGCGGAATCCCGAACTCCTCCACCAGCCGTTTCTCCAGGTCGTGGCGCCACCGGGGATAAAATCCACGCGTATACCGCAGCACCTGGCCGGCGTTCATGTATGGGAATAAATCCTTCTGCTCCGGCAGCAGCGCGGCGCGCGCCCGGATCTGCACGCTGCTCGATTCCGGTTGGACCGGCAAACCGCATACCGAGGCGGCCCCACGATCGGGCATGGCCATACCCAGCAGGAGCCGCAACGTTGTGGTCTTGCCCGCACCATTCATCCCGGCCAACCCGCACAACGAACCCCGTGGGATGTGCAAGTCCAGTCCCCGAAGGGCCTCCGTTTTTCCGTACCGTTTCCACAAACCCTGCGCTTCTACCGCTAACGTATAGCTCATCCCTCTTCGCTCCCTCGCGGTTGAGCGGCGCGCGCCAACTCGGCCTCCACCAACCGCCGGACTTCTTCTCCACTAAGGCCCAGGGCAAGCGCACGTTCAATGGCTTCTCCGATGAGCGGCCGCGCTTTCTCCATACGATCGTTCACCCCCTGCCCGTTGAGCCGCTCGGACACAAACGCCCCCGAACCGTGGTGCAACACAATCCATCCCTCATGCTCGAGTTCCCGGTATGCCTTCGCTACTGTGTTCGGATTCATCACCAGCATCTCTGCGACTTTTCGAATGCCCGGCAACTGCTCTCCCGCCCGCAAGGCCCCTGTTTCGATGGCAAACTTAACTTGCTCCATGAGCTGGAGGTAAATGGGGATGCCCGAGTTGGGGTTGAGCCGGAAATGCACGACTGTTCTACTGTGATACTACCCTAGTACAGTGAGACTGTGAAGACAAACAAAAGGCGAATCAGGCGCCCCGACAGAAATCCAGCTATACTGACCCACTGGCGCGATCGCGTTTCCAAGGAGTCCGTCATGCATCTGGGTGCGTTTTCCATCAGTCTGTCGGTGAAGGACCTCGGGGCTTCCAGGGATTTCTACGAAAAGCTCGGGTTTCAGTCATTCGGCGGGAATCCCGAACAGAACTGGCTGATCCTGAAGAATGGCGACCACGTTATCGGTCTGTTTCAGGGCATGTTCGAGAAGAACACGCTCACCTTCAATCCGGGCTGGGACCAAAACGGCCAGAAATTGGAGTCGTTCACGGATGTCCGCGAAATTCAGCGTCATCTGAAGTCGCAAGGTGTTGAACTGGCGACGGAGGCCGATGAATCCAACGCGGGCCCAGCCCACTTCATAGTGATTGACCCGGATGGCAATCCGATTCTGGTCGATCAGCACGTCTAGCCCGTTGGGTTGCCTCCGGTAGACTCGCCTCATGATGCCGGTGTATATGCTAGCCGTGCTCCGGGTGCTGCTCCACCTGCTGACAAACCACAACTACGGCTTCCACCGGGACGAATTGGCGACGCTGGACGACGCGCGCTTTCTGGCCTGGGGCTACGTAGCCTATCCGCCTTTGACTCCCGCGGCAGGGCGCCTGGCCATGGAAATCTTCGGCCTGTCAACCAACAGCGTGCGCCTGTTTGGAGCGCTGGCGCAGGCCGCATCCATCGTGCTGACCGCGGACCTCTGCCGGAGGTTAGGCGGCGGCCGTTTTGCGCAGTTCCTGGCGGCGCTGTGCGTCGCGGTGTCGCCGTTGAGTCTCATTGCCGGGGCGCTCTTCCAATACGTCACGTTCGACTACCTATGGTGGGTGCTGGCGATGTGGTGCTTGGCGCGATTGTTGGCGGGCGGCGATCCGCGCTGGTGGCTGGGTGTGGGCACGGCCATCGGTCTGGGCATGCTGACGCGCTACACCATGGGCGTGCTGGTGATCGGCCTCTTGGTGGCCGTTGTGGCCACCCCAGCGCGGCGTTTTCTCCGCAGCCCGTGGCTGTACGCCGGGGCGTTGATCGCCATTGCGATGGCTCTGCCCAACCTGATCTGGCAATACCGCCACGATTTTGTCTGGTTCGACTTCCTCAAGAGCATCCATGAGCGCGACATCAGCCTCGGCCGCACGGACGGCTTCCTCCTGCATCAGTTCTTTGTGCCTGCGCATGCCCTTTCGGTACCTGTCTGGCTGGCCGGCCTCTGGTTCCTGCTGCGTGCGCCGGCAGGACGCGACTTCCGCCTGTTTGGCTGGTGGTGGATTACGGTGCTGGCCGTGTTTGCGCTGGCTCAGGCTCGGGACTACTACATGGCGCCGGCCTACCCGGTGCTGCTGGCGGCTGGCGCGGTGGCAGCGGAGAAATGGAGTCCGCGCTGGCGGCCTTACGGACTCGCCGGGCTGTCGCTGGGCGGGCTCGCAGTGGCCGCCATCGCGCTGCCCGCGGCGCCGCCCGGTTCCCGCTGGTTTCAAGTGGCCACTGGAATCAATGGTGATCTGCGCGAACAGATCGGCTGGGATGAGCTGGTGGAGACCGTCTCAAACGCCTATCAAACGCTGCCAGATGCCGAACGCGCGCAAACCGGCATCCTGGCTGGCAACTACGGCGAGGCCGGCGCGATCAACCTCTTCGGCCCAGCCCACGGACTGCCGCCCGCCATCAGCGGCGTCAATTCACACTACTTGCGCGGCTACGCCACTCCGCCGCCCAGCACTTTGCTGGCTCTCGGCTTCTCTCGCGCCACCCTCGAGCGCCACTTCAGTTCGGTGGAATTTGTCGCACCCATCACCAACCGCCTGGGCGTGAAGAACGAAGAGTCTTCGCTGCCTGGACTCTTTCTGTGCCGCGGAATGCGCAAGCCCTGGCCTGAGTTCTGGAAGCGCTTCCGCTACTTCGGGTAGGGGTGGATTCAGCAGCCGCGAGAGTGGATCCAGATTATAGGTTCACCACTTTGGCCGTGCGCCCGAACCCAGCCCTGGCCGGCCACAACCCTAGCGTGGAAGACCACGCACGGGAACACGCTAACTCTGCCCGATCAACGCCCGGGTCGCGCTCAGGCTCTCTTCCACCAGATTCCAGGCATCGGGATGGAACGACAGGTCGACGCACCACCAGTCGACGTGCGGCAGCGCGATAAGCTTGGGAACCAGTTCGGGGAAGGGGATGACACCCTTGCCTGGCACCAGGTGCATTGAGGTGTCGTCGGCCCAGAGCGAACCGTCGGAATCCACGAAGTGAACGCCGCCAACGGCATCGTGGAGCAGGTCCAGGAATTCGCCAACCCCGCCTCCCAGCGTTTCGGCCTTCTCGTGATGCCGCGAACCCACCACGGCACTCATGTAGGCGTGGGCGGTGTCGAACAGCACCTGGAACCAGGGGTGGCCGACCTTTTGGTGCAGCCCCACCACTTCGGAAGGCTTGTTGAAAATAAATCCCGGTTCGAATTCCCACAGCATTACCACCTGGGCATCCCGGGCAAAGTCCGCACAGTCTCTCCAAAGGTCAGCCAGCCGGTGAAGGGTAGCCTGATAGTCGCTATCCGGCAGGCAACCCGGCGCAGTCATGGTGTCGAACCGCAAGGATGGAGACCCGATCTCGCGCGCCTGCTCAGCCTGCCGGCGGAACAGGTCCAGGTATTCCTGACGGTTGGCCGGATCCGTAGGCGTAACCGACGTAAAATCTGCCGAGTACCCAGATACACCAAGCCCTAGATCTTCCAGCAGCCGACGGAGTTCCTGTCTCGCCCCGGGCGTGTGGTACCGCTCCAGGGTGACGTGCGGTGGGAAGCCGCAGAGTTCGATTCCATCAAATCCCGCCCGCGCCAGCCGCTGAGCAACTTCAGGCAAGCTCTTGGGCTGAGCCGCGTTGGGACCGAACGTGAAAGCCCAAGATCCCATCGAAAGGCGTATTGGTCCAGGCATACGAAGCGACCGGGTCCGCTGGACCCGGCCGCGACTCTATTCTCGCAGGTTTCTTTCCGGCCTGGGACCGGCACTCTACAGCTTGACGCATGTGCCGTCGATACAACACAATAGGGAAGTCGCAAAGAGCCGTCAGAGCTCTCTCGGAGGAAGTTCAGTTTCGAAATCCCTCTCCGGAAGGAAGAATGCACCGGAAGACTCTGATCGCCACAGGGACCTGTTTCCTGTTTTTCTTTTCCGCAATAGTAGGCGCCTCCGGCGCCACCGCGAAAGCCCCCGCCAAGGCAAAAGCGCCAGCCAAGAAACAAGTGGCCGCAAGCGCAAAGCCGAAAGCAAAGCCCAGTACGACAACCGCGTCAAAATCGGCACCCGCCTCAAAATCAAGACAGGCAGTCAAGAAAACAGCCGTCCGCTCGAAAGCTGGCTATCAGACCAGGCGCACCCGCCGGACCTATTCCCCCTGGGATACACCCTCCTACGCAGATTCCACTTACGGCGACTCCGTCGATGGCGAAGACCTGGTGGTGCGGCGTGCAGCAGTGGCCGCCCTGGGTCCGTTGAACGGCTCCGTTATCGTAGTGGATCCCAACACCGGACGTATCCTTTCGATGGTCAACCAGAAACTGGCACTGACCGGCGCCTACCAGCCCTGCTCCACCATCAAGTTGCTCGCAGGAGTTGCCGCCATCAATGAGGGTTTGATCAACCGCGAAACCCGGGTCGCGCTGACGCGCCGCTATTCGATGAACCTGACGTACGCTCTTGCGAAGTCGAACAACCCGTATTTCGCCAAACTTGGCGACCAGCTTGGCTTCGACAAGGTGAATTATTACGCCCGGCAGTTCGGCTTGGGAGAGCGTGCCGGCCTCAACATCGATGGAGAGAGCCCCGGCATCTTCCCTGAGGAAAAGCCTGCAGGTGTCTCCGTGGGCCTGATGACGAGTTTCGGCGAAGCGATCGGCATCACACCGCTCCAATTGGCGGCCATGGTCTCCGCCATCGCCAATGGCGGCACACTGTATTATCTGCAGTACCCGAAGAACCCGGAAGATCTGGCCGTGTTCCAGCCCCAGGTGAAGCGCTATCTGGACATCCAAACCGCCATCCCCGAAATGAAGCCGGGAATGCTGGGCGCCGTCGACTTCGGAACCGCCCGCCGCGCGCTCTACGACATGAACGAACCCATTTTCGGGAAAACCGGCACCTGCACCGACGCCCGCACCCATCTCGGCTGGTTTGGCAGCTTCAACGAAATCGGAGACCGTAAACTTGTTGTGGTCGTTCTCCTTACGGGTGGCAAACACGTGAATGGGCCTGTGGCGTCCGGCGTCGCCGGTCAAGTGTACAAGCTGCTCTCCCAGCAGCAGTATTTTGCCGGCCTGGAAGCAGCCCGGCCCTTGGAATCGGCGCCGGCGGAGTTCTCGAACAGCGAGGATAATCTCCGCTAAGCCCTGATTTTTCAACGGCGTGTTGCGCCGTCAACAATCCCTGTTGTATCCTCAATGGTTGCGGCACCCTTCCGGGCGTGGAGCTGTTTTGTGTGTCCAGCCCGGCGGACGGTTCCCCTCCGGCCCGCTTTCAAAGCTCCGGCGACTTCTGTAAGGAATCCTTTTATGTTTGCAGTGATCGAAACCGGCGGGAAACAGTATCGCGTTGCGCCTGGCACCACCCTCAAGGTGGAAAAGCTGGCTGGCGAGCCCGGCACCGTCGTCGAATTCAAGGCCCTCGCCGTCGGAATGGATTCCGGCGATCTGGTTGTTGGTAAGGACGCAGCGGCGGCCACCGTGAAAGGCGCCATCCAGTCCCAAGGCCGCGGCGAGAAAATCCTCGTTTTTAAGTTCAAGCGGAAGAAGCAATACAAGCGCACGATCGGACACCGCCAGGATCTCACCACCGTGAAGATCAGCGAGATCGTCGCCGGCTAGGAGACACCCTATGGCAAGTAAGAAAGGTCTCGGCAGCACTAAAAACGGGCGCGACTCTCAAGCGCAACGGCTGGGCATCAAGGTCTTCAGCGGCCAGGTTGTCACCGGCGGCAGTATCCTCGTCCGCCAGCGCGGCACCCGCTATCATCCGGGCGAGAATGTGGGCCTCGGCAAAGACGATACTCTCTTCGCCAAGGTGGCTGGCCGCGTCGAGTGGCGCGACCGCGGGCGCATGGGCAAGTACGTCAGCGTCCAGGTGCTGGAAAGCTAATCCCTAAGGTTCTTCGCATTCGGGGCCGCGCGGGTTCCACCCTTCGCGGCCCCGTTTCCTTTTCCGCCCATGTTTGTTGATGAAGTCATCGTCCGCGTGAAAGCGGGAGACGGCGGCAACGGGTGCCTGGCCTTCCGCCGGGAGAAGTTTGTGCCGAAGGGCGGCCCCAGCGGCGGCGACGGCGGCCGGGGGGGCGACATTATCCTGGTCGCCAGCCAGCATCACAACACACTACTTCATTTCCGGTTTAATCCTGAACATACTGCAGAACGCGGCCGCCACGGGGAGGGCAGCAACCGAACAGGACGCAACGGCCGCTCCATCGAATTGCCAGTGCCCGTGGGCACCATTGCCTACGACGCGGACTCGGGCGAACTTTTGCACGACTTCACCGTGCCTGGCGAGCGCTTCACCATCGCCCGCGGCGGACGAGGAGGACGGGGCAACCAGCATTTTGCCACGCCCACCAATCAGGCCCCCACACACCATGAACCCGGGCGGCCTGGTGAAGAACGCCGCATCCGGCTCGAACTGAAGCTGCTGGCCGATGCCGGGCTGGTGGGCTTCCCCAATGCGGGCAAGTCCACACTCATCTCAAGGATCTCCGCGGCCCGGCCCAAGATTGCGGATTACCCCTTCACCACTCTCGAACCCAACCTTGGCGTGGTACAGACGGAGGACCAGCGGTCCTTTGTGGTGGCCGACATCCCCGGGCTGATCGAAGGCGCCCATCTCGGCCATGGCCTGGGCATCCAGTTTTTGCGCCACGTGGAGAGAACCCGTCTGCTACTTCATCTCGTCGATGTTTCCGAGATGAGCGGCCGCGATCCGGTACAGGACTTCCAAATCATCCTGAAGGAACTTGCGAGCTTCAGTTCTGAACTGGCGGCCAAGCCGATGTTCGTCATCGCCACTAAACAGGACGTGGCGCAGGATCCTGCGCGCATTGAGGCGCTGCGCCAGGAGGCGGACAGGCGCCAACTGCCCTTCTTTCTGATCTCCGCTGTTACGGGAGAGGGCGTGGCTAGTCTGGTGCGCGCCACCGCCCGGTTCGTCCTGGACGAGTCTCCCCGTCCCGTAACAATTGACCCTGTGAATTGACGCCTGCTCCGCTTCAGCCCCCGCTTACAATGGGGAGGTGCGGGGCTTTTGGCGTTGGTGCATTCTTCTGGCTGGCGGGGCCTTGGCCTGCGCCCAGCCCGCAGGCGTGCTGCCGCTGAGCGAAGTGCGGCCTGGCATGAAGGCGACCGGCAAAACTGTATTTGCCGGCGGCCGCACCGAATCGTTCGATGTCGAGATCCTTGGCGTGATGGAGAACGTCGGGCCAAAACAATCAGTCATTCTGGCGCGTCTGAGCGGCGGACCTCTGGCCCAGACGGGCGTCTTGCAGGGGATGAGCGGCAGCCCGGTCTACCTGGGCGATCGCCTCGTGGGCGCCGTGGCGCTCTCTTTCCCCTTTTCGAAGGAACCCATCGCGGGGATTCGGCCAGCCGAAGAAATGCTGGCTTCTCCGTCTGTGCCTTCGGCAGCCCGCGCGGCACTGGATGCGGCCGCCGTGCTCGATCCTTCCTCTGTGCTGGCTGCCGCTCCCAGTGTCCAGGTCGGTCCCCAGCAACTGACCCAAATCGCCACGCCCTTCTGGCTCAGCGGATTTACCGCCTCCACGTTTGAGCACTTCGCCCCCGCTTTGCGCCGCGCCGGATTCGCCCCCACGCAGGGGCTGTCGGGCGGCGGGCGCCCGGCGAGTTCCTCGGGCCGCCCACTGGAACCAGGCGAAATGATCAGCGTGCAACTGATGACCGGCGATATGAGCGTGGGCGCTGACGGCACGGTCACGCACATTGACGGCGACCGCGTCTGGGCCTTCGGCCACCGCTTTCTCGCGCTCGGCAACACGGCGATGCCGTTTGCCCGCGCCGAAGTGCTGACGCTCCTGGCGAGCAACCAGCTCTCGTTCAAGATCAGTACTCCGCGCGAGTGGTTGGGCGCCATCACACAGGACCGCTCCGCCGCAATCGCCGGACGGCTGGGCCAGAGGCCCCGCATGCTGCCGATTACGCTTCGCGTCCGCCATGGCGCCAGCGGCCCGCTGCGCCAGAGCTACCGGATGGAAATGGTGGACGACCGGCTCATGGCTCCGCTATTGACGCAAATGGCCGTCTTTTCGGCCATCGAGGCCACCGAACGCGTAGCTGGTCTCGCCAGTATCTCTCTGCGCGGCGACATCCGTCTGGCAGGCGCCCCGCCCGTGCGAATCGAAAACCTCTACGCCACTGAGCTTGGTGCTCCGCAAATGGCCTCCGCCGCTCTTGCGGCGCCGCTTGCGCTCCTGATGCAGAGTGGTTTTGACGATTTGCGCATCGAAGCGATCGACCTCGAACTGCAGGTCACCGAGGACCGCAAACAACTGCAATTGGACACCGTCTGGGCTTCCCGCCGCGAAGCGCGGCCCGGCGAAACCGTGCGCGTTCACGCCTCATTTCAGGGTGACGGCAACCGCGAAATCGCCCGCTTCGCGGATTTCACGGTCCCGGTTGGAATGCCTCCGGGCCCGCTTTACTTCACTGTGAGCGACGCACTGACGTCGAATGTCTCCGAGTTCCGGCAGTTCCTCTTCACGCCACCGCGCACCCGCCAGCAGTTGCTGGATTTCCTCAACGGGCTGCGCCCCAACACCAAGGCCTATCTGCGCGTGTGGCGGCCTGACCGGCCATCCTGGCAGGTGCAAGGTGAAATCCTGCCTCAGCCGCCACCCTCCGCCGCTCTGATTCTCGCCAAAAGCCAACAACAAACTTCGGGCGCGAAGGTCGCCGAACTCGAAATGGCCGCGGGCGATTTCGCCTTCGCGGGATCAAAAACTTTACAAGTGATGGTAAAGGAATGACGCGCATACTCGGCCGGACCGGTCTCGCCGCCATGCTTGCTCTTACGCTGTGGGCGGGCGGCTCAACCGCCTGGGAGAGCCACACCTGGGGCGACTTCATCCGCGGCCGCTTCCAGAATGTGGCGCTGACCCGGGATGGCCGGCTCACCATGGCCGCTCCTCTGGCGACGCTCGCGGAAACAGGCGAAGCCGCGGTTTGGGCCGCCGCCCTCGCTCCTGACGGCAGTTACTGGCTCGCGACGGGCCATCGCGGCCGCCTGCTGCGTGCGCGCCCCAATCAGCCTCTGGAAACCGTTTGGGCCGCGCCGCAACCAGAAATCTTCGCACTCACCGTGGCACGAGATGGCGCCGTCTTCGCAGGCACTTCGCCCGACGGCCGCATCTGGCGCATCTCCGGCAACACGGCCGAGGAGTGGTTCAACCCGCAGGCCAAGTACATTTGGGCCCTCGCCATCGGCCCCGATGGGGCACTTTATGCTGGCACCGGTGACCAGGGGCAAATCTGGCGCGTCTCGGCGAAGGGCCAAGGCGAAATTTACTACGCCACCGAACAGACGCACGTCACCAGTCTGGCCTTCGACTCGCAACGCCGCTTGCTGGCCGGCTCCGATCCCAACGGTCTCCTCTACCGCATCGAGGCCAAGGACCAGGCCTTCGTGCTCCACGATTCTCCTTTGCAGGAAATCCGCGCCATCGTTCCGGAGCCAGGCGGTTCACTGCTGGTCGCCGCCTTGGGTCCGGCCGCCGCCCAAAAACAAGCCCAGACCGCCACCTCTTCCGCCGCCGGTTTTCAGCAAGTCCCTTCCGTCACAACGACCATTACGGTTACAGCCGAGGCCTCCCGGGCACAAGCCGGGCTCGAGGTGAAGCCGCAAGCCGAGTCCGCCAAGCCACCGGCAACCGAGGCTGCACAACCGCCACAGGCACCCATTGAGATTCCCGGCGTGGAAAAGACGGCCATCTACCGCATCCAACCGGACAACACCGTTGAGACATTGTGGAGTTCGAAAGACGAGAACATCTTTGACCTCGCTCTGCAAAGCGGGGCCGTCTACTTCAGCACGGACGGGCAGGGCCGCGTCTACCGCCTGAGTGGGGACCTGCAGGCCAGCCTCGAAGTGGAAACCCGCGAAGGCGAAGCCACCCGGTTGCTGGCTACACCCCAAGGGCTGTTGACGGCGACTGCCAGCCTCGGCAAGCTGTACCGTTTGGGTCCGCAACACGCGCCCGCCGGAGTGTATGAATCTCCAGTCCATGATGCGGGAAGCGCCGCCCGGTGGGGACGTCTGGATTGGCGCGGCGCTGCTGGTGCGGGCCGTGTAGCCATCCACACCCGCTCGGGCAACTCGCTGCGGCCTGACAAGACGTGGAGCGCCTGGACTGCTGCCGACGGCGCCATTCGCAGCCCCAATGCCCGCTACATCCAGTACAAAGTCGAATTGCAGGCTGGCGCGGGGACCCCGCCGGAGATTGAGTCAATTACTCTGCACTACCAGCCACAGAACAACCGCCCCAACGTGAGGAGCCTGCAGGTGACGCCTCAGTGGGGGGCTCTGCTGTCGAAATCCATGTCGCCCACCGCCGCTTCCGCGACTGCCGCCTACAGCATCACTGTCTCTGATACCGGCGACAGTTCCGCGGCATCCAGCGGCGGCACGCCCACGCAGACTGTGAATCGGACGGGTGTCCAGCAACTGCTCATCTCCTGGCAGGCCGACGACCCCGATAATGACCGCCTGGTCTACACGCTCAGCTATCGAGGCGAGGACGAGCGGGCTTGGAAGCTCATTAAAGAAGATATGGCCGAGAACACCCACCTTCTCGAGGCGGATGTGTTCGCCGACGGGCTGTACCGATTCCGCGTGGTGGCTTCCGATAAGCTCGCGAATTCAGCGGCCACGGCACGCCAGGCAGAACTCGTCAGCCCACCTGTGCTGATCGATCAGACACCCCCCTTGGTGACTTTAACCTCACCTCAGCGGGACGGCGCCACCGTGACTTGCGAGGCACAAGCCCGCGATGGTGCCTCACCCATCCGCCGGGCGGAGTTCTCTCTCGACGCCGGTCCCTGGCAACCTCTGGATGCCGCCGATGGCGTGGCCGACAGCCTGACCGAAACCTTTCCAATCCGGCTGTCCCGCCTGAGCGCGGGAGAACACACTCTTGTTGTGCGCGCGTTTGACGCCTCCGGCAACGCGGGACTTGCTAAGGTGGTAATCCGCTGAACTTTATGCGCCGCGCGCTGTTGGTCGTGGCTGCCGCCCTCGCAGGCTGCTCCTCCGGGTGGGTTCCGCTGCCGCGGCAGGAGCCGCCGGTGGATGCGCCGGAACCGCCGGATCACCGCTTCTTCCTGCACATGGCTTCCCCGGGGGCCACTCGTTACGTCGTCCAGGATATTCATAATGCGCCTGGCCTTTTCCGCTGGACCGGGCCCACGCCCACGGTGCGACTCGCGCTTCCGGACCCAGGACCGTGGCTGGCACGCATCGAATTTGCCCTGCCAGAGCCCACCTTCCGGCAGACAGGTCCCGTCACTGTGCGCCTTCAGGTAAACGGCAGACTGCTGGTGGAGCGCCGATATGAAAAGCCGGGCGAATACTCGTTAGAACAACAAACGCCACCCCAGATGCTGGCTGGAGGCGGCGAAGCCGCGCTGCAGGCGGAGATCTCGCCTGTCTATCGCGCCGAGCGCGACGGGGCGCAGCTCGGCTGCCTGCTGAAAGCAATCGGGTTTCTGCGGCCATGAAGGAAGTAATCTCCGCCGTTCAGGCTGCACTCGTGATGACGGCCGGCTGCGCCGGGGCGGGCTGGCTGCTGCTGGGCTGGCTGAACGCGCGGGTGCAGCGCGGCGAACGGGCCGCCCTGGCCGCAGTGACCGGCACGCCCGTGTTTTCTCTGCTCTTGGTGGGACTGCTGGCAGCCGGCCAGTTGCGGCGTGGCACGGTGACTCTGCTGGCCGCGGCGGTCGTTTTGCTGGCCTGGTGGCGCCGCAACCGCGTTCTCACGCTGCCGGCCGCCTCCGGCCCCTGGATCTGGCGGGCGCTGGGCACGTTGGCTTTCCTGGTCTATGGAATCGTCACGTTTCTGAACGGCATCGCACCTGATACGACCCCTCCAGGAGCGAATCCCGCCTTGGAGCAGGCCGCGCGCCTCGCGGCACACCTGCCCTGGCAGCAGGGCGGCCCGCCCAGCGCCGCCTTCCCGTTGTGGGCAGCGGCGTTTTCCATCGGCCGCCATTCCGGAGTCTCTTTGACGCACACTGCCTTTTTCTGGCTGCTCAGCCTGACGGTATTCGGCGCCGTACGGCGCTGGATGGGCTCCGTAGCCGCCGCTCTGGCGCTGGTGCTCATCGCCGCCAACCCAGGCCTTGGCGCAGTGGCAACCCACAGCGGCACGGAAGTTCTGCTCCTGGCGTTGGCCGCGGGCGCGGTTGCGTGCAGCCTGTTGGCCTGGAGGGATCAGCAGCCTGCCTTTTGGGCGCCCGCCGCACTCTGCGCTGCGTTTGCATTGGCGTTATTTCGGGATCCACAAGCAGTTTGGTTCCGGGGCTTCCTCTTTCATCTCATCCCCGGCCCATGGCTGCTGGTGCCTGTGCTTGCGGTGGTGTACGCCTGGGTGTTTCACAAGAACCACGCCAGCGCCGCTCTGGTCATCTTGTTCGCCGGACTGACGGGCTGGCCGCGCATCGCCTGGATGTTGGCCCCCGGGCCGATGGGTCCGGTGGTTCCAATTCCGAGCACGCGAGCTGCATTCCGCAAGATCTCTTCCGAAGAGTGGCTTGCCAAACGCCTGCCCGGCTATATCGAGGCGCGTTTTCTCGAGAAGGAGACGCCGCCCGGGAGCTACATCCTCGCAGAAGCGCAAGTGGCCCCAGCCTGGATCACGCGCCGGGTGGCCCTGCGGCCAGAATGGTATGCGTTGGCCTCCGCGGCGTTTCAACCGGACGCCATGCCCACTCGCGAAGAGGTGATCGCTCTTCCGCTCGAACCGCGGCGCGAGTTCTCCATCACTCGCGGAAACGGCATCTTCGAAGTCCGGTTCTTCCGCCAGGGCGTCGAGGTGCCGCGCCTTGATACATGGCGAGTGCTTTGCCCATTCGCCTTCGACAACAATCCGGTCACGCGATGCTCCGGCCAGGCGGCTGTCCGTTTCGGCGCACCCGTCGAATTTGATGAGGTGAAGTTGTTGGGTAGGACCGGCCAAGCTGTGGCGCCGCCGCGCGCACTGCGGGAATGGGTGAGGCGCGCCTGGAAACAGCAGGGGGTGACGCACATCTTCACCGCCCGCGAGAGTGAATTGCAGGACGAGTTCCAGCGCAACTTGCCTTACTGGCGCCTGCAGGACCTGGGAGAAAGCCATGGGGCGCGGCTCTATCGTGTGGAGTAAAGCCGCGGCTTTTCTGCTGGTCGCCGCCGCGATCTTTCACGCCGTGCGGACTGCCACGCTGCCCATCACCACCGACGAGGCATTCACTTTTCTGCGCTTCGCCAGCCACCCCTGGCTCTATCTGTTGCGCGACTACGATGCCAACCACCATATGCTGCACACAGTGCTGTGCAAGCTGGCGGTGGGCACTCTGGGCCCTGCCGAGTGGACGCTGCGCCTGCCCGCGTTGCTTGGCAGCTGGGCCTACCTTGCCCTGGTCTGGCGCACCGCGCGGCGGCTGGCCGGCGGAGGCCCGGCCCTGCTGGCGGCGTGTGTCTGGCTGTCTGCGCTGCCGCAGATTGCCGAATACCTCTCCGTCGCCCGCGGTTACAGTCTGGGGGCAGCTTTCTTTCTCGCCGCTCTGCACGAAGCCTTGCAAGAAGCGCCTCGCCTGGCGCGAGTCTCCCTCTGGCTAGGGTTCGCAGCAACCGCCAACCTTGTTTTTGTTATCCCCGGAATCGCGCTTGGCCTCGTGCTTATGCTGAGCCACCGGGAATTACGCAACCTGGTGGCGCCTGCCGCGACGGTCCTGCTCTGGGTCAATGCCGTACCGTTGCATTACGCCAGCCCGGACAATTTCTACTTCGGCGTCCGCACCTGGCGCGAAACAGTTCACTCGCTGCTTCCGATCCCTGCCCTTCTCTGGTGCGCTGCCGGTGTCCTGGCGCTGGCAGCCTGGCAGACGCGCCACTGTGCACGAACTGCCTTGGTGTTCCGGGTTCTGCTGCTTTCCCTCACCCTCGTTGGCCTGCTCTTCGTATTTCGAGATACCCCATTGCCCTATGAGCGTACTGGCATTTACTTAGTTGTTCTGTTGGGGCTGCTGGCCGGGGCAGCCTGCCGGATTCCGCGTGCGGAACCGGTCCTGGCTCTGGCCGTCCTGCTGGCGGTGGGCGCCGCAGGCCATGTTCATCTGCGGCAATCCGGAGTCTGGCCCTTCGATGCGGCAAACCGCGTTGTGATCGAAGCCATCCAGAGGGATGCCGTGGGCCGCGCTCCCCGCGTGGCCGCCTCCTTCCCACTGGAATACGGGCTCGAGTTCTACCGGCAGACACGGCGCCTGCCCTGGCCCGCAGTGGTGCAGTGGAAGAACCAGCCGGATGCCGTCTACCTGGTTTGGCGTACCGACGAGTCCAAGACTCCCTTGCCGGCCGGTTTCGCAGAACTGCTACGGGACCCGGTCACCGGCGTTATCGTAGGGAAGCGAATGGGCCTTCCCGGTCGTTGATGAGCCACGGATCTCCCGTGCGCTTGCGGAACTCGTGCGTCTCCCGGCGCAGCCGTTCGAGCATGGAGCGGTGTTGCGATTGCGCCGCAAGATTCACCACCTCGTCCGGATCTTTCTCCAGGTCATAAAGTTCCTCCGCCGGCCGGTGCAGGTAGGCATCAAGGCTGCGTTTGCCAAGCTGGCCGCCCCGTTTCACCGTTGCCTGCCAAGTCGGCGACTCCCACAAGTCAGAGGCGTGCGGAAACTCGAGTTCCGGGTACAGATTTCGCAAATATTTGTATCGCCGCGTGCGCGTGCCTCGCACCGGATAATACATCGTGATTTCGTGAAAAGTGTGAGAAAAGAACACTTGATCCCAACCAGCAGCAGACGGATTTCGCAGCGGTTCCAGGAAACTACGCCCGTGCAGGCTGTAGTCCGGTCCTGATGCGCCGCTCCATTCCAGCAGCGTGGGCGTGATGTCGGCCCAGTTCACCATCGCCTGGCAGGTGGAGCCGGCGCGCGTCAGCCCCGGCGCACGCACGAGAAGCGGCAAGCGAGTGCCCGCCTCATACAACGTGGTCTTCGAATTTGGAAACGGGATGCCGTTGTCGCTCAGAAACAACACCATAGTGTTGTCCCACTGTCCTGACGCCTTGAGCCGTTCGAGAATCCAGCCGATGCCCTGATCCATCCGGTTGGCCGACTGGTAATACTCAGCAAGCTCCGCGCGGCATTCGGGCGTATCCGGCAGGAACGATGGCACCTGCAGTTTGGCAGGGTCGAATTTCACCGGTTTGACCCCTGGCCAGGCTTGTTCGTTCGCAAAGCCGCGCGCCGCGCGGTGTGGATCGCTGAAGCCCACATGCAAATACCAGGGTTGGTTTCCAGCGGCCTGGATGAATTCGCCAGCCTGTTGGGCCATCGAGTTCACGTCCCGCGCGCCAGACTCCTTGAGCAGGTCCCACTGGAACGCGGCGGCTGGCGCGACATGGAATTTTCCGATCAGGCCCGTCCGGTAGCCCGCCGGCTTCAGCAGCGCTGGTAACGTCTGAACGCGGGAATGCAGGGAAAAATGATGAAAGTCGTGCGAATGGCCGAACTGCCCGTTGGCATGGTTGTGCAGCCCGGTGAAAAGAACTGATCTGGATGCGCTGCAGGACGCGCTCGTGCAGAAAGCATGCGTGAAGCGCACTCCCTCATTCGCCAGGCGGTCCAGGTTGGGGGTACGGGCAACGGCATCGCCGTACGCGCCGGTGTGCAGCCCCAGGTCGTCTGCAATCAGCAGCAGGATATTAGGCCGGCGGGCAGGCTGCACAATCGCAGGCGCCGCAGCGGCAGAGCGGAGAAACTGGCGTCGGGTGGCGGGCATGGCAATCCGCCCACGAGTTTATCGAATCGCCTTCGAGTTCAGGGCCGGAACAGGGCCAGCGCCAACACGACGGCCGCCAACGCCAAACGGTACCAGGCAAAGAAGCGCAAGGTGTGCGTGCGCAGGAACTTCAAAAAGAACGCAATCACGACACACCCGGCGGCCGCGCTGACCCCGATGCCCGTGAAGAACGCGGCGTGCATACCAGGCTCGATGCCGCCTGCATCGTGAAGTTCCTTGAACGCCTTCAACGCCGCCGCTGCCACCGCGGGCGTCGAGAGCAGGAAGGAGAAGCGGGCCGCCGACGGCCGGTCCACGTCGCGGAAGAGGGCGGCCGTAATCGTAATGCCGCTCCGGGAGGTGCCCGGCACTACAGCCAGCGCTTGCGCGGCGCCCACCACCAGTGCATCAACAAAACTCATCTCCGCGATCGTCTTTGTCTGGCGCCCGCGTTTCTCGGCATACATCATCAGCAGCGCGACAAAAGCCAGCATGAAAGCAATGCTGTATGGGTTCCGCAGTACGGTTTTCACAAGGTCGCCGAGCGCCAGACCCGCAACCCCCACTGGAACTGTGGCCGCCGCGAGAACCCACAGCAGCCGTGGCTGCGCCGCCAGGTCCGGCTTATGGCCCCAATGCCGGCCAAAGCCCGCGCCCAGAATCTGGAGCCAGTCGCGGAAGAAGTAGACCAGAACCGCCAACAAAGTTCCGAAGTGGAGGGCAATGTCAAAGGTCAATCCCTGGTCACTCCATCCCACCAGCCATGGCGCCAGGGCCAGATGAGCCGAGCTACTGATGGGTAAGAATTCCGTGACAGCTTGAACGACGGCGAGGAGGACCGCCTGATAGAGAGGCATAATGGGCAAAGAGCCATCCTAGCGCACAGCCCCGCCGCACCATGACGAACACCAAGATTCTTGCTACCCTCGGGCCGGCCACGAATAGCCCTGAGATGATTCGAAAGCTGCTGGAAGCCGGCGTGGACGTCATTCGCCTGAACGCTTCCCACGGCGACATGGAGCAGCGCAGAGAGTCAATCCGGCTCATCCGGGAGGTAGCGCGCCAGCAAGGAGCGCACACGGGAATTCTGCTTGATCTCCAGGGTCCGAAAATCCGCCTGGGCGCTTTCGAAAATGGCGCGGCAGTTCTTGAACAGGGGCAGCTCTTCACCATCACCGTGGAGGAAGTGACCGGCGACTCCACCATCGCCAGCACCACGTACAAAGACTTCGCGAAAGACGTAAAACCGGGTGACCGCGTGCTGCTGGCCGACGGCAGCCTGGAGTTGCGCGTCTTGGACGCCGACGGCGTCCGGGCCCGGTGCGAGGTGATTACCGGCGGATGCATCAGCAATAACAAGGGCATCAACCTTCCCGGCGTCCAACTGTCCACCCCCTCGATGACACGCCGCGATATGGCCAATCTGCAGGACGCTCTGGAAGCCGGTATCGACCTGGTGGCCCTCTCCTTCGTACGCAAATCCAGCGACGTGCTGCGGCTGCGTCTGTTTCTCGAAGAGAAGGGAGTCAACCTGCCGATCGTCGCTAAGATCGAAAAGCCCGAAGCTGTCGAGGTCCTGAAAGAGATCCTGAATGAGAGCGACGGCGTGATGGTGGCGCGCGGCGACCTTGGCGTTGAAATGCCGATGGAAAAGGTGCCCTTCATCCAGAAGCACATCATTGAAGAGGCGCGCCGCGCCGGCAAGTTCGTCATCACCGCCACCCAGATGCTCGAAACAATGGTGGAGAACCCGTTCCCCACCCGGGCGGAAGTGAGCGATATCGCCAACGCCATCTACGACGGCACCGACGCCGTCATGCTCTCAGCGGAAACCTCCATCGGCAAGCATCCGCTCGAAGCAGTGCGCATCATGGACCGAACCGCTTTTCAGGCGGAGGCTTCCATCCGCCGCTACGGGTTCCGGGAACTGCCCCCCCGGGAATACGTCACGCATGCCGAGATCCTGGCCGACAGCGCCTACCGCGCAGCGAAACTGGCCAACGCGGCGGCCATCACAGTGTTTACTGCCTCTGGCTCCAGCGCGCGGCTCGTGGCAAGGTTGCGGCCCCCGGTGCCCGTTTGCGCCTTCACGCCCAGCGACGCCGTGGCCCGCGCCCTCAGCGTCGTTTATGGCATCGTCCCCATCATCTGCCCCGAACTGCATTCCACCGACGAAATGCTGGCGCAGATGGACCAGCTCCTGCTCGACAGCGGCCTGGTGAAGCCCCGCGACGCAGTGGTATTCATTGCAGGCGTCCCCATCGGGCGTCCTGGGTCCACCAACCTGATGAAGCTTCACCGCGTCGGCGAGGCACGGTAGGGCTGGAAAAGCTCAGTGGTGAAATAGCGTTCCATGCGGTCGGGGAACACCGTCACCACACGGGCTGCCGGATCGTTCAACCGCCGGACCGCCTCCACCGCTGCCAGATAGTTCAGTCCTGAGCTCGGGCCCACAGGAAAGCCCAGGGCAATCAGCCGCCGCGTGGCGGCAACGGCGTCCTCGTCGCGAATCTCGATCGTCTCCAGCCCTTCTAGCTCCTCTTCGCGGTAGAGCGTCGAAACGCATTCCACAACGCCGGGAATCCGGCAGGAGAAGCCGCAGCACTCCGCTTCAGCCGTCCCGCTCAGGTTGACAGGCCGGGCGTAGAACGGGCGCACGGGACATCCGCCGTTCCGCAGACCGTGGTACAACCCCACCAGCGTGCCGCCGGTCCCTACGCCGCTCACCACGCCGTCCACCGCTCCGCCCGGGATCTGGTCCAGAATCTCCCGCGCCGTCCCGACTTCGTGCGCGCGCGGGTTGTCCTCGTTCGAGAATTGGCGCGGCAGAAACGCTCCGGCTTCCGCCGCGAGCCGCTCGGTCTCCTGCAACGCGCCAAAGATGCCATCCGCCGCTGCTGTGAATCGTACTTCCCCGCCGTAACCGCGGATCATCAGGACGCGTTCGTTGCTGACTCCCTCTGGCATCACCGCCACAAACCGCAATCCGAGCTGAGCGCAAGCCAGCGCCATGGCGATGCTGGTCGAGCCGCTGGAGGCCTCAGCCACCAAATCCCCCGCGCGCAGCCGTCCTTCCCGCCATGCCTTCTCTAAAATGAAGCGGGCAATCCGGTCCTTCGTGGAGCCCGAAGGATTGAGAAACTCGAGCTTGCACCAGATTGCAGGCTGCTCCGCCTCCAACTGCACCGGGGCGAGCGGTGTCGGCGCCAGGCTATGCAGGTAGAAACAACTCCGGTCCGGAATACGCGCCACCATGGCTTCCATGGTACGCGCCGAGGCAAGGGATGTTACAGACGCATCTGGCCCGGGAGTCTGGTTTTTCCCGTATGAGAGTACATGAGACCGGCCAAGTTCGCCGTTATGTACGTGCTTCTGCCCGCCGCGGCCCTCGCGGGCGCCGCGGTTGCCTACTTCGAGCTTCGTCAGCCCGCAATGGCGCCAGCCGCCAGCATCCGCGTGCAGTCTACTCCGGAGCGGCTCGCGCGCGGCAAGTATTTGTTTGAAAACCTCGCCGATTGCGCCGGTTGCCACTCCCCGAGAATTATCGAAAGATATACGGCGCCTGTGGATCCCGCGCGGGTGGGCGCAGGCTTTGTGTTTCCCCCGGAACTCGGCCTGCCCGGCAGGGTGGTGGGCGCGAATCTTACACCCGACCCGGAAACGGGCCTTGGCCGCTGGAACGACGGCGAGAAACTTCGTGCCATTCGCGAAGGGGTTTCCCGCGACGGCCGTGCGTTGTTTCCGTTTATGCCGTATCACCAGTTCGCTCGCATGAGCGATGAAGATGCCTTTTCCCTGGTTGCCTATATGAATTCTCTCCCTTCCGTCCGAAATCCGCTGCCACCCACCGAGTTGCGATTCCCGCTGCCCTGGCTGATTAAAGGTGAACCACGTCCGCTGGCCGGGCCTGTCATGGCTCCGGCAAAGGAAGACACGATCCGCTACGGTGAGTACCTCGTGGCTCTGGCCGGATGCGCCTCCTGCCACACCCCACATGACAGCGGTACACCCATTGATGGAATGGAGTTCGCCGGCGGCGAAGAGTTCCGGGCTGGCCCTTACGTAGCTCGAAGCGCCAATATCACCCCGGACGAAGATAGCGGCATCGGCGGCTGGACCGCTCAGCGGTTTATCTCCAAGTTTCAGGGTTATCGGAACTTTACCCTGGACAACCTCCCGAAGACGAACCAGAGTAACTTTACCCTCATGCCCTGGACGGCGTATGCCCACTTGAGCGACCACGATCTCCTGGCGATCTACCGGTACTTGCGAACCGTTCGTCCTAGGTACAATCCGGTGGTCCTCCATCCGCAGCTGCCCAACTCCTAGCCTATTCGGACCGGTTCAGACCCGAAAGGCGTTGGCTTTGCACAGAATGCCAGGCTGGCGCGCGCTTTTTGCATAGGAAATAAGCCTTAGGGATTAGAACCTGCGAACGGTTTACCCTCTAAGTCCTGTGACTAATTCATGAAGGAATTCTGTTTTTCATTGCAACACTGCTGCCGGCTTGCGTCATAGTAAATACACAGATCTTGAGCAGTACCAAACGATCTGCTGGGTGCGGAGAGAGGGTACTCGACATCGGAAATGGCGCATGGAACCGAGATCTTAATTCTCAGCCACCAGCCCCTGTTAGCCAGCAGTCTGAAGGCAATCCTGGAAAAGCGCGGATACGCCGTTGAGCGCTTGGATGCTCTGCCGAGACATGTGTCGCCGGAATGGGCGGATCGTGCGCCAGGGGTGGTGCTGATTGATGCCGGGCTGCTCGAACAAGCCGAGCAGCGGATGTCTCAGGCCTTAAGGGACGTCTTCCCTGCCAGCGACTTGATCTTCTTCGCCACCGCCGTAACTCAGGCCTTTGTGGTCCGCATGCTGCGGTTGGGCGTGAAAGGTATCGTGCTGGTGAGCGAGCATGAGAACGCGCTATTTGAGTGCATCGAACGCGTGCTGCAGGGCGGAACTTACCTCAGCCCCGATCTGCTTCGGCAGGCCGTGCTGGCTGGCACGGAAACTGAGATTCCTCACGCCGACCTCACCACGCGGGAAAAGCAGGTCTTGCGGCTGATTGCCGAGGGCCATACAACGCGCGAAGTGGCGCGGCAACTTAACATCAGCGTCAAGACTGCGGTGGCACACCGCTCGCGCATCATGGAAAAGCTGGACATTCACGACACGGCTACGCTGGTGCGCTTTGCCATCCGGACGGGGTTGCTGCCTGCCTGAGTCCAGGCTGGCCGTGAAGACACCTACTTTTGCGGCATTTCGTACACGTAAATCGTGTACGGGTGACGGTGCGCCTCGACTCTTTCCACCTTCGAAGGCTTCCAGCCGGGAATCTTGAAATCGAGGGACACGACCCGGCTGCCAGGCTTCAACTCCCGCGCCAGCTTGGGTTTGAGTTGCGATACCGCCTCGCTCGGGAAGTAGAGGGACACGACGTTGGCCGCCGCCACATCGACGTCCATGAGGTCGCTATGCAGGATTTCCACCCGCTCCTTCAATCCGGCGGTGGCTACTTGTTCCCGCGCCCGGCGAACCAAAGGCTCAGACAATTCCACACCCACGGCGCGAACTCCAAAGGTGCGGGCGGCGGCTACCACAATGCGGCCGTCCCCGCATCCCAGGTCGTACAGTGTCTCCCCCTGCCGCAAATTCACAAGCTGCAGCATGCGTTCCACAACCGGCTGAGGAGAGGAAACGTAAGGGGCGAGTTTCTGTGCGCCAGGCTTCGGCGGCTCCCAGGCCAGCCCCATTGCGGGCAGGCCCAAAAGGCACACAACACCTAAGGATTGTTGCAGACCCCGAAGTAACGTCATTGACCTATCGGAAGGCCGCGGAGGCCGCCTTCCGGCTCTCTTTCGATTTTACTATCTTGGTCACCATCTCTGAAACGGCGGCCCAAAGATCGCGTGGGCGGCTCACCGTGAACTCCTGTCCCTGCAAAAAACGAACCGCGTGACTAATCGAGTCCTTAAACGGGTTCAGTTGCGGATTCAGATTGTAGTTCACGTAGAACACTGGGGAATCCAGCTGTCCCACTATCCGAAGAGATTCGTCCGGCAGCTTTTCGGTTACACCGGCACGGGGGCCGGCAAAGATCAGGGCGTCGGGTCTTTCCCCGTTCGCGAATTCGCCGCGGATCAGTTCGCCCAAGAACTCCGATTCTGCGTTTTTCTTGCCCAGCACGTCGTAGGAAACACGCCCAAGCTGGACGTTTTTCACCGCTTCACCCAGGGCAGGCATGTCGATCCGGTCCAGCGGATCCTGCCGGTACAGCACCCGCCGTTCCTGAAGGTTGAACGCCACTACCGAAAATCGGGCAATCCGGGGATCACGCTGAATCTGCCGCAGCAGAGTCGTTAGTGCGATGGTGTCGATCGGCTGCAAAGAGGCGGCGAAAGAGTTTTGCGGTGCAAAATTGACCAATACTTTCACATTCAGGGGAGACTCCCCGCCAATCCGCTCCACTGGCGGCTCGGCAGTGAACTGGTCAGGTTGCGTCGGGCTCACTTCACCCGGGGACAACTCGATGGCCAATGTCTTGTCCCGGCCTGGGAGTTCCGCGGTCAGATCCCAAAAATGGGCGCAGTAGCGCTCAGCCCGGTCGCGCATCAACCACTCCACGGCATACTTCCCTTCGCCCAGGTCGAAGGAGCCCTGCAGGTAGGCGTCGCCTTTCGCGTTTTCTTCAATCTCAGGTACGCGGATCTTTTGGGTGAGATAAACCGGCTCGTTGGGCTTCTCGACTGGCGTCACGCGAAACACCACCGTGAGGAGGTTCTCACCCCCGGCGAGTTCTCTTAGCGGAATCGATATCTCGTAACCTGCGTGAAAACGCAAGTCAAATCCGATCGTGGGCTTCACCGGTAAGACGTTGCATGTCAAGTCGCGCCGGGGTTCTTTCAACTCCAGCACCGCCAAGTCACCGCCACTGAGATTTGGAGGACCGCCGGAACTTTTTAGCAGGACCTGCGCTGATACACAACTACCCCCGCCTAGCAAGCCCAAGAAGAGATAAATCGGATAGGCCAGTCCTGTCGTCCGGCTCATTCGTCAGATTCCACCACGTCGCGCGCGAAAAATTAAAACGGCCGGGTGCGGAACGCCACCTAGTCCTCCCCGGCTTATCAGTATGATGCGGGAACTCGGCGCTGAGATCAAGCGATTTCGCCCCGCGGCGTCCCCGTAACGCTTTTATCGGTGCTACTCTTCTCCCATATGGCTGGACGCAGTGTGAATAGAGTGATCCTGCTCGGGCACCTGGGGCGGGACGCGGAAACCAAGTACACCCCCTCCCAGGTGGCCTTCAGCCGGTTCTCCGTGGCCACCAACCGGCGGGTGAAAGATTCGCAAACCGGGGACTGGCGGGACGAAACCGACTGGCACAACGTAGTGCTTTGGCGGAACGAAAACGTTTTGCAGTATCTCACCAAAGGACGTCAGGTCTACATCGAAGGGCGTCTGCAGACACGCCAGTATGAGGACCAATCCGGACAGAAGCGCTACAGCACAGAGGTAGTGGCCGAAGATTTGATTCTGTTGGGCGGCCGGGGCGAGGGCGGGATGGGCGGCGAAGAATCTTATAGCCAGCGTGCTCCTGCCCGGCAACCCCAGGGCCAGGGGCGGACTTCTGGCGCCGTGCCACCGGCGCCGCCGGACGATTTCGGCCCCATGGATCCAAGCGACGACGTGCCCTTCTAGCTGCGCTTGCGGGCCAGCCAGAAACTCCGGAATCCTGGCCGCGTGATGCCGTCGCGCAAAAACGGCGCGGCATCCCAGCGGCGCACCACCGCAAATCCGGCGGCGCGCAGTTCCCGGGCCAGTTCGGCGCGGCTCCAACACACCTCTTCCACCTCTTCCTGGTAGCGTTGCCAGGAGCGCCCGCGCTGCACAAACCAGTCGATGCCGATGCGCGCGCGCTGGCTGCCTGACCGGTAGGATCCTTGCATCACTGCAGCGACGGGGGGATGGTCCACGAACCACGTGCGCGTCCAGGTGTGCCGGAAGCAGATCTCATGATTCACGTCAAACGCGAAATGCCCGCCCGCAACCAGTGCGGCTTTGACTCTGCGCAGCACGCGTCCCAGATCGGTTCGCCGCGGAACGTGGTTCAGGGCATCGAATTCACAGGTGACCAGATCCACTGGAGCAGGCAACACAAACTCACGCATGTCCGCCTCGATCACCGTCACTGGCAGCGCCGCCGCCTTGGCTTTGCGGCGGGTTATCCGGCACATTTCCGGCGACAAATCCACAGCATAGGTCCGGATGGCTCGTTCGGCAAACCACAGCGCCAGATCGCCCGTACCGCATGCCAGATCACAGGCCGCATGCACCTGCGGCAGCAGGGGCCCCCAAACGGCACGCCGCGCGCGTGTGAAGGAACGCCGGTTCTCGAAGAGATGGTCGTAAAACTCTGCCAGCCAGCGGTAGGGTGGTGGCTGCACCTGTGTCATCCCAGCAAGTCGAGCGCGGCCTGCAGTTCGCTCACGGCGTGGCCGTCACCAGCCGCGCGCGCCGCCGCAATTCCTCGCTCGTACAAGTTGCGGGCTGCCTCCACGTCTTCCATCTGCTCGCAGACCCTGCCCGCCTGGTAGTATGCCGCGATATAACCTGCGTCGCTTGCCAGCAGACGGTCAAATTCAGCGCGGGCTTGCGCCCAGTCGCCAGCGCTCATGTGCTCCATGCCCAACATGAACCGGACGCGGCTGTTGGCGGGATCCTGGGTGAGCAACTCCCTGAGTGTATCGATGCGGGCCACCCCTTCATCATCGCAAGCGCGATGGTAGAGTTGGGCCTATGGACGGCCGTTCAGTAAGAGAATCGCAGAGCGAGTTGTCGGAGATGGCGCTGCCGATCTACGCCAATCCTCTCGGCAACCTGCTGGGCGGACGCATCATGCACCTGATCGACCTGGTGGCGGCTACCGCCGCCATGCGCCATGCGCGCTCCGCCGTCGTCACCGCCTCCGTCGACAGCGTCACCTTTCTTCATCCGATCCACATCGGGCAATTAGTGCTGCTGCGCGCTTCGGTGAATCGCGCGTTTACTACCAGCATGGAAATCGGCGTCAAAGTCTGGGTCGAGGATCTGCGCACTGGCGCCGTCCACCACACCAACTCCTCTTACGTCACCTTTGTCGCTCTCGATGAGCAAGGCAAACCGAGAGCAGTGCCTCCAGTGCTGCCGGACACGCCAACTGAGCAGAGACGTTATCGCGAAGCCGAGGAACGGCGCAAACTGAGGCTGGACCTGCGGCGCAAAGCCATTGCGCACGAACGGCAGGAAACGGCTGGCGGGTAGGCCCGCCTCAGTCTTCTTCCGTTTCCTTGTAGAGATACTTGATGAAATCTTTGTAGACGAGAAGGTTGGGCTCGCCGTCGCGAGTGAGCTTGATGCAGTTCTTGTCGTACCACTCAATCGTGCCGTGCAGCACCTCGCCGTCCCGCAACACCACAACCATCGGCGTCTTTGACTGCATCTGCTTGACGAAGTAAAAGTTCTCCGCGTTTGTGGTGTCCGGAGGAACTTGCTTCTTCAGGGTGGCGGCCGGTGCGGCCTTCGCCGCGCCCCGGCCCGACGGTCCGGATCTCTCCTTGGATTCAGCGAGCGGCGGGCGGATCAACCTGCGATTGGGGGATTCCAAGTAACAACTCCTTTCGCGCACCTGCTCCGACAGAACCGAAGGATGGATAAGAGCAATGGGCGAACTCGTACGATCTGCCCTATTGATAACACACCGGGGTAGGGCCAGCAAGCGACCCCAGCTTGCGGTTTGCCCGCGGGTAGCTGCAGAATGACAGCGTGCGAACCATCTGGACGAGCCCGCTGCTCGCTACCGCCCTCAGCGTCGGGCTCGCGGCGCAGCCGCCGGCGCGTCCTTCGCCCATTCCTGCACTCGAGCCCGGAGGACCGGAACTCTACCGCACCCATTGCGCCTCCTGCCACGGCCTGGAAGGCAAGGGCGATGGCCCTGTTGTGGAATCACTCCGGATGCGCCCCGGCGATCTCACCTTGCTCACCGCCAAGGCTGGCGGTACGTTCCCGGAGTTCCGGGTCCGCCGCCTGCTGGGTGGAATGGAGGAGCTCCCGGTCCACGGCAGCCGCAAGATGCCGGTGTGGGGTCCGGGCCTCGATCCTGCCGGTCTCGGCGCGAAGAAGGCCCAGGAGCGCATCGACCGCCTGGTCGCCCACCTCAAGTCGATCCAAAAAGCGGCCGCCGCCCCCAAGTGAACCTGCCAGCATCCTGAAACTTTCGGGTGGTATCATTCCACCACTGAAAGGAGAAATGCGGTCTTATGCAGCTCCGTGTGCTGTCGTTCGTGCTGGCTGGGGGTAAGGGCACCCGCCTCTATCCGTTGACCAAGGAGCGGGCCAAACCCGCGGTCCCTTTCGGCGGCCAATACCGCATTATTGATTTCGTCCTTTCTAACCTGGTGAACTCCGGCATCTATTCCATCTACGTGCTCATTCAATTCAAGAGCCAGTCGTTGCTGCAGCACTTGCGCGATGGCTGGGAATTCAGCGGCCTCTTGAAAGATCACTACATCATCCCCGTCCCTGCCCAGATGCGGACACCGGGCGAGAACTGGTACAGCGGCACGGCCGACGCCATCTTCCAAAACGTAAACCTTATCGAGCAATCCGAGCCGCACCTCGTCGCGGTCTTTGGCGCGGACCACATCTACCGGATGAACATCCGCGAAATGATTGAATTTCACGAAGAAAAGCGGGCGCAAGCCACCGTCGCCGCCATTCCTGTGCCGAAGGAATACGCTGCCGAGTTCGGGGTTATCGAGACCGCCCCGGATGGCCGGATCATCGGTTTCCACGAAAAGCGTCCGGACTCGCCCACCATTCCCGGCAATCCGGACATGGTGTACGCCTCGATGGGCAACTACATTTTTTCCACCGGCCCCCTCCTCAAGTACCTTTACGACGACTCCCACATGGAAAATTCGGCACATGATTTCGGCCGCGATATCCTGCCCCGCTGGGTCCGGGATAGCGACGAAGTCTACGCTTACGATTTCCAGACCAACCGTATCCCCGGCGATCCATTCGGCGCGCCGGTGTACTGGCGCGACGTGGGAACCATCGACGCCTATTACGAAGCCACCATGGACTTGCGCGCAGTTTCCCCCGTGCTCAATTTGTACAACCGGCAATGGCCGCTGCGCACCTCGGGCTATGACGATCCACCCGCCAAGTTCACCTTCGACGAAGAAGGCCGCCGCGGAGCTGCCATCGACTCTATCGTAAGTTCCGGGTCTATCCTCTCTGGCGGCATGGTGAAAAACTCTGTCCTCGGCCGCGGCGTCCGCGTCCATACCGGTGCGCTCGTTGAGGACAGCATCCTGTTCGATAACGTCGACATCGGCCGCTACGCCAAGATCCGCCGCGCCATCCTTGATAAGAACGTTCGCGTGTCGGAAGGTGCAGTCATCGGCTACGACCATGAAGCGGACCGCCGGGCTGAATACCACATCACCGAATCGGGCATCGTCGTCGTACCCGGAGTGCGTTCCCGGATTCAAGTCTCCAGCCTCGACGTCTGAGTGGTCTGGCGGACGCATCGCTGGCTTGGCTTGCTGGCAGGCATCCCTTTGCTCGTGGTAGGGCTCACCGGCAGTCTGCTGGTCTTCCGCGACGCCCTCGAGAAACAGCGCGCCGGCTTACCGGACCGCTGGCCGCCAGAAGTGCCGCGTGCTGCTTACCAGCGCATCGTTGACACCGCGCGTGCAGCCCACCCTGATGCCCGGCCGGTCATTCTCAACCTGCGTGAGCCCGTAGAACTCGTGCTGTGGGAAAACGGGCGCACCCGTTTGCTGGGCTACGACCCTGTTACCGCGCGAGAACTGGGTTCTCTCCGCGTCCCCGGTTCCTGGCTCGACCCTATCGCCCGCCTGCATGGTTCGCTGGCCTTGCGTTACGCTGGACGTCAGGCGGTGGGTGTTCTCGGCCTGCTGATGGCGGTTCTCGCCTGCACCGGCCTGGTGCTCTGGCCCCGCCGTCATACCAGCCTGCACAGCCGCCTGGGGCTCGCGGCTGCCCTTCCATTACTGCTGTTTGGAATCTCGGGCGCCGCGCTGATCTTCTGGCGGCCCCCGGGACCGTCACCCCCAACACTTGCCGCCCCCGCCGCGGAAACGATCAGCGTAGACATTATCCTGGAACGTGCCCTTGCCGCCCTGCCCGGAGGCACCGTGATTTACGTGACCTTTCCCTTCACCCCTTCCGATCCGTTCACAGTGCGCATGCGGCGGCCCGGTGACTGGCGCGATCGGGGGTCGCACGAAGTCCATCTCCACCCCGCCAATGGCGCACTGCTGCGTCTGGACCGCTTCGAGGATGCCAGTTTCTCCCGCCGCATCTATATGCTGCTCGCCGCTTGGCATTTTGCCGAGTTGGGCGGACCAATCCAAGCTGCAGTAGCCTTCGCTGCCGGCTGGGCCCCGGCCGTGCTCTATTTCACCGCGCTCGTGCTGGCGAGAAAGCGGCGAGCAGAGACGCAGACGCCAGAACCACCCCACAGCCGATGACGTTGTACCAAAGGAACGACACTTGGGTGAGGTAGCGTGCGGCGAAAATTGCGGCTTCGCCCAGTAGCACCGCAAAGAATGCTTCCCGCGCACCCACACGCGGGAAGAAGAACGCCAGCAGAAAAACCCCGATCAGCCCGCCGTAGAACAGAGATCCGAGCCGGTTCACCGCCTCGATCAACGAACCCAGTCCTGCCGCAAACTGCGCCGTCACGATGGCATAGACGCCCCAAAACAGGGTCGCCACCCGTGATGCCCACAGATAGTGCCTGTCTGCTGCATCCTTCCGGACAAATCGCCGGTACACATCTATGACGCTCACCGTCGCCAGCGAGTTGATCTCCGCGGATATTGTGGACATCGCCGCCGCGAAGATCGCTGCAATAATGAGACCCACCACTCCCGCTGGAACGTACTGAATCACGAAGCTCAGGAAAATGTAATTCGTATCGTTGGCGTTGGGCTTGCCAGCCGCCGCAGCGGCCTGCTTACGCGCTGTTTCCAGCCTTTGCTGAGCCGCTTGAAACTCCGCCAGCGAGCCCGGCAGCGTTTGGGCCGCCGACTTGCGCGCCGCCCAGGCTTCGTCAAACTCCTGCTGCACGCGCGTGGCCGCCGGCGATTGCTCCAGCGCCCGTACCAGAGTCGGGTCGAACAGCACCGGCGGCTTGGTGTAGACGAAGAACACAAACACCATGGCTCCCGTGAACAGGATGAAGAACTGCATCGGGATCTTCGCCACAGCGTTGAACAGCAGGCTCACCTTGGCCTGCGCAATCGAACGGGCCGTCAAATACCGCTGCACCTGGCTTTGATCGCATCCGAAATACGCCAGCGCCAGAAACATGCCGCCGATCAGACCGCTCCACACGTTGTACTGGTCGTTCAGATTGAAGCGCCAGACCGCCGGGTTCAGACGTCCCGCGCTGCCCGCCACCTCCAGCGCTTCAGGCAATCCCACCGGCGAGAGTGCCAGTGCAGTCGCCAGCGCGGCGACAATGCCCAGGGTCATCACCAGCATCTGGAGAAAATCTGTCCAGGTGACCGCCGCAATGCCCCCGACTACTGTGTACAGCACCACCAAAACACCCATCGCCACACTCGTGACACTGGCCGGCCAGCCGAACAACACCGTCAACACCAGCGCCGGCGCCGAGAGCGCCACCCCCACCGCCAGACCCCGCTGAACGAGGAAAATGCTGCTGACCAGCGCGCGCACCCGCGCATCGAATCGCCCTTCCAGATACTCGTAGGCTGTGTACACGCCGCTCGCATGAAACCGTGGTGCGATGAATGCCGCGATGAAGATCATCGCTAATGGCAGCCCGAGATAGAACTGCACGAACCGCATCCCGTCCACGTAGCTCTGCCCGGTGGTGGAGATGAAGGTGATGGCGCTCGCCTGCGTCGCCATGATTGACAGCGCCATGGCGTACCAGGGCATGGTCCGGCCCGCCAGCAGATACTTCTGCGTGGTATCGCTATGGCGGCCCCGCCACAGCCCATAGAACACAATCCCGGCGATTGATGCCGCCAGCACCCACCAATCCAGTGGCCTCATCGGTTGAACACCCGGGTGAAGAGAGTGAAGATGGCGATCACCGCCGCCAGGTATAGCACCACTGCCGCATAGAGGCGGCGCCACGTGCCAAAGACCGGCGGGGGCTCTTCTTTCATGGTGTCTCCGCGCGCCCGCCGCTCACCAGATTCGCAAACAACCGGTAGGCTCCGGGCACACCCGCGGGCAATTGCCGGAAAAATGCGAGCGGAGTGAATACATACCGGCCCTTACCCATCGCGGCCGTCAGGATCCCTCCCTTCAGCGGGCTTTCTCCGGGGTCGTTCATCTCCAGTAACGGTTCGTACCGCGAGTCGAACTCGCCTGGAAAATACAGGCCCCGCTCCTGCACCCAGTCCGCGAAGTCCTGCCCGGTAATCCGGTTCGGCTGGTTCAGCAGCGGATGCGACGGGTTCAGGAAGCGCACCGGCGCCTCTTCCACCGTCACCCTCTCCCTGCTCAGCTTCAGCGGATACGGCCCGATGTTTCGCAGCGTGCCTGTTTCACTCGACCAGAACAGGCCGTCGAGGACGTTATATTGCACAACCACCGTCCCGCCGCTGGCCACGTAATCCCACAGGCGCGGGCTCTGCGCCCGCAAGTCGGCGCGCGTATTGAAGGCCCGCACCCCCGTGACAATCGCATGGAACCGGGACAGGTCCTGCTTGGCCAGGGCCTCGGCATCGAGCAGCGTCACCTCACAACCCATCTCCTTCAGCGCGGCCGGAACTTCGTCGCCAGCCCCCATCACATAGCCCACCCGCCGCGAAGTGATCCGAACGTCCACGTGCGTCAACGGCGCCTCGGCAGGCAGCAAAACGGTCTGCGGCGGAATGTGCTCGTACGTCAGCTGCACCATCCCCGACTGCAGTCGCCGCCCACCCACCAGAGCCACCGCGCGCAATTTGCCCCGCGAAGCTTCCGCGGGCGGATGCACCTGAAACGTGACGCGCTGCTCCGAACCGGCGTAGTCCAACCCAAAGACCTGCTCCTCCGGCGTGACTTTCCAGCCGGGCGGCGCTTCCAGCCGCAGCGTACCTTTCTGCGACGGTGTCAGCGCGCGCAAGCCCACGTCCACTGTCTTCGCTGTGCCATTGGCAAAGACCAACGCCGCCTGCGGCAACCCGATCACCACCGGCGGCACCACCACGAACGGGCGTGTTAATTCTCCGCGCACGCGGTCAACGTAACGGTTCTCCACGGGCCGCGAAACCTCGATTGTGCCGCCCGCAATCTCCACCCGAAACCGCGCCAGCAGCACCGGCGCATTCTCCGCCGGCCCGATCCACTCTGGCCCCGGCACCGCATAGAGATTCCCCTTCGCAGGCGCCGCCAGCCAGAAAGGCTGTGTGGGCGGCGTGTCGTCCGGCACCTTGAACTTCGCTTCTCCAGTCACGGGCTTGTTGTATTCCAATGCCGCACGGCCAGTGCTGAACGGCGGGATTCCCGCCAACCCTTCCACACGCACCTCCCGCAGCGCGGCCCCCGCTCGCCCCCGGTTGACGGCAGTCAGATTCAGGGCTACCTCCACTCCTGGAGCCGCCTGCTCCCGGTTGGCCGACACATCCAGCCAGAGTCCCGCCGCCATCGCCACGGCCTCATCCAATTCCGCCAGTTTCCGCCGCGCGTCCGGGTGATCGATTGCCGCAATCAGCGCCCTCGCCTTCATCAGCGCAGGAATGGCCCTCTCTGGCTCTTCAATGGTGAAAGCCGCAGCGGCTTCCCGCAGTGCCGCATCCACCGCCGCGCCGCCCGGCAGGCGGTTCCAACTCAGGTCCAATCCCTCAAACAAATCCGATTGCGCCGGCTCACCATCTACAGTGAAGAAATAGTTCGGCACAGCGCCGCGCCGTTCCGGGGCCCCCATCCCCTGGCTCCGGTGCTGGCTCCGGCTGAACCCGGCCAACTCCCCATAGGACACGCCCAGCACTGCGTTGTAAGCGCCCGTATCCACTGTGAGCCTTGCGGGCAGCTTCTCCAATTCGTTTTCCTGTTGCCGCGAAAAGGCGAAACCGTTCCACACCAGCCGCTTCGCCTGCCACGGACGCAAAGTCTTCAATTGTTCGGGAAACCGTGCCGGATCGGCGGCGGCGCGAAACGCCTCTTTCCCTAGAATGGACGAGCTTTGGTGATGCCCGTGCCCGTCCCGCGGCGTGCCTGAAAACCGCAGAATCACCACGTCGGGCCGGAATTCGCGGATCACCCGCACGATATCTCCCAAAACCTGCTCCCGCCCCCATAAACGCATCGTCTCTTCGGCGGTCTTTGAAAAACCAAAGTCGATTGCCCGGGTGAAGAACTGCTCCGCGCCGTCCACACGCCGCGCCGCCAGCAGCTCCTGCGTCCGGATCACCCCCAGCAGCGCTCCCTGTTCGCTGCCGATCAGGTTCTGCCCGCCTTCGCCGCGCGTCAACGACAAATAGCCCGTGCGCACTTTTTTCTCCTGGGCGCACCAGGCCAGCACTGCAGTATTTTCATCGTCGGGATGCGCCGCGATCATCAACGCGCTGCCCACCACCCGCAGCCGCTCCAACTGCTGTTTGAGCGGAGCAGCACCCGTTGGCTTGCGCACTTGCCCCAACAGGGGAACAGCACCTGCCCAGAACAAACAGAACAGAAGAACAGTCAACTTTCGCGCACATTGGAGCATGGGAACGGTTCGGAGGCTAAGACTCAGAATTCTATCCTAGCGCCTGAAAACGAAACGGGCGGGCTTGCCCCCAGGCAGCCCGCCCGGCTCTGCGCTGAGAAACGCAACCTGCGGCTACTCTTCCTTATGCATGTTCTGCGACAGGTAGTTTTCGTACCCCATCTCGCGGATCATGTGCAGTTGTGCTTCCAGGTAGTCGACGTGATGCTCTTCGTCGGTGAGGATCTTCTCGAACAATTCACGCGACCCGTTGTCGCCCGCTTCCACGGCTGCCGCGATCGCGCGGTTCAGGCGCGGCACCGCCTCGTATTCCAATTGGAGGTCATTTTCGATCTGCTGCTTCACCGTCTGTCCAATTCGCAGCGGGAACAGTTCTGCCATGTTCGGCGACCCGTCGAGGTACAGCAGCCGCTCGATCAGTTTCTCGGCGTGCATCATCTCTTCAATCGCCTCTTTCTTCGTCACTGCGGCCAGTTTTTTGTAGCCCCAGTTCTCCATCATCTCCGCGTGCAAGAAGTATTGATTAATGGCCGTCAACTCAGCCGTCAACACTTCCTGCAAGTAATCAAGCACCTTGGAATCGCCCTTCATGTAAACCCTCCTGACAGGTTCAAAAACTGCCCTCCGAGTATAGCAACCTTTTGCAAACAAAAGACTTCTGCAATCCACTTGCAGTCCCTTCCGCCGCCGCGCCCCCGCTCTCGAAAGATTTTCCGGCGAAAGTGCAACCGGTTGGCCCCGGGCTGAATCCAGTCGGTTAGTGAACTGGGGTTCCTCAACCAATCCTGTGCAGATTGCCGGGCAGATGACGCCGGCGGAAGTGGCGCGCTTTCGCCGCTGGCTGGGCGGACCCGTCCGGCGGGTGCGCACCCTGATGGATTGTCCCCTGCAGGAACTGTCCTTTCGCCCTTTTCACCTTGCTTCGCCAGGTGACCTGCCCGTCTATCTCGAACCAGGCAAACCGGACACCGGCCCGATGGCCCCCCGGATGTACGCCGCCCTGGTCCGCATCGCCCAGGGCTAGAATCCCTCTCTCACCCTCTCGTTTGACGATTCCCTGTTGACCGCGCTGGCTGTCTTTGGTAAGGTCCTTTGCACCGGACTTCCATCAAAGGGGATGTGATGCAAGGAAACGTTGGACAGGTTCTCGACCGGAAAGGGCGCACCGTGTGGAGCATTGCGCCGGACGCCACCGTGTTCTCCGCCATCGAGCAAATGGCCCATCACCGCATCGGGGCGCTGCCCGTTGTGGCTGGCGGCCTGCTGCTGGGGGTCGTGAGTGAGCGCGACTACGCCCGCCGCGTCATTCTCGAAGGCCGCTCTTCCCGCGACACCCGCGTCGAGGAGATCATGACCACGCCGGTCACCACCGTGACCGAGTCCGCCACCGTCGAAGAAGCCCTTCGCCTGATGACCGAGCGGCGCATCCGCCACTTGCCCGTCGTCCAAGGCGGAAACCTGGTCGGCATGATCTCGATTGGCGACCTTGTCGGGTGGATCATCAACGCCCAACAGGAACAGATCTCGCGCCTCGAATCTTACATTTCCGGAAGCTACCCGGCCTGAAGCATCCGCTTCTCACCGCACAGGCCGCACGATCATCTCTGCCGCGCTGCAGCGGTCGCGAATCGTGGGCGGGCAGGCCCGCGGCTGCAACTCTTTGTCGAAGCAGATCCGCACTTCCTTCAGGTAGCGTCCGCTGCAAAGCACCGCCACCGAGCGCGCCGGCAACTTCGGATTGGCCCGCATCAGTTTGTCGCGCAGATCGCCAGGCTTCATGTACACTTCGGCGTTCGGTCCCTGCAACTCCGGCGGCATCCGTACCGAATCGAAAGCTTTCCGGACCTTCGCGAAGTAGCCCTTGGGATCCAGGCCGCTGCAGGTCCCATGCCGCCGCCACTCGTGCCGGACCAGTTGCTCACTCGGCATGATGTCCAGCACCGACTGGATCACCGGCCGCGTCAGCCTTTCCCGCGTTCCGCAATCCTCCGGCCACCCGTGCGGCTCGTACTGGGGCCAGAAACCGTGCACTACGAATCCGTAACGCCGCCCCGGCCCGCACTGCAGCGATTCGCTCCCTGCTGTCCCCGGCCCCGCGCAATACTCCGGCGACCAACTCAACGCCAGAAGGTAATACGCGAAATGCCCGGGCGAAGACTGCCCTGCAAGCCCCGCGCAAACCATCCACCCCAATAGCCAGCCCCGCAATCCCATGGCGATCACATTATATGGGCCATGGGCCCGGCATCGCTAAGATAAGTGGAAATGAGCCCCAAGCGTTGGTTTCTGCACGAAGACTGGCTGGCTGTCTGGTTAGGTCTCGCCTTCATCGCCCTGGTGCTGGCCGGACTCCGGCCTGCGCTGCCCGCCTTCAAGTGGTCGGGAGGAGCCTTCGCAGTCCTTCTTACGAACGCGAACTTCTTCGCCTCCGTCATCCTCTGCGCCGGTTGTCTGCTCCTCTCCATGCCCGGAGCGCTCGCGCTGGGGGCGCGCCCTGCCCGCTACGCCATCGCCTTCCCAGCCGTTTTCGTACTCGCTTGGCTGGCTCAGGCCGCCGCCGGCCATAAAACCGCCAGTGACCTCGGCCTGGAATATGTCATCTTCGCGCTCCTCGCCGGTCTGGCCATCAGCAATACCATCGGCACGCCCGCCTGGCTCCAGGAAGCTGTGCGCACCGAGTACTTCATCAAGACCGGCCTCGTCATCATGGGCGCCACTCTGCTTTTTCAGGAAATCCTCCAGGCGGGCGCCCTCGGCATGCTGCAGGCGATTGCCGTGGTCATTGTGGTGTGGTACTTCACCTTTTGGCTCGCCCGCCGCCTGCGCGTCGATGACGAGTTCGGAACCATGCTCGCCACCGCGGTCTCCATCTGCGGTGTATCCGCCGCCATTGCCGCCTGCGGCGCCATTCAGGGAGATAAGAAAAAGCTCAGCTACGTCGCCAGCGTTGTGCTCATCGTCGCCATCCCCATGATGGTGCTCCAGCCCTGGATCGTGAAGTCGTTCGCCATCCCCGATATCGTCGGCGGCGCCTGGCTCGGCGGCACGCTGGACACGACTGGCTCGGTTGTCGCCGCTGGCGCCCTCATCAGCGAAGCGGCAATGAAGGTGGGCGCCATCGTGAAGTTCTCCCAGAACGTCCTCATCGGCTTCGCCGCCTTCTTCCTTTCGGTCTGGTGGACGTTACGCCAGCAGCGCGCAGACCAGGATCGCCCCTCCGCCGCCGTCATCTGGCAGCGCTTCCCCAAGTTCGTTCTCGGATTCCTCGCCGCTTCGCTCGCTTTCTCGTTCCTCGTCCCGGCTGCCCTCGTCAAGGAAACCAAAACCACGCTCACTGCCCTGCGCACCGTCTGGTTCGCCCTGGCTTTCGCCAGCATCGGCCTCGAAACTCGTTTCACCGACCTTTGGTCGATGGGACGCGGGCGTCCTTTGCTCGCCTTCCTCGGTGGCCAGGGAGTCAACCTCGTCTGGACGCTTGTGCTCGCCTGGTTGATCTTTGGCGGGCTCTTCTTCAGCGTGCCGGTGTTCCACTAGCACGCCAGCGCACGCCCAGGCCCAGGTTCTTCTTCGCGTACGCCAGGCTGCGCTCCATGTGTTCCTTCTGCTGAAACCGCACGGCGGCAACCAGTTCCTCCGGCAGCCGCCTGCCCGGCAAATCCTCCACCACCATCGGCCGGTCGTAGGGCACGCCCTTCCGTGCCCACGCCAGGAACCGCGCCAGTTCCGATGCCCGCGCCTTTGGATACAGTTGCCAGAATTCGTCCTCCAGATACGGGATGACGGCCGGCGGCCGCCCTGTAATTGGCTTCACGTACACCCGCACGCCCGGGCAGAGCCGCTCGACCGCACCCAGGAACTCCTGGAAATCCACCATCCCTTCTCCCAGCGGAACCCACTGCACCGCCACACCTCGCGGATGCAAATAGACCGCCGAGTCCCGCAGGTGCACCGAACACACATGCGGCGCCAGTGTCTCCAGCGTAGTCATCGGATGCTCGAGCACAAACACCGGATTGCCGGTATCCATGTACACGCCCGTGCGATCCGCGCCCGCCGCCTCCACCACCTGCTGCAACTCCCAGGCTTGTAGATCCTTGTGCACCTCGATGATCGCCTTCAGATTGGCGCTCTCCAGATCCCCGCGCACCGCCTTCAAGACTCGCACCACGGTCTCCATGTGCTGCTCTACCGGGCCCGGCGGCAACGACGCGCGATCTGAAGCAATCACACACCGCACGAACGGAGACCCCATCACCGCGGCCCGCCGGACATGCGTGCGCAAGGTGGCCACGGCCTTCGGCTCGTCCTCCCGGGTCCGCGGCAGAATGCCGCCGCCGCCCGTCTCCAGGTGAAGACCGCGGCGCCGCGCATCTTCCCTGACCTCGGCCCAATGCGCCGGTTCCATGGCGCTCGGATCCAACGAATCCTGCAGAAAGATCGCATCCAACTGCTGTTCGCTTGCGTACTCCAGCAGCCGCGCGTCCGGCCAGCGCCAAGCCCGCAGACAGTATGTGTTGTAGCCCAGTAGGAGCGGCATCGCCTGCCTTTGTATCATGGAAACAATTCCGCGCTGCGGTCTTGCAACCGCGTGGAGGGGGCCGACAAACGCTTCGGAGGTGACCATGCGTTCAAACTGGGCAGTATTCTCCTTTGGAATTGCGCTTTCTCTTCCCTCGGTTTGGGCCGTAAGCACCGGCAGCAACCCCTCGGGCCTCGCCGGTGCGCCGGGCCAATCCACCTGCGCCGCCTGCCACGGCTCGGGCTCTGTCAGCACCGGCCCCGGCCGGGTTCGCATCGAGGCGGTCAGCGCCACCGGCTATACTCCAGGCACGGCGCTGCGTCTGCGCGTCACCATCGAGGATCCCGACGCACGCCGTTGGGGCTTCCAACTCACCGCGCGACGCGCCTCGGCCAACACGCAACCCATGGGTACGTTCACCAATGTCGCGGGGCAGGGCACCAGCATCCCCGCTCAACCCACCATCGGGCACTCGGCAGCTGGTACAAGACCCGGCACCGCCAACTCAGCATCCTGGGAAGTGGATTGGAATCCTCCCGCCGCCAACGAGGGCCCTGTCATTTTCTATGCCGCCGGCAATGCCGCCAACAACGACAACAACAGCGATCCCGGGGACCGGGTTTATACCACCTCTCTTCAGGTGGAACCCGCTGGAGCCACCGATGTCACCGGCAATACCGTCCTGCCGCAATACGTGTTCGGCGCCGGATTCATCAGTACCCTCTCTTTCGCCAACACGCGCGATGCCGCCGCCACAGTCCGCGTCAACTTCCTCAACGACTCGGGCGCTCCGCTCAACGTCAACGGCCAGTCCGCCCATACCTTAAACCTCGCCGGCAAAGCGAGCGCCAGTATCCGCGCCGATGACTCCGGTCCCACCACCCAAGGCTGGGCTCTCATCGATCTGCCCGACGGAGTCACCGGCAATGCTGTCTTCCGCCAGCGCGTCTCCGGCCGGCCCGACCAGGAAGTCGCCGTCCTCCTTTCCCGCGCCAATGCCACCGAAGCCCGCTTCATCTACGACCAGACCGGCTCGCTGAACACCGGAATGGCAATCGTCAACACCTCCAGCGCCGCCGCCCAGGTCACCATCCGCTTCCGTGATGAGTCCGGCGCCGCCGCCGCCACCGTCACGCGCTCCGTGCCCGCCCGCTCCAAGGTTGCCATCAGCGTTCGGGATGACGCCGCTTTCGCCGGCGCACTCAACAAGAAAGGCCTCGCCGAGGTCGAGGTCAGCGGGGCCACAGTCGCCGTCCTCGCCCTTCGTTTCGATGACGCAGGAGCACTGACCTCCGTCCCCAACGCCCAATAGGCCAATTAAAATCAACCAGTTGCAGTTGTCTTGCCCCAGGGCGCCACATTTCATCAGATTTTTCTTGCTTCAATTAGTACTACGCATTAGAATAAAAAATACTAGTACTTTTCGCTGCTGGAAAAGGTCATGCGCCGACTGCTCCTGGTTGTACTCATCGCATTCACCGGGTTGTCCTTGCCGGGCGCCCCGCTTGCCCCGGAAGTTCCGTTCGACTTCAATGCACTGGTCCAGGCAGCCGGAGAGGTGCGCCTGAATACGGATCCCAAGCCGGTTCGCATCGATGCGGATGGCCAACTCAGCCGGGCGTCGCTCATGTTATTGCCGATGGCCCTCGGCTATGGTGCTCTGGACCCTGCGGGCCTGGAAGGCCCTGCCGTAGACCGCCCCGCCGCTAACTTGCTTACCGTGGACGAGATTCGCGATGGCGCCGGCCTGCTGGAACTCCTCGGGCTGGCCGCTCCGGACGTTGGTCCCGAAGACTTCTCCCATCGCATCGGCGCTTTCTTGCCCGATTCAAAATTCGCCTCGGAATGGAAGAGCCGTATCGCGCTGCTGACTCCCGGCGAGCGCGCAGAATCTATCGCCGCCGCTCTCACCCGCTCCTGAACTTCAGGGCAGCGGTGTCTGGCGCTCCAGCAGGTGCAACAGATTCCCTTCCGGATCGGTGAAAAACACCACCTTGTTCCCCTTGCTTTCCTTTGGTTCGCCCAAAAACTGCACGCCTTTGGCCTTTAACGCGGCGTAAACTTCGTCAAAATTTTTCACTGTGAGCGCGAGGTGTCGGATCCCGGGGGATGCCGCTGTCGCTGCGGTACGTTCCCCCTCCGCCGGGATGAATTCAATCATGTCCCCGTTGGGAGTCTTGGCGAACACGGCGGTGGAGCCCCGGTAGTTGATCGAAAACCCCAACGTACTGACATACCACTCGGCCAGGTTGGCCGGGTCCGGCGTCGCGATGGCGGTGTGCTCTATCCCTTGAATCATGGCGCGATCAGTTACTCCTGCCGGGATCTTATCAGGCTGCATCCTCCCCGGATGGTACTGTTTCACCGCGCCGTGTCATTCAACTGAAGCCCGGACTGACGAAAATGGAAGAATCATGCAGATCCCAGCCCGGCTTCAACGCACTCTTGCTGTTGTTTTCGCCGCCTTGCTCGTCACCGGACCGCTGGCCCGCCGCGCCTTCGCCGACCTCACCGCCCAATCCCTGCCCTTCTCTCAGGACTGGTCAGACGCTGCTCTCATCACGGCCAACAACGACTGGTCTTTGGTGCCCGGCATTACCGGCTACCGCGGCGACGGGCTTACCTCCGCAACCGGCGTGGATCCGCAAACCGTTCTCGCGGACGGAGCCGGAACCCCGGTGAACGTCATCGCCAACCAGTCGAACACCAACCTCACTACCGGGGGAGTGGCCGAATTCGACGGCCTCGCCAATCCCACCATCGCACTGCAGGGGTCGGGCACGGCCCGCGCGCCGCACATTGTCCTGGTTCTGAATACCCTCGGCCAGTCCAACGTTCAGGTTTCTTACAACTTGCGGGATATCGACGGCACCGCCGACAACGCCGTGCAGCCGGTCGCCCTCCACTACCGCATCGGTGCTGCCGGCGACTACACCAACATCCCCGCCGCCTTCGTCGCCGACGCCACTGAGGGCCCCAGTCTTGCCACGAAGGTCACCCCCGTCAGCGTCACTCTGCCCGCCGCCTGCGACAACCAGCCTCAGGTGTTCCTGCGCATCCTGACCACCGATGCCGCAGGCAGCGACGAATGGGTGGGCATCGACGACATCGTCGTCACTACTGCCACCACACCCACGCTTCCATCCGCGGTCACTTCCGCCACGCCTTCCTCGGTGCAACCAGGCGGCGTCACGCTGCTTGCCGCGAGCGTCACACCGGGCGCCAATCCTGCCAGCACCGGGCTCGCTGTTCGCGGGGACCTCACCAGCGTGGGCGGCTCCGCAACCCAGCCCTTCTTCGACGACGGCACCAACGGCGATCTCACCGCCGGCGACCGCATCTTCTCCTACGCTCTCACCGTGCCTGGCGGCACCCTGCCCGGCCCGCGCTCTATTCCCCTCACCATCGCTGACGCCCAGGGCCGCACCGCCGCCGCCACCGTTGCATTTACTATTTCCCCGCAACTCATCCCCATCAGCCAGATTCAAGGCCCCGGGGACCTGTCGCCTGTCCCAAACGGTACGGTCGTGCTGACCCAGGGCATCGTAACCGCCCGCAAATCCAACGGTTTCTTTATCCAAACCCCTGACGGCCAGGACGACGGCAACCCGGCAACGTCGGAGGGTCTCTTCGTCTTCACCAGCTCCACCCCGCCCGCTGCCGCCACGCCTGGCAACCTCGTCCAGGTCTCCGGCGCATTGTTGGAATTCCGCCCGAACAGCGACCCCAACAGTCCTACTCTCACAGAACTCACCGCCCCGCTCACCATCACGACGGTCTCGACCGGCAACCCCTTGCCCGCCCCGGTCACCCTCAGCCCTGCGCTGCTCAACCCTCAAGGCCCGTTCAACCAACTGGAACGCTTGGAATCCATGCGCGTCAGCGCACCCGGCCTTACCGTTGTCTCGCCGACCGGCGGCAGCGTGAGTGAACCCAACGCGACCGCCACCACCAACGGCACGTTTTTCGCGGTGCTCGAAGGCACGCCTCGCCCGTTCCGCGAACCGGGTATCGCCATCTTTGAACCCCTCCCCGCCGGCGCGCCCGCCACCGTCCCGCGTTGGGACACCAACCCCGAAGCCATCCGCATCATCAGCAATGGCCAGCCAGGCAGCGCCGCGCTCGACGTTTCTACCGGCGCCACCGTGTCCATTCCCTCCGGTGTCCTCGACTTCGGTTCCCGCGCCTACACCATCCTGCCCGACCCCACTCCCGCCGCTACCGCCTCCGGCGGGCGCGTGGCGCAGCCAGTTCCCGCCCCCGCCCCTGAGCAGCTCACGATCGCCTCGATGAACATCGAGCGTCTCTTCGACACCACCGACGACCCTTCCGTCGGTGACCCCATCCTGACCCCCACCGCCTTCCAGAACCGTCTGGCCAAGATCTCCCTCGTAATACGCAACGTGCTGCGTTCGCCCGACATCATCGGCCTGCAGGAAGTCGAAAATCTGGCCACCTTGCAGGCCCTCGCCGCGCGCCTGAACGCCGATTCCGCCCCCGAAACCCCCAACTACACGGCCTACCTCGAAGAGGGCAACGACCCCGGCGGCATCGACGTCGGCTTCCTCGTCAAGACCTCCCGGGTCTCCGTGCTCAGCGTCACCCAGGAAGGCATGACCACCACCTACATCGATCCCAACACCGGGAATCCCGCCATCCTCAACGACCGCCCCCCGCTCATTCTTCGCGCCCGCGCGTCCCGGCCCGGTTCTGACCAGCCTGTCACTTTCACTGTCATCGTGAACCACTTGCGTTCGCTCACCAGCATCGACAGCCCAACCGACGGCAACCGCGTCCGCACCAAGCGCCGTGCGCAAGCCGAGTTCCTGGCCAGCCTGGTCCAGGCTCGCCAGTCCGCCAATCCCCAGGAACCCCTCATCGTCCTCGGCGACATGAACGCCTTCGAGATCAACGACGGCTACGTCGATTCCATCGGCGCCATCACCGGACAGCCCGCGCCGCCCGATCAGGTCGTGCTGCCTTCGCCCGATCTTGTGAATCCCAACCTCACCAACCTGCTCGCCTCACTTCCGCCCGAACAGCGCTACTCCTACCTGTTTGGCGGCAGCGCGCAAACGCTCGACCACATCCTGTTGAACGTTCCCGCGCAAGCTCTCCTCTCCGGAGCAGCCTACAGCCGCTCCAACGCGGACTTTGCTCAGGTGCTGCGTAATGATCCCGCCACCCCCGTCCGCATCTCTGACCACGACCACCCCGTCGCCTATCTCACCCTGCCGGGCAGCCGGAAGCCCATCGCCAACCCGCAGACAATCATCGTCCCCTTCGGCGGCAGCCGCACCTTCACTCTTTCCGTCAGCGATCCCGACGGCGATGCTCTCACCCTCGCCACCAGGACCGCCCCTGCCCGGGGCACGGTTGCCTACAACAACGCCGCCCGCACCGCCACTTACACCGCGCAACCCGCGGCGAGTGGCGGCGACACGTTCACATACACAGCCACCGATCCCTCCGGCCTCTCCGCCGACGGTACGGTCACCGTCCTCTTCGATATCGATAGCCAGGTGAACGCGGTGTCCACCGGTTTGGTCTATGACCGCCAGACCGGCGTCTACGAAGGCTCCATCCGCCTGATTCGCACCGGACCCACCACCCTGCAAGGCCCGTTCCACCTCGTCTTGCGCGGCTTGCCCGCGGGCGTCACCCTGCTCCATCCGTCAGGGACTTTCGAGCATGCGCCCTGCATCACCCTCACCGGCTCCATCGGCCCCGGCCGCCAACTGATCACCCCGGTGCGCTTCACCGCGCCGCCCAATACGCGCATCGGCTACACCGTCCAGACCCTCTCGGGCCCGTTCTAACCACGCCCTGCGGCGGTAGCCGCATTGGAAGGGGATTGGTTCTCCTCTTCCTCGGCCAGGCCGAGCCCCACTCATAGCCATTTGCGCCCAAGATCCGGGGACCCTACTCGCCTCTCTCGTGTAGGGCTTCGGCAGGAGTCACGTTGCAAAGGTCGGAAGCAGCCATCAGCGCGATGGCTAAAACCACCAGAAACAAAAACCCACCAGCGGCGGCTACTGGGCCCAAATCAGGCTGCCGTATTGGAATTGCGTCGAAGATCGCTTTTCCCCATGGGCAAAGGATCAGCCACGAAATAATCATGATGCCGGCCAAGGCGGCGAAAACGGGGCCCACAATGAGCTCAAAGGTAATGCGCAACGGACCTGCTCCCAATGCACTACGGACGGCAAACTCCCGCTTCCGGACTTCCAAAGAGCAGCCAACAATACTGAGAAGGCTGGCCACAGTCGACCATAAGGCGACAGCAGAAAACGCTGTTATTCAAGTCAGACGGGAACTCCCGAGCGAAACGGCTGGAGAGAACAGGTCAGCCAATCGCTCCATAGGGCTGATTACGACCGACGGATCGAGTTCCCGAAGTACCCGCGGTATTTGGCCACGGTACTCCAATGGATTGCTGGAGCGCCAAACCAAGTAGCGTTCAACCATTTCCAATGCAGAAAACGGCACGTATATGGTCGGGCGAGGGCCATCCTCGCTAGGATCCGCCAAATCCTCCACAACCGCCGCCAGGGAAAACGGTTCCTTCCCGAAGTCGGGGATGATCAACTCCGAACCCACTTCGGCGAATCCTTTTAACAAAGAGGCCGCACTGGCATTGAGCAAACATACTTTCGCTGTGCCTTCGTCAAAAGCGGTGCGGCCAGGCATCTCACCCATAATGGTGCGGGCACGCATGGTTCGCAGATAACCAGTGTCGACTACCGCCACAGCAAATTGCGGCGTAGCATTGGGTGCTGTCATCAATCTGCTGAGGTCGGTCGAAATCGTCCCCGCGGGTGCGCTGGAAAGTGCTGAGACCAAACCAGCCTCCGATGCATAGCGAGGATCCACAGCATCCACCACGCGCCGAAAATAAAGTCTTCTCTCCCTCGGATCGAGATACCTGGGAACTGGCAACCGCAGTTTTACCACTCCAATGTTGTCGATCGAGGCAGCCCGGATCGCTGCAATTTCTGCGGAGAACCGGTCCAAGAATTGTGCCGCCACGACCAGTATGGCCGTACAGATGGCGCCCTGAATAACCAGTGAGGCCCGCAGCGCCAAGACTGACCTTCTGGACATAGTGGGCCGCGTCTCCTTCGAGTGCAAAGCCGCGAGTGGTGCACGGAAGTAGAAGATGAAACCCAAGCCCAATAAATTTCAATCGCTACGGCTTGAGCGACAAGAAGCCACGCCCCAAGAACCAGAATCGAATTCCACCCAGGTAGCGCAGCGCTGAACGGAAGCCAGCGGGCAAGTTCATGATGCAACCGGGAATGAAGCAGCAAAGTGGACAGTGGCCAAGCGCTGCAAGCCGCAACCAAAACTCCCCCGGAAACCCGGCGCAAATCCGGCCAAAGCATCCTCCACAGCCCTGCGCCCAGGGCTAAACGGATGCCCCATCGATGCTTGGCCCCCAGGACGTAAAGCATACAGACGGTAGCCAGGTTGGCAACGGAAAGCAGCAACAGCAATCCGGAAGTCAGCATGAGCGTACTGAGCGCTGGCCGCGCCTCCCGAGTCAGCCAACTGCCATAGTTCAGAAGTTCCAACCGCATCCCCGCCTTTCGTCGAGGGTACAGATCCGTGCGGCCCGCGATGGCCTCGTTTGAGGCCGTCGCGGCCGCACTGATCCCTTGACCGCCCCTGAGCCTTGCGACGATCGACAAGTAGTTGCCAGCGCGGCTCTCCTGGCCATTGTCAATGGTCAACGGAACCCAAACGTCTGGGCTCTGCGGCCCAACAAACGCGGGTGCATTCCAGCCTTCCTGTGCCACTCCAACAACCTGGAGCGCCGCTCCTCTGAGCCACACCACGCATCCAAGCGCGGAGGATGCTTCGCGCCCGTGCGTAAGTTGCCTTGCTATCCGGCTGCTCACTACGGCAACCACCGCCGGCCTCAGTTGGTAATCGTCTTTACTGAACCAGCGGCCCGCGGCGAGCGCAACCCCAAACACTCGATCGAATTCGGGCGATATAACGTACCCCTGAACAGACTCGTCCCCTGGAAACAGGCCTACACGCATCGGATAAAAGCCCGCCACCGACTCGAATATCCTTGCCTCCCGCAAATCTAGAAGCGTGCCCTCAGTGGAAGGCATGTGCCGCACTCCCCACTTCGGCAAAGACTCCGTAATGGTTACCACTTTCTCAGGATCGTCAACGGGAATAGGATGCACAATGAGCCTGTCATATACCGCATGCACAGACAAAAAAAGTGCCAGGGACACACAGAAGGCCATATATGACGGGGCACGGTGCTTCATGATCCCAATCCGCAAAGCACAGAACCGCGCGCTGCCACCTTCGTTACGCCTCCGTCCGGAATTTGCCGGGCCTCCCTAATTGGCCAGGCAAGTTCCCTTGCCATTGACAACATTCCTGCATTGGCAATTCCTCCCGCAGTCCTCATCCGCGAAGCAGGTAAGCCCATGGCAGTTTGGCTGAGATGCTGAGACTCTGCTGAGTTTCTGTCCAAGCACTATCCGGCTGATGAGTATACCGTGCACGGAACCAGATCGCGGCACCATGCCCCTGGTGTCCTGAATGCCCGGACGCCCAGCCGCCAATCTTCGGGTTCCGGATGTTCTTGCGCATCGCGAAGCAGCAGCGGCCGCGGGGCCCACGCCTGCTCGCCAACCCCGTCTTTCTCTCGCAGTTCTGGACAAAGGCAATCCGCCCAAACGAATTGCGCCATTGGCGCTGGGCGGCATGGTCGAAGCATCAGGCATGCTTCATTCCCTTCGACCATCTGCCGCACAAGAAAAAAGAACGGGCCGATCCGGAGGATGGCCCGTTCCGCAATGAAAGGTTGCTTCCGTTGGATTGTGTCCGGCTGGAGTTGGCCTTAGCGGCGGCGCGATATCACGGCCAGCGCCAATCCGCCCGCGATCATCGCCCACGTCGACGGCTCGGGAATCTCGCCCCCTCCACCTCCCTTTGACTCCAGGAAAGTCAGACCTGAGATCGAGTCAAACCCGGTGGCGCCAATGAGCGTGCTCAGGCCTGTCACCGGATCAACGCTGTAGAGCGAGTCGCCTGCGGCGGCGAAAAACGCGCCATCGCTCTGGCGGATCGCTAAGCCCAGGACACTGACAAGCGGCAACCGCGTCGGTCCCACCAGAGTGGTGCCCGCAGTAGCTGGGTTGATCGTGTAAAGATTGATGGACTGGCCGTCAGTCTGGCTGAGACCGTACATGGTCCCGTTCGGCGCAAAGTCCAGACCGTCCATGCTGGGTATCAGGTCCCCTACGACCGTGCTCGAACCGTTCAGCGAAGTCTTATAGAGTATGCCGGTACCCCCGGAAGACCGGCTAAACAGCAAAGTGCCCGCCGGATCGAAAGCGGTGCCGCCCTCGCCAGCCACATCCAACCCGATGGCGATAGCCTGAAGAATGCCACCGGTGGAGGGATTCAGTTCGAGAATCTCGTCGGTGCTTTGATTCAGGGTATACAACTGGCCGTTGAAGGCGGCAAGGCCGAATGGGAAATTTCCGTAAGACCCGGTGCCCACCAATGTTCCAGCACCCGTTACAGGGTCGATTCGAATGAGTTTGTCTTGACTGATCCCGTACAGGGTTGCACCCTGAGCGATCAGCGAAAAGGAAAGCGCCGCGGTGGCTGCCCACAGGGCACGCGAATACTGCATCTCAAGCACCTCCGGCAGAACTGCGGAGAAGTGTACGCCCATACCCAAAATTGATCAATGCGAAACAGTTCCAGTACTTCGCCGTGCAGAATACGGAAACCAATCGTTCTCTCAGTGATCAGGGTGGTACTTATTCCCGGTTCGGATCGCGCGCGGTTCCCTCCATCCCCACCATCCACTCCAGGAACCGCCGCGCGTGCCCGTCCAGATTCTCTTCGCTTCCGCCTCCCCGCAATGGCGAACACATCTCGTACGCCACCGAGCCCCGGAATCCGCCCGCCCGCAGCGCCTCGAAGAAACCCTGGTAATCGATGAATCCCTCGCCCATCGGCACTGCCTGGGCCAGCGGCAACCGCTCCTCATAATTCACCGCATCGGGGCGGTACACAAACCGTGGCCGGAGCTGATAATCGGCCACGGTCGTGTGCGCCATCCGCGGAGCCAGCCGTGCCACCGCCGCCCGCAAGTCCGCTCCGTGAAGCGCAGGAGCCCAGGCGTCAAACAACGCCTGGCAAGCCGGCTCGTTGACCTCGTCCAGCAGGTCCGCGAACTGCTCCCAACCCGCCCCCAAGTCGTGATGATTCTGCACCCCCAACACCACGCCCAGGTCCAAGTACCGCTTCGCCGCCTCTCTTATACCCGCCACCACCATGCGCCATTGTTCAGCGTAGTCCGCGTGCGACGACTCATACCCTGTGAACACCCGCACCACACCCGCCCCTAAATCCCGTCCCAATTCGCCCAACGCCACCAGATACTGGGTCTGTATTTCGAGATGCGGGATGTCGCGTCGATCCAGGCCTGCCGTCAAATCGCAGTAGCCGGCCAGCACCACCGTCTGCAGACCCAGAGCCTCAAGCCGGTCCCGCAACCGCGCCCGCTCTCCTGGCCCATAGTCGAGAACACCCACGTGCGGCCGCTTCGCCATCAGCATCACCCCGTCAAACCCCATCCCTGCGGCTTTCTCCAAAAACTCGTCCACCCCCAGCCGCGCCTGCCCCCACGTGCCGGCGTAGCTTACCGAATGCAACAGTTTCTTCATCGCGCCGTCCTCTCTATAGCCGCGTTACCCGCCGTACGGCCGCCGCGTGATTCCACGCCTCGGGCTTTACACGCATTCCAAACCCCGGACCCGCCGGCGCTTCCACCGCCCCGTCTTTGGGCACCATTACCTCCTCCAGCATCTTCGGCCAGTCCGCTTCGTAGAACCGCTGGCAGCTTTCCTGAATCCACAGGTTGGGCATCGCCGTCGACAAGTGCGTCGAAGCGTAGAACAAAAGCGGGCCGCCTGCCGTGTGCGGCGCGAACGGCAACTGGTAGCTGTCCGCCATCGCTGCGATCTTCCGCGCCTCGGTCACTCCGCCACACCAGCACACATCGAACATCACGAACTTCACCGTGCGCGACTCCAGCAGCGCCTGAAACTGCAGTTTGCCCGCCATCCGCTCTCCCGCGCAAAGCGGAATCGAGGTCGCCTCCGCCACCTGCCGGTACTGCGCAAACTGCCCAGGCAACAAGAGGTCCTCCAGCCACATCGGCTTGTATGGCTCCAGCGCCTTTGCAATCCGGATGGCCGCCGCCACGCTCCACATCGAGTGAAACTCCACCAGGATCTCGATCGATTCCCCGAACCGGTCGCGCAACTTCCGGATGGGCGCCAGCGCCTCATCGATCTGTTGCTGCGTGATGTACTGCCGCCCCGTCTGCCGCGCTGCGCCGTCGAAGGGCCACACCTTGATCGCCCGGATTCCGTAGCCCTCCAGGACCTCCTGCATGATCTTGTCGGGATCCTTCAGGAAATCGTGCCGGTGGGGGAAACACGTGTTGTACACCCGCACCTGCGGATTCGCCCGCCCGCCCAGCAACTGCCAGCAGGGCGCCTGCAACGACTGCCCCAGCAGATCCCACAACGCCAGGTCCACCGCGCTCAACGCCCGGATCTCCGTCCCGCCCGCGACCTGGAAATCGATCGTGTGCCACAGGTCCGCCCAGATCCGCTCAATGTTCCGCGGGTCCTTGCCCAACAGCATGGAGGCAAAATGCGTGTGCAGCATCTCCGCCTCCGCCGCGTTCCGTGGATAGGTCTCCCCCAACCCCGTCACGCCTGCGTCCGTGTGCACCTTCAGCCACGTCCAGTGCGGCCAGAACGGCGCGGCGTTCCGGTCCGGCCAGTACACCGTCTCAATCCCCGTAATCTTCATCGGCGGAGCCGCCTGGCCCCACCGCGCCCACAGCGGTGCGCTCAACAACGGCAGAAAACGGCGGCGGTTCATCATGGCCGCCATTCTTTCATGGACGGAACCCGCCGCTCATCCGCACTCCGCACCGTCCGTCATATTCCCCAACCCGGCCCGCGGAGGTGGGGGCATTCTGTGGCCATGAACACGCTGCTTCTATTCGCTGTCCTCACCGCTCCGTTCCAAGTCCAGGTGCATCCCGCGCCGGGCAAACCATCCATGATTTTGATCCCGGGCCTCTCCTGCCATGGCTCGGTCTGGGATGCAACCGTGGCCCATCTCCGCGGACGCTATGAAATGCATGTCCTGACTCTGGCGGGCTTCGCTGGCGCCGCGCCCCTGCCGCAGCGCGAGAACTTCCTGGAACAGCAGCGCGAGGCGCTCGCCGCCTATATTCGCGAGAAGGGCCTTCGCCAGCCGGCCCTGGTGGGCCATTCGCTGGGCGGATTTCTCGCGCTCTCGCTGGCTGCACGCCACCCGGACCTTCCCGGTCCGCTGGTGATCGTGGACTCCCTGCCCTTCCTCACCGCCGCCTACCAACCTGGCGCTACTGCGGAATCGGCCCGTCCGTTCGCCGAAGGCATGAAGAAAATGACGCCACGCCAGCCCGGCGATGAGTGGACGGCCTACAACAAGAAAAACCCCGCTTTGGCCCAGTGGCTGTCCCGCGAAGAGGACCGCGCCCGCGTGGCGGACTGGGGCGCACAGTCTGACCCGGCCACCGTTGCCGAAGCCATGTTCGACCTGATGACGACCGACCTGCGGGCCGGCGTCGAGCGGATCACCCGGCCAACCTTGGTGCTTGCCGCTCTCAAGGGAATGCCGGAGGGTGCCGTAGAAACTTACCGGCAGCAGTTTGCCAGACTCCCTGGGGTCCGCGTCGAGCCGGTGCCCGGCGCGCGCCACTTCATCATGTACGATGATCCCGATCGCATGCACTCACTGATGGACGAGTTCCTGGGGAAGGCGCGCTGATGCGTTACTGGGTTTGCCAGATCGTGGGTTGGGGCGGCTGGTCGATCATTCAAATCGCGGCCGTCCGGCTGAGCGGTTCACTGACGCTGCGCAGTGCGGCGCTCAGCCTCACGATGGCCGCGACGGCGCTGGCAGTCACTCATCTTCTCCGCAGCATCATCAAGCGCCAAGGCTGGCTGGACCGCCGGCCCACAGCGTGGTTCCTGGTCTCCCGTTTGGGCGCCGCGTCGGTGGCAGCCGGAATCTGCTCGTCGCTGCTGGTCTGGGCGGAGATGATATGGGTCGGCGGCACCCCCGCAGCCGAGACCTCGTTCCGCTACTTCCTGTTGGGCGTAGTGAGTTGGACCGCCATCATTGCCTTGTGGCTGGCACTCTATGCAGGCGTGAAGATGTACCAGCGCAGCCGCACCGCCGAGTCCGCCGCCCGGACCGCCCAACTGGATACCCTCCGGGCCCAGTTGAATCCCCACTTCCTCTTCAACGCCTTAAACTCCATCCGCGCCCTGATTGCCGAGGATCCCGCCCGCGCCCAGAATGCCGTCACTGAACTGGCCAGCCTGCTGCGCTACACCTTATACACTCCGGCGTCCAGCCTCGCGCCGCTCCGCGAAGAACTCGACGCCGTGCGTCATTACCTGCGTATCGAGCAGATCCGCCATGAGGACCGGCTGCGGGTGGAAGAGAGCGTTGAGCCCGCGGCCCTGGAGGCCCGCCTCCCGCCCATGCTCCTGCAAACCCTTGTCGAAAACGGCATAAAGCATGGCGTCGCGCGGGTGGCCGCGGGAGGCACCCTGGCCATCCGCGCCGCCATCTCCGCTGCGGGACTGCGCCTCACCGTCACCAATCCCGGCCAGCTGGGCAATGGAACCGGCATCGGCTTACGGAACGCCCGCGAGCGTCTGGCCCTGCTCGCCCCCGGATCCTCCCTCCGCCTGGACGAAACCGCCGCAGGAGTCCGCGCCACCGTGGAGATCCCCCAGTGAAGGCGCTGCTCATCGACGATGAGCGCCTCGCGCGCGCCGAACTCCGCCGCCTCCTTGCGGCTCACCCGGAAATCGAAATCGCTGGCGAGGCAGCCACCGCTGACGAGGCCGAGGCCCTGATCGAATCTCTCCAGCCCGACCTCCTATTCCTCGACATCCAGATGCCCGGGCGCGACGGCTTTCAACTCCTCGAGTCCTTGGACTCCTCCCCGCGCGTCATCTTTGTGACGGCCTACGACGAGCACGCCCTGCGCGCCTTCGAAGTCTCCGCGGTCGACTACCTAGTGAAACCTGTCGCCGCCGATCGGCTCGCCGCCGCGCTCTCCCGTTTGGCTGCCGATCCGCGCCGCACCGCCGCCAACGCCCTTCCTCCCCACCGCCAGGTCTTCGTACGCGACGGAGAACGTTGCTGGTTTGTCACCCTTGCCGACGTGGTTCTCTTTGAATCGGAAGGCAACTATACCCGTCTGTACTTCGACCAGTTCCGCCCCCTCATCGCCCGCTCCCTCACGTACCTCGAAGAGCGTCTGGACCCAGACTGCTTCTTCCGCACCTCCCGCAAGCACATCGTTAACCTCCACAAACTGCAGCAGATCGAACCTGCCGCCGACGGCGGATACAACCTCCGGCTCGCCTCCGGACAGTGGATTCCCATGTCCCGCCGCCGCGCGGCCGCTTTCCGGGAAAGGATGGCCCTTTGAACCCTCAGGCCACCCAACAGAGAAGAACCGGCGAAAGTAGCGATTATATATTAATGACTAGACTGCAGTGTCTTTCGAGGCTCTCTTGTGATATAAGTCCTCACTGGGTTGGTTCTTTGAACTCCTAAATACCTTTGGTTAGTCAACTCACTCCCAGTTGGAGGATTGAATGCAGAAAGTGTGTCTTTGCTCCCGTCTCGCTCTGGCGCTGCTCTTGCTCGCCAGTTGCGTGTTTGCCCAGTCCTTTACGGCAGCCCTTCGGGGCGTTGTCTCCGATCCCAGCGGCGCGGCAATTGCCGGCGCCAAGGTGACCGTCACCGAATCTGACCGCAACATCAGCCGCACATTCACTACCGATGACGCCGGCCGCTACGTTGCCCCGAACCTCACTCCGGGCTTCTACACGCTGAGCGTCGAAGCCGCGGGTTTCAAGCGCCACGTTCAGTCGCGCTTTGAATTGGTCGTGCAGCAGCAGGCCACCCTCGACGTCCAGATGCAGGTGGGCGACATCTCCACCTCTGTTGAAATCACCGGCGAAGCCACCTTGCTTAATACCACCATGGCCAATCTTGGCCAGGTGATCGAGAACAAGTACATCCTCGCCCTGCCCAATATCGGGCGGAATCCGCTCAGCCTTACCTATATGACTCCGGGCGTGGTCGGCAGCGCCGGCCGCCGCGGCGATACCAGCACCAACTTCGTCGCCAACGGCGCACGCAACTCCACCTCCGACATCATGCTCGATGGCGCCACCCTCACTACCGTCGAGCAGAACTCCGGCATCACTGACCTCAAGTACTCCCCATCGGTCGACGCCGTCCAGGAGTTCAAGATGCAGACCAACTTCTTCTCCGCCGAGTACGGCCAGACCGGCGGCGCGGTGGTCAACATGATCACCAAGTCCGGCACCAACGAGTGGCACGGCACCGGCTTTTACTTCCTCCGCCACTCCGACATGAACGCCAACAACTGGTTCTCGAACCGCGCCGGCCGGGCCATCCCCTTCTTCCGCCGCGACCAGTTCGGTGGTGTCCTCGGCGGCCCCGTGAAAAAGAACAAGACTTTCTTCTTCACCACCTACGAGTACACCAAGCAGAAGAACCCGCAGACCTTTACCGCCACTTTCCCGACTGAAGAGCAGAAGGCCGGCGACTTCACCCAAACGCGCCTCGGCGACGGGCGGATGATTCAGATCTTCAATCCCTTCGACACGTTCGTGAACGCCTCCGGTACGGTCGAGCGCCGTCCCTTCGCCGGTAACCGAGTTCCGCAGTCCATGTTCGATCCCGTCATCCGAAGGGTCCTGCCGTACTTCCCCAAGGGCAACCAGGTCACCAACGCGGTCACCAACACCAACAACTGGTTCGAACAGGGCATCAACGTCAGTGGAGTCCATAAGACGGACGCCAAACTCGACCACAACTTCAACGATTCCAACCGCCTTACGGGCCGTTACAGCTTCGCCCGCAGCCGCGCCATTCCCCCGAACGTCTTCGGCGAGGGCAACCCTGCCTATACCTTCAACAACGGGCCCAACGGCGCCAATACCCACTCCATCGTCACGGACTACACCCGGACCCAAAACCCCACCACGGTCTGGACCGCCCGCTACGGGCTCATCTACCAGAACTTCTTCCGGAACCCGATGGAACCCTTCGACCTCACCACCCTCGGGCTTCCCAACTACATGAAGCAAAACTCCACTGCTCTCGTCTTCCCCACCTTCGCGCCTGCCGGTTTCGACGACATCGGAACCGAGGGCTGGTTGATTATGGACCGCCAGGAAGGCGTTCATCAGTTCTCCGGATCGCTGACCAAGATTGTGGGCGGCCACAACATCAAGGCGGGCGCCGAGTACAGGATGTTCTTCCTGGACTACTTGCAGCCCGGCTTCCCCTCCGGCCAGTTCTCCTATGGCATCAATCCCACCCGCCAACTGGAGAACGTCGCCAACAACCTGCAGGGCAACGGCATGGCGTCAATGTTGCTCGGCTGGGGCACCGGCGGCCAGTTCCACATCGAGCCCAAAGCCTTCTCCCGTTCCCGGTACTGGGGCTTTTACATCCAGGACGACTGGAAGATCACCCGTAAACTCACCCTCAACCTCGGTCTTCGCTACGAGTTCGACGTACCCCGTTGGGAGACGCTCAATCGTTACAGCTACTGGGATCTCTCCGCCCAGTCCGCCGTCCAAGCCCAGGGCTTCAACACCCGCGGTGTGATGCGCTTCGTGGATGGCAACACTCGCTCCGATTTCAACGGCGACTACAACAACTTCAGCCCCCGCATCGGCTTCGCCTACGCGGTGAACAACAAGACCGCCATCCGCGGCGGCTTCGGGCTCCTCTACTCGCTCTCCCGCGCCACGGTATTCGGCCGTCCCGGCGCCGGCTTCACGATCAACTCCAACCCCACGTTCTCGCTAGACAACAACGCTACGTTGTGGGCTTCCATGAGCAATCCGTATCCCAACGGCATGCTCCTGCCCCCAGGCAGTTCTCTCGGCGACCGCACCTTCCTCGGTCTAGGCGCCGGACCGACACTGCGCGAAAACAACCGCAATCCCGAGTACTACTCCTGGAACCTCTCCATTCAGCGCGAGCTGCCCATGCAGTCCGTCCTCGAGATCAACTACACGGCCAATAAGGGAACACACCTCTTCGTGCCGTTCACCAGCTTGACGCCGCTTGACCCGCAGTATTGGGGCCTCGGCCGCACCGCCCTGAATGCCATGGTGGCCAACCCCTTCTACGGCCAGATCACTGATCCCCGCGCGGTCAATTTGAACGGCCGTAATGTCCAGCTCTTCCGCCTCCTCCGACCCATGCCGCACTTCGACGGAGCCAGCGTCGGCACCGCCGAACCGCCGGTCGGCAACTCGATCTACCATGGCCTCCAGGCCAAGTGGGAAAAGCGCTTCTCCAAGGGCATGACCTTCGTCACCCACTACACCTGGTCCAAAATGATCGACGACTCTTCGATTTCCTCGGGGAACACCGCGTGGCTCGGAGGTTCCACCTCAATGCAGAACCCGCTCAACCGCCGGCTCGAGCGGTCCCTCTCCGCCCACGACATCGCGCACCGCCTCGTCCTCACGGGCTCCTACCAGTTGCCCGTCGGCCGCGGCCGAGCCTTCGGCACCAGCATGAACCGCTGGCTTGACGCCTTCATCGGCGGCTGGGAAGTCTCCGGCTTCTACACCGCCCAGGGCGGCAACCCCCTCCAGATCGCCCAGAACGGCGGTGTGCTCTGGAACGGCACCCAGCGCCCCAACCTCAATGGCAACCCCTCTACTTCAGGCCGCATGCAAGACCGCCTGAACGGTTATTTCAACACCTCCGCTTTCTCCACTCCCGCTGCGGACACCTTCGGCACTGCCCCCCGTTACCTCAACTACCGCGGGCCCGGCATCCGCACCCTCGACGCCGCCCTCCTCAAGAGCTTCACCACCAAGGAAGGCCAGCGCTTCGAGTTCCGCCTCGAAACCCAGAACACCACCAACACCCCGATCTTCTCCGACCCCGCCTCAGCGTTCGGCGCCGCCAACTTCGGACAGATCACCGGAACCAAGATCGGTCCGCGCGAACTGCAGCTCGGGTTCAAGTACTACTTCTGACCCCCGAGTGACCCCTCCGCCGGCTTCTTGCCGGCGGCGCCTCAAAGCCGGCACGCCCTCCCGGGCTTGCCGGCTTTTCTCTTTGTTTACGCCGATTTAAGAATTTTCACGAGATTCCTATCTGATGCTCCTATTCATACGGAACCGTGCTTGATATTCTCTGGGCAGTTATCCGGATGAGTGCTCTCCGGATCCAAGGTCTTTGACCCTTGAAGTAGGAGTTGCCTATGCTTCGTAAACCTGTCTGGGCATGCCTCGCGGCCATCGCTCTGCTGGCATGCTTCTCTGTGTACCCGCAATCCTTCACCGCCTCTCTCCGAGGCGTCGTGACCGACTCCACCGGCGGCGCCGTCCCCGGCGCTAAAGTCATCGCCACGGAGCTCGCACGCAACATCCAACACCAGACCACCGCCGATGAGGCGGGCCGCTACACGCTGCCCTCGCTGCCTCCGGGTGAGTACTCCCTCTCTGTCGAAGCCTCCGGCTTCAAGAAATTCGTCCAGTCCAAATTCGTGCTGGCGGTTCAGCAGGCGGCCACCATCGACGCCCAACTGCAGGTCGGCGACATCGCCACGGCTGTGGAAGTCACCAGCGAAGCGCCACTGCTTAACACCACCATCTCGAACCTGGGCCAGGTGATCGAAAACAAGTACATCATCAGCTTGCCGAACATCGCCCGGAATCCAATGGGCCTCACCTATATGACCCCTGGCGTCGTCGGTTCCGGCGGCCGCGCCAATAGCGACAACAACACCAATTTCGTCGCCAACGGTTCGCGGAACTCTACCTCCGACGTCCTGATCGATGGCGTCACTGTCACTACGGTGGAACAGAATTCCGGCATCACCGACCTGAAGTTCAGCCCCTCGGTCGACTTCGTGCAGGAATTCAAGATGCAGACCAACTTCTTCAGCGCCGAGTACGGCCAGACCGGCGGCGCTGTAGTCAATATGGTCACGCGCTCCGGCTCGAACCAGTTTCATGGCACCGGCTACTACTTCCTGCGCCACTCCGACCTCAACTCCAACAACTGGTTCTCAAACCGTGGCGGCCGCGCCCGCCCCTACTACCGCCGCGATCAACCCGGCGGCGTTTTCGGCGGTCCCGTCGTTAAAAACAAGACCTTCTTCATCGCCGCCTACGAATACACCAAGTCCAAGAGCCCCTTCTCCCAGACCTACACTTTCCCCACTCTGCTGCAGCGCGAGGGGGATTTCTCCAAAACCTTCAACGCGTCCGGTCAGGTGATGCAGATCTATAACCCCTTCGACACCTTCATCAATTCATCCGGCGCCGTCGAACGCCGGCCATTCGCCGGCAATCTGGTCCCCAAGTCGATGATGGACCCCGTCGCTCTCAAGTCACTGGCTTACTTCCCCAAACCCAACCAAGTGAGCACCTCCATCACGGAAAACAACAACTGGTTCAACGAGGGTGTCAACCAGAGCAACGGCCAGCAGATGAACTTCAAAGGCGACCATATCTTCAACGAGAAGACCAGGCTCTCCGGCCGGTACAGCCACGTGCGCGGCAACGGAAACCCGGTCAACTTGTTCGGAGAGGGCGACCCCTCCTATACCTACAACGACGGGCCCAACGCGACCCGTACGCATTCAGTCGTTTCCGAGTTCACGCGCACGGAAAGCCCGACACTGCTGTGGTCGTTCCGCTACGGCCTCACTTACTCCACGTATACCCGGAACCCGTTCCAGGAGTTTGACCTCACCACGCTCGGCTTCCCCAAGTACATGCTGGACAATGCCACCTTCAAGGTGTTCCCCACCATCGCACCCGAAGGCTACACCGACATCGGCACGGAAGGCTGGCTCATCATGGACCGCCAGGAAGGCGTGCACCATTTCTCCGGCTCCGCCAACAAGTTCATCGGCGGCCACAGCCTGAAGTTCGGCGGCGAACACCGCAAGAACTTCCTCGATTACGCCCAGCCCGGCTATCCCGCCGGCCGCGTCGCGTTCGGCCGCGGCGTGAGCTGCCGGCTCCTGAATTCCTGCGCCGGCAACGAAGGCAACGGCTTGGCCACCATGCTCCTCGGCTGGGGCACCGGTGGGGACTACCACATCGATCCCAAGGTCTTCACCCGTTCCGCCTACTGGGGCTTCTTCATCCAGGACGACTGGAAGATCACCAATAAGCTCACGCTCAACCTGGGCTTCCGCTACGACTTCGACGTCCCGCGCTGGGAGACCATGGACCGGCAGAGCTATTGGGATCTCGACACCCAGTCGCCTGTTTCCGCCCCCGGTTTCAATACCAAGGGCGTTATCAAGTTCAATGGGCCCGACAACCGCTCGCCCTTCAAGAGCGACCTCAACAACTGGCAGCCCCGCATCGGATTGGCCTACGCCCTGAACAACAAAACATCGCTGCGCGCGGGCTACGGCCTCTTCTATCAATTGAGCCGCTCCACCGTCTACGGCCATACCGGCGCCGGATTCAACGTGAACTCCAACCCGACGTTCACGCTCGATTCCAACGCCACTCTCTGGGCCCGCCTGAACAACCCATACCCGAACGGCATGCTGTTGCCCCCTGGCAGCTCGCTCGGCGACAAAACGTTTATTGGCCTCGGCGCGGGCACCATCCTCGGCTCGAACAACCGGAACCCCGAATATCATTCCTGGAATGTCTCCATCCAGCGGGAAGTCGGCTTCCAATCGGTTCTCGAAGTCAACTACACTGGCAGCCGTGGAACCCACCTCTTCCTCCCGGTGACCACGCTCACACCTCTCCATCCGATGTATTGGGGGATGGGCCGCACCACCCTCCAAAGCCGCGTGGCAAATCCCTTTTACGGCCAGATCACCGACCCCAAGGCGGTCGATTTGAACGGCCAGACCGTCCAACTCTTCCGTCTGCTTCGGCCCATGCCTCACTTCAACGGCGCCAGCGTCGGCACCGCCGAACCACCTGCCGCCGATTCCAATTACCACGCGCTCCAGATCAAGTGGGAAAAACGGTACTCAAAGGGCTTGACCATGCTGGCTCACTACACCTGGGCCAAAATGATCGATAACGCCTCCTACGGCTCCGGTAACTACGGTTGGCTCGGCGGGAACTCCTCGCTGCAGTACATCTGGAACCTCGGCCTCGAGCGCTCCCTTTCGTCCCACGACATCAACCATCGCGCGGTCTTCACGGGCGCTTACGAACTCCCCTTCGGCAAAGGCCGCAAGTTCGGCAGCAACATGAACCGCTTTATGGATTGGCTGGCCGGCGGCTGGGATATCAGCGGCATGGCCACCCTCTCGGCTGGCATGCCTCTCCAGGTCACCCAGTCCGGCGGCAACATCTGGGATGGTTCCCAACGGCCTAACCTCGTGGGAGATCCGAGTACCAGCGGCCGCGTCCAGGACCGCCTTGACAGATGGTTCAACCCTGCCGCCTTCGTCCAGCCGGCCATCGACACTGTCGGCACGGCCCCGCGTACGATGAAGTACCGCGGCCCGCGAATGTCGCTCTTCGACGCCGCGCTGCTGAAGAGCTTCCGCATCATGGAAGGGCACCGCGCCGAATTCCGGCTCGAAGCCCAGAACGCGTTCAACCACCCCGTATTCTCTGACCCGGCCAACTCGTTCGGTGCAACCAACTTCGGCCAGATCACCGGCGCGAAAGTGGGCAACCGCAACGTCCAGCTCGGGTTCAAATACTACTTCTGACCCCGGGTGACCCATCCGCCGGCCACCCCCTCCGGCCGGCGGCCCCCAGATGCCGGCGCGCCCTCCCAGGCCCGCCGGCCTCAAAGTAACGGTTATAAGCCCGCCGAAACTGAACTCCTGAGTCCCGCCTCCGAATCACAATGCTATTTCGGCGTGTTTGCGGATTAGCAGCTTTCGGCCTCACGGTTCTCCCCCCAACGTCTGGTCGTTTTCCGAGGCAAGGGCTGCCTCGTGCTCAACGAATCTCCGCTGGCTGTCAAAGTCCCTTACTAAAGCCGTTCAGGCCAGGGTTTCGTGGCGACAGGCGGCACTCGCTTTGCATCCTCGCCCCGCTGACACTCAGCGCCGAATACTGGCAGTTCCGCTGGTTGACCGCCGATCAGGTGAACGTCCGTGGCAACATCACCGGCGAGGCGAACAATCAGCATGAGACACTCCCCGGGCTGATCTCCTGCTCCGAGCCGGCCGGATCGGCCCTGGTGACCGTTGCCCGAGACCACTAAAGGAGCTTCATCTCCTGCAATACCAGGCCGTACCGGCTGCCCGGCGGATTCGATTCGATCTTCATGTTGTTCCAGTCGCGGGCGAAGTTGGCCGAATAGCACAGCCACATGGTTCTGCCGTCGGCGCTCACGAACTTGGAAGGGATATTCAGGAAATAGGCCTGTTCGCCGAAATCTTTCAAGTACTGAACCATGCGCCAAGGGCCGGTGAGATCGTCCGCCTCGAGAATAAAGCTGTTCATGCGCGCCACAGTGGGCCAACCGTCGGTGACGCACATCAGATATTTCTTCAAGGCCGGGATGTATGTAGCCGTCACGCAGCCGCAGTTGTTGTTCCAGTCGACGACCGGTTCGATGCGCGTCAGATCCCGGCTCCATCGGGGACGGCCGCGATCGTCCCGCCCGGCGAAGAACTCGTAAGCCGCTGGATCGTTGATGTTCTCCTCCTTCGGCGTGACCCGCGCCAGGTAGATCTCGTCGCCCGTAATCCAACTCAGGTTGGCGAAGCGAGGCTTTGGATCGTTGATTCGCGCACCGTGCCCCAGCAGGTAGGCCTTGCCGTCGGGCGAATGCTCCATGTTCCTGCCAAAATCGACAAAGTGCGGTGAGCCGATCTTCACGGGATGGCCCCACATTCCGGTCTCGCCAAATAAAGGGCGCTCCGGCGTGTGAGGGGTCTCCTTCCAAGTCCGGCCATAGTCGGTGGAAGTGCGGAAACCCACCAGGGGCCCGAGCCACGGCCAGTTGTAGTCCATGTCGCCAAATCGAGTCTTGGCCAGCGGGCCCAACGTATAAGTGCCGTAATACCAGACTCCGTTATGGACAAGCGAACCGCACGGGTACCGCCCCTGATAGGGTAGTGCCGACGCTTCGGTCAGGCCCAGGCTGTAGATCTTGAGTCTCAGCGGGTCTTCGCCCTCCAGCACAGCTTGCCCGGTGACGGCATATTGCCCGCGCGCCGAGTCGGCTCGTTCGCGGCTGCCGTCCAGACGGGGGCAGGTTCCGTCCGTCCACGGGGAGTACAGATTGCCGTCCGCCGCCCAGGACGGATACCACGTGTCGGCGAGTTGATAGTCGCTGTGCCGCCCCGTGAAGACCACTCCCGAGAAGCGTTTCGAAGCCTCCAAAGGACAGCCCGGCGGGGGCCCTCCCGGCCACCGGATCTCACCTGACAGGGAACTGGCAGCGGCGGCGCCCCCACCGAGCGTTAGGAAAAGAGAACGGCGTGTCATTGCGCAGATAACCTCTTCCGGCAATTCCGGATGACGCAATCTTTTTATAGCAGACCTATCTCCGCTTTACCCCCACCAGGTATGCATTCAATTCGCCCGCCTTCCGGAACTCCGCCTCTGCCTTCTGCTTCTCGCCTAACCCTTCATGCCCCAGCCCGGCAATATAATGCGCCATCGCCTGCCGCATGCGCGGCGGCTGCCGTTCACCAAACTTGGCGAAGAACTCGTTCTCCTCGCCAGGCTTCATGGCCGCCTCCGCCGCCTGAAGCAGCGACTGGTAAATCCCTCGCGCCCGCTCTTTCTGGCCCAGCCTCTCCAGCGACAGCGCCTGGTAGTACAACAACGCTGCCCCGGAATTCACCGTCGGCCGCGGGTTATCTTCCGTCCCCAGTAACTCCTGCGCTCCTTCCTGCCAGCACTTCCGCGCCTCCTCCTGCCGGCCCAACGCTTCCAGCGCCACCCCCGCGAAGTAAAGCGTCTCCGGCGCCCGGCTTCCCCGGTACGCCCGCGTCACCTCCAGGTTCTCCGGATACTCGATCGCCGCCCGGTAATCCGCCAGCGCGCCGGAGTAATCCTTCGCCGCCAGCTTCCCGTGCCCGCGCTGCAAGTGCGCGTCTGTCCACGCGTCCTGCACGTTGAACCGCGCGCCCCCCTCCCACAAGTGGAAGTGCCGCTGCTTCATCGTCGCGATCGCTGCGTCATACTGCCCGGCCAGCACCTGGATCTGCACCAGCCTCGACATCGCATCGTCGCGCGTCTCCGCCGTTTGCCTGTTCCGCTCAAACAGCGCCAGTCGCTCGGCCACCGGCTTCTGCGCAAATTCATACAGCCGGTCCAGTTCAAACAGCCACAGCGCCTCCTTGCCGTTCAGCGCAATCGCCTTTTCCAGGTGAGCGGCCGCCTGCGGCACGCCTCCATCCCGCTGCGCGTGGTACACCGCCAGGTTCCGGTGCGCCAGCGCAAGTTGCGGATCGGCCTTCAGTGCCTGCTCCCACAATTCCGCCGCCCGCTCCGGTTGACGGTCATATAGAAACAGGCCCAACAAATAGGACGCCCTGGCGTCCCCCGCGTTCGTCCGCAAAGCTGCTTCGAAAGCCGGCATCATCTCTCTCTGGAACGGGAACACGCCCTCCCAGCGCATCTTCGACGCCCGCAAATAATGATTCCGCGCCGTCTGCTCCTGCCCCGTTTTCTCCGCCACCAGCCCCTGCAAGTACGCGGTCTGAATGTCCGCTCCCGGAAACCGGTCCAGCAGAAACAGCGCCTCGCGCCACAGCCCTGCGTTCACGCAGTCCGCCACCAGTTCTAACCCTTCTTGCGGAAACGCCATCGTCACTTCCGCCAATTCCATCAACTCCCGATACCCCCGCAGGTCCAGCGGGTCGATCGCCCGGATCTGCCTCCGCGTTTCCGCCGCCTTCCCTCCTTCGCCCATCCGCTGCAACAGCAGCGCCTTCAACGAAAGCGCCTTTGTGTTCCACTGATTCGTCACCAGCGAGCGCTCCGCCAGCGCCAGAGCCTCCGCCGTGCGCCCCCGCAACGAAGCGATCTCCGCCAGTTGGAAATACGCTGGCGACTGCCACGCGTAACACCACGCCGCCCGCTGCAGCGCCACCTCCGCCGCGGCATACTTCTCCTGCCACTTCAAACTCAACCCCAGGTAGTACAGCGGCTCGCAGTTCTTCGCCCGCGTGTAGTTCTGCTCCACACGGTCTGCCGCCGCCCGGAGCACCTTCTCCGCCTCGCCATAACGCGCCTGTTTCAGCTTCAGAATCCCCAGCGCCGTGTTCGCCTGGCTGTCGCCCGCATCCCGCCGCAACGCCTCCCGGTAATACGGCTCCGGGTCCACCGAAGGATTATGGAATTGCTCCAGCCGCTGCCCGGTCAGCACTAGTTCCTCCACGGTCCGGATCTCCTTCGGATCCCCCGGCGCCGAAGCCGGTTGTGGCATCGGCTGCGACGTCAACTCCACCGGTGCGTACGCCACCAGTTCCTTCCCGCCCGCCACCAGCGCTGCGCGCACTTTCCCCGCCGCGGGCAATTCCACTTCCTTCACCAGCGTCTTCGCCGGATCCAGATCCGCCGTCTCTGTCCACACTTCCTTGCCGTCCACCGTCAGCACCGCGCGCGCCTGCGCCACCGGACGCGTCACATAGAAACCCACCTTGGCCTTGCGCCCGGCCACCTCCAGGTTCACCGCGGCATCCCGCGTTGCCTCTTTGGCCCCGCCGATGTCCCGGAACGGATACCAGAATTGCTCCACGCTCTTCGTCTCATACGGCTGCATCCAGCTATAGTCCGGCTGATTGTCCGACCATGCCCCCACCATCAACTCCAGGTATGGTCCGTCCGTGTCGCTCAGGATCTTGTCCCACAACCGTCCCGAGGGCCCCGTCCCCCACGTAAAGAACTTCTTCCCGGGCACCTGGTGCGGGTCTGCCACGTGCATCGTCCCCGCCTGCTTCCCGTGGTCATACCCCGCCAGAAATACGTCTTCTTCGTTCCAGCAGAACATCGAAATCGACGACGGGTGGTTCTTCCACATGGATACGTCCACGCCCTTCGTGAAATCGATGCCGTTGTAGACCCCGTCCGCCACCGGCCACTTCGAAAACTCCCGCTTGGCATGCTGCGTCGCAAACTGCGTTCGCGGCGGGAAAATCACCTGGTAGTTCTCGTTCGTGTGCACCGCCACGTTGGCGAAGTACAACAGCGAATTCGCCAGCGGAGTTGTGTTCAGCGCCGTCACGCGCGCCTCCAGCACCGAACTCTTCGGGCGCAACGTCAGCCCAATCGCCCATCGCATCCGGTCCCTCAACTCCAATTCGCCCACCCACACCGTCTTGCTGCCGTCCGCACGTTCCTCCGTCCGGTACAGCACCGGATTGAAACTCGAAGCCCGGTGATGGTGCGGAATATTCCACTCCACTCCGCCCGAAATCCATGCCCCCAGCATCCCGATCAACGCCGGCTTGATCACGCTCTGCTTGTAGAAAAAGTTGTAGCCGTTCGTCTTGTCCACTGCCGAGAAAATCCGCCCCCCGATCTCCGGCAACACGCAAACCTTCACATACTCGTTCTCCAGGCACACCAGCTTGTAAGTCTTGTCGGTCTTTTCATCGCTCAGCTTGTCGTACATCGGGTAGGGATACACCATCCCCTTCGCCCCCTGGTACACCCGCCCCGTAAAGAACATCGGGTTCGGATCCGCCGCCCCCGCCGGATAGGTCGGAATCACCGTGCTCTCTTCCGTCACCGTCACCTGGCCCGGCATCGCGGCACACACCGCCAGCAGCAAAGACAAAGAACAAATCGCGCGCATCAATGGAAACCTCGCCAGCAGTATATCGGACCCCTGCATCCGGTCCGCCGCCCGCCGCTGATGCATCCATGCCGCCAGCGCGGCTCCTTCATCGCTGGACCCGGCCTGACAAGCCAGGAAACCCCAAGAACCCTTCCTCGCTCGCCCCCAACTCTGCTTCGGAATGCGTCCCCAACACCTCCCACACCCGGGGCTTGTCGACCCGCTCCCTACTCCGGCTCCGCCACCTCGTGCACCCGCCCCGCCGCCAGGTCCTTCACCACCTGCTTCGCGCCCGACGGCCAAGTCACCTCCACCAGCTCCGCCTTCCGCTCCGCCCCCAAGCCGAAATGCAGCGGACCCGCCGACGAGGAGGCATACCCCATCGCCGTCGTCACGTGGTTGTACTGCGCCTTCCCGCCCGCCACCAACTTCACCTTCGCCCCAATCGCCCCCCGGTTCGACTTCCGCCCCCGCAGCCGCAACGCCAGCCACTGCCCCGCGCCTTCCGAATCGTTCAGCCACAACTGCGCCTGCCCCGACAACGCCACCACCACCGCATCCAGCCGCCCGTCCCCGTTGAAATCCCCAAACGCCGAACCCCGGTGCCGCGCCGCCGGTCCCGCCGCCAGCCCCGCCTCCTCCGTCAATGCCGCAAACTTCCCGTTGCCCAAGTTCCGGAACACCGTGTTGTGCTGGTCAATCAACACCCGCGGCGCCATCAGCGGCGACTGCACATGCCCCCGCGTCACAAACAGGTCCTTCCAGCCATCGTTGTCCAGATCCACAATCACCGGGCTGTAGCCCGCCATCTTCCGCGTCAGCGCAGACAGCCCCGACGGGCCAGTCACTTCCTCAAACCCGCCCTTCCCCGTGTTCCGGAACACCGGGAACGTCTCCAGGTCCAGCGCCACCAGCGAAATGTCGGGATGCCCGTCGTTGTCGATGTCCCGGAAATCCACGCCCATCCCCGAAATCATCTCGCCGTGCTCAGCCAGCGCCACGCCCAACTCGAACGCCCGCTCCTCGAACTTCCCTTTCCCCCGGTTGTGGAAGAAAAAGTTGAACATCTTATCGTTCGACACGAACAGGTCCGCCAACCCGTCGCCGTCGAAATCCGCCATCGCCGCCCCCATCCCCTTGCCCACCTGCGCCCGGATCCCCGCCTCCGCCGATACATCCCGGAACCGCCCTTTTCCATCGTTCAGAAACAACTGGTTCGGCAACCCCTTGTAATACCGCGGGTGGCAATACTCAAAATGGTTTTCGTATTCGCAATTCGGCTCTTTTTCGTAATTCCAGGCCAAATAATTCGTCACAAACAGGTCCAGCGTCCCGTTGTTATCCGCATCAAACCACACCGCCCCCACGTTCCAATATGGCCCGTGCTGCGGATCCGCTTTTCCCGCCAGCCCCGCCTCCACGGTGACGTCCCGGAACGTCCCGTCGCACTGATTCCGGTACAGCGTGTTCCGGTGGATGCCGCCCACGAAAAGATCCACGCATCCGTCCCCGTCGAAATCGGCGGCCGCCGCCGCGTTGTCATACCCGGTCCCTGCCAGCCCGGCCTTCTCCGTCACGTCCTGAAAATTACCCTTGCCATCCCCCGCATACAGCCGGTTCCAATGCTTCGGGCCTTCCTTCTTCAACGTCTTCAAGTTCGCGCCGTTCGGGAAGAAGATATCCAGGTGGCCGTCATTGTTGAAATCGAACGCCGCCACCCCGCCGGCCATCGTCTCCGGCGCATACCGCCTCTGCGTTTCATCGTTTTCCAAACGGAACGGCAGCGGCTGATATCTAAAATGAATCGCCCCGCGCGGTGCTTGCCACGCCACGGCGCCCACTCCCGCCAACACGAGCACACCAATGAGAAGTCGCATGCGCTTGATCTTTACCCGCTAGTGTAGCCTGCTCCTCCTCGCCCGCCACACCACCCAAAGCGCCGCCCCCGCCGGCTTGCGAAGAAAGAAACGCCATCCGCCCGCGCAATTCCTCTACGAAGGCGAGGTAGTCCCACTGCCCCCGTGCGCCGCTGAGAATGGCCACGGAAATCCAGTACAACTGCTCGCGATAAAACCGCGGTGTGGGCTGCAATGCCATCTCGCGGCCCGGCAGGCCATTTTCGTCTTCTCTCAACTCCACCAGAAAATCGCAGCCGGCTCCGCCGTCCTCCGGCTCCAGACAGGTAAGTAAGATCTGGATTGCACTCAGCGGGGTCGACCGCTGCGGCCGGAACTGAAACGCCACAGCCTGCCACGGCGCTCCGGCTCCGCCGATCTCCACTCCAGCCCCGTCGAAATCCCGGACCAGCGGATATGTCGGCTCGTACAAAGGACATCCCAGACTCACCCCGGCCCACAGCACGGCCGCAGCAGCGGCCCTCGTCAGACTTCGCATATTCGCACTCCTATATCCTCGACTCTCAGGCCAACCCTGCCACACCTCTCCGCCGGACACAATCCCGCCGCGTACTACTCCCGTTCCCGCTAGAATTGCCTCACGGAGCCCCCATGCCCCTGCGTGGCGCCTACCGCGCCCTCCTCCTGTTCGACATCGCCGAGGAAATCGATCTCGATCTCGTCCGCCAGCGCCTCGGCCAGCCCCCGGGCCGCGGCCCCCAGTTCCGCCTCCCCGCCCCCCAATACGTCCGCTTCGAGCATCCGCCGGTCATCCTCTCCGGCGAACCCGTCCGGCTCGATTCCGGCGAAGAGTTCACCTACACCCTCCGCGTCTTTCAATACGGTGTCGTCAGCGTCGAACTCCTCCACCCCCTCGACTGCGACTGGCCCGCCCTGCTCCGCCTTAACCAGCGCCTCGCCGGCTCCGCCGACGTGGAACAACTCGCCGCCTCTCTCGCCCGCCGCGGCGCCGAAATCATGGCCGGCGCTCTCAAGAAACCCAGCCCCCACTGGATGACCGAGGACTACTACGTCATCCACCTCCGCGAAGTCGACGGTATCCTCTCCGCCGCCGACCTGCTCTCCCGCCATTCCTCCGAACTCGCCCAGCTCGTCCGCACCGAAACCACCCCGCTCGCCGAAGCCGAATGCCTCGAAGTCGTCCGCGGCAGCCTCTCTTACTACCCCTCCGACCTCCTCATCCCCGGCTGGACCGCCGCCGTCGTCTTCGACACCGACGAGGGCGCCCTCGCTACCACCCAACTCCTCGAATTCGCCAACACCCAGTTGCTCGAGTTCCGCTTCTACGACGAAGTGATCAGCGCCGTCCTCCGCGAGGCCTACGCCCGCCTCGACTCCCCCCGCTCCTGGTTCACCCGCTGGCAGTACGCCCGCGACGCCGCCCGCCTCAACGCCCTCCGCCTCGATGTCACCGACCTCACCGAACGCGCCGACAACGCCCTCAAATTCATCGGCGACATGTTCTACGCCCGCGCCTACCGCCTCGCCGCCGACCGCATCGGCGTCAACGACTACCGCAAACTCGTCGACGAAAAACTCCGCACCGCCGGCGACCTCTACCAGTTCATGGTCAACGAAATCCACCACGGCCGCGCCTTCGTCCTCGAACTCGCCGTCGTCATCATCCTCATCATCGACCTCGTCTTCCTCCTCCGCGAAGCCGGCATCCTCTGAGCCCCGCCCCTAATACCTTCGCGTTATGGCCCTCCCCGCGCGCTTTCCCATAAACTGGACACCAGTGCACGCTTTTCGGGTTTTCAGCTCTTTTATCTTGCTTCTGGCGCTCACCGGCCAAACCCCGCCCGCCGCCCGCCCGCCCATCGTCTTTGTCCAGATGCCTGCCACCCCGGGCCTGCCCCCCGGCGAACAGGGCCGCCTCGTCTTGCTCACCCCCTCCGGCGCTCTCCGGCCCCTCGCCCCCGGATTCCACTCCGCCGCCGACCCGGCGGTCTCCTGGGACGCCACCCGGATCCTCTTCGCCGCCAAACGCACCGCCGCCGGCCCCTGGCAGATCTACGAAACCGGCCGCGACGGCCGCAATCTCCGCCAGGTCGTCAAAACTCCCTGGGACTGCCGCTCCCCCATCTACCAGTCCAGAATCTTCTACCTAGACGACCCCGAACCCCAGCCCCAGATCACCTTCACCGGCTACGAATCCGGGGCCGTCCCGCAACTCTACTCCGCCCGCCTCGACGGCTCCGGACTCCGCCGCCTCACCTACCACCCCGCCGGCGCCGCCACCGCCACCCTCAACGAAGACGGCCGCCTCCTCTATTCCGCCCGCTTCGAAAAATCCTCCCTCCTGTACGGCATCAACCTCGACGGAACGGATGTGGAACGCTTCTCCGGCGCCCCCGGCCGCGCCTTTCGCTCCATGCCCGCCTACGCGCCCTCCCGCCACATCGTCTTTGTCGAGAACGATCAGCCCGAATGGGACTCCTCCGGCTCGCTTGCCACCGTCGACCTCCGCCGCCACCGCCACACCTACCGGGCACTCACCCTCCCCTCCGATGGCCTCTACGCCTGGCCCTCCGCCCTCTCCTCCGGAGCCATCCTCGCTGCCCGCCGTCTCCCCAACCAGACCCACGGCCTCTACCGCATCGATCCCGCCACCGGGCAGGCCACTCTCCTCTACGACGACCCCCAGCGCCACGACATCCAACCCCGTGAACTCGCCCCCCGCCCCGTCCCGCCCGGCCGCGCCTCCGTCGTCGAGGAGTCCGCTTCCACCGGGAAAATCTATTGCCTCAGCGCCTTTACCACCGCTGAACCCATGCCCAAACCCGCCCGCGTCCGTTTCGTCGCCTACCCCGGCGAACGCGTCCTCGGCGAGGCGCCGCTGGAGGCCGACGGCTCCTTCCACGTCGAAGCCCCCGCCAATACCCCGCTCCGCGTCGAAGCCCTCGACGCCGCCGGCAAACTCCTCCGCTCCAGCAACTGGTTCTGGGTCAAAAACAAGGAGAACCGCGGCTGCATCGGCTGCCACGAAGACCCCGAACTCACCCCCGAAAACCGCTTCGCCACCGCCCTCGGCAAACCGGCCACTCCTCTTACTCACAATAAGTCCGCACCCTGATTACTTCCCGCCCCCTCGCCACCCCAGCACCCTTGCAATCGCCATCATCGTGTTCCAGTTCCGTGTCGTTGCCTGCGCACCCAGTGCCCGGTCCAGGCCGCCCAGCGCCTGGATCGCCTTCATCTCCCGCCGGTATAGCCCCAACACAAACCGTCCGTGCCGCCCCACCACCTTTACCAGCCATCGTTTCTCGCCTGCCGGAAGATCAAATGGCACGGGCGGTGCAAACCGTGGCATCCGGGGCAGCACGCTCACAAACCGGACTAGGTCGGGCCGCACCGGATACTCTGCGAAGTCCCCGGCCTCCATCAACCGCAACACCTCCCGTCCGTTGCAGATGATGATCCCGGTCGCGAACGGCAGCCGCGCCGCCCCGGCCTGCCGCGCTTCCGCCTGCGTCACTGCCTTTCGAATCACAATCGTGCCCGCCCACATTCACCCCTCGCAACAGCACCACCTTTGCCATGCCCAGCCTCCCTCGACCCGCCATCAGCGTTCCGCCCAGCCTAGCACCCACTCCTCGCCGCGGCCCGCCTCTCAAACATCTCCACCCCCTGCATCCATGGACAGACCTGCAACCTGAAGGCCGGCACAGCAAGCAAGGCGATCTCTTCCGGCGTTTTCATCATGCTCTTCCCCGAACACCCCGGGATAGCTATCGCGAATCTGCTCGAGGTCCAGCGCGCGAGCCAACAGATCGATCACCAACTCCACCGCAATCCGGATCCATTTCACTCCAGGCTTCCCCACCAGAATTCGCAGATCTGCCGCGATGCGGTCACGCCAGCCCATGCCTCAAACGCAGTAGCTCCCGCCCCTCCAAAACCACTAATACCTTCACGCTATGGGCAAATCCGCAGCGCCAGCATAAACTAGACCTCGGTGAATGCTTTTCGGGTGTTGCAGACCGGAATATCTTTATCCTGCCGCCTCCGCCCTCACAAGATCCTCCGCATGAATCTGCCGCTTCTCTTGCTCGCGCTCGCTGCTGCCGCCGCCCCCCCCGGCCCCATTATCTTCACCGACGTCACCAAGGCCAGCCGCCTCCACTTCCGTCAGTCCTACGGCGACCACCACATGGACAACATCGTCGAGGGCACCGGCACCGGTGTCTGCGTCTTCGACTACAACAACGACGGCTTCCTCGACGTCTATTTCCCCAATGGCCGCTGGACGAAGGGCGTCAGCGACAACGAAGGCCGCGACCTGCGCGGCAAACTTTCCAACGCGCTTTTCAAGAACAACGGCGACGGCACCTTCACGAATGTCACTGAACAGGCAGGCGTCGCCGGCATCCGCTACGCCTCCGGTTGCTCCGCTGCCGACTACGACAACGACGGCGACGTCGACCTCTACGTCCTCAACTACGGCGAAAACGAACTCTACCGGAACAACGGTGACGGCACCTTCACCGAAGTCGGCAAGGAGGCCGGCGTCAACGACTCCCGCTGGAGCCTCTCCGCCGTCTGGTTCGACTTCAACAACGACGGCTGGCTCGACGTTTACGTCGGCAACTACCTGCTCTATGACGACGGCAAGTTCCGCGACTTCTACCCCGCCCAAGGCTACCCGGGCCCCTTAAGCTACAGCGGCCAGCCCAACACCCTCTTCCGCAACAACGGCAACGGCACCTTTGCCGATGTCACCAAGGAGATGGGCATGTGGTTTCCCGGCGGCCGCGCCATGTCCGTCACCGCCTCCGACTTCAATAACAACGGCAAACTCGAAGTCCTCTCCGCCAACGACGCGATGGAGAACTACTACTTCGAAATGACCGAAAAGGGCGTCTACGCCGAGCGCGCCCTCGAACGCAACATCGCTTTCTCCGAAGACGGGCAAGGCGTCGCCCACATGGGCCCTGTCGTCGGCGACGTCAACCGCGACGGCTGGCTCGACGTCTTCATCCCCGACCTCAACTACTGCAGCCTCCTCATCCAGAAACCCGGCGGCCAGGAATTCGAATACAAGTCCCAGCAAAGCGGCGTCGCCGTCGCGCTCGGCCAGTACGCCGGCTGGGCCGCGATGATGTTCGACTTCGATCACGACGGCTGGCTCGACATCTTCACCGTCCACGGCAACGCCCACCACGAGTACTCCCAGGAAGACGCCCTCGTCCGCAACCTGGGCAACGGCAAATTCGAAGACGTTTCCGAACAGGCCGGCGGCTATTTCTTTGAGAAACACGTCGGCCGCGGCGGCACCGGTTTCGATTACGACAACGACGGCGACATTGACCTCGTCATCGTCAACCTGAACTCCACGGCCGTTCTGCTCCGCAACGACACCAGGAACGAGAACCGTTCTCTCACCGTCATTCCGCGCCTCAAGTTCCCTACCGGCACGCGCGACGCCATCGGCGCCCGCGTCACCGTCATCGCGAACGGCATGCGCTTGATCGAAGACATGGTCCCGGGCCGCGGCTATCTCGGCCAGCAGGACTCGCGCCTCCACTTCGGCGTCGGCCAGGCCGCAACGGTCGATCTCGAGATCCGCTGGCCGGACGGCTTCGTCGAAAAACATGGCGGCGTCCGCACCGGCCAGATCATTACCTATACGCGTGAGGCCAAGGCGAAATGAGGCGTCTGGCCTGGCTTCTGGTCCTCCCCCTGCCTTTGGCCCTGTGGCTCTTCGCCGCCCCGAAGAAGCCCGTCTACATCGGCGCCCACGCCTGCGCCCAATGCCACGAGGGCGCCGGCATGGGCTACCAGTTCAGCAAGTGGCTCACCACGAAGCACGCCCGCGCCACCGCCGTCCTCGCCCTGCCCGTCTCCCGCGAAATCGCCAAGGTTTCCGGCATCCGCCAGGATCCCATGCAAGCCCCTATCTGCCTCGGTTGCCACACGGTCGCCGCCGATGCCGACCCCTGGCAGCGTGACGACGACTTCCGCTCCATCGACGGAATGCAGTGCGAGGGCTGCCATGGCCCGGGCAGCGAATACGCCCAGGAAAACATCATGCGCGACCGGAAGGCCGCCATGATGGCCGGCCTCCGCATGCCCGGCGAGGCCGAATGCATGGTCTGCCACATTGAAAAGGTCTCGCATACCTCGGTTCTCAAAACCGCGCCGTTTGAGTTCAAGAAGGCCCTGGCCGAAATCGCCCACGCCATGCCGAAAACCGGGCGGAATTTGAACGGCGGGCTCCGCGGCGACGTCCCGCCCGTCTCCGGGAACGCCCTGGCCTACGCCCAATGGCGCCTCACCCCCCACGCCCGCGCCTACGGCTCCTTGAGTTCCCCTCGCGCCGCGGTCATCGCCTCCCAAAGCAAGCTCACCACCGATCCCGTGCAATCCCCCGCCTGTCTGAAGTGCCACGGCCCCGGACCCTCTGCCGCCGATGGCGTCGGCTGCCAGGACTGCCATTCCAACCCGAACTCCAAACCCACTGCCGCTTCCTGCAATGCCTGCCACCTCCAGGCGCACGGGAAGCCCTTCCAATACTCAGCCGCCTGGAAAAAGATCGCCCACGGCCGTCCTTACCCGGAACCGCCTGCCGAACCTGTCTACAAGACGCCTCTCCGGCTCACCCTCCGGCCGCGCTCCCAGGAACTCTGGGTCTCTTTCGAAAACGCGAACACCGTCGGCATCGTCGACACCGCGGCCCGCCGCCTGGTCGCCGAGATTCCCACCGGCCAGGCGCCCACCGGCATCGCCTTCTCCCCCAATGGCGAGTTCGCCTATGTCACCAACCGCATGGACGACACCCTCTCCGTCGTCGATGCCTCCGCCCGCCGTGTCCTGCGCACCCTCCCCGTCGGCGACGAACCGCATGGCCTGCTGACCGACGCCTCCGGCCGCACGCTCTACGTGCTCAACACCTCCTCCGACGACATCACCGTTTTCGACACCTCAACCTGGGAGCGTCTCAAGGTCCTCAAGGCCAGCAACGGCCCATGGTCGGCCGCCCTCTCCCCTGATGGCTCGCGCCTCCTTGTCACGAACACTTACTCTCATGACACCGGCTTCCGCACCCCTCTGGCCTCGGAGATCACTGTGATTGAGACGGCACGCGGCCGCGTGGACGACCGCTGGTCCGCAAGCGGCACCAACCTCCTCACGGGGATCGCCTGGCATCCCAAGGGCGAGTTCGCGCTTGCCACCATGAACCGCACCAAGAGCATGGTGCCCATGACCCGGCTCCTCCAGGGCTGGACCATTACCAACGGCTTGATCATCGCCTGGCCCGGCGGCCGCCTCGATCAGATCCTGCTGGACGAGCCGAATCTTGGCTTCGCCGACGCCACGGATGTCGCCTTCACGCCCGACGGCCGCTACGCCCTTGTCACGAGTTCCGGCACCAACCGCGCCGCTGTCGTCGACATCGCCAAACTCCGCGCCATCCTCGAACAGGCTACGCCGGAACAGCGCGAACATGTTCTGCCGAACCATCTCGGCCAGGCGGCCCAGTACATCCCGAAATACATCCCCACGGGCGCCAGCCCGCGCGGCGTCGTCACCACCCCCGATGGCCGCCTCGCCTTTGTCGCCGATTCCCTCGACGACACTTTGACCGTCATCGATCTCGAAAAGTTGGAAGCGTGCGGACGGATCGATCTCGGCGGCCCCAAGACGATCACCAAGACGCGCCGGGGCGAACGCCTGTTCCACAACGCCTCCATCACCTTCCGCCGCCAGTTCTCCTGCCACTCCTGCCACCCGGACGGCCACGTCGACCGCATTACTTACGACATCGAGGCCGACGGAATTGGCGTCAGCCCCGTCGACAACCGCACGCTCCGCGGCATCAACGATACGGCCCCGTTCAAGTGGGAGGGCACCAACCCCAGCCTGCAGCGCCAGTGCGGCGCGCGCCTCGCCGTCTTCTTCACGCGCGGCCTGCCCTTCTCCAAGGAAGAATTGTCCGACCTCGACTACTACGTCACCACCATCCCGCGGCCGCCCAACCGCTACCGCGCCCCCGGCGCCAAATTGACGCCGGCCCAGCAGCGCGGCAAGGTGATCTTCGAACGCACCACCACCAACGACGGCCGCCCCATCCCCCCTGAAGGCCGCTGCAGCTTCTGCCACCCCGCCCCCTACTACACCAACCGGGGCCGCTTCGATGTCGGCACCAAACAACCCTCCGACCGCACCGGCCTGTTCGATGTCCCCCACCTCAACAACATCTACGACTCGGCCCCGTACCTGCACAACGGCATGGCCAAGTCCCTCGAAGAGATCTGGACCCTGTTCAATCCGTACGACAAGCACGGCTTCACCAATGACATGACCAAGGATCAGTTGAACGACCTGATCGAGTACCTCAAAACGTTATGAGAGGCAGCATGCACCGCATTGTTCTTCTGGCTCTGCTCGGCGCCCTCGCCCTGAGCGCCGAGAAACTCCCCTTTGTCTACACCGACTGGAAGCACATCACCACGGCCGACGGCCTGCCCGACGATCACATCTTCTCCGTCAAGGCCGACGGCCCCCGCGTCTGGATCGGCACGGAGAACGGCCTCGCCATGCTCGACAAGCGCACCGGCAAGGTCAAAAGCTGGACCGAGAAGGACGGCCTCCCCTGGCGCGCCGTCACCGCCATTGATGTCGATCCCAAGACCGGCGACGTCTGGCTCGGTTTATTCGGCGGCGGCATTGCGCGCTTCTCCGGCGGCCGCTTCGACCACTATCACCAGATGAATTCCGGTATCGTCAACGATGTCGTCTATGGCATCGCCGTCGAGAACGACAACGTCTGGGCCGCCACCACCGCCGGCGCCTCCCGCCTCAACACCGCCACCGGCGAGTGGACCATCTTCACCGAGAAGAACGCCCCCATGGAGGAGATCTGGAATTACAACGTCTCCTACCGCGACGGCAAAGTCTACCTCGCCGTCTGGGGCAGCGGGGTGCTCGAATACGACGTTGCCACCAACCGCTGGAAAGACTACCTCGATCCCGACGGCGAAATGGAAATCGACCTCTATCGCGACGACGGCATCGTCCACGTCATCACCACCTCCGCCACGTATGTCGAAAAGACGCTCTGGGTGTCCAGCTATTTCGGCAACGCCCGCTATGACGGCCGCAAGTGGCGGGGCTATTACAACATGGACTCCGGCATGCCCAGTGACTTCAACAACAACGGCAAGGGCCGCAGCGCTCAGGAGGCCTGGTTCTGCTCCGACAAGGGCGTCGGCGCCATCATGGACGCCGACACCAACACCTGGGTCGAGTACAGGATGGACCCCAAAACCCACCTCGGCATCGCCACCGTCTACCGCGACCGCACCGTGCTTGAACGCGTCGAGTCCAAGCTCGGCATCCCGCACAACTTCATCATCGCCGTCGACTTCGACGGCAACGATGTCTGGGTGGGCACCTCGAAGGGTCTGGGTTGGGGCCGCGGCGCCGATTACTACCCCCGCCTCCGCGAACGCTCCCCCGCCTCCGGCTTGATCGCTCAGAAAGGAGAAGAGTAGCCATGCGCGCGCTCGCCTTCCTCCTTGCCGTCCCGGCGCTGCTCGCATCCGACCCCGCCGCCGATCGCATGAAGAAGCTCGAGGCTCTCATCGATCCGGGCACCGCCGAAGTCCTCCGCCGCATCAACGCGGTCGACGCCTATACCGTGCCCGACCTCGGCCTGAAGCGTGAGGAGAACTATGCCCGCACGCCCGTAGACTACGAACCGTTCCGCGGCACCAAGCCTTACAAGGAGCACTTCCTCCTGCAGATGGAATACACCGGGCCGGGACGCGCCATCCCCGAGCCCGGCCCCGATCTGAAGACCGTCAAGATCGGCTTCATCGGGCCCATCGAAAGCACCGTTTCGATCGCCACCGGGGGCAAGAGCCATGAGGAGACGCTGGGACGCATGATGCTGAAGGGCGCCCAAATGGCCGTGGACGAATGGAACGCCCAGGGCGGGTACTTCCGCCGCGGCATCCCCTTCGAAATGATCGTCGCCAACGACAACGGCCTCTGGGGTTCCACCGGCAACGAAGTCACGAATATGGCCTACAAGCACAATGTCTTCGGCTTGCTTGGCACCATCGACTCGGCGAACTCCCACATTGCCATCCGCGTGGCCCTTAAGGCGGAGGTGGTGATGATGAACACCGGCGACACCGACCCCACCTTCATCGAAACCAACATCCCCTGGACCATGCGCTGCATCGGCGACGACCGGCAGATGGGCTACCTGCTCGCCGACTACCTGTTCCGCAAGATGGATTACAAGCGCGTCGCCATCATCCGCGCTTCGAACCGCTATGGCCGCTTCGGGGTCCGCGAGGTGCGCGACAGCGCCCGCCGCAGCGGCCGGCCCGTCGTCATCGAGATGGCCTATAAGGTCGGAGCCGAAGACCTCACCTTGCAGGTGGAGCGCATCAAGGCGATGAACCCCGACGCCATCGTTCACTGGGGCAACGCCGAAGACAGCGCCCGCGTGTTGAACACGATTCGCGGCATGGGCATGAACCAGCCCTACTTCGCCAGCGACCGCACTGTTTCGCCCGAGTTCGTCAAACTCGCCGGCAAGAATGCCGAAGGCGTCATCGCGGGCTTCCCCTGGAACCCCGCCCGGAAGGATCCCAAGCTGGCTGCCTTCCGCGAGCGTTTCGTGAAGAAGTACGGCGAAGAGCCCGAAACCTACGCCGCTCACGGCTACGATGGAATGAATATGCTCATCTGGGCGATTCAGGTGGCTGGGCTCAACCGCGCCAAGATCCGGGATGTTATCGCCTACCGCACACAGCCATGGCCCGGAGTCACCGGCGAAATTCCGCTGAGTTCTGTGCTCGACGACATCGGCGAGGTGTTCCTGGCCCGCTTTGAGAACGGGCAGTGGAAGTATTACTCCCGCGAGGATTGGGAGATCCCCCAAGGCCAGATCCCTCCCCGCAGCCGCGTGGCCCGCGAACTTACTCCGGAGAAGACCGAAGAATAGCCTCATGCCCTGGACGCGGCGCAGTTTTGTAGCTTCTCTGGGCGGCCTTGCCGCCGCCGCGCCCCCTCCCTACCTCGACCGCACCCGCGAACGCGCCGCCGTGGGCGAAGCCGAGGAACCGCCGCCCCCGGCCGGCCTCCGCGAAATCCCCATCGGATACTTCGGACCGGAGGACGATCTCCTTCGCGCCGTCGAAGCTGTCTTTGAAGAAGCGAACCGCCAGGGTGGAATCGGTGGAGTGCCATTCCGTCTCATCCGCCGCTGGACCACCGACCCATGGCGCGCCGCCGCGCGCATGGTCGTGGAATTGGCCTACCAGGAGCGCGTTTACGCTGTGCTGACGGCGGCGGGGTCCGACTCGGTGCATCTCGCCGAGCAGGTGGCCGTCAAAACCCGCCTGCCGCTGCTCGATCTGATCTCGACCGACCGCAGCGTCAACGCCGCAATGGTACCTTGGGCGTTTTCCCTCCTCCCGGCCGATCCTGCGATCGCCGCGGCGGTGGGGGCGCAAGTGCTCGCGGACGGAGCCGAACCGTTCACACTGCTTTCGGCCACCTCGCACGACGAGCGCTTGCTGGTGCGGGAGTTCCTCCGGTTCTTTGGCAAACAGCGTGTGAGTCCCGAACGCCACCTGGAGTTCGCGCCCGGAGGAGCAGTGGAATTGGAGGCGCGGCGCGCCGTGATCGTCGCCCCGCCGGCCGATACAGCCCGCCTCGCCCGTCAACTGGCAGGCGCCCGTCTGTATGCCGGCCCCGCCGCCGGCCGCGCGGCATTTCTGCGCGCGGCGGGCGCCGCCGCCGATGGCATCGTGTACCCCGTCCTCGCCCGGACGCGGGCCGGGGAGGATTATGCGCGCGCGCAATGCCGCGACGGCGCGCGCCTTTTGATCGAGGCCGTCCGGGTGGCCGGCCCGTCGCGCAACGGAATCCGCCAGGCGTTGACTGATCTCACGCCTTGGCAAGGCTTGGCTGGCCGCGTCGAGTGGAACGCCCTCAACCGCAATACGCGCTCCGTGCACGCGGCTCGCCTGAGCCTGAAGAACGAGTGGGAGTTGAGTTTGATCAAGGAGTCTTAAGTCATGATGAATTTGAGTGAAATGATGGAGGAGCTGGTGGCTCAATCGAAGGAACCGATCGACAAACGGCCGATCACCAACCTGAACGTCTTGAATGAGGCCTTCAGCTACGCCAAGCCCAGTTCCTTCTCGCGCGGCATGCGCATCGATATCGGCAATGTGGTTATTCTGCTGATCTCGGGCACGGCCAGCATTGATGAGCACGGCCAGACGGTTCACGTGGGGGACTTCCGCGCCCAGTGCCGCCGCACCTTCCACAACATCACGGAGCTGTTGAAGAGCGAAGGCGCCACCTGGCACGACATCGTCCGCACGACCTGCTACCTGCGGGACATCGACCGCGACTACGCCGCCTTCAACGAAGAGCGCACCGCCTTCTACGCGGAACAGGGCCTCGATCCCCTGCCCGCCTCCACCGGCATTCAGGCCAAACTCTGCCGCCCCGAACTGCTGGTGGAAATCGAAGCCATCGCGATGTTCAAAAAGGCCTGAGCACGCATTTCCGCGTGTCTTCTACCGCATCGCGGCGTCTCCGGCCGCACGTGCAGCAAGTTACACTGATGATGTGCCAGTGAAGGTTCGAGAGGTGATTCGACTGCTGGAACAACATGGCTGGCGGCACGTACGGACCACTGGGGATCATCGGATCTATCGAAGCGCAGACGGACGGGTGACCGTAGTATCAGGCAAACTTGGCGACGACGTGCGCCTGGGCACATCGCGCGCGATCCTGAAGCAAACTGGTATTGAGGAGCCGGATAAATGAAGCGCAGCTACTCTCTCGCAATTGAAGGTGAACCTGGCAGCTACAGCGCCTACGTACCCGAACTTCCGGCCATTCTTGTAACCGGCGGATCGCTTGACGAACTCACGGCGCGCGCCGGGGAAGCAATTCGCCTTTACCTTGAATCCATCCGAGCCGACATCTCACCCGGTTCGATGCTACGGGAGATCGAAGTCGAATTGCCCGCGTGATTCACCACGGTGTTTGGATCATCGTCATGCCGTGATGGTTCGATTCCAAGGTAGAGTCGATCCGGCGATCCATAAACAGGAAGCCGGCCCCCCATCACCACGATGCCTTGCGGTGCTCATGGGGTATTCTCTGGAAGAACCAGGTGATGCGGGAAGGGTTCACAAGAAAACCACGGCCGGACGCGCCAGCAACGCCGGTGAAGAACTACATCACGCCGGGCGGGCTGCAACGCCTCAAGGAGGAGTACCGGTTTCTGCTCACCCGGGAACGCCCGGCGGTGAAGGAAGTGGTGGCGTGGGCTGCCAGCAACGGCGACCGGAGTGAGAACGCCGATTATCAGTACGGCAAGCGGCGATTACGCCAGATCGATTCGCGGCTTCGCTTTCTCTTGAAGCGCATCGAAGCGGCGGTCGTGGTGGACCCGGAAGCGCCCCGAACGGGCCAGGCTGCCACGAGAGTCTTCTTCGGCGCCACGGTGCGCTATTGCGATGCGGAGGGAACGGAGCATGTCGTAAGCATCGTGGGCGCCGACGAGGTGGATCTCCAACGCAAGCACATCAGTTGGCTGTCGCCCCTGGGACGCGCGTTGATGAAGTCGGAAGAGGGCGACCGCGTCGTGCTTCGGGCTCCGGGCGGCACAACCCATTTGACTGTGCTCGAAGTGGCCTACCGTCGCATTTCCGTGGAACCGTTCCGTGAACCACTCGGCGCCGAGTCCTCGGCAAAGGATCTCGCCCGTCAACCCAACCCGGCTGACGAAGCCTAGGGGACTCTCAGCGCGGCGGGCTGGCAGCGGGGGCAGAAGAAGGTGGAGCGGCCGGCCTGAGTTTCCCGGGCGATGGGGGTGCGGCAGGAGCGGCAGGGTTTGGCTTCGCGGCCATAAACATTGAGCCAGAGGAGGTCCGCGTCCGGGAATTCTTCAGGGCGGGATGTGACCTTGAAGGTGTTTTCGATAGCGCGGGCGAGGGTGCGGCGGATGGCGGCGTGGAGGCGGCGCCAAGCAGGCGGGGAGATCTGGTAAACAGGGTGGGCAGGGTGGAGCCGGGCGCGAAAGAGGGATTCGGCGGCCCAGATGTTGCCGAGTCCGGCGATGCGCGACTGGTCGAGCAGGAAGGGTTTGATCGGACCCTTGGCGCGGGCGGCGGAGGATTGCAGGTCGCGCCAGGTGAAGCTGGCGTCGAGGGGTTCGGGGCCGTAATCGCGGAACACCTCCTCGAGGGCGGACGTCGGGTGGAGTTCGACGGCGCCGAAGACGCGCGAGTCTTCGAAGGCAATCGCGGAGGCGTCTTCGAGTTCAAAGAGGACGCGGGTGAAGCGGGGCGGCGCGGCAGCGCGGGGGATCCAGTAGACGTGGCCGGTCATGCCGAGTTGGATGCGGAGAGTCTGCCCGGTTTCAAGATGGATGAGGACATTCTTGGCGCGGCGGCCGTAAGCGGCAATGCGGCCACGGACACGGGGCGGCGCGGGGAACCCCGGGCGGAGGATGCGGATGCGGCGGATGTCGGCGCCGGCGGCGTACTCGCGCAGCCGCTGCACCATGTATTCGGCTTCGGGGAGTTCGGGCACGGGGAGGTTTATTTTTCGCTGGAGCGTTGCTGGACGCGGGCGACGCGGATCAGTCCGGTAGGTGCGGAAGGAGGTTCTGTTCGCGCATTCTTCTGGAGCGCAATGTTGAGCTGTTCCATGAACTGCTCGATCTGGGCCTGCATGGCGGCCATTTTCTCGCGCATGTTGAGGATGATCTCGACGCCGGCGAGATTGACGCCGAGTTCGCGCGTGAGTTCCAGGATGACTTCGAGGCGCTGGAGATCCTCTTCGGTATAGAGGCGGGTGTTGCCTTCGCTGCGCGAAGGCTTGAGGAGTCCTTCGCGCTCATAGAGACGCAGGGTCTGCGGGTGGATGCCGTACTTTTCACTGACGGCGGAGATCATGTAGCCGGCTTTGCCTCTGGTTCGGACCACGGTGCACCTATACTGTCGACCACATTTCGGCGCGGGGATCGGAGGTGTCGATTTCAGCCAGGCGGCGGAGGAGATCCCGGGCCCGTTCGTCGCGGACATCGGGGGCCTGGACAAAGACTTCGACGATCTGATCGCCGCGGGTATTCTTGCGGGCGTTGAAGACGCCCTTTTCCCGCAAACGGAACTTCTGGCCGCTCTGCGTGCCTTGCGGGATTTTCAGCAAAGCGCGGCCATCAACGGTGGGGACTTCGATTTTGGCGCCGAGCCCGGCTTCGGAGACGGAGACCGGGACGCGCAGGAAGATGTCGTCGCCGTCGCGGCGGAAGAGAGGGTGGTCTTCGACGCGCACGGTGATGAAAAGATCGCCGGCGGGCGCGCCCTGCGTACCGGCATTGCCTTTGCCGGGGACACGGAGGCGCGAACCGGTGGAAGCGCCGGCGGGGATGCGGACTTCGACTGTCTCGTCGGCGGCGCGGCGGCCTTCCCCGCGGCAGACAGAACAGGTATTGCGGAGCCGGCCGGACCCGCCGCAGCGCGAGCAAGTGAGACTGAAGCGCATGGCGCCCGCCATCTGGGTGACATTGCCGGAGCCGTTGCACTGCGGGCAGGTCATGGTGGCGCCGCCCTGGGCTCCGGTGCCGGAGCAAGCTGTACAAAGATCCAGGCGGTGGATGTTCAGGCGAACCTGGGTGCCGCGGATGGCCTGCCAGAAATCGATGGCGAGGGCGTATTCGAGATCGGCTCCGCGCTCAGGGGAGGGCTGGCGGGGCGCCTGATGGGCGGACTCTCCCCGGCCGAAGAACTGGCTGAAGAGATCGGAGAAGGCGCCACCGCCGGCGCCGCGGCCCATGTGTTCGGTGAAATCCGAAAAGTCGAACCCGCCAAAGCCAAAGCCGCCGCTGCCGGGGGGTGGGCCGGACGAGGCGCCGGGGAAGCCTTGTTCAGAGTAGAAACCGAACTGGTCGTACATCTGTCGCTTCTTGGTATCGCTCAGGACGTCGTAGGCTTCCTGGACCTGCTTGAATTTCTCTTCCGCGGTTTTGTCGCCGGGGTTGAGATCGGGGTGGAATTTGCGCGCCAGACGGCGGTAGGCCTTGCGGAGGTCATCCGCGGAGGCGTTCTTCTTCACGCCGAGAGTCTGGTAGTAGTCCTGCGGTTTGGTGGCCATGGCTGGCGCGCAATTCCTTTGCGATCAGCGTGGATTACTTCTTGTCGTCGACGTCGACGAATTCGGCGTCGACCACATTGTCTTTCGGAGCCTGGTCGGCGCCGGGGGCGGAGCCGCCGGGCTGGGATTGGGCAGTTTGGTGCTGGGCGCCGGCAGCCTTATACATGGCTTCGGCGAGCTTGTGGCTGCTCTGGAGCAAGCGGTCCTGCGCGGACTTCATACGATCGAGGCCGCCTTCTTCAAGCGCCTTCTTCGCTTCCGCGATGGCCTCCTCGACGGCCTTGGCATCGGATTCGGAGACCTTGTCGCGGTGTTCGCGGAGGGTTTTCTCGGCGCTGTACACGGCGGAGTCGAGGTGGTTCTTGACATCGATTTCCTCGCGGCGCCGTTCGTCTTCGGCCTTGTGGGCGTCGGCGTCGCGGGCCATTTTCTCGACTTCGTCCTTGGAGAGGCCGGAGGAAGAAGTGATGGTGATCTTCTGTTCGTTGTTGGTAGCACGGTCCTTGGCAGTGACGTGCAGGATGCCGTTTGCGTCGATGTCGAAGGTGACTTCGATCTGGGGAACGCCGCGGGGGGCGGGCGGAATGCCCACGAGCTGGAAGACGCCGAGGAGGCGGTTGTCGCGGGCGAGGGCACGCTCGCCCTGGTAGACCTTGATTTCGACCGAGGTTTGGCTGTCAGAAGCGGTGGAGAAGACCTCGCTCTTGCGAGTGGGGATGGTGGTATTGCGCTCAATCAGCTTGGTGAAGACGCCCCCGAGGGTTTCGATGCCGAGCGAGAGCGGGGTGACATCCAGAAGGAGGACGTCTTTCACTTCGCCCCCAAGGACGCCTCCCTGAACCGCCGCGCCGACGGCGACGACCTCATCGGGGTTCACGGTCTTGTTGGGTTCTTTCCCAAAGATTTCCTTCACGATGGCCTGGACACGGGGGATGCGGGTGGAGCCGCCAACCAGCACGACTTCATCGATTTGCGAGAGCGACAGGCCGGCATCCGCGAGGGCCTGCTTGCAGGGGCCGACGGACCGCTGGAGAATGTCTTCCACCATTTGTTCGAAGCGGGCGCGGGTGAGAGTGCGGACCAGGTGTTTGGGACCGGTGGTGGGGTCGCCGTAGATGAAGGGGAGATTGATCTCGGTCTCCATGGCGGAGCTGAGTTCGATCTTGGCTTTTTCGGCGGCCTCGCGGAGGCGCTGGAGCGCCATGCGGTCCTTGGAGAGATCGACGCCCTCGTCCTTCTTGAACTCGTCGATCAGCCAGTCGACAAGGCGCTGGTCGATGTTGTCGCCGCCGAGGTGGGTGTCGCCGTTGGTGGATTTGACTTCGACGACGCCTTCGCCGACTTCGAGGATCGAGATGTCGAACGTGCCGCCGCCGAAATCGTAGACGGCAATGCGTTCTTCCTTCTTCTTATCGAGGCCGTAGGCGAGAGCGGCGGCGGTGGGTTCATTGATGATGCGGAGGACTTCGAGGCCTGCGATTTGGCCGGCGTCCTTGGTGGCCTGGCGCTGGGCGTCATTGAAGTAGGCCGGGACGGTGATCACCGCTTTGGTTACGGGTGAGCCGAGGTAGGCCTCCGCCGCTTCCTTGAGCTTGGTGAGAATCATGGCGGAGATTTCGGGCGGGGCCTGTTTCTTGCCACCGGCCTCGACGCGGGCGTCGCCGTTGTCCCCGCGGACGACGCGGTAAGGAACGCGTTTGGATTCCTCGGTGACCTCGTCGAAACGCCGGCCCATGAAACGCTTGATGGAATAAATGGTGTTCTCCGGGTTGGTCACAGCCTGGCGCTTGGCGACCTGGCCGACAAGCCGGTCGCCGGACTTGGCGAAGCCGACGACGGAGGGGGTGGTACGGCCACCCTCCTGGTTGGGGATGACGACGGGCTGGCCGCCTTCCATGACCGCGACGACGGAGTTGGTGGTGCCGAGGTCGATACCGATGATCTTGCTCATAATGCCTGCTATCCTCTTTGGTTGCCGATAGGAAGTGACGGCGGCTCAAATGCGCCTGTCATTAGTATTAAATATTAGCGTCTCGTTGTCAACTATCAATCATAACGGGGATCGCCTGGGGTTTGAGTGCCCTCTTTAGAGGTCGGGCGCGGCAGGTGAAGCCGTTTTGGGGCTAGGGCCGAGGACCGGCGGGAGGTGTTTCCCGCAGCAGCGTTTGGTTTTGCGGCCGGAGCCGCAGGGGCAGGGGGCATTGCGGGGAGTGGAATTGGGTTCGTTTTGTAATTTTGCCGTTTCGGGTTCGGGGGCGGGTTCGGATGCGGGGAGGAGGCTTTGTTCGAGGAGGGTGATGAAGGCGGCGAGGTCGCGCTCGAGGGAACGGAGGGTGCGGGTGAAGGAGCGTTCGAGGGCGTAGAGGCGCTGGAGTTGCTGGTGGTCGACGTGATCGCGGAGGTGGGCTTCGCCGAGGAGCATACCTTCGACGATGGGGGAGTAGGGAGGCGGGGCGGGTTCGCCGAAGGATTCGCGGGCGCGTTCGGTGTGGCGGTGTTCGAGGGCGAGGATGGCGCAGCGGATGCGGTCGCGGCGGAAGTCGGTGAAGGCGAGTTCTTCGATGCGGCGGTCAAGTTCAGGGTGGGGGAAGCGGCGCCAGGTGAGGGTGTAGTGGTCGCGGAAGAGTTCAAAGATTTTGAACTGAGGTTCGGGCAGGGCGCAGAGGGAGGGGTAGAAGCATTTGCGCGGGGGGCCGGCGGCATCCAGGTCTTCGCCGGCATCGGGCGCCACGGGATTGAGATTGGGAGTGGTCATGAGGGAGGGGTTCGGAGGGCCAGGCGGCGGGTGGCGGCAGGGTAGCGGCTATGTGGTTGAAGGAACGGGGAGAATAAATCGGGCTGGAGTGGGAAGGATAGCCCGTCCTTTCAGTCCGGTGGTTCAGAAACGTGCGCGACCGGATCCCCATCTATGCCTTTTCCCTGCCGGATTCAAAGAGGCTCGACGTGCAGCGAAGCAGGCAGGGCGGCCCGCAGGCGTTCAGGAAGTGGACTGCCCGAGTCACGCCAGATTCGCCTCCACCAAGGCATCGGAGTTCCTTTCGTGGCCGTCTATTCAACTCATCGAGTAGCGCAAATCCTCAATGAACGCAGCGGGACTGCCACTCCATGACCACGGTTCACGGTGGTCCCGTTCATCAAGAGACACGTACACCTGTCCAACTGTGACAATTCAGGGTCTTTCGCCATTTGGCAACTCGTTTTCATGCCACTGGGGCGTCTTGTGATCATCGGGATGGGAAGAGGAACGACTGATTGAGGACTTGCGAGGCAGGCACGCAAGTCTATGGCCGGCCATGCGTCAGACGAGCCTCGTGTAGACTCAACGCATGCAAGGTACGCAGCGCCTGACAGCCATCATCGAGCGGGAAGGTGATGGATTCGTCTCGTTGTGTCCGGAACTCGATATCGCCAGCCAAGGCGCATCGATCGAAGAAGCCCGTGCGAACCTCGTGGAAGCCCTGACTTTGTTTTTCGAGACTGCGGACGCGTCCGAGGTGGCGCGGCGGTGCCATGGCGAGGTCCTGGTGACGCAAGTCGAGGCGCCGGTTGGGTAAGCTTCGGGTCCTGTCAGGCCTGGAGATTTGCCAGATTCGCGAACAACACGGTTTCCTCGCGGCGCGCCAGCGCGGCAGTCACCGTATCATGCAAAAGCGGACAGAGGGGACAACCATTACGGTTCCGGTTCCGCTCCACGATGCCGTCGGCGCCGGTACTCTGTTGAGCATCATCCGGCAGTCCGGTCTGCCGCGGGTCCTTTGAATAAACAGAGTGGCCAAGCGCCATGGTCTGCAGAGCAGGATGCGCCCCGTCTTGCAAGGCCATGGAGCGAGACCGGCGCTGGCGGGATTACCGGGTAGAAGTTTGCAATGAGAGGCGCGTCGGGTGTTGGGCGGAGTGGTGGATCCGGTGGCGCTGCGCCTTATAGGACTCAGGCGGCGCGAACATGATGGAGGGGACGAACGTTTGGGGGTTCCGGTCGTAGAGCGGGAACCAGGAGCTTTGAACCTGGACCATCAGGCGGTGGCCGGGGAGCAGGGTGTGGTTGAGATGGGGCAATTGGATGGTGTACTCGAGAATCTGGTTGGGAGCGAGGGGGCGGCCCTGTTCCAGAGATTCCCGGTAGCGGCCGCGGAAGATGTCGGCGGAGATCATCCACTGGTAGCCGGACATTTCGAGGGGTGAAGCGTCATCCGGGTAGGCATCGATGAATTTGACCACCCAATCGGCGTCGGAACCGGTGGTTTCGGCGTAGAGTTTCACGGTGACTGGGCCACGCAACGTCAGGGGTGCGGCCAAGGGTTCGCTCTCCCAGGTGGCGACGTCCGGGCGGCCATCGGCGAAGCGTTGATCCTCGACCAACCACCGCCGCCAGGCGGAGATGATGAGGGGAACCCCGTAGTCGTAGCCGAATTGCGGACGGGGCGAATGAGGGACGGGCTTGGCGGGGTCGGAGACGTATTCGGTGAAGGCTGTCGCGCCTGAGGGTGGTTGGTAGGAGATTTTGCCGGCGGGGTGGAGGTAGATGTCGAGCGCCCGGCCGGCAGGGGGCCACTGGGTGAACTTCCGCCAGCGGTTGGCGCCGGTTTCGAAGACGGTGACCGGGCTGGGCGCGGGCACGTCTTTTCCCTGCAGGAACCTCTCCAGAAAGGGGGCGAGGACATCCTCGCGGAAACGTTTGGCGGTGTCCTCATCAAAGGTGATGGGGCCGAGGTGGCTGCCGTCGTCGAAGTGCTGGCCGTGATACCAGGGGCCGGCGGCGAAAAAGTTGCGGTCGTTGGCCCGGTCGTGTTTTTCCAGCGCGGCATAGACGGCAGGCGCGCCATAGATGTCTTCCTGGTCCCAGAAACCGTGGACATGCAGCGCCGGGACGAGGCGGGTTGGCGCATCGAACCACTGGTCGGCGGCGCAATCGCGCCAGTAAGGGCCGTAGGCGGGGTTGTCCATGAGGCGCTGCCACATTTCGTGACGCGCATCGAGACGGGGGCCCAGCCCGGTACCGGCGGCGCCCAGAGCAAGCATCCATTTGTAGAGGTCGCGGACTTCGAAGGGATAAGGAGTGGATGCGCCCTTGCGGGACTCCATGGAGTAGATGAATTCGAAGGCGTAAATGGGGCGGAAGGCGCCCCAGTGGAACCAGTCGTCCGCTTTCCAGACGTCGACGACGGGGTTGAAGGGCACGGTGGCGGCGAGCGCGGGATGAGGGTCGCGCATGGCGGCGAGGGTGAGCCAGCCTGGGTAAGAGGTGCCCCAGACCCCGATCTTTCCGTTGTTTCTGGTGTTCTTCGCAAGCCAGTCGAGGGTGTCCCAGGCGTCGGTTGTTTCGTCGGTGGGGGTCCGGTTGAACTGCCCGCGAGGGACACGGTACATGGCGTAATCGCCCTCGGAACCGAAGCGACCGCGGATGTCCTGGGCAGCATAGATGTAGCCGTCGCCCAGGTACTTGGGGCCGAGGACGATGCCGAGTTGGGTGGAGGCGCGCCCGCCGAGGATCCGCGAAGCGTCATAGGGCGTGCGCTCGAGAAGGACGGGCAACGGCCCGGCGGCATTCCGGGGCGTCAGAAGAATCGTGCGGAGTTTGACGCCGTCGCGCATGGGGACCATTTCGACCCGGACCGTAAAATTGTCCTGCGCGTAAGCCTCGCGGAGAGATGTTTGGGCGGAGGCGGAAAGCGAGAAGAAGAGAAAGGGGAGGGTAGCCAAGAATGAGGACGTAATCTGCATGCGGATCTCCGAATGATACAGCCGTTATGGTAGCCTCTGTCGTCATGCCTGCTGTTCCGGAACGGCTGCGCTCGCTGGATCTTTTCCGCGGCGCCACCATCGCGTCAATGATCCTGGTGAACAACCCTGGCTCCTGGGAGCATGTCTATCCGCCGTTATTGCACGCCAAGTGGCATGGCTGGACATTCACCGACACGGTATTCCCATTTTTCTTGTGGATTGTGGGCGCCGCCATGATGTTATCCACCGCCAAACGGGTGAGCCGGGGCGAGGATCGCGGCCAATTGCTGGCGCACGCGTTCCGGCGGGCGGTTCTGCTGTTTGTGATCGGATTCCTGGCCTCGCCATTCCCGAACTACAACTGGTCGACGATCCGGATTCCGGGTGTTTTGCAGCGGATTGCCATTTGTTATCTGGTGGCAGTGCTGGTTGTGCTTTTTACCGGCTTGCGGGGCCAGATCGCCGCCCTGTTCTCGCTGTACGCGGTCTACTGGGCCTGCATGTCGTTCTACCCCGTGCCAGGGCATGGCGCGGGCGTCCTGGAGCCCGTGGGGAACTTCGCGCAGTACCTCGACAGCCTGGTCCTGACGGGCCACATGTGGTCTCAGACCAAAGTGTGGGATCCCGAAGGAATCTGGAGCACCCTGCCTGCGATCGGGACTGTGTTGCTCGGGGCATTTGCGGGGCGCGTGCTGCAAACCAACTGGACGCCCGGAATCCGGCTCCGGGCCTTGCTGGCCGGAGGGGCCGCACTGACGTTGGCCGGCCTGGCGCTGCACCCTTTCCAGCCCATCAACAAGAACATCTGGACAGTGCCCTTTTCGCTTTTCATGGGCGGGCTGGCTTTCCTCTGCCTTGCCGCCTGGTATTGGCTGGCTGACATCCGCCGGTTTTCCTTGGGCTGGCTCCGCCCTGTGGAGTGGATGGGCATGAACGCGATTCTTCTTTACCTGCTTTCCGGGTTTGTCGCAGACATCATGACCATGCTTTACAGGGGAGGGAAAACTTGGAAGGCGATTCTCACGGAGGACGTTTTCGGTGCTTTCCTCACACCGGTGAACGCCTCACTGGCATACGCTCTTCTCAATGTCTTCGCCCTCGGGTTGGTTGGCTGGTTCCTGCACCGCCGCCGCTGGTACCTGAAGCTCTGATTCGATTTGGCTTAGCCTGTCGTTTCAGAAATTTGGGGTATCAGGATGCGATTTTCCCCCGGCGGGTGCGTCTGTGTTTCTACAATAAAAACGTGGATCCGCTACGGACGCGCCGAGTTTCCGAGACGATGCGCGAGGAGCTCTCCGAACTGGTCCGGTTCGAGAGTTCAGACCCCCGTCTGGCCGGTGTTGACGTAACGGAAGTTATTGTTGCCCAAGACCTTAGGAAAGCAGACGTCCTCGTTTCGCTCCCTGACGAGGCAGAGGCTCGCGCCGAGGCGTTACTGGGCCTTGAAAGCGCCCGATTCTTCCTCCGCCGCCGCCTGATGGAGAGGATGGAACTCCATCGCATGCCTGAATTGAGGTTCCGCCCTGCTGCGGAGTTGGCGGGTGGGGCGGCCTTGGCGAAACTGCTTCGCCGCACCCGTCGTGGCCGGCCCAAGCCCGAAGTAGAGTGAACGGCACGGCAATGACCCATTCCCCATCGAAAAATAGAGCTTCATTGTGCCGTCCTGCCGTGAAAATCCCCTACCTGCTTGGACTTACTGTGCTAATTTCGTTCTTAGCGACGGGGCGGTCCTCCGCTCCGCCGGTTCCGGCAGCGCCCGAAGTTCGCTTCGAGCGGTCCATGGATGCGATGGGGACGACGTATACGGTGGCCCTGTACGGATCGGACCGCTTCTCCCTCGAGTCGGCCGTTGACGACGCCTTCGAAGAGGTGAAGCGCCTGGATGAACTGCTCTCGAATTACCGGCCTGAGAGCGAATGGAGCCGGGTGAACCGCGAGGCGTATCAACGGGCCGTGCCGGTTTCCGAGGAGATGTTTCAATTGTTGACGGCCTGTCTGAACTACAGCCGCCGGAGCGAAGGTGCATTCGACATAACAGTGGGTCCGCTGATGAAGATCTGGGGCTTCTACAAGGGTTCAGGCCGCATCCCGCATCGAGCTGAAATTCGCGCGGCGTTGGGGCGGATGGGCTACCAGCACATACAGTTGGATCCGGCAACACGGACGGTCCGGTTCACGCGGCAGATCGAGATGGACCCAGGCGGCATCGGCAAAGGCTACGCGGTGGACAGGATGGTGGCGATTTTGCGGGCACGCGGCATCCAGTCGGGGCTGATCAGCGCCGGCCGGTCAAGCATCTACGCTCTGGGCGCCCCGCCGAACGAACCTCGCGGGTGGCGGGTGACACTCCCGAACCCTCGCCAGCCCCGCCAGAGCGCGGGCGAGTTTTTCCTTCGAAACGAATCGATGTCCACTTCTGGAACGGCGGAGAAGTTTTTTGTCGCCGGAGGCACGACCTACAGCCATATCATGGACCCGCGGACGGGCATGCCCGCGCGGGGCATGCTGAGCGTTTCGGTATTCGCTCCCCGGACGCTGGACAGCGAAGCCTGGACCAAACCCTTTTTCATTCAAGGCCGGGCCTGGACGGCCCGCCATAAGCCCAACGAGTTTCGCGTCTTCCTGTGTGAAGACAGAACGGAGATCGCATGCGTGTCCCTCCCATGAGCAGCCGCTTTCTAGACGCCTGCAGGCGCCGCCCGACAGATGTCCGGCCGGTCTGGTTTATGCGCCAAGCCGGGCGTTACATGAAGGCTTATCGTGACATTCGCGCCAAGCACGGAATTCTCGACATCTGCAAGCGGCCTGATCTGGCGGCAACGGTCACCCTGCAACCCATCGAGATGCTCGACGTTGACGCCGCGATCATCTTCGCGGACCTGCTGTTGCCGGTGGAACCGATGGGGCTGAAGCTCAAGTTTGTGGCGGGCGAAGGGCCGGTGATCGACAATCCCGTACGCACCTCGCACGACGTGGATACGCTTTCGACGGCGAACACCGACGATCTCGGCTATGTGGGCGAAGCCATTCAAATGGTGACTCGCGCGCTGAACGGCAAAGTTCCGACGATCGGCTTTGTCGGCGCGCCGTTCACGATGGCGAGTTACATGATTGAGGGCGGGCCGTCGCGGCATTTTCTGCAGACGAAGACTTTGATGTACCGCGACGAGACGCTGTGGCGCCGGCTGATGGGCAAGCTGGTGGACGTATTAGGGCCGTTCGCGATCCTGCAGGTGGCCGCCGGGGCGCGCGCCATTCAGGTGTTTGACAGTTGGGTCGGCGCACTTGGCGCCGACGATTACGTGCGTTATGTGGCTCCGTACAGCCGCGCTCTCATCGAGCGGATCCGCTCGACGGGAGTGCCGGTGATTCACTTCGGCACCGGCGCGGCCGGTTACTTTCGGGAACTTCACGCCGCCGGCGGCGATGTGATGGGCGTCGACTGGCGGCTCAACATCGACCAGGCGTGGATGGACATCAGTTACCGTTCGGCGATTCAGGGCAACCTGGATCCCGCGGCCCTGCTGGCGCCGTTGCCCGAGTTGAAGCAGAAGGTGATCGAACTATTGAAGCGTACCGGCTCGCGGCCCGGGCACATTTTCAATCTCGGCCACGGCATCCTGCCCGAGACCCCCGTGGAGAATGTCCGCGCGGTGGTGCAGATCGTCCGGGAGTTCAAGCCGTAACGGCCGATGGCGGCGCCCTTCATTGTTATTGGCGGCGGCATCGCGGGTCTTTCCGCGGCCTACGAGCTGGTCAAGGCGGGAGAACGGCCTCTCCTGCTGGAGGCGGCCCCCCGCTTGGGCGGCGTAATTGAAACGTCCACCACAGAAGGCTGCGTGCTGGAAGGCGGTCCGGACAGTTATCTCTCCGCCAAGCCGGCGGCTACCGAACTGATCCGCGAACTCGGGCTTGCAGCTGATCTGATCGGTTCGAACGATTCGGGGCGGATCACTTACGTCGTCAAAAACGGGCGGCTGTTGCCGCTGCCCGACGGGTTGATGATGATGGTGCCCACGCGGGTCTTGCCGATGGCGGTGAGCCCGCTGTTGAGTTGGGGCACGAAGCTGCGCATGGGGCTGGAGTATTTTCGCCGGCCACCTAAGGAACCGCCGCCCGACCGTTCGGTGGCTGATTTCATTCGGGGCCACTACGGCCAGGAATCGGTGGACTACCTGGCCGAACCACTGCTCTCGGGAGTATACGGCGGGTCGGTGGAGGAACTGAGCGTCAACAGCGTGCTCACCCGGTTCACCGAGTTGGAGCGCCAATATGGCAGCCTGACCCGCGGGGTGCTGGCCAGCCGCAGGAAAGCCCGGGCGTGGGCTGCCGCTGAGAACGCTCCGCTTTTTCTGACGTTGAAGGGAGGGCTCCAGCAGCTTGTTTCAGCGCTGGAATCCGCGATCCGGCCGGCTACAGAAGTCAGGCACGTGGAAGCGGAAGCCGTTTTGAATTTCCATGGCCTTTGGGTGGTGCGCGCAGGAGGTGAGAATCTCCCGGCGCGCGGCGTGGTAGTCGCCACGCCAGCATGGCGAGCCGGGGCCTTGCTGCGCAATGTAAACACGCGAGCGGCGGCCTTGCTGGAAGGCATTGACTACAGCTCATCCATTACGCTTGCGCTGGGCTACCGGCGCGAACGAGCAGGGAAAGTACCGCCTGGCTTCGGATTCCTCGTGCCCGCAGCCGAGCGGAGAACGCTGGTTGCCTGCACGTTCATCGGCGCCAAGTTCCCCTTCCGCGTCCCAGATTCCCACATAGTGCTGCGCTGTTTTCTTGGCGGCGCGGGACGGGAGGAGGTCCTGGACCTCGATGACGCGGAACTCGTGGCCCAAGTCCGGAGCGAACTCCGGGCACTGCTGGGGTGGGATGTTGAGCCTGACTTCGTGAACGTCCGGCGCTGGCGGCGCTCGATGGCGCAGTATACCGTCGGGCACTCCGCACGCATGGAGGAACTCCACCAACGCCTTGCACCGCTGCCCGGCCTGGCCCTGGCGGGCAATGCCTATGAAGGGATCGGTATTTCGGACTGCGTGCGGACAGGGCGTGCCGCCGCCCGTCGTTTTCTTCAAGCGTCGTAGCCGGCCGGGAACCTATCTTTCGGATAGTTTTAGAAGAGTTTCTTCTATTAGCTCCCGATTTGGCTTAAATCGTGTTAACTATCAGTTATCGGGGCTGTCTTCTGCGTGGAAGCTCCAGCCACCACTTTCCAGAGGGTCTTAACAAGCTATGAAAAACCTTTTCAGGGTCGCTGTGGCGATTCTTGCCCTGGCCATTTGCTCGTTTGGCCAGTCTACCTATTCTGAGATTCTCGGGACCGTTACGGATCCCTCCGCCGCCTCGATCGCCGGAGCCAAGGTGCGGGTCCGCAGTCTTGATACAGGTGTCGCGGTCGAGACCGAGACGGACTCCGAAGGCCGGTTCCGGGTGCGACAGCTTCTGCTGGGAAACTATGAAGTCCAGGTGGAGAAGACCGGTTTTGCGCGTTATGTGCAGGGACCGATCACTCTGCGCCTGAACCAGAACGCGGACCTCTCGGTGAAGCTCGAGGTCAGCCAGATGGCGGAGACGATTACCGTGGCCGCCAACGCGACGATGGTGAATACGACGAACGCGGAAGTAGGTACGCAGTTCGAATCGAAGCGCATTTCTGAATTGCCGCTGTCGCCTGACCGCAACATCATGAATCTTGCGCTGCAGGTGCCCGGCGTGAGTCAGCTTTCCAACGGCCAGACGGGATTCGCCAACGGAGGGGTGAATTTCTCCTCCAACGGCATGCGCCTGCGGTCGAACAACTTCATGATTGACGGGCAGGATTCGAACGATCCAAGCGTTACCGGGAATCAGCAGACGATCAACAACCCGGACATCGTGGCGGAGGTCCGGATCATCACGAATCAGTTCCTGCCCGAGTATGGCCGCAGCGCCGGTTCGGTCGTGAACGTGGTGACAAAGAGCGGCACGAACGAGTTTCACGGCTCCGCGTTTTGGTTCTACAACGGCAACCAGTTGAACTCGCTCAACAACCGAGAGAAAGCGGCTGGCCTGCGGGAGGCTCCGTGGCGCGTGGAGAACCAAGTTGGAGGGACCGTGGGCGGCCCGGTGATCCGGAACCGGACGTTCTTCTTCACCTCGCTGCAGCGCTGGACCGACCGCCAGCAGGGATTTGGGCAGACGATCAACGGGGCGCCGACGACGGAAGGCCGCACGATTCTCCAGCAGTTCCAATCCCGGCCTACGATCAAAGCGTTGCTCGATTTCTTGCCGGCTGCGCAGCGGCCCAACGGACGGAGCGAGTCGTTCGTTGCTGCCGATGGGCGCACGATTACCGTCCCTCTGGGCGACATCACCGGGTCGGCCAACTTCATACAGAACAACTGGCAGGGCACTGCACGCGGCGACCACCGGTTTAACGACCGGCACAGCCTGACGCTGCGGTACATGGTGAACGACAACTTCAGTGACGGCTCGGGGCAGGTGACGCCGCCTGGCCTGACGACCATCAGCCCATCCCGCACGCAGTCCGCCACGGCTGCCTGGAACAGCACCTGGGGCCCGAAGATTTTCAATGAATTCCGGACCTCTTACCAGCGGCTGAACAGTTTGACGAACGCGAGCACACCAGGCACCGACGCGATCCCGTCGATCGAAGTCGCTTCGTTGGGCCTGGTGGGCATCAATGCGGCTGCGTCCCGCACCGCCATCGGGCTGGCAGTCAACCTGCCGCAGTTCCGCCGCAACAACACGTACCAAATTCAGAACACCACAGGCGTGATTTTGGGCAGCCATTCGATGAAGTTCGGTATTGACTTCCGCCGGGTGGATATCGTGAGCTTCTTTGGACCAACCGCGCGCGGGCTGCTCACCTACGACAACCTGCAGCGCCTTTACGACGACGTGGGCACGGCAGCGCAGATCAACGCGACACTCCCTGGGGGCGACGTGATCTGGCCCTTCAAGCAGTATGACTACTACGCCTTTTGGCAGGATGAGTGGCGCGTCACCCGCAACCTGACGTTGACGTATGGTCTCCGGTACGAGACCCCAGGTCCGTCGCTGGAGAGCCTGGTGCCAATCAACGAGCGGATTGTCGCGGCTGCCGGCGGCAACCCAGAGTTCCGCCTGACCAACCGGCCCCCGCGTGACACCAACAATTGGGCGCCGCGTTTCGGCTTCAACTACCGCATGGGCGAAAAGACCGTATTGCGCGGAGGATACGCCCGGAGCTACGACCACAACTTCGTGAACCTCACGCTGAACGTGGCGAGCGCCTTCCCGTTCTTGAACTCGGTGAACTTCGTCTCGGGCGGCCGGGCGGAGAACGCGTTCCAGCGCGTGCAGCAGGCACGCTTTACCGGAGTGCCCGCGAACCCGCGGACGGCGAACCGTACTATTCTGTCGCCCGACAACCGGAGCGCGCTTGCTGAGCAGTTTGCCTTCCAGGTGCAGCGTGAACTGGCGCAAGACTGGGCACTGACGGTCGGCTACGTCGGCACCAAGGGCACGGCCCTGTTCCAGACCGTCGACGCCAACCCGATCATCCCCGGGTCCAGCCCGGCTACCCGGGTGAATCCAAACCTGGGCGTGGTCCGCGACCGATGCAATTGCGCATCCTCGACGTACCACTCGATGCAGGCTTCGCTGGACAAGCGTCTGTCGCGCAACTTCTCGATGGGCGCGCACTATACCTGGTCAAGCTTCATTGACAACGCCTCCGAGCTGTTTAACCCAAATCCGTTGGCTGACGTCGCCATCCCGCAGGACTCTTTCAACCGGCGGTTGGACCGCGGACGCTCGACGTTTGACCGGCCGCACCGCCTGGTGGCAAACGCCGTCTGGGAGGTTCCTTTCTTCCGCACGCAGCAGGGCTTCGCCGGAAAGGTGTTGGGCGGCTGGCAACTCAGCCCGTTCCTCACATTCCAGTCCGGCGCGCCGTTCACGGTGCTGAACGGAGCGGATCCCGGCGGGCGTCTGGCGGGCATCAGCGGTTTGGTAGGCGTCGCGATCCGCCCCAACGTGCTGACGGATGTTCCGCTGGGCGCGTTTTCTGTCGAAGAGATCTGGAACCTGCAGCGGGCAGGCAACCGGTTCTTCGGTCCGGTCACCGCCGCTCAGGGACTGGGCAATGCGGGCCGGGGCATTCTCCGCGCGGACGGCATTGGCAACTTCGACCTGAGCATGATGAAGAGCACGAAGATCGGCGAGCGGTTCAACACACAGCTCCGCGCCGACTTCTTCAACATCACGAACACGCGCAACTTCGGGATTCCCGACGGGCGGATCAACTCCGCTGGCTTCATGAACCAGTGGAACACCGACGGCGGCCGGCGCCGCATCCAGGTGGCGTTGCGGGTGACGTTCTAAGCAGAACCAGCACTTTCCGCGAAACCCGGCCTTGTTCGCGAGGCCGGGTTTTTCTTCGTCAACAGTTTCCCTCCGTTCGGCCGACGCGAGAGCGTCAAGTTTTTCTCCAAGTCGTTTGATGGAACGGGTGTGAGCGCTGGCGAGCAGGATTGCCGGACTACACTCTGCGCTGTTTCCAAGTGCCGCGGCGGAAGACCAGGATGCCGACGATTGCGAGCACGGTTTCGGCGACGGGGACTGCCCAGAAGGCGCCAAAAGCGCCCCAATCCATGCCTTCAGCCAGCCAGTAGGCGAGCGGCAATTGCAGGCACCAGTAGCAGGCGAGGTTGATGAAGGTGGGGGTTACAGTGTCGCCCGCTCCGTTGAAGGCTTGCACCATCACCATTCCGTAGGCGTAGGCCAGATAGCCTGCCGCGATGATGCGGAGACAGGCTGCGCCGAACCGCACGACCTCCGGTTCGTTCGTGAAGAAGCCCACCAATTGCGCCGGGATCACCAGAAAGGCCACACTCACCACCGCGAGGAACACCATGTTGTAGAAACCTGTACGCCAGACGGCGCTTTCGGCGCGATCGGGCCGCCGCGCGCCGAGGTTCTGGCCCATCAAGGTCGCCGCGGCATTGGAAAAACCCCAGGAAGGCAGCAGCGAGAAGATCACGATCCGGATGGCGATGGTGTATCCCGCCAAGGCACTGGCCCCCGCCAGAGCAATAATGCGCACGAGCGCAATCCAACTGGCGTGGGCGATGAGGAATTGCAGCATACCTGTTGCGGAGAGGCGCGAGAGTGTCCGAAGCACCTTCCATTCGGGCCGCAGGTACCGCCATTCGAGACGGATCGCCCCCGTGCCCCGCGCCAAATGCCAGAACTGGTAGGCCACGCCGAGGGTCCGGCCAAACACGGTAGCCCATGCGGCTCCTTCGATGCCCAACTGCGGGAAGGGTCCCCATCCGAAAATCAACAGCGGGTCCAGTGCGATATTGATTCCGTTGCCCAGCCACAGGACGCGCATAGCGATGGCCGCGTTGCCCGCCCCCCGGAACACTGCGTTCAGGAGAAAGAGGAGCATGACACTGACCGAGCCGGCGAAGATCAGCCGTGCGTAGCCCGCGCCCGCCTGCTGGACGGCAGCGTCCGCCCCCATCAGCCGCAACAGATCGTCCGCCCACACGGTGCATGGCACGGCAATGACCAAGGAGAGAAGCAAGCCCAGGAGGACCGTCTGCGCGGCCGCCCGTGACGCGGCCTCCGGCTTCTTTTCGCCAATCCGGCGCGAGATCATGGCGGTGGCCGACATGGAAACACCCAGGGCCACCGAGTAAACGATGGTCATGATTGATTCCGTTACGCCAACCGCGGCAGTGGCCTTTTCGCCGAGACGCGCCACCCAGTAGATGTCCACGATGCCGAAGAGCGACTCCATGCACATCTCCAGAACCATCGGCACGGCCAAGAGGAAAATAGCGCGGTTCAGTGGCGCCGTGGTGTAGTCCTGCTCATGCCCGGCCAGTGCTGCCTTGATTTCGCCCCAGAAACTGCCGGCCATCATTCCAGTGTAGCGGCGACCCTGTGTTGGATCGGTAAAATGAGGGGTTTCCCCTTATGCGCATCGCTCTTTGCCAGATCAACAACACCGTGGGCGATCTGGAGGGCAACCGCGCCCGGATCGCCTCATTCGCGCGCCAGGCGGCGGAGCGCGGAGCCCGCCTGGCGGTGTTTCCCGAACTCGCGCTCACCGGCTATCCGCCGCGGGATCTGGTGGAGAAACCATCCTTTCTCGAACGCACGGCGCAGGAGCTGGCCAAGCTGAGGGAAGAAACCGCCGGGCTGAACTGTGCCTTGATCGTTGGTTATGTGGGGCAAGCCCCCCCGGAAGCTACCCGGCGCGCCTTGAACAATGCGGCTCTGATTGACGGCGGGCGGGTTCTCTTCACGCAGACGAAGATGCTGCTGCCTACGTATGACGTGTTCGACGAGGCGCGGAACTTCGAACCCGCCACCTGCCAGTCGATTTGCCGCTTCGAGTCCCGCCGGCTTGCGCTGGCCATCTGCGAGGACGCGTGGAACGACAAGCAATTCTGGGACCGCCCTCTCTATCACCTCGACCCGGTCGACCAGCTCGTGAGCCAAGGCGCGGATTTGCTGATTGTTGTTAACGGCTCACCGTACAACCTGGAGAAAAGGGCCTTGCGGCGCGGGGTATTCGCGTCGCAAGCGCGCCGCCACGGGGTGCCCCTCGTTTACGTAAACATGGTGGGCGGCAACGACCAGCTCATTTTCGACGGTTCCAGTTTCGCGCTGGATGCGTCAGGCCAAGCGGTAGCGGAGGCCCGCAGCTTCGAAGAGGACCTGGTGCTGCTGGATCTCGATACTTTGTCAGGAGACAGGCACGCAAGTCACGAGGACGAAACAAGCGCCGTCTATGATGCTCTGGTGCTGGGCACGCGCGACTACCTGCGCAAGTGCGGATTTCAAAGAGTACTGATCGGCTTGAGCGGTGGCATCGACTCTTCGCTGGTGGCCTGTATCGCGGTGGATGCGGTGGGCAAGGAAAACGTAGTGGGGGTCGCCATGCCAGGACCGTTTTCCTCTGATCACAGCCTCACCGACGCGCGCGCCCTGGCCGTGAACCTGGGCATCCGCTTCGAAGTCGCGCCGATCACACCTGCCTACCAGCGGATGCTGGAATCGCTCGATCCCCTGTTCAACGGGGCCTCGCGGGATGTGACAGAGGAGAACATCCAGGCCCGGCTCCGCGGAATGACGCTGATGGCTCTTTCCAACAAGTGGAATGCACTCGTGCTCACTACGGGCAACAAGAGCGAAGTCGCGGTTGGCTATTGCACGCTGTACGGAGACATGTGTGGCGGCTTAGCGGTGATCAGCGACGTGCCCAAGACCATGGTGTACGACCTGTGCCGTCTGGTGAATCAGCGCCGGGGTGCGCCGATCGTGCCCGAAAGCGTCCTCACGAAGCCGCCATCGGCGGAACTGCGTCCTGACCAGAAAGACACGGACTCATTGCCGGAGTATGAGGTACTGGACCGGATTCTGAAGGCCTATGTCGAGGATCTCGAACCTCCAGCCGTTATTGCCGCCAAACTTGATCTTCCCCTCGCCCTGGTGCGCGACATCGTCAACAAGGTGGACCGCAACGAGTATAAACGCCAGCAGGCGGCGCCCGGGCTCAAAGTCACCTCGAAGGCCTTTGGCATCGGACGCCGTTTTCCCATCGCGCAAAGGTTCTTTGAATGAAAATCCATCCGCTTGCCGCCGTTGCCGTGTGCGGTCTGCTATCCACCATGTTGCTGTTGCCGCAGCCTGAACGGCCTCTCACGGTAGGGCCGCAACCAGGAGGCGCGGTGCGCCTGGTTTCCGGAGCGTTGCTAACGCCAGCGGGGCGGCAGATCCCTCTCGAAACTCTCCCCATGACTTCCGCTCTGGCGCCCGGCGGGCGGCATGTCGTAGTCATGCAGGCAGGTTATCTTCCGCCCAAACTGACAGTGTTTGAACTGCCTTCGTTCCGCGAAACAGCCCAACTTGCCCTGCCCGACTTGTGGCTGGGGCTCCGCTTTGCCCCGAAGAGCAACTTGCTGTACGCCTCGGGGGGGTCGCGTTCGGAGGTCTACGAACTCGCTCTCACGCCGCAAGGCTCACTGGAGCGCCGCCGGACCTTTGTCCTCGTGAAGGAAGGAGAGCGCAAGCACACCGACTTTCTGGGCGATGTCGCGCTCTCGCCAGATGGCCGGTTCCTCTATGTGGCCGCGCTCTTCCGCAACACGATTTTCGTGATCAACCTGCAGACCGGGATCGTGATCGAGGAGTGGAAGAGCGCGCACCGGCCCTTCCGTCTCTTGCCTCATCCTGATGGACGCTGGCTGTATGTCACCGGTTGGGGCGACGGGTTTCTCTACCGTCACAATACGACGACCGGGGAGGCGGTTTCGCGGCTGCCGGTTGGCCCGCAGCCGATGGACATAGTCTGGCGCGCGAAAGCGACGATCGCGGAAGCCGAGGCAGAGGGAGAAGCGGCCAAGCCTGTTCCCTTCAGCGCGCGGCTCTTCGTGGCAATCTCCAACACCAACAGCGTGGCGTCGGTCGGCATCAACGCAGACGGCTCCATGCGGTTACTGGAACGATTAAACCTTTCGCTGTATCCGGAACAGCCGGTGGGCATGACCCCGGCATCGCTGGCACTGTCCGCGGATGAAGACAGGCTTTACACCGTCTGCTCGGACACAAACGCCGTGGCGGTTGCCGACGTGCGCACTGCGCGCTCGATTGTGATGGGCTTCGTGCCCACAGGGTGGTATCCGACCTCGATGGTCGAACTCCCGGACGGGCGCCTGCTGGTGCTGAATGGCCGGGGTCCGCGCTCGTTTCCGAACCCGCAAGGCCCAAACCCTACGCGGCGCCCGGCACCCACGCATGCTGGGATTCCGGCAGTGGAATATGTCGGCGCGCTGCAGCGTGGGGCCGCATCGTTGATCGAGCCCTTCGACTCCGCGCAATTGGACGAATACTCTGCGCAGGTTCTCAGGAACACGCCTTTTCGCAGCCGCATGCTGGCCGATGCCGGAGTACCCGCGGGCAACCCGCTGCCTACCAACGCTGAAGGGCGCAGCCCGATCCGGCACGTGATCTACGTAGTCAAAGAAAACCGCACCTACGACCAGGTGCTGGGCGATCTCGGAATGGGCAACGGCGACCCTTCGCTCACGCTATTCGGAGAGGACGTGACGCCCAACCAGCACCAACTCGCACGCGACTTCGTCCTGCTCGACAACTTCTACGTCAACGCCGACGTTTCCGCCGACGGCCACAACTGGTCATCCGCTGCCATCGCGCCCGCCTACGTTCAACTGCTCTGGCCAAACAGCTACGGCCGCCGGAGGCGCCATTACGACTACGAAGGCGGCGAACGCGCCGCCGCGCCGCCAGCGGGTTACATTTGGACCAACGCGCTGGCTGCCGGGAGGACAGTCCGCAACTATGGCTGGTGGGCTACAAACATCACCCCGCGCCCGGCGTCGGGCAAGCAGATTGCCTTCGTGCGCGACCCGGGGCTGGCGCCGCACACTTGCCTGGAGTACCGCGCCTATGATCTTGATTACCCCGATGTGGACCGCGTGCAGCCTTTTCTGCGCGAGTTGGAGCAGTGGAGCAAGGCGGGCTCAGGCATGCCAGAACTCATTGTGCTGAGGCTCGGCAACAACCATACGTCAGGAACCGCGCCCGGCAAGCACACACCCCGCGCGGCGGTCGCCGACAACGATTACGCTCTGGGCCTGGTGGTTCAGGCGGTTTCCCGCAGCCCGTTCTGGCCGCAAACCGCTATTTTCGTCCTGGAAGATGACGCGCAGAACGGACCCGATCACGTCGACTCCCACCGCGCTCCCGCCTTTGTGATCTCGCCTTACACGCGCGGGCGCGGCATAGATTCGACGATGTACAACACGGTTTCGATGCTTCGCAGCATGGAACTGTTGCTCGGGCTACGCCCCATGACCATGCACGACGCAGGCGCCGTGCCAATGTGGCGCGCGTTTCTGCCCAAGCCCGATGCGCGCCCGTGGGAAGCCCGGCAGCCACGGATCGACCTCAATGAGAAGAACCCACCGAACAACCCCACCGCCGCCCGCACGCTGCGAATGGACTTTTCCGAAGCGGACCGGATCGACGACGATGAGCTGAACCAGATTCTTTGGCTCGCTGTCCGCGGTAATGCACCGCCTCCGCCGGTTCGCAGCTTTTTCACGAGATAATGGGCTCTCCCGATGCCCCAAACTCTTCTGGTCTTCGTTTGGCACATGCACCAGCCTTTTTACAAGGACCTGGCTACCGGCGAATACCAGCTTCCCTGGACGCGCATGCATGCTCTCAAGGACTATTTCGGCATGGTGCGCATTCTGCAGGATTTTCCATCCATTCGTCAGACGTTCAACCTCGTCCCCTCGATGGTGATGCAAATCGAGGAATACGCCCGGGGGGAAGCCGCGGACCCGTTTCTGCGTGCGGCATTGCGTCCGGCGGAAGATCTATCGGCGGAAGAGCAAGAATTCATCTTCAAGTATTTCTTCCAGGCTAATCACGGCCGCATGATCTACCGTTATCCGCGTTACGGAGAGTTATTCGATCTCTGGCGATCTGCCCAAGGGGTGCCGGGCGCGGCGCGCCAGCTTTTTTCGCGGCAGGATCTGCGGGATCTGCAGGTGTGGTCCCAACTCGCGTGGTTCGACGAAGAGTATCAAGACCATGACCCCGTGATCTCGGCTCTGCTTCGCAAGCAGCGCGGATTCACGCGGGAAGACCAAGCTGCCGCGGGCCGCAAACAGCTCGAACTACTCGGCCGGGTAATGCCGGTTTACCAGGAATTCGCCGAGAGCGGCCAAATCGAAGTTTCCATCACGCCGTTCTACCACCCCATCCTGCCCTTGCTCTGCGACAGCGACATCGCGCGGGTGAGCCATCCGAACGTGCCGCTGCCCAAGCGTTTTCGATATCCGCAGGATGCCCGCCATCAGATCGTAACGGCCCGGCAGTTCGCCAAGGAACGTTTCGGCCAGCCTCCCGCTGGGATGTGGCCCTCGGAAGGCTCGGTTTCCGATGAAACGCTTCGCCTCGCTTCCGAGGCCGGATTCCAATGGATGGCCACCGACAACGGGGTGCTGGGCGCCACACTTCGGTCGATTGCCGGCGTGCACGAGACTTACCAGCCGTGGCGATGGCGGCAAGGCTCGCACGAGATGAGCCTGATCTTTCGCGACCACTTCCTGAGCGACCTGATCGGGTTCGTGTACTCGCGGATGGAGCCCGCCGCCGCCGCCCATCATTTCCTTGACCGGATCCGTGACAACTGCCGCTCGGTGCACGCGCAGGGCCGGGACGCGCTGGTCCCCATCATTCTGGACGGGGAGAATGCCTGGGAGCATTACGAAAAGAACGGGCGGCCCTTCTTCCGTGAACTCTATCGCGAGATCGAACGCGCCTCCGATCTTGAGGCCGTCACCGTCACCGAAGCCTTGTCCCGCATGCCCGCCAGTCCACTGGACCACATTCATCCCGGCTCCTGGATCAACGCTAATTTCGATGTCTGGATCGGCGCGGAGGAGGACAACCAAGCCTGGAACTATTTGCTGGCCGCGCGCGAGACGTACGACCGCATAGTCCAAGGGCCCGAGGGGAAGCTGCTGACCGAGGCCAAGCGGAAGCTGGCGTTCGAGGAGTTGTTGATCGCCGAGGGCAGCGATTGGAACTGGTGGTACGGTCCGGAGCACCACTCGGAAAACCGCGAGGAGTTCGACAAGCTCTTCCGAGGCCATCTGGCCCAGGTGTACAGGGCCCTCGGACTAGCGCCGCCGGAGGTTCTTTCCCGCCCCATACTGCGCATTCAAGAACCCGCACGCATCGAACTGCCCGCAACGTTCCTCAGCCCTGTTCTGGACGGGAGCGTGAGTTCCTATTTCGAATGGATGGGTGCGGGGCATTACCGGCCTGATCACCGCCAGGGCGCGATGCATGGCCAAGCGCCATTGCTCCGCGATCTATACTTCGGCTCGGACGAGGCGCACCTGTTTCTCCGGCTCGACCTGCAACAAGACTTTCCTGGCGCTCTGGCGGGGACCGAAATCCGCCTGCGAGTGCAACCGGGCGAGCGCCAATGTGAGTTCACACTTCTGCTGGCGAGCGAGGGCGCGGAAGTGATCGCCGCCCACTGCCAGGAGGAGGCGGTTCGGGAGAGGATCCACACGGGCTACCGCCAGATCCTGGAATGCGGTATCCCCTTACATGCGATCGGCGCCGTTCCTGAGGAACCGCTGCGCTTTCAGCTTTCTCTGTGGCGCGACGGGCTGCCGCTGGATGCTGTACCGCCGCAAGGGGCGATTGAATTCGTGCCGGCGGAACTGGCGGACTAAAGCATCGCCGCCGGCTATGCGAACTGCCTACATCTGCACGGTCTTGAGGTATTCGAAGCTCTTCCTGACGCTTTCGAGAGGGTCGCCGGGGCACTGATCCTGTTCGACGATGAAGTGCTTCGTGCCCGCAGCCATGGCTGCCTTCAGCACCGCCTGTACGTTCAGTGTGCCGCTGCCCACTTCCTTGAAGATGTCTGGCGCCAGACGCTCGTTGAACTGCACGGGAGCACCCGGAGCAATGTCCTTGACGTGCAGCAGCGGCGCCCGCCCCTTCACGCGCTGCAGGAACTGCACCGGATCCTGCCCGGCTACCTTGAGCCAGAACATATCCACTTCCAACTGCACCAGTTTGGCGTCAAAGCGTTCGAGAAAGATGTCCATCCCGGTCTTTTGGCCCTCGACCGGCGCGAATTCGAAGGCGTGGTGGTGATAGCAGAACTGCAAACCCGTTTTCCGGCACACCTCCGCCGCCTGGTTCATTTTGTCGGCCAGCGCCCGGAAGACGTCGCCGCCACCGCGGTCCTCGACATCCACCCACGGCATCAGTGCATACCTTGCGCCTGCACCCTTGATCTCATCGGCGGCCTGCTGGATGGTAATTGGCTTCGCGTTGCGCCACCGTCCAGTGATCACGGCGGCTTCGAAGTGGCACGACGGGATATCCAGCTTCAAGCGCCTGGCAATGGGAGCCACAAGGGCGAGGGAATCCCGGATAGCCTCCACCTCCTGATAACCGATCTTCGCCACCTGCTCCAGGGTCGCGTCCGGAGCCTTCGGCAGCACGTTGCGCAGGGTGTAAAGCTGCAAGCCCACTTTCTTCAGCGGCGCTGCATGCAGACGGGGCATGGCGGGCAGGCCCAAGGCCAGCACGGCCGCCCGGCGGGTGATCTTTTTGTCCGGCATGGCCCGTATTGTATCCCCTTCCTGCGGGGGCAGCGGCGGGGCTAATAGAGGAGTTTCAGCCCCAACTGCAGCGAACGCGGGCCGCCTACCTGGAACTGCGGGTTCAGTCCCCCGAGCGCGGTGTTCAGCATCTGCGTGGCCCGGCCGAAGTTCCCGCTGGTCATGATGCCGATCGGATTCGCAAAGTTGGGCGTATTGAACACGTTGAAGGCATCGACACGGCACTGGAGCCCCACATGTTCCGTGAATTGGAATTGCCGGCGCAGCGAGAGGTCGAATTGGGCGAGCCCGAAACCGCGCAGTACGCCCCGGCCGAGGGTGCCCTGGCGGGTTTGCGCCAAGGGGGTTGCCGCATCGAAGGCGGCAGGATTGAAACGTTTTCCGCCGGGGAATCCGGACCCCTCCAGGTAAAGAGGCTGGCCCGGCACGAGATCAGGGCGGGCCACATTGGTCAGGCCCAGACCCAGCGGATCCCGTCCGGTGACCACCGTGACAGGTGTGGCGGTCCGCAAGCGGACCACGCTGTCGACGGCGAAGCCGCCAAGGATGGCGTTCGCCGCCCGGTTCGGCAGCTTCGCGGGGAGCTGGTAGCTGGCGGTTCCAGTGAAGGTGTGCCGGATGTCGAACGACGACGGCCCGCGGTCCAGATCGATGCTGGTCCGCGCGGACGGGGCCTGCAAGTTGGTAATGGATTCGTCCGATGCCGTATCGAGGGATTTCGACCACGTGTAGGCCAGCAAAGCCTGAAAGCCCCGGCTGAAGCGCCGTTTGAATTGCATTTGCAGTGAGTTGTAGTCCGAGTAGCCTTCGTTGTTCACGAAGTCGATGCGTGTGAACAAAGGGTTTTGCAGCACTTGCGGCCGCAGACTCTCGACGCGAGCCAAGCGCCGCCCTGCCGCGCCGACATAGGACACCTCAAGTGAATTCGCACCGCCCAGCGGCTGTTCCACGGCAAGGCTGTATTGCAGGGTGTAAGGCAGTTGGTAGTCTTCCGCATACGCAAACAACCGGGGATACGGCGGATTGTTGTTGATGGGCCCGGCTTCGCCGGAAAGGGCGGGATCGGTGAGCGGAACGTTACGGAAGATCCGGCTTCGCGAGTAGGGGTAGTTGCCGGGGCTGAGGGCTGTACCAGCGAAAGAGTAACCGAGGTCGTAGAACATCCCGAAACCGCCGCGCAGGACCGTGCCTCGTGAGCGGAGCGGCTGGTAGGCAACGCCGATGCGGGGCGCGAAGTTTCCGTAAGTAGTCGGGTAGAGCTTCGAACCCGCGGGCGCGAGCGTAGCTGAGCTGAAATTGGACAAGCCGCGAACCGTTACGGGCAGATTGCCGTTGGCTTCGGAAGGAGCAGGGTTCACCTCCCAACGCAACCCGTAGGTCAACGTCAGCCGGGTGTTCATGCGCCAGGCGTCCTGAACAAACGCCGAGAAATTGTGATAGCGGGGTTCCAGGAAGTTGTTCACCTGACGGACTTCCGCCGTTGGCACAATCCCGGTGGCCAATTGCGTGATGGTGGGGACGGTCCACACTTTCGAGTAGAGGCGGCCGCCTACGGACGGCGCCATCCAGCGGTAATCGACGCCGAACTTGAGCGCATGGCTGCCCAACGTCCAACTGGCGGTGTTTACCAGGTTTACCTGACGCTGAGAGTTGTCGCTGAACACTCCGGGGCTGATGGTGTTTTCGTCGTTGCCGCCGATCGTGAGGTAAAACAGGGATGTTTCGGGCCGGGCGAAGTCCGGGAAGATCAGGTTCCGCGGCAAGAGCCTGGCCCCGCCGAAGGTGTCCTGTTCGTAGATCTGCGCCGCCCGGGACCTGCTCCAGTTGAGGCGGAGGTCGTTGCTCAGAGAGGGCGCCAGAATCATGGTGCTGCCAAGGGTGACGGTGCTGGCCTTAGCGGGCAAGGTGGCAACGAAGCTTGGGGTGGCGAAACGCCCCCGCTCCCGGTTCTCTGAAGGGGCGTAGCTGAATCTTCCAAACAGCGTGATGCGGGGGGAGACGATGTGGTCCATGCGGACGCTGGTGGCATCGAGATTCGAAGGGTTCGAGAAACTGGCGATGTAGGGCGTCTCGTCCGGCGCGTCGGCCAGCGGCGGCGCCACCGGCAGGGGATACGCTTCCAACAGGGCCTTGAGCAGGCCCGTGGCGCGCTCGCGGGCCGCCAGGGAGGGGACCCGGGAGGGCTGCGAAATGACAGGCTGCACCAAGCGAAGACCTTCGTAGGAGGCGAAGAAGAACGTCCGATTTCTGCCGTCGTAGAGCTTGGGCCACAGCGCCGGACCACCAAGCGTAAAGCCAAAGTCGTTCTGGCGAAGCGCGGGGCGGCGCAAGCCGTTGAAGTTTCCAAACCAGCTATTGGCGTCGAGCTTGTCGTTGCGCAGGTAGTTGAAGACGGAGCCGTGCAGGTTGTTCGAGCCGGACCGCGTCACGATGGCCACTTGTGCACCTGGCTGGCGGCCGTACTCCGGTGCGTAGGTGGATGTTTGGATGGTGAACTCCTGCACGGCGTCGACGGACGCCAACGCGGCGGTTCCCCCTTGTGCGGATAACGCGGGTACGGCGCCGCCTGCTTCATAAGGGGTGGTGGCAAACGGGAGCCCGAAGTTGGCGCTGACCCCGTCCACCGTAAAGTAGTTGGTGGCAGTGCGCTGTCCGTTCACCGAGAATTGCCCCTGATCGACGATGGAAGAAGAAGTGAGTTGGACACCGGGGGATAAGGCAATGAGGGACTGAAAAGTCCGGCCATTGAGCGGCTGATTCTCAATGAACTTGCGGTCCACGGCGGTTGAAACCGCCGGTGATTCGGAAACAAGCGGAATGTCGCCGGTGACCGTCACGGTTTCGCCCCTCTGCGCCACGCGGAGCACAACTCTCAGGGACCGCTCGTCGTTCGCGTTCAGGACGATCTGCGCAAACCGGGTCTCGGCGAAACCTGGACTGGCAACCGTCAACTCGTAGACGCTGGGCGGAAGCTGGCGGAAAGTGAAGGATCCGTCCGGGCCGGCCAAGGCTTCGCGGGACACACCGCGTGACGGTTCGCGCAAAGTGAGCTTTGCTCCGCGGACGACGGCTTCCTGCTCGTCGCACACCACCCCCGAAAGGCTTGCAGTTGAAGATTGTCCTGCCAGCCACCCGGCGGCCAGCAGCCAAACGGCCAGAGATGCCTTTGCGAACCATCCAAAGCGGTTCATGGGTCCGATTCTCCTTTGGAGCGTAGCACGATCCTCACATTCGTGCTACGAGAAGCGGCGCGCTTTGGATCACTGGCGGGTGCAAAAACCCGCAGAAAAGCGGCGGCCTGCCATTTCGGGCGGGCCGCCTGCCGGTGCTACGTTCTGAAAGGTTACTTCGCCTGGGACGGCGAATACTTTGCCAGGGTGGCTGTCAGCCGCTTACCCATCGGGGTGGTAGCGACTTTCCCCTGCACGATGTCTTTCGGATCCACACCTTTGCCGTAGATTGCCTCGTTCGTGTCAGCATCGGGCCGCAGCGTGGCGCCATCCAGGGCAACACCGCCGAACACGCCTCGGGAGCGCGACCAGGAAAGGATTTCGGCCTTCATGGTCACGTCAGTCTGCGCAGTGCTTGAACGGCCCACTGGCCCGGCGGCGGCGGACACTTCTCCGCCCAGCGTGAACTTGCTGGACGTCAGCCGCTCCATGCCCGATTGATTCATCACGAGCATGACCACATCCGTCTCTGACCCGCCGATCTGCAGGCCGAAGCTTCCGCCTTCGATACGAACCCCGAGCGGCGCCCGCCAACCTCCGATAGAGCCCCGGCAGGAAGCAAAGCCGCGGCCATACTTACCGGCGAGAATGAATCCGCCCTTCTTCATCCCCGGAATGATGATGGCGCAATCCGCCTTGTTAAACAGCTCCTGCGGGATCGCCTTGTCACCTGTCTTCATGATCTCCACGAGCGTTTCTTCCGCAGCTTTGATCCGCTTTTCCTCGGCCTGGCCGGCCCAACAGACAGCGCCGACGCACAGACCGACAATCCATTTGCAGTATCGAATCATGCAGCCCTCCTGGATTTCAGCTTACCCTGGATTGCGGGCCGGCCCACCGAACGATAAGCCTTGCTGGTTCAGACGATTCTGCATGCATCAACGCGCTCATGCCGTTCAACCCAAGAAGACGGGCGAAGCTGGCGTGATCGCCCAAGCAGGATTTTGCTTTCGTCGTCTCCGATAACGAAGTGCGATCCTGCTTTGCGTATGCTCGGAAGTGAACTTACTGGCACGAAGCCTGGGAGGCGGTTCTCATTCTCTTGGAGAGTTCTTCGGAGTAGGAAACGCGAACGGAAGCAACTCTGACGGCTGGGGAGACGAGGAGAAATTAACGGATGCAGCACTGCAAGTCGTCTCGGGGAGGTTGGGGGTGGAGTTTCCGAGGGCGAAGTGCGGTCTGATCATGGCCCTAAAAACACTCCGCCTGGTCCCCGCGATCCGCCTTGAACAATGAGCCAGCCATGAAGCTGATTGGTTGCGTTCTTGCCTCCATGTTGCATCTCTATGCGCAAGCGCCTGGCGCAATGGTCCAGGTGCGGGTGACAGCCGGTTCGAAACCCGTTTCCGGAGCCCAGGTCCGCGTGAACGGTCAGTCGCTCGAGACAGGGCTAGAGGGGGTCGTGGCCTGCCGTGTGCCCTTCGGGAGCGTGGAGGTGGTGGTCAGGAAAGAGGGTTTCCACGAAGCCACCGCGTCGGTCGAGGTCAACGAAGAGCGCGATTGGAGGCTCGATGTGGCTTTGGAACCGGAGACGGAGGTGCGGGAAGAGGTCACGGTTTACGCCACACGCAGCGAGCTGCGCATCCAGGATTCACCACTCCGCGTCGAGGTCCTGCAGCGCGAAGAGGTGGAGGAAAAGATGATGATGACGCCGGGCGACATCGTCATGATGTTGAACGAGATGGGCGGCATGCGCGTGCAGACCACGTCGCCGTCGCTGGGCGCGGCAAGCGTCCGGATGCAGGGGATGCGCGGCCGCTACACGCGCTTCTTGTCGGACGGCCTGCCCCTGTTCGGGCAGCAGGGCGCCGGATTGGGGCTGCTCCAGATTCCGCCCATGGACCTCGGGCAAGTGGAGGTCATCAAAGGCATCTCTTCGGCTCTCTACGGCGCGGGTGCGATGGCTGGCATTGTGAATCTGGTATCCAGGCGGCCGGCGCAAGAGCCCGTGCGGGAATTCCTGCTGAATCGCACCACGCTGAGCGGAACCGACGCAACCGGATTTGTCGCCACACCCCTGGCCAGTGGCTGGAGCGTCTCACTGCTTGGCGGCGGGCACTGGCAGGAGCGCAGGGATCTGGACAAAGACGGGTGGGCCGACGTCCCTTCGTATACCAGGGGTCTCGTCCGTCCTCGACTGTTCTGGGATGGCGGCAACGGCCGCAGCGCTTTACTCACCGGCGGCTATACACACGAGGACCGGGTGGGCGGCACCATAGCGGGTGCGGTGCTGCGCCCAACCAACGCACCCTACACGGAAGGCCTCGACACCCGCCGGTACGACATCGGCGGCAACGCGCAATGGCTGATCGGGAATCGCACCGTATTGGCGGGCCGTTTTTCTGCTTCGAATCTGGCGCATGACCACCAGTTCGGCGAGATCCTGGAACGGGACCGCCATGAACTCATGCTTGGAGAGGTTTCCGTTCGCGGAGCCGCCGGCCGCCATACGTGGGTGGCCGGCGTGGCGGCGGAGCGTGATGCGTACCGGCCGCGCGACGTGCAACGCTTCCGATACACATTTGTCACGCCGGGCATTTTTCTGCAAGACGACCTGACAGTCTCATCATGGCTCTCGGTTTCGGCAAGCGCGCGCGCCGACTTTCATAGCCATTACGGGGCGTTCTTCAGCCCTCGAGTGAGCGGCTTGTTGCGCGTAGCAGGCTGGACTGCCAGGCTTTCGGCCGGACAGGGGTTTTTCGCCGCCACGCCACTGACAGAGGAAACCGAGGCGGCGGGGCTTACCAGGCTCAGCCTGCCGGAACCATTGAGGGCGGAGCGCGGCCGGAGCGCCTCTTTCGACGTCACACGCAATTACGGACCCGTGTCATTCACTTCCACCTTCTTCGCCTCCTCGGTATCCAATCCCATTTATGTAGAGCGCGGGGAACGCTACGCGGCTGTCAATCTGCGCGAACCAACGACCAATCGCGGAGTCGAGTTCCTGGCCACCTGGCGCAAAAATCCCTTTGCCGTCACCACTTCGTACACCTATGTCCGATCATCGGAAATTGAGCCAGGCGGCCGGCGAGCCGATGTGCCCCTCACGCCGCGCCACAACTTCGGCCTGGTTGGCTTCTGGGAGCAGGAAGGGAAGGGTCGCGTGGGGCTCGAATACTATTACACAGGACACCAGCGGCTGGAATATGACCCTTACAACACGTTGTCGCGCGGGTACTCGATTGTCGGCGCCCTCGCGGAAAGAAGCCTAACGTCGCGCGTGAGGCTGTTCGTCAACTTTGAAAACCTGACCAATGTGCGGCAGACGCGCTGGAGCCCGCTCATCCGGACGCAGCGGGGGCCTGATGGGCGATGGACGGTGGACGGATGGGCGCCGCTGGAAGGGCGGGTAGTCAATGGCGGGGTCCGGCTGATTTTTTGAGGCATACCGCCACTCAGGAAGACAGAATGGATTGGGCTGGTGTGGAAAAGAGAGGCGAACCCGGCCTGCGGTCCGCTACTTTTCGAGGAGGAAGTTACCGGCAAGCATGGCGTCTATACCGGAGGAGTAGAAACTGCGGACGGCGTCGCGCGGGGTACAGACCAGAGGGTCGCCGAAGAGGTTGAACGATGTGTTGTAGAGAACGGGGAGCCCGGTCTTTTCGCCCCAGGCGCGGAGCAATTTGTGGAAGAGCGGGTTCTCAGACTCTTCGACGGCGTGAACGCGGACGGAGCCGTCCCCAAGCAGCGCGGATTCGAACTTCTGCCGGTGCTCGGGCCGCACGGGACAGACAGTGGCAAGGAAGCGGGCGTTGGGCCTCACGTCGAAATATTCGGAGGCAAGTTCGGCGGGGACCGAGGCGGCGAACTTGCGGAAGGGCTCGCGGTGCTTGATGTAGACGTTGAGGTTTTCCGAGGAGTAAGGATTCAACGGAGAGGCGAGAATGCTGCGATAGCCCAGGGCGCGAGCGCCGAACTCCATGCGGCCTTGCATCCAGGCCAGGATACGGTCGCCGGCCAGGAGGTCCAAGGCGCTCTGCAGGATTTCGGTGGTGGTGAGCAGGAAGCGGAAGCGCAACTTGCAGTTTTCGATCACGCGCTTGATGTCTTCCGGCGAGTAAGCAGGACCCAGGCTGAGAGTACGCAGGGGCTCGCATCGTGGCTGGCGCTCCACTAAGTGCCAGGCAGCATAGGCGGCGCCAAAGGCAGTGCCATTGTTGCCGGCGGCGGGCTGTACGAAAACATTTTCCCAGCGGCCGCTGCGTTCGAGCGCGGCTACCAGGAGGGCGTTGTTCGCAAGGCCGCCGGCGAGGCAGAGGTTTTCTCCGGAGCCGGCGAGGTCGAGCACGATCTGCTCGACTGCATTCTGCAAACCTGCAGCGATGCGCTGTTTCCAGGCATCCGTGAGCGGGGCAGATTCATCCAGGCCGAGCGCTTCATAGAAGGCAGAGCTGAAGCCGCCGCGGCCAAGGCGGTCGGCATCCAGATAGTGGCGGTTCAAACGGAAGCCGGCGGCATCGCGGTGGAGGATCGAGAGGAAGGCGGGGGCAAGATCGGGCGCGGCGTAGGTAGAAAGCCACTGCACTTTGTGCTCTTCGCTGCGGGGTTCGAAACCGAGCATTTCGGTGACGCGGGAATAGAGTTCGCCGAGCGAATCAGGGTAGTAGAACTCGTGTTCGAGGTCCAGCCGGGCGCCTTCGGCTTTCCAGAGGGCGCCGCAGCGAACGTCCCCGGAGCGGTCGAGGGTGAGAACGGTGGCCTGCGAGAAGGGCGAGGCGAAATAAGCGCTGGCGGCGTGGGCCTGGTGGTGATCAACGGGGATGACGCGGGCCTGCGGGAAACGGGTGCGGAGTTCGAGCAGCAGACGGCTGTCGTGGCGGTCGCCGTAGGGCCGGGCGACAGCAATGGCGCGGATCTGCTCACCGGTTGCGCCCGCCAGGCGCAGGGCCTCGTTGAGTGCCTCTTCGGGGAGTTCGCCGGGCACAAAGCGGCGCGCGATCTTCAACTGTTCCACGGCCGCGGTGAGCGAACCGTCCTGGAGTACGGCGCAGGCAGGATTATTCAGCAGGCCACCGAGGCCGAGGATGATCATGGGCGCGTCATTTTCCTTTCTTTTCGATCTTGGTCCAGGTGTCGCGGAGGCCAATGGTTCTGTTGAACACGAGGCGGCCCGGCGCGGAGTCCTTGTCGACGCAGAAATAGCCAAGACGTTCGAACTGGAAGCGGTCACCGGGCCTGGATGAAGCCAAAGATGGCTCGCACTTGGCGGCGGGGACCACGGCGAGAGAAGCAGGGTTGAGGTTGGCGGTCCAATCCTGGCCCTCCGGCGCCTCGTTGGGATCGGGGGTGAGGAAGAGGTAGTCGTAGAGGCGTACTTCGGCCTCGACGGCATGGGAGGCGGAAACCCAGTGGATGGTGCCCTTCACCTTGCGGCCATCGGGCGTGTTGCCGCCTTTGGTGGCTGGGTCGTATGTGCAGCGGATCTCCGTGATCTCGCCACGCTCGTTCTTTACGACACCGGTACAGGTGACCAGGTAGCCGTAACGGAGGCGCACTTCCTTCCCTGGGGAGAGCCGGAAGTACTGCTTGGGCGGATCTTCGCGGAAGTCCTCCTGCTCGATGTAGAGCTCGCGGGTGAATGGCACCTGGCGGACGCCGTAAGACGGATCCTCAGGATTGTTGACGGCTTCCATCAGCTCCACCCGGTCCTCGGGATAGTTTTCTATGACGAGTTTCAGTGGTTTGAGCACGGCCATGACGCGATGGGCGCGAAGATTCAAGTCCTCGCGAACGGCGTGCTCGAGCAGGCCCATTTCAACGACGCCGTTGGTCTTTGACACACCGATACGGGAGCAGAAGGTGCGGATCGTTTCGGGTGTGTAGCCGCGGCGCCGGATGCCGCTCAGGGTGGGCATGCGCGGATCGTCCCAGCCGCTGACGACGCCGGTTTGGACGAGTTGCAGCAACTTGCGCTTGCTCAGCAGGGTGTAGGTGAGGTTGAGACGGTCGAACTCGATCTGCTGCGGCGCGTAGATCCCGATTTCACGGATAAACCAGTCGTAGAGCGGGCGGTGGTCTTCGAATTCGAGCGTGCAGATGGAATGGGTAATGCCCTCGATGGAGTCCGACTGGCCGTGCGCGTAGTCGTACATGGGGTAGATGCACCACTCGTTGCCGGTGTTGTGGTGTTCGGCATGGAGGATGCGGTACATGACCGGATCCCGCATGTTGAGGTTCGGCGAAGCCATGTCGATCTTGGCGCGCAGGGTGCGGGAGCCGTCAGGAAATTCCCCGGCTTTCATGCGGGTGAAGAGGTCGAGATTCTCATCGACAGAGCGGTTGCGCCAGGGGCTTTCGCGGCCCGGTTCGGTAAGGGTTCCGCGGTACTCGCGAAGCTGATCGGCGGTGAGGTCGCAGACGTAAGCCTTGCCTTTCTGGATGAGGAGGATGGCCCATTCGTACAACTGGCGGAAGTAATCTGAGGCGTAATACAAGCCATCCCATTCGAAACCGAGCCAGCGGACGTCTTCCTGGATGGACTCGACGTACTCGACCTCTTCCTTGCAGGGATTGGTGTCGTCGAAACGAAGATTGCACTTGCCGCCGAACTCCCGGGCGAGACCGAAGTTCAGGCAGATCGACTTGGCATGGCCGATGTGGAGGTAGCCGTTGGGCTCCGGTGGGAATCGGGTGTGGACGCGGCCGCCGTATTTATTGGTTTGCAGATCATCGAGGATGATCTCCCGGATGAAATGCGTGGGGCGCGGTTCGGAGGCGCCGTTGGCGGTTTTGGCAGCATCTTCGGACATGGCAGCTCTTTTCTGGTTCAACCGAGTAGCGCGATGGCCTGGGCCACGCGGCGCAGGCAGGTTTCCCGGCCGAGAATTTCGAGGGTTTCAAACAGGGGCGGCGCGACCTTGCGGCCGCAGACCGCGACGCGGATGGGCTGAAACATTTGGCCGGGCTTGACCTGGAGTTCAGCAGCGGCGGCGCGCAGGGCGGCGTCGAGGCCCGCATGCGTGAACTCAGCAGTTTCCAGCACGGCCAGGGCGCGGCGAAGGACCCGGGAGGCCAGTGGCGCGTCACCCTTTTGTGGGATGAGTTCCTGCGGGTCGTAGGGCGCGAGTTCATCAGTATAGAAGAAGTCGACGACAGGCCCAATGTCGCGCAGTGTCTTGATGCGTTCCTGGATCAGCGGGGTAATGCGCAACAGTTTTTCGCGGGTAGTGGAGAAACCGGCGCGCTCCACCCAGGGCAGCAGACGGTCAGTCAGATCTTCGGGGCTCATGGCATAGATGTGCTGCGAATTGAGCCAGAGCGCCTTGGGATCGATGGGGTCGGCTTCGGTGAAATTGACAACCGCGTTCGACCGGTTGACACCTTCAAACGAAAACTTCCCGATCAGCGTTTCACGGCTCATCACCTCGGTGTCGTCTTTGGGGTTCCAGCCCAAAAGGCAGAGAAAGTTGACGTAGCCATGAGGCAGGAATCCCGCGTCGGCGTAAGTCGTCACGCTGACGACGGGGCCGTGTTTGCGTTTGGAGAGTTTCGCGCCGTCAGGGGCGATCAGCAGCGGCAGGTGGGCGAACGCCGGGGCCGAGTACCCCAGACCTTCAAAGATGAGGACATGTTTGAAGGTGTTGGTGAGGTGATCCTGGCCACGGACGATATGCGAGATGCGAAGGTCGGCGTCGTCGGCGCAGGAGGCAAGGTGGTAAGTGGCCATGCCATTGGAACGGAGGAGCGCGAAGTCTTCGATGTCCGCGGTGGACTTGGCTTGGGGGCCGTAGACGAGGTCCTGAAAGGTGACGTCGCGCACAGGGTCACGGGGAACGCGAAAACGAAGGACGAAGGGCTCGCCGGCGCCGGCGCGCCGGTCGCTTTCCTCGCGGGAGAGTTCGCGCATGCCGGGATTGAAGAGCCAGGCTTCCTTCGCGCCGGAAGAGCGGTCTTCGGCAGCGGCATCGGCCGGGGTAAAGTCGCGGTAAGCAAACCCGGCGTCGAGCAGGCGTTGAGCAGCTTGCGTGTAGAGAGCGGTGCGGTCGCTCTGGCGGTAAAACTCGTCCCAATCGAGTTCGAGCCATCGGAGGCCGTCGAAAATGGACTGCAGCGAGGCTTCGGTGTTGCGTTCCACGTCGGTGTCATCAATGCGGAGGATCATCGTGCCGCCCTGATTCCGGGCGAACAGCCAATTGAAGATGAACGTGCGGGCACTGCCGATGTGGAGATACCCCGTAGGCGACGGGGCGAAACGGACTCTGACCATGAATCTTTCAGTATACGGGAGGGGGCGTGCCGGACCCCGGCGGCAGTAGGATCGAAAGATGCTGGAGAAAGGTATGCGGAGACGAACGGCGCTGCTGATGCTGGTGCAGGGGCGGACAGGCGGCATGCCGCCGGACGGACCAGGGATCACGGAGGGAGCGGGAGCCGACAGCGGGTCGCTCTACCCGGTAATCGAGCAGTTAGCGGCACGGCAGAGCTTTGCGCTTTCGTTTCTCGAGAAGCAGTGGCGATCGGTGGAGGAGTACCGGCAAGCGGGGCGGAAAGCAGTGCTGGAAGCGCTGGGGCCGGCGCCGCCGGCGGTGGCGCCGCGGGCGGAGGTTGTGGACCGCGCGGACCTGGGCGATTTGATCCGCGAGAAAGTGGTCTTTTCGACATCGCCCGAGTTCCGCGTGCCGGCGTATTTGCACATTCCCAAGCAGCGCCGCGGCCGCTTGCCTGCGATTGTAGACCTGCACTCGCACGGCGGTATGTTTCTGTTCGGCAAGGAGAAGGTGATCGACTTCGGCGAAAACCATCCGGCGATGGTGGAGTATCACCGCGTGAATTACGAGGGGCGGCCCACGGCGACGGCGCTGGCGCGGCGGGGTTACGTGGTGATCACGATCGACGCATTTCCGTTCGGTGAGCGGCGCCTGATGATGGACGAGGACCTGGGCGCGGGCTGGGAGCGGCGCAATTATTCCATCGACGATGTAAAGCGGTTGAATGCAAAATGCCGGCAAAAGGAATCGACGATCGTCAAGTCGCTGGCTTACGCGGGGCTGACCTGGCCAGGTGTCGTGGCTTGGGACGATATGCGGACGGTGGACTACCTGGTGAGCCGTCCCGAGGTGGATCCGGCCCGAATTGGCTGCGTGGGAGTGTCTATGGGCGGCTACCGCGCGCTGCTGCTGGCCGGGCTGGACAGCCGGATCGCGGCGGGCTGTGTGACCGGCTTCATGTCCACAGTGCGGCCGATGATCCGGAAGCATATGGACACACATTCGTTCGTGCATTTCATTCCCGGGGTGCACGGTGGTCTGGATCTTCCCGACGTGGTGGCGCTCCGAGTTCCGAAGCCTCTGCTGGTACAGCAGTGCCGGAGGGACGGGCTGTTTCCGCCGGCGGGGATGGAGGAATCCGTTGAGAAACTGCGCGCCATCTACCGAAAGGCCGGGGCGGAGCGCGCATTCACCGCCGAGTTTTTCGACGTGCCGCACATCTTCAACCGGGAGATGCAGGACCGTGCGTTTGCGTGGCTGGATGGCGCGCTGGGGCGCGGCTAGCCAAGCAGGTAGCCCGTAAGCAGGCGCTTGAGTTCGGCGACCACGCGCGCGCGGCCGGTTGCATCCGGCTGTTCAAACGCGAAGGCGATGAGGCGGTCTCCCACTTCGGCCGCGACCCGGAGGCGCAGGTCGAGGCGCGGACCGGGCTTGAAGCGGAAGTGCTTCACCAAATGCTCCTTCAGGATGGAGGCAGGGCCGAGATCGGGCCGAACCTGCCCGGAGCGCGTTTGCGGGCTGATGTGATGGCCCAGGGCCAGGACGCGGAAAGCGGGGTGGCGCTCGAGGAAATCGACATAGGCGTCGATGACGGCTCCCACGGGGCTCCGTTTGCGCAATAGCCAGCGGCGGGGTTGCAGGGCCGCGCCCATCTCGGCGCGGAAGGCTTCGAGGTCCCGAAGGGCGATGGCGTCGAAGATCTCCTGTTTATCGGAAAAGAAACGGTACAGAGCGCCCACGGAAACACCAGCCGCTTCGGCGACACGGCTCGTGGTGACGGCTTCGGCGCCGTGGGCCGCGAGCAGGCGGGCGGCGGCATCGAGTACCGCCTCGACGGTACCAGCGCTGCGCTCCTGCTGCGGAGCGCGGCGGGCGGGCACGGAGGACATCACCTGCCCCTTAGTATGGCACCAGCCGGGGAAAACACGAAAGCGGATTCGCGTTCGCGTTACACTGGAGGCGTATGCCCGTCCCCTTCCAACAGATGTGGACCGTCGCCACGTACGTCCTGGGCCAGAAGCTGCGGGGGCGCAAGCAGTATCCTCTGGTTCTGATGCTGGAGCCGCTGTTCCGCTGCAATCTGGCGTGCGCGGGGTGCGGCAAGATCCAGTATCCGGGCCACATATTGAAGAAGGAACTCACGCCGGAAGAGTGCTTCCGCGCGGTGGATGAATGCGGCGCGCCCATGGTGTCGATACCGGGGGGCGAACCGCTGATGCACCCGCGGATTGCCGAAATCGTGGCTGGGCTGGCGGCCCGGAAGAAGTACATCTACCTCTGCACGAACGCGCTGCTGCTAAAGGAGAAGCTGCACCTGTTCGAGCCGAGCCGGTACCTGACGTTTTCCGTGCACCTGGACGGCCAAAAAGAGCACCACGACTTCTCGGTGTGCAAAGAAGGCGGCTACGAGATTGCAGTGGAGGGGATTCGGGCCGCGCTGGCGCGGGGATTCCGGGTGACGACCAACACTACGCTTTTCGACGGGGTGGATGCGAGATCTGTCCGGTCGTTTTTCGATGACATGATGGAGCTGGGCGTCGAGGGCATGATGGTGTCCCCGGGCTACAGTTACGAGAAGGCGCCGGACCAGCAGCACTTTCTGGGGCGGGAACGAATCCGGCGGATGTTCCGCGCCATCCTGTCGAACCGGAAGCCGGAATGGCGATTCAACATGTCGCCGCTGTTCCTGGAGTTTCTGATGGGGCGCCGGAATTTCGAGTGCACACCCTGGGGCATGCCTACCTACTCGATTTTCGGCTGGCAGAAGCCCTGCTACCTGATTCAAGAGGGATATGCGGAAACTTACCAGGAGTTGCTCGCCACGACAGATTGGACCAGCTACGGTTACGAGTCGGGAAACCCCAAGTGCGCCAATTGCATGATGCATTCCGGCTACGAGGCGACAACGGTGGACTTCGCCTTTGGCTCGTGGCGTGGATTCCTGGCGATGGTGAAGGCCAGTTTGTTCCGCCGGTATGAGGACGCAGAGGCTCTAAGGCAACTGGAGAGTGAGAAACCAAAATCAGCGCTGGTGCAGATCGATTTGACCAACACGCCGTCGCAGCGGAGCACTTTGCAGGGCTCGCGAGGCGGGGTGGAAACAGTGGAAGAGGCCTTCGACTATAGAGGCGACCTCACGTTGCGGCTCAAGAACGGCCAGCAATTGGAGGGTTACGTGTTCGACCGTGAGACAAACGGCACGCCCGCCCAGGGACGCCTGCGGATGATTTTGAGAACGGGTGGCGAACGTGTGACGGTGGCTTACCACGAGATCGAGGAGATCCACTTCTCGGGGCGTGACATGGCAGCCGGCAAGAGTTGGGAAGAGTGGGTCAAGAAGTATTTGGCGAAGAAGGCGGCCGGGGAACGCAACATCGAACTGGCGCCGGAGGTCCTCGATTAACTCTGCGGTTCTCTTGATCGATTGTCCCGACCAACGCGGTCTGGTAGCCGCGGTGAGCGGGTTCCTTTATCAGCACAACGCGAACATTCTCCACGCCGACCAACACCAGGATGCGGAGGCGGGGCTGTTCTTCATGCGGGTGGAGTGGGATCTGGCAGGCTTTGACCTGGAGCCGGAGGCTTTCCATGCGCAGTTCGGCCCGGTGGCGCGGCAATTTGAGATGAACTGGCGGCTGGCTCTGAAGACGCAGCGGCAGCGTGTGGCGGTTTTCGTTTCCCGGGAGACGCATTGTCTGGTCGATCTGCTGCACCGGCATCAGACCGGCGAGCTGGCGTGTGAAATTCCGCTGATTGTGTCGAACCATGAGAATGCCCGGGGGTTAGCCTCGTACTACGGAATTCCATTTCAGGTTGTGCCGCACACGGAAGAGGCCCGGCAGATGGGGTTACTGGACGAGTTCGCCGTGGATTTGGTGGTGCTGGCGCGTTACATGAGAATCCTCTCCCCGGAGTTCGTTCAGCGCTACCACCGGCGGATCATCAACGTGCACCATTCGTTCCTGCCGGCATTTAGCGGAGCGCGGCCATATCACCAGGCATACGAACGTGGCGTGAAGCTCATCGGGGCCACCGCGCATTACGTCACCGAGGTGTTGGATGATGGCCCGATCATCGAGCAGGACGTGTTGCGAATCTCGCACCGCGATCAGTTGAGCGATTTGGTGGAGAAGGGGCGAGACCTGGAACGCTTGGTGCTTTCCCGTGCGGTGCGATGGCACCTGGACCATCGGATTCTGGCCTACGCAAACCGGACGGTGGTATTCGACTAAGCGGGCAGTACGCCGAGCGTCCGCGCCAGGCGCAATAGCTCGGGCACGCTCAGTTGTTCGGCGCGGAGACCCGCTTCAGGCAAGTCCTCCAGCCGTTCCAGGGGGACCACTCCGGCCAGGTTATTGCGCAATGTCTTGCGCTTCTGCCGGAAGCAGAGAGAGGCGAACCGGCGGAATGCGGGAAGGTCCGGGCAGAGCGGGGCGGAGTGCGGAGTGAGGAGGACAACGGCGCTGTCCACCTTCGGCGGAGGGCGGAACGAGGCGGGTTTCACCACAAACAGCCGCTGGACCCGGCATTGAACCTGCGCGATGACGCTCAGATAACCGTAATCGCGGTTGCCTGGCGAAGCGGCAAGGCGATTGGCCACTTCTCGCTGTACGAGAAAGACAGCACGCATCAATAAGGGCCCGAGCGCCAGTGCCTTTTCCACGATGGGTGAGGTGATGTAGTAGGGGATGTTGCCGCACACCACTGCGGGGGCCCAGCGCGATAGATCCTGGGCCAGCACGTCTCCCTCAATGAGCGTAAAGCCGGGCGCTTGGAGGTACCGCGCGCGAAGAGCGCTGGCGAGCGCGGCGTCGATTTCGATCGCAGTGAGGTGGCTGGCTCGGGGCAGCAGGTGGGCGGTCAGAGTGCCTGGTCCGGGCCCGATTTCTATGACCGGCGGATGATCCTCGCCGCAAACAGCAAAGGCGATCCTTTCCAGGATCGCCTCCTGATAGAGGAAATGCTGCCCCAGGGGCCGCGGCACGGAGCGCGGTTAGCCTTTCACATCAATACGGCGGTAGGAAACCTTGACCCAGGTAGCCGTAGGCTGGCCAAACGCGGTGGCAGGTTCGAAGCGGGTAAACAGCAACGTGTTCACCAACTGGCGGCGGAACTCAGGACTGTAGTCGGCTTCCGTGCCAGGCGCCAGCGAGTAGTCGATGGCGCGGCCCTGCTCATCCACCAGGACATCGAGCACGAGCACCTCGGAGGGGATCTCTTCGGCCGAGAAAAGACCGGACTTCATCGTGGCGCTGGTGGCCAGCACAGTGGGCACGTCGTCGGCCGGCTGCCGGACAATGCCGCTGTAGTTGGTCATGATGGCGGAAAACAGCACCACCGCGGAAAACAACCCGCCGGCGGCGGGCAACGCGAGAGGCCGCATGAGATTGTTGGCGAAAAGCTGGAACTCTTCTCCCACACTGCGCAGCCAACCCTGCAAACCAGCGTAGCGGCGGCGGCGGTGGGCCTCCCGGGAAGCAACGACACGCAGAGAAAGTGCGAGATGCGGGGGGACCGGCTTCGCAGCCAGGTTCCGTAAGGAATCGCGGACAGCATGCAATTGCGCCAGTTGCAGGCCGCAATCGCCGCAGGCGTCCACGTGCGTCATGATCTCATGGCGCTCGGAGTCCAATACTCGCCCATCGACCAGGGCGCCGAGCATCACTTTGACCTGTTGGCAGTCCATAACGATCCAATCCAGCCCACCACCCACTTATTCGGCAGGTTGGGGCGTGAGATCCAGAGCCCGCGAAGGCTCCAATTGGTCCATTAAGGCTCTGCGCAAGCATTCACGCCCGCGCAGAATCCTCGATTTCACCGTGCCAAGCGAAACATCCAGGATGTCCGCAATCTCTTCGTAACTCAGCTCCTCCATATCGCGCAAAACGACGGCTGACCGGAACACCGGATTCAGCCCGGCGAGCGCCTGCTCGATCGCCGAATGAAACTCCTGGTTGAGCACCAGATCGTATGGGGACCGCGAGGGGTCCCGCATGATGTCGAGATAGCCATGGCCCGCTTGTTCAAACTCATAGCCGACTTCCGCGGCGCGGTGCCGCCCAAACCAGCGCCGCCGGTTGTGCGCTTCGTTCACGGCGATGCGGTAGATCCAAGTCTTCAGGCTGCTGTCGTTCCGGAAGCGCCCGACCGCGCGGAATACCTTCAGGAAGACCTCCTGGGTGACATCGGCGGCTTCGCTCGGATCCTCCAGGAGCCGCACCACCAGGTTGTAGACCGGCCCCTGAAATTTCTCAAGCAATCTCTCGTAGGCGCGCTCCTCGCCGGACCTCAGGCTGTCCAGAAAACTGGCTTCGCTTCCCCAACCTGGATAGTCCGGGGGAGTTAATGGTTCCCCGTGTTCAATATCGTGCCGGCCCGGATGCATGGGTATCTCCGCACGAGCATTGTATCGCCTTCACGGTTGCCCGGCATCCTGGTCTGCCGGGGACTGAACGGCGATCTGTAGGTATAGACTGCGACGGGGCGGGAAAAGTTCCCCAGGCCGCGAGGCGCGATTAAGACAAGCTCATGCGACTGAGCCTGAGACTGTTGGTTACAACGGTCACCGAACTGAAGGCCATGGCGGCGGCAGCCAGGACTGGACTGAGGGTCCATCCCCAGACGGGGTAGAGGGCCCCGGCGGCAACAGGGATCATCAAAACGTTGTAAGCAAAGGCCCAAAAGAGGTTTTGCCGCATCACGCGAACGGCTTGGAGGGCCAGACGGAGGCCGATTCTCACCAGGCCAAGTTCGGGACGAAGCAGAACGAAACCAGCAGCGAGCCGGGCGGCGTCGGCGCCTGAGCCGATGGCGAGGCCGACATCGGCGGCGGCGAGGGCGGGGGCGTCGTTGATCCCGTCGCCCACCATGGCCACCACAGAACCTCCACCCTGAAGGTTGGCGATGGCCTGCAGTTTGCCATCAGGGAGAAGACCGGCCAGCACTTCTTCAATGCCGACCGAGGCGGCAATGGCCTGGGAAGGAGCCGGCTGGTCGCCAGTGAGCATGATCACCCGGTAGCCGTCCTGGCGAAGGGCGAGGATTGCCTCCCGGGCCCCAGCACGGGGACGATCGGCCAGTTCGATGGCGCCCACGGCTTCGCCATCCACGAAGACCCAAACGCTGGTGGCGTTACTTTTTGGAGCGGCGCCCTCAGCGCCCGTGAGTCCTGGACGGCCGAGAACGACAGTGCGGCCTTCCACGCGGCCGCGGGCGCCTTGTCCAGGCAGAGCCTGAAATTCCTCGACAGCGGGGACAGGCACGCCCTGTTCCACAGCGTATTGGACAATGGCCCGGGCCAAGGGATGTTCACTGGCGGATTCCACTGCTGCGGCAAATCGCAACAGATCTGCCTCCGAGAACCCGCGGAGGGCCCTGGCGCCGGTGACCTCCGGGCGGCCTTCCGTGAGGGTACCGGTTTTATCGAAGACCAGAGTGTCGGCGCGAGCCAGGCGCTCCAATGCTTCGCCGCTGCGGAGGAGGATGCCGGCGCGGGCGGCGCGTCCGGTAGCGGCCAGAAAAGCAGCGGGCGTAGCCAGGCCCATCGCGCAGGGACAGGCGATGATGAGCACGGCGACCGCGGCCGAGAAAGCCTGCGTGGGGCTGTGGCCGGTGGCCAGCCAAACGGCGGCCGTTGCGCAGGCGATGAGCAGGACCACGGGCACGAAGACAGCGCTGACACGGTCAGCCAGTTTTTGCATGGGTGGCTTCGCACCCTGGGCGTCGCGCAGCAAGCGCAGGATGCCTTCCAATATGGTTTCCGCTCCGACGGCGGTCACACGGATGATGAGCCGGCCCTGCCCATTGAGGGTGCCGCCCGTCACCGGGCTCCGGGGGCCCTTGTCGACGGGCATGGGTTCGCCGGTGAGCATGGATTCGTCCACTGCACTTTCACCTGCGACAACCACACCGTCGGCGGGAATGCGTTCGCCCGGGCGCACCACTGCAGAATCGCCAATCTGAAGTTCCGCAAGCGGAATCTCCAGTTCGCTGGTATCGCGGAGGATGCGGACATGATCGGGCCGCAGGCTGGCGAGCGCGGCGAGGGAAGCGGCAGTCCGGATTTTGGCGCGTTCCTCCAGAGTGCTGCCCACGAGAATGAGTGCCAGGATGAAGACCGCAGCCTCGTAATACACCTCCGGCGCCACGTCCCGCGTGGCAAAGAACCCGGGCGCGACGGTGACCGCCGCGGACCACAAGAAGGCCGCTCCAGACCCCAACGCGATCAGCGTATTCATGTCGGCGGCACCGTGCCGGAGCGCTGCCCAGGCCTTGACGAAGAACTGGCGTCCTGCCGTGGCCATCACGAACAGAGTGATGGTAAACAGCAGCCAGCGGAGGAATGCGTGGGGCCAGGAATAAACTGCCGGAATGAGCGCCCGCACGGGCGCATCCAACAGCATGCCGAGGCGATGAAGGAAGGGGTCGCCGCCATGCTGCATGAGCGGCATGGAAAGCACCATGGCAGCCATCGCCAGCGCGAGGGCGAAGGCAGCACGCCTTTGCAGTGCGCGGTAGTGGGCCAGGGATTCGCGCTCCCGGGCACGTTGTTCCTCGACAACGCTTTGGCGGGCGGGCGGCAGTTCTGCTTCATAGCCGGTTTCGTTGACGGCCTCCACCAGTTCGCGGATCGCGGTGGCGGCGGGATCGAACCGGACCGTAGCGGAATGCATCAGCAGATTGACTGAGGCGCCCGCCACGCCAGGTTGCTTCTCCAGGGTTTTTTGGACGAAAGACTGGCAGGCGGCACAGGTCATACCGCGGACAGGAAAAGTGACTTCGCGGGTACCGGCCATGGCCGAGAGGCGGGCGCTTACGCGGAACGGGCCTGGAAGCCGATGCGCTCCACGGCTTCGAGGACAGCTTCGGGCGCAGTGCGGGCGGGATCGATCAAGACTTCCGCGGACCCGACCTCCACGCTTTGCACCTCCACGCCCTCCACTTTTTTCAACGCGTTGGTGACGCGGGTGACGCAGCCTCCGCAATGCATTCCATCAATGGCGAGCCGCAAGGTGCGTGATTCCATCCCAAACGCCCTCCCTATTCCGAGTTTACCGGGCGGGCAAAGGCCAGGAGCGCGCCCCAATGGAAGCCCGCCCCAAAGGCGGCGAAGGCGACGGGTGCGCCAGGAGGCAGTTCCGGACCCGCAGTCCACCATTCGTGGGCCGCGATGAGCATCGAGGCGGAACTGGTATTGCCGTAGCGGCGGATATTCGAGAAAAACTTGCCAGATCCCACGCCCAGCGTGGCAGCGACTTTGTCGATGAGATTCTGATTGGCCTGGTGCATGAGGAAGGTGTGCACGTCGGCAGGGCTGGTATGCGCGGCGTCCAGCACCGCGCGCAGAGCAGCGGGGATTTTGCGGGAGGCCTGGAGGATGACGCTGCGGCCATTCATCTCAACAGGTGCTGAATGAGCGGCGCGGAGATCGGCGGCATAGGCGCCGTCCGAGCCAAGCGAGGTCGCGGCGAACTCGAGAAAGCCTCGCCGGGGGTCCACCAAGGCTGCGCCTGCGCCGTCGCCGAACAGGACGGCGACCCCGCGTTCCTGGGGCGGGTAGGCCACCAGCCGGGACATCTTCTCGGCCGCCACGACCAGAATGGGGCCGTAGGCGGGGGCAAGCTGGTGGGCGAGAGCGAGGCCGAAAAGCGAGCCTGCACTGGCGATAGGAAGGTCGATGGCCGGGGTGCCGGCCAGTCCCAGCGAATGAGCCACTTCGGCGGCGGGTCCTGGAAACTGCGCCTCGGCGCTTCCACTAGAGACAAGAAGCAGGCCAACTTCGGAGGCGGGGAGGTTGGCGCGCTCCAAACAGTCGCGGGCTGCGGCCGCACCCAGAGCGGCCACGGGCTCGTCCGCTGCGGCAAAACGCCGCTCTTCAATCCCGGAGACTTGCAGAATCCAGGTCGGATCGGCGCCCACCCAGGCGGCGGCCTCAGTGCTGGTCACCACACGCGCGGGAAGATACGCGCCCAGGGCGCGAAGAAAGGCCATGTCCGATTTTAGGCGCGGCTGTCGAGATATTCTTCGATGCGCTCGACGGAATCGAACTTGCGCGGGTTCAAGTCGGAGTCCGGGATGGAAAGGCCAAACTCCTGTTCGAGCGCGGCGACGAGATCGGGAAGCGCAAAGGAATCCAGCACACCGGATTCGAAGAGTGACTCGCCGGGTTCAATGTTCACCGGCTTCTTGGCGGTCGAAGAGATGAGTTCAAGGATTTTGTTGCGGCGATCCATTCGAGTTCGAGCCTTCAAATACCTGACGCCGGACGGTGAGGAAGATATCGTACTGGCCCAGAAGCAGATCCGAGAGCGCATGGCCCCACAACCGGTAGCCATCGGCGGTGAGGTGGACGTAGTCGCCCTGAGCCAATCCGGCCCGCACCCATTGTTGCATGGAGGCCCGGCCCCCCATGGCCGCGCGCAGGTTCCAGAAAGCGCAGCCGGTGTCGAGGGCGGCGTCGCGTTGGGCGGCAACGATGGGGCTGACCCTGTCCACCGGGGTCACCCGGCGTGGGTAGCGGAACATCTGGTCCGGAGCGCCAATGAGCAGAATGGAGGCGGTAGGGGCGGCTTCGCGGAACAGGCTGATAAGGTGCACCAGGGCCTCGCGGTAGCTTTCAATGGTCCAATCGGTGCGGCGGGCTTCATTGGTGCCGTAGGCGAGGACGATCAAGGAAGGGTCCCGGCGGGCGACATGGGTCTTGAGAACGTTGGGATTCCATCCCAGCAGCAGGTCAGCCTGGGCGCCATTGATGCCCAGCGTCTCCCAGGTGATGCCGCCAGGAGATTCGAGAATCCAGCCCTGAATGCGCACGGGCTGCGCAGAGACGGTACGGAGTGTAATGAGGTGCCGTCCGGCGGGCAGATCGCGTTCCCAGAATCCGGCGCCAATCTCCCCAGCGGTGTCAATCGTGTCGAGGAGTTCGCCGTCCACTTCCACGGTGAACAGACCGCCGCCGGGCTGGCGGAGGAACAACACTTCCAGTTGCGAACCGGAGGCCTCGAGCGTGATGGTCTCGTTGGGCCGCACGGCCTCAATGCTGACCCCGCTAAGTCCGCTGAGGCCATCGCCCTCGCGGTTCAGCAGGCCGATGGTACGCCAACCGCGGGACATCGAGGCTCGGGCGTCGAAACGGCGGAAACCGGCGAAGGGGCGGCCGGCGTGAACAAAGCCCGGGCCGGCGCTGCCAAACCGTTGCTGCAACCTTTCCCGCGCGGCATTCGGCCAGTCGTCAGAGGCAGTGTGGGAATCGCCAAAATGAAGAACGCGGATGGGCGGGACAGCTTCCCCCTGCTGCCGAGCCTGCTCCTGCCGGTAGAGCATTTCGAAGAACGGGACGAGGGCGGCGGCATTCTGGATGCCGAGTTCCATCGCCTCAGTGAGCCGGGATTCAACTGACTCCCGCGCATCGGCGCGCTGGGCGGGGGTAACGCGTGGAGGAGGGGGCACGCGGCGCGCCGCTTTCTTCTTCGCAGGGCTTTTCTTCTTTGTCTTTTGGGCCGCGGCAGCGGACGCCGGGGCCAGAGCAGAAGGCCCGAAAAAACAGGCCGCCAGTAGAGCGGCGGCCCACCAGCGGCTCAACGCCGGCCTCCGGCCGCGGAGGCCATGCGGCGAATGTAGCGGATCTTGTATTGGGCGTATCCGTCCATCAGGGCATTGAAAAACAAGTTGCCGACGATGCGCGCCCCATTGGGCATGGGGTGAATGAAATCGGCGGACACCAGCCTGGGTTCAGACTCGTACCATTTTCCCATGGTCCCAGGTCCACCCATGGCCTCAAAAGTATTAAAAAACGCGACTTTGGTTTCAGCAGCGAGCCGCGCCTGCGTGGCCACTACGCGGGGAATGCCAGGAATGGTGCCGATGGCGCCGCCTGTTTGACGCTGGCCGCGGTCCATGGGTGTCATCAGCAGGAGGGGGACGCCGGGCAGGGCGCGGTGCAGCCGGTCAACGATCCGGCGGAGATCCTTTGGGTATGCCGTCTCGAGGTATTGAGGAAAACCGCTTTCGTTGGTGCCGTAGTTCACGATCACCAGATCAGGATCGAGAACGCGAAGTTCCGCGGCCCAGTGCTCCTCGTTGATGTAGCTGGCCAGCACCCCGGCCCACGAGCCGTTTAGGCCAACCGAATCATAGATGACGCCGGGCGAATCCTTCTCCAGGGAGTAGCAGAACAGACGCACCTGTCCTCCGGTCACACGGAGTTCGAAGCGCGAAGCCGAAGCCGGGACGGGAAACGATTGCCAGCGGGGCATGGGGGCTTCTGCGTCAGTGCTGAGCGTGCCGGCGCGGACATCGCCGGCCCACACCTCGACCGTACCGCCGCCCGGCATGGCCAGATAGGAAAGGCGGAGGCGGGTGTGGCCGGTCTGGCGGGCGTCCAGCCGGCTGATGGCCCCAACGGAGCCGGAGAACGAGACGCCGCCAACACCGTAGCGGCCATCCTTTAACCCCCGGCGGGTGGCAGGCGCAATCTCCCAGCCCTCCGAGAAGACCGCGAAACCGCGGTGCTGGTACCAGGCCCATGGCTTGGCGATGAGATGGAGTCCGTGACCGGCGTCTCCGAAGCGCTTTTGCAGGAGTTGGCGGACGTCCGCAGTGATGAGGTCGGCCGTGGTGGGGGAGTCTCCGTAATGCAGGATTCGCACCAGGGTCCCGTTCTGCCGTGCTTCGGCGCGGCGCAAAGATTCGAAGAAAGGATCGAGGCTGCTGGCAGGATCCTGCAGGCGGACTGTGGCGTGGCCAGGCGCCTGAACGAGGTTGAGTTGGGCCTGAGGATCAGGCAGCGACGCGGCCTCGCCACGTGGCTGAAAGTCCCACATCAGCGGCACAGTGTTCCACTCGAAAAGGCTCCATTCCTTGAGCGGCGGCAAGTAGTAAGGTGAGGCCAGAAGAATACTGAGGGTGACCAGGACAAGCAGCGGTTTGCGGGGCCATATCGTCATGGTCAAAACTGCGTGTAAAGAAATGGAGCCGCGCCTGTGACGGCGACGTACTCGATGGCGATCACGAGCAAGAGCAGGGCCACAGCCTGCGCATAGAACGGAGCAGACGCGTAGCGATCGAGTGTCCATTGCCGCCAATGGCGCGGCGAAAGGTGCGCGGCCAGCCCAATGGCCAGCACTGTGAGCACCGGGGCGGCGAGGTTTGCCGTGTCGGCGGTGAGAGAGGCGATGCGGGCCATCACATCAGTAGCCACCGCCAGCGATGGAGCGCGGAAGAAGATCCAGGCGAAGACAACAAAGTGACCCGTGGCCAGTGTCGAGGCGGTGCGCACCCATAAGTTCGCCGAGGGCGCTGGATTTCCGCGCCAACTGCGCCACCCGTGATGCATGGCGAGGGCCGCGCCGTGCAGGGCGCCCCACAGCACGAAGTTCCAACTGGGGCCATGCCAAAGTCCACCCAGCACCATGGTGACGAACAGGTTGGCATAGGTGAATACCTTCCACTTCGAACGCAATCCGGGCAGCGAGAAGTAGAGATAGTCACGCAGCCAGTTGGAGAGCGAGATGTGCCAGCGCCGCCAGAAGTCGGAAATGTTCAATGCAAGATAGGGCCGGTTGAAATTTTCGGGCAGTTTCAGGCCGAGCAGGAGGGCGCTGCCAATAGCGATGTCCGTGTAGCCCGAGAAGTCGTAGTAAAGCTGGAGGGCATACGCGTAGACCCCAACCAGGACCTCGAGTCCGGAATAGAGGTTGGGCGTATCGAAGACACGGTTGACGAGGTTGTCGGCAAGAAAATCCGCGATCAGGAATTTCTTCAGCAGTCCGGAGCCGATGCGGAAAAAGGCACGTCCGCTGTCGGTGGCGTCGAGCGATCGCGTCTTTTCCAGTTGTGGGGCCAAAGCCAGCACGCGTGTGATAGGGCCGGAAAGCGTGGTGGGGAAGAAGCTGACAGCGGCACAGTGGGCCAGCAAACTGCGGATAGGCTTTCCGTCCCGGCGGTAGAGGTCAATGGTGTAAGTAAGCGACTGAAAGCAAAAAAAGGAGAGGCCCAGGGGGAAGGTCCAGTGCCAGACGGGTGGTTGTGTGCCCCGCAACCAGCCCCAGCTTTCCAGCAGGAACGGCATGTATTTGAATGCCGCGAGGATGCTCAGATGCATCAGGATGCTCAGCGTCACCAGACTGCGGCGGAGCGAGGGAGACTGCCATGCGCCGAGAGCGCGGCCGATGAAATAGTCGGCTATCGACGCGCAGGGGATCAAACACAGATAGAAAAGCCCCCATTTGGCGTAGAAAAAGTAATTGGCAAAGAGCAGGACAGCCAGTCCCGCGGCGCGAAATCGAGCCACCGGCCAGTAGAGAAGAAAGACCGCCGCCAGGAAAACAAAGTAGACAGAACTGGAGAGAACCATGCGAGGCCCCGCCGGAACAAACTGTATTGATTATAGGCGGGGCTTGGGGCGATAGGTTTCTGAATGGCCGTTTCTTTCGTTGGTGACCGTGAAAGACCCGTCTCGCGCCACCTGGACGGTGATTCCCTTGCCTTCGCATTTTTCTTCGACATTGGCGATACGTTGGGGATCCACGTTGTGTGTGGCGCCGCCAGCCAGGGAGTAATGGAGTTGCCAGAGCGCTTCCAACCCGGGGCTTGTTTGCACAATGCTCCAGGCCGAGGGAGAGCCGCCCTTTTTCGCACCGTTGTTCATGATGGCGACGCGCGGGCGGAGGCCATGCACGATGGCCTTGGGGCCGGACATGGCGAGGCCGTGGTGTGTTGTGAGGTATAGGTCCACAGCTCCGATGTAATGGTCGGGGCAAGCCAGGTCAAGTTCAATATTCCAGGTCAGATCACCAAGATCGACAAAACGGAAGTCACCGTAAGTCAGGACGAAGCCGATGGAACGGGCGTTCTCCGTGGGATCGTCCTCCTTGCGGGGTTCTTCGCCGCAGAGGGGGTTCTTCTGGCCCCCGGCTTTCAGGGGTTTGGGGATGCGCTCGCCACGCGACGTGACAAATTCCAGTTGCACGCCGCCCACGGAGATAACATCTCCGGGACGGATAGTGCGGCGTTTGGCTCCCGTCGCCAGCACTTTCTGATAGGCCTCTTCCAGTTTTTGGGCCTGCGGGCTGGTTTCGGTGTTGCTTCCGTGATCCCAGAACTCCTTCATGGGGATGAGGGGGGCCAAGTCCGGGACGCCGCCAACGTGGTCCAGGTGGTAATGGGTCACCAGCATGGTGTCGATGGCCTTTACGCCCGCGCGTTGCGCGGTGGCCAGAATCCGTTTTGCGTCGCGGCCATCATTGCCCGGGAATCCTGCGTCCACGAGGATGGAGTGGCCCGCCGGGGTGACAATCAGGGTGGCTTGACCGCCTTCCGTATCAACGAAATAGAGCGCCAGACCGCGTTCCTGAGCCATCAGTGCCGGCAAAGCCGCCAGCAGCGCCAGAGCGGGGGCGCGTCTGCAATACCGCAACATGACAAGAGGCTATCACAGGCCCGCCGTTGAACTTACGGAGCCAGGGGCTCGTAGTAAACTACGGGAAACCGGAGAGATGCCCTTCTGCACGCAATGCGGTGGACCCGTCGGCGATACCGACCGGTTTTGCGGCCAGTGCGGCGCCCAACAGCAGGCGCCGGGCGGGTCTGCGTTTGCCACTCCTCCGCCGCCAACTGGTGGAGCCAAATCCGATCTCTTGGGCGGAATGAGCGGTAATAACGCTGCTGCGCTGTGCTACATCCCTCTGGTTGGCTGGATCGTTTCAATCATTGTCCTCGCGTCGGACCGGTACCGCGAAGAGGCCGGTGTTCGGTTTCATGCCTTCCAGGGGCTTTATCTCTTTGTTCTCTATCTGTTCGTCGACTGGGTATTTGGCCCCTTCGTTGGTTCTCTGGAGAGCGTCCGCTATCTCGGCAGGCTCTTGAAGCTGACCGTCTTTGGGACTTGGATCTTCATGCTTATCAAGACGATGCAAGGACAAATGGTGAGGCTGCCGATTCTGGGCGAACTGGCGGAGCGCTCGGTAGCCGAGCAAAAGTAAGCCGGCCCGCGACACGACCGCACGATGTGTTATATTTATTCATGTCTATGAATAAATATCCAGTTCTCCAGGTGACGCTTTTATGAACTGGCGTGCCGGGGTAGTAGGCTTCCGCGGCTACAGCGGAGCGGAGCTGGTAACTCTTTTGTCCGGGCATCCATACGTTTCGCCGGTGCTCCTGGAACACCGGGCGGATAGCGCCGCGACAGTGAAGCCGCGCAGGCAGAGCGTTCCTCCAACTCTGCCCTGCACGAAAGAACCATTGGAACAGGCGGGATTGGCCGTTGCGTTCCTGGCAACGCCCCCGGAGGTTTCAATGGAACTGGCGCCGTGGATTCTGGAGGCGGGAGTGAAGGTGATCGACTTGAGCGGCGCCTTCCGTTTGGGGACAGCCGAGAGCTACCGCCGATGGTACGGCGAGGAGCATAATCAGCCCGGGTTGCTAGCGGAAGCAGTGTATGGACTGCCGGAGTTTTACCGTGGTCGTGTGCCCGGAGCCCGGCTCGTTTCCAATCCCGGATGTTATCCCACGGCGGCGAATCTGGCGTTGCGGCCGTTGGTGGCGGCGGGTCTGATCGAGCGGACCCATGGCGTGGTCTGCGATGCCAAGTCGGGAGTCTCCGGCGCGGGCAGAAAGCCCAGTCTGAAGACACACTTCTGTGAGGTGACAGAAAACTTCTCGGCCTATTCCATCCTGGGCCACCGGCATGTGCCGGAGGTATTAATGAATTCGGGTTTGGAGGAGAGGGAGTTCTCGTTCACCGCCCATTTGCTGCCAATCCACCGCGGAATTCTGGAGACGATCTATTTCCAAGTGTGTCCGGGCAAATCGGCTCAGGATGTGATGTCGGCTTATGAGGGTGCGTACGAGAATGAGCCCTTCATCAGACTGTTCGATCCCGGCCAGGTGCCGGACATCGCCTCCGTCTCGCGGACCAATTACTGCGACATCGGTTTCCGGCTGGATGAGGCCACCGGGAGGTGCGTGGTGGTAGCCGCCATCGATAACCTGCTGAAGGGCGCGGCTGGCCAGGCGGTACAGAACATGAACTTGCTGTTGGGGCGGCCGGAAGTCGAGGGGCTGCTGTGAAGATTCTCGTCAAGTGCGGCGGCACGCTGTTGGATGATCCTTCCTCGCGAGAGCAAATCTGCCAGCAGTTGGCCGTGTTTAGCGGGCAGCGCACACACCAATGGGTAGTGGTGCACGGCGGCGGCAAACAAATGACGCGCTACCTGACGGAGCGTGGAGTGGCCAGCGAGTTTGTGGATGGCTTGCGCGTCACGACGCCGGATGTGCTGGACGCGATTCTGAAGATTTTCGCGGGCACCGTGAACAAGCTGTTCGTGTCGCAGCTTGGGAAGGCTGGCGCAAAGGCGGTGGGCTTGACCGGCATCGACGCGGGCCTCGCCCTGGCTGAGTTGATGGATCCCCGCTTGGGCGCTGTGGGCCGGATCAGGGAAAGCGATCCGGCTTTGCTGGATTTGCTGGTGTATGCGGGGTATCTGCCGGTTGTTGCCTGCGTGGCGGGAGGCCGCCAAGGGGAAATTTACAACGTCAACGCTGACCAGATGGCTGTAGCATGCGCCGGGGCTTGGCGAGCGGAAAAGGTTCTATTTCTGACGGACGTCGATGGAGTGTTGGGACCAGATGGCGAGAGGCAGCCGGTGCTGACAACGGCGCACGCCCAGGCATGGATCCGGGATGGAGTTGCCACCGGCGGCATGCAGGCCAAACTCAACGCCGCGATAGCGGCATTGGATGCCGGCGTGAAAGAAGTTCGAATCGCGCGTGGGTTGACGCCAGGTGTCCTGGAACGCTGGCTGACGGGCGAACCGGTCGGCACCAGCGTGGTGCGGGAGGGCTGAGGATGCAGGTGCGCAAAGCCAGAATGCGTGACATTCCCGCCATGCTGCGGCTGATCAACGATTATGCCCGGCAAGGCATCATGTTGCCGCGTACAGAGTTTGAGCTGTCAGAAGGGGTGAGGGACTTCACAGTCCTGGTGGAAGGCGAGTCCGTCGTCGGTTGCGCGGCACTGCACTTCTATGGGCCGTCGATTGCAGAGGTGCGTTCGCTGGCCGTGGCGCCGCAGCGCAAGGGCTCTGGCGCGGGCCGCCAACTGATGGAGGCTTTGGAAGAGGAAGCGCGGGAGTTCGAATTGCATGCCGTGTTCGCGTTTACGTATGTGGCCGGATTCTTTGCCAAAATGGGCTACCGTGAGATCGACCGGGGCGAACTTCCGCTGAAAGCCTGGAAGGACTGTCTGCGCTGCCCGAAGTTCCAGGCCTGCGACGAAATCGCGGTGCTCAAACCCCTGCGCGCAGATTTCCAATTGCCCAAGTCAGATCTCCACCTGAGCCCGAATCTCGTTCAATTACCTGCAATCGCTCGACAATAAGCCCAAATCCGTCCTGACAGAGGCGGTTTTTTGTGCGGCCCCTCGGGCTCTTTTCAACAACACTTTTGGGTGAAACGGAGACGGGGAGATCTGCCATGTCATGTCAGAGCCGTTCTGCGTTCAGCCGGACTGGCCTGTTGCATTTTTTCATTTTCTTTCGAGAATTCGGAATGCGCGTCGAAAATATTGAACTCCGCAACGCGGAAGGGCGCGTTCTCTACTGCAGTATCTTCCGGCCAGGGGGCAAGAAACTCCTTGGCAAAGGGCGCTTGCTGACCGCTGAGGATGTCCGGCGGCTTGAGAACGAAGGACTGGATCAAGTTTGGGTCGTCCAATTGGAGCCCGGTGAGATCGGCGAAGAGGACGCCATCGCCCGGATTGGGACGGCGGCCGGGTGCGGATCGTTGGAAGTGCACAACCTCTCTGGCGGACGGGCTAACCTGATGACGACTGCCGAATGCTGCGTGCTCGTCGACGAAGAGGTACTGCGGCAGGTGAACTGCACCTCGAGCATCGTGGCAGCCACGGCGGCGAACTTTTCCTACGCGGCAGCCGGAACTCGGGTGGCCACATTAAAAACAGCGCCGTTTGCGGTTCTGGAGAGGGACTTGAACACGATCCTGCGATTGTTGGAGGAGCGTGGCCCAATCTTGCAGGCGCGACCGATCCGGAACCCGTCGGTTTCGGTACTGTATTGCGACCCTTGGCATGGAGAGCGGGGCCGCCAGCTCCAGGAAGTCTTCGTCCGGCAGAAGTTGCAGCGATTTGGGCTGACGCCCCGCTTGAGCATGGCGGTCGTCGAGGACGCGGAAGCAGTCACAGAGGCTATCCAGCAAATGCTGAAGACGGCGCCGGCTTTGGTGGTCGTGGCATCGACGACGGCGCCAGCCGGCCCGCAGGACGTCGTGGGACAGGCGATGGTAGCGGCAGGATGCAAGTTGGA
>CAYWQS010000006.1:0-158849 GCA_964460395.1 uncultured Solibacteraceae bacterium | reverse complement strand
CCATTTCCCGCCTTCCGCTTCCCGTAAACTATTGAGAGACAATGGTTTCGTAGATCCGAGACAAATCTTCCTGCGAGTAGTATTCGATCTCGATGCGTCCACGCTGCTCCGTGCGGGCTACGATCCGTACCCGAGTTCCCAGCACTCGTTCCAACTCGAGAACCGCTGCCTTTACGTTCGGATCCTCTGCGACCTCTTCAGATGTCTTCGGCTCCCGGGGTTCAATCATCTTCTGAACCAGCCTCTCGACCTGGCGGACCGATAAGCCTTCCGCCGCGATTCGCTGCGCAACATTGATCTGGAGGTCTGGGGCAGGAAGGCCCAACAAAGCGCGGGCATGGCCCATGGAGATCCGATGCTCGGCCAGTAGAAGCTGCACGTCGCCCGGCAGTTTGAGAAGTCTCAGGAGATTTGTGATCGTCGTCCGGTCTTTCCCTGTCCTTTGCGCAATCTGCTCATGGCTGAGGCCAAAGTCTTTATTCAAGCGGTCAAACGCATGGGCGACTTCGATGGGGTTGAGATCCTCCCTCTGAATGTTCTCGATGAGCGTGATTTCCATCAGCCGGTCATCAGCGAACTCCTGAACGACGACTGGCACCTCGGTAAGATTCGCGATACGGGCTGCGCGCCATCGGCGCTCTCCGGCCACAAGTTGATAGTGATCATGGTGCCGCCGGACCACAATCGGCTGGATGATGCCGTTCTCCCGGATTGACTGGGCGAGTTCGCTTAGCCGCTCCGGCTCGAAAACCGAGCGGGGTTGTAGGGGGTTCGGCTCGATTGCATCGATGGGCACATACTGAAAGCCAGAAGCTGCTGTTGCAACAGAAGCCGCCGCAGGCGCTGCCGCTCCGCGTTTTGGAGGCAGGAGTGCCGAGAGGCCCTTACCGAGTGCTTTGCGTGGTTCGCCTGCGTTGCTCATTCTCCATGATTTCCTTGGCGAGTTTGATGTAGCTTTCTGCGCCGCGCGAGCGGACGTCGTAACTGAGAATAGGCTTTCCGAAGCTGGGAGCCTCCGCGAGACGGATGCTCCGCGGAATGACGGTTTCGAAGACTTCGTCTGAGAAGAACTCTTTCAGGTCGCTGGCCACTTGGCGTGTCAGATTAGTACGATCATCGAACATCGTGAGGAGTACACCTTCGATGGCGAGGGTGGGATGTAGAGCCTCGCGAAGACGGTCGATTGTATCAATGAGCTGTGAAATACCCTCCAGGGCGAAAAATTCGCACTGTATAGGGATGAGTACAGAGTCGGCCGCAACAAGGCTGTTCAGGGTGAGGAGGTCCAGCGCCGGCGGGCAATCGATCAAAATGAAGTCGTAAAGGTTCCGGATAGGCTCAAGAGCCACACGCAGGCGGGTTTCGCGCTGGTCCATCTCGACCAGTTCGAGATTTGCTGCAACCAAATTCTTATCTGCTGGGATCAGGGAGAGGCCTTCAAACTCAGTAGCCAAGGCCAGATCGGCCAGGGGCCGCCCTTGCGTTAGCCCCAGGTAAACCGTGGGTAGGCCATCGACTTTCGCGATTCCCACGCCCGTCGTAGAGTTGCCCTGCGGGTCCATGTCGATGAGTAAGACCCCCAGGTCGTTGGCTGCCAGTGAAGCGGCCAGGTTTATAGCGGTGGTTGTTTTCCCGACCCCACCTTTTTGGTTGGCGATTGCGATGACACGGCCCATGAGCGGCTTCCTGCCCAGGAAGTTAACATCCTAGCAGAGACGGTGGTGCGACGGACTGTGCAGGACTGTTCCACGTGAAACATTACTCACGAGAGAGCAATAAAACTCCCCCGCCAACCCAGGGCAACGCCAACTGTTCGAATCCACGCAGCAGTAAGGCATCAGACGCAGAGACCAGGAGCGCCACCCGAGCACCCAGGCGGCTGCTTGCCTCGAGCACCTCCTCTGCCTTGACGGCGCGAGATACGAGCCAATCGAACTCGCCCCTGAGCTGATCCGACCTGCATTGCTTGATCGAGACATTTGGGATTCGGGCCGCCACACGGAGAAACGCGGCCTTTTTGGCAACCGGCTCCACCAGCGTTACCTCAATCTCCGGCCGGGCCACCGCCAGCGGAAAACCGGGGAACCCCGGCCCGCTACCAATATCGGCCACCCGCGCTATGCCCTTAGGCAAGTGACAAGCGAGGAAGAGTGACTCGCCGTAGTGGCGGACGGCGGCTTCCTCGAGCGAATCCACCCTTGTAAGGTTCATCACCTTGTTCCACTTCACAAGGCTTTCGTAGTGGCCGAAGAGAAGGCCAATCTGTTGAGTGGTCAAGGACAGCCAAGGGCTCCCGATAGTCCTCAGCCGCGCCTCAAATTCCTCGCGCTGCTTCATGTGTGGCTGTTAAGGCTCAGATAGACATCCAGAACAGCCACTGCCGCTGGTGTAACTCCTGGGATGCGTCCAGCCTGCCCAAGAGTCTCCGGCCTCACCCTTTCGAGCTTTTCCTTGATCTCACGGCTCAATCCGGGGATGCCGTGATAGCGAAGCGACGATGGGATCCGGCGGGATTCGCCCTCCAGCAACCGTTTAACCTGGTTTTCCTGTTGGCGCATGTAGCCTGCGTATTTAATCTCGGTCTCAATGGTAGTGAGTACCCCGGCCCCAACCGGCTCCACCATCCTCTGCTCCAACCACGGCTTGATTCGCAGCAGGCTCGCTTCGGGGCGCCGCAGCCAAACCTCGAGCAAGGGTCGATCGTCCTGGCCCAATCCAAGCTCATCAAACATTCCCGGCACGACACGCTGAGTGCGCAGCAGAGAAGTAATCCGCTCTTTCTGTTCCCGCTTCTTCTCCAGGAATGCGATGCGCTCTTGGGTGGCCAGGCCCAACCGTTCCGCAAAGCTGGTCAGACGTTCGTCGGCATTATCGATGCGAAGATGCAAGCGGAACTCGGCACGGGAGGTGAACATCCGGTAAGGTTCATCCGCGCCTTTTGTAACAAGATCATCAACCAGGATGCCCACATAGCCGTCGGTGCGCGAAAAGACAACTGGTTCTTTCCCTCCCACGCGGCACGCGGCGTTCATGCCAGCCAGCAAACCCTGGCAGGCCGCCTCTTCGTATCCGGAGGTGCCGTTAATCTGCCCCGCCAGGAAAAGGCCTTCAATGCTCTTGACCTCGAGGGAGTGCGTCAATTCCCGGGCGTCGATGGCGTCGTATTCAATTGCATAACCCGGACGGATAATTTCAGCCTCTGCCAAACCCGGTATTGAGGCCAGCATTGCCTGCTGCACGTCGATGGGCATGCTCGTAGACATGCCGTTCACGTACACTTCGTGCGTATCCAGTCCCTCCGGCTCGAGAAAGATCTGGTGACGAGTCTTGTCTGGGAACTTCACCACCTTATCTTCGATTGAGGGGCAGTACCGCGGGCCAATTCCTTCAATCTCTCCACTGTACAGGGGCGACCGGTTGATGCTGTCCCTCAATACGCGGTGCGTCTCATCGTTGGTATACGCGATGTGGCAGACAATCTGTTCGCGCTCGATGGACCGGGTGAGAAACGAAAAGGGAGTAGGAACGGCATCGCCGTATTGCGATTCAAAACAACTCCAATCGATGGTGCGGCCATCCAGGCGGGGCGGAGTCCCAGTCTTCAGGCGGGTCCAACGCAGCCCGAGAGATCTCAGATGATCGCCGAGCAGGTTGGCGGGCGCTTCGCCGCTTCGACCACACTGCGATTTGCTTTCCCCTACATGGGCCAAGCCGTTCAGAAACGTGCCCGTGGTGACCACCACGCTTCCTGCCTGCAAAGTGCGGCCGTCCCTGAGAAGAACCCCCGTAACACGGCGCTTTCCAGGTCCAGCCGGCTCGTACTCGATGGCTGCGACCTCCGCCTGGACGAAACGAAGGCATGGCTCGCGTTCCAACACCTCTTTCATGCGAACGCGGTACTGCTTTTTGTCCATCTGCGCGCGCGGACTCCAAACGGCAGGTCCCCGGCTGGTGTTCAACAGGCGAAACTGTATGCCCACGGCATCAGCAACCTCACCCATCACACCGCCAAGCGCGTCCACTTCGCGAACCATATGACCCTTTGCAATCCCTCCGATGGCAGGGTTACAGGACATCTGCGCGACCAAGTCGATATTCATGGTCACAATGGCGGTTTTCAGGCCAAGGCGGGCACACGCGCGAGCCGCCTCGCAACCGGCGTGACCGGCGCCGATGACGACAACGTCATATCGCGGACGTGTGTTTGGCGGTTTCATTCGGGGAGGGCTATCCTAGAGTATTGTAGCGAAAGGAGATAAATAGGTGAAGGTTCTCGTCATCGGGAGTGGCGCCAGGGAGCATGCCATCGCTTGGCGCCTCCAGGCCAGCCCCTCTGTCCGATCGGTGTTCGTGGCCCCCGGCAATCCGGGATGCGAGGAAGTGGGAACTTGCATCCCAGCCGGGACTGGATCTCCTTCCGATTTACTACAAATAGCGAATAATATTCGCCCGGATCTAACGGTCGTCGGCCCGGAAGCCCCACTGGTGGACGGCGTTGTCGATCTCTTTGAAAAGAATGGGTTTTTGTGCTTTGGCCCGACCGCAGCCGCAGCCCGGCTAGAGGGAAGCAAGATCTTTGCCAAGAACTTTATGCAGGCAGCAGGCATTCCAACGGCTCGATTCGAATCTTTTGAGCAGTTGGATGCGGCTGTAGACGCTTTGGATCGGTTCACGCTCCCGATCGTGATCAAGGCGGATGGCTTGGCGGCGGGCAAAGGTGTGGTGATTTGCGCAACGCGCACGGAGGCGGAGCAAACCCTCCAAGCTATGTTCGGCGGCGCACTTGCAGGTGAGGCAGGGCGCAAAGTGGTGTTGGAGGAGTTCCTCACGGGCGAAGAGGTCAGCTTTATCGGCATTAGTGATGGGGAGCATGTGGAGCCGTGGGAACCATCACAAGACCACAAGACCATCCACGAAAACGACCAGGGTCCAAATACCGGAGGCATGGGGGCGTACTCGGACTCACGGTTATTGAATGCCGAACAGCGGGCGTTCGTGATGGATTGTGTGATGCGGCCAGTGATCCGCGGCATGGCCGAGGCAGGCACGCCATTCCGGGGATTCCTGTATGCCGGGCTGATGATGACTGAGCGCGGGCCCATGGTGTTGGAGTTCAACGTCCGGTTGGGCGACCCAGAGGCCCAGGCGCTGCTGCACCGGTTCGAGGCAGATCTCGGAATACTGCTGCTGCAAGCAGCGCGGGGCGCGTTGCGGCCTGACTTGCTGCATTTCCGGAGGGACCCCTCGATCACCGTGGTGCTTGCTGCAGCAGGGTATCCGGGTAAAGTGCGCACAGGTGACGTAATTACTGGGCTCGAAGCTGCCCGGTCAGCCGGGGCGACGGTGTTTCACGGCGGCACTGCACGCTCCGGGGATGCACTCGTCACGAAGGGGGGGCGGGTGTTGAGCGTAACGGCGTCCGGGCCGACATTGGCCGGGGCGATCCAGCAGGCCTATGCTGCTTGCAGCCACATTTCCTTCGAAGGCATGCAGATGCGGCGGGATATCGGGAAAAAGGGTTTGGCTCGCTGGTAGCAGCCGCTACAATCAAGAGGCGGGTTCTTTGCGTGGGGACGTAGCTCAGATGGATAGAGCAACCGCCTCCTAAGCGGTAGGCCGGCAGTTCGAATCTGCCCGTCCCTACCATCCACCGGAGCGCCGCGGGTAATCTCATTCATGGCCGTTGACAAACCCTTCGTCCATCTGCATTGCCACACCGACTATTCGCTATTGGACGGCGCCTGCGAAATCTCGAAACTGATGGAATTGGCCGCCCGGCAGGAGATGCCCGCGGTGGCGATGACGGACCACGGCAACCTGTTTGGAGCGGTGGAGTTCTATTACAAGGCCAAGGAAAACGGCATCCACCCGGTGATTGGGTGCGAAGTGTATGTCGCGGAGGGTTCGAGGCTCACAAAGAACGAGACGAGCAGGTACAACCACCTGGTGCTACTTTGCCAGAACCAGGAAGGCTACCGGAACCTGATTCAGTTGGTATCCGCCGGGTTCTTGGAGGGCTTCTACTACAAGCCCCGGGTAGACAAAGACCTGCTGGCGCAGCACAGCAAGGGTCTGATTGCAATGTCGGCCTGCCTGAAGGGCGACATTAACGAATCGCTGCTGCGCGACGACTACGATCAAGCGCGCCGGCTGGCACATGAGTATCAGGACATGTTCGGCGCGGGGAATTTCTTCCTCGAGATTCAAGAGCACGGGTTGGAAGAGGACCGGAAGGCCATGCCGGGCGTTTACCGGTTGTCAGGCGATACCGGCATCCCGCTGGTGGCCACCAACGATACGCACTACCTCGAACACTCCGACGCCAAAGCGCAGGACATCCTCACCTGTATTCAGACCGGCAAGCTGGTGACCGACGAAAAGCGGATGAGGTTCTCCTCACAGGAGTTCTTCCTGAAATCGCGCGCCGAGATGATGCAGATCTTCGGCGAGGTGGAGGAGGCCCTGGACCGCACCTGGGAGATCGCACAGCGCTGCCAGCTCAAGCTGGAGCAGGTGCAGAATCCCTTTCCGAAGTTTGACGTGCCGGGCGGCCACACCATCGACACATACTTTGCCTACGTTGCCCGGCAGGGGTTCGAGAAGCGGCGGGGCCGGCTGGAAGCCCTGGCCGCGCGCGGACAATTAAAGCATCCGCTCGAGATGTATGTCCAGAGGCTGGAAGAAGAGATTGCGCTCATCCAGCAGATGAAATTCTCCGGCTACTTCCTGATTGTTTGGGATTTCATCCGGTATGCAAAGTCGGCAGGGATTCCGGTGGGGCCGGGACGCGGTTCGGCGGCCGGCTCGCTGGTGAGCTATTGCATGGGCATTACAGATGTCGACCCGCTGCACTACGGCCTGCTGTTTGAGCGCTTTTTGAATCCGGAGCGCGTCAGCATGCCCGATATCGACATCGACTTCTGCACCAACCGGCGCGGCGAGGTGATCCGGTATGTTACGGAGAAGTACGGGCGCGACCAGGTGGCGCAGATCATCACGTTCGGCACGTTGGGTGCAAAACAGGCGCTGAAGGATGTTGGCCGAGCCCTAGACATTGCCTTCAACGACGTGGACCGCCTGACGAAGCTGGTGCCTTCGCAGCCGCTCAACATCAAGCTGGAAGAGGCGCTCAAAGTAGAGCCCGCCATTCGAGAGACTGCGGCGAAAGACCCGCGCTACCAGGAGATGATCGATGTCGCACTGCGTTTGGAGGGGATGGCGCGCAATTGCAGCGTGCATGCGGCTGGGGTGGTGATCTCACCTCAGCCGCTCAAGGAACTGGTTCCGCTCTACAAGACCAACAAAGACGAAATCGTAACGCAGTACGACATGGCCTGGCTCGAGAAGCTCGGCCTGTTGAAGATGGACTTCCTGGGCCTCACCACGTTGACCATCGTGGAGGAGGCGCTGGCGCTGATCGCGAAGACGCGCGGCGAAAAGGTGGTGCTTGAAGAACTGCCGCTGGACGACGCCGCGACGTACGAGCGCATCTTCTCGGAAGGCCTGACTTCTGGCGTTTTCCAGTTCGAATCGTCCGGCATGAAAGACGTCCTCCGGCGATATCGCCCGAACCGGATCGAAGACCTGATTGCCCTGAATGCGCTCTATCGTCCGGGCCCCATCAAGGGTGGGGTGGTGGACGATTTCATCGACCGGAAGCATGGACGCAAGCGCGTGGTTTATGAACTGCCCGCGCTCCAGCCGATCCTGGAGGAAACCTACGGCATCATCCTTTACCAGGAACAGGTGATGCAGATCGCTCAACAGATCGCCGGCTACTCCTTGGGCAAAGCCGACTTAATGCGGCGCGCCATGGGCAAGAAAAAGCCGGAGATTATGGCCGCTGAGAAGGCGCCGTTCATCGCCGGCGCCGTGGCCCGGGGGTTCCCAAAGGAAAAAGTAGAGAAGCTGTTCGACTTGATCGCGCAGTTCGCCGAATACGGATTCAACAAGTCGCACTCTGCGGCGTACGGCTATCTGGCGTACCTCACCGGGTATTTGAAGGCGCATTATCCGGTGGAGTTCATGGCTGCGCTACTGACCTCGGAAACCGGCAACACCAGCAAAGTGGTGAAGTACATCAACGAGTGCCGGTCGTTGGACATCAAGGTTCTGCCGCCGGACGTGAACAAGTCCGATTTCTCTTTCACGCCGGATGGGGCCGCCATCCGCTTTGGGTTGGGCGCGGTAAAGAACGTGGGCGCGGGACATGTGGAGGCGATTGTCCGCGCCCGCACTGAAGGCGGATTATTCACCAGCCTGGACGATTTTTGCGAGCGGGTTGAGGCGGCGGCGATGAACCGGAGAGTGATCGAAAGCCTGATCCGCGCGGGCGCGATGGACAGCTTCCCAGGCACGCGAGCGCAATTGTTCGGCGTAATCGAGGACTGCATGGAGGCAGGGCTGCGGGCACAGAAAGACAAGGCCACCGGACAGGCAGGGTTGTTCGGAGAACTACTTGACCCCGGTTCGGGAACCGCACAGCACCGAATACTGCCAAACCTGCCTGACTGGCTGCCGGCGGAGAAGCTGCGCGGCGAGAAAGAGACCCTAGGCTTTTACGTGACAGGCCACCCGCTGGATGAGTTCCGGGAAAAGATCAGCGAACTGGCGACACACAGCACAGAATCCGTGGTGGAGATCGAGCGGGCTGCGGAAGTGGCCGTCTGCGGAATCCTCACAGGCGTGCAGAGGCGGCGCAACAAGGAAGGTAAGCTGTGGGCGTCAATGCAACTGGAGGACTGGTCCGGGTCGCTCGAAGCGCTTTGCTTTCCCGCAAAGTACGAATCGCTCGCGAAGGAGATCGAAGAAGACCGGGCCGTGCTGGTGCGCGCCCGGGCCATGCCGGAAGAAGACGGCACGGTAAAGCTGAATGTGCAGGAGATTATTCCGCTGTCAGTCGCAAGGGTAGCGTTTCCCAGCATTATCTCCGTGCGTGTGCGCCTGCACGCCAACGGAAACGGGCAAGCTCAGCGGCTGTCTGAGCTTTTCCAGCGCAAACCAGGGACGACGGAAGTGCGGCTTCGGCTGGAAAAGGCCCGCGAGTTCACTCTGTTGCTGGATGTGGCGAGCAAAGTCAGGCCCGACAAGGAGTTCTTCGCCGAGGTGGAGCGCATCTGCGGTCCAGACTCCATCGAAGTGCTAGCCTCGTAAGTGGGAAGCCCAAGAATGAGCGAAGACTCGCAAGCACGCGCAGCCGAACTGGAACGCGAAATCGCCCAACTGGCGATGACCAGCACAGGCGCCCAGGCACGGCTGGCCGAATTGCAGCAGGAGCTACGGCAGTTGCGGGGCGAACCCATTGCGAACCTTGCCTGGCAGCGCGTGCAGCTGGCCCGGCACCCCAAGCGGCCCCATTCGCTGGACTACATCCAACGCCTGGTGCATGACTTCACGGAGGTGCATGGCGACCGGGCTTTCGGCGACGATCCTGCAATTGTCTGCGGATTCGGGCACCTGGCCGGGCAGCCAGTGATGATCTGCGGACAGCAGAAAGGCCGCGATACGAAGCAGAAGCTGTATCGCAATTTCGGGATGCCCAAGCCGGAAGGCTACCGGAAGGCTCTGCGCACGATGCAGATGGCCGCGAAATTCCGCCGTCCGGTGATCACTCTGTTAGATACGCCGGGCGCTTACCCGGGGATTGACGCTGAAGAACGCGGGCAGGCGCAGGCGATTGCGCTCAACCTGCGCGAGATGGCACGGCTCGACACACCGATCATCGTGGTGGTGATTGGCGAAGGTGGTAGTGGCGGAGCCCTGGCGCTGGGGGTCGGCAACAAGGTCTTCATGCTGGAGAACTCGATCTACAGCGTGATCTCTCCAGAAAGCTGCGCCGCGATCATCTACCGTGACGCATCAAAGGGCGAAAGGGCGGCCTCGGCTCTGAAGATCACAGCGAGCGATCTCATGCGGCTGGGTCTGATTGACGGCATCGTCCCCGAGCCAGCCGATGGCGCGCAGGAGGATTACGACAGGGCCGCCCAACTTCTGCAGCAAGCCTTGCTGCCTGCCCTGGACGAACTCCGTCATCTGAGCGGGGACCAATTAATTCAGCAGCGGTACGAGAAATTCCGTGTGATGGGAAACTTCTTCACGGAGTAGAGGCGCGGCGTGAACAGAAAGCTGATTGGCATCCTAGCAGGGGTTGTTTTGTTCGCCGGGTTTGCGGCTGTGCTGACGCTGCAGATGCTCGGCAACCGGAACCACAAAGTGGAGGTGTGCATGGGTTTTCAGGGGGCGAAGAACTGCGCCACAGCTACTGCTGCCACACGGCAGGAAGCGATCCGGACCGCGACGTCCACGGCTTGTACGTTGATCGCCGCCGGGGTGACGGACTCGATGGCTTGTGAGCGCGGGCAGCCTCTCTCGGTGAGAGATTTGGACTGACTCGCCACCATTCATAAGTTATTGATTTTTGATGCACTTTGACGGCGCGCACCCTCCTGCGTTATCCTATCAAGTGAAAAGTCCAGGGAGATTTCCGTTTACAGAGTATGGCGAATCATTTTTCCTCGCTGAAGCGTGTGCGCATTACTGAGCGCCGCACTGCCGTCAACAAGATGCGGAAGAGCCGCCTGCGTCACGCGATTCGCAAGATGCGCCGTGCGATGGCAGGCACGGATGTGGATACCGCCGCGAAACTGTTACCCGCCACGTATTCGATGATTGACCGTGCGGCGAAGTGGGGCATTATCAAGAACAACACAGCCTCCCGCTACAAGAGCCGCCTCACCGCCCGTCTGAAGGCGATGACGCAGGCTCCTGCCGCCCAGTAAGCAAGCCGTTCCCGAAATCCTACGATGCGGTGAGCCGCATCACGAAATCCTCTAACACCAACCGGTCATCGGGCCTCGTTCCTTTCAGGTCGCGGTCTGCCCGGAACAGCAGATCCACGCCCTCTTCCAGTTTGTTCTTCGGAAAGCGCGTTGCCGCGGTGGAAACCTGCTCCGCTTTAGCGAACCACATGGGAATCCCGAGCCCGCGGAAGTGGTTCATGATGTCGCGTGCGGATCGAAGGTTGCTTTCGCGGGCGATGAGCGCCTGACGAAAGATGCCTCCCAGAAACGTGAGGGCGAGCGGCAGATACTGCCCCTCACGCACCAGCCGGTCCAGCAGCAACAGCGCGTCGGAGCGGTCACGATGGGCCAAGGCGTCGACCAGGGCGAAAATTGTCGTTTCCGCCGCATCAGGCACGAGCGCACGAATCTCTTCCGGACCTACCGTTCCCCCCTGGGGCCCGCAGAACAGCGACAGCTTTTCGATTTCTGAGGCCAGACGGCCGGAGTCGCCGGCCGTAGCCTCAGCCAGCAGATCCAGGGCGCCGGGGGCGAAATGGAGGTTGTGCGACGATGCCAGTTGGGACGCAAACGTCCGGGCGCCTGCGGAATCCAGCCGGGCGAATTCCACGACGGCGGGGATGGCAGCATAGAATTTGCGTACACGCTCGGTACGCGCTTTGTCTTCGCCCTCGAGCTCATATCGCTGGCAATCAAAAACCAGAACAGTGCCGGGCGTCGGGTCTGCCGCATATTGGGCGATGGGTTCGTTATCGCCTGTCCCTGCTTCTTCGTCTCCGCTCGAGCTGCGTCCGCGGGGTAAAGCTGCTTCCGCGCCGGAGACCCAGATCACCCGGTCCGACGCGAAGAGAGACAGGGATCGCGCGTCATCCATTACTTCCTGCAAGGTGATCTCGCCCAGGTCATGCCGGGTGAAGCCACTTTCGCGGAGTTCTTCCGGCAGCGCGTATTCGATGAGCGCCTTCCGGCAAAGGTTCCGGCGGTAGGTTTCCGGCCCAAGGAACAGGTAAACCGGGGCCGGTTTCCCGGAGCGAAGCGCGCCGAGGAACTGTTCAGGCGACATAGGCTAAAACGCCTCCAACAGGGAACTCACCACCTGGCGTGCCACTTCCTTGCTAAGGCGGTCGAGCGCGGCCTCGCTTTCGTCGAAGTAGGGAGTCTGCTCAATAGAAACCTCGTAACGCTGCCGCACTTCGAGGCCCTGCCGGGTGTAGAGCACCTGGCCGGTCCGGCGGTCGGTGAGGGTGAGGTTCATGAAGACATAGATCTGAATGCCGGCTGCGCGGCCGCTGGCCTGATCAACGATCGTCGGGCCCGACATGACGTTGCTGATGGTGCCCAGGAGGATGGCATCCGCTTCACCCGTGTCAGCCACGACACGGTACCGGGTGCGCGAGATGAGTTCGCGGCTGATGGCGCTGGGCAGCCGCTCAGTCAATTTGTAGCGGGTGGTGTTGTTCCCGAAGGCAGGGACGGCGATGGTCTTGAGATCTTTCGGCAACAAATCCGCGCCACTGCCGACGCGGTAGCCGCATCCGCCTGCGAACGCCGCGCAAAGGACGGCCCAACCTGCAATGCGGTTCATGCCCGGGCCATCCCGCCAAGAAACATCGCGGCCACCAGGACGCCGTTTTCGGCCACGGTGCGCACGTTGTCACAGGCGGCCCACAGCCAGAGACTGTGCGGGCTGGCGGGATCTTCCGCGATATCGGAGACCGTCAGGCCGCTCTGGCCAGCCACGCCGGCATTCGAAGCGGGTTCGAGATCCGCAGTGCGCACATCCACGCCGCCCTGCCGGAGGGCCTCTTCCAGCGCCTCGATGGCGGGACGCGATTCATAGTCGAGCCACAGAGAAAAGCAGTAGCCATGAAACACGGGTGCGTGGAGAAAGCGGAGGGATGGGCGGGGCAGACGCAGAGGCTGTAGTAGTGCAAGGAGATCACGCTCCGCGCGGCGCCGGGACTGTTCCATGCTCTGCGAAGCTTGCCCGCCAAATCTCGGCAGCAAATTGAACGCCACCTGTGCGTCGAAGACTTCTCGGGGCAGCTGGCGAAAGTTAAACAGGTTGATGGTCTGTTGGTGCAGCTCGTCAACGCCGGCGCGCCCCCGGACGCTGGCAGGCTCGAAGACGTGGGCCACGACATTGCGAGGCTTGCTGGTTTCGCAGGCCAACTGGAGGATGCGCGCCAGGGCGATTCCGGCCGGATGAGCCACAACATGCACGGCAGCACCGTCCACGATGCCGGTTTCCAAAGCCGGAGCGCGCACCAGGGCGCGGGGGTCATCCCGCAACGCGCCTGTGAGATCGACCACCGGAACGCCCAGGGGCGCGGCCAGAGCACAGGCACCGAGCGAAGGTTCCGTGGCGCCTGCCAGAAAAAGAGCCGAGGCCGATTCGAGAGTGTCCGCCGTCAGTTCCTCGAGCAAGGCCGCCTCGCCGCCCGCTTCCACCAAAGGACGCACGCCGCCGGGGCCCTCTCCAGCCAGAACTACAGTGACCGGCAACTGACGTTCCGCGCAGAGATCAGCCACTTCCTTGCCCAGGAGAGTTTCCCCTCCGGCCACGACCCATCTGGCTTTGACTGGTGTGCTCATCCGGCAGGCTGCTCAGTTTGCGCTGACGGCGTGCTATGCGATCTGCGGCGGATCATGCCGCCAATCCTCACGAGGATGCCGCTGCTCACATAGGTGGTGGCCAGCGCCAACAGCACGGGTTGCGAGAAATTTAGAATCAAATAAATCACCATGCCGAGCAGCACGATAGAGAACGGGCTGCGGGGACTCACCAGGCTGAAATCCTTGAAGCTGCGGTAGCGCCAGGTGCTCACCATCAGGGCGGAGAGGATGCCGAGCAGTGCGATCCAGAGCGCCACCCAGATCCAACCCACGAGGGGCGCGGAATTGGCGGCGTAGACCACCGCGGCGACCATGCCGGCAGCAGCAGGAATCGGCAGTCCGACGAAGTACTTGCGGTCGGGCCGGCCGGGGTTGCGCGGAACCGGATTCACAGCAATGTTGAAGCGGGCGAGCCGCGCGGCGCCGCAGAACACGAAACAGAAAATAACGAAATAGCCGGCCTGCAAAATGTAGTGCCGCATAGGGCCGGGCAGACTGTGGTCCATCCACAGGAAGCCCCACACCACCGCCAAAACGGCAGGCGCAACACCAAAACTGATGACGTCGGCGAGCGAATCAATTTCGCGGCCGAAGTCGCTGGCGGTATTGGTTAGCCGGGCGATGCGTCCGTCGAGGCCGTCCAGGAAGACGGAGATACCGATAATTTTGGCGGCCATCTCCCAATGCGGATTGTTGCCCATTTCACCGGAGTGGGCCAGCAGTGCCCCCTCCACCGCCTTGAGAATCGCCCAGAATCCCAGGAAAAGGTTGCCGGCCGTAAAGAGCGTGGGCAGTGCATAAGCGGCGCGGCGGGGGCGCCGCTCGGGCGAGTTGGGGTCGATCAACCGCTCCCGCAAGTTCAACCGTGGGGGTGTCAACGGTCTCTCCTTCTGGCCAGTATGCTGCTGCCGGCGGAGACGCGCTGGCCCTCCTGGACCACCACTTCCCACTCGCGGCCGAACTCGATGTCAACCCGCGAACCGAACTTGATGAGGCCCACGCGTTCCCCGGCAGTCACGAATTCGCCAGGCTTCTTATAGCAGACGATGCGGCGGGCGATCAGTCCGGCCACCTGCGAAAACGAAACCAGGGTGTGGTCTCCGTCGATACTGATGCGGTTCCGTTCGTTCTCGTAACTGGCCTCATCCTTGCTGGCCACCAGGAACTTGCCCGGGGTGTAATCCACGGCCACGATCTTGCCGGCGATGGGGGCACGGTTTACGTGGACATCGAAAATGTTGAGAAAGATGGAAACCATTGTGTTCTCGGGACGATGCCTGATGAGCACGATCTTTCCATCGGCGGGGGAAACGGCGACTGGGCCCTTGGGGATTTCGCGGTCGGGATCGCGGAAGAACCAGAGGCAGAACAAGGCGAGGATCACAAATGGGAAGGCTGCGGCTGGATGCAACCACCAGCCCAGAGCTGCGCCAACGGCGATTAATCCCAAGGCGTAATAGATACCCGTGCTGACCATTGGACGGTTCCCAACCTCTTATTGTCCCAGAGTTTGCGAGGAGGCGCGGTTTCAACTGCCCGCCAGGCGGGCCACCAGCAGAGCGAGTAAAGCGGTACGATCGGCGATGCGGCCGGCGAGGATGGACTCGTGCGCCGCGTGCGCTCCTTCGCCCACGCCGCCGATGCCGTCCAGTGTCGGAACGCCGAGGCCTGCGGTGAAGTTGCCGTCCGAACCTCCACCGGTAGACGACTCCTCCAGGCGCTGGCCCAGGTGCTTGGCGGCCAGCGTCTGTGCGACACGGAACAGCTTCACAACCCCGGAGGTCCGCTCCATGGGGGGGCGGTTGATGCCGCCGGTGACGGTGAGGGTGCAGCGGCGGTCCACGGGACGGAGTCTCCGGAACCGCTGATCGATGACGGCGGCCTCGCGCATGCGCAGGATGCGAACGTCCACCACGGCTTCAGCCTCGGCGGCCACCACATTGCTGCGAGTCCCACCCCGAATTACGCCTGGATTGACGGTAATGCCCTTTTGCAGGTTGGTAAAGCCGGCCACATTCACAAGTTGGCGGGCCAATTCGAGGATGGCGCTGGCCCCTTGTTCGAAATCCACGCCGGCGTGGGCGGACTTTCCTTGTACACGGAGGGTGTAGTCGCCCACGCCCTTGCGCGCTGTCTTCAGCTTGCCTTCGAGTCCGGTGCCTGGCTCAAGCACCAGGACCGCGCGGCTTTGGCGTGCCAGCGCCTCTGTGCGGGGGCGCGAGAAACGGCTGCCCGTCTCCTCGTCGGGCACCACCCACAGGCTCACCGGCACGCGTGTAGGGATGTCCAGTTCCACAAGAGCGCGCATGGCAAAGAGAAAGAATGCGAGCCCAGCTTTCATGTCCAGCACGCCCGGGCCCCACAGCCGGCCATCTGCTTCCCGCCACGGCATGGAATGCAGCGTACCAACGGGCCAAACGGTGTCCACATGGCCCAGGCCAAGAACGCGCGGACCCACGCGGCGCCGGGGGCCTGGCAGCACGAAGTCAAGCAGCAGGGCGGGTCCGCTCTGCAGGCGCACTACTTTGGATTTGCCGGCCAATCCTTTTGCGCTCGCGGCAAGCAGGTCCACCATGCGCCCAAGCGCCGCGTGATCGCCGCTTGGAGATTCACACTCAACCATGGCCCGCAGCAAGGCAATGATCTGAGGTTGGCGATCCGTCATCCAAGGCAGCACGCGTTCCATGACTGTTACAATAAACCTTTTGTTATGCCCGCCTTGGAGAACGTAGACATCAGGTCGATACTGCCGCATCGCTATCCGATGCTGCTGGTGGACCGGATTCTGGAAATCAGCGAAGACCGCGTGGTGGGCATTAAGAACGTCACTGCCAACGAGCCATTTTTCGCTGGCCATTTTCCAAATTTCCCCGTCATGCCCGGAGTGTTGATCGTGGAGTCAATGGCACAGGTGGCAGGCGTGCTGGCGCTGCAGGGGATCGAGAACCGCGAACAGAAGCTTGTATTTTTCGCTTCTATCGAGGAGGCGAAGTTCCGCAAGCCGGTGCTTCCGGGCGATACCTTGCGCATTGAAATGGAGATCCTGCGCCGCAAGCCCTCGGTGGTGAAGGCGCGCGGCACGGCCAAGGTGGGCGATAGCATCGTGGCGGAGGCCACGGTGCTTTGCAGTATCGTGGACCGCGACCGGTAAACTCCCCAAGGAGGGGGCTTTTGGCTGTCCACCCAACGGCAATCATCGATCCCGCAGCGCGGATCCACCCCGATGCGGAAATCGGTCCCTATTGCATCATTGGCGCGGAAGTGGAGATCGGAGCGCGCACCCGGTTGATGGCCCATCTTTACGTGGAAGGCCCTACCTGGATTGGAGAAGACAACCTGTTCTACCCCTACTCCACCGTAGGGGTGGCCTCGCAGGATTTGAAGTACCAGGGCGAGCGGGCGGAAACGCGGATTGGCAACGGGAATAGGATTCGCGAGTTTGTCACCATCCACCGGGGTACCGCCGGAGGCGGCGCGCTCACGAAAATCGGGGACGATAACCTGTTGATGGCGTATGCGCACGTGGCGCACGATGTGCTTATCGGCGATCACTGCGTCCTGGCGAACGGGACCACGCTGGCTGGCCACGTAGTGATCGGCGACTACACGGGCATCGGCGCATTCACCGGCGTCCACCAGTTTTGCCGCATCGGGCGCCACTCCTATATCGGAGGCTACTCGGTGATCACGCAGGATGTGCTGCCATTTTCACTTACCGTGACAGAACGCGAGGCGCGGGTATTTGGGGCGAATAAAGTAGGGTTGGAGCGGCGTGGGATTGCCCCGGAGGTGGTGGACCAGTTGCAGAAGAGTTTCCGGCTGCTGACGCGCTCGGGGTTGAACACCTCGCAAGCGATTGAGCGCATACGGCAGGAAGTGGCTTCCTCGCCGGAACTCGAGGAATTGCTGGATTTCATCCAGGCTTCTTCGCGTGGATTTGTGAAGTAAATGCGGTATGGGCTGATTGCGGGCAGCGGCCGGTTCCCCTTGCTGGCGCTGGGGGAGGCCGTGAAGCTCGGGCACGAGGTGACCGTGGTGGCATTGCGTGACAACGCGCCGCCAGAGGTGGAGTCCTTTGGGCTGCCCGTACATTGGATCACAATCGCCGAACTTGGCAAGCTCATCGAGATCCTGAAGGCCCAGGACATCAGGGAAGTCATCATGGCGGGGCAAGTCAAGCACACGAGTCTGTTTTCCAGTTTGCGGCCCGATCTCCGGCTTTTCAAACTGCTGGCGTCGCTGCCGGCGCGGAATACAGACGCGCTGATCGGCGGGGTTCAGGCCGAACTGGAAAAAGAGGGCATCCGCCTGGCCGATTCGACCCGCTTGTTGAAGCCCCTGCTGGCCCCGAAGGGCGTAATCTCCCGGCGCAAACCCGATGATGATGAACGGAAGGACCTGGACTACGGGCGCCGCGTTGCCAACGCCCTTTCCGCCTTCGATGTGGGCCAGAGCGTCGCGGTGTGCGAACGCGCCTGTGTGGCGGTCGAGGCAATGGAGGGCACCGACGCCATGCTGCTGCGGGCGGCGTCCCTGGTGAACGGGCGGCCGCTGCGCCTCGTGAAGGCATCGCGGCGGCGAGGGCATCTGCTGTTCGACGTGCCTGTAGCGGGACCTGGGACGATCAAGACCATGGTGGAGGCGGGAGCCACGGCTCTGTCAGTGGACGCAGGCCGCACCCTGCTGCTGGACCGTGAAGAAATGCTGGCTTTGGCCGGCGAGGCGCGCATCGCCATTCTCGGCGTGCCGCCGGAGGGAGACTGAGATGGGTGACATGGCGATGCCCCGTGTAGCAGTCGTGGGAGCGGGGGCCTTTGGACGGAATCATCTGCGCGTCATCCGGCAGTCCGGGCGTGCAGTGCTGAGCGGCGTTTTCGACATTCAGGCGGACCGCGCGGCGGCCGCGGCGGCGGAGTTCGAGTGTCCCCGCTTTGTCAGCCTGGAACAAATGGCCGCTGAAGCCGATGCCGCAATCGTGGCGGTGCCGACTACGGCGCATTGCGAGGTGGGCCTCGAATTGATGGCCCGGGGGCTGCATGTTCTGGTGGAAAAGCCGATTGCCGCGAGCATCGAAGAGGCTGACCGCCTGACCCGGGCTGCGCGGGAGTACGGCAGGGTGCTGCAAGTGGGCCATTTGGAGCGGTTCAACCCTGCGGTGGCTGCGTTGCGAAGCGTGCTGACCGTTCCGCTGTTTTTCGAGGTGCACCGGCTGAGTGTGTTTACGCCGCGGAGCCTGGACGTAGACGTGGTAGCGGACTTGATGATCCACGATCTTGACATCGTGCTCGCGCTGACGGGTTCGTTCCCGGAAGAGATCCGCGCGGCCGGCATTCGCATCCTTTCGCCGCAGGTGGATATCGCCAACGTGCGGTTGTCGTTTCCGGGCGGGATCATTGCCAATCTGACGGCGAGCCGAGTTTCAACAGAGCGGGTCCGCAAGCTGCGGCTATTCCAGCCCGGGCAGTACGTCTCGATCGATTATGCGCGCCAGGATTGCGTGGTGATCGGGGTGGACACCGCCACCCGGCAGGTCCAGGTGACACCCAGGCCGGTGCAGCAGGCGGAGCCGCTGGCGCTGCAGTTCTCCCATTTCCTCGCGTGCCTGGCTGGAGAACACCAACCAGAGGTGGATGGCGCAGCGGCCACGCGCGCGCTGGAGGCTGCCCGGCTCATCCTTGATAAAATTGAAGAGCACGCCGCGGTAGTCTCCCGAACGCTCCGCCGCTAAATCCGCAACTTCGCGCCCCCCGCGACGTCAGAAATCCAAGAGAGGCATGCTCGAGGCATTCCAGCGCTACTGGCATGGAGACCAGGAAGAGATCCAGCTTCTGCTGGACTGGCGCGATCCAGATGAGGGATGGCGAAGGCGCTGGAGCGCTGCCGGATCCATTACGTTGCACCTACTGCTGGCCGTTGGCGCGGTGTGGATGCCCGCCGATCCAGCGCGGCAATCGCCGGAAGCACCCCGTGTCGTGGCAGACCTGAGGCGAGCAACGCCCTTGGTGGCGCCCCGCATTCAGGATCTGCAACTCACCCAGCGCGAAGCGCAGACCGGCAAGCCTGCCGCGGAGGTGGACCTGGCCTCACTCATGCCCCGCCCGGAGGTGCGCTCGGCGCCTGCCCGGCCCAGGCCCGGCGGCCCGCCGCCTGGGGCGCCCATCTTTCAGCCGCCACCCCAGAGCGCGAAACAGGAGACACGCCTGGTGGAGGCGCCTGGCTTGGATCTCCCACTGGGCACGCTGCCCCCGAGCGCGCCCGTTCCACGGATTCGGGAAGCCGAGCCGCCCCCGCCTCAGCCACCCAAACTGGCATTCGAGAAGCTGGGCACGCCAAGTCCGGGGTCCACGAAGCAGCCGGGGACGCCGACTCTCCAACCGCCGCGCGCCAATGTGGATGAGGCGGTGCGGCAGGTGGCACGGGCTGGAGCCGGACGCGGGCTGATGGTGGGCGACATTGGCGCCGGCGCCGGCGGGTACAGCGACCCGTTGAATCTGCAGGGGCGCCCGCTGCAGAATCTCGGAACCCTCGAATTGTTAAGCGACCCGCAGGGTGTGGATTTCCGGCCCTACATGATTCAAGTGCTGGCGGCGGTGAAGCGCAACTGGATGGCTGTGATTCCTGAGAGTGCGCGGCTGGGGCGGCAAGGCCGCGTGGCCGTTCAGTTCTCGATCCACACGAGCGGGCGCGTCCCCAAGCTGGTGATCGCATCACCTTCCGGCACCGATGCACTGGACCGTGCTGCGGTAGCTGGCATCAGCGCCTCCAACCCTTTCCCTCCCTTACCGCCTGAGTTCAAGGGCACGGAGATCCGGCTGCAACTGGTCTTCAGCTACAACATGCCGCGATGAAACCAGAACCAGGCCTCTCCCCGCTTCGAAAGCGTCTGTATCGGGCGCTCGCCGCTTATGCTGTTCTGGCTCTGGCGGCTGCGGCCAGCTTCGATGGCCACTGGCGTACCGGGCTGATGATCTTCTTTGCCGCGTTGGCGCTCAAGTCCTGGTTACACGTCAAGAAATCAGAGATGGAGGACTGACAGCTACTCGCCGGTGGCGGTGGGGTAGCCTTTGGCTTTCCAGTCCTCAGAAAGACGAGTCGGGATTTTGAGGACCTTGATGTTCGTATAGCCTTCCTTCCGAAGCCGGGCGTAGGCAGGGCGCATGTTTGGGCAAACGTCCCAGGGACAGCAGCCACAATAGATGAGGATCTCAGCGTTCTTAGGCTTGTGCTTAACTGCCGCCACCAGAGCTTCTAGGCCGGGTTCGCGGGAAGCCATGCCGGTATTGACTGAGCCAGGAATATGATTGGCGCGCCAGATGACAGCCGGCCCCACGAAGTACATGGCAGGCTTTTCCCCTTTATTGAGGCGCGCCGCCAACGCCGCAGGCTCCACCACTTCGCTGTCCCGCCAAGGCGCCGCAGGCTCCACCACTTCGCTGTCCCGCCAAGGCGCCGCAGGCTCCACCACTTCGCTGTCCCGCCAAGGCGCCGCAGGCGGCTGAGACTGAGAGAAGAGCAGCAGCGCGCCAGGAATCAAGATAAGCAAGATTCGTTGCAGCATGTCACCCTATAGAATGCCACGCGCGTCAGTAACCAGCCCGAGGGCTTGGTAGAGACGGGCGAGACGCAGCAAGAAATGGCTGAGCGAGCGCATCCGGAGGACCTGGGGTTCCAGGGGACCATCTACGAGCAAAAAATGCACGAGCGCTACCGCTTCGGGGCGGGTTATGCGCGGGGACGCGACGTGCTGGATGTGGGGTGCGGAACCGGATGGGGTTGGATCCATCTGTACGGAGCGCGGTCTGTAACGGGGGTAGACGTATCCGAGCAAGCACTGCGGGAGGCTCGAAGGCTTGAATTTGGCGACCGGGTGGTGGCTGCAGAAATGCAGTCTTTGCCATTTGCCCCAGCGGCCTTCGATGTGGTGGTTTGCCTGGAGGCGATAGAGCACCTCCCGGCAGGGGCGGCAGCGGAGCTTCTGCAGGAATGTTATCGGGTGTTGCGGGCTGGAGGCACGCTTGTTCTGTCGACGCCTCTCAGAAACAACGGCCGGCATTCCGGAAATCCATGGCACCTTGTTGAGTTTTCGGAACAGGAAATCGGGCAACTGCTGGAGCACAGCTTCGAGTGTGTGGAAATGACGGTGGACAGGAGCCTGGATTCGCCCGTGCTGCTTTACGCGGGCAGGCGGCGTCAGGAGTCCAGCGGCCTGCCCACCATCCGCTGGACGGATTCCGGCGTTCATGAACGAGCCCTGGTTTCTCTGGAACAGGTGAAATCCGAGGCGGGATTCCAGTTCACAAAGAATGGGCAGGTGACGGTGACATCCACTGCATTAGGAGTGCTCCTGGCAGAGGGGCTTCAGCAGTTGCCTGCGGTTCCTGCCGAGGCTGCGGAATTGCTGCTGTCTGCCCAGGACGCCGGAACCGGGCTTTTTCTTGAGCCACTGGCCGGCTTGATCCCTCTCCGCGGGCAGCAGCACGACGAAAGTTATTTCCATGGAGTGACCACTTACTTTGCTCTGCACGCGCTGGACGCCCTGCAGCAGCAGCCCAGGCATGCCCTTTCTTTTCTGAACGCTTTACAGGATAAACGCGCAGTTCGGGGATGGTTGGAGGAGTTGGACTTTTCGAACCCGTGGCTGGAAAGCAACCGCGTCATGCATCTGCTTTCCGGCTATCTCTTTGCTCTGAAGTGGGAGAAAGCGAAGTGGGCGGCCGACTGCTACCACTGCGTCCTGGACTGGTTGGACGAGCAACAAGATCCAGTCACAGGGCTTTGGGGGACCAACCGTGGCGCGTCACTGCTGAATGCTGCTGCCGGCGCCTATCACTTTGTGCCGTTCTACCGTTACGCCCGAAGGCCGGTACGGAGTTGGTCGAAAATTCAGGCCGCCTGCCTTGAACTCCAGCAGGAAGACGGGCTGTTTGGCCCATCTCGAGGGGGCGGCGCCTGTGAAGACCTGGATGTGGTTGATCTGCTCTGCTGTGCGGTGCGCGCCACCGGCAAGCTCACGCGGGAAACCCGGATGGCGCTCACCCGCGCTTTTTGGGCTATTTGGAACATGCAGCGGGACGATGGCGGTTTCCCTTATGCGAAGGTAGACCACGATGGCACTTACTGCTTCGGAAGCTGGCCCGCAATGGAGGCCAGGCTCCGGGATAGCGATCTTTGGTCGACATGGTTCCGCCTGGTGGCCTTGCATACCATCCAAAGGACGTTAGGCACAGACCTGCCGTCTCCCGGGTCATGGACTTTCCGCAGAGTACCTGCTCTGGGATTTCACCTCGAGGACCGGGCGATTCCGCCAACGGCTCCGCCCGAGCACCGGGCAATCTGGTTCCGCTCCCTGCCTGCTCCGCCGAAGCCGGCAAGCCCCAGAGCTGCGGTAGTTGTCACTTGCTTCAATCTCGGTGAATACATACACGAAGCTTTGTGCAGTGTGCGCAACCAAACCCTGAAGGACATAGAGACGGTTGTCGTGGACGATGGCTCGCCGGATGCCTATACTGTGGCACGGTTGGATGCGCTCGCCCGCGACGGTTGGCAGGTGATTCGCACCGAAAACCGAGGGCTGCCGGCCGCCCGAAACCTGGGGATCAGGGAAACTTCAGCGCCTTACATTTGTTGCCTGGACGCGGACGACCGGCTTCGTCCGACCTACCTGGAACAGTCGGTTGCGGTTCTGGACCAGGACCCGGACGCCGGTCTTGTGAGTTGCTTCTACACACTGTTCGATGAGGAGCAAGGGACGTACCGCTATACAAAGGTCCGCCTGCCGGAGATGTTGGCCCGCAACGAAGCGGTTGGCGTCAGTCTCTTCCGGCGTCAGGCATGGGTGGACACCGGAGGCTACTGCGAGAGCCTTGCGGCGATGCAGGATTGGGATCTTTGGCTTTCGATTCTCGAGAAGGGATGGCAAGGACGCGTTCTCCCCGCGGTGCTCTTCGAGTACCGTATCCGGGCGGGATCAATGTATTCCTCGACGAAGAAGCCGGCGCGGTACGTTTCAATCGCCGCGAGTATTTCCGCCCGGCACGCCGGCTTATATCGCGAGTTCGCGCGTGAAGTATTCCAGGCGGTACTGAAAGACCGCGCGGAACTCATTGAATGGATGGAGATCCAAAGGAGGAGCTGGCTTCGCTCAGAAGCGGAGCTGAAAAAGAGAGTGAAATCCTTGGATTCGCAGGAATCTGAGAAGCCAAACGCAAATCAGCACGCAAACGGCGCGAAGGAGCAAAGTGAAACCGCAGCCTCGCCGCCTTATCTTTGGAAGACGGTTCTCTGGAGCCTCGCCGTGGCCGCACAACCGCGCGAGAATTGGCGCGGCTTGCGGAACTTGTATTACGCCGCAAGGATGTTCTCTTCCCGGCCCAAGCGCGCGCTTTGGTACTCGTTGTTCGATGCGGAGGCCTATGGCCGCAAACGCCCCGACGTCCTGGAGGCGCGAATTCATTCTTCACTTCACTACCTCCTTTGTGGCGCCTGGGATTTCACGGACGCTTCCGCTCACTTTTCCACTGCCCTTTACTGGCAGAGGCATCCCGATGTAGCCGCGAGCGGCCTAAATCCCCTGCTGCATTATGTTCTGTTCGGGAAAAGCGAGGGCCGCATCGCCATCCCCGCCTCGCCAATGTTTGCTTTGGACGATCTGTTTAAGGATCTCTCCAAAGAAGGCCCAGCCATTGTTTCGCCTCTGGTGAGTGTTGTCATCCCGTGCTTCAACCTTGGCGATTACGTTGAGCAGGCCGTTTCTTCGGTTCTCCACCAAACACTGAAGAACATCGAAGTAATCGTGGTGGAAGGGGGATCGACGGACGGCCAGACCCGGCAACGTGTCGAGGAAATGGCGGCGAATCCGGATTCCCGGCTGCGCGTCTTCTTCCGGCATGGAGAACACCTCGCCGGCGACAACAGGAACTTCGGGATCGAACGAGCAAGCGGACGCTACGTTTGCTGCCTCGATGCCGATGACTGGATAGATTCGTCCTATTTGGAAGCCGCCGTCTTTCTGGCGGAGTTCTTTGACTATGACCTCGTTTCCTGCTCACTGCAGGAGTTTGGCGCCAGTAATGGCGTCTGGATGGTAGAAGATCCTTCTTGGCCGCAGATACTTCGACGCAATCAAGTATCGACGGCAGCCCTGTTCCGGCGGGATTTGTGGGAATGCCTAGGAGGATACCGGGATTGGGACAAGGGAAAGGACCACCTGCCCGAGGACTGGGACTACTGGATTCGCGCGGTGGCCGCGGGCTTTCGCGGAAAGGCCATCCGGGACACACTTTTGCACTATCGGGTGAGGCCAGATAGTCTGTCGCGGTCTTCTGCAGCTACAAAGGAAGACCTGGCCAGACGAATGGCAGAAGTCCATCGCGATCTGACCACTTTAGAGGCTCCGCCGCCGCGCCCCCTGGCGCCGTTCCCCCGTGCCGCCTGGGCATGCCTGCAGGCTCCGCAGGCGCGAACGGCCATGCTTGTGGTGCCCTATTTCATCGCCGTAGGCGGCGCCGAGCGGATCTTCCGGATGTTGCTGGAGGAATGGAGCCGCCGGGGCTTCAGGACCTTGGTTGTGGCCACCTTGAAGCCGTCGCCGAAAGTTGCCGACGGCCTGGATTCACTGCGCAACATCACGCCCCACGTCTATTCATTGCCAAACCTCTTTCCTGACGAACCTCATCAGCAGGCTGCTTTCCTCTATTTCCTTTTCCGCCGGTACGGGCCCGAACTCGTCTTTACCGCAGGCAGCGACTTCTTCTACGAGTTGATGCCAGAGTTGCACGAGCATTTTCCCGGCCTCGCCGTTGTCGACCAGTTGTTCAATGACAAAGTGCATCTCCCGACGAATCGAGCCTTTGCGAGTTACATCGGCTGCACTTGCGTTCCGGAGCAAGGCTTCGCTGCGAAGCTCATCGAGGAGTACGGCGAAAGGCCTGATCGCGTCGCCGTGGTGCCGCACGGCATCCGGATCCCGGTCACGGGGCCGAGCCTGCCGCCTCCGGGATGGCCGGCGGAATTTGACGGCAAGCCCGTGGTGGGCTTCTTCGGCCGGCTCTCGCCGGAAAAGGCGCCGGTCGATTTCGTGCAAATTGCTGCCAAAGTGGCGAAGGCCAGGCCGGATGCCCGTTTCGTCATGACGGGTGACGGGCCGGAGAAGGAAGCCGTGCTCCGGGCTCTGGTGAAAAGCCGCCTGGGGCGCGCCTTCTGCTTTGCCGGATTAGTGGAGAACGTGCACGATTGGATGGCGTCCTGTTCAATGGCAGTCCTGCCCTCGCGCTTGGATGGCATGCCGCTGGCTGTGCTGGAGGCGATGGCCTTGGGGATTCCCGTGGTGGCATCGCGTGTCGGAAGCGTGCCGGAAATGGTGAAGGACGGGGTAACAGGAGTTCTTTGCAAGCCAGGCGATCCGGGCGCGTTCGCGGCCGCAATCTGCCGCTTACTGGGTGAAGCGCACCTGCGAGAGGCCATGGGCCGGGCCGCGAAAGAGCGGGTTCAACAGGAGTTTCTGGACACTATTATGTTGGACCGGTACTTTGCTGTATTCGAGCGTCTGACGTCCAAGAAAACGGCGGGGACCGGCCCGCGTGCCGGGATGTAGCCCCAGGCCGAAGGCGCGCTGTCCAGCGCGGAATACTAGAATGAGCGCAATGACCTGGAAGAAGAGACGCGTGTTCGTCACTGGCGCAGACGGTTTCATTGGATCCCATCTTGTGGAACAGCTTGTTGCGGCCGGTGCGGAGGTAACCGCGTTAGCGCTGTACAACTCCTTCAACGACTGGGGTTGGCTGGAGAAACAGCCGTTCCTGGATGAAATCCGCGTCGTCACGGGAGACATCCGGGACCCTCACCTCTGCCAGGAAGTGTTGCAGAACCAGGAAGTTGTCTTCCACCTTGCTGCCTTGATCCCAATTCCTTACAGTTACCGGGCTCCGGCGAGCTTTCTGGAAACCAATGTGCAGGGGACATTGAACATTTGCCAGGCGGCGCGCACGCACGGCGTCGAGCGGTTAGTCCACACGTCGACCAGCGAAGTGTACGGCACTGCCCAGTACTGCCCCATCGATGAGAAACACCCTCTATGCGGGCAGTCACCATACGCGGCGAGCAAGATCGGCGCGGACGCCATCGCCCTGAGTTACTACTACTCCTTCTCACTGCCTGTGATTGTGGCCCGCCCGTTCAACACGTACGGGCCAAGGCAATCGGCTCGGGCCGTGATTCCTGCGATCATCAGCCAGGTTGCCGCCGGTGAACCGGAGATCAAGCTTGGCGACCTTAACACGACCCGCGATTTCACCTTTGTGGCGGACACGTGCCGGGGCCTCATGGCGGCTGCGTCGGCAGGCGCTCCAGGCGAAGTATTCAACATCGGAACAGGGCGCGAGATCCGCATCGGCGACCTTTGCCTGCTGGCTGGACGCCTTATGGATACCCGTATCCAAGTTGTGCAGGATCCGGAGCGTCTGCGTCCCGAGAAGAGCGAGGTGAGACAACTGATTTGCGACGCCACCAAGCTGCATGCCGCCACCGGCTGGGCGCCGGACGTACCCCTGGAGGAGGGGCTGCGTCTGACCATCGAATGGTTCCGCAATCCTGCCAACCTGCAGCGTTATAAAACCGGGATTTACAATGTCTGACCGCGCAGTGGTGCTGGCTGGCGGGAAGGGTACGCGCCTGCGCCCCTACACCGTGGTGCTGCCCAAGCCGCTAATGCCCATCTGTGAGTACCCCATTCTGGAAGTGGTCGTCCGGCAATTGGCCCGCTACGGCTTCCGCCACATCACCCTCGCGGTGAACCACCAAGCGGAGCTGATTAAAGCGTTCTTTGGCGACGGCGGGAAATGGGGCTTGTCCATCGATTACTCACTGGAACACGAGCCCTTGAGCACAATGGGGCCGCTCCGTCTTATCGAGGACCTGCCGGATGACTTCCTGGTCATGAACGGAGACATTCTGAGCGATCTCGATCTGCGCTTTTTCCTCGAAGCGCACAAGCGCAGTGGGCACGCTTTTACCATCGCAGCCAGCCGCCGCAAAAACACCATCGACTATGGCGTTCTGCACGTGAATGACGGCGGCGCCTTGACCGCCTTTGAAGAAAAGCCCACCTCGACATACCTGGTAAGCATGGGCATTTACGCGGTGAGCCGGCGCGCGCTCCAATTCATTCCCGCTGGAGTCAGGTACGGCTTCGACCACTTAATGCGAGACATGCTGGCCGCCTGCGAGCCGGTCCACGTGGTGGAACACTCTGGCTATTGGCGTGACATTGGGCGCCCGGATGATTACCAGCAGGCGATCGAGGAATTTGAGGGTCCAATCCGTGAGGTGCTCTTGCCTTGAGGATCCTCGTCACTGGTGCCCGAGGTTTCGTTGGCTCGCATCTGCTGCCGCGGCTATCGGCGCTCAGGCACCAGCCAATCGCGCATGACATCGAGGAGGGCGATCTGGCCCAGCAGCCGCCTGCTGAGGACGGCATTTCCGTCGTGATCCACCTAGCCGCCCGTTCCTCGGTTCCTGAGAGCTGGACGGATCCGCCGGCCTATTACCGCGCCAACGTTCTCGGCGCCGCTAACGTGCTGGAATACTGCCGCCGTCATGGAGCCCGGCTCATCCTGGTGAGTTCGTACGTTTACGGCCGGCCCCGCTACCTGCCCATCGACGAGGATCATCCACTGGAAGCCTTCAATCCCTACGGCCACTCCAAAATCCTCGCCGAAGAAGCCGCCCGGTACTACGCTCGAGCTTTCGGAGTCCAGATCGTGATCGTGCGCCCGTTCAACCTTTACGGCCCCGGCCAGAACCCTTCCTTCCTAATCCCCACCCTGATGCGACAAGCGCTGGATCCGGAGAAGGATTGCATCGAGGTTCAGGATGCGCGGCCTCGTCGCGATTTCCTGTTCGTCGGCGATTTCGCCGAGTTACTCGTCAAGCTGGTGGATTCAACGGCGAACGGAGTTTACAACGCTGGCACCGGGACCGCCACGAGCATTGGTGAATTGGCCGCGCTGCTGGCTGAGTTGACTGCAAAACACAAGCCTCTTGTTGATCTAGCCCGCCCCCGTCCGGACGAAGTTCTCGATATGCATGCCTCTATAACCCGTGCCCGGCGCGAGTTGGGGTGGGAACCAAGGACGGCGATTCGGGAAGGGTTGGCGAGAACTCTGGCGGCTCTCACTTCTCCGCAGCCTGGCGCGAAGATTCCCTAAATCGCTGTGCAGAGTCTGGAGGCGGCCAGCAGGGCATCGCGCAGCCGAACGACCTCGCCCACCACCATGACTGCAGGTGCGGAGACCGTTGTTTGGCCGGCGGAGACTTCACCGAGCGTAGTCACTACCGTACGTTCACGCGGCGTCGAGCCGTTTTCGATGAAGGCGACGGGTTCCGTCGCGGGGCGTCCATGGCTGATCAGACAGGAGGCAATTTCCGCCCGGTGTTCGACGCCCATCAGGACGATCAGTGTCTCGATGCGGGCATAGGCGGCCCAATCCTGGCAGGCAGCGGCTCGGTGACCTGCCACCACGGCAAAGCCGCCAGCTATTCCGCGAAACGTTGGGGGCACACCCGCCAGTGATGGAACTGCGATAGCGGAACTGACGCCCGGCACAACCTCCACCTCGTAACCGCGATCCGCCAACCAGGCCCATTCTTCTCCGCCGCGGCCAAAAACCATCGGATCGCCACCCTTGAGCCGCACCACCAGGGAGTGGCGGGCCGCGCAATTCTCCAGAAGGGAATAGATGGAGCGCTGAATCGCCTCTTGTTCCCCCTCAGATTTGCCCACGAAGTGAAACTCGGCCTCCGGTGCGCACAAAGACAGAACCTCAGGGCTGACGAGGCGGTCGTAGAGCACCGCACCAGCCTGCGCCAGCAATTGCGCCGCGCGCACCGTCAGAAGATCCGCCCGCCCCGGGCCCGCCCCCACCAGGCAAATCCGTCCTGCCATTACGGCACCCTGCCCGCCGGGACCGGCAAGAATCGCTCCCGCAACGCCTCGACGCCCTGCCGGTGGGCCCAATCGCCGAATGCCTCGCCTTCCTGCCGGGTTTCCGCGTAATTGGCGAACACGGGACGAAGCAGGGAGGCGATTTCCGCTTGCTTTACGTTGTGAGCGAACAGCGGAGCCAGTCGCGTCGCCAGCGGGGAGCCTCCCAGGTAGATGGAATACAGCCCTACGCTGAAGCCGACAATCCCAATTTCGGCTGTGTAAGGCCTTGCGCAGCCGTTCGGGCAGCCAGTGGTGCGCAGGTGCAAAGCTTGGCCGGAAAGCCCTACCGCGTCGAGTTCGGATTGGATCTGAGACACAAGATCGGGCAAAATCCGCTCGCTCTCCGTGATCGCCTGCCCGCAGGTGGGCAGCGCCGGGCAGGCCATGGAGTAGCGAAGGATTGGAGGCAGTTCTTCAGGCGTCGGCACACCGTGCCGCCGGAGAATCGCCTCCAGCACCGGCTTGTGCGCCTCGCTCAAGCCGCAAAACGTCAGATTCTGCTGCGCAGTCAAGCGAATTTCGGGCTGTAGGTTTTCCACAACGTCCCTAACCGCAGCGCGCACGCCGTCTTTCAGGCGTCCACTAATGACCCGCAAACCAAAGAACCATTGGTTGGCGCCTTGAGGATGCCAGCCGAGGAAGTCCATCTGCCGCTCCCAGTGAAGTGGCCGGGGATCCTCCAATTTGCGGCCCACGCGGCCCTCCAACTCCTGGCGAAACCAATCAAGCCCGCGTTCGTCGAGCACGTACTTCAGGCGGGCCAATTTGCGTTCGCCGCGGTTGCCGAAATCCCGGTGGATGCTGACAACGGCCCGCGCCACTTCGAGCACCTCTTCATCGGACGGCCCGATAGAGCATACGGCGTCAGCCATGCGCGGGTGGCTCAGCTTTACCCCATTGGACTGGCCCATGCCGCCTCCGGCCAGAACAGTGTAGCCAGTCAACTTGCCTGCGCCATCGTAGTGAGCCACGAAGCCAAGGTCGTCACTGTAGATGTCGATGGTGTTCTCGCCCTCCTGGGTGAAGGCGATCTTGAACTTGCGCGGCAGGTAGGTAACGCCGTAGAGTTCCTCCTCCTCTTCAATCGAGGCTGCCCGTTCGCCGTCCAGCCAGATTTCGACATAGGCCCGCGTTTTCGGCTTGAACTCCCGGCTCACGCGCTGGGCCAGTTCCTGCAACTCCTGACGGCCTGCCCGCTCGACCGGCGCCGGGGCGCAGGTGACGTTCCGTACCACATCGCCACAGGCGGCCCATGTGTTCAGCCCAACCGCCGAGATCGCCTGAATCAGTCCTTTCAAATTGCGCTTGCCGACATAGTGATACTGCAGGCCCTGCCGGGACGTGATCCTGAGTGTCGAATCGCCCACTTCGCCAGCCAGACGGTCCAACTGCAGATACTGGTCCGGCTGCAGGCGCCCCCCGGGTATGCTGACCCGCACCATGCAGCTATACGCTTTGTCTTTCTGCAACTTGCGAAGGTCGCGATCGTCCTGCTGATAGACACCGTGGAACTTCAGAATGCCGGCTGCCGGTTTGGTGAACGACGGGCTGTCTGCGGCTAAGTCTGCAGCAATGCCGTCGCGGAGGTATTGGCTCTGCTCCTTGAGAAGTTCCGCGGCGGAGCGCTTACCCGGCTGCATGGGAGAAGGCTAGCATTACATCCCAATCCCTATCAAGTTAAGGGCCTAATGGGGATTGAGAACTGGGTTCCGGGGCAGGGGGATCCTGCGAGATGGGCCGGCGCTTCAGAAGCGGGCGTGCGTGCTTTGGGGTGGAAAGCATCAGCACCAAGAAGACAGCGGCCAGGGAAAGCAAAGTGGCGACGGAGCCGATGACCAGATAGTCAGTGTCGGAGTGCGGCCCGGGCACGACCTGGAGCGCGATGGCAACGGTCGCTCCGAACACCAGCACCACGGCAGCCGCTAACACAAGCCACCGGGAAGCGGGGATGGCCATGCAAAGTATTGTAAACCCTTAGTCGTACTTCTCGTAAACAACTTGATCGCGTTCGAAGCCCCGGGCGCGCAGCAGGCTTCGGACGGCATCCACCATCGCCTTGAGCCCGCAGATGTAGACATCCACGTTGGTGCGGCCCGCGAGAGCTTCGTCCAAGTGTTCTTGCACCCAGCCTGTGCGGCCGTTCCAATTTGGCTCCGGACGGGTGATGGTGGGGAGAAAGCGAAAATTTTGATGTTCTGCGCTAAGTTTCTCGAAGAAGCCGCGGTAGAGCAGTCCTGCTTCATAACGGGCGCCAAACAGCAATGTTACGCGGTGGTTCGCCAAGTCAATTTCTTTGGAGAGTAGAAACGAGCGGAATGGTGCGATGCCCGTACCAGTGGCCACAAACACAGAATCGCGGAAAGGCGTCCGGGGCACGAAATACCCGAGGGGACCAGTCATGCGAACCTCACCGCCGGGCTGCATGGCAAACAAATGGGGTGAGAAAAGCCCCTCCCTGACGCGGTTGAGGCAGAGCTCAAAGCGGTTTCCATCCGGAGCGGAGGCGATCGAATAGGCGCGGGTTACCTTGCGGCCATTGATTTCCGTATTGAACGACACAAACTGTCCGGGGCGGAAGGCAAGGACGGGGAGTTCTGGCGCCTCAAAGACGAAGTGGCGCACATCCGGGCCCGCCTCCCGCGATTCAATGAGACGGGCAATTGTCATGTCTATCTTGACTGATGCGTCAGGGAGTGGAAACGATGCCCTCGCCCGCTTCCGGCGGGCGAGGCGGAGGCAAGAGAGCGAACAGCGATTCGATGAAGGCGCGTCCTTTGCGCCGTCCGTTGCTCCTTTGAAATTCCATGCGCTGCCAGAAGACCAGCACTCCCAACAGATCCTTGTCGCGGACGGTATGGGCTCCCGTCTGTTCGGCGACGCGTTGCCGGAACTGTGCCATTTCGGACTGGAAGCGCTCCTGCATGGCAGCGGCAATCATGTTGGCCGGGCGGGATTCGTAGAGCAAGCCGGACTCGGCCGTCTTGTAAGTGCGCACCAAGGAATCCAACGCGTCGCGCATGTCCGAGTCCACTGCACCAGGCGTCTCAATTGCTGCCATGAGAAGCAACCTGCCCGCGATTACGGCCAATGGCTGGTTCTCTTCCAGAAACCGGTCAGTCAACTGAATGTCCGGATTGGGCAGACGTTTGGCGTCCACTTCGGGCAACTTTTCATGAGCGCGCGCCTCCCGCAGGTACTCGCAGTCGAACGGACAGTCGATGGTTTGCTCCCGCTCCTGGCCGCAACAAGGAGCGCAGATATCACTTTGCAGAGCGGGGCAGAAACGTCGCGGTGAGCGGATTTCACAAAGGCGGCAGGTGGTCTTGGATGCCATGAAATGAAGCGGTTGCGCGAAGCTTTATCGTATCATCCGGGCTATGCGATCCATCGATCTCTATTTGAAAGTGGAAGCGGATCTGGAGGACAGCGAAGAGCCCCGCCGCTTCGCCAGGGAGCTTTGCCGGACAATCGAGCGGATGTACGCGATTCGCCGGGCGGAACTTTCCAACCTGGTGGATCACGGCGGGCAGGCGAGTCAAGACTTCAAGGTCTAGGCAGGTCCGAAAAGGCGTTCCTCCGTGCGGCGGAAATAAGCGTCCGTCATGCCGGCGATGTACTCGCAGATGACCCGGTGGATGGGCAAGTCGCCAATGCGCTCCCGATGCGATACAGGCAATTCCCGCGGTTGGAGGAGGAGGTACTGGAAAAGGCGGGCGATTCCAGCGGCGGCGGCATCGCGCTCGGCGGCCAGCGGTGGACTGGAGTAAACTTTGGCGTGCAGAAAACGCTTTAGCTTCCTTCCGGTATCGGCCGCCTCCGGGTGCCAGCAGGCCAGGCGGTCGGGATAATTCCGAATGTCGTTCACGGTCTCCACGCCGCTGGCCAATACGGCTTCTTCTGTCCCGCGGATGAGGCCGGAAACAAGATGATCGACCAACTGGCGGAGCACTTCCTGGAACAGAATGGAGTCGGCGGCGCCTGGGTATTGCGCAGCCGCCTCCGTCAACAACCTGGCATAGGCTGGCACCGCATCTGCAATTTCTTCGATCGAGAACAGGCCGGCAGAGAACCCATCGTCCAGGTCAGCCGTGTTGTAGGCGCATTCGTCGGCCCAATCGATCAATTGCGCTTCCAGCGGCGGCCGCAGTCCTGGCAGGTAATCGTCGATCTCCGGTATCTCGCCCGGGGCGTAATCGCGGGAGTGCTTCACAATGCCCTCGCGCGTTTCGAACGTCAGATTCAGGCCCGGGAAACGGGCGTAGCGCTGCTCGAACCGTTCGACGATGTGGAGGGCGTGCAGGTTGTGGTTGAAGCGTTCCCCGAAAGCCTGCATTTCGCGATTGAGGGCCTCTTCGCCCGCATGGGCGAAGGGCGGGTGCCCGATGTCGTGCGCCAGGGCGAGCGCCTCCGTGAAGTCCTCATCCAGGCCCAGCGCGCTGGCTGCGGTGCGGGCGATTTGTGACACTTCGATGGTGTGGGTGAGCCGATTGCGGAAGTGATCGGACAGCCGCTCAGAGAAGACCTGGGTTTTGCCCTCGAGCCGGCGGAAGGCGCGGGCATGAACGACGCGGTCGCGATCCCGCTGGAACTCGGTCCGGTAAGGATGGGGCGGCTCCGGATAGCGGCGTCCCCGGAGGGAAGCGGCCGGGAAGCGGAACCGGGCGAGGCTCACTGCGGTTGGCTGATTTCGCCCAGCATGGAGATCGCGGCACGGCCCGCCGCGCCGCTGTCGCCACGCATACTTTCCAATAACTTGCGGGCTTCCTCGGTCCGGTTGGCGTTGATGTAAAGCCGGGCCAGGGTCAGAGTGGCTTGCTCCTTGGTCACCATCACGGACGGCCGGTCCATGACCTCTTTCAGCAGTTTCTCGGCTTCCTGAGTCTTGCTTTGACCCTGCAAAATCTCAGCGAGGGAGAGCTTGGCCAGCGCAACGGTTTCCGCATTGCCCTCGCGGACGGCATCCCGCATGAACTTCTCCGCGGCAGAGAAGTCATTCCGGTCGGCAGCCAGAAGGCCGAGCATGTACAGCGCGATCCCGGATTCTTTCGTGCCAGGGTACTTCTTGGCCAAATCCTGCATTGCCTTCTGCACCGCTTCGGCGCGGGCTTCCTGAGTGGGGAAGGTAAGCAAGTCAGGGCTGGCTGAGGGTGTGACTGGCGCGTTATAGACCCGCAGCGCCTGGCCGAGAGCAACCTGCCGTTCGGCGGATTTCATCCGGTTGTATTGCCACCCGGCCAAACCGATTACCAGCAAAGCCAGAACCACGCCTCCAATGCGGAGGAACATGGTTCGATGTTGTTCGAAATATTCAAGAAAATGACCGACTTCGAGCACAAATCGGTCGGTCTTCAGCTCATGACGGGTAGCGCGATCCACAAACGACTCCGGGACGAAACTCCCAGTATATCAAAGGCCTGAAGCGGCCCCGGCTGCCGCTTGAGGCTGGTGCCAGGGAGGGAGCAGCCCATGCTGAATGGCAAACCGCACCAAACCTGCGACGTCGTAGATGTCCAGTTTGCGCATCAGGCTGGAGCGGTAGGTGTCGACGGTCTTGGGGCTAAGTCCCAGGCGGGCGGCGATTTCTTTGGCCCGGATCCCAGCCACCAGGAGGTTAAATACCTGTACCTCCCGGGCGCTCAGGGTGCTAAGCGGATCAGTCGTTTCGGAACGGGCGCCAGGTGCGAACAGGCTTTGCGGGTCGAGGTCGGCGGGGATATAGATGACACCCCGGCAGACCTGCTGGAGGCATTCCGATACCTCTTCCGCTCCACAGGACGAAAGAAGGAGATAACCTGCGGCGCCTGCCTTCAAAACCTCAATGACTGTCTTCCGGTCACGGCGCGAAGAAACGATGACGCAGCGCGTGGGCAGGTTCTCCTGCTGGATGCAATGCAGGATTTGCAAAGCGTCGACGCGAGGCAGATATAAGTCGAGCACGCACACCGTCGGGGACAGGGCGCGGATCATGCGCAGGGCTTGTTCGCCATCCGCCGCCGTGCCCACGAGCCGCGCGCATCCACTGGAGACACAGAGAGCCGCCAACCCATCGCGGAGGAGCGAAAGCTCCTCCGCGACCATGACGGAATAGACAGGCTCGTTGGGCAACGGACGATTCCTCGAGGAGATGCAGCTCCCGATGGGGGTGCGCTACGGGGCGCGCTCCACCAGGAACTAGTTGAAGCTGGCCAAAGCACCGGCTTCGTCGTCGAAGACTTCGAACACGGTGTACAGCTTGGTGATTTGGAGCAGATCCTGGATCCGCTTGGTCAGATTGAGCAATTTCAGACTGCCGCCCGAGTTGGCCATCGTTGTGAAGCCGGAAACGAGCTCACCGATGCCCGAACTATCGATGTAGCTGACATTGCCCAGGTTCAAGAGAATCTTCTTGTGTCCTTTGGCAACCAACTCCTTGATTGTGTCGCGGAAGGTGGAAGAACCTTCGCCGAGGGTGATGCGCCCGGTGGCATCCAGCACGGTCACGTCGCCAACCTGGCGCTGCACTAACTTAACGCTCACGGAATGAACCTCCTGAATTTTTACTTCTAGCCGACGCTACTCTTGCTCTCCCGATGGCCGGCGGGGAGAGACTTGCGCAGCACCACCCGGGTACCGCGCGGCTCAGCCGGTTCGGTGCGGAACTCGTCCACGAACGCCCGAATTATGGCAATTCCCCGTCCGGATTCGTTCAGGAGATTCTCCGCTGCCAAAGGATCGTTGTGTTGGGCCAGGTCAAACCCGTCCCCCTCATCCTGTACCACCACCTCCAGGGTGTTGGAGTCCGCCGAGATTCGCAAATGAATCTTTTTGTTCGCACTATAGCGGTTTCCATGGACAACCGCATTCACCATGGCTTCGTGGACTGCGTAACCCAAATGGTACACCCCTTCTTCGTCGAACCCGAAGCCCTCGGCGAGTTCCACCACCCGCTGCTCGGCTACGCTGACGCTATCGAGGGTGGACTCCAAGAACTCGTCCACACGAATATCCATGCTGCCGTCCAGGTGCTCCCATCTCCGATCCCGCGCTCAGGCGCATCTAGTGGAAATCGCTAACCTATTCTAACGGAGAAGGGGAAGTCAAGCACGCACTTGGCGGTACCAGCGAAAGAACGCTCGACGCTCCTGTGTTTCAACTTTTTTCATTCATCGAAGAGAAACGAGAAACTGTTTCGGAAAACCACAGAACGGGTTGGAACACCACCCCCGTTTGGTTTATCATCCTGTGAGGGGTTCTGCAGGGTCAGTCTCGAATGCCCAGCATCCAGATTTCGGCTGGTGCGCCCTTCCTGCCTCAGCCGGAGACTTGGAGGTGTCATTCCCTGCAGCGACTTTCGGAATAGTTGCAGGTCTGGGATTATCTCAGGCCGGCCTTGCAGGAGACGGACCGCCCGCCAGCGCGCATCACTTCGCGCCGGGCTGGCGGAATGTGGGAGACCGGAATAGGATCCGATGGCATCGGGCCAAAACCCAACACGATCCGCCAAGCGGGCCGAATGGCCGGCTCCAGAATTACTAACCTTCCTTGACGACGTTTCCCAAACGAAACTTCAGGAGACAATGCAAATGAATATTCGAGTTCTCAGTCGACTCGGAGTCTGGATTGCCTTGCTGCTGTGCGCGGCTGTGCTGGCTTTCGGGCAATCGGACAACGCAAGTATTTCCGGTGTTGTGAAAGACCCGAGTGGCGCGTCCGTGGCTAACGCCAAGGTGACGGTGAAGAACGAAAGCACCGAATTCCAGCGGCTGTCCACGACGAACGAGTCGGGCTTCTACACTGTCACGAACCTTCCACCGGGTTACTACTCGGTGAGTATCGAGGCGGCGGGCTTTAAGACCTTCACCCGGACCCGCAACAAGCTCGACGCCGGCCTGCCCATTCAGGTCAACGCGGAGCTGACGGTCGGCCAGGTGACGGAAACCATTAACGTCGAAGCCAGCGTGGCTCAGCTCAACACTGAGTCGGCCACGGTGGGTAAGACAGTGGAACAGGCGCAGATTCAGAATCTGAATCTGAACGGGCGTAACCCGCTGTTCCTGGCCCTGCTGAAGCCGGGCGTCCGCGGCGGTTCGCTGGCCTCATTCAGTTTCGGCTTGACTTCGGGCGGCTTCTCGATTAATGGCGGCCGTTCGCAGGACTCGCTGATCACCTTTGACGGCGCCGTGGGCATCCGTACCCGCGCCAACGGGACCTCTATCGGCACGGCCGACCTGGACACTGTTCAGGAGGTGCAGATTCTGACCGCCAACTACTCGGCCGAATATGGCCGATCGGCGGCTGGGCAGATTCGCATGGTCACCAAATCCGGGGGCAAGCAGTTCCACGGGACGGTGTACGAATACTTCCGGAACAGCCAGTTGGACGCGAACAGCTGGGCCAGAAACAGGTCTGCGGCCACCAATTTTGTGGCGCCGTTCCGCTACAACCAGTTCGGGTACAACGTGAATGGTCCGGTGACTCTGGGCAAGGCGTTCAACCCGAACCGTGAGAAGCTGTTCTTCCTGTTCAGCCAGGAGTGGGTACGATTCCGCCAGGAGCAGACTTCGTTCCAGCGAGTACCGACCGCGCTGATGCGCCAAGGCAACTTCAGTGAACTGTTGGGATCGAACCTGTTCTATGGCAGCCCGCGGGCGATCAACGATCCGACGACGGGTACGCCATACCCAAACAACGTGATTCCGCAGAGCCAGTTAAGCCCGAATGGCATCGCCTTCCTTCGAACCTACCCTGCGCCCAACGGTCTGTTCCAGGGCAACACCAACTTCTTCCAGGTTCGGCCCAACCCGCAAAACCAGCGGAAGGATACGGTAGCCGTGGACTTCAACCCGGTTCAAAACCAGTTCATCAAAGTCCGGTTTGCCAATTACAACTGGACCGCGTTGGACGCCTTTCGCGCGGGCTTCGACTACGCCATCACGGACTGGTCGCGTCCCAACCGGACCGGTAGCGTCGGCCATACCTGGACGCTATCGCCCACCGCGATCAACGAATTCCTGGTAGCGGCTTCGGTCGACCGGGTTTACATCGGCATCGACCGCACCGGTGAGCGGTATCTGCGTTCTACCCGCGGGATCAACTACCCCTACCTGTTTAGCGAACCCAAGGAGATCAACGACAAAATCCCCACAATCGAGATCCCCAATACGGCTACCATCGACGGCGGACCGTACCCGGCGCAGTCGACAGGCCCGATCTACCAGATCTCGAATAACTTCACCAAGATTGCCGGAAATCACACCCTGAAATTCGGCGTGTTATGGGAACGCTCCGGGCAGAACGACTTCGACCAGATCAACGTCACCGGCGTTCCTGGCGGCACCAACAACCAGAACGGCCGTTTCGTGTTTAATGACGTGCGGCCAGGCGGCGCCGCAGGCACCGGCACTGGCATCGCCAATGCGGCCATGGGGTTGTTCTCCACATACGCGGAGATCGGGCCCCGGAGCTACACTCCGTACCGCGGCCATATGTTCGAATTCTTCGGACAGGACGCTTGGCGCGTGAACGATAAGCTAAAGCTCGAACTTGGCTTTCGTGGCACCTGGCAGAACGGCTACTACCGGTCGCTTTGGGGCAACATCGCGTATTTCGATCCCAAGCGGTATGATCCTGCCCGCGCCGCCGTGCTCGACCCCTCAACCGGTAACATTATCACGGGCGATCGCTTCAACGGGGTTGTGATCCCTGGATCGTCGTTCCCGGATGCCGGCCGCGGCCGCGTTCCCGCCATCGACAGCGGCCAGTACGACCGTCTGCTCTCCGGCGGCAGCCCCTATCCAACTCCGAACCAGTTCGATTTCATGCCGCGCCTGGGTCTTGCCTACCAACTGTCCTCCAAGCAGGTTATCCGGGCCGGCTTTGGTGGGTTTATGTCCCGCCCTGGCGTTTATGACAGCGTCTTCCTGGGCGGCAATCCCCCTTGGCAGCCGATGGGCTCGGTGACGAACGGCGTGGCAGACAACCCCGGCGGAGCTACTCGTGTGGCCTTCCCGCAGTTCTTCATGACCATCGATCCGGCTTACCGCATTCCGCGCAGCTACAACTGGAACATTACCTATCAGCGTGAGATCGGCTTCGAAACCACGGTGGAAGTTGGTTATGTCGGTACGACCGGCAACTACCTTTCGCGCGAGCGCGATCTGAACCAACTGCCGACCGGCACCACCTTCCGGCCGGAGAACCTGCTCCCGAACGGCAATCAGCGCTTCAACGTCAACTTCCTGCGTCCCTTCAAGGGCTTTGCCAACATCCCGATGCTGGAGCACTCGGGCCGCAGCGAATACAACGCATTACAACTCGAAGTGAACCGGCGCTACAAGTCTGGTTTACTGTACGGTTTTGCCTACACCTTCTCGAAGTCGATGGACGGCAATTCAGGTCCTCGGGACGGCTTCATCGACGCCTACAACCAGGGCTTGAACTGGGGCAAGTCGAGCTTCGACACCCGGCACATCGCGGTGATCAATGTGGTGTGGGAAATGCCCTTCTTCCAGAACGCAAACAGCCGAATGCTGAAGACGACACTGGGCGGGTGGCAGTTGAGTGCCGTCCAGCAGTTCCAGACCGGAACCCCCTTCACGATTGGCAATGGCGACGACTACCTGGGCATTGGATCCACCAATTTCAAGCCGTGGTCGCTCAACAGCGCGCCCGTTCGCCGCAAGGAGTTCTCGGACGTGAACGCGCAAGGTAACTACACGGGGGTGAACACCTTCTACTTCGACCCGCTGCGCAACGCCGCTGGCCAGCAAACCCTCGCCACCCGGCCGGCCAACGGTACGTTACCCAACCAGAACCGGAACTCGATCACCTTCCACAACCCCGGCTTCCAGAACTGGAACCTGGCGTTGTTCAAGAACTTCTCGCTCCGGGAGTCGATGGGCTTCCAGTTCCGTGCAGAAGCATTTAACTGGATCAACCATCCAAACTGGGACGGCGTGAACACCAACCCGGCTGATGCCAACTTCGGCCGCGTAGTGAGCAAGAGCAGCCAGCGCAATCTGCAGTTGACTCTGCGCTTCCAGTTCTAAGCTACACGACCCAGCCAAACCAAGCGGGCCTGGGGCAACCCTGGCCCGCTTTCTTATTGGGTGCACCGCCGCACAGAGGGCGAGTTGAACCCGCCCCGGTTTATGCCAGCAGCCCCAAGCGGGTGAGCAGCGCGTTGGGGTCAGGGTCGCGGCCCATGAAGCCGCGGAAAAGCGCTGCAGGCTCCTCACTGTCGCCGCGGGACAGTATCCAGTCGCGGAAGGCGCGCCCAGTCTCACGGTTGAACACGCCCTCCTTCTGGAAGCGCGTAAACGCGTCGGCGTCCAGCACCTCGGCCCACTTATAGCTGTAGTAGCCGGCGCCGTAGCCGACTGCATCTGCAAACAGGTGGGTGAATGAGGCGATCATGGCATAGTCCTGCGGCAGGGGCGCCGGTGCGAAATCCCGCAGGATGCCGTTCACATATGCCAGCAAATCAGGTGTGGTGGCGGGGTCATATTCGGTGTGCAGACAAAGGTCCAGCGTCCCAAACCCCAACTGCCGCATTTGAGCGTTGGCGCCGCGGAAAGTGCGGGCGCGGCGCATCTTCGCAAACAGTTCCTCCGGTACCGTTGCCCCGGTCTCCCAATGCCGCGCGAACAGATCGAGCGACTCGCGTTCCCAGCACCAGTTCTCCATAATCTGGCTGGGCAATTCGACGAAGTCCCAGGGTACGTGCGTCCCGGCAAGGCTCTTCACCTCCACCTGGCTCAGCAGGTGGTGGAGCAAGTGGCCGAACTCGTGGAAGATCGTTTCGGCCTCCCGATGGGTGAGCAGCGAGGGTTTGTCCGCCAAGGGGGGCGTCAGGTTCCCGCACATCAATCCCACGTGGGGGGCGAACCCATCGGGCGTTGGTCCGCCCGTGTAGAAGGCATTCATCCAGGCGCCGCCACGCTTGTTGTCCCGGGGAAACCAGTCGGCATAGAAGCTGCCGAGCAGGGTGCCGCTCTCGTCATGGACTTCGTAGTACTTCACATCCGGGTGCCAGACAGGAACCGGGCCCGCTTCACGCACCGTCACGCCGAACAACCGCTGGACAAGTTGAAAGAGTCCGCCGAGCACTTGAGCCAATGGGAAGTAGGGCCGAAGATCCTCTTCGTCGAAGTCGTACTCGGCCTTGCGCTGCTTTTCAGCCCAGTAGCCCACATCCCAAGGCAGCATCTCCGCGTTGGCTCCTTCTACCTGGCGGCGGAAGGCGAGAAGCGCGGCGTTCTCACGCTGAAACGCTGCTTCGGTCCGGGCCCGCAGATCGCGCTCAAAGGCCAAGGCGGTGGCGCCGTCCTTCGCCATGCGCTCCACCAGCACGAAGTCAGCAAAGTTGGCAAACCCTAGAAGCTGCGCCTTGGCGCGCCGCAATTCGAGGATGCGGGGGATGAGGGGCAGATTGGTTCCGGCTGCCCGCTGGTTGTAGGCCTCCCAGAACAGCCGGCGCACGCTGGCATCGTCCAGGTAAGTCATCACGGCCAAGTAACTAGGCTGCTGGAGTGTGAAACGCCAGCCCGGCTTCTCCTTTGCCTGAGCGCTTTCCCTCGCGGCGGCAATTGCGCTTTCAGGGAGGCCAGCCAGTTTGGACTCGTCTTCGATGAAATGCTCGAAGGCGGCGGTAGCGTCTACCACGTTCTGGGCGTATTGAATGGTGACCTTAGCGAGTTCGACATCGAGTTCGCGAAGCCTGGCTTTGCCCGTCTCATCCAAGGCGGCGCCGTGCCGCCGGAAGCCATCCAACGTCTTTTTCAGGAAACGGGCACGAACGCCGGTGAGCGCCTGAGCTTCCTGAGTTGCGGCGTATGATTGCAGTGCATTCCACAGGCCGGTATGCAATGGGAGGCTGGAGTAGAACTCAGCCACCTGGGGCTGGGTTTCGTTCCAGGCCCCCCGGAGTTCCGGGGAGGTCATCACGCTTTCCAGGTGACTGACTACGACTGTAGCCAAGTCCAGCGCGTCTGTGCCACGATCCAGAGCTGAGGGCAGGCTTTCCCAGGTCAACGGAGGCGGACCGGCGGCGATCTCTTCGATGCGCGCCCGCGACTGTGCCAGGAGCGATTCGAATGCAGGCCTGACGTGCTCCGGCTTCACCCGGTCGAACGGAAGAGGAAAATCCAGCGAAAGCAATGGGTTGGTAGCGGACACATTCGATAGGATACCCAGGTATGGCACCTCGCGCGCCCACGCTCCGGCAGTTGATGGGCCTGGGTGTGTCGGTGGCTGCCGTGCTGGTGTTTTCGCTCTTCACCCAAAGAGAAATCAACGGCCTGCGGCGTCTGGCCACCGACACCATCGACCGTAACCGGCGGAGTTCGCTGCAACTGGTAAGGATTCAGAACGACCTCAACCAGTTGGGTCTAGCGCTGCGCGACATGGCGGAGGGCACGGAACCCTATCCGCTGTCGGCGTACCGGCCGGAGTTGGAACGCCTGCGCACCGACTTGGAAGACGCGCTCGCCATTGAGGCGCGGCTGACCCCCGCGAGCCGGAGCGAAGGGCAAAAGGCCATGCTCCGGGATGCGTTCGCGCGCTTCTGGGCGGAGGCCGCCCAGGTCTGGGCACTCGCGGAGCAGCGCCGTGAGAACGAGGCGCGATCGTTGATCCGGACTCGCATGGAAGCGGCCCGCGCCACGATGAACACTCTGGTGGCGCGCCTGCTGATTGCCAACAGCGAGGCCGAGGCCGAAGGATTCCGCGAGATTTCCGCCATCTACGATACCGTGGAGCGCAATCTTTACCTGTTTCTGGCGGCGGTGCTGACAGCCATCACGCTTACCGGCATTTATGTGATCCGTTTCAACCGCCGCATCTTTCAGCAGTTGGCTTCGCTTTCTGAGGAGCGGGGTGAACTCGCCGCCCGCGTTATCGGCGTGCAGGAGGACGTCTTCCGCACCCTGGCGCGCGAACTGCACGACGACATGGGCCAAGTACTGACTGCCCTGGGGATGATGCTGCAGCGAATCGAGCGGCGGCTCGCGCCGGATGACTCAGGCCGGCGCGACCTGCGCGAGGTCCGCGAGATTGCCAACCAGACGCTGGAGCGCGTGCGCAGCATGTCGCAGATGCTTCACCCGCCCATCCTGGACGATTACGGCCTGGCGCGCAGCATCGAGTGGTATATCGAGCAATACACCAAGCAGACCGGCATGACCATCCATCATGAATCCGATGGCACGCCGCCGTGGATTGGCGATACGGTGGCGATCCACGTTTACCGGATCCTGCAGGAGGCGCTCAGCAACGTAGCGCGCCACTCGGGGCAGCAAGAGGCCTGGGTACGAACAGCTTACTCGGCCTCCGCTATGGAACTGGAGGTCCGCGATCAGGGCCGCGGCCTGCCGGACCACCCCAGCGGACGTGGCATCGGCCTCATTGCCATGCGGGAACGCGCCGAGCTGATTCACGGTAACATCGTCATCGAGAGGCACCCGGAAGGCGGTACGCGCGTCCGCCTTCGCGTCCCCCTGGCCCCCGGAGCAAATTCATGAGCGATCGAATCAAAGTCCTGCTGGCCGACGACCATAGCCTGGTGCGCAAAGGCTTCCGCCGAATGCTGGAAGACGATCCCGCGCTCGACGTGGTGGGGGAGGCCTCCAACGGACCGGAAGCGATCGAACTGGCGCTCTCTCTACAGCCGGAAGTGCTGGTCATGGATCTGGCGATGCCGGAGCTGGATGGCATCCAGGCCGCCAGCCAGTTGCGCAAGCAGATGCCGGGGCTCAAGATCCTGATTCTCAGCATGTATTCCGAAGAGGCGTACATCCGGAACGCCATGCTGGCTGGCGCCAACGGCTATCTGTTGAAGAATGCATTGGAGGTGGACCTGCCCTATGCCATCAAGGAGGTGGCAGCCGGACGCAGTATGTTCCCGCCGGGGGTGTCCAAACCCGCAGAGACTGAAAGCGACTTCGATAAGCTGACCCAGCGGGAGCGGCAGGTGCTGCATTACATAGTGCAGGGGAAGTCGAACAAGGAAATCGCCAACATCCTGGGCGTGAGTGTGAACACAGTGTCAGTCCACCGCGCTAACCTGATGCAGGCGCTCGGCATTCATCGCACGGCCGACCTGGTGGTCTACGCCATCAAGAAGGGACTGGTGACGCTGCCGGACAAACTGCCCGGCGACGCGCTCTGAGGCCGATGCGGCGGCGCGACCTGCTCACCGGGTTCCCCGGCATCCTGTCCGCGCAAACGGCCGGGCCAGGCTTGCGGTTCGCGGATGTCACCGCCGAGGCCGGTCTCCGTTTCATGCACAACAGCGGCGCTTACGGGGCGAAGCTGTTGCCGGAGACCATGGCCCCAGGATGCGCCTTCATTGATTACGACGCAGACGGCTGGCCTGACATCCTGCTGGTCAACAGCATGGACTGGCCGGGGCGCAAGCGCACGCGTTCTCCGCTCAAACTCTACCGGAACAACCGCAACGGCACGTTCACCGACGTCACCAAAGCCGCGGGTCTGGACGTCGAAGTCTACGGCATGGGGGTTGCCGTCGGCGATTTCAATAACGACGGCTGGCCTGACATCTTTATCAGTTGCGTTGGCCAGAGCCGGCTGTTCCGGAACACGGGCAAGGGCAGCTTCTTGGACGTTACCCAAAGGTCCGGCCTGATGGGCTTCACAGGGTTTTCCACTTCTGCGCTTTGGTTCGACTACGACCGCGACGGCCTGCTCGACCTGTTTGTCTGCAACTATGTCCGCTGGACCCTGGAAGGCGACATCTACTGCAGCTTTGACGGGCGCACCAAAGCTTATTGCACGCCGGAGGCCTACCGGGGTGCAACGTGCTGGCTGTTCCGCAACAAAGGGGACGGCACGTTCGAGGATGTGACGGCCAAAGCTGGCGTCTTCGATTCCACTTCAAAGTCGTTAGGGGTGGCCCTGCTTGATTACGACAATGACGGCTGGCCTGATCTGTTCGTCGCCAACGACACCCAGCCCAACAAGCTCTACCGGAACCAGCAAAACGGCACCTTCGCAGAAGTGGGGGTGAAGGCAGGCATTGCCTTCAGTGAAGACGGCCGCGCACGCGCCGGTATGGGGGTGGACGCCGCAGACTTCGACAATTCCGGCTTCGCCGGGATCGTACTCACCAACTTCGACAACGAAATGATGGGCCTCTACAAGGGCTCCAAGAGCGGGGTGTTTCGCGATGTGGCGACTCGCGGAGAGATCGGCAAGCGTACCCGCCACAGCCTCGGTTTCGGTTGCTTCTTCTTCGACGCCGATCTGGACGGCCACCTGGACCTCTTCGCCGCCAACGGCCACATCGATGAAACCATCGCCAAGGCGCGCTCCGATGTCAGCTACGAACAGCCGATGCATCTGTTCCTAAACGACGGACAGGGGAACTACCGGGAAGTTTCATCGCAGGTGGGGGCGCCATTCAGCCGGAAGATCGTTGGCAGAGGGGCGGCCTACGCCGACTTCGACCTTGACGGCGACCTGGACATCCTGGTGATGACGAACGCCGGGCCGCCTCTGCTGCTGAGAAACGACCGTACGAACGCGAATCACTTCGTCCGAGTAAGGCTCCAAGGTACTAGATCCAACCGGGACGCCATCGGCGCCGCAGTCCGTTTCGAGGCCGGCGATCTCCGCGGAACGCGCATGGTCCGGTCCGGATCCAGCTATCTTTCGCAGTCCGAGTTCCCCTTAACCCTTGGTTTGGGCCGCCGGAACCGCCTCGACCGTCTCGTCGTGACATGGCCGAGCGGACGGGTGGAGGAGTTTAGCGGAATCTCCGCCGGTTCTCGGCTGGAAGTGATTGAAGGTAAAGGGTTGAGGAACCTGTAGGACTCTGGTTGGAGCGGACGGCCAAACTCTGGTCCCAGTACGTAAACCCCTGGAAACAAAGGACTGGCATTGATACTCTACAAGCGGGGTATACGCTCCTACTAAACGAGGGACCTGCAAAGAACAGGACCCGCTAGATAGCAGTAAGGAATTGATGGTCAGGAACCGCTTGACCGGGCCCAAGAGAGGTCCGGCAAAGTGGGGCCGCCTGCGAGGGAAGAAATGGCTCGCCTTGCTGAGCGTGATTGCGCTGGCAGGGATGGCTACCCGGTTCGGTGAACCGGGTTCGGAGGAAGGTCGTCCGGTCGCTCCTGTTCCGGAGGGATTTGGGCAATCTATATCGCTGGCCCGCCACTTTGAACAACACGCTCCGATCCTTCGGCGATTGGTATACCCGTACTCTGTAGTGCCGGGTGGTGTTGCGACTGCGGAGGACGTCCAACGCGCCGCGCGCGCTGATACGCTCACCGGTACTCACTATTCCCCGCTGAAACTCGACCGCCTACGGGCCGAGCCGCAGCATAACGACCTCTTCGTGCACGTTTCCTACCGCAAGGAAGGCGGGATTTACTGGACCCGCCGTAAGGTGCGGATTCCTGCTGGCGAGACGATTCTGACTGATGGTGCGGAATCGGTCCGAGCACGCTGTGGCAACCGCATTTCGCAAACGCCCATGCAGCCCACCCGGGCCGACGAGCCCTCGGAAGAGGTGATGGACCGGCCGTTCCTGCCGGGTCTGCCGGGGCGACGCCTGGATCCCGCGCCCCAACATAGCGCCGTACCGCAGTCGCTGGAAGGCGTGTTGGCACCAGGGGCCATCCCCGCCCTGCTGTCTGAACCAGCTCAATACCAAGCAATTCCGTCCGAGCCAAGCCAGGGTGGCCTGTCGCCCTTTATCGCGATGCCGAATCCTGGGGGCGCTCCGTTCTTCTTAATCCCGCCGGTGCGGTCGAATGGCCAGCCACCCGGGGGTGGCCCCGTGCTTCCAGGACCGTTGCCAGACGATCCACCGGGAACGAATCCTCCTGCGCCGCCGGAACAACCTGCGCCGCCGGGTGATCCTCAGCAACCGTTGCCTCCCGGCCCGCCGCAGCCGCCGGTGGATCCGCCGATTGTGATTCCGCCGCCTCCCGGCCCACCGCCGGATCCCCCAGTGGACCCGCCGCCTGATTGCCGGGACTGTGTGCCGCCGCCTCCGCCGGAGTGCGTCGACTGTGAACCTCCTCCTCCACCACCCCCGCCGGATTGCCAGAACTGCGAACCGCCTCCGCCGGTGTGCGAGGACTGCACTCCTCCTCCTGTCTGCCTGGATTGTCCTCCGCCGGTCTGCGTACAGTGCGATCCGGACAACCCTCCGGAGGTGCCCGAGCCTTCCACCTGGCTTATGACTGGGCTGGGGGCTGGTCTGTTGGCGTGGCGGCGATGGAAGACCCGCCGGTCTTCCGCCTCCTGAAGACGCGCTCTGTCAACGTGGGGCGGTGCGGTGAGAACTGCCTAGCCGCCGCGCGCAGGTAGGGAGAGAAGCGTTCCTTCCACCAAGCCAGGAGGCCTTGGCGACGGATCTGGTCCAGCGCGTGGGCGTAATGGTCCAGCACGGCTTCGCTCAAGATCTCCGTGGTACGCAGGGCGGCCACTCGCGTGGTCCGGCCCAGCCACACAAAGTGTCCAGGCAGGGTGGTGAGGGCATCCAGCGCCAGAACGGAAGAAACCTGAAAGACGGGCCGCTCCTGCTGGCGCGCGGTGGCACGCAGATCCTGCCAGGCCTGTTCAACACGGGCCAGAGAGGGCCGCTGGATGGCTGGCAGGCGTTGCGCTGCTTCCTGGATGCGCGCCCAATCCTGGCGGAGAGTAGCCACGTCGAGAGGGAGCGTATTGATGGACTCAGCCGCGGCGCCCGCTGTTTGTTCGAGTGCGTCGAGCACCTGGTTGAGTGTGGTGGGCGAAGCGTCTGGCGCGATCAACCCCTCTTTTTTCAGGCTCTCGGAGATTTCGCGAATCAGCCGGCTGCCCCCGCCGCTCAAGTCCGCCAATACGGCCAGCACCCAAACCGGCGAGGCCCGGAAAGTGAGGATGCCCACCAGTTCCACGCCGTTCCCGGCGGTGCGCCGTAGCAGAAAGTCCTCGGCGAGCTTGCCCTCTTCAGGGAAGACACCCTCCACCTGGCCGACCTGCTCCACCAGGAAGCGCAGGACGGCTTCCACCATGCTTTTGTAAAGACGGGTACGGCGGAAGGCGGCAGGCACCACGATGCCGCTTGCTTCGTAGACGATGCCTCCGGCGAGCGCGGAAGTGGACCGCAACAACCTCTCCGGCAGGGAAAGCAGATAGGATTGCACGCGGTTGCCCAAGCCGCTCACAGTGGTATCGTAGCAATTTCAGGAGTTCACCCATGCAAAGAAGGCAGTTCGCGGGGCTTGCCGCGGCGGGTTTGGCGTCTGCGTACGCCCAGACCAGAAAATTGAGGCTCGGCATCATCGGCTGCGGCTGGTGGGGCGGCATCAACGCGAGGGCCGCGATGAAGCATGGCGGCGTCGAATTCACCGCGCTGTGCGACGTGGACTCGAAGCATCTGGACGAAATGGCGGCTTCGCTGGAGAAAGAGCAGGGCTTACGGCCCAAGACCTTCAAGCAATACAAGGACCTGTTGGCGATGGATGCGCTGGATGGCGTGATCCTGGCTACGCCGCCCCACTGGCACGCTCTGCCCTTCATCGCTGCTTGTGAGCGGAAGCTGCCTGTCTACTGTGAAAAGCCGCTGGCCTACGATCCCCGGGAAGGCCGCGCGATGGCGCGCGCGGCCGCAAAGGCTGGCAACATCGTGCAAGTGGGTTTCCAACGGCGGCAGAGTGACGCCTTCCGGGCGGCCCGGGAGTTCATTGCCTCCGGCCAGGCGGGCCGCATCGTGCAGGCGGACGTCAACATCCACTACACCGCCCAACCGCTCGACAACAAGCCGCAGGATCCGCCCTCGACGCTGGACTGGGATTTGTGGTGCGGCCCGGCGCCCAAACTGCCTTACTCCCCAAACATTGGCCACCGAGCATGGCGGCTGGAAGAAACGACCGGCAACGGCCATCTGGTGGACTGGGGCATCCACTTGATAGACGCAACGCGCACCGTGCTGAATCTTGGAGTGCCGTTGAAGGTGACCGCTGTGGGCGGCATTTACGAATACAAGGGCCGCATCACCACGCCGGATACCCTGACGGCCCATTTTGAGTTCGCCGAATTGCCGGTGGTCTGGCGTCACCGGTTGTGGGGCGCTGTAGAGTACCTGCCGGAGACGTCTAACGGCGTCACTTTCTTTGGTGAAAAAGCAACGGTGTTTGCCACGGACAACCGTTGGGTGGTGATCCCGAAAGAAAAGGGCGCCCAGCGGCAGGTGAACGAAATCAAAGGCATGGCGGACATGGGGCAGCGGCACGTGGGCGAATGGCTGGACGCCGTCCGGTCTAACCAGCAGCCGTCCTGCGGGGTTGAAGATGCCTGGAAATCGACCACTACGGTGCAACTGGGCATGATCGCGTATAAAGCGGGCCGGACCATCCACTTCGACGCCAAGACGGAGCAGGTAACCAACGATCCCGCGGCCAACAAATCTTTGCTGCGCGCCTATCGCGCGCCCTGGAAGCACCCCTACGTATGAGCACAGCGCAACCGTTCGTCCCGTTCACGCTGGATGGCGCCAGCGTCCTGCATCAAATGTTCCGGGTGCGCTGGGCAGAGTGGCGAAACGTCGACGCTGCCACGCAGCATGAGATCCTTGCTCAGGCGGGGGAGTGGCTGGCGGAGGCCGAGAACGCGCCCGGCGGCGAGCAATCGGCTCTCTACGCGATGCTGGGCCACAAGGGCGACTTAATGGCCATCCACTTCCGGCCTGATTTCACAGGGCTGCTGGAAGCGCAGGGGCAGTTGCAGCGGCTGGAGCTGGCTCAGTTCCTCGATATCCAGAATTCCTACCTAAGCGTGGTGGAACTTGGCCTGTACGAGTCCACCCGGAAAATCTACGAAGACCTGCAGGGCAAAGGCCTCCGGCCTCAGACACCGGAGTGGGAGGCGGCGGTGGAGGAGATACTCAACCGCCAGAAGAAGGCGATGGCCGTGCGGCTGCAGCCCGAGATTCCCCCAGCCCGCCACCTCTGCTTTTATCCAATGGACAAGAAGCGGGGCGAGCACAAGAACTGGTATTCGGTGGAATACTCCCGCCGCCAGGCCATGATGCATGAGCATGGCATGATTGGCCGCAAGTACGGGGGCATTGTCAAGCAGATTATCTCGGGCTCGATCGGGTTTGACGATTGGGAGTGGGGCGTGGACCTGTTTGCTGAAGACTTCACGGCCTTTAAGCAATTGATCTACGAGATGCGTTTCGATGAGGCGAGCGCGGTCTATGCCCTGTTCGGCCCGTTTTATATTGGGTTGCGCGTCCGTGCAACCGGTCTGGAAGCGTTCATGTCGGGCGAAACCCGAATGGCTGTTGAATAATCCGGCGTTATGCGATCACCGATGCCTTGGTGATGCCGTCCAGCTTGGGGAATGAACCCTCCAGATAGGCGTTGCCCAGGGTTCGGACGCGGCCTTGATCGGGGCCACGGCCATACGGCGCGCCGTCACCATAGCCCGAATAGAGCTGCTCTACCACGTCCATGCCTTCCACCACGGAGCCGAACGGAGCGAAGCCCATGCCGTCGAGACGCTCATTATCGGTCAAGTTGATGAATACCTGAGTGGTGCGCGTGTTCGGCCCCGCGGTGGCGAAAGTGATGGTTCCCTTTACGTTGCTAGCGGCTACCGGGTCGTCCTGGATAGAGCGCGTGTCAATATGCTTAACAGCCTGCGGGTCGGCTGGGAGGCCGAACTGCACTACGAACCCAGGCACGACCCGGAAGAACTTGGCGCCGTCGAAATAGCCGGACTCGATAAGGCTCTTAAAGCGCTCCGCGCCTAATGGCGCCCATCCGGCATTTACGGCGACGACAAAAGTGCCTTTCGTGGTTTCAAATTGAACTTTGTAATTATCGGGCATCGCCCTATTGTCGCATCCGGCGCTGCGGTTACATCGGGCTGGGCCGCTCACCCCTTCAGGTCTGCCAGCGACGCTCCAAAGTTGATATGGAACGCCTGGCCATCGAGCACGAGGGCCGGCACGCTGCGCACTCCGGCGGCTTCTGCTTCCCCGAGGCGTCCCTTGTCCTGCCCGAGGTGCACCACCTGGACCTCGTAGCGCGCCGGGTCAAGCGCGCCAGCCACCAGTTGCTCCGCCGCTACGCACACAGGGCAGCCAGCATGATAAAAAACCGCTGTCTTCATGGGATTCCTTTCCGTTAGTATCGTCGCGATACTAACTCTGGCCCAGAGTAAGACGCGTTCGCGGATTTGTCAAGGTGGTATCGTCGCGATACTATGGCAGCATGGAATCCGCGCGGGCTCTGCACCTTTTCGAGCGAATCAGCGCGCTGATGCGGGGCGAGATCCGGCGGAGCCTGGCCGCCGAGGGGCTGGAGCCGGTCCACGTGTTGGCTTTGTGGTATTTATCGCGGGCCAACCGGTTCAGCGACAATCCGCTGGCGGTGGCAGAGTTTCTGGGTTTGAGCAAGGGAAACATGTCACAGCGGCTGAACGTGCTGGAGAGAAGGGGCTTCGTTTCAAAATCGGTGGATGAGGCGGACCGCCGCCGGATTCACCTGCGCCCCACCGCGGCGGGCCGCAAGCTGCTGCGTGCAAGCTATCCCCCGGCGGCATGGCCCGCGGACATGGATTGGGAGGGGCTGCAAGCGGCTTTGGACGATCTGTTGCGCGCGATCGTGGCGGGCAACCGCTTCCGCACCTTTGGCCAGTGCCGGACCTGCCGGTTTCACGAACAGCGCGATGGGGGCCTTTGGTGTGCGCTATTGCGGTTGAAGCTCAGCACGGCGCAGGCGGAACAGATCTGCCAGGAGCATGCCCCCCGGCCGGCCACCTGACGGGCGCGCAACCGCGGTTTATGGCCGGGCAGCCCCCTGCTATTCTGTCAAAGAGTGCCGTCGCCGCTGAACGTTTCCCTGGAGCAATACGAAGGGCCCCTCGATCTTCTGCTCGACCTGATCCGCAAGCAGCAAATCGACATCTACGACATCCCGATCCATCAGATTACACAGCAGTACTTGGCCTACCTGGAACGCGCGGCGGAACTCGATATCGAGCTCTCCTCCGAGTTCGTCTACATGGCCGCGACGTTGATCCACATCAAATCGCGGATGCTGCTGCCGCGCGACCCCGAGCTGGAGAAGATGGATCCCACCGAGGATCCGCGCAAAGAACTGGTGGACCGGCTGCTCGAGCACGAGCGCTTCAAGTCCGCCGCCGCCATGCTGCAGGAGAAGCGCATGGTGGAGGAGGCGATTTGGTCCAATCCGCGGCTCCACGAGTTCCAGAACGACGATGAGCCGCCAGGGCTGGCGGTGACACTGTTCGATCTGGTGAAAACGTTCGAACAAGTGCTGCAGCGCGCGCGGACCCGTCCGGTGTTCGAGGTCACCACGGAAGATGTCTCCGTTCCGGACATGATCCGGTTCCTGCGACGCGCTTTGGAAGAGGCTCCGCGCAGCAATTCCGTGCCGCTGGTGCCGCTATTCGAGATGCAACGATCCCGCCGCGCTATGATTTGCCTGTTTCTGGCTGTGCTGGAAATGGTGAAGCAGCAGGCGATCCGGCTGACACAGAAGGAATTGTTTGGCGAAATCCACGTCCGCCGGGATGTGCACTTCGACGCGGCCGCCCTCGACGAGGCGGAAGTCACGCGAATCGAAGAGGAATATAAAGGTTAGTCCATGGAAGAGCAAGTGCCACAGGCTGCTGCACAGCAGCCGGGTGACGAACCATTGCCCGAAGTGATATCCGCGGAGGATCTGCTCCCTGAGCCCTCTCCATTGGCGCCGGTGTCCGAGGACCGTCTGCGGTTGAAGTCTCTTCTCGAAGCGATTGTCTACGTCCTGACCGAACCGCTTCCATTGGAGCAGATCGCCTCGGCTCTCAACCGAACGCCGGAGGAGATCCGGCCCGCGCTGGAAGAACTTGTGGCGGAAACCGCCGCCGATTCGCGGGGCATTTTCGTTCGCGAGGTGGCCGGCGGCTACCAAATGGCTACCAAACCTGAGCACCATGAAGTGATCCGCCAGTTTGTGCGGAACCTCAAACAACCACTGAAGCTTTCGCAAGCTGCCCTGGAAACCCTTGCGGTGATCGCCTACAAGCAGCCCATTACAGCCCCCGAGATCATTGAAATCCGCGGCGTGCAGGGGGCTGGCGTGCTGAAGACCCTTCTTGACCGCAAACTCATCACCACAGCCGGACGGAAGAACGTGATCGGCAAGCCGATTCTCTATAAAACGACGAAGGACTTCCTCACGCAGTTCGGGCTGAAGGACCTTTCCGAACTGCCGACCCTGAAGGAGTTCGAGGAATTGAAACGGCAGTCCATTGCGGACGAAGAGCCTCTTCAGCCTGAGCTGGCGCTGGCCGCTGAAGAGGAAACCCTGGCGCTCGAGCAACAAGCCGAGGGTCAAGCGGAACCGCTTGACAGCCCCGAGGCAGAGGTGCCCCCTGATGCCGGTAATTCGCCTACAGAAGATCCTCGCTGACGCAGGCATCGCCTCCCGCCGCAAAGCCGAACAGTACATTCTGGAAGGGCGGGTCACGGTGAACGGCGAGGCGGTGACGCAGCTTGGCTCGAAGGCCGACCCGGGCGTGGACCACATCAAGGTGGACGGGAAACTTCTCCGGCAGCCGGCGGCTCATGTCTACCTGGCTCTCAATAAGCCCCGCGAGGTTGTGACCACGGTGTCTGACCCTCAGGGCCGCAAGACTGTTCTCCACTTGCTGAAAGGGGTGAAGACCCGGGTTTTCCCGGTCGGCAGGCTCGATTATCACTCGGAGGGACTTCTGCTGCTGACGAATGACGGGGACTGGGCTAACGGAATCCTTTCGCCGAAGAGCCATGTCGAAAAGGTTTATCTGGCGAAAGTGACCGGCCGTCTCACGCCTGCGCAGCTCGAGCAATTTCGCACTGGTGTACCGTTGAGCGGGCGGCGCACCGCGCCGGCCCGCATCCGTCTGGCGCGTGATGGCGAAAACCCCTGGTACGAAGTGACGCTCACGGAAGGGCGGCAGCACCAGGTGCGGCTCATGTTCAAGAGCTTCGGTTGTCTTGTGGAGAAACTCCGCCGTATCCGAATTGGGCCGCTCAAGCTGCAGGGGCTCCCCCCTGGCCAGTTCCGGCCACTCACGCAAGATGAAGTGGCGAAATTGCGCCGGGGCGCGGCCGCGAGTGGGAGCAAGACGTCTCCGCCAGCGCGTAAGGGGGGCACAGACCGGTCATGACCACCGAAGAGAAGATCCTTCGCCAGGCCCGCACTATCGCAGTGGTTGGCCTCTCCTCAAACCCGGACCGCTCCAGTTACGGGGTGGCTTCGTATCTGCAGAAGCATGGATACCGGATCATCCCGGTCAACCCCAACGAAACCGAGGTTCTCGGCGAGAGGTCCTATGCCCGTCTGGAGGACATTCCAGAGCCGGTGGATACCGTAGATGTGTTCCGGCGGGCTGAGGAAACACCCGCCGTGGTGCGCTCCGCCATTGCCATCGGCGCCAAAGCCGTCTGGCTGCAGCTTGGGATCAGTCATCCGGAATCAAAGAAGTTGGCTGAGGAAGCGGGTTTGGATTACGTCGAAGATGCGTGCATGGCGGTGGCGTACCGGTTTCTGAAATAACCATGCCGGCCGTCACCCCTGCCCCGGAACGCGATCTCACGCACCCGTCTCATTGGACGGGAGGCATTGGTGTTCCATTCCCCAAGCAGGCGTGGAAACTGGAAGATGGCGCGCTCACCACCAGCGGGATTTCCTTCCGTTCGCTCTACAGCAAGGAGCCATTCGAGCACTTCGATCTCAGCTTCGAATGGAAGATCGCGCCGGGAGCTAACACCGGCGTAAAGTATCTATGCGCCCCTGGCATGCTCGATCCTGACTGGCAGGCATCCGTGCAAAACGCGCCCTACCTCATCGGCGGGCTTCTGCTATTCGCCGCGTTTGTACCGGCCGTGGCCTGGCTCCGGTTGAGGCGTACCTGGGTGCGTTGGGCCCTCTCCGTGCTTGGGTTCCTGGCTCTCCTGGGCGGATTGGCCTCCGCCTATCTCCTCTACCAGGCTCGCAGCCGGATTGCTCTCACGCCGCCCGGGTTCGAATACCAGATCATTGACGACAACAATTACCGGGTCCGGTTACGGCCGGAGCAAAAGACCGGGAGCTTATACGATCTGTTGGCTGCTCCTCCCACGCCGGAGCCTATTGCGGGACGCTGGCATCAATCGCGCATTGTGGTGGCGGCGGAGGGCGTCGAACACTGGCTGGACGGAGAGCGCGTGCTGACATTCCGAATGGGTTCGGATCAGCTTGCCGGCGCGGTGGCGAAGAGCAAATTCCGGCGGGTGGAGGGTTTCGCGAATCCGCGCCGGGGGCATCTGCAGTTGCAGGCGCACGACGGGCAAGTCTGGTTCCGCAATATCCGAATCCGCGAAATCAACTCCGCGGAATCCGTGCCCCCTCCCTCGCCAGCCACGCCCTGAACGTCAAGAGTTCCGGGTTGAGCGAACGAGAGAACTCGACGCTGCGAGCGCGGCAGAAGTCCTCGTTAAAGTCGCGTTTGAACTGAAACATATTTCCGAGGTCCTCGGCGCCTGGGAACCCCAGCGCCCGGTAGGCCACCGGATCCATGGCGAAGTAGCGCACGGGTTCCTTCCAGAACGAGGAAAATTCCGCTGCCATTTCGTCGCCGGTGAGATGTTCGCCGGCGATACCAACGGTCTGGCCAATGAGTTCCGGCCGGCCGAAAATACCCAACGCGCAACGGCCGATATCGCAGGCGGCAATGCCTGGCAATTTGCGGTCGCCCATGGGAAACGCCAGAGTCAGCACGCCGTCGGGACCACGTTGGGGTTGGGATCCGAAATTGATGAAGTTGTCCCAGTAAAAGGAAGTGCGCAGAAAGGTAACGGGCACGCCGGCTTTCCGAAAGATGCCGTCCGCCTGGCCCTTGGCATCGAAGTGGGGCACCTTATACTTCCCGAGCAGGGTGGGCATCCGTTCGCCGGAGAGATCGATCCACCGCCGCGTGTCCTCCAAAGTGGACCAGATCACGTGGCGGACACCCGCTGCGCTTGCGGCCTCTGCCATACGCTGGGCGTCTTCGAGTTCGCGCTCCGGAGAGAAATGGTCCCAGAAAAAGGTGACGCAAAAAGCAGCGCTGGCGCCTTCAAACGCCTGGCGCAGGCTTTCTCCGCTGCCCACGTCCGCTTGCACCACCTCAGCGCCACGGGCGGCCAGCGCCTGGGCCCTTTCCGCACCCGGGTTGCGTGTGAGTGCGCGGACATGGAAGAAACCCTGCTCCAGGGCTGCCTCGACGAGGCTTCCTCCCTGCGCACCAGTAGCGCCAATCACCGCCAAGACAGGCTTGTTGTTCATCCCCTTTGCCTCCGGAACCAAGGATAAGCGATGCGTGTGGCGGCCCGCGTAAAATAGGCAAGTTGTCTTCATCGATTCAGGGTGCTCCGTGAAAGTGCTTGCCGTGAATGCGGGGTCGTCCTCGCTTAAGCTCCAGATTCTGGAAGCTGTAGAGAACACGGCGCCGCGCCTGCTGGCCAAGGCCCTGGTGGAGCGCATCGGTTCAACGGCTGGCCGGATGCGGGCCGAGGTCACTGGCGCCAGCAGCGCCGATCATGCCGGCGTGTTCCCGCACCATGCTGCGGCGCTGGCGGACGCTCTGCGCGCCTTCGAGCCGGTGCTCCCTGTGGCGGCCATCGGTCATCGAGTAGTGCACGGCGGGGAGTTATTCCGCGATTCCTGTCTGGTCGACGAGGCTGTGGAGGCTGCGGTGGAATCGCTCAACTACCTGGCGCCCCTTCATAATCCGGCCAACCTCAGTGGCATTCACGCCTGCCGCGCGTTGCTCCCCGCCCTGCCTCAGGTGGCAGTATTTGACACCGCCTTCCATGCCAGCCAACGGCCCGAGGCTTATACTTATGCTCTGCCAAAAAGCATCGCGAGCCGGTGGCATATCCGCCGCTACGGGTTTCACGGCATTTCTCACCACTACCTGTGCGAGCGTTACGCCGCATTGCAGGGCGGGACGCCCTCCGATTTCAAGCTCGTCACCCTGCACCTGGGCAATGGCTGCTCCGCTTGTGCGATCGACCGCGGCCAGTCTGCGGACTCGAGCATGGGCATGACTCCACTCGAAGGTTTGGTCATGGGAACCCGCGGCGGCGATCTGGACCCCGGTGTTGTTCTGCGGCTGCGTGAATGGGAGCGCCTGGATGATGCAGGGCTGGACCGCCTGCTGAACCACCAGAGCGGACTGCTGGGCCTTTCGGGCGTGTCCAACGATATGCGCGAACTACTGCGCCGTGAGCAGAGCGGTTGCCCGCACTCCCGGCTGGCCATTGATGTCTTCTGCCACCGGATCCGCCGTTACGTAGGCGCTTTCTTCGCCGTTTTGAACGGCGCCGATGCTCTCATCTTCTCTGGAGGCATTGGTGAGAACTCTCCAGAGATCCGAGCCAGGGTCTGCCTCGGGCTTGGCGCACTTGGCATCGTGCTCGATCCCTCTGCGAACGAGGCGTGCATCGGCGCGGAGGCAGCGGTTTCTTCAGCAGCTTCGGCCATGCAAGTGTGGGTGATTCCCACGAACGAAGAGGCTTTGATTGCCCGCGAAACCTTGCGGATCGTAAACCGGACCGCCCGTTCGCCATTCTGAAACATTTGTTGCGACGGCCGCCACAAACCATTTCGTCTTTATGTTGAAACCGGATTGTTTCATTCGAATGCTACGTTAAAGCATCTTAGTCTTGCGGACTCCGCAATCAGCGGCGTCCTCGAATTCAGGTTCAACTCTCCTGCAATTGAAAGGGTTTATGCCAAAACGTAACTTGCGTGTTCTGGGCTACTTCGGGCTTTTGACGATCCTCGCCATGCCGGTTCTCCAGGCTCAGTTTGATCAGGCTGCCGTGGTCGGTACCGTCCGCGACGAACGCGGAGGAGTGATCGCCGGGGCAAGGGTGACGATCAGCAGCGCGGTCACCGGGTTTACCCAGTCTGCATTGACGAACGATAGCGGCGACTATATTTTCCCTACGGTTCGGATTGGCGAATACAAGGTCACCGCCGAGCGGGATGGCTTCGCCACGGCTACCGCCGAAAACGTGATTCTGACGGTGAATGCCCGCCAAAGGGTGGACTTGGCTCTGAGGGTGGGCCAGGTTACCGAGGTGGTCACGGTTACCGAGGTGACCCCCCTACTCGAAACCGACAACTCCTCGAAAGGTCAAGTCATCACTTCGAAGAAAATTCTCGATCTTCCCGTCCTAGGCCGGAACTACTCCGCATTTGCCTTATTGGCACCGGGTGTACGCGAATCCCAAGCGGGCAATCAGGGTTCGATCGTGTTCCGGCGCGAGGGCTCATATAACGTCAATGGGCTCCGCAGCGTATTCAACAACTTCTTGCTGGATGGGATCGACAACAATTTCTACGGCACCACCAACCAGGGTTTCTCCAACCAGGCCATTCAGCCTTCCCCTGACTCCGTCGCCGAATTTCGTATGACCGTGAACACGTACTCGGCCGAGTACGGCCGCACTGCCGGAGCGGTCATGAATGTCGCTTCCAAGTCGGGAACGAACGAGTTTCACGGCAGTGTCTGGAACTTCTTTCAGAACGATAAGCTCAACGCAACCGGCTTCTTCAAGCCGCCGCAAAACCGGAAGCCCGTCAACAAGCGGAACCAGTTCGGCGGCACGTTTGGCGGCCCGATCGCCAAGGACCGCACCTTCTTTTTCGTTGACTATGAAGGGTCGCGTTGGAGGGCTCACAGCTTTGCGCTCACAACGCTTCCTAACGCGAATATGCGGAACGGCATACTTCCACTAGATGTGCGTGTGCCGTTCACTTTCACCGACGATCAAGGCCGCCAGATTCAAGGTGGCACAGTGATCCCGGCCGGCACGCCCATTCCGATGACACGATTCGCGCGCCGTGTGATGGCGGAACTGCCGCAGCCGAACCAAGCCGGTGCGGGCGCCCTGGGCATCTCAAACAATTTCGGCGCTTTCGACATCAACGAAATCGACGAGGACAAGGGCGCGGCGAAAATCGACCACCGCTTCTCCGACCGGGTTTCCAGCTTCTTCCGTTATTCGCATCGGCGGCAGAACATGTTCGCGCCGGGCCTTATTCAGGGGTTCGCGGGCGGCAACAATCTGGGCTTCCTGGATACGTATAACCAGCAGGGAATCGCCGGCCTTACGTTCACCAAGTCCGCCACCGAGGTAATTGAGTACCGGTTTGCCGTGACCCGTCTGGGCATGGACCGCTTGCCCGCGTCGGTGGGAGGGCCGTCCATGCGGGAACTCTTCGGCATCACCGGATTGCCGGAAGGCGCCCGCATCCAAGGCGGCATCACGCCGCAGGACATCCAGGGCTTTCCGCGGTTCGGCCGTCAATCAACGAATCCGCAGGCCCAGTTTCCTACCACGATCAACAGCCGCCTGAACCTGTCTAAGATCGCGGGCCGACACACGGTCAAGTCCGGCTGGGAGTATCTGCTGCTTATGCAGGACGTTGACGATACCAACCCGCTCTATGGAATTGACGGATTTGGCGGTTTGTACTCCCGCATCCCGGGACAAAACCTGGGCGCGCTGGCCGGCGCCGCTGCCAACACGGTGCACTCCCTGGCCGATTTCTACTTCGGCGCCCGCAGCTCGTACCAACTGGCGACGCAGAAGATTGCCAAGCTGCGCCAGCAGGCGCAGTGGTTCTACCTACAGGACGACTGGCGCGCCACCGACAAGCTAACTCTCAACCTGGGGTTACGGTACGAACTGACCACGCCGCCCTATGACGCCAACAATGAGCTGGCCAACTTTGACCCCGCGCAAAACCGCATTATCGTTTCTCCGGGTGGCGGTATCAGCCAGCGCTCCATGCGGGAAATGCGCTGGTTGAACTTTGCTCCACGCATTGGCGCGGCCTACCAGGTGGATTCGAAGACCGTGGTCCGCACCGGTTGGGCCATGGGTTACAACTACTGGAACCGCATGGCCTCCGCCGAGCTGTTGAACACCAACGCTCCTTTTGTGACACGGTTCTCCGCCGTGAACAGCGCGGCGAACCTCAGTAATCTCTGCTCCGGCAACGACTTCGTCAACTGTTTCCGCACGCGTGAGGCTGGATACCCGGCCAATTTGCCCTCGAACGTAATCTTGTACATCCCAACCAATCTTCCCTGGGGGTACACGCAAAACTGGCACCTGACCGTGCAGCGCAGCTTGTGGAAGAACGGCGTGTTTGATGTCGCTTACGTGGGCAACCGAAGCAAGGACTTGCCCATACTGGGCGACTTCAATCAGGCGCGTCCCATTACGGCGGCGGAATTGTCCGCGGGACAGACCACTCTGGGCACTCTGTTGGCGCGGCGTCCTTACCAAGGCTTCAATAACATCACTGGGGTGCTCCCCTTCGGTTTCGGAAACTACCACTCGCTGCAGGCCAAGATTGAGCATCGTGGCCGTGATCTGCAGTTCCTGTCTTCGTTCACTTACGGCAAGTCGATCGACAACTCCGGACAGGTGTTGGAAACTACCAACGGCAGCGGCCCCAACGTGCAGGACATCCGGAATCCGAACAACGACCGCAGCGTATCGAGCTTTGACCAGCGGTTCAATTCCACCACCAGTGTGGTGTACGAACTGCCGTTCGGCCGCGGCCGGCGCTTCGGGCGCGACGCCAACTACTTCGTCGATGCATTCCTCGGTGGCTGGCAGGCGAGCTCAATCATCAGTCTGCTAAGCGGGCAGCCGCTGAATATCCGATACCCCGATGCGTCTGGGATTGTCAGCGACAACCAGCCGGAGAGCTTCCTTGGGACGGCATCCCTGCGGCCCAACCTCATCGATGGACGCCTTGGCGTGCTAGCCCCCGAGGGGCAGCGCGACTTCCGCAACTACTTCAACCGGTCAAACCTGGCCACGCCTCCCGTCACAGCGCCGTTCGGCAACCTTGGCCGTAACGTCGCTTACGGGTTCCCTCTTTACCAGGTGAACTTCGTCCTGGCCAAGAATTTCGCCTTGCCAGCGCTGAACGAAAGCGCACGCCTCCAGTTCCGCGGCGAGTTTTACAACCTCTTTAACAAGACCAATTTCCTGGCTCCGCAGGTGAATGTGGCAGCAGCCAATTTCGGGGCCGTCACCTCCACTGCGGATCCGCGCTTCGTGCAGATCGCATTGAAACTGGTGTTTTAGGGCGTTTCAACGTGGAGGGCCGTGATGACCCACGCGCCCTCCCGCTTCTGCCAGAGGAGATAGAAGGCCGAGCCCGACACTCCTTCCCGCTGAACGTGAAACGCAGTGGCATAGTCCTGCCCGAATTGCAGCTGTGCCGGGGTGCGCTGGTAGAGCAACTCCACGCTGGTTCTGCCCAGGCAATTGGCGGCCTGCACGAACTCTCTGGGCACCCGCAGGACGGAATAGATGCGGTCGCGACCATGGTTAACGATTTGAACCGAGGCGTTCGCCACCTGCACAGGACGTAGGGCCTCCAGGCTCTGCTCTTCACCGGCTTCTGTCCGGATGCGTCCTAGTGCCTCACGAAGAAGAGCCTCCGGCCGCCCTCCAGGTTGTCCCGCATACAAGCGCACGCAGGCGAGACAATCCGGGTGGAAGTATTGTGCGGCCCCCTCAATATCACCGTTCAGCAGCCACCGGTTAAGGAATTCGTCGTTGGCGCGGAGCATCTCCGCGTCGCCAGAAACCCGCGGGACCGGTTCCACGCGGGGCGCTGCGGGCAGGACTCCACGCCGGGAGGACTCCAGCGACTCCACTTCAAACGAAACAATGCGCCACCCCGCATCCTCTTTCGCCCAGAGAGTGTAGATGGGCTTTCCCTTTACCCCGGGTCCCGTCAACCGCAAGGCGATCCCATAGTATTCGCCGTATCTCCCCTCAGGCTGTTTGCGCCGCTCCACCAGGCCGAAGCGGTAATCGCACTCGAAGTCCGCTGCAGCATCATCCCGCACCTCATAAAGAGCCAGCACAGCCGATGTGGCGCGGATTTGCCGCGCACGCGGCTCTTCCACAGTCACAGGCTCAACGGCCTTGTCGAGATCTGCTACCGGACCTAACGAGGCATTCACCTCCTGCAGCACGCGTTGCAGACGGAAGACTGCCATGCCCCGGTCCTCCCCCGGCGGACTATCGGAGCTGACTGCGCAGGAGAAACTGCGCGGCGAGAAGTACGCCATCGCCCGGCTGGGTTGCTGGTCAATGAGCCAGATGCGGAGGAAGTCCAGAGCCGATTCCTCAGCCGTGGGCCTCGGCGGGGGCGGCGGCGAAGACGCTGCGCGTCCAGGAGTTTCGCCGGCGTCGCGTTTCCGCACCGGCAGGCCGAAAAATGTTGTCCACCAATCTTCCAGGCCAGCCCAGCGCCTGGAATAGCGTTCGAAATTGCCACCGGCGGTCACGTCAAGACCGGATGCGGGCTCGGGACTCAGCAAGCTCGATGGGAAACTCGCCTGGCGGTACTCCACATCAATGCTGGCGCGGCGCCCGTCCCTGGAAACCGAAATCTGGATGGTAGGGGCGCCCACACTGCGAAAACTCATCGGGTAGCCGGGATGGTAAGCGGTGTTGTCCATGGTGCGCTGGAATTCGCGGGCACTCTCCAAACGGGCCAGCGCGTCGCGCCGCAGGCGCACGTACAAGCGGAACTGTTCATCAGCCCGGGCTCCCGGCGTTCTCCCGGCCACGTGGTCCAGCGCTTCAAGCAACTCCAGCGCCGTTCCCCGGCGCCGGCCATCCGGCGCGGTAAGGCGGGTAGCCTCCAAGGCCAGCGTTACGGCCTCGAATGTGGCCCGGGCGGACTCGCCCGCGGCATCCAGCAATTGATCCGGCCGCAAATTCAGCCCCGTTACGTGGTTGTATCGTTTCACCCAGTCGCTCACCAGCTTGCGTTGAGCAGGCGACAGCGCTGACCAATGGACCGCTCGAAGCTCTTGGGGGTACAACTCCGGAGCGAGAAAGAAGAGAAACAATATCGCAAGGCCGCGCATTGGCACGCTCTATCGCTTCCGAGCAGGGGGCATGGCTTTATGCCACTATGGCTGCTTCATTCCGGAGCGTGCCAAGGCCAGTGGCGGAGATAGAAACGATGTCGCCGGGGGCTAGGGCATCCTTCTTCTCCACAATGATCCCGGTGCCCGTGAGCAGTACCGATCCGGAAGGAACCGGGTTGGCCCGCATCAGATATCCGATCAACTCTTCAATCTTCCGGCCAAGTTTGCTGGTGGACACGCCACCGTCAAAAAGAGTCTGGCCAGCGCGCTCAATAGTACAGCGCATTTCCAGACCATACGGATTCTGAAGTTCGTCCGGCGTAACAAAATACGGGCCCAGGGCACAGCAAGCGGTGTATACCTTGGACTGAGGCAGGTAAAGCGGGTTTTCGCGCTCAATGTCCCAGGCAGACACATCGTTGGCCAGCGTATAGCCAAGCACCTTGCCTTTGGCTCCCAGCAGCACCGCAAGTTCAGGTTCCGGCGCGGTGAACTGCGAATCGCTCCGGATCCCGATCTTCCCTTCCGGCCCGACGCAGACGCGCGCAGTACCTTTGAAAAAGATCTCAGGCCGCGGCGCGGTGAACACGTGGCGGTAAAATCCCTCCCTGGTCCCGTGTTCAGCATCGCGGAACGACGCGCTCATTTCGTAAGTGCAACCGCATGCCCACACTTCCCGGGGTGTGATAGGAATAGCCGGCGTCAACTTGTCACTGACCTTCACTGCGTGCGAAGCGGCATAATCCATGAGTTCGCGGCCTTCTTTTTCGCAACGGTCAATGATATCCCGCAACGTATAGGTGGGAATGGGCCAAATCTGGCCTTCGCCTCCCTTGTCATAGACAGCCGCCGTGAGTTGGCCTTGCCACATCGCTTGCCCGAGTTTCATGGTTCCTTAGTACTTCAGATAAATGGTCTTGTAGTCGCTGTAGAACTCCATCGCCGCGGGACCCTGTTCCTTCGGTCCGAAGCTGGAGTCCTTGGTTCCGCCGAAGGGAAGCTGATACTCCACGCCGGCGCTGGGAAGGTTCACTGTTAGCAGGCCTGCTTCCATGCCATACACGTATTCGAAGACGCGCGAGACGTTGGTGGTCTGAATGGAGGCTGACAATCCGAACTCGCTGGCGTTCGCAATGCGCATTGCGTCCGCAAAGTCCTTCGCCCGGATTACGGCTAGAACAGGCCCGAAGATCTCTTCCCGGGCGATCACGGCGTCTTCGGCCACCGGCGCGAACACCGTCGGCTCGACAAAATAACCGTGACCGAGTTCCCCGCCCGTCAGTCGGCGGCCGCCGCACAAAGGCTCGCCGCACTCGGCGCGGCCTTTCTGTATGTAGCCAAGCACCGTGTTCATTTGCCCTTCATCCACGCAAGGGCCAATTTCCACGCCGGGTTCCATGCCGTTGCCTACTTTCAAGCGTTTGGTGCGAGCGACCAGGGCCTCGACGAAGCGGTCGAAAATCGCGTCCTCTACAATGGCACGGGATGTGGCTGTGCACTTTTGGCCGGTGGAGAAAAACGCGCCATTCACTACGTTCTCCACCGCGGCGTCGAACTGCGCGTCCGCCAGCACGATAGTGGGATTCTTGCCCCCCATCTCCAACTGAATCCGCAGGCGCCGACGCGAGGCCCGCTCGTGCAGCTTGAGACCAACACCGCATGAACCGGTAAACGAAATGGCCCGGACTGCGGGGGCGTCCACCAGAGCGTTCCCCACGGCGCTGCCCGCGCCAACAACGAAATTCACCACGCCCTTGGGGATACCGGCATCATGGCATGCTTCTATGATCCGCCAGGCGCTCAACGGCGCCGCGGACGCCGGCTTCATGACCACCGTGTTTCCACAGATCAGCGCTGGCGCCAGTTTCCAGGCGGGAATCGCAGAGGGGAAATTCCAAGGTGTAATGAGTGAGCAAACTCCCACCGGCTTGCGGATCGCAAACATATGTACGCGGTCACGTTCGCTCGGTGCCAGCGTGCCGGCCAAACGGGAACCTTCCCCGGCAAAGTAGCGGAAGATGTTGATGGAGCGCCGTACTTCCCCTTTGGCCTCCGGCAGCGTCTTGCCCTCTTCGCGCGTCATCTCGGCGCTGATGGATTCGAACCGCTGATCGAGCAGATCGGCCACCTTGAACAGCAGCGCGCCTCTTGCCGGGGCAGGCAGCGCCGACCACAACGGCAAAGCGCGCTGCGCGGCGTCCGCCGCCCGCAACACATCCTCGGCAGTGCCTGACGCGTGCAGCGCCACCACCTCACGGGCGTCGGCCGGATTCCGGTTCTCCAGGGCGGGACCGTCCACCCAAGCGCCATCAATGTAGTTGCCGAAAACCTGCGTGCTCATGGGGGGACCTCTAAAACTTTACATCGGGCGCCTTGCGGGCGCCGGGCTCTGTCTTGAAGTAATCGTCGTTGCGCTGGAAGCCCAGCATCCCCGCGAACAGGTTCTTCGGAAACAGGCTGATGGCCGTGTTGTAGTCCTGGATCGACTCATTGTACTTCCGCCGCTCCACTGCAATGCGGTTCTCGGTACCGGCCAGTTCATCCTGTAGCCGCATGAAGTTCTCATTCGATTTCAGTTGCGGGTAGTTCTCCACCACCACCAAGAGGCGAGCCAGCGCGCTGTCCAAAGCTGAGTTCGCGGCAATCTTCTCGCCTGGTGTCCGGGCGCCCGCCAGTTGCGCCCGGGCGTTGGCGATGTTCGAGAAAACCTCTTTCTCCTGCGCCGCAAATCCCTTCACGGTTTCCACAAGATTGGGGATCAGGTCCGCGCGTCGCTGCAACGCAACATCCACCTGAGCCCAGGCGGCCTTGATGGCCTCCCGTTTCACCACCAGTTCGTTGTTCACCGAAGCTGCCTGGCCGCCCACCAAAAACACGAGCAGCACAATCACGCCCAAGATGATCAAACCTGCCTTCATCGTTTCCGCCTCCTCAGTGCAATATCCGGTCCACCGCTCTCACCAGCCCATCAATCTCGCGCAGGTACTGCGCGAACAACGCGCGGGGATCCACGGTCTTCGGTTTCAAGACGCCGTCCCGCAGATCTAACAATGTATAAAAAGCCTGCCCGCCAATGCTAAAGTGCTCGACGGCACGCTCGATTGCGGCCCGCTTTGTCGCGGGCGCCTCCCCGCCGGCCAGCCGGACAGCGTGACGGGCCAGAACACAGAAGGTCGGGAGGCTATCGTTCATCAGGCGCAAGAGCAGTTCCCGGTCATCCAGAATGCCGGCAGCCTTTTGCCTCAGGCGGAGGAGCTTGGCCCGCAACTCATGCTCGACCAGAACGCGGTACGTCGTCTCGTCCACAGTTAACCCGGCAATGACGTCCGCTCCGAATAGCACGCGCCGGCAGTCCAGCAAATCACGAAACTCCAGAGGGAAACTGTCGGCCGAGCGGCCTACTTCCTCTGCACTGAGTAAAACTGGCGACGGATTGCCTTGCTCCCGCCACCAGGTGACGATCGGCTGATCGACGGCCAGTTCCTCCACACCCACGCGTTGTAAGACGCAAAGCACGTTCAGGTCCGACTTCTTGCCGTGATAGTCGCCAGCCGCCGCGGATCCATAGAGAATGATGGAAACCAACCCCTCTCCGTGGGCCTTTTGCATGCGTTGCACCAGTTCGTTGAGTAGCTTTTCCATAAGCAAGCCTCACCAACTGCTCGAGGCGCCGCCGCCCCCCGAGCTGCCTCCCCCAAACCCCCCAAACCCGTCGAAACTGTCGTAACCGCCAAATCCGCCGCCGCTCCGGTGACCACCCATTCCTCGTCCCAGAAGGTGTCCGATCAGCATGCCTGTCAGCAAATCGGCGGTCCCGCCGCGCTGAGCCCGCGCACCAGCCCGGCCAACGGACGAGAGCAAGAACATGACAATGACGAGTCCCACCATCAGCAACGGCCACGGCACCGGCTCGGCAGGACGGGGTCCGGCCCGCCGAGGCGCCCGTTGCCCAATCTGAACCCCTTTCGCTGCCGCTACCCTTTCGGCGACCTGACGGGCCGCTTCAGCCATCGCTGCGCCGTAGTCGCCTTGCCGGAGCGCCGGGCGCATGCCGCGCAATACGCTGCCGGCAAATCCGTCCGGCAGGTAAGGCTCTAATCCGTAGCCCACCTCCACGCGGCTGCGGCGATCCGCAATGGCAAGCAACACCAGCACACCCTCATTGTTTCGCTTGTCACCAATGCCCCACTTCCGGTAGAGCAGATTTGCCACGTCCTCGATCGGTTCGCCTTCCAGGCTCGGCAGAGTGACCAGGGCGATCTGAGCGCCCGTCGAGTCTTCCACCCGCCGGCAGTAGTCCTCCAGTTCCCGCCGGATGCCCGGGTCGCGGATCACCCCCGCGAAGTCGTTCACATAGCCGGTGGGCCGCAGCGCGCCGAAGTCGGCTCCGCTCACCAGAGCGGTCACCGCCAGGATCAGCCAGGCTGGTTTCAGTATTCGCATCGATGCTAGCAGGCCAGCCGGTCCCGGCTCGCCTGGATGCCCTCCAGCCTGCCAAGCAGGGTCAGGCCCAGAAGGTCCGGCTGGAAAAACTGCCTGGCCACGGCCCTGACTTCCTCCGCCGTTACCGCCTCGATGCTCTCCGCGATCTCGTCCAGCGAGAAGAAGCGGCCGAAAGTCATCCATTGCCGCGCCAGATTGCCCATTCGGGCCGATGTGGATTCCAGGCTCAATAGCAGGGAGCCTTTCATGTACTCCTTGGCCCGCCGCAGCTCCTCTCCGCTCACCAACTCCTCTTTCATCCGCCGCAACTCGGCCAGAGCGGAGTCCAGGAGGGCATCGAGCTTCTCCGGCGAGGTGCCCGCTGATATCAGAAAGGAGCCCGCGTCCTGATAAGCCTGGAGTTCCGAGAAAATCGCGTACGCCAAGCCCTGCCGTTCCCGGATGTTCTGGAACAGGCGGGAACTCATGCCGCCGCCCAAGATCACATTCAGCGTATAGGCCGCGAAGCGCATGGGGTGCGCGGCCGGAACCATCGGAGTGCCCAGACAAAGTTGCACTTGCTGCAGAGAGCGCTTGCTCTTTAGCAGCAGAGGCGCCTCCGGCTTGGGCGGCTCCGTTGTGGGTACTGCGCCCGCATGCGCAATTCCACCGAACAGCCGTTCCGCTAACTCGACGAAAGGCTCGTGTTGCAGCCGCCCGGCCGCCGTGATGGTGAGATTCGCAGCGGAATAGAACCGCGTGTGGTAAGAGCGCAACTTCTCTGCCGTGAACGCCCGAATTGTCTTTCGCGTACCCAGAATCGGCTGGCCTAGCGGGTGCCGCCGCCAGAAATGACTGACAAACAGTTCGTGCACCAGAGATTCGGGGTTATCCGTCTCCATTTTCAGCTCTTCGAGGATGACGGACTTTTCTTTCTCGATCTCATCCGGATCAAACCGCGGATGCTGCAGCATGTCCGCCAGAACATCCAGCGCCGCGGGCAGATGCTCATCAAGCACTTTTACGTTGAAGCCGACGAGCTCGCGTCCCGTGAAGGCGTCCAGATGCCCGCCCAGCGAATCCATCTCGCGAGCGATATCCTCGGCGCTGCGGCGAATTGTGCCCTTGAACAGCATGTGCTCGATAAAGTGCGACATGCCGTTCTCTTGGGGCGCTTCGCTTCTGGAACCCGTCCCAACCCACACTCCTGCCGCCACGCTGCGCACGGAAGGCATCGGCTCCGTTATGACGCGGATGCCATTGGAAAGGGTGGAGATCGCAATATCGCGATCTGTACTTGTAGTCACACTTGTAGACGTCAACGCTTCCAGTGTAGCGTTTGCGGGGCGGATGACCGCGCCACCTTGGCTACGTGCTGCATTGAGAGGAAGGGCACCACTCTCTGTAGACTAGTCGTTGATGACCGGTGCGGTGCTGGTGTCGGCCGGCGAGGCCTCCGGGGACCGGTATGCGGCCGGGTTGGTCCGGGTTCTCCGCGCCCGCTTTCCCCAACTGGAGTTTTTCGGATGTGCCGGCGTGGAGATGCGGCGGGCTGGCGTGGAGCCGCTGGTGCAAGCCGAGGCCCTGTCTGTGGTGGGATTGCTGGAAGTGGTCCACCACATCCCTCGTATTTACAAGGAGTTTCGGAAACTTGTCGCAGCCGCCCGCGAGCGGCGTCCAGTGGCGGCTATCCTCACGGACAGCCCCGATTTCCACCTGCGCCTGGCTGCCAAAATCCGGCCTTTGGGGACACCCGTGTTCTATTTCGTAGCCCCTCAGGTTTGGGCGTGGCGCGAGGGCCGGGTGCGCACAATCCGAAGAAACGTCACGGAGTTGCATTGCATCTTTCCCTTTGAGGAGCAATGGTTTCGGGATCGCGGAGTGGATGCTCACTACGTCGGCCATCCGCTGGCCCGCCTTGTCGCGGCCCAGAGTGACCGGGCGTCGTTCTTCACACGGCACGGACTGAGCGTCTACCAGAAACTCGTGACGCTGTGCCCGGGAAGCCGCCCTGAGGAAGCGCGCCGACACCTGAGGGTGCTGGGAGAGACAGTGGGAATCTTGACATCGACGGGAGGGATCCAATGCATGCTGGCCTTGCCAGAGGCCGCGCGTGAGTCGTCTGCCTGGAGCTTTGCTTCGGAATTCGGGAGGAGTCATGGCGTTCCGGTGGTGACCGGAGAAACCTGGGACGCGCTGGCGCACAGTGATGTCGCGTTGCCTGCAAGCGGAACAGTCACCGTGGAAGCGGCCCTGCTAGGGGTGCCCATGGTGACGTATTACCGCGTCAACCCAGCCTCGTGGTGGCTTGGCCGGCGCCTCGTGAAGGCTCCTTACCTGTCGATGGTGAATCTGATTGCGGGGCAGGCCGTGGTGCCCGAGTTAATGCAGAACGAGATGCGCCCCGAGCGGTTGGCACAGGAGGTACGGGCCCTGCTGGATGTGGAGGAGCGGCGGTCGGCCATGTTGGCTGGCATTGAGCACGTGAAGCGGCTTCTGCAAACAGGTGCGGATCCTCTGGAAGTCTCGGCCGGACGCATCTCAGCCGCCCTGGATGCGTCAATGAAGAAAGAGGTAGTGCGATGAAGTTCGGATGGATATTGGTGCTGGCGGCAGCCTTGCTCCCCGGGCAGGAGCGGCGCACGGCTATCGACCTGGAGAGTTACCGGATTGACGCGCGCGTGGAACCGGCGAACGGCACTTTGGCAGTGACGGCTGAAGTCACGTTTCTGCCGGTGGAAACCCCTGCTCAGTCGGCTTGGTTCGAACTCCACAACGCATTGAATCTACAGAAGGTGACGGATGAGAAAGGGCGCCCTCTGCAGTATTCCCGCTCCATCGAGGACTTCACCGTCCGAGTCAATTTCAATGAGCCGCTCCAAAAGGGGCAGCCGGTCCGGGCGGTCTTCGAGTACGAAGGGCGCATCGTCGGGCAGGAGGAATCGCCGATTTACGGCATTTACTTCGCCAAGATTTTGCCTGACCGCGCTTGGTTGCTCTATCCGTCCCGCTGGTTCCCAGTGAGCGGGTACACCTCCGACCGTTACCAGATGGAATTGAGCGTCACGGTGCCGGCAGAGTTCAGCGTCGTCAGTAGCGGGCTTGGCGCGAAAGACGGAAGCACGTTCCGGTTCAAGTCCACCCAGCCTGGGATTTACGGCAGCCTCGGGATTGTGAAAGGCAGCGCCAAGCGGGTGAGCGCGCAAGACCTCAACTGCGAGCTGTGGATGACCAGCGCCGACGCGATCGCACGCGCGGACCAGTGGGCCACCGAAGCAGGCAAGGCGATGGCGTTCTTGCGCGGCATCTACGGATTGCCGCCGCAATCCACGATGGCGTTCGTCGAAACGGGAGATGGTGCGCCGAGCGCATATTCCGCGCCCGGCATGTTGTTCCTCTCCTCCGCCACGGCGAGCCGCGAACCTGGTCCTCGTGTGCTAGCCAACCAACTGACGCGCCAATGGTTCGGTAATCTGATCACCCCGGCCAACCGCAACCACATCTGGATCGCCAACGGTACTGCACGCTACGCCGAGTACCTTTATCTCGAGCATGAGAAGGGCGCCAAAGAGATGGAACTTGACTACAAGGACCTCTACGTAGACGCGCTGACCGTTACCGAGGCGCCGGTCCGGCAAGCTGCGCGCTTTGAAGACTATTCCCCCGAGTTCTTTGCGGTGACGGGCAGCAAGGGCGCGGCCACTTTGCACATGCTTCGCTGGGTAATCGGCGATGACGCCCTGACCAAGACCTACCGTTTGATCACCGACCGTTATGCGAACAAACAGATGACCACCGACGATTTCCGAAAGGCGGCCGAGGAGGCGTCGGGACAGAATCTGCAAGGCTTCTTCATCCAGTGGCTCGAGTCCACGGGAGCGCCAGAATTCAAACTGGAGTACACCGTGTTCCGGACCCAGAAGGGCTTCCGCGTGCTTGGAAAGATATCGCAGGATCTGGATACCTTCCGCATGCCGGTGGAGCTGCGCATCGAAACCGAGGGCAACCCGGAAGAGAAGCGCGTGGATGTGAGCGGTCCTTCCACGGAGTTTGTTGCTGAAACCTTCGGCAAGCCGAGGAAAGTGCTGATCGATCCAAACAGCCGGCTTTTGCGGCTAAGCCCGGATATGCGGCTTTCTGTGGCTATCCGCAGGGGTGAGCAATTCGCGGAGATCGGCGAGTACAACGAGGCGCTAAAGGAATACCAGAAAGCGCTTGACGTGAACCGGATCAGTTCGCTGGCGCACTACCGCGTGGCCGAAATCTTTTTCCTGCAAGGCAACTGGCAATCGGCAGCCAACGAATTCCGGGAGGCTCTGAACGGCGATCTCGAGCCCGAATGGACGAAGGTGTGGAGCCACATTCAACTCGGGAAGATTTACGATGTGACGCAGCAGCGCGACCGGGCCCGCAACGAATACCAGCAGGCGGTCCGGACCAAGGACAACACGCAGGGCGCGCAGGAAGAAGCTGCGAAGTACCTGCAGACCCCTTATCAGCGTGATAGCGGCGCTTAGAAGAGGCTCACTGTGGATAGGGCACGGTCTTGGGCTGCAGCCCTGCCTTGGCCAGCACCCAGTAGAGGACAAAGCCGGTAATGAAGCTGTATACGACGGCTGGCTGCACGTACGGCTGGACTGAGGACGGAAGAGGGAGGAAGGGCAGAATCCCCACCACAAAGCCCACAGCCCAAGCTAGGTAGCCGGCCCAATTGACCCCTTCGCGGGGACCAGCCCACTTCTTTCCGGAGAGCAGGTAGTCAGCGGCCATGGCGCCGCAGATGGGGCCAAAACTGGCGCCTACAATGGAAAAGAAGCCAATCAGGTCGGCGGCTTTCCCTGTGATGGCGAGGATGATGGCAATGGTACAGCCCACCATGGTGGAGCCCATGCGCGGGACGCCAGGCAACATGGTGGCAAAACTGTTCCCGGCGATGAAGGCGCACACAGTGGAAGCCGGGATGGAGGCCAGGGTGAAGAGGAAGAACATGGCCGGCGCCAGAAAGCCACCCTGTTTGGCGATCACGGCGTCGTAGCTGAAGCTGGTAAGCGAGGGATCCAGGCCGTGCGCGCCGGCCACGGAGATGATCGGAATTCCTGCGGCGAAGACGGCCGCGAGTGCGATACCAACCCAGCCGCCCTTGCTGACGTCCCCCTTGTCGCGGCTGTTCATGCCGAAGTCCGCGCCGGCAGCTCCGGCAGTAGCGAAGAAGCCGATAATGGCGGCGATCAGCAATGTGGCGGCGGGCCAGGGTTCGTTCCGCGCCGGATTGTAGGCGGCCACACCGCCCGCGGTGTTCGCCAACACAATGAGCAGCATGACGGCGGGGATGAAGTTCAGGATTAGTGCGACGCGGGAGACGTACTGCAGGCCTTTGATGCCGACGTAGGCCATCACATAGCCCCACACAATCGCAATGCCGGCAAACAAGGGTGTGCCAGGAGCAGCTGTAGAACCCAGACCGGAGAGGATGAAATTGGTGGCCACGAAGGTGCCCACGGAGAACCAGCCGATCTGCAGCAGGCCCATCAACAGGCCGGGCATTAAGTATCCGCCGGCTGTGCCGAAGGTGGAACTCCCCACTACATATAGCGGGTACCCGGTCTTCATCCCGAGCATGGCCGGCACGTAGTAATAGAGCTTATAACTAAGAACTCCTGCGACGGCTACTGCCACCAGGCAGAGCCAGAGAGGGGCGCGGTCCAGGGTGTTCTCCGCCAGTTTCATGTAGAAGACCACCCACAGGAAAATGCCCGCGTAGGTGGGTGCTGTGTTCTTAAACCAGGGGGCGCGATTGGCAGCCGGGTTGGGACGCGCTTGAGCCAGATAGGAAGGCAGATTCGACATGGAGACTCCGTGCTGGCTGCCTACAATATCGCGTTTTGTTTTTTGCCGCTGGAGGGGGGACCGGCTACCAGCCCATAGTGCGTTTCACGTACTGACGGCTGATGCGAAGGCTTTCGCCGTAGGAGCGCGTTGGCTTGAAGCCGCGGTCGTGTGCCAGTTCAATGGCGAGCGCACCCGAGAATCCGGTTTCGCGCAGTGCCGCCGCAACGGCTCGATAGTCGATCAAACCGTCCTGCATGGTTTCTGGCCAACTAGGACCAGGAAGCTCCTGCCGCAGGTGCGCGAAAATGATGCGGCGGCCATGGCGGCGAACGAAGTCCACCGGGTCAATCCCGGCGCGGTAGAGCCAGGCGAAGTCGGGCCCGAGTTTGGCTTCCGGTACTCGTTCCATGGTGTTGCGCAGGTCCCACTCGCCATCCCTCACCTCGTAGGTATGATTGTGCAGGTTGGTGAGCACGCCTTCCGCGTTCGCCACGCCGCACAACTCACGCAGCACATCGGCCTGCGCGTCGAGTTCCTTTTCCGTCTTCTTCCGCCCCGCATCGCCTACACTGATGCCCAGATACTTGCCGCCCACCTGGCGTAATCGCACGATCAGCGTCCGGCCCTGCCCGATCACCGCTTCCCGCTCCTCCACCTTCCAGAAATTGGCGGACCAGGAAGACCCGAGTATGGGCAAGCGGTAGCGCTTCGCGAGTTCGCGGATGCGAGGAACACTATCGTCATGCAGGAGGGCGTGGTGCATCAGCTCGACACCGTCAATGCCTGTGCGCGACCACTCGCGGAACACCTGTTCCAGGACAGGCGTAGGGTCGTAGCCGGGCTGGTTGGCGGCATACACCCAGAGATGTGCACCCACGGGGATCTTGGGCGACTTGCCTGACAGCGGCAGGGAGCCGGCGAACCCTGCCAGCAAATCCCGCCGCGACACCACGTCAGTGGCCCTCGGCTTCCAGGAAGCGCTCGGCTTCGATGGCAGCCATGCAGCCGGCGCCTGCCGCTGTGATGGCCTGACGGTAGACCCGGTCCTGCACGTCGCCGGCATGGAATACCCCGGCGATATTGGTTCGCGCGCCACCGTGACTGATGATGTATCCTTCTTCGTCGAGATCGAGCTGTCCCACAAACGGTTTGGTGTTCGGGATGTGGCCGATGGCGACGAAAAAGCCATCCACATCTTGCCGCCAGATTTCGCCCGACTTGACGTTCTTCAGGGTAACGGCCGTGACGAAGCCCTTTTCCACGTCGTGGATGTCCTCTACCACGGTGTTGGTGAGCCACTTGATCTTGGGATTGGCGCGGCAGCGGTCCAGCATGATCTTAGAGGCACGGAATTCCTCGCGCCGGTGCACGATGGTGACCTCCGACCCGAAACGGGTCAGGAAGTTGGCCTCTTCCATGGCGGAGTCACCGCCGCCGATGACCATGATTTTCTTGCCTTTGTAGAAGAATCCGTCGCAGGTGGCGCAGCTGGAGACGCCATGACCTACCAATCTGGCTTCGTTTTGCAAACCGAGCCAACGGGCGGACGCGCCGGAGGCGACAATCAAGGTACGAGTCTCGTGCCATTCCTCATCGATCCGGACACGGAACGGCCGCTGGGAGAGTTGAGCCTCCTCAACCCGGCCGGTGCGGTAATTGGCGCCGAACCGGATGGCCTGCTGTTTCATGTTTTCCACCAATTGCGGTCCCATGATGCCTTCGGGAAAACCGGGGAAGTTCTCCACCTCGGTGGTAATAGACAGCTGGCCACCGGGTTCATGGCCCTCAATGACAAGCGGCTGCAGTCCGGCGCGCGCCGTATAGATAGCGGCGGTGTTTCCAGCACACCCTGACCCGATGATGATGACGTTATGCATTCTCTTACTTGGATGATGCTAACACGCAGGGCGTGACAACCAGCCCGTTTGGCCTTATCGAATCAGATGGTTGGCAAGGAATGCGCAGACATAGGCCAAGCCGCTCATGAAGGCGAATTGAATGAGCGGCCATTTCCACCCGCCCGTCTCGCGGCGCACCACGGCCAGGGTGGACATGCACTGCATGGCAAACGCGAAGAAAACCAGCAGGGCTACTGCGCCGCCGAGGTCGAGATCCTTTTGCAGCGCCGCTTGGAGGCCGCGGGTGTCTTCCCCGGACTCCATGCCATAGATGGTGCCCAGAGTTCCGACGATCACCTCCCGGGCGGCCAGAGAAGTAATCAGTCCGATGCCGATCTTCCAATTGAAGCCCAGAGGCTCAATCAGCGGTTCGATGGTGCGGCCGATCGAGCCGGCAAGGGACTGCTCGATGGGCGGTGGCGCACCGTCGTGCAGGGGAACGCTGGCCATCACCCAAAGCAGGAGTGAGACCCCTAGAATGACCGTCCCCGCACGGCGCAGGAAAATCTTGGCGCGCTCCAGCAACCGCAAAGCAATCGAACGGATGGTAGGTACACGGTAGGGGGGCATCTCGAGCACGAAGGGCGTGCGCTCGCTCTTCAAAATGGAAGATTTCAATAGCTTCGCGGTTGTGACAGCCGCAAGGAAGCCGAGCAGGTAAAGGCCCAGCATGCTGGCCGCACGCGTTCCCAGCATCGGCCCCAGGAACGGCCGTTCCGGAATGAATGCCGCGATGATCAGCGTGTATACGGGGAGCCGCGCGGAGCAGGTCATGAACGGCGCAATAAGGATTGTCGCGATCCGGTCGCGCTTGCTTTCGATGGTTCGCGTGGCCATGATGGCCGGCACTGCGCAGGCGTAAGCCGATAGCAGAGGGATAAAGCTCTTGCCCTGCAATCCAATGCGGGCCATAGTGCGGTCGGCAATGAGCGCGGCCCTGGCCAGATAGCCGGAATCCTCAAGCAGACCGATGAAGAGGAAGAGCAGAAGAATCTGCGGGAGGAATACGACCACCGACCCAACCCCGCTCCACACACCGTCCACCAGCAGTGACTTCAACCAGGTGTCCCCCAGTTGCGACCCGAGCCACGCCCCGGAAGCCGCCACAGCCGCCTCCACACCATCCATCAGCGGTTGGGCGCCTGCGAAGATCGTTTGGAACACCATGCCCACCACGAGGACGAATACCATCGGCCCGGCGATTGGATGCAGGAAAGCAGCGTCCAGCCTTCGCGTCCACGCCGGTGGGGCGGGGTGTTGATAGCCAGCGCCGGAAGCTACTTGTCTTGCCCACTGGCGGCATTTCGGGACGTCCTGCAGTACCGGAAGCTCCACCGGCCGCGGGACGGCGATGCCTCCTTTGAGAAACTCGTTCACGGCTTCCAAGCCTTCGCCCTTGGCAGCGCTGATGAGCGCCACCGGCGCACCAAGACGCTCTGCCAGCGCTTCCGTGTCCACATCGCCGCCGCGAAGCTTCAGGTCGTCCGCCATGTTCAGCAGGATCAGAGTCGGCAGGCCCAGGCCCAGAATGGGGGCTGCCAAAGAGAGGTGCCGGTTCAGGTTAGTGGAATCCAGGATCAGCAGGATGGCGTCCGGCTTTTTCAACCCGGGCATGCGGCCGTGCAGCACGTCGAAGCTCACGCGTTCGTCCTCGCTGCGCGGGTTCAGACTGTAAATCCCAGGCAGGTCCACAAGTTCCACGTCGTAGTGGTCGTGAAACTGCACTTTGCCCAGATGATGCTCTACCGTGACTCCAGGGAAATTCGCCACCTTTTGGCGCAGGCCAGTCAAACGATTGAACAACGTGGACTTACCGCAATTCGGCGGGCCGACTACCGCCACCAGGCGATATCCAGCAGCGGGAGGCGGAGCCGCCGCAGTGGCGGACGTGCCGCTGGAAAAATGGCTCACGCGGTCCTCGCTTGCGGCGCCTCGACAAAGATGTGCCGTGCGGTTTCGCACCGCAAGGCAATTTCCGTGCCGTCGACCTGGAACACTCGCGGGTCACCGCCAGGAGCGGAATGTGCGGCTGTCACGACATGACCAGGCAGGAATCCTAGCTCCATCAGCCGCTGCGCCAGGTCGTCCGGCAGGTCAATAGAGGTCACTGTGGCGCTCTCGCCGCGGCCCAGGTCGGCCAGGGAACGGCTGGAAGCGGGAGTTTCCTTATTGAAACTCATTTGCATCTAACTCTCAGTATGCGGACCCTCGCTGGATGGTGTCAACGGACGCCGAGATCGGATAGCAGCAGGGCCCGAGGCGCGTGCTACAATCGCCGCGTGGCGGAAATCGGGGAGAGACGCGGTTACACCCGCGAAGAAGTCTGCCGCCTGTTAAACCTGCGGTTGAAAGTGTTGGAGGAGTGGGAGAGCCATGGCTTTGTCCGGAAGCAGGACCGTTACGGTTTCCGGGATCTGGTAGCTCTCAAAACGCTGCGCCAATTGCGAAAGAACCGCTACAGCGCGGAGCGGATCAAATTGGTGCTGGCTTCCTTACGGGAGCGGCTGCGGCATGTGCGCGACCCTCTGAATGACCTCAAAATCTACATCAACGGGCGGCGTTTGGCCGTGCAGGTGGATGGGTGCAAGATGGAAGCGTTGTCCGGCCAACTGCTGCTGGACTTCGCGCCCGATGAGATTCAGCGCCTTCTGAGTTTCCCTGGGAGGCGAGCCGAACAAACCTTGGCGGAGGCGATCGCACAGCGGAGGCAGGAAGCACGGCAATGGTTTGAGCGCGGCGTCGAAATGGAGCAGGCCGGCGCGCCCAGGGAGGCCGTGATTGAAGCCTACGAAAAAGCGCTCACCATCGATCCGGAAGCCGCAGGCGCCCTCGTGAACTTGGGCACGGTCTACTACCACGCCAGAAGTTGGAAGAAAGCCGAAGAGTGTTACCGGAAGGCGATCGAAATCCGGCCGGACTATGCGATGGCGCACTTTAACCTGGGCAACCTCTTCGACGAGTTGGGCGATTGGTCCAAGGCCCTGGAATGCTACCTGACCGCACTGCGCTACGAAGCTTCGTATGCCGACGCTCACTATAACGTGGCGTTGCTCTACCAGGGGCAGGGTGAAGCTCTCAAAGCCGTGAAGCACTGGCAAGCCTATCTGAAGATCGACCCGTCCGGCTATTGGGCGGGGATCGCCCGCCGGGAACTTGCCAAGCTGCGGCGCGACGCCGTCGTGACTGGTGCGGGCAACGGAAGCTGAGTTTACCTGCGGCACGCAATTAGGGCTTGTCTGGCTTTCGTCCCGCACCTATAATCGGGCGTCTCTTGTCACCCAAAAAGGAACGGCCATGCCAGACGGATCTCCTCTCTTTGAACGGAAGTTCTCGCTAGATTCCAAAATTCTTGCTCCTGGGAGCGCCACGGCTCTCACCTTGGGCGCCACAACGGATGCAGACGTAGCCGCGGCTATCGCATCGGATCAACCTTTCCCACGGCGGGTGAACGGGAAGATCCCGCTCGGAAGTCTCGCACTCGCCACCGAAAGCGGCCGCGACATCGTGTTTCAATCCGGGCAGGGTACGGTTCACTTTGGGTTTTCTTCCAACCTGACGGCTGGTGCGGGAGTCTTTGACGACGCAAAGGCGGCTCTCGCTGGCCTGCCGTGGGTGGAAACGCCGGGCCTTGAACTTCCTCCCGCCGGGGCCAACCACCGTTTCGCCCTGATGCAGCTTGGCTATTCGGCCCAAGGCAAGATAGACGCCACGCACCCTTTGGGTGTTGTCGGGTCGGCAACATTTGGCGTGCAGGGAGGCGCCAGAAGCTGGATGGCAGTGGTCCACCGTTTCCAGACGGCGGATGGAGCTGCCACCGTGCTGGCTCGGACTGCGAAGAGCTGGCGGCTGCCGAGACATGTAGAAGCCGGCTCGCTTGCCCCAGGCACGTGGGTGATCGCGGACCTGGAGGGTTCGCTGGCGTTGAAGATCGCGGCTCAAGCAGGCTACGACTTTAACTTCCTGCACGAAGCCCGGCTGGGCGGACTGACGGGAGATCTTGGGCTACGCGTTGACGCCGCCATCAAGGCAACGCTGGGAATAGACTTCAGCGCGAAGTTTCTCGCCGTGGTCAGCCGGGAAGGCACTGACGAAAAAGTGCGCCTCCAACTCTTCCGCCAATCGAAAAATGGCATGAGCTTCGCCTTCAACCTGAAGGTGGGCGCAACCACGAAAGCCGCGTTCCTGCCCGGCAAGTCCGATGAATTTGTGCGGGCTGTCTTTGGGGTGCAATCTGCGCAGATTCTGCGCTCTCTCCAGGAACTCGAGAAGTGGACCGACAAGAACAAAAGCGTGGGGGACTTGGTGGCCGGCCTGACGAACCAGCGCGCACTGACACTGATTCAGGAGGTCACCGGCACGCCGGCCGCGCAGGCGTTCGAGAAAGGGAAGCAAAAGCTGCTCGGCGCCCTGTCCCGGTGGCGGGCTCTGCCAGACAGCGTGAGCGCCGGGCTTCTTGACTTGATGGGCAGCCTCGACGAACCTGCCCTAAGGAAATTCACCGGCACGCTGGAATTGTTCGCAGGCGGTGACCAGGAGAAGCAACGCAAGAAGCTTCGCGAAATCCTGGCAGCCAGTGACTTTCTGAGTTTACCAGAGGGCCAGTATCTCGCGTCCCTATCCGAGTCGGGGGCTCTTATGTTGCTGGACCGCCTTGACTTTGTCAGGGAGGTAGCGAGCCAAACGCTGGCGGCGCTGGATGGCGGCATCCTGCGAAAGCTGAAGACGATGCTCGACGATGCGCTCCAATTGGATCAAGTCATGGAAGCCGCCAAACAAGCCGACTTCCAGAAGCTCGACTCCTTCCTGGTCGGACGGCTCTCCCTGTTCCTCGATAAAGAGCTGAAGTTCGAGAATCTCAGCGAGATCAAAAACGCCATCCATACCGTTTTGTCGAAGCGTGAAGAGATCTACAGCCTCGTGCGGAAGGCGCTCAACAACCGGTACAGCCTTGAAGTGGCGGCGATTCTGCAAAAATCGTCTTCCCGGGACGTGCTCATCGACGTGGAGTTCGACTTGGCCGAACCTGCGGCGGCAGCGATGTTCCGGACCGTCATGCGGGATTCCGGCTATGACCGGCTTTTCGTGGAGCAGACACCGGGCATCGCGATCCAATCCGCGGTTATGACGCACGGACTTGGCCGGAAAGCCTCCGTCGAAGTCAACCTCCCCATGTTCAACTATCGGAGCGAGCACGAAAACAGCAGTCTGGCCAAAGTGCGCGCGTCCGACCTGGTGGTGGAGGAAGAAGCGGGCCGCCTGATTGTGTATGACCTGAACGCGAAAGACGAAGTGCGGGTGAGACGGCAGTTCAAGAGCCGCCTGACAATCTCGTTGACCGACGAGGCAGCGCGAAAAGCCGGCGTGCGAGTTGCTTCCACGCGACGCGGCAGTTGGTCCTACCAGCTTCTCCACTGCAAGGAGAACCTGAAGCGGGAGGAACTGGAAGCGTTCACGCGCCCATTCATCGAAGAATACATGCCGGACCTGTTCGGAGGCGGCTCCGATTTGAGCGCGTTCTACACGCATTTCGATGCCACTGTGGAGGACATCGTGCACAACGGCGCCAACCAGTTCGGCGATGTCTTGACCACCATGCAAGTAAGCGTTCCGGGAAGCGCGCTCACCGCCTGGCTGCGCCCTCGCGACAAGGATGAGCGGAAGGCGGCCAAAATGGAGGTTTCGCGCCGTATTCAGTCGGGCCTGAAGCGCCTGCTGCCCCACTATTACTTTCAGGATCTCCGGCGGCTCCGCCAGAACCCGACAGGGGCGGCACTGCTGGTCTGGGCGGCCATCAGGCCCAGCACCTCGGTGGCACTGAAGGACGGGCGTCTGGTGTTCAACACCGACCAGGAGCCTTACTGGAATCACCCGGACCCGGAGCTGCGGCGGGTGATGGCGACGAATTCTGACACTGCGGTCCGGTTGGCGCCTGCCCTGGCTTCGGCGAGACTCAGACTGCTCGAAGCGGGAGAAACGCACGAGGCTTCGTTCTTCGAACCGTCAGAGGGGCGTGACTTTCTGGCGCTGACCGCCGATGGTGGCGGGGCCGCGCTGTTCCGTGGTCTCGTCCTTTTCGAAGCAGAGGTGGTCGACCGGGCCTGCCGGGCCATTGAAGACCTGAAGGATCTAACGCGAGTGCAGGAGGAAAAACCCTCTGAAGCGATTGAGCGCCTTGCCCTCTTTGGCTCCGACATTACCACGGCCTTCCACCAGAAACTCGATTCCGTTTATGCGGACAAATCCGCCCTGCGGGCCCTTGGCCAAATGGTTTTCCTCGATGCATCCCGCGCCCTCGATCCTGCTCTGGCCGCCTCCAGGCCAACGGGAATGCTGACCATGACTGTGCTGAAAGAGACGCGCAGCTTCGACTTGGCATCATTCCTCAACGGCGCTGAGCCACCTCCCGAGGAGGTAGCAGTTTCCCAGCGTCTGGTAACTCCGTAACACCAATCAGCCAAGACAGCGCGAGGGAACGGTATCCTGAAAGATTGGAGGTTCTCGCGTCTTGAGCCGGATTGGCAGCGCTTTTCGCGCATTCTTCGCCCTTTTGGGCGGCTCGCTTCCCGAAGACATCGCCGCGGCATTCGGGTACGTCAAGGCTTCGAAGAGGAAGGAGCCTGAGGCGGGGAAGACTCCGGAGGTCAGGACCTCCGACGGGGCGCTACAACTGCTCGGCATCCTGCAGCGGGAGGCCCGGTTGCTGGATTTCTTCATGGAAGATATCAGCAGTTATTCCGATGAGCAGGTGGGGGCGGCTGTCCGGGAGGCTCATGCTCAGTGCCAGCAGGCCCTGAAGAAGCATTTCCGTCTCGCGCCAGTCATTGACGGCGTGGAAGGAACTTACACGAAGCCGGAAGCGGCCGGAGCACTGGCGCGCGATGCCTCCGCCATCAAGTTCATCGGCAACCTGCCGCCGCAGGGGAAACCCGCAGGCGGCACCCTGGTGCACAAAGGGTGGCGCGTGGATTCGCACTCGCTGCCGGAGATCCGCGGCAAACAAAACCTGTCCATTCTGGCTCCGGCTGAACTGGAAGTGGAATAGTCTTGCGCTTTCTCGGGATCGACTTAGGCACCACCAATAGCTGCCTCGCCCACACGGGCGAGGAGGACGCTCCGGTGGAGGTGTTCGCGGTTCCGCAATTGGTCGCTCCAGGCGAGTTGCATGTGGAACCATTGCTGGAATCCTGCCTCTATTTGGCACAGGAGGGCGAGTTCGCGCCCGGGGCGCTGGATCTTCCATGGCAGCAGGGTCAACAGGAGATCGTGGGTAGATTGGCGGCACGGCGTGGCGCAGAGACGATGGGCCGCCTGGTGACTTCCGCAAAGTCTTGGTTGAGTTACACCGGCGCCGACCGAACCTCCGCCATACTGCCGGTCAACGCCCCGGATGGGCAGCGGAAAGTCTCGCCGGTGGAGGCGTCACGACGCTATCTGGCGCACCTGCGAGAAGCCTGGAACTATGGCAATACGGGCGCCCCCTTCGAGGATCAGCGCGTTGTGCTAACCGTGCCCGCCTCGTTCGATGCCGTGGCCCGCGAACTGACTCAACAGGCCGCGATCGAGGCTGGCTGCCGCAACCTGGTGCTGCTCGAAGAGCCGCAGGCCGCCTTCTACGCCTGGATCGAGCGCCACGATGATTGGCGCGACCGGATTGCTCCCGGGGACCTCGTGCTGGTGGCGGATGTGGGAGGAGGCACCACCGACTTTACGCTGATCGCCGTCTCCGAGGCTGCGGGCGAACTGCAGTTGGAGCGTGTGGCAGTCGGGGAGCACCTGCTGCTGGGCGGGGACAACATGGACCTCGCCCTGGCGCACACGGTGGCCCAAGCACTCTCCGCCGAAGGCAAGAAGGTGGGCCCCGGCCAGATGCATCATCTCTGGCAGCAGTGCCGCCTGGCGAAGGAACGGTTGCTGTCGAATGTCAAAGCCGAGAAAGAGAACGTCACACTGCTTGGCCGCGGAACCGGATTGGTCGGCGGTGCAATAAAAGGCACGTTGAACAGAAACGACGTGGAGAGCGTCCTGTTGGACGGGTTCTTCCCCACAACGGCCAGCCACGACTTGCCGGCCCGGCAGCGGCGCACCGGGCTGCTGGAGGTCGGCCTGCCATACGAACCGGATCCGGCAATCACGCGTCATTTAGCCCGGTTCCTGCGGCAACAGGCCTCGCGTGCCGAACATGGTTCCGTCCGGCGCGGGCGCAGTGGTTTGGCCTGTCCAACGCACGTGCTGTTCAATGGAGGCGTCTTCCGGGCTTCGATGCTCCGCCAACGCTTGCTCGAAGTTCTCAATGGCTGGCTGGAGGAAGAGGGCGTGCCGCCGGCGCAGGCGTTGGAAGGCGAAGACCTGATGCAGGCTGTGGCGCGCGGTGCGGCTTACTACTGCCGGGCCCGCGAGGGCCGCGGCGTGCGCATCCGCGGCGGTGTGCCGCGCACTTACTACGTGGGGATCGAAACCGCCATGCCCGCCGTGCCCGGCCTGGCCCCGCCGCTGAAGCCGCTGGTGGTGGCTCCGTTCGGCATGGAAGAAGGCACCTCCGCCCGTATCCCGGCCGGCGAGTTCGGCCTGGTGGTAGGCGAGCCGGCTTCGTTCCGGTTCTTTGCGTCCGCCTCCAGGAAGAACGACGAGCTTGGACTACTTTTGGAGGAAGTAAGCGACGAACTCGAGGAACTCGCACCAGTGGAGGTGATGCTTCCAGCCGAGAACGCGAGTGGCGTGGTGCGAGTCACGCTGGAAGCCGTGGTGACAGAGACCGGCATGTTGGAACTCTGGGCCGTGGCCCGCGATGGGCAGCGTTGGAAACTCGAATATAAGGTGCGTGAAAAGAGGGCCGCATGAAGATCGGCATCGACCTGGGCACGACGAACTCAGCGCTCTCCTTCATCGACCCTCGAGAGGCGGAGGGCGTGGATTTCCCTCCCGTCCACGTGCTGCCCATACCGCAGCAGGTAACTGCGCACACCACGGAACCACGGCGCACTTTACCGTCGTTCCTCTACCTGGACGCAGGCGAGCCAGTGGGCGAATTCGCCCGCGAGCAGGGCGCGCTGGTCCCGACTCGGCTGGTCCATTCCGCGAAAAGCTGGCTTTCGAACAGTGAAGTCGACCGCACTGCGAAGATCCTTCCATGGGACGCGCAGGAGAGCGGCCGGGTGATGTCGCCCGTCGAGGCTTCGGCCCGCTACCTGCGCCATATGCGGGAAGCGTGGGAAGCTTCCGGCCGCGGAGCCATCACCGAGCATGAGGTTGTGCTCACCGTGCCCGCCAGTTTCGACGAGGAGGCACGCGAACTCACCGTGGAGGCAGCCGCACAGGCGGGTCTGCCTAAAATCACATTGCTCGAAGAGCCTGCCGCCGCCTTCTATTCCTGGATCGCCAACCATCTCGCCCAGTCACAGAAGCAGTTGCGCGACGGCATGACCGTCCTGGTGTGCGACGTTGGCGGCGGCACCAGCGACTTCACCGTCATCCGCGTCAGCCGCGAGGGCGACCGCGTCGAGTTCACGCGCACTGCCGTGGGCAAGCACTTGCTCTTGGGTGGAGACAACCTGGACTTGACGTTGGGCTGGCTGGCGGAATCCAAGCTGGGCACGCAACTCTCGCTGCGCCAGCGCAGCGCCCTGCGCCGGCAGTGCTCCGCCGCCAAGGAAAAACTCCTGGACCTGCAAGGCCCTGGGAGCGTCGAAATCACCGTGCTTGGTGCTGGGTCCTCGCTGGTGGGCGGCACCATGAAGACCTTGCTGGCCCGTGAGGAGGCGTTGGAGTTGGCGCTGGAAGGCTTTCTTCCTCACTGCGGCCTGAAGGAGCGGCCACAGGAGGACAAGAAGAGCGTCTTCCGCGAATTGGGCCTGCCTTATGTTTCCGACCCTGCGATCACACGGCACCTCGCGGAGTTCTTGAACGCGTCGCAGTCGCCGGCGCCGGATGCCATCTTGTTCAACGGGGGCTTCTTCATCCCGGAAGTCTTGCGGCGGCGCGTGGCTGATGTGCTGGAAGCATGGTATGGCGCGCGTCCACTTGTGTTGGAGAATAACGATCTCGACCTGGCGGTGTCGGTGGGCGCGGCGTACTACTGCTGGGTGAGGGGCAGCGGCGCCGGCGTGTTGGTGCGGGGCGGCTTGCCGCGCAGTTATTTTCTGGGTGTCGATTCTGCCGGGGAAACGATCAGGACGGTTTGCCTCGTACCTCGCGGGGCCGAAGAAGGCCAGACGCTGGCGCTTGATCTCGAAAGCCTGCAGCTAGTGGCTAACAAACCCGTTTCGTTCCGGCTGTACAGTTCGCTGGTGCGTACCGACGACCGCGTGGGCGACGTCGTGGAATTCCCCGCCGAAGCCGCCGCGGAGGTCTTGCACCGGCATGCTCCGCTGGAAGCCGTCATCCGTTTTGGCAAGCGCGGTGAGGAACGCACCGTGCCAGTGCGTCTCGGCGCGCATCTCACCGAAGTCGGCACTCTGGAAATCTGGGCCGAGTCCAAAATCAGCGAACACCGCTGGCGGCTGCAGTTCGAACTGCGCAAGCCGGTGCTTGCGGAACAGCAGAAGAAGTCACGTCCCGTGGCGATGCTGAGCGCGGAAGCTGTGGCACAGGCCGAGGAACTGATTCGCGGCTGCTTCGCCAGGGACGAAGTGCCGCCCGAAGAACTGCCCGCAAAGCTGGAGGCGGCATTGGCGCTGGGGCGGAACTCGTGGCCGCTCGACACCATCCGCCGCCTGGGCGACCTGCTGCTGGAGTTGAACGAAGGCCGCCGGCGCAGTCCTCAGCATGAGGTCCGCTGGCTGAATCTCTGCGGGCTTTGTTTGCGGCCCGGCTTCGGCTATCCGGGTGACGACTATCGGATCGAGCGAGCCCGGCGAGTCTGGGCTCAAGGCTTGCAATTCGGATCGCGAGTCGAGTGCGAGACGCAGTGGTGGATCTTCTGGGGCCGCGTGGCTGGCGGGTTAAACCGCAACCAGCAAACAGACGTGTTCCAGCGCCTTTCCGCCACCCTGCTGCCCAAAGGGAAGGCGCCGCGCGTCAACTCAAGCTTGTTGCGGGAGATGTGGCGCTGCGCGGCGAGCCTGGAACTTCTGCCCGCCGGTACGCGCACGGAGCTGGGCAACGTGCTTGTAAAACGGTTGCGCGCGGGAGATGCGGGAGCAAGCGAGCTCTGGTGTGTCGCGCGGCTTGGGGCGCGGCGTCTCTTCCATGGACCTGCCAACCAAGTGCTGCCCGCCGCCACGGCCCAACGATGGATCGACGGGTTGCTGAAGGTGCCGGGTGCGGGGGAGGCGATTGCGCGTCTCGCCCAGGTCACGGGCGACCTCACGCGCGATCTGCCAGCCACCGGTCTCGAAAGTGTTCGCCGATACCTGTCCGCCCTGCCTGAGTCCGCCGAATTGCTCCCGCTGTTCGAAGGCGAAGCCGGCGCCGCCGATTCGCTGGACCGCGTTTTTGGCGAAGAATTGCCCTCCGGCCTCGTGCTGGCCACCGGCCAGGAGCAAACGGCATGAACGAATTGCGCTTAGTGGAGACGATCAGGCGAATCTGCCGCAAGGCGGACGCGCGTGGTGTGCGTTTGGGGATTGGTGACGACTGTGCGGTTTTGCGGCCAGCGCCCGGGGAGGACTTGCTGGTTACCACGGACTACCTGATTGAAGGCGTGCACTTTCCTGCCGGGAAGGCGTCCCCCCGCGATGCTGGCTGGAAAGCATTGGCGCGCGGGCTGAGCGACATTGCTGCCATGGGTGGGGTGGCGCGGTATGGCCTGGTTTCTCTGGCGCTTGGCCCCAAAAACGGGGAATCGTTCGTGCGTGCCTTCTACCAAGGCATGCAGACTCTGGCCCGCCGCCATGGCGTCACGATTGTGGGCGGCGATGTGACGCAGGCACGCGGGTTGGCTGTGGATGTCGTTGTACTGGGAGGAGCACCGCGAGGCAAGGAATGGAGGCGGGACGGAGCGCGCCCGCATGACCAGATCTACGTGACTGGCACCTTGGGCGGTGCGGCGCTGGGCCTCGAAACGGGTAACGGTGCTGCATGGAAGCGGCATCTGCGGCCCGAGCCGCGCTTAGCGCAAGCGGCACGGATGCGGAAGACCCTGCCTGTACGCGCCTGCATTGACCTGAGCGACGGCCTTGCCCTGGATTTGCACCGGCTCTGCGTGGCCTCCGGCGTGGCAGCGGAACTGGACTGGCGCTTGCCCCTGTTTCCAGGCGCTTCTCTGCGCCATGCGGTGGAAGGCGGAGAGGACTACGAACTGCTGTTTACCGTGCCGCCGCGCAGAAGTGTGCCCGAGGAAGTGGAAGGCGTGCCGCTGACGCGGATCGGAGAAATCGTGGCGGGGAAGCCAGGTTCTCTCCACTTCGCCGGCCGGCCGCTTCGGCCATTGGGCTGGGATCCCTTTGCTGGGCGGCGCCGCTAACGGAGCCTCCCACGCCCTGCTTTACACTTGAGAAATGCCCTGGGCCTGGCCCAGGGGGAGTCTGTCTCTCTCATGCACCGCGAGTACCACAAGTGGTTCAGCCACCGCCTGAACCGGGACATGGAATTGTTGCAGTTTGGTCATGCCGGCCATCCCATGCTGGTTTTTCCTTCCTCAATGGGGAGCTTCTTTGAGTACGAGGACCGTGGCATGGTGGAAACACTCCGCGGCGCACTGGACGGCGGCCAGTTGATGCTGTTTTGCGTCGACAGCGTAGACAAAGAAAGCTTTTACTGCAAATGGGCCCATCCCTCAGGGCGCATCCGCCGGCACGAGCAGTACGAGGATTACGTCGTCCACGAAGTGCTGCCTCTTATGAAGCATCGTTCCGGCCGCTGGCGCGTGGCGGTGACCGGGTGCAGTTTTGGTGGTTATCACGCCGCGAATTTCGCCCTCAGGCATCCCGACTGTGTGGACGCCTGTGTCTCCATGAGCGGCGCCTATGATATCCGCTCTTTCATGGACGGTTACTACGATAACGAGGTCTACTTCAACAACCCGGTGGACTTCCTGCCCCAATGCGGCGATCCTTGGTTCTTGGAGAAGTACCGGCATGATATCCGCTGGGTATTTGGAGCAGGCGAACATGACATCTGTCTCGGGGCCAATCACCAGATTTCCGGCATCTTCCAAGCCAAGGGCATCCCACACTGGCTGGACATTTGGGGTTGGGGCGCCGTGCACGACTGGCCGCTGTGGCGCCTGATGGCGCAAAAATACTTCCTTTGAGGAGAGATCAAAGATGCGCAAGATCGCTCTGCTTTACGGTATGGAGAACACGTTCCCGCAGGCGCTGATCGAGCGCATCAACAGCCGGGCAGTGGAGGGGGTGGTGGCTGAAAGCCTGCTCACTGGCGGTTTCCGAATGGACCGCCCCTCCCCCTATGCTCTCATCATCGACCGGATCTCCCACGACATCCCCTTCTACCGGGTGTATCTGAAGAACGCCATTCTGCATGGCGCGCAAGTGATCAACAATCCATTCTGGTGGAGCGCCGACGACAAATTCTTCAACTATGCGCTCGGCGAAAAGCTGGGCGTGGCCGTGCCCCGCACCGTCATGCTGCCGCACCACAGCCACCCTCCGGGTACGACGTCGCAATCGATGCGCAACCTGATGTACCCGCTCAATTGGGAGGAGATCTTCGATTACATCGGCTTTCCAGCCTTTATGAAGCCTCACCTGGGCGGGGGCTGGCGGAACGTCTACAAAGTGAACAACCCTCAGGAACTCTGGGATGCCTTCGCCCAAACCGGCGATCTTGGAATGGTGCTGCAGGAATCCATCGAGTTCACTGACTACTACCGCTGCTATGTCATCGGGCGCAAGAAGGTCCATGTGATGGCCTACGATCCGCGCCAACCCCACGAAAGGCGGTATGTAGCAGACATGGATGCCAGGCGGGGCAGCTGCTACGACCGGATCGTTTCCGACTGCCTGAAGCTTTGCCAGGCGCTGGGTTACGACATGAATACGGTGGAGTTTGCCGTGCGCGACGGCATACCCTACGCTATCGACTACTTAAACCCCGCCCCCGACGCAGACCGCCATTCGGTGGGTGAAGAAAACTTTGAGTGGATTCTGAATGCGATGGCCGAACTGGCCATCGAGCGCGTGCTCAATGGCCCGCCGCCGCAAGACGAGTTCCACTGGTCCCGCTTCTTGAGTGTCTGAGGCTGCTTGTTCCCCAGGAGAAACCGCCGTGTCTGATCGCCCGAGTTTCACCATTGGCATCGAAGAAGAGTACATGACGATCGATCCGGAGACACGCGAACTCCGGAGCCACATCGACGCCGAAATGATTGAGAAGGGCAAGCTGGTGCTTCGCGAACGAGTCAAGCCCGAAATGCACCAGTGCGTGGTGGAGGTCGGCACGAACATCTGCCATAACATCTCGGAAGCTCGCGCTGAGATGACGCAGATCCGCCGGACCATGGTGGACCTCGCCAAGGCCAATGGCCTGCGGCTGGCTGCGGCCGCGACACATCCCTTCTCTGACTGGCGGAAGCAGTCCATCTATCCCGACGACCGCTACGAGCGCATCCTGCAGGACATGCAACTGGTCGCGCGGGCCAATCTGATTTTCGGCCTGCACGTGCATATCGGCATGGAGGACCGCGAGACCGGCATCCACATCATGAACGCCGCTCGCTACTTCTTGCCTCACATTCTGGCGCTTTCCACGAACTCCCCTTTCTGGCTGGGCGATGAGACCGGGCTGAAGAGCTACCGCTGCAAAGTCTTCGACAAGTTCCCGCGCACCAACATCCCGGATTACTTCCCCAGTTGGGGCGAATACCAGAGCTTCGTCAATCTGTTGGTGAAGACCCACTGCATCGACAACGCAAAGAAGATCTGGTGGGATTTGCGTCCGCACCCGAGCTTCCCGACGTTGGAGTTCCGTATTTGCGATCTCCCCATGCGGCTGGAAGAAACCCTGACTCTCGCCGCGCTGATTCAGGCGACGGTCGTCATGCTGTGGAAGCTGTACTCGAACAATCAGGGCTTCCGGCTGTACCGCCGCGCGCTCATCATGGAGAACAAATGGCGGGCTGTCCGGTACGGCATCGATGGCCAATTGATTGACTTTGGCAAGCAGGCGGAAGTGCCCTTCCGGCATTTGATGGAGGAGTACCTGACGCTGATCGATCCAGTGCTGGACGAACTCGGCAGCCGCCGGGAAGTGGAGAGTGCCCGTGAGATCCTCGAGCACGGTACAGGCGCCGACCGCCAGTTGCGCGTCTGGCAGGCAACAAAAGATCTGCGAGCTGTGGTCGATTACATCATTTCCGAAACGGAGGCTGGTCTGGATTGACGTTGTTTGACCCTGCCCTGACGCCTGGCGCCCGGAACGCCATCCGGACTTGTCTGCGCGTGGACGCCCGCGAAAAGGTGACTCTCATTACCGACCAGGCTTCCCGTGAAATCGCGCTCGCCCTCGAGGAAGAGCTGCGCGCGCTAGGCGCGCAGCACACTGTTTTCGTTCTGGAAGACCTCGCGCCCCGGCCTCTTCGCGAGATGCCAGCACCCGTCCTGGCCGCTCTCGAATCCAGCCAGGTTTCCATTTTTGCGGTTGTGGCGCAGGAAGGCGAACTCCGCAGCCGCATGCAGATGACCGATGTCGTGAACCGGCGCAAGATCCGGCACGCCCATATGGTGAACATCGAAAAGCGCATCATGCTCGAGGGCATGCGAGCCGACTACGCCGCTGTCGACGCCCTGAGCGTCAAACTGCTCGACATGGCTTCGCGCGCCCGTTCTGTCCGCGCCGTGAATCCCGCAGGCACCGACATCACGACGCAGGTGAACCCCGGCTATCTCTGGCTCAAGACCAGCGGCATCATCAGTGAAAACACCTGGGGCAACCTGCCGGGAGGCGAGGTGTGGACCACGCCGGGTGAGGTAAACGGAGTGTTCGTTGCTGACGGCGTTGTCGGCGACTACCTATGCGCCAAGTACGGAGACTTGGGCGCCACTCCTCTCCGCCTCGAGATTACCGCCAACCGGTTGGTTTCCGCTTCCAGCGGGAATAAGCAACTCGAAGAGGAGTTCTGGCGCTACACCCACACCGACGAGAACTCCGACCTTGTGGGTGAGTTTGCCATCGGCACCAACATCGGAGTCCGCGACGTGATCGGCAATATCCTGCAGGACGAGAAGATTCCCGGCGTGCACATTGCGTTTGGCAATCCCTATGGGGATCACACGGGCGCGAAATGGTATTCTTCGACGCACATTGATGTGGTGGGCCGGAAATTCAGCGTCTGGATTGACGACCGTCAGATCATGCGCGATGGTGAATTTCTCATCTGAAGCGAGGCGCGCCTATGACGGCTCAGGAGTACCGCGGCTGGTTCAATGCGAACTGGACGCCGGAAAAGTACCGCGACTTCCTCCACCGCGTTGCTGAGGTGTGTGGCGTGGCCCCGGGGTTCCGGCAGTCCGAAACGCCATGTTTTTTCGAACGGGACTTGCTCGACCGCCTGGCAGTTGCGGGCAGCGAACTCATCGGGCAGTTGATGACCCCGAAGTACCGGGCCATTTCCAACGATGCGATTCCGCCACAATACTGCGTCCCAAATGAAGCGTCCCACCCGATGTTCGTCCAGGCGGACTTTGGCCTCATCCGCAATGCCGCGGGCGGGTTGGAGCCCCGCTTGGTGGAGATCCAAGGCTTCCCCTCCCTCTACGCCTACCAGCCTGCGCTGGCGAGGGCTTACATAGATGCCTACGGCATTCCGGGCCTGACGCAAACCTGGTTGGATAACCTCGATCCCAGCTCTTACCGCGTCTTGCTCGGTGAGGCCATTCTCGGCGGTCACGATCCGGAAGAGGTAATCCTGCTGGAGGTCGATCCCTACCACCAAAAGACCCTCTGTGACTTCTTGCTCACTCAAAAGGTGTTCGGTGTGGATCCTGTCTGCATCACGTCGTTAAAGAAGCAGGGCAACCGTCTCTATCGTGAGAAGGCGGGCCGTTTGGTCCCGGTGCGGCGCATCTATAACAGGTGTATCGTCGACGAACTCGAGCGCCGGGCGATTGCTATTCCCTTCGACTGGCGGGACGAGTTGGATGTGGAATGGGCTGGCCATCCGAACTACTACTTCCGCATCTCGAAGTTCTCGATTCCGCACCTCAATCACCCGTCCGTTCCCGAAACCCACTACCTCGACGGAATGGACCACTGGCCGGAGAACCTGGACGAATGGGTGCTCAAGCCGCTCTATTCTTTTGCGGGGCTCGGCGTTAGCGTCGGTCCGCAGCGGGAAGAACTCGATGCGATCCCCCCAAACGAACGCCGCCGGTGGATTCTGCAACGGCGTCAGCGCTTCACTCCGGCGGTGGAGACGCCGCACGGGCCAACCATGGCGGAAGTGCGCGTAATGTATATCTGGACAGACCGCCTGAGGCCGGTCACCAACATAGTCCGGATGGGCCGCGGCAAAATGATGGGCGTCGATCACAACAAGAACATGGAGTGGGTGGGCGCCTCCGCGGCGCTCTATCCTGTGCCGGAATGAATCCCGACGACAGCAGCCTGGCGGAGCATATCGCCGATCACCTTTGCGAGGAACAGCCGGAAGCAGTGGCCGGACTCAGCGACGCCGAAATCCGCCGGCGAGCGGAGATTTGTGTAGCGGCCGCCCGGCGGCACGGGTTCACATTGCCTGAACCCATCACCGCCTTCGCCTCGCTGATGTTTCTTGTGTCGCCTCGGTTTGACGAGCAACCCGCCATCGCGCGAGCCCTCGCCGACCGGTCCCTGCCCGAGCGCGAACGCTTGACCACCCTCTTTCAGCGGACCAAAGAATCCGACTGGGATGCCGCCGGCCGGCTCGGCCAGGTCTGGCCCGGCTGAATCACGCCCTGTCCGACTCCCGGTTAATCGTGTGCGTGCGCCTGGCCGGAATCCCGGCACCCCACCTGGGCCAGGGCTGCACTGGTTACGGTCAACTGACCGTGCTTGATGCCCTTGGTGGCTACAATCCGGTCTGCGATGGCGCGGATCTTGCCTGAGGGCCCCCGGAGCAGCAGTACCTCCAGGCAATTGTGGTGGTCCAAGTGAACGTGCACCGTCGACAGAATACTGTCGTGGAACTCATGCTGCAGGCTCACCAGTTTGTCGTTCAACAGGCGCTGATGGTGGTCGTAAATCAGTGTAAGTGTGCCGACGATCTCGGCCTTCGGATCCTCGGCGGATTCCCGGGACAGACTATCCCGGATGAGATCCCGGAACGCTTCCGACCGGTTGGTGTAGCTCTTGCGCTCCAGTTGCCGGTCGAAACGATGGAGTAGTTCCGACTCCAGCGCCACTCCAATGCGTGTGATCTTCGACATAGTTGCTCCGTCCCCAGGCGCCAACGTTCCGAGCGTAGCAGAGGCGCCGCTCCGTCATGTTGCTTCCAATCAGGCCCCGCTTCCCTCTGTGATAGCATTGAGAATCCTGAAGGGATCGTTCGCGATTCAAATAACAAAGCGGTGATGGAATGATCGCTTCCTGTCGTGGGTGGCTCACCCTGGTTCTGGCGACGTTGCTCGTCTTTCCCCCTTCTTTAACAGCGCAGGCGCCTGGTGTGCCGGCACCCCAGCCTGGCAGCCTGCCGGAAACGCAGTTGCCTGCTGGAAGCCTGCGCATCGTCGTGCTTGAAGGCGCGGAAGCGATCAACTCGATTCCGCTCATGAGGTCGGTAGCGCCGGTTGTGGAGGTACGCGACGACCGGGACATGGTGGTGGAAGGCGCCACGGTGGAATTCCGGTTGCCCGCCAGCGGCCCTGGTGGTACGTTCCCTGGCAACCGTACCTTCTTTTCGGTACGAACGAACGCCCAAGGCCAGGCGGCCGCGCCGTTCATTATGAACACCCTGCCCGGCAAATTCGATATCGCTGTTACTGCGACGGCGGGTAACCGGGAAGGCCGCGCGGTGATCCGCCAAACAAACAGCGGCGGCACTTACGCCGGTCCGCCCCTGCCAAAGACGCCGGTCTTCAAACGCAAGACTACTTGGATCCTGATCGGCGCCGCGGCCGCGGGCGTCGTCACATGGCTGGTGCTCCGAGATAGCGGCGATTCCACCGGCCCGGTGGTGATTCGCCCCGGCGGCCCGGTGGTGGGAGGTCCGCGGTAATGTTTATGGCGCGCAACTTCTTGCCCCAGGCAGTGTTGACCGGTCTCGCGTTGCTGTCTGCGGCGTCTCTCTTGCCTGCCCAACAATGGCACCAGCCCGTTTCGGGCTACGTTTTTGATGAGTACAAGCAGGCGATCCGGCCCGTGATCGGCTCCCTCGGGTCGGCCTATTTGGGCGACCCCGTGCTCGCGACTGAGTGGGCCAGCGTGGCGCCGGCAAAACAATCTGCCTGGATCCTGCGCGAGGGCCGGCTGGCTTTCGTGCCGTCGCTTCGCGATCCACAACCGCTTGATACCGGTGAGTCGGTTTCGCCGGCCCAGCACACCGTCTGGAGCCAGGACAGCGATACAACCCTCTTCGTTTGGGACAACCCCGCCCGCTTGCTTCGCTGCCGTGCAGCGGAGAACCAGCCGGAGTGCTCTGAAATCCAAGCTCCAGACACGCCCTCCTGGCGGTTCCTGGCTGCTGGCCCCCGCCTGGACGTGATCGCCATTGCATCCCCTGACGGCCGGGACTCCTGGGCAGTCTGGATCTCACGGGAAGGCGGCCCATTCGAACGGGCTTTCGCCATGCCTGAGCCCGCTGCCGCGGCCTGCGACTTGGCCGGTGAGCACATCGTGGCCGCGGCACGCTCTTCCGGCCAGTTGTTCCGGTGGCAGTTGGGCGGCGCGGAGCCGGAAACGCTGACGATTGACGGTCCACCCCTGGAAAACCCAGCGGCGCTTTTCCCGCTTGCCTCCGGCGTCTGGGGCCTCATCGATGCACAGGCTCGCCGTCTTCGCCTGCATGATTTGACCTCGGGCGAGTTGCGGGGAGAAATCCATTTGGACGAGATGGCTGATGGCATCGTCCCGCTCGAGCCCGGCCGTTTACTCCTCAACCGCCGCACTCGTGTGCATCAGCCTCTTCTGGTGCTGGAAGGCGCGGATTCACCCCGGGTGGTGTTTGTCCCGGCTGGGAGGTAAGCCATGCGGAAATCTCCCATGAAACTGCGCTGGCTTTCATCCCTTGGCCTCATTCTCGCTGCTCTTGCTCCTGGGGCCTTGGCTCAGACACCGTTTGTGATTCAGGTGGTGCAAGGCCCGCGTGCCTTCACCGTGGCTAATGGCGGGACGGTTCCCCTGGCTGCAACCGCGATCGGAAGTGAGGTTCGGGCCACCATCAGGCTCACCTTTATCGGATCTACCGAAGCCAGCTTCCCCTCTGCGCCCCAAGTGACCGGGTCGCCGGAAATCACCCTGCTCTCGCCTGGACCTTCCAGCATGCTGCCCGGCAATACGGCCTCGCTGGAGATTGCCTACCGCCCCGAGGAACCCGAAGGGGCCCTGGCCCAGTTCAGCCTGCCGTTCGTTGTTGCGGGCGCCGGCGCCACCGTGCCGCCAACTTCCGGGGCCATCCTGCTCACTTTGAACGGTACAGTCCCCTTCTTTGCGGTGAGCTACGTCCAGCCGGTCGATAACAACACAGAGTTCGTTCCAAACGGCGGCGCCATCCGATTCCCGCAGTCCATCCTGAATACGGCGCTCGACACTACGCTCACCATCTCGAACCGTGGTTCGGGCCCCGGCCGCCTGCTGGGCATGTCTCTTGAGGGCCAGGGCTTTCAACTCCTGGGCCTGCCCTTGTTCCCGATCACCGTGCCCCCCGCTTCTGAACTGCGGGTCACCTTGCGCTTCTTTCCGCGTACGCTGGGCGAGTTGTCCGCCGTGCTGCGCGTCCGCTTTGAATCTGGTGATTTCAGCGCAAACGTCACCGGCGAAAGCCTGCGCTCCTTCTTCCGCTATGAAGTGATCGGTGAAGCCGGGCCTGTGGCGATTGAGCCCGGGGCCCCCATCATCCTGCCGTCTGTGCCCCTCGGCGATCGTTCATCTCTCCTTGTTCGCGTAACTAACAACCGCGCTCTGCCGGCCTCGCTCACGGTCGTCACCGTAACAAACACCAGCTTCGTTCTGTCTGAGTTGCCGCCCTTGCCGCTGTTTCTCCAGCCAGGAGATGCCACCACCTTCCGCCTCTCATTCCGGCCTACGGAGGCCGACAACATTGCGGCATTCCTGGTCGTCAATAACGACACCTTCCCGGTGCGTTCGACGGGTCTGGGCGCGCAACTCCGTTTGTTTTACACCATCGGCGGCGTGGAAGTGCCTTTATCCGGCAACACCATTTTCTTCCCGCCCGCTGCGCCGCGGGAAAAGCAGACAGCGCTTGTCCGCCTGGAAAACCGGGGCACCTCGCAAGCGCAAATCGTTACTATCGGTGTCACCGATCCACGCCGCTTCTTCCGGCTCGTGAACCTCCCGGCCCTTCCGGCCGTCATCGCCGCTGGCGCTTCCACGAGTTTTGCCGTTGAGTTCGAACCCACCGCGCCTGGCCAGGCGACCGCCACTCTGACCATCGATAACAACGTGCTGAATCTTTCGGGCTTCACTGAAGATGTCCCCGCCCTTCCCGGTTACCGCTTCACCGGCGCATCAGGCACGCAGGAACCGTTCACTCAGCCCGCGATCGGCCTCTCGTTGAACCAGTCGTACCCGGTGGAGATCCGCGGCACGCTGGAACTGTCCGTCGTGGCGGAGTTGTTTGCGATTGATCCAGCGGTGCAGTTCTCGACCGGCGGGCAGTCGGTGCCCTTCCGAATCCCGGCCAACTCCCTGGATGCGATCTTCCCCAATGGCGGCACGCAGATCCGCCTGCAAACCGGCACCGTCGCCGCTCAACTGGTCGTTACGCCCACTTTCTCGACAGCCAACGGGCTGTCGTTGACTCCGGATAACCCCGCCGTCCTTCGCCTCACCGTGCCCTCGCGTCCGCCCGTGTTGCTTGGCGGGCGTGTCAGCGCGCGCTCCAATACTTCGCTCTCAATTCTCGTAAACGGATTCGCCTCTTCACGCTCCCTGCAGCGCATGGAACTGCAATTCACCCCGCGGGAGGGCCGGACGCTGGACACCACCCAACTCACGGTCGACCTCACCGCCGAGTCGCGCCTCTGGTTCCAGAGCGCTGCCTCGCTCACTGCCGGAGGCCAGTTCTCCATTGAGATGCCCTTCTCCCTGAGCGGCGGCGCCACGAATCCGCCGGAGGATGTGGTGGCCCGGATTGACACCATTCGAGTCCGGGTTACGAACGAATTAGGCAACTCCAACGAAATCACCATCGTCGTACCCTAGCTTGAGAAACAAAAGGCCGGCCTGGCGGAATCCGCGAGGCCGGCCGGCAAGAAGAAGATGAGGCGGAGTGGGCTCCCTGCCACCCAAGTGGCGGGCAATCACCGGGAACCACGTTCCACGCCCTGATTCTATGACAGCGGCGTCTTCATTGCAAACAAAAATCACAAAAACGTTTCGAACGCAAAATTACGTTTCTGTTTTGCTCGTGGACCTTCTGTTGCGCCTCCCTCCTTCCATGTGATTCGATATGGATCTCATGTCTTCTCCCCAACGGCCCACGCGCGCCCGCTACTGGGTGGTTTTCTTTGCGGTCACCCTGGCCATCCTGGCCTACATCGACCGCGTCGCCATCTCGCAGGCGGCGCCTGCCATTTCACATGATCTGGGATTCGACAAGGCGCAGATGGGCGCCATTTTCTCGGCGTTCGCCCTCAGCTACGCCATCTTCGAGATACCTGGCGGCTGGATGGGCGATTGGATGGGACCCCGCCGCGTGTTGATGCGCATCGTGCTCTGGTGGTCGTTCTTTACCGCCGCTACAGGCTACATGTGGAACTTCACCTCGATGTGGATCACGCGCTTTCTGTTCGGCGCGGGCGAAGCTGGCTGTTTCCCGAACCTGACCAAAGCGTTCACCACATGGCTGCCGTCCTACGAGCGCGTTCGCGCGCAAGGCATTATGTGGAGTTTTGCCCGCTGGGGCGGAGCCTTCACGCCCCCGCTGTTCGCCTGGCTCTTTTCTCTCATGAGCTGGCGCAAGGTGTTCCTGGTGTTCGGGTTCATTGGCCTGATTTGGGCATGGTTTTTCTACCGCTGGTACCGCGATAACCCCAAGGATCATCCCAGCGTGAACGAAGCCGAGCTGGCCTTGCTTGCTGGCGCGGAAGAAACCGCGTCGGGCCATGGCGATGTCCCGTGGGGCAAACTCATTACCCGGCCAACCGTCTGGCTGCTGTGGGCACAGTATTTCCTGATTACCTACCCCTGGTATTTCTACATCACGTGGCTGCCGACGTGGTTGCAGGAAGACCGCGGGCTCAGCATGGAAAAGAGCGCCAGCTACGCGATTCTTCCGCTTCTGTTCGGCGGCTTCGGGTCCATCCTCTCCGGGTTCCTTGCCAAGTACCTGGCCCAACTCTTCGGCTCAATCGACCGCGCCCGGCGCGTTGTTGGTACCATCGGCTTTGCCGGGGCCATGGGGTTCATGTTCGCCGTCACGCAATTCCGTGATCCCCTCTATGGCGCACTGCTGATGGGGCTGGCCAGCTTTTGCAATGACCTGGTCATGCCAGGGGCCTGGGGCGCCTGCATGGACATCGGCGGTAAGTACGCCGGCACTCTCTCGGGTTCCATGAACATGATGGGCAACTTCGCCGGTATTCTGGCCCCCACCATTGGCGGCTTGATTCTGAAATACGCCAACAACGATTGGAACCTGTTTCTCTACACCATGGCGGGAGCCTATGGCTTAGGGATTCTTTGCTGGCCGTTTATCAACTCGACACGCAGCCTGGAGGATGACGGCGAACCTCATCGATCGGCGCATCCCGCCTGAGAGATCTGACGGGCTCCGGACACTCCATCATTGATGCAGGGCTCCGCGGATCTCCGCGCGCTCCAGAGCGAGTTTGCGCGCCTTCATCTTGACTACGAAATCCGGCTACGCCGTTTGGAGGCTGCCCATCGGACAGCGGCCGGGTGGCGCATTCCAGCCTACCGCCTACCTGTGCTGGCCATTGGCATTCTGTTGGCGGGCGTGGTGGCTTTCACGGCCGGCTTCTTGGCCGGCGTTTGGCAATAGATCCAACGCCTACTTGGACTTCTTGTCAAGCAGAACGATCAGCGGGTCGGGTTTGGCCGCCGTCGGGAAATCGAAGTCGTGCTCCAAACCGGGCAGCAGAAACCGGTGAATCCGGTTGTCCGCCTGCGCGGTGATATAGAACGACTTACCATCCGGCGTGAGCACCATTCCCTCGCAACGGCCCCCTACCTTGGCCCGCCGGATTTCCCGGAACGAACCCAAATCCACCAAAGCGACCTCTCCACTCTGAATCAGACTCACCAATAGAAGGGTGTCCTCTGCCGCCAGAAGCACCCGTGCAGGTTGGCCCTTGACTTCCAATTCCCGCACCACACGGTTCGACGTTGGATCGATCTCGGTCACCTTGTCGTTGTCCCTCCCGGCAAGGAACATCCGCTTCCCATCCCGGGTGAGCGCCAGCCCCATGGGCACGCCCCCGGCTTGTATCTGCGCCACCTGCTTCTTCTCCGTTAGCGAGACCACGCTTACCGTTCCCGACGCCGAATCCGCGGTCCACGCCATACGTTCGTCTTCACTGACGGCCAACATGTGAGGCTTCTTCCCGGTAATAGGGATGGTGTGGAGCAGCCGCCGCTTCGCTGGGTCCAGGATGTGCACAGCTGCTGGTACTTCGGTTGTCACATAGAAGAGTCCAGACCGTCCCCGTTCGATGCCATGCGGCCGCCGGTATTCGCCGGTCGAGACTTCTCCCGCCACCTTCCTCGTCTTCATGTCGATGATGACAAACGAGTTCCCGCCAGGCTCCTCCTGGGTATAGGTGTCCAGCCCGTACATGGACACATAGAGCCAGCGCTGGTCGGCTGTCAGATGGAACTCGTGCGGCTTGACTCCGACCGGGATATTCAAAACAGACCGGCCGCTGGCCGCGTCATAGAAGCCCACGCTGTCGGCTAACTTGTGCACTGTCAGCACGAGATCGCCTGCGTTGAGGCCTCCCGCCAACAACGTCATCCACGCGAGCACCCAACCTGCCCTCACGGTGCGCCCCCTCTCTCCGGGCTGCCTGCCCGGCTGGTAGCTGACATTGTGTCATTCCCATCGGTGTAAGGGGAAGGACTGCTGCCTCCGATTTATCCTGCTCAATGCGCTTGCGAGCCTGTGATAGCTTCCACTCAGACCTCTCTGGGATCACTCACCATGGACCGTGAAAAATATGCCCTCATCCTCCGTCCGCTTGACACAGCCCCGCTTAAAGTCGCGGACGAACACGCGAAGGCCCGTTTAGTGGGGCTCCATTCCGAATTGAAACGGCTTGCCGATGGCCTTAAACGCGAGCAATCCGAACACCGGCAGCGGATCCAAGCAAAGCTGGAGGCTTCGCTGAAAGACGCAAAAAAGGATTCCGAGCGCTACGAAGCCGTAAGGACCTATGAGAAAGACTACGAAAGCGGTTTCTGGAACAATCTGAAGACGCTCAAAGACAGGCTGGAACGCCATGTTTGTTCTATGGGAGCATTTGTGCTGAAACCTTCCGCGCAAAATGCGCCACATCAGTTTACGGTCTGCGGTTCGGTGATGGTTGGGCCCGCGCAGACCGTAACCTCTGGAACCGGCTGGGCCGCCATCGCCAAGTCCAAACCCCAGATGACCGAAGACACCCTCGCCGTGGTTTACGTTGGCGATACTCGCTTCATTAAGTGGGACCAGCAGCCGAAAGGGGCCAAGAATGTCGTGCTGCTCCACCGCTCCACAGGTGCCCACTTTGTTCAGGATCGTTTCAACCGGTTCGTCCGCCGCTTCCAGACCCGGGCGATAAACGACCACGATCTCAAGATGATCCAGCAGAAGAAGTCCAATCCCATCTCTCCCAAGCACTCCGGGATGGGGGTGACTCAGGAGGAACTGGCGAAATACGGGCAGGACTTGGGCTTAAAGTCCGGTGAGGACCTCGACATACCAACCGCTGTCTTCATGCATCTCCAGCAGGGCGACAAGCGGTTTGTCTCGCTGACCAGCACGAAATACCCCATCTACGGCAATAGCGGGGCGAGTTTCGTCGACTACGGCCTTGTGAGTGTGGACCTTGCTCTCCTGGAGAAGGACAAGATCGTGGATGTCCACGATCCCCGTTCAATCAATGACCTGCTGAAGATGGACGACAAGGCAATCAAGGAGTCCATGTCCGGCCAGAACACCCAAGACATCTTCAAGAAAGCGGCCCGGGACGTGGTGCGCACCCGGGAAGTGCTGGTCTTTGGCGACATTCCGCTTTCTGCTATTACTCCATTCGGCCTTGGCCAGGACGCAAAAATCGACTACCCGGTAGATGCCGCTGCGGTCTGGAAGTAGTCTGGCGCGGCTCACCAAGCTGCCGCAATGGCTTTGTTACACTGTGATCGCTGCATGCCGGCTCCCCCGCGCCCCCAGAGACTCAACCTGAAGCAGTTTGCCGACCGCTTTCGCTCGGATATGATTCCGCTCGGCAGCCGCTTCTGCTATTTCGCGGCCGCCCTGTCTCTCTCGGCAGAAGATATCCGCGAATACCTGGAAGAGCCCGTGGCGGCATTGCCGCCCGCCATTGCAGCCCAATTGCCACCTGTGCGGATTCTGTTGGTCCCTTACCTGGCCGACCCGGCGAATCCTGCCGTATTCATGGAAAAGCCGGACGGCGGCCCTTCCCTCAGCGCCTCCGTGCAACTGATCGGCCCTGACGCGCTTCTCGCCTTTGCGATCAAGGAAACCGAGGTGGCGGATTACCACTACCGCTTCTACCACGCCATCGCCGAACTAGTGGCCGGCCCTGCACCTGGCAAGGTGCCTGCCGGCTATGTGAACCTGCTCCGGCAGGAATTCGGCGTTCAGGCCCACGGAGAGGTAGACGAAGCTTCGTGGACTCTCAAGAACGCGCTGGGGGACAACGAAAAAGGCAAGCGGATGACACGCCCGTTCCGGGAATACGCCCGCGCCAGTTACATCGACACGCTAACCCTGTACCTCCACGGCATCTGCTGTGACATTGACGTCGAGCCCGGGCCCCGCCAAATCCCCAGTTACCTTCTAAGGCGGCGCCTGCGGCTGTTGCGAGAGCTGTTCCCGCCTCCAAAAGGCTACGCTGTCCTGCCCGAAGACAGCCCCGAAACTACCGCTTGATGATTTCCCGCAGCGGCCGGACATAGATGTTCCGAAATGCCACTGGTCCGTGGTCGCCCTGAAGCATGAGCGGATTCTCCGGCGCCTCCGGAAGGTTCATGTGGGCGCGGGTGGGCCCCTCCAAGTCCACCATGTGCTGAACGGAAAGCCCGTTGTGCAACACACGCAGGAACCTGGCGTTTTCCACCTTCCGCCCATTGGCGTCGAACCTTGGCGCTCGGAACCAGATCTGATAGCTCTGCCATTCTCCGGGCCGTCTCGAAGCATTCCGGCTGGGCGCCGAACCGCCTACTCCCTGATTGTTGATCCAGCGGTGGTACACTGCCCCGCCGTCCGACGTGGTCATCGGCTCGGTCGATCCCCAACTGTCGAAGATCTGGATTTCGTACAGGCCTTGCAGATACACGCCGGAGTTCGAGCCCTTGGCGATCATGAACTCCAGGTACAACTCCACATCGCCGAACTTCTCCGTGGTTACCAGGTTCACGGTCCTGCCGTCACCGTTCAAAATGGTGCCGCCCGGCGCGCTGGCCGGAACCGCCCGCAGTCTGGTCGGCCCTAATAGCCGTTCCCACAGGATTCCCGTGGTGGTCAGCCATTTGTTTTCCCCAGGTGTCTGGCCCTGCCAGCCCGTCAGGTCGCGCCCGTTCAACAGAGGCCGCCAACCGTCCTCCAGCAGATACGGGGCATCACCGTGCGCTTCGCCGTCGTTCAACACAGGACGTTGCTGGGCCGAAATCCCTGCCAACGCCGCTGCCAGCAGCCAACTAACCCGTCTCATCGGATCATCGACCCCGTCACTGGCGACAGCAGGACTGTCGAGATGTTCGAAACCACTTCCCCGTCACTCAATCCCGGCGTGGCTGCCAGTTTCTTCCATTCCGGATGCGTCACAAACGTGCGCCAGTTGGCCTCCCGGGCTGCCAGGCTTTCATGCCAAAGCATGTAGGTGAGATTGGGCATCTTCGGTCCTACGAGCATTGATCCGAAGAACACGGGATTGAGTCCCGTCTTGCGGAAGATGTCGATTTCTCCGTTCTCAAACATGCCGATCTTCGCAATCAGCGATTGCGGAGTGTTCGATTCGTACGTGCGCATCTCAAAGACCCGTGAGGGCTTGCCCTCCGCCGGCGCAGGCGGCGCCTCAATTGCCGGGAATTTCGAGAAGCCCCGCAGGATCTGCGTTTCCGTGCGCTCGAAAGGCAGCTTGGTGGTTCCTTCGAGTGCGGCCCAGGGTTCGGCTAGCATCTCATCCATCAGGATCGCGTCCCAGGCTCGTTCGAAAACCGCGAGGGACGGGTATTGCGCCACCAACAGGAAGAACGGCGTATCCGGCCCGATCGAGGCAGAGAACACGCCGGTGGTCGCGGCGCCAGCCCGCTTCAGGGCGGGCGCCAGGGCCGTTCCCAGAAACGTGGCCAGCTTGCCCCGCTGATTGTCCAATGTGTTTCTGGACCGGAAGTAACGCAGTTCGATGTAGGAGGGTCTTGATTCCTGGTTCTGTGCCATGGCGGATGCAGAGAGAGCGGCCGGGGCCGCTAGAAAATGTCGGCGTTCCATACGCTCGGAATTCTATCGCACGCGCCTCACGCCCGACGTTCCGGCTGATGGTAGGATCGCGTTGGTTCCGCAATTCATTGCACGGACCTGCCGTCGTTACGTTTCCCTGGCGCGCGATACCCCAGTACAAAGCATTCTGGGAAGCTCAGTATCTCTGCCCCCGCTGCGCCTGCCTCCCCAATCGCGTCCTGCGCGGACTCTACCGCCTCGACGCCACCCTCCGGGAACGTGAGGTTCGCAAGCGCGATCCTAACCAGCCTCATCGTTTGTCCCGCGTTCGCTGCAATTAGGCGGGCACCACCATAGGCTCGACTGCTCCAAACCGCCTCTCGCGGCGCCTGTATTCCTCCAGTGCCAGCGAAAGATCCCGCTCCGCGAAGTCCGGCCACGCAACCCGGCAGAAATGCAACTCCGCGTATGCGCTTTCCCACAGCAGGAAGTCACTCAAACGTTGCTCACCGCCGGTTCGGATCAGAAGGTCGACATCGGGCCCGACTTCTCCCCGCCGGATTGCCTCCCGGGCCGAATAGTCGACAGCCACCCGCAGCCACAACCGTGAGCCCCCGGCTGTCTGACGTTCGGTTTCTTCGATCAGGGATACCAACCGGGCTGGCAGGCGGTCCCGCCGTCCGATTACCGTAAACCGCACGCCCTGCTCGACACAACGCGCGGTTTCCTGGCGCATGTAGCGTGCGAACAGCCGCAACAGCGCGTCCACTTCCGGCCGGGGCCGCTTCCAGTTGTCGGACGAGAACGCGTAGAGAGTCAAAGTGCCGATGCCCAGCCCCGGCGCGGCCTCTGTCACCCGCCGGACTGTCTCCGCTCCCGCCCGGTGCCCGGCCGTCCTCGGCCAGCCCCGCGCTTGGGCCCACCGGCCATTGCCGTCCATGATGATGGCCACGTGCAGCCCCGCACTCATGCTCCACCCCGCATCGCTTGCACCAAAGCCTCCATGTGGTCCAGGTAGCGCCCCAGCGCCTTCTTCCCTGCCTCGGTGATCGTATAGACCGTCTTCGGGATCCGCCCTTCGAAGCTCTTTTCGCACAAGATGTACCCCGCGTCTTCCAATTTGCGCGCATGCACGCTGACGTTGCCGTCGCTCATGTCCAGCAGTTCCTTAATCTCGCTGAATGTCATGCTGCCCCGTGCCGCAAGCGCGCTGATAATGCCCAGCCGCTGCTTTTCGTGAATCAACCGGTCGAGTTGCGGCAGTTCCTTGCGGACGCTCTCCAGTTGAAGCTGAGGGCGTCCGGCCACTCCATCCACGCTTTTCTTCAAGGCTTTAGCCACCGTACCGCCTCCAGATCCAGAGCCCAAAAATGATATGCAACCCGCCAAATCCAGCGGCCAGCAGATAGTCCACCAGTTCGGGCGGCGCTTTCAACGCCAGCGCCCCAAGCATCAAGAACGCCACCCCCATCGACGGCACGATTCGCACGGAAAAAGTTCCCGCTGCGATCACGGAGGCCCCATACATCAGCAGCCAGGTTGCGCCCAAGAGCCGTGCCTGGCCCACGGCAAACAGCGCAGGAGTCAACAGCGCCCCCGATGCCAGTGGCGGTAGCAGTCCCAACAAGAACTTGCGCCCGGGTCCTGGCCAGAGATTCGCGCCTTCGCCGCGTACCTTGTGCGCCAGGGCAAGAGCACCGATGGCCCCAGCCAGTACCGCACCAGCCAGCCACACGATCAGCCAGGCGGCGAGAGTTGCCTGGCGGTGGGCGAACCAGGCGGTCAGGAGCGCCGAGACGCCCATCGCCACGCCGCCCAAGCCTGGCACCGCCGTAAAGGCATGTGCCCGCTCCATCGTTTGCCGGATGAACTGCAGGTTCTCGATGGCGTGCTCATGCAAGGCAGCCGGATGGCCGCGGCGCAGGGGAAGGAGCTTGCCCATGGAGGCAGTGTGGCACGCGGCTCAGCGTCCGTCAAGTACTTTGTGATGCCAAGTGGAGCCGCCTAAGCCAGCTGCTCCAGCCACTCCGGTGTCTCAGCCGGACCTCCATAACCCAGCGCCCGCCGCGCCAGACTCAGCGCCAGGTGCGGGAAGTACTGCCGGTAGAGCGTGTAGCGCATGTAGAACACGTTAGGAAAGCCGGTTCCGGTGGCCAGATCTTCGGCCCACGAGCCGTCCTCCCGCTGTGTCTCCACCAGGTACTCGATCCCCCGCCGCAGGCTCTCGAAGTGGCTCTCGCCGCTCGCCAGCAGTCCGATCAGCGCCCACGCAGTCTGCGACGGCGTGCTGGGTGCGGCCACGAAGTGGTCCACCTCATAGCTTTCGCAACTTTCACCCCACCCGCCATCTTCATTCTGGACTGCCGCCAGCCAGCGCGCGGCCTTCCGGATGGCCTCCGTGGCGGGCGCCCGCGTCGCCTTCAGCCCGCGTAGCGCCAGGAAAGTGCCATAGATGTAGTCCACTCCCCAGCGCCCATACCAGCTTCCGTTGCGTTCCTGGGTCTTCAGCAGGTATTCACAACCGCGCACGATGCCCTGATCCTGCAGGGTCATCCCGCGGCGGGAGAGCGATTCCAGCACGCGGCCCGTAATGTCCGGGCAGGTCGGGTCGAGCATGGCGTTGTGATCGGCGAACGGCACTTTGTTCAACAATTGCCAGTCGTTGTCGACGTCGAACGCTGCCCAGCCACCGTCCCGGGACTGCATGTTCTGTAGCCAGTGCTGCGCCCGCGCCTCGCAACGCCTCTGCGCCTCGGGATCGGAAGCCCGGGCGTGCAGCAGCGCCAGCAGAACCATGGCGGTGTCGTCGATGTCGGGGTAATGCTCGTTGTTGAACTCAAAAGCCCAGCCGGAAGGAGTCAAGTCGGGCCGCTTCACGCTCCAGTCTCCCTTGTGCCGCACCTCCCGTTGAATCAACCAATCTGCCGCACGGCGCATCCGGTCCTCGGGCGAATTGCCCATCTCTCCCAGTGCGTACATGGCGATGGCCGTGTCCCACACCGGAGAGAAGCAAGGCTGGAAGTAGGCGTCGCTCTCGGATTCAGTCAGCAGCGCTTCAAACTTCTCCGTTGCCTCGCGCAAATCGGGGTGATCGTCCGGATAGCCCAGGGACTCGAGCGCCATGATGAGGTACATCATCGACGGGTAGATGGCGCCCAGGCCATCGGAATAGCGCGTATGGTCGATCATCCACTTTTCCGCCGCCACCAAAGCTTTGCGGCGCAAGTCATCGCTGCCCAGGTTCTCCCAAAGTTTCAATCCGCGGTCTACCTGCAGGAACAGGAGCGAGAATGTGTCTCGCCTCGGCAGCGCGAAGCTCTTCTTCGGAGCCGCTAATTCGTTGATATGAAACCCAGGCGGCACGGGCCGCGTGCCGCCTTTGGCTTGCACGATGGAGAGCGGCACCACAATGGCGCGCGTCCAGGAGGACATCTCATAAAGCACGCCGCCCGGCAGCAAAACCAACTCGGGCGGGATTGTGGGGACGTACTTGCGCGGGTAAAGCCCAAACAGGCTCAGGTTGATTTTCGTGTAGCTATTGGCGGCCTGAACCCCACCCATTTCCAGGATGGCGTAACGGGCCCGCAGCATGGCGTCGCTGTCGGGGTCAATCCCCGCCAGCTTCAAAGCCACATACGCCTTCACGGTCGCACTGATATTGGCGGGGCCTTGAGGGTAAATCGGCCAGCCGCCATCGCGCAACTGCCGCCGGAGGATAGAAGCCGCCAACCTCCGAATGCGCTCCGGGTTGGGCGGATTCCACCCATCAGGGCCCGGCGGATGCATCCACAACTGCAGCAGGATGTAGTCCGACTCGAGCGTTGTGTCCGCCAGAAGTTCACCGCACCAGTATCCTTCCGGTTTTTGCAGGTCGAGCAGCATCGTCTGGGAGCGCTCCACCGCTGCCGAGCAAGCCTGGGTCAAAGCCTGCCGGCTGGCCAATACGGCCGCCATCGTCTTCCGGGATGACCGCCGGCTGACGGTTTCAAACCACGCGAAATCCATCTCTTCTTATTGTGCGCAATCCGCCGCCGCTTCAGCCAATCGCATACGATAGTCGAGTGTTCGACCTATCGGAGCACCCCCACCGTCGTTTCAACCCTTTGAGCGGAGAATGGGTTCTCGTTTCCCCTCACCGTACGCGCCGCCCGTGGCAGGGTCAGGTGGAAAAACTGCCTCCCCAAGAACTGCCCCCATACGATCCCGCCTGCTACCTTTGCCCCGGCAACGAACGGGCGGGCGGCGTGCGGAACCCTGACTACACCGGTACTTTCGTCTTCACCAACGACTTCTCTGCTTTATTGGCCGATACTCCGCCTGGACGCTCGGAACCTCATCCTCTGCTCCTCGCCGAGAGCGCGGCTGGCATCTGCCGGGTCGTCTGCTTCTCGCCCCGTCACGACCTCACCATGGCCGGCATGGAGACCCCCGCCATTGAGAAAGTCGTCGAATCCTGGGTGGCGCAGTATGTGGAATTGAGTCAAACGCCCGGCATTGAATACACCCAGATCTTCGAAAATCGGGGGGCCCTGATGGGCTGCAGCAATCCCCACCCGCACGGACAGATTTGGGCCAGTTCGGTTCTCCCCAATGAAATCGCCCGGGAGCAGGCCCACCAGATCGCCTACTTCGAGCGGCACGACCGTACCCTGCTTGGGGATTACCTCGCAGCCGAACTGGAAGCCGGAGCCCGCGTTGTGTGTGCCAACGATACCTGGGTCTGCCTCGTTCCCTGGTGGGCGGTGTGGCCTTTTGAAACCATGCTGATTCCGCGGCGCGCCTGCTCCGGGTTGGATGAACTGACCTCGCCGGAGCGGGCCGGACTGGCCAGCATCATGCAGGCCATCACCCGCCGGTACGACCGTCTGTTCGACGTTTCTTTCCCGTATTCCATGGGCTTCCACCAGCGGCCTTCGGGTCCACCGCAGACCGCGTGGCACCTCCACGCGCACTACTACCCGCCTCTCCTCCGTTCAGCCACTGTCCGTAAGTTCCTGGTGGGCTATGAGATGCTCGCCATGCCACAGCGCGACATCACCCCGGAGGCCGCCGCCGCCCGGTTGCGAGAACTGCCATGAACCCGGACGCAAGTTCAGAGGGCCTCCAACAATGCAGATAGCATTCTTGGCCGCTGTGCTGGTTCTGGCCGCTCTTCTGGCCGCCGCCTTGTTCGCTCTCATCCAGACCCGGCGCCAGCAGAAACGAACCGTCGAACTTCAGTCGGATTTTGTCGCGGCGGTTTCGCACGAGTTCCGCACCCCGCTCACCACCATCCGCCACCTGACCGAAATGCTCATGCAGGACCGCCTGCCCAGCCCTGAGATGCGCCGCAAATGCCTCGAGCACATCGAGCGGGAAACCATGCGGCTGAACGCGCTTGTGGAGGATCTGCTGGACTTCGGGCGCATCCAGACGAACCGCAAGGTATTCCAGCGGGAACAGGCCGACTTAGCGGGCGTTGTGCGGCGCACTGTGGACGAATTCCTCCAAAGCCCGGACAGCAAGACCCATGTCTTCGAACTTGACCTGTATGACCAGCCTGTCGAAGGCCTGTTCGATGTCGGTGCTCTGAAGCGGGCTTTGCGCAACCTGATCGAGAATGCCGTGAAGTACTCGCCACCCGGCTCCACCGTTTCGATTCGATTCCACGTCACCCCGGAGCAGGCTGTCATCACGGTGCGGGACCAGGGCCAGGGGATCCCGCCCGACGAGCAGCAGGCTATCTTCGAGAAGTTTGTGCGGGGACAAGCAGCCCGCTCCGGACGCACCAAGGGAACGGGGATAGGACTCGCTCTCGTAAAATCAATTGCCGAAGCCCATGGAGGACGCGTTACTGTAGAGAGTGCGCCTGGACAGGGGAGCGCTTTTTCTCTCACCCTGCCCTTGGAACGGAACTGACTGCTTTCTATGCTGCAGCCTCGCATTTTGGTTGCTGAAGATGAACCTGGGATCGCCTTCGCCCTAGAGGCCGACCTCACGGCCGAGGGTTACAAGGTGGAGGTGGTCACCGACGGCCTGCAGGCCCTTTCCAGGGGCCGCGTCGGACAGTATGACATCATCCTTCTGGACATCATGCTGCCTGGCAAAGACGGCTTCGATATCTGCCGCGAATTGCGCCGCTGCGAAGTCGATGCGGGCATCATTCTCCTGTCGGCGCGCTCCAGCGAGGCCGAAAAAGTCCTGGGTCTTGAACTTGGCGCCGACGACTACGTCACTAAGCCCTACAGCCCTCTGGAATTGCGCGCTCGGATCCGGGCGCTGCTCCGTCGGAAGACCGTCACCCCCCGCGAGGTACTCACCTTTGGCCCGTTCGAACTCGACATGGCCCGCTTCGAACTCCGCCGCGAAGAGGAAGTGATCGAGGCTACGCCCACCGAACTCCGCGTTCTCGCTCATTTTCTGCGTAATCGCGGCCGCGTCTTGACCCGGGACGAGATCCTCGACGCGGTCTGGACCAACACCAAGTACGTCACGGACCGCGTCGTGGATAACGTAGTGGCCTCCCTGCGCAAGAAGATCGAAGAAACGCCTTCCGAACCCCAGTATCTGGTCAGCATCCGGAGCGTGGGCTACCGGTTCGACGGTTGATTTGTCCTTCGCGAGAATTGTCGCCATTTCCTGACGAAATCGTGTTCAACTTGCGATTGCCTTGTGATTCTCGCCGGGAGTTGTCCCGCTAGACTCATTTTTGTCGGCTGGACATTCATCGAGGGTCCGGGCCGGCCGTCGGAGGCAGGCTCGCTCCGGTTTCGGAGCGCCTGGCCCCGGAGACCTGGGGGGACACAAGGCGTCCGCAACGGAGGAGATGTGGGTCGCTGCGCGGAGGAGGGAAGCCCGCCAGTGGTCCCCCCAAGGTCTCGGGAATTTGCACCCTTCCTTGCGCGCCCGCTACCATAGTGTTCGGTGAGGTGCGAGAGTGGTTGAATCGGGCGGTCTCGAAAACCGTTGAACCTTTACGGGTTCCGTGGGTTCGAATCCCACCCTCACCGCCACGAAACTTCAAAAATTAGCGGGAATGCCAGCCTAGTTAGTGTGCCACGCCCGCCCACTCTTCTTTCTTCCGCAACACCCTGGCGATCTCGATCTGCATCGTGAGGTCGGCCCAATTCTCCCTCGCCTCCTCGCTCTGCGGATCGCACTGTAGCGCAAGGCTGTAACATTGCAGTGCGTCTCTGGTATTGCCCAAGGCCTCCATGACGACCCCAAGATCGTTCCAGACGCGCGGCAGGTTCGGATTCAGCCGCAGTGCCTCACGAAACTCCATCACTGCGTCCTGCAGCAGTTGCGCCTCAAGAGCCACCAACCCGCGGAGGTGATGCGCCTCCGGCTCCGGATCCTGTGAAAGAAAAGCGGACATATCTGCACCTCTGGCTGTTCATCGGAGGGTGCACCAAAAAACTGTAGGCCCCCAGTAGGGAATTACCGGAGGCCTAATCAGGTGTTTCACGGATAGGGAGAGTGTGTTACCCGCGGAGGAGAGAAAGGACTGCCTGAGGCGCGGAATTCGCCTGCGCGAGCGCAGCGATACCCGCCTGCTGCAAGATCTGCGCCTTGCTGAGGTTTGCGGCCTCCAATGCGAGGTCGGCGTCGCGGATCCGGGATTCCGAAGCCGCCAGGTTAGTCAACTGCGTGGACGCCAGGCTGACCGCGTAGTTCAACTGGTTTTGGCCCTTGCCGACCGTGGCTTGGGCGGCGCCAAGGGTGTTGACGGCCCTGGAGATAGCATCCACTGCGGTTTTGGCGCCGCTCACCGTGGCGATATCCAACGCACCGCCCGATCCGTAGTCGCTGCTGCCTGCGGTGGTTCGGGTACCGCCGTTCAGGCCGGCGGCGGCAGAACCGTCGCCAATGCTGAGCTCGAAATCGGTACTCGCGGACATGAACCGGATGTTGGCGCCGTCAGCCACCGCGAAGATTCCGGCTGTGTAAACGTTTCCGGCGAGCGCAGTGTTGAAAGCGGCGACGGCGGCGGCCTGGTTCGTGGATGCCGCGACGTCGAGGTTGACGGAACGGAGCGTGCCGCCGGAATCGCGTACCAGCAAGGTATTAACCTGGGTTTCGCCCGCGCCTGTCGCGGTATAGCCTACGCTAACGCTCTTGGTGCCGCCGCTGTTGGTGTACTGGGCGCCCATCAAATCCTGCGCCGCCGCGTTGTTGGCATCCACATGGAACGCGGAACCTGAAGAATTGAACACCAGGTTCTTTCCATCCGCAGACAGCGCTGCGGAGATGCCCGCAGTAGCGAAGGCCGAACCTGGGTTGGCCACAGCCACTGCCTGGATTCTGGCGTTGATGGCGTCCACAAGCTGCGCCTCATTGCCCACCGCGGAGATGTCGACATCCACCGTGGTTCCCGTCGAGAATCCCGCGCCCTTGAAGACGAAGTTGGCCGTCGTGCCGCGGCCAATGGCAGTCGAAAGGGCAGCCGAGCTGGAGCGAATGTCGGCGGCGCCCGTTGCCTCGTATGCGCCAAGCCCTAGACTCTTGCTGTCTACTAATGACTTCGTGAGATCGACCGAAACTGATCCGTTTACGATCTGAGAGGTGGAGCCGGCGCGCCCGCCGCCAATGAAAACGGACAGGTTCTTGGCGAAGTCGCCTCCCGCTACCAGCCCGATGGCCTGCGCCTGCCGGTCGATTTCGCTGAGGACGTTCGAGAACTCGCTCTGCAGCACGGTGCGGTCTCCGTTGAAGGTGCCCGAGGCCGACTGGGTGGCGAGCGTTCGCGCGCGATCCAGCAGTTTGCTGATGTTGTTGATGCCGCCATCGATGGTCTGCAAGGTGGCAAGACCGTCATTGGCGTTGCGGATTCCCTGGCTGATGACAGCCTGGTCGCTGCGGAAGCTGTTCGCAATGGCCAAGCCTGCCGCGTCGTCGCCCGAACTGACGATGCGGAGCCCAGAAGTTACGCGGTTGATGGTTTTGGCCTGGAATTCGCCTGTCACGCGCAGATATTCCTGCGCCTGCATGGAACTGATGTTGGTGTTAATCGTAAACGCCACAACAAGTATCTCCTTGATCGCGCCGGTTCCGCCGGATTCATTCCGGCGGTGGCTCCTTTCTAGTGCCAGTCAGCGCGCCCATTCCCCTCATCGGAGCGGGGCGGAACGGTTTGGGGATTTTTCGGGCGGCCTTCAGAAATGGGGAGGAATCCCACGCAGGGCCTCAGCGAAACGCCTCAAATCAACAGGCAGGCGGCTCTGAGCGGCCACGCGATTCTGTTCCTGTGCGGCGCGCACCTCGCTCCTCTGCACGATTACCTCGCCGGGCGCCACAATGCCCAACTTGACCCGGCTGGGGGAGAGCCCAAGCACCTCGACGCGCACCTCATCGCCAATCCAAAAGCTGTCACCCGGGCGGCGGCGCAGGACAATCACGACTTGGCCTCCTCCGCCGGACGTGGTAATGGGAAGTCCACCGGGTATTGGGCTTCGGCTGGAACCAATTGCAGACCCACCCCCGCTTCGACGTGAATTACCAATGGAGCCAACAGGTTAGCCGTCGGCGGACCGGATTCCGGAAATGACAAGATGCACAGAACACGCAGGGATCCCTCCCCGCCCGGAGGCAGTTCTAGCATTAGCCGGTCCTCGTTGTCCAGCAGCAGCGGGTAGTCCGGCGCCAGCAAAGGCATTGGTGCGCAGACAAACCGCAGGCCCGGCGCATCCACGGATTCAAGGAACTCGAAGGGCTCCGCCTGCGGCGCTGGCGCCAGGCGGAACCGCCGTGCCCATTCAAACGCCGGAAGCCCCGCGGGAAACCGCAGTAGTCGTCCTTCCGCCATGGCGCTCCCAGTGAGTAGTCGCGTCGGACCGCCGATCCTCTCCACTTTTTCCCGCCAAACGTTGCGCTCTGTGATAGAAGAGGAGAGACCGCGCGGGCCGCGGACCCCATGGGCGTTGTCATCTCCATTCAACGAAAGAAAGCCTTCCTGCGGGAGGGCCAATGGCGTTCCAGCGACACGGGACTGGAACAGCAGCTAAACCAGGACACCGAGGATTGGATTCTTGCCACAGGCGGGCCGGCTGTTGATTCCCCCGACCCCGAGATCGAGGTGGCCCGGGAAATGATCCGGCGCCACGGTGGCCGGATAATGCTGCGCGCAGCCGCCCCGGCCAGCCAGACTCTGCGCGACTACCTCTACAAACGCCAGTACAAACTGGCTTTTTCCTGACGCCGGAGCGCGGCGCCTCCGCGGTCTGCTGCAATAGGTGGTGATGGCCACCCCTCGTGTGTCCGTGCTGATGCTTACTTTCAATCGCCCTAAGTTCATCGGGCGAGCCATCGAAAGCATCGTGCGCCAAACCCTTGCCGACTGGGAACTATTAGTGGTGCACGACGGGCCGAACGAAGAAATCGCCGCAATCCTCATGGAATGGGTGCGCCGCGAACCGCGCGTCCGCCATTTTCGGCGGATTCAACCCGGGAACATCGCCGAAGCCAACAATTACGGCCTGGCCCGCGCCCGTGGCGAGTATGTGGCCGTGCTGGACGACGACGATTACTGGATCCCCGATGACAAGCTGGCCCGGCAGGTGGAGTTCCTCGACGCGCGCCCCGATCATGTGGGCTGCGGGGCCGGCGCCGTCTGTATCGACGAACAAGGCCGCGAAACAATGCGTTACCTAAAGCCCGAAAGCCACGAGCAGATCACCGCCCGGGCTCTGGTGGCCAACCCCATGGTGCACTCAACCTTTCTGTACCGGTTGAACGCCGCCGCTCAGGTCGGCTTCTATGACGAATCGCTGGCCGGCTTCCAGGACTGGGACCTGTGCCTGAAGCTGGCCCGCCAGGGCCGCCTCTACAACTTTCAGGACTACTTCCTCGCCTACCAGATCTGGGAAGGCGGGGGCAGCTTCGCCGCACAGCGTCGCAACACCGAATCCGCTCTGCGCATCGTGCGCCGGCACGGCCCTTTCTATGCGGGCTATCCGCTAGCGCTCACCCTGGCTTCGGCCTACTATGCCTACGCACGCACGCCGCTTTGGTTCCGCAAGGGCACCTTTCGCGCCCTGTCGCAGCTCAAGAAAGCCGCCTTTTCCGCCCGCTGAACCGAATCAGGCTCGCGCCTCCAGAAGTTGCGGGTTGGCCTGGAGGTAATCGACTGTCTTCCACACCGCCTCGCGGATTCGCAGGGCCGGTTGCCAGCCCAATCCCCTGATCCTGGCGCAATCCAGAAAGATGAACGGGCTGTCACCAACCCAGCCCCGTTCGCCCCCGGCGTAAGTGAGGCGCGGCTTCAGGCCCAGCCGCTCACAGATCCAGCCTACTGAATCGTTCACCTCGCAGAATTCATCGGTGCCCAGGTTGAAGATATTCACCCGCTCCCTCGCCCGCTCCACCGCCAGAACAATGGCATCCACACAGTCCTGCACGTAGAGATAGGACTTGCGCTGACGGCCATTGCCGAGGATATGCAAGTGGTCCGGGTGCGCCCGCAGCTGCTTCAGGAAATCGAAGACGTGGCCGTGCGTATAGCGTTCGCCCAGAATCGAAACGAACCGGAAGATGAATCCCTGGATGGGAAAACCCTCGCAATAGGCCTGGATCAGCCCCTCCGCGGCTAGTTTGGAGGCGCCGTAGAGAGAGGTCTGTACCGGGAAAGGGCAGTCCTCCGGCGTCGGGTGAACGCGCGGCTCGCCATAAATGGAACCCGTCGAAGAAAACGCGATCCTTGGCACCCCGTTACGCCGCATGCACTCCAGAACGTTCCACGTGGCGATGGTGTTCTGTTCGAGGTCGCGGCGGGGATGATCAAGGCCGAACCGCACATCGGCGTTGGCCGCCAGATGCAGCACCAGCTCCGCGCCGTGCATGGCCTTCAAAAGGCAATCGAAGTCCAGCAGATCGGCCTCATGCATACTGAATCGGGGGTGAGCCCGGGCCTGCTCGAGAAAAAACGGCTGGCCGGTGGACATGTTGTCGTAGCCCACCACCTCGTGGCCTAGAGACAGGTAACGGTCAGCCAGAGTGCTGCCGATGAATCCAGCGGCGCCGGTGATAAAAACGCGCAAGAAGCCTCCCATGGCGGGGCCGGACGGCCCCGAAGCTCATGATAGCGGAGACGGTCGCGGCGTCCGGCGGTGCCCCTATGCAATCCTTTACAATCACGGAGGCGGAGGGACAGGTACTTTGATCATCACCCGGAGCCCGCTTCGGATTTCCTTGGGCGGCGGAGGCACCGATTTGCCTTCCTATTACGAGGAGCATGGCGGATTCCTGATCGCCGCGGCCATGGACAAGCACGTCTATCTAACAGTCCACCGGCCGTTCGCGGACGAAGTGATCGTAAAGTATTCGCAGATGGAGCGAGTGGGCACGGCCGAAGATCTTCGCCACCCCATCGTGCGGGAAGCGCTCAAGCTGGCTGGGTTGCGTCACCGCATCGAAGTAGCCAGCATGTCCGACATCCCGGCCGGGACAGGCCTGGGCTCGTCCGGCAGTTTCACCACGGCCCTTTTGCGGGGCCTCCACGCGCTGAACAAGACCTTCGTTCCGCCGCGCCAGCTTGCCGAGGAGGCCTGCCGTATTGAGATCGACTTGCTGCAGGAACCAATCGGGAAGCAGGACCAATACATAGCGGCATTTGGCGGCGTCACTTGTTTCACTTTCGAGAAAGATGGTTACGTGAAGGTCGAGCCGCTCCAGGCCGACTCCGAAACGCTGGCGAACCTGGAGGACAACCTCTGCCTCTTCTTTACCGGCTATACGAGGAGCGCGTCCGGTCTGCTGCGTGACCAGCACGAGCGGAGCCGCAGCAACGATCAGGCCATGATCGACAACCTCCACTACACCAAGGAACTCGGTTACCGCAGCAAAGAAGCCCTGGAGAAGGGCGACCTGCACCGGTTCGCGGCGCTGATGCACGAGCACTGGCTGCGTAAACGCGCCCGTACAGCAGGAATGACCAACGGGCAGATCGACGAGTGGTACGCAATTGGGCGCGCCAACGGCGCGTTGGGCGGCAAGATCATCGGGGCTGGTGGCGGTGGCTTCCTCATGTTCTACACGGAAGATAAGACCCGGCTGCGGCACGCCATGCGCGCTGCTGGTTTGCGCGAAGTGCGGTTCCGGTTCGATTACGAGGGCACCACGGTGGTGGCACAGAGCTGATGCGCACGGCGGCGATTCTGGCGGGTGGCCTGGCGACACGTCTCCGCCCTCTCACCGAGAGAATCCCGAAATCGCTGGTGGAGGTCGCCGGCGAGCCTTTCCTGGCACACCAGTTGCGCCTGCTACGGCGCAACGGTATCGATCGGGTGGTTATCTGCGCGGGCTATCTGGGCGAAATGATTCAAGAGTTTGCCGGCGATGGCGCGGCGTTCGGGGTGCGCGTGGACTATTCCTTCGACGGTCCCGTGCTGCGCGGCACCGCGGGCGCAATCGAGCAGGCCCTGCCTCTGCTCGACGAGAGCTTCTTTACCATCTACGGCGACTCCTACCTTCCTTGCGACTACCAGGCGGCCGGCCGCGCGTTTCTCGCCAGCGGCAAACTTGGCCTGATGACGGTGTTCCGCAACGAGGGGCAATGGGACTCGAGCAACGTCGAGTTCGCGGATGGCCGCATTCTCGTCTACGACAAGGTAAACAAGACGCCTCGCATGCGCCATATCGATTATGGCCTCGGGGCCTTCCGCCGGGAGGCCTTCGAGCGCGTTCCGCCCGGGTCCGTCTACGACCTTGCCACCCTCTATCAGGAACTGCTGGCCGAGGACCAACTGGCAGCCTGGGAGGTACGCGAGCGATTCTATGAAATAGGCTCCTTCGCGGGCATCGAAGAGCTTTCAGGGAGGTTGGCGCAATGAGTTTTGCCAAGGAGTTCTTGCACGAGGCGCGTGCCGTGATCGACGGCCTGGATGCGAACGCAATTGAGAAGGCGGCGGAACTGCTCGCTGCCGTTCGCGAACGCTCCGGGCGGCTGTTCATTCTGGGCGTTGGGGGCAGCGCCGCCAACGCCTCCCACGCGGTCAACGACTTCCGCAAGATCTGCGGCGTCGAGGCCTATGCGCCCACGGATAACGTCAGTGAACTCACAGCCCGCACCAACGACGAGGGTTGGGCCTCCGTATTCGTGGAATGGCTCCGTACCAGCAGGCTCAGCGCCAAGGACGGCCTGCTGGTTTTCTCAGTGGGTGGCGGCAACCTGGAAAAGAACGTCAGTCCTAACCTCGTCTCCGCCCTCCAATTGGCGAAAGAGCGCGGCGCTGCGGTTGTGGGCATCGTCGGCCGTGACGGCGGCTATACCGCCCAGACCGCGGATGCCTGCATTCTCATTCCCACCGTGAATCAGAACCACACGACGCCGCACGCTGAGGCCTTTCAGGCCGTAGTGTGGCACCTGCTGGTTTCCCACCCGCGGCTTAAGCAGGCGGCGACCAAATGGGAGTCGGTCCGCTGAAGCGCGCTGTCTTTCTTGACCGGGACGGCGTGCTGAACCGGGCGATCGTCCGCGAAGGCAAACCTTACCCGCCCGCCTCGCTGGAAGAAATGGAGATCCCCGCAGGCACGGCCCAGGCGCTCCACGAACTGAAACGGCACGGCTACGTCTTGGTGGTGGTAACCAACCAGCCTGATGTGGCCCGCGGGACTCAAAGCCGCCAGATGATCGAGGCCATGCACGCACACATGGGAAGCCTTCTGCCGGTCGATGCGTTCTATGTTTGTTTTCATGACGACCGCGAGGACTGCCCCTGCCGCAAACCGAAACCAGGGCTGTTGACAATGGCCGCCGCCGGTCTGGGCATCGACCTTGCCGTCAGTTACATGGTGGGCGACCGCTGGCGCGATGTGGATGCGGGCCACGCCGCGGGCTGCCGCACTGTCTGGATCGACTACGGTTACCGCGAACGTGGCCCCTCGGCGCCGCCCGAGGCTCGGGTGGCGGATTTGTGGGAAGCTGTCAAGTATATCGTCGAACAATCGGAGGTTGGGGATGCATCCGCGCACACTGGCTGAGCCGGCATTTACGCCAGTCCAGGATCTGAAGGTCAAACTCTTTGCTGATGGCGCCGAAAAGGCGCCCATGCTCGAGCTTTACGCCGATCCATTGATCAAAGGTTTCACAACCAACCCGACCTTAATGCGTAAAGCCGGCATCACCGATTACGAAGCCTTTGCCCGCGACATCCTCGCGGCCATCCCGGACCGGCCCATCTCCTTGGAGGTCTTCGCCGACGATTTCGCCGAGATGGAACGCCAGGCACGGCAGATCGCTACGTGGGGCCCAAACGTTTTCGTCAAGATCCCGGTCACCAATACGTCCGCAGAGCCCTCGCTTCCTCTGGTGCGGCGCTTGACGCAGGAAGGCGTCAAATTGAACGTGACGGCCATTCTCACGCTCGAACAGTCCGCCTCCGTCATTGAAGCCCTCGCGGGCGGGGCGCCGGCCAACGTCAGCGTGTTTGCCGGCCGTATCGCGGACACCGGCCGAGACCCGGTGCCCATGATGCGCGAAGTGGTGGAAATGCTGCGGCCACATCCGCAGATTGAACTGATCTGGGCCAGCCCGCGCGAACTGCTGAACGTGTTTCAGGCCGACGCCATCGGTTGCCATATCATCACGGCTACCGCCGACATTCTGAAGAAACTGCCGCTGGTGGGCAAGAGCCTGGCAGAGTATTCGCTGGAGACTGTGAAGATGTTCCGTGAGGATGCCGTGAAATCGGGCTTCCGCCTATAGGCCTTGGCCGTCGTAGAAGGCGTGGATCGCGTCGCAGACGAAGTCCAGGTCATCCGCGGTGAGGCCCGAGTGGATGGGCAGCGCCACCACTTCCTCTGCCGCCCGCTCGCTTTCCGGAAACGCGCCCCTCGGATACCCCAGGTTCTGAAAACACGGCTGCAAATGGAACGGGATCGGATAGTACACTTCCGTCCCGATGCCGCGCCCGGCCAGAAATTCGCGCAGTTCGTCCCTGCGCGGAGCCCGGATCACGTACTGATTGAAAACGTGGCGGGTCTGATAGGGCGCCACCACGGGTGTCTGTACCGGAAGGCCCGAAAGACGCGCACTGTAGGCAGCTGCGTTCTCCTGCCGCCCGGCTGTCCATTCATCCAGGTAGCGCAACTTTACCCGCAACACCGCGCACTGCAGCGTGTCGATGCGCGAATTGATGCCCACCCATTCGTGCAGGTATTTCTCCTGCGAACCGTGCACGCGCAGTGCGGCAAGGCGCCGCGCCACATTCGCATCCCGCGCGGTCAGAAGCCCGGCATCGCCGAACGCGCCCAGATTCTTACTAGGGAAGAAACTGAAGCACCCGATGTCGCCCAGCGTCCCCACCCGCTCTCCGGCATACTCCGCGCCGATGGACTGTGCCGCATCCTCGATCACGCACCAGCCGCGGCTTCGGGCGAGGTCCAGAATTGGCTGCATATCCGCAGCGCCACCGTACAGGTGCACCGGAATCACCGCGCGGATGTTCGAAAAACAAGCCGCCGCGGCCTCCAGTTCCACCGGGTTCAGGTTAAACGTCTCGGGGTCGATGTCCACCAGCACTGGCCGTGCCCCGGCGCGCACTACCGCACCCGCGGTGGCGAAGAAGGAAAACGCTGTGGTGGCCACGGCATCTCCGGGGCCGATGCCAGCTGCCAGCAGGGCCAGGAACAGCGCGTCGGAGCCGGATGCGCATCCGATGGCATAGGGAGCCTTCAGATACTCCGCCACCTCGCGCTCGAACAGCGCCACATCCTCGCCTAGAATGAACCGCTGCGAACGAACCACCCTTTGCAGCGCGGCGCCGATTTCTTCCGCCAGAACCTCGTTCTGGTGCTGCAAGTCCAGCAGCGGAACTTTGCGTGCAATGCTCCGTGTCACTTGAACTCGCCCGCTAGCGTACCATACGAAGGAGAGTCCTGGTCTCCTTTCGTTCTTGCATGAAACTGCCTCGTGACGCCAATGTTTGGCTCCCGGCGTACCTGCGCAGCCGATTCCGCCTGGCAGGCCGCCCGCGCCCGAAACGGCTCTGGGTGGCCATCACCGATCACTTCGAGCCCTACTGGAAAAACACGGACGACGGTCTGGCCCGCCAGCGTGTCGCTCTCTGGGAAAGGGAATGGCCTGCCCTGGCAGCGCGCCATTCGGATGCGTACGGCCGCCCCCCCGTTTACACTTTTTTCTACCCGGAAGAGGAATACCGTCCGCCGCTTCTCGATGCGCTGGCGCGGATCGCCGCCACCGGAACCGGCGATGTCGAGGTACATATTCATCACGATGGCGAGGGCGAAGCCCACTTCCTGGACCACATCGGAACATTTACCGAGATCCTCCACAAAACGCATGGCTTGCTGAGGCGGGTGGACGGCCGGATCCGCTTCGGATTCATCCACGGCAACTGGTGCCTGGACAACTCTGGCCCCGGCGGGCGCGACTGTGGCCTGAACAACGAACTGACCCTTTTGCTCCGGCTGGGTTGCTACGCCGACTTCACCATGCCCTGCGGCCCGTCCCCCATGCAGGCCCGGCAAATGAATGAAATTTACTGGGCCATCGACAACCCTGTTGCTCCGAAGTCCTACGACACAGGGATCCCGGTGACACCCGGCTGCACGCCGCCCAAGGACGGATTCCTCATGATCCCCGGTCCTTTCGCCCTTCGCCTGGAGAATGGCCGGCGGCCCAAAATCGAACTCGGCGAATTGGCTGGCCAGATCCCTGTGCACCAGGCCCGGGTGGATTGCTGGGTCCGGCACGCGCCCCAGATTGGAGAAGACCGCTTCCTCAAGCTCTTCGCCCACGGTACCCAGGAGCGTCACAGCCAGGTCTTCTTCAGCGGAGGACTGGATCGACTCTTTCAGGAACTCACTTCCGCTGCACGGCGGGAGCAATTGGAACTTGTGTACGTCTCCGCTTGGCAGATGGCTCAAGCCGTGGATGCGCTTATTGCCAACCGTCATCCGCTGGAAGCGGTTCTCCCCGGTACAGCCGCTCGTACGCCGCCGCCATCCTCTCGAGCGTGAACCGCGCCAAGTAGAATTCGCGAACCGCGTTCCGGCGCTGAGCCGCGTCCTGCCGCGATTCGTATACCGCTGCCAGCGCTTCCGCCAGCGCCGGCGCATCCGATGGCCGCACGGCCACGGAAAGCCCACCCGGTGGCAAGACGTCCGGAATCCCTCCCACGGCTGAGGCCACCACGGGCAAACCCGCCTCCAGCGCTTCCAAAACGGACACCGGCACGCCCTCGCTCCGGGAAGCGAGCACAAAAGCATCCGCTTCGTCCAGCCAGTCGCCAATATTCTGCTGCGCGCCCGCAAAGTGGACCACGCTCTGTAGCCCGCTCCTCCCCACTTGCTCCTCCAATTGAGAAAGCAATGGCCCGTCCCCCACCAGCGTCACCGCCAGGCCCGGGATTCTTTGGCGAAGCAGGCCCGCGGCCTGTATCAGACACGCCGGCTCCTTCGGCTCGCTCAACCTGCCCACCTGCAGCACTCTCCAGCCGGCCTCGGCGGGAAACAGACCTTTCTGCCCGGTGCGCAAAGCGGGAAGGCAACCGTTGTACACGGTCACCACCCGGCCACCTGTACCCCAGGCCCGGCGGCGCAGGTTCTGCTCCGCTGGCCGGCACACTGCCACCACGTTGTGGCAAAGCCATGCCGCAGCGGCGAACTGCAATTCCTGCTTCCAGGCGCTGCCATGGCCGACCAGCCCATGCCGTGTGCAGATGCGACGGGGCACTCCAGCGCGCGCTGCAGGCAGGACGCCGAAAATGGCCGCGCCCGCGTTGTGAAAGTGAGCCGCCTCTGGCTGGTCTGCGGCAAACTGGGCCAGCAGGCGCCGCATGCGGGCTGCGCGTCCGGCGCCCCCGGTCACCACCACCGGAATCCCTTCCCGCCTCAACCGCTCGCCCAGCGGACCGGCCGAGTACATGCAGTACACACGCGGATCATGGCCCGTTTCTCTCTGAAACCGGCAGAGCGAGGCCACCAGCACCTCCGCGCCGCCGACTTGCATCGTGTCCACTACGTGTGCGATCCGCACCCGCTCCGGCCGCCTCCTGTCCGCAGAAACGCGCGTCACGCGATGCGTGACACAGTTCGATGGTAGAGCATGCGGCACGCCCGGCGCGCCGCGCGATATGATCGTGGGCCGGAGCCATTATTTCTATGGTGCTCAGCCGCCGGTCTCTTCTCGCCGCCCCCCTCTTGCTTGGGGCCGCTGCATGTTCTCCCAAACAGCCATCTGGAGTAAAGCCTGTGTCCTCTTCCCCCTCTCTCGACCGTCAGCCTTTTGGCAAATTGCCCACGGGTGAATCCGTGGAGTTGTTCACGCTCCGCGATGGACAGGGACTGGAGGTGAGCATCACAAACTACGGTGGTATCGTGACTTCGCTCCGTGTTCCGGACGGCGCTGATGTGGCCCTGGGCTTCGCCTCGCTGGATTCGTATCTGGGCGAACATCCCTACATGGGCGCGCTGATTGGCCGGTACGGCAACCGTATCGCCAAAGGCCGCTTTCAGCTCAATGGAAAAACCTGCTCCCTGTTTCTAAACAACGGGCCGAATTCGCTGCACGGCGGAAAACAAGGCTTCGACCGCAAACTGTGGAAGGCCGGCGTACAGGGCAATACGCTGCGTCTAAGCCTTTTAAGTCCGGATGGAGAAGAGGGCTATCCAGGCAATCTCTCCGTGACAGTGGATTACTCGCTCACTGGCGACGGCGGCCTGAGCATCTCCTACGACGCCACCAGTGACCAGGACACGGTCATCAATCTCACCAATCACACGTATTTCCATCTCGGCGGCGAAGGCTCGGGACCGGTGCTGGACCACGAGGTGACCATTGAGGCGGATCAGTATACCCCCGTTGACGCGACCTTGATCCCCACCGGCGAAATAGCCAGCGTGGAGGGCACCCCTTTCGACTTCCGCACCCCCCACGCCATCGGCGAGCGCATCGAGGCGCCGCATGAGCAGATCAAGCGCGGCGGAGGCTACGACCACAATTTCGTCCTCCGCGGACCGGCCGGCCAACTCCGGCCGGCGGCTCGGGTTGTCCATCCCGGCAGTGGCCGGGCAATGGAAGTGCTGACCACGGAGCCCGGTCTGCAGTTCTACACCGGCAACTTCCTGGACGGCACGCTCACCGGCAAAGCCGGCCGCCCATACGGAAGGCGCCACGGATTCTGCATGGAAACCCAGCACTTTCCGGATTCGCCCAATCAGCCAGCCTTTCCTTCCACTGTGTTGAAAGCAGGGCAACGGTACACGTCGCGGACCATCTACCGCTTTTCCCGCAAGGGTTGATCAGCCTTTCGAGGCCACTCTCTGTGGTTGAGCTTCTTCTCGCAGGTGATCAAGAGGTTGCCGGCGGTGCAGAGCGAAGTACATCGCCAACATCGTCACCATGGCGATGCCCAGCAGCGACATGAATGCGATCAGCCGCGTGATGCCGCGCAACGGTGCAAACGCATCGCGAGCCGGCTGGGCAATGACGACGTATGCGCTCAAGCGGCCATAGTCGCGCTTCAGGCCCGTGTCGGCGTAGCCGATCAGGGTCCGTCCGGTTTGGCGTAAGTCACTCAGCAAATACCCCGCCGTCCGTCCGTGGTTTGGACCCAAGCGGTCCAGCACCGCCAGCCACTCGGCGGACTTTACGTTCATTCCCAGGTTGACGCCTGGCCCGGCGATCACTGTGCCGTCCTCCTTCACCAGCAACGCCCTGCCACGGTCGCCCGGCCGCACGCGGCTCAAACTCGAAAAGGTAGCCGAGACTTCCGCCAGCACATCGACGGTGCCAAGAAAACGGTCCGTTTTGGCTTCCAGCACTGGGACGCCGATGCCAATGTAGTGGCTCTTGGTCAGGTCGTCATACAGGACGTCGGTCAACGCGATGGCGCCCCGCCCGCCCGCGTAAATGTTCTGCCAGTAATCTTCGTCGGCCTGGTAATAATCCAAAGTCCGGTGCGTGGCCGCCACTGTGGCGCCCTTCTCATCCGTTACCGTGATTCGTAGCAGGCGCGAGTCCCGCTCCCGGTACAACCGCAAGAACTCGGACGTTGGCGAGCTAAGGATTTCCGCGGCCTTGGCATTGCTTTCCTGCGTCGTCCAAGCCTTATCGATGGCCTGAATGCGGGCCGCGACTGCATCAGGACTAAGGCCTGTGTAGGACTGGTTCGACCGGCGGATGGTTTCGAGCACCGAAGGTTCTACCGCCAGAACTCCTGCGCTGCGCACCATATCATGGATCGCCAGCGAAACTTCACTGGCAATGCCCTCACTTATGGTTTGGAACTGGTTGCCTAGGCTCTCTTCCAGCGCTACGTCGCTGGAGTGGATGGCGAAGAGTCCGAAAAGGCTGAGCGGCAACAACGTCAAACTGAGCCCGATCAGCAGCTTCTGGACGGAAACGCGAAGCACGAATCGGTCACCCGGCATCTTCTGTACCTCCCGGAATGGGTCACCTGCCAATCGCCCTATTCCGCCTGCATACTACTCCCCTTTTGCCAGGATTTGAAGCCAGTATTCGTAATGGTGCAGGCGCGTCAGGCCCGCGCTTCCAGCCGCCGAAGCTCCGGCTCTCCGCTGGCTCGTAACAGCCGTCCTGCCTCCCAATGCAGAACCGGCGCCAGCGCGAAACCGGCCGCGGCCGGGTACCACGCAAACCAGCGCAGCGGTGAGGAAACAATCCAATCCAGAATGCCCATCTCAAATAGCCACGTTCCCGCCGTCCCCACCACAGTCAAATGCATCGCCACCACGTAAGACATCCATGTGGCCCCGTGCAGCCCGCCTTCCCGGCAGGCGGCCGAAATGCAGAGCCGCTGCGCGTACCACACACAGCCAGCCAGGCCGGGGAGAAAAGCCCAGCCCCACCACCGTTCTGGATGTGCCAGCTCAGCACGAAAGCTGGTGAGCAGAAGCAGTGTCTGATGCAGGGTCAAGCCCGCCACCGGAAGGAAGAGCAACACCCCCATCTTCGGAACAGGCTGCAACAAGCCATGCCGCCGGTAGACCAGCGTGGCGTTCAGCAAAGCGGCCAGATACAGGCCAAATCCGACGAATCCGCCCAGGTGATGGCCGCACCAAGCCATCGTCCCTGCCGCAGGCGTGCGGTAAACCCATTCCAAGAGCCCGATAGCCGGCAGCCACTGGTTAATCGCAATGGAGATGAACCTGCACATTGCCGCCGCGCCCAGCAACCGCCACGTCCAGCGAAGATCCTGGCCCGGCTCAAAACGGGCTTGGTTAACGGTGCAGAAACCCGCCTCCGCCAGAGCCGTGGCCAGCAGCAACGCAGTTCCTGGGCCGCGCATCAGCAGCGTCAGCGGGGCGTCGCTGCCTCCCCACGCCAGCCACCACATCCACGCCCCCACACACAGAAGCAGGAACAGTCCGTGGGTCAGAAGAATTGCGCGCGCCGGAGCTGGCAGCCGTAGAGGAGCCGCTGCTGATTCCTCTCTGCCGGGGTGATGCTTGGAAATCTCCACTCCTCCTCAACTGCCCGTCTGGGGCTAGCGCTTTCCATATAGCTCTTGCGCCACGTTCCCGTGAATCGTCGGCGCTATCTTGGCTCCGAACAAGACACGCCACGTCTGTTGTTGTTCCTCTGAAGGGGCCGGGGCCTCCAGAATACGCGAACGCAAGCGGTCGAGCAGAGGTTGCTCCAGGGAAGGCAGCGCCGCGCTCAGCCGCTCACAAGCTGCGCGGTAGGATACGATTTGCTGCCTGCACCGGTCACACTGGGACACGTGGCCCACCGCCCAGCCAGCGCCGCTCCAGTCCGTCTCACCGTCGCCTAACATGGCCACCTCCGCCTCATCCAGATGGCGGCGCAGTCGCAAACGGATCACGCCTGCTCCTCCTCAATCATCGCCCGCGCCTTCTTCACCGACCGCGCGAGCGTGGACGCTACGGTCCCGATACTGATATCGAGCCGCCTTGAAATCTGGGTATAAGAAGCTCCGTCCAGCCGCATGACAAGAATCTCGAACTCACGCTCGGACAACCGGCCTCGCAACCGGGCCAGCACCTCCTGGTTCGCCAGCCACTCGTAGACCAGCGATGTCTCGGTGCCCGAAGATTTGGGCGGCTTTTCGTCTGATCCCGTGCCGTCCGTCTGGCCCAGCAACTGCCGGACCCGGTGGTACAGCCACCGCTCCTCCCCGCTCCCTGGCGGGGCCTGCAGGTACTCCGTAAAGGCCTGCTGCACCGCTTTCATCGCCTTCTCCGGATTCCCGGCTAAACTGGTGCCGAACCGGATCAGCGAGGCTGCGTGCGCCTCGTAGAGCTTGATCATTCGCGCACCGGCGGGCGTGGCAGGCCCGTCTTCCGGTCCGTCCGGGGCATCGCCGGAGGCCAGCAATACGCGATCCCTAGTTTCTGCGTGGTCGCTCATGTCCCTGTGCCCAAGATAGTAGCATGCCTCAAAGGGCCGGAAAATGGGGCTTGCAAGCGCTTTGCCTCCCTAAAAACCCGAAAAATCCGCGAAAAATCGCACCCTTCTGCGTTTCTCCCCCTTTACACTCACGCCGGAAATGGTCTAACATCGTTTGCGAACGGGAGCCTCGAACAATTTCGACGCTTTTTGTTTTATCCTACGCTGGCCGCGCGCCAGGAGGAGCACCGGAAGGAGACTTCATGGCTGAAGTGAAAAAGATGACCCAGACCCAGGTGATCAAGGAAATCGCCGAGGGTGCGGGCCTTACCAACAAGCAAGCCAAGGCGGTAGTCGACAAGTTCGTCGAGATCGCTATTCGTGAAACCAAGAAGACCGGCCTTTTCGTGTTGCCGGGCATCGGCCGCCTGAAAAAGGTGGAGCGCAAGGCCCGCATCGGCCGTAACCCTGCTACCGGCGAGAAGATCAAGATCCCGGCGAAGAAAGTGGTCAAGCTCGCCCTTGCCAAGTCCCTTAAGGACGCGATCGTCCCTCCGAAGAAGAAGTAGAGACGGTTTGGTTGCGGCTTGGCCGCGCTGGCCTTTTCGCTCTGGTGGGAATGAAAAAGCCCCGCGGGCTCTCCGCGGGGCTTCGTGTTGTCGGAGCTGCTTCGCCGGCGTCCTATCCCGCCCCATCAGGCGGATGAGCATTTCCGGCCAGGGCTGCTGGAACGAGTTTTACCTGGAGCCACCAGCAGGTCTGTTCAGGCCTGCTTCTTCTCCTCCGGCTTTTCCTCGTTCTTCAAAGCGTTCTTGAAGTTGCGAATCCCTTCTCCGAGGCCCTTGGCGACTTCCGGGATCTTCTTGCCGCCAAACAACAAGACGGCGATCACCAGAATGATCAGGAGTTCCTGTATTCCGAACGGTCCCATAAAGGCAAACAGACCCACACGGGCCTCCTTCTTATCCACCATTCTAGGAACCGCATTAGAATGGCGTCAAGGCAGCCGCCCGGCGCCGCCCCGCTCCATGAAAAAGCGCAAAGAGATCATCACCCTTCCGCCCGAGCGCGAAACTACCGCCCGCCGCCGCTCCCGTCAGGCCGCCGGTCCTGTGAAACCTGCCCGCCCAATCACCCCCAAAACCCTCAAGCCCCCAAAGCACCGGCGCCCCCCAACCCCCGAGGGAGACGAGGAATCCGGCTGAGACAGAATCCGCGCTGGCGGCACTGCCTCGCTGGCGGCCATGCGCGATCCCCTTGCCCTTCCTGCGCTCGCATTCATCCTCGGAATCGCTGTGGCTGCAGCGTTGGGTCTGAACGCCTCCGACGGTTTTCTGCTGCTTCTGCCCTCGCTACCCTTGTGGCTGGCTGCGCACCGTTGGGGCGGCAGCCTCTCCGCCATGGCCGCCTGTGCCCTTTGCTTTGGTTCGCTTGGGGCCTGGCGCTTTGCGTCCAATCCGCTCCCCGTAGCCCCTCCCACGAACTCCGCACCAGGCGAGACGATGAGGCTTGAAGGGTGCGTGGTGGATCCCCCCGTGCGCATGGGCGATCGGGTCCGGTTTGTCCTTGAAACACAACCCGGAGCGCGTGTCCGCGTGAATGCGCAGGCCGCCTTCGCCGCCCACCTTCGCTATGGCCACCAGGTGGCCGGCGAAGCGCGTGTTTTCGACCCGCCCGAGTTCCGCAATCCGGGAGGCTTCGATTTCGCCGCCTGGCTCGCCCGGCGGCACATCTTTTGGGTGGCCAGTTCCAGCGCCACTCAAAGTTGGAAAGTGGAATGGGAAGGCTGTGGCGCGCCCTTAGCAGGCTGGATTCGCAATACCCGGGCCGCCCTCCTGGACAGGACCGGACGCGTATTCGAACGGAACCCTTATCAGGCGGCGATGATGCGCGGGCTCCTGTTGGGTGATTCCTCCGCCATCGAGCGAGTCTGGGTGGAGGACTTCCGGCGCACAGGAACCTACCATGCCCTGGTCATCTCTGGAGGCCATGTCGCATTCCTGACGGGGCTGTTCCTGCTTTGGCTCCGTCTGGTACGGACCGGAGCGCCGTTTGTATTGGCTACGGCGGCGCTTGTGGCCTGGACCTATGCTTTGCTGGCAGGCGCGGATGCCCCAGTGCTACGCTCCGCCGCCGGGTTCACACTCTACGCTGCCGCCCGGCTGTTCTTCCGCCGGGCACGCCTGCTCAATCTCCTCTCCCTCGTCGCAATGCTGTTCTTATGGCTGGATCCTCTCCAATTGTTTGAAGCGAGCTTTCAGTTGTCGTTCTTGGCCGTGGCCGCCATCGCGCTGTTTGCTGAGCCCCTCACGGAACGCCACCTCCGGATATGGAGCCAGGCCGCCGGACTGCTCCTTCGAAACACCCCGCAGGCCGTTCCCGATACTCGTTCTGCCGCCCTCGCCGTAGAGGCTTCGCTGTGGGCCCGGACCGTCGCACTAGCTACTGGCACGCCACACCGGGTTCTCCTGCGGTTCTTCGCCAAACTGTATCGCGCCGTTTTCTGGACCGGCTCGGCACTTCTCGTCTCCGCCTGCGTTCAATTGGCCCTCGCCCTGCCCATGATTCTTTATTTCCACCGGGTCTCCTGGACCGGGCTTACCGCCAACCTCGTGGTTACGCCCCTTGTGACTCTTGCCATCCCCTTTGGCTTTCTGGCTGTACTGACGGGCGCGCCTTGGGCCGCTTCAGCAGCTTCGGCTTTGCTCGACGCTGCACGGGCGCTGGCCCGTTGGCACGCTGGTTGGGAGTTCTCTCTCAGGGTGCCCGATCCTCCTCTCTGGCTTGTCCTCCTGTTGGGCTTGCTGTTTTGCCTCTCGGCCCTATGGGTCCGGCGCGGTTGGGGTTACCTGCCGGTGTGCTTCGCCGCACTAACAAGTGCTTTGCTCCTGGCTGTTTGGCGCCCTTTCCCCGCCTCCCTGACACAAGGCCAACTGGAGCTAACTGCGATTGACGTCGGCACTGGCGACAGCCTCTTGATTGCCACACCGGAGGGACGGACGGCTCTGGTCGATGCCGGCGGGATGCCTGCGCGGCCGGGTGCTTCCGCCCGCCTCGACACCGGTGAGGATGTGGTTTCTCCCTACCTCTGGCGGCGTGGCATCCGCCGCCTCGACACAGTGGTGCTCACCCACCTCGATCACGATCACTCCGGCGGCATGGAAGCCATTCTCCGGAATTTCCGTCCGCGCGAGTTCTGGGTTGGCCCGCTGCCGCTGGAGGAACGGGCCGCGCGCTTGCTGACGCTCGCGAACTCGAACGGAGCCGCCATCCGTGGCCTCGCCGCGGGCACGGTCTTCTCCTGGGGCGGAGCTGATTGGCAAGTCCTGGCCCCGCCGCGTGTAGCCGCCCGGCGGAATGACAGCTCGCTGGTCCTGAGGGTTTCTTATGGCCGCCAGGCCATGCTGTTGACCGGCGACCTGGAACGCCAGGGCGAGGCCCGGTTGCTGGCGGAGGGCGGCTTGCGGTACACGCAGGTTCTAAAAGTCGCCCATCATGGGAGCCGCACTGGAACGAGTGTCTCCTTTCTGACAGCGCTGCAGCCCGCCATCGCCCTGATCTCTGCAGGACGGCACAACCGGTTCGGATTCCCGCATGAAAGCGTCCTGGAAGCCCTTGCCGCTCAGCGTACGCTGGTATTGCGCACTGACCATTCTGGCGCCGTCGGCGTTCGCACCAATGGGCGGTCGCTGGAAATGCTCCCGGCCGGGCGCCAAGGACTTCCTCGCTTTGCACCCTGGGGGGCAGATTAATTTACTCGATCGTAAGGCGGTACGGCGTGACCCTCAGATAGCCGCCAGCCAGCCACGGCAACAACCCGCGTTCCAGCGGCAGCGCGCCTGCTCGCTTGGCTAGCAGTCGCAGCGCGAGTTCCTGTCCGTCGAACCCACCCGCGCCCAACATTTCATCGCGCGTGCCGAGCAGTTGCTCGAAAAATGTTCTTCGTTGTGGATAGATCACCAGGCGTACGGCATCCGCCGCACCGATGCCTGCCTTCTTTCGAAGCAACTGGATCGAAGTGTCCAGCCCGCCGATCTCATCCACCAGACGGTTGTCCAATGCCTGTGAACCCAGCCAAACCCGGCCCTGCGCCAAAGGCTCCAACTCCGCCTTGGGCCGTTTCCGCCCTTCGGACACCCGGTCCAGGAACCCGGAGTAAATGAATTCGAGCGATTCCCGCAGCTTTTTCCGGCCTTCCGGACTCAGGGGCCGGTAGCTGGAATCGATATCCGCAAAGCGCCCGCGCGTCAGCAGTTCTTTGTTGATCCCTAACTTGTCATAGAGTCCGCGCAGGTTTGCCTTTCCGTAAACGACGCCAATCGATCCCGTAAACGTGCCGGGGTAGGCGACGATCGGATCGCCGGTCATCGCAATGTAGTAACCCCCGGAGGCTGCGGCGTCCGACATGGAGATCACCAGCGGCTTCTTTTTCGAAAGTTCGCGCAGGTCGTGCAGGATCTCGTCCGACGCGATCGCGTCCCCGCCGCCCGAATCCACGCGCAGAATCACCCCGCGGATTCCGCCATCCCGGCTGATTCGCCGGATCTCGCGCCGTATGCCCGCCGGCGTGATGATCTGGTCCTCGCCAAAGGGTCCGCCCGGCGATAACCGCAGGATGTCCCCCTGAGCTACCAGAAGCGCAATCCGCCGCGCGTTCTTCCCCACGCTCTCCTCGGACCTGGCATAGGCCCGCAACGTAACCCAGTCCTTCTCCCCGAGCTTTGCCGCCTCCAGCAGTTTGCGCTCCGCTTCGCGCTCAAAGGCCAGTTCGTCCACCAACCCCTTCTCCTTGGCCGCGGGCGCCAGGAAGGGACCGTCATCGACCAGGGCACGCATCTCTTCTGCGGACTTGTTCCGTCCTTCGCCCAGCGCTTTGGTGACGCGGGCGAAGGTGTCATCCAGGATCGAATTCAAAACCTCACGGGTCTCTGGAGACATCGAATTGCGGCTGAAGATGTCGCCGGCGTCCTTGTACTTTCCGACGTGCTCCACCTCCATCTGCACGCCTAACTTGTCCAGGGAGCCCTTGAAATAAGAGGCCTCGATCCGCAGGCCCTTGACGTCCAATACATCCTCGGGCGAAAGGAAGATGCGGTCGGCTGCGGATGCCAGATAATACTCGCGCAGGCCGGGTCCCATCAGGGAGGCATAAACCGGCTTCCCTGCCTTCCTTACCTTCCCGATGCCGTTTCGAATCTCGTCCAACTTGCCCCAACCAACCGCCAGAGCCCGGGGTTTCAAGAGCACACAGCGGATTCGCGTGTCGCGCGCCGCCTGATCCAGAGCGTGCCACACCTCATGGACCGCGACCGGAGCCTGTTGCTCCAGTACCGGCAATGGCGCTTCGGTTCCCGCAAATTCCGGCAGTTCTCCCTGGAGATCCAATACCAGGCATGCCGATTGGGGCAGCGCCGGTTTCCGTGAGAACGATTTGAGGGAGGCAAAGAAAACGACTACCAGCGCTACTGCCGCCAGCACAGCCCCCGCCACCACGCCCAAAAGAAATCGCTTCATTGACTTGTCCCCACTACGCCCCCTGCAGAATCAGATCCACCCGCTGGCTCATGTCCTTCAGGTAATCTGCCTTGCCGCCGGGCAGTTCCACGGTTGCATCGCCCCGGTATCCAATCTCTTTCAAGGCGGCGTAGACTTCCTTCCACGGCACATCGCCTTCACGCAAATTCACGAAATCTGCCACGTTGCGCTTCAATTCGGGGTGCCGCCGGAAAGAGAAGTCTTTGAAGTGCACCTTTACGATTCGGGCGCCCAGCGTCCGGATCCAGTCTTGCGGATATCCGTAAAGCAGGATGTTCCCCACGTCAAAGTAAGCCTTCACCCACGGCGAACGGAAACTGTCAACGTAGGTGGCGAATTCAAGCGGACTGAGCAGAAATTTGTTCCACACATTCTCAATCGCGATCACCACTTTCAGGTTTTCCGCCATCGGCACCAGCTTTTTGACCTGCTCAGTGGAACGCGTGTAGGCATCCCGGTACGAAGTCTTTTCGTTCACGACGGCGGGGACGAGCAGGACAGTGGCTGCCCCAAGGTCCTTGGCGTTGCGCAGGCTGGTTTCCATGCCCTTTACGCTCTGGGCCACAACGCTTGCATCGGAGGAGGACAGCGGGTATTTCCAATGGTCCCGGTTCATGATGGAATGCACGGGGATTTTTGTGGCGGAAGAGGCTTTCCGGATCTCCTCGACCTCCGCCGGACTATCCACGGTGCCTATCTCCATCGACTCGAAGCCGCAATCGCGCGCCATCGCGAATTTATCTGCGATGGACAACTCGTTGGGAAGCATCCCCAGCAGGATGCCTTTCCGGATGGGCAGCTTACCGGAACCCTGCCAGGCGGAAAGGGAAGTCGCCGCGGCGGCGGCAGAGGGGAGGAAATGTCTGCGTTGCATGAGGTGTGCCTTCCGCCGGTGGATCCGGCGCTTGTCAGCGATTGTACATCGCTGCCTGGCCGGGCTTAATCGGCACACCTCTCCCGGTCAGGCAAGATTGGGGATCTTGATGATCTTTTTCTGAATCGCGTATTGGACCAGTTGCGCTTTGTTGTGGATATCGAGCTTGCGCATGAGGTTGAATTTGTGCGCTTCCACCGTCTTCACGCTCAGGTTCAGGTCACAGGCGATTTCCTTCACCGAGTTGCCTTCCGCCAGCAGTTTCAGCACTTCCCGCTCACGCGTGGTCAGCGTGGCGAACCGGGGCAGCCGGTTTGCGGATTTGATGCGGCTGCGGAAGTCGTCCACCAACTGGGATAACATCCGTGGGCTGAGGTAACTGCCCCCACGGCACACATCGCGAATGGCCGCGGTCAACTGGCCCGAAGCGCTGTCCTTGAGCACATAGCCGCTGGATCCTACTTCCATGCCCTCTACCAGGTAGTCCTCATCGTCGTACATCGTGAGGATCAGAACTTTCGTCTCGGGCCGATTCCGCTTGATCTGCCGGGTTGCCTCAAAACTGCTCAAGCCGGGCATGCCTATGTCCATCAGCACCACGTCGGGCCGCAGTTCGCCAGCCTTTTCTACAGCGTCACTCCCGTTGGAAGCCTCGCCCACCACTTCCATGTCGGCCTCGTTGCTGATCAGGTGCCGGATACCCTGGCGGAACAGAGTGTGGTCGTCCGCCAGCAGGATTCGAATTTTTGCCATATCAGTTGAACTCCGCAGATACCCTTTTCCGCTCGCTGCAGGCTAGATGCCGCTTTCCCTTCGTCTAAACCCCACAGCGTCCGGGTAGCACCGGCACAAGGCCTTCTTAAACCCTGCGCTGGCTGCCCCGGCTTGCCGCCTTCCGATAGCCGCGGCTCCTCGCCGCTGGCTGGACCCGCTTCCTGGGCAACCGCTGAGGCTGCTCCAGCGGCAAATCGATCCATACCGCCGTGCCTGGTCGCGTTACGCCCACCAGACCATCCTGTAGTTCGGCCGGCTCGCCCTCGCCAAGAACTCCCTGCGCTTCCGCACCGGATACTCTTGGCCGGCGCAAGCTTCTTACCGCCAACGTGCCGCCCAGGAGAGCAACCCTCTCCCTCATACCCGAGAGACCGAAGGTGTCTCTTCTGGAGAACGCTTCCGCGACATCGAAGCCAACACCGTCGTCCTCGACTCGCATTCTGAGTACCCCATCGGCGGAATCCATGAAAAGGTTTACGTTCCGGGCCAGAGAATACTTACCGATGTTATTGAAAACCTCCTGCGCCAGCCGGTAAACGATGATTTCCACCCGCTTCGGCAACTCCAGCCTGCGTGGCAACGAGATGCGCACCGCTGTGGACGGATGCAGCCGGCGAAACCGGTTCACCAACTGGCGCAGCGCTGCCGCCAAACCCATCTGGTCAAGCACCGCAGGGCTGAGATCTCCAATCAGGCGCCGGATCTCCACAATCGTGTGCTCCACCAGATCTTTCGTTTCCGCCAGCCGGGCTTTCACTGGCGCTGGCATGTCCGGCACGTCGCGCTCCAGCATCTCCATCTGCAAACGCACGCACAACAACGACTGCCCGGCCTCGTCATGCAGTTCGCGGCTGATGCGCTTCCTCTCAGACTCTTCTACTTCCACCATGTGCTGCGCCAGGCGCCGGACTTGCTCCTCCCGCTCGCCCAGGTGATGAACCAACTGCGCTTTTTCCGTAGCCAGCCAGCAACGCTCCGCGGCCGCCATCAATAGCTCTTGCTCCCTCGGCAACCATGTGTAAGCCTTCTCGAATGCAAACTGCATTACCCCTCGCAGTTCACCCTCCCCCGTCATCGGCAGCGACCAGCACGTTTGGTATCTCTCCAGCCATCCCCTATCAAGGTGTACGTCCTGCGGCAGTTTGCCCTTCCCTTGCAGTGGCCCGCAGAACGGGTGGCTCAGCTTCCGGAGTTGCGTCTTCGTGCAAATCCCTGGTCCGGCCCCGGCTGATTCCGGAAGGGAAGCCGCCAGCCGCCATGCCTTCGCCTTCTCATCCAGGAGGTAGAAACGGCTGGCATCCGCTCCGGTGTAGTTCGCCAGAACTTCAAGCATCCGCAGAATCAGTTCGTCCAGGCTCCGTGACTCCACCTCCACCCGGAACAGCTCATAAAAAGCATGGCTTTCCGCTTCCCGCACCTGGTAGAACGCGTTGTTCAGCGTCACCACAATCAGGAACCGGAGCTGGTTCCGGATCCATTCCAGCATGGGCACTGCCCGCCTCAATGCCTCCGGCAGGCGCCCCGCCAGGACTCGATCGTACTCCTGGAGTGCCCCCACCACTGCCGCCGGACTCAACCCTAATTTCGCCAGCCGCCGTCCTCGATACTCCACCTGCTCGAGGAAATCCTCCAGGCCCCCGCCTGCTGCGTACACCTCCGCCACGGCCCCTAACGTCAGCGCTTCCAAACTCTGGCGGTGTTCTTCTGTGTACTCCGGGCGCCTTAATTTTCTCCGGAACTCCGACCGCAGTGTCTCCTGTAGCGGCGCGAGCAACCCTGCAAGCTGTGTCAGCTGCTCGTTGAATTGGCGGCTCAGAACTGCCGCCGCATCCACCATGACTGCGCTCGAGTTGCGCTTTGGCACACCCCTCTGATCGGTTCTCAGGTGTTTCCCCTTTAATCCGGCGCCGCCTGTTTCTGCCCCACCCATTGGAATCACACCCTTCCCTCAGCGCTATGTGATTGAAATGCAATTACATGAGCTGCCGTTCAACTCATTGCCTGCTCTGAACTCCCCCGTCGGGCGACTTCTAAGGTATGCCAGTCAGGTGCAAATCACAAACGCGGAAACGCAGGCCAGCACTGCCGGATCGCGCTTCCCGACTCAGTTCTAAATTCCTACAAATGGCGAATGTATCTGATCGCCGCGACTGGCGTCTATAATGTTAGTGCTTGCAAACCAGACGGCAGGTCACTTCTGCCGTTAACCGGGTGAGGGCAGGATCTCCGAGTACTTCCTTTTTCGCTCTTCCCCGAGAACATTTGTTACTTGCCTTTCGTCTGATCCTGTTAGGAGCTCAATCGGCGTGAAAACGAAGTGGAAATGGGCGCTCGGCATCGGAGTGGTCCTTGTCGGCGGCATCGGTGCGGCTGTGGCGGTCAAGATGCGTCAAAGCGGCGTGGTGAGCGTACAGACCGGCCGGGTCATGCGGCAGGATTTGGTGAGCCTCGTCACAGCCTCGGGGGAGATCAAGCCCCGGAACTACGTCAACATCAGCGCGAACGTCATGGGCCGGTTGACTGAAATCAAAGTCAAGGAAGGGGATCGCGTACACCGCAACCAGGTGCTTGCCCGCCTCGAATCGATCCAGGCTGAGGCAGATGTGCAGGCTCAGCAAGCGGCGCTTAACAGCGCCATGGCCGAATCCAACGCCTCCGAAGCCGGCCTGAAGGCCATGGATGAGAACCTGCGCACGGCGCAAGCGGCTGTCGACCGGGCTCGAGCCGAGCTCGAACGCGCCCGCCTGGACTATCAGCGTGCCGACCAGCTGCTGAAGGAAAAACTGATCGCCAAGCAGGATTACGACTCCCGCAAAGCGCAATACGACTCCCTGCAGGCTTCGCTGCGAGAGGCTGAAGCCCGCCTGGCTCAGATGAAGGCTCAACGGGACCAGACCGCCGCCCAGCTGGCAGCCAGCCAGCGCCGGGTTTCTCAGGCTCAGGCCGCGCTCAGCCGGGTTCGCGACGTACTTCAGAAGCATGATGCCATCACCCCCATCGACGGGATTGTCACCAACCTGCCCGTCCGCGTGGGCGAAACCGTGGTTCCGGGGGTACAGAACTCCGCCGCATCGCTCATCATGACGATCGCCGATATGAACGTCATTACCGCCGAGGTGAAGGTGGATGAAACCGACATCGTGAACGTTAAGCTCGACCAGGTGGCCGATGTCACTATCGACGCTATCCCCAACAAAACATTCAAGGGGCGCGTAATCGAAATCGGCAATACCGCCATCTTGCGCTCCACGGGGCTGGCTGCCAGCCAGAGTGCGGTTTCCAGCCAGGAAGCCAAGGATTTCAAGGTCGTGGTGGCTTTGGACAATCCTCCGGACGAGATCCGGCCGGGGCTGAGTTGCACGGCCAAGATTATCACTGCCACCCGCGACAAGGCGCTTTCCATTCCGATTCAAGCACTTACCGTGCGCCAGCGAGGTGACCTCGAGCCCGAAAAGAAGGAAGGCACTGTTCAGGCATCGACAAAACAGGATCCTGAAGCGGTCAAGCGTGCCAAAGAGGAACTGCAAGGCGTCTTTGTAGTGAAGGGTGAAAAGGCCGAGTTCCGGGAAGTTAAAACCGGGATCACGGGCACCACTGATATTGAAGTTCTTGCCGGACTCCAGGAAAACGAAGAGATCGTGACGGGCAGCTACAAAGTGATCCGGACGTTGCGCAACGAAACAAAAGTGAAGATCGACAACGCCAAGGGACCGGCCAAGAGCGCCAGTTAGTTCCAGCGAACCAAAACACCTTGACCCGCAAGCTAGACCACGGAAATCGAAATGGCCACAGCGACACTTGAAAAAACCTCGCGCGGTGAACAACTTCGCCGCCAAAACATCGTTATCCGCACCTACGACCTCTGGAAAACCTACGTCATGGGCGATCAGGAAATCCATGCCGTATCGGGGGTGGACATCGAGATTCACCGTGGCGAGTACGTCGCCATCATGGGGCCTTCGGGATCCGGCAAATCGACCCTGATGAATCTTATCGGGTGCCTGGATACCGCCAGCAAAGGCGAATACTTCATTAACGGCAACCTGGTAAGCGACTTGTCGGACGACGAATTGGCCCGTATCCGCAACAAAGAAATCGGCTTTGTCTTCCAGACCTTCAACCTGCTTCCGCGCGCCACAGCACTCCACAACGTGGAATTGCCGCTGATTTACGCCGGCATCGCTTCCGAGGAGCGGATCGAAAAAGCCAAGCATGCGCTCCGCATTGTCGACCTGGAAAAGCGCATGTATCACAAACCGAACGAGTTATCAGGTGGCCAGCGCCAGCGCGTCGCCATCGCCCGCGCACTGGTGAACGATCCCTCCATCCTGCTGGCCGACGAACCCACAGGCAACCTCGATTCGGCTACCAGCGTGGAAATCATGGGCCTGTTCGATCAACTCCATGCTCAGGGCAACACCATCGTGCTGGTCACCCACGAGCGGGATATCGCCGAATACGCCCACCGAATTATCACCATCCGCGATGGCAAGGTTTCCAAGGACGAACTCAATCCGCACAAGCGGTAAGTCCCGTTTCCCTCCTCCTCCTGCCGGCCGCTTAAGGTTCTTCCTGGGCGGCCGGCTTTTTCGCTCCCTCCAGGATCCGTTTCAACACCCGGTAGACATTTTCGGCCACCTTCTCTGTCCCCTTGGCGTTGGGATGCAACTGGTCGCGTTGCATCAGAGCAGGGTTCATGGCTACACCTTCCAGCAGGAAGGGCAGGTAGGCCGGTTTGTATTTGGCCGCCAGTTCACGAAAGACACCGTCGAAGTCGCGAATGTAGTCGGGGCCGTAGTTGCGAGGCAGGGTGATGCCTGCCAGCAAAACCTTGGCGCCGCTGGCCTGGAAAGCCTGGATCATCTCCTCCAGGTTGTCGCGCGTGCTGGATACCGGCAGGCCGCGCAATCCGTCATTAGCCCCCAACTCGAGAATCACGATCGCGGGCGACAGGGCCAGGGCCGCGTCCATCCGGGCCACGCCGCCGTTGGTGGTATCCCCGCTGATGCCTTGGTTCACAATCCGGTAGCGGTAGCCGTCCCGGTCGAGCATCCGCTGCAGAATGTCCGGAAAGCTCTGTCCCGCCTCCAAGCCGTAGCCCGCTGTCAGGCTGTCCCCGAAGGCGACAATCACGGGCCGGTCGTCGCGCGGCATCGGCGCTGCCGGAGCGGGTTTGGTTCCGGTTTTAGTCTCCGGCTCAGGCGCCGGGCCTTTGGCGCAGCCAGTCAAGGCTGCGGCGCAAACAGCAACTATCGCAAATCGGCGTTTCATTCACTGCCATCTTAGATGACGGACACTAAAAGAGAATGTCTGCAAATATCCTCGAACTGCGCGGCGTGACGAAAGCGATCGACACCGGCACTCACCGCGTGGAGATTCTGAGAGGGATCGATCTGGAAATCCCGCATGGCGAGTTCGCCGCCATCATGGGCGCTTCGGGTAGCGGGAAAAGCACGTTGCTGGGGCTGCTTGCCGGCTTGGATTCGCCCTCTGCCGGCAGCATCCGGCTCGACGGCGAGGAGATCGCCACACTCAGCGAAGATCGCATGGCGGAACTGCGGGGCCGCAAGATTGGGTTCGTTTTTCAGAGTTATCAACTGATTCCCACGCTGACGGCGGAGGAAAACGTCCTGCTGCCGGCGGAACTGGCTGGCGAATCGGGCGGCGACGGCCGCGGCCGCGCCCGGATGCTCTTGGAGACCGTCGGCCTTCGGGACCGCCTGGACCACTACCCCGTACAGCTTTCCGGCGGCGAACAGCAACGCGTCGCCCTGGCCCGTGCCTTCATGCGCAAACCGCCGCTGTTACTGGCCGACGAACCGACCGGAAACCTCGATTCCACAAATGGCCGCCAAGTCCTGGAGCTGCTTCTCGAATTGAACCGGCGAGAGGGCACCACTTTAGTGCTGGTGACGCATGACCGGGAATTGGCCCGCTACGCCTCCCGCGTCATCACGTTGCGAGACGGCCTGGTGGTCGAGGACGAGCGGAGAGCGGCTGCATGAGCGGTTGGCGCCTGGCCTTCCGGATGGCGCTGCGGGAAGCCCGCGCCTCCCTGCCCAAGTTTTTGTTTGTGGTGTTTGGGGTGGCCGCGGGCGTGGGCGCACTCACCGGCGTACGCGGCTTTTCTGCATCCTTCTTTGACGCCCTTCGTCGCGAAGCGCGCACCTTGATGGCGGCCGATCTCAGCGTCCGTATCTTCGCCGCCCCAACCCCGCCGCAGGAAGAAGCCATGCAGCGGTGGATGAAACTGGGCGCCCAGCGAACCCAAATTCTGGAATTGGTTTCGATGCTGGGCCGCAACGGCCAGCCTCCGGCACTGGTCAGCGTGAAAGCGATCGATCCTCACGTCTACCCGTTTTACGGCCAGGTGCAGTTAGAACCACCCCAACCGCTCCGCGAGGCGCTTTCGGCCGACGCGATTGGCGTGAGTGACGACCTGATGGTGCGTTTCCAGCTTGCGCCAGGCGACACGGTGAAACTCGGGGACAGCCTCTTCCGGGTGGTGGGCGTGGTGCGCATGGAACCCGACCGCATGACCGGCTCGCTGAACGTCGGTCCCCGCGTCCTCGTTTCCCAGGAAGGGCTTGAACGCTCGGGCCTGTTGGCATTTGGCAGCCGCTCCGCCCAACGGTTTCTGTTCAAACTGCCGCCGCAGGGCATCGACGTGACGCGAATGCGCGCCGACTTGCGGCAGGCGCTGCCGGAAGCCCTGATTGCCGACTTTACGGAAACGCACCCAGCCATCACCCGCGCACTGAATCGCTCCACCACCTTCCTCAGCCTGGTCAGTCTCATCGCGCTGATTGTCGGTGCGCTGGGGGTGGCCACGGCCATCCATGCCCATATCCAGCAGCGGCTGGATTCGGTAGCAATCCTCAAGTGCCTGGGCGCCAGTTCCGCGCAGATCATCCGGATCTACACGCTGCAGACGGCGCTGCTGGGCCTGGCGGGCGGCTTGGCCGGGTTGGCCGTGGGGGCGGGTGTGCAACGGTTGTTTCCGCTGCTGCTGTCGCGTTTCTTCCAGTTTACGCAGGGCACAAACTGGAGCCCGGCCTTCGCCGTGGAGGGCGTGCTCACCGGCATGCTGGTCTCGCTGCTGTTCACCCTGCCGCCGCTGTTGAGCGTCCGCAAGGTGAAGCCCGCGTTGATCTTCCGCCGCGAAATGCCGGAGATGCGTCCGCCATGGCGCGTGCGCGTCCGCCATCAGCTTGGACCGGCTGGAGTGGGCCTGCTCATCCTGGCCGGGCTGGGCGGAGTGGCCGCCTGGCTGGCCGAGTCGGTGAAAATGGGGCTCTATTTCGCTGGAGGCCTCACGGTAAGCCTGCTTCTTTTGGGTGGCGTGGCATGGTTGCTGTTGCGCGGCGTGCGGTGGGTGATCACCCGGTCGCGGCTGCGGATGCCGATGGCGGCGCGCTATGGCCTGGCCAACCTTTACCGCCCTGGTACACACGCCGCATCGGTGCTGGTGGCTCTGGGTGTCGGCGTCATGTTCACGCTGACCGTCTACCTGGTGCAAAAGTCGCTCCTGCGGGAAGTGGCTGGCGCAGCTCCCCCTAACGCCCCGAACGTCTTTCTGATCAACGTCACCGAGAGGGAGCGTGAGGGCGTGCAGGCGTTGTTGGATGCGGAAACCGGCGAGCAGGCCAAGGACAGAGCGCAAATCGTGCCGCTGGTACAGGCGCGCCTGGTGTCGATTAACGGCCAGCCCATGGACCGCAAATCCTTGCGCGGCTTTTCCCGCCGGTTCTTCCAAATGCGGCAGGTGACTTGGGTGGAACGCCAGCCGCAGGAGGTGCAGATCCGCCAGGGTCAGTGGTTCGATGCCGGTACTCCGGCGGTTTCCCTGTCCGAAGACGCGGCCCGCACGCTGGAAGTGAAGCCCGGCGATATGCTGCGGTGGTGGTCCACGGGGCGGGAGTTCGATGTCCAAGTGTCTGCGGTTCATCGGATCCAGTCGGTGCAGATGGGGCCGAGTTCGGAGTTTCTCTTCAGCAAGGCAGCGCTCTCCGGGCTGCCAGCTCAGTACGTCGGTGGATTGCGGATTCCGCGAGACAGGGTCACTTCGTTGCAGAAGCGGATGTATGAACGCTACCCAACGGTAACCGTCATCAACTTTGCCGATGTACTCGCCATCGTGCAGGACGTCGTGGATCAGGTCTCGCTGGTGGTGCAGTTTATCAGCGGGTTTGCCATCCTGGCGGGCGCCATTATCCTGGCCTCCACGGTGGCGGGGACGCGTTTCCGCCGGATGCGTGAGACAGCGGTACTCAAGACGCTCGGGGCACGGCGAGGCCGGCTCATCGGCATCTTCTCTGCTGAATTCGCGGTGCTGGGCGCTGTGGCTGGGTTGCTGGGAAGTCTGCTGGCCACGGCGTTCTCCCGCCTGCTGATGACGCGGCTGCTGGACGCGCCGTTCCAGTTCGACTGGCGCTCGAACCTTTTCACGGTTCTCCTCACGGCCCTGCTGGCGGTGGGCGCCGGGTGGACGGCAAGCCTCCGGATTCTGAATCAGAAGCCGCTCGAGGTGCTCCGCGACGAATAAAGGCTACTTGGCCGGCGCGGGCATCCGCGCCGATTGATGGGCCACCATCTTCCACTGGCCGCCTTCTTTGCGGAAAATGTGGAGCAGTTTCAGATCCATGAACTGCTTCTGCCCGTCACCGCCCAGGGTGACGAAATTGCCGCGGGCCGTGACATAGGCTGTCTTTTCGTCGAGCACCTTCACATCCAGTTGAGTGTACTTGGCCTCGAAGTACTTCGACTTGCCCGACTTCAGGCTGCCGATGTAGCTGGCCTTGGTGTCCACCAGTCCGTTGGAGTGGCTGTACATGAGGCTGTCAGACAGCACCTTGTCGAGAAGCGAGAAATCGTTGGCGGTGATCCCCTTGGCCCAGCCGCGCTCAGCGGCTTCCACGTCCTTGGCATCGTCGGCCAGCGCCACCGGGGCGGCGGCCAGAAGCAGAGCAAACAGGAAACGGTGCAGCATACCGCTCCCTATTATTCCGCAAGCCGCTCGGGCATGTCGGCGAGAACATAGGAGAGCACACCCAGGGCGGCGATGCTGCGGCGGAAATCGCCCGGGTCCACTTTGTCGAGCGTGTCAGCGTGGGTGTGGTGCCAGTCGAAGTAGTGCTCGCCCACCGTGCGGTGGGCGATGCCGGGCACGCCTTCGCGCATGAGCGGCCCGATATCGGCGCCGCCCCCGCCGCGCACCATTTGGCCTGCGCCTACCGGCTCCAGCAGTTTGCCGATCTGCGTCATGCGCGCCATGGCCCGCTCCATCACCTCCTCGGGCGCGTTCATAATGGTGAGCCCGTAGCCGATGGGACGTTCGCATCCGCCGTCCATTTCGATCGCCGCGACGTGGTTCTTCGCCTGATCGCCCACCATCTGCAGGTAAGCCCGGCCGCCGCGCAGGCCGTTCTCTTCATTCGCCCAAAGCACCACGCGCACGGTCCGGCGCGGCCGCAAACCAACCTTCAGCATGAGCGACACGGCACGCCAGCAGGCCACACAGGCCGCGCCATCGTCGTGCGCGCCCTGGCCTACATCCCAGGAGTCGAAGTGGCCGCCCAGCACCACTACCTCTTCAGGCTTCTCTGAGCCGCGGAGTTCGCCAATCACATTGGCGCCTTCAACATCCGGCAGCGTTTCCGCCTCCATGCGCAAACGCACCCGCACTTCAGCGCCGGAGCGCACCAGGCGTTCGATCATTGCCGCGTCCTCTAAGGAGATGGCCGCGGCGGGAATTTTGTTTGGGCCTACCGCATAGTTCAACGCCCCGGTGTGCGGCGTGCGAAGCGAATGTCCGGTCATCGACCGCACCAGCGCAGCCACCGCGCCCAATTCCGCGGCCCGCGAAGCTCCCTGGCTGCGGTAAGTGACCGTGTTCCGGTAGCCCTTCCATTCGCAGTTGTACACGACGATCTTGCCGCGCACCTTCTCCGCGCCCAACTGATCGAGCTCTTCGAAAGTGCGCACGCACACCACGGGCGCTTCGATGCCTTCGGGAGGTGTGCCGACGCTGCCGCCCAGGCCCAGCATGGCCAGCGGCACGTAGAGCGGGTCCAGCATGTGGGCGCTTTCCTGCCGGCGTACCCACCGCGGCACCATCACCGGCGCCGCCTCCACGTTGTGCAATCCGTCCCGTTTCATGCCTGCCACGGCCCAGCGGATCGAGGACGTCATTTGGGGCGAGCCGGCCAGGCGATGGCCAATCCGGTCGCAGAGATACTCCAAATCGCGCCAGCCCTGCTCGTCGGTGAGAGCAGCGGCGACGAAGCGGGCCACGGGCTCCCGGTAGCGCATCACCAACGGAGAATCCGCTTGCGAGGCCGCTGCGGCGGCTGGAGCCAAAGACACGAAGGACCGGCGATTCATAACTGGATTTTCGGATTGTCGCACATCGGCTGCGCCTGCCCGGCCGCCTGCGGCATCCTAGGAACAGTGAAATACGATGCGTTGCTGGTTCTGGGCTTCGGGGGGCCCGAAAAGATAGAGGATGTCCTGCCGTTCCTGGAACGCGTTACCCGTGGCCGGGGTGTGCCCCGAGAACGCCTCGAGGAAGTGGCGCAAAACTACTACCGCTTCGGCGGCCGAAGCCCTATCAACGACCACTGCCGCAGCTTGATTGCCGCACTCCGGGAAGAACTGTCCCGGCACGGCCGTTCGCTGCCGGTCTATTGGGGGAACCGGAACTGGTATCCGCTGGTGGAAGACACTGTGGTGCAAATGAAGGCCGACGGCGTGCGCCGCGCTTTGTTTTTCGCCATCTCCGCCTATAGTTCCTATTCGAGCTGCAAGCAATACCGGGAGGATATCGAACGGGCCCGCGCTGCAGCCGGCGAAGGAGCCCCGGAGTTCGACAAAATCCGCCACTTCTATAACCTGCCCGGCTTTGTCGAGCCTCTCGCGGACAGACTTCGTGAGTCGCTGGCTCAGATTCCGGAAGACCGCCGCGGCACGGCCCACCTGCTGTTCACTGCCCACAGCATTCCCGTTTTCATGGCCGAGACCTCGCGCTACGAAGCGCAATTAGACGAGACGGCGCGCTTAGTGGCCGCTGGCGCGGGGCATCCTTCCTGGCGGCTTGTGTGGCAGAGCCGCAGCGGTCCGCCCTCGCAGCCATGGCTGGAACCCGATATCCGGGATGCACTCTCGGAAATCGCCGCTCAACCCGGTTCTCGCGACGTCATCGTCCAGCCAATTGGTTTCCTCTCCGACCACATGGAGGTGCTGGTGGACCTGGACTGGCAGGCCCGTGAGCATGCCGAGTCGCTGGGTTTGCGGATGGTCCGGGCTCGCACGGTGGGCAACGATCCCCGCTTCATCCAAATGATTTGCGAGTTAATCGAGGAGCGGGAGGCGGAGCGGCCCGAAGCGGAAGGCTGCCTGCAAAACTGCTGCCCCAACCCGCACCTTCTGCGCGCCGGGGCTGGTCGCCCGGCTCAGGCCACGGGCGCCGCCTCGTAAATTTCGCGCGCCCGTTCGAGCGCGGATTCCACGTTGGCACAGATATTGTGATCACCGACATGCTCGTGGAAACGGGCGTTCCGCATGACCTTCGCCGGTTGCTCCATGGCGCCGCAAAGAATCAGACTTCGTCCCGAGGCCCGCAACTTCTCGGCGAAACTCTCAATCGCGTGCATCCCTGTCGCGTCGATGGCCGTCATGTTGCGCAGACGCAACACCACAATCGGCGGAAATTCCTCGAGCCGTTGTTCCCAGTCCAACAGTTTCTCAGTGCTTCCGAACAGAAAGGGACCGTGAATGCGGAGGATCTTGACGTAACTTGGGATTTCCTTGTCTTGCAGGATGTGAGCCTGCCCGCTGGAGAGATAGTCCGGCGTTACTTCGCTGACGGTTGTCGTTTGGGCGATTCGACGGATGAAGAGCATGGCCGCCAGCACCATGCCGACTTCGACGGCCACAGTCAGGTCGGCGAACACCGTCAGCGCGAACGTAATCAGCCACACGGCCGCGTCGGCTCGCGACAGGCGCACGACGTCAGGAATCTCCTTCCACTCGCCCATGTTGTAGGCGACGACAAACAGGATGGCCGCCAGTACGCTGAGGGGAATGTGGCGCGCCAGCGGCGCCGCAGCCAACAGTACCGCCAGAAGGGTGAGAGAGTGAATAATGCCAGCCATTGGCGTGCGGGCGCCGGAGCGGATACTGGTGGCTGTGCGGGCGATGGCTCCCGTGGCGGGCAGCCCGCCAAAGAGCGGCGAGACCAAGTTGGCCACCCCTTGGGCGAATAGTTCTGTATTGGGCTGGTGTCTGTCCCCGCCGCGCATCCGGTCGGCTACGACAGCGGAGAGCAGCGATTCAATCGCGCCCAGCAGCGCCACGGTCACCGCGGGGCTCAAGAGAGTGAGAACCAAGGCCGGGCGAAACGCGGGAATGTGCAGGGAGGGCAGACCAGAGGGAACGCCGCCGAACCGCGTGCCGATGGTCTCCACCGGCAATTCGAGGAGCGCAACCGCAGTTGTGCCTCCCAGCAACGCCACGATCGTCCCGGGGACTTGCGGCCAGTAGCGCCGGAAAAGCAAAATCAAGGCCAGCGCTCCAGCGCCCAAACTGAACTCCTGCCATGAAAACGTTGGCAAAGCGTTGGCCAACGCCTGCATCCGCTCAAAGAACTCGCTGGGAACCTGCTCCAGTTTCAGACCCAAGAAGTCCTTGATCTGGGTGCTGGCTATTAAGAGGGCGATGCCGTTGGTGAAACCTATGACAATCGGCCTGGGAATAAACCGGACGGCGGCGCCCATTCCCGTAAAGGCCATCAGAACCAGCAGCACGCCGGCCATCATCGTGCACATGAACAGGCCGTCCAGACCGTACTTGGCGACGATGCCAGACACCACCACCACGAATGCGCCCGTCGGTCCGCCGATTTGGGTCATGGACCCGCCCAGCAGCGAAATCAGAAAGCCGGTCACCACCGCGCAGTAGATCCCGGCTTGGGGTGGCAGCCCCGAAGCAATGGCGAAGGCCATGGCAAGCGGTAAGGCGACCAATCCGACAGTGACTCCGGCCACAAAGTCCCGGAGAAAGGTGTGCCGATTATATGAAGGTAAAGTTTGAAAGAGCTTTGGCGCCCAACTAGGGAGCTCCATATTTCTAATGATAATTCACTCGCTGGTGCGGACAGCCCGGGCCAGTGCACGTACGGGCAGGCTGAGATATCCTACCAGCAGTGCCGGAATCCGCCGTAGATCCTGACGGAAAGGACGGCCTTCCGGCCCGGCCAGGAAGGCCCCGTTGTGCATGCAATACCAGCTAAAAGTAACGCCCAGCGCAGTCATGCGCAGCGAGATGAAAACGCCGGTCCTTCGGTTGGGCGTTCCGGCAGCCGTGTGCACCAGGTATTCCGCACTGTGGACCACGGCAGGCAGCAATCCCAGAATCAGCAGTGCGGAGAGCCATCTTGGGCGGACCTTCCGGAAACGTTGGGTCAGCGCACCGGTCACCCCCGCAATGGAGGCGAACAAAACGAATTCCACAAGTGCCGCCTGCATCGCCTCGCTCCAACCGCTCCGGAAGGCTGCGGCAAAAAAAGCGGGCGAGCGGTAAAGACCGCTCCACACTGCCGTCTTCCAGTTCCAGTGTGGAATCTTCACTCCAGCCTCCGGATGCGGTGAATCACGACAGGCGGCTGAAGGCGCTGGCCTTCCGCCGGCTGGCGGTGGATCTTGCGCACCACGTCCATCCCGGCGACCACTCTGCCAAATGCGGCGAAGCCCTGTCCATCCGGGTTGCGCCTGCCGCCAAAATCCAACTCCGGCTGTTCGCCGATGCAAATGAAGAAATCGGAAGTGGCGGTGTCAGGAGCCGCGCGTGCCATTGAGATGGCGCCATCCACGTGCTTGAGGCCAGTCACGCTGGTCCGTTCGAGCGGCACCGCGGCCAGCACAGGACGCGCAGCTTCAGGCCGCGGTCCACCTTGGATTACCTCGATCTTGATGGGGCTATCTGGCTGATTTGCCAGAGTGACGGTTCGGTGGAAGCGGGCCTGCGCATAGCTTCCCGCATCCACGTAACGGAGGAAGTTCGCTACGGTGAGCGGGGCGCGTTTGGAGTCCAGCGCGACATCAATGGCGCCCAGGGCGGTCTCGATGCGGACCGTTTGTCCAGCCGCCAGGCATCCGAACAGCAGGAGCGCCCAAGCCGCGCGCATGGTGCAGATTTTCGCACACCGGATGGGGCGGCCGACAGCACTCGACCCTATCTTTGGCGTCAATTGTAACCAAAGACGCAAGCGCTTCCGTCTACTTCGGCATCGGGGGAGGGGAAAAGGATCGTGTACTCACAGTGCCTGTTTCGAATGGCCGCCCAGCAGTATTGGCAACACTTCTCCTCTGGTCCACGGGCCTGCCTGTCCCGGGAGCCGTCACGCTGACATCGTCAGCGGGTCCGGAGGCGCCGGTTGGCGCCAAAGTGACCTGGACTGTTGAATCCCCGAATCCGGAAACCTGGTATCGGTTTCGTGTGTACCGCCCGGACGGGACCTACCGGACGATTCGGGATTTTGGCCCCGTCAATCACCTCGACTGGACCGCAGCCGACTGGGAAGGCCTTTACTCCATGGAGGTTACGGCGCAGGACCGGACGACGGGCGGCCTCTCCTCGGCTTGGGCGCCGGTGAGATTTGTAAGACGGGTTTCGAATGAGCAGCCGGTGATCAGCCCGACCGATCACCCGCTGGTTATGCTCTACAGCGCCCCAGAGTGCGAATTAGGCTGGCAAATGCGCGTGGAGCACGTTGATCCCGAAGGACTTGTCTATCGGACACCGTTCCGCGCCTGCCGGGACGGCCTCAGCATGAACTTCTACATCGCAGGTCTTCGGGCAGGCGCGAGCTACCGGGTGCGCCACGTGCTCCGCCGGCTGAACGATCCGTCGGTCACGGAATCGGGACCGGAAATCGAGATGGACATGCCGGAGTTGCCGGAGCGGTTCCGAAACCTCGGCACCATGTCCTGGCGCACGAGACGGTTCAACAGCGGTGTGGTGCTACACGGAACATTGCAGGGTGACACCATCGGTACCGACCCAATGGGGCGCCTGGTCTGGTTTTACCCGGAGTATCTTTCGGCATTCACGCGCGCCAACGGGGATGGCACCTTTCTTGGGCTCGTCCAGGACGGCGGACAAGACGAAAGTTATCAAGTGGTTCGCGAGTTCGACGTAGCTGGCTACACGGTGGCCGAAACCAACGCCGCCCGGGTAAATGAACAACTGGTGAAAATGGGTTTTCATCCTATTTGCTCGTTTCACCACGAAGCCATCCGGCTCCGGGACGGGCGGTTGGTGGTGCTGGCCTCCAGCGAACGGTTGCTGACCGATGTGCAGGATCCCGGTGAAGTGAATGTCCTCGGCGACACCGTGGTAGTGCTTGACCGCGACTTACAGGTGGTCTGGGCTTGGGATTCTTTCGACCACCTGGATGTCAGGCGCAAAGCAATTTACGGCAACACCTGCACATCGTGGGGGCCGGGGTGTCCGCCGTTCTACCAGTCGGAACGGGCCAACGACTGGACCCACGCGAATTCTGTCCGGCCCACGAGCGATGGCCATCTGGTAATCTCGCTGCGGCACCAGGACTGGGTGATCAAGATCAACTACGCCAACGGCACCGGCGACGGACAGGTGCTCTGGCGGCTGGGGAAGGAAGGCGATTTCACTTACGAGTCGGAGGATCCCTACCCCTGGTTTTCCCACCAACACGACGCTGGTTTTGTCACCGGAGAATCCAACAGGCTGCTGGTGTTCGACAACGGCAATGTCCGGTGCGACGCTCAGCCTTCGGATTGCAACAGCCGGGGCCAAGTGATTGAACTCGACGAGGAGCGGCGCGTGGCTCGGCTGGCGTTGAATATGGATCTCATGACCTATTCTTTCGCACTGGGTTCTGCGCAACGCCTCTCCACGGGCGAATTTGCCTTCGGTATAGGCATTCTGCCAGACCGCACGTCCATGTCGGTTTTGTTCAATGCGCGCGGCGAGGCTGTGCACGCTTTAACGGCGGAGCAGCCGGTTTACCGTTCAGTCTGGATGCGCGACCTGTTCACGCTTTTCTGATCGAAACAAGATTGCTGATTATTTCCATTCAGCCAGAGACGTCTATCTGGGAGGGCTGCTGTGCTTCGGCAGCCCGCCAGCGTCGCAGCAGGGTCTGCTGCTGCTGAACCAGCAGGGAGTCCTGGGCGAGGCGGGTACGGTAAAGCCGGGCCAGTTCGCAGATAGCTGCGTCCAGATCGAGTAGCCGCTGCAGGCTTTGTGCGAGTTCGGTTCCGGCTGCAAGAACAGAAGCAGATTGGTCGCTTACCAGTTGAGAAAGTTCAGCCAAGGACTGAGAACGCCGTTCCACCAAATCCGGCAGTGGTTCGCGGAAGGCGCGGACTTCAGTGAGCAGTTCTTCACTTGCCCTTTCTGCCACCGCCAGCGCCTTTTCGAGGCGGCTGGACGTTTCAACCTTTGTCTTGCTTTCCATAGAGCACCAGGTTGAGGCTGCGCACAGAAGACTCCAGCATTCGCTGCTGCGATTCCAATTGTGCCAGGAAGGCATCTGCCGACTGCAATCGGGCCAGCAACGTGGTTTGCATAGCGGCGATACGTTCATTCATGGCAGCGATCTGCTGAGTCAATCTGACATCAGAATCGGTGATCGACTGGAATTCTTGCGTAATCAGGCCGAAAGCCGGATCGCTGAACAGGGCGAACTGTGTTTGCCGTGAAGCGAGGCCGCCCGGTCCGCCCAGGAACTCGAGGGCCTCCTCCACCTGTTGGGCGGAGAGTGCCTGGACTCTTGCCCGATCCAACGCCAGGAAACCATTCCGGTCGAAGACCAGGCCGAGGCTGGCGAGGGAATCCATGGCGCCTGCCGCCTGATGGCCAGCCAGCGAGGACAACTGCATGCGCAGTTGGCCGAGTAAGGCCTCCCCTCGCAGCGGTCCTGCCGCTTCGCCGGCATGCCGATCCAACTCTTGTACGAGCTTGTTGTAGGAATCAGCGAAAGCTGAAAGTCCGGTCTCCAGCGCGCTCCGGCTCGGGTTGGCCTGCACTGTGATGGATTCACCCGCCGTGACGCCGTGCAGAGTCAGCGTGACGCCTTCAATCGCGCCCGATATGACATTGCCGGGGTGTTCGACGGTGACTCCGTTGATGCGCAGTACGGCGTTGGCGCCGGGGTTGTTCTGCGTCAAGAGGTTGCTGGCCGGATTTCCCGCCTCAGTGCGTAATTCCAAGGTCCGAATGCCCGTCTCAGTGGCGGAGAGCGCCAAGTAATAAGTGGGGGTTGCACCGCCCGTGGACAGAATCGAGGCGGTGACCCCCGCGCCGAGCGCATTGATCCGGTCCCGGACGCCCTGGAGGTGATTCTCTCCGGGGTGCAGAACGAAGTTGTAGGTCTGATTGCCCACGACAAGTTCCAGCGCACCTTCGGGCGCCGCCACCGCCGTCGTCATGCGGTCTGGCCACCCGGTGTTTGAGGTTGCGGCCGCGGCCTGTGCCAGGGCGCTGATCTCTTCGATTGCCCAGGCGCCTCGCTGTGCACCGCTCTCCAGAGCCGCGGTCACCTTGCCTGAACTCACGCTTGCCGCCAGACCTCCGTCGGCGTGTAGTTTCCCAAGATCCTGCAATGACTTGGCGAGCTGAGCGACGGCCGCGCTGACGCTGGCCAAAGCGGCCTTGCGGCTCATCAGGTCCACCTGGTCCTTCTGCAGCGCTTTTACTGGCAACCCCGCAATGGCAACCGCACGGTCAACAATCGTCTGGAAATCCGCGGAGAAGGAGCTGATTCCTGAGAACCGAAGAGGCGCTGTGCTCATCGCGGCCTGTCCATTGTGCTTTGTTCCGCGTGACAGCCGTACCTTGGCTCGACGCGATCCTTGGGAATCTTATCGGGTACGCCGACATTCCCTTGAGAATTTGATAGAACAAAATTGCGGAAGGTTCCCCTGCGGCCTTTTGGGGGCTGTGGTAGCCTAGCCCATGTCCGGGAAACGCTTGAAGAGAGGAGTCCGCCCCGATGCTCAAAGCCGTCCAAACCCTTCCCTCTGGGGTGACGGTAGCATCCATCGAGGGGCGGATGACTTTGGGCACCAACCTGATGTTTCTCGAAGGCGACCTCAAGAAGCTGGTGGAAGCGGGCAGCCGCCGCCTGGTGCTCGACCTGGGGGGAGTGCTGACCATCGACAGCGCGGGCCTGGGTGTCCTTATCGGGACCGCGGCGCTGCTTCGAAAAGCCAACGGAGAGATCCGCATCGCGAACGTGCAGCCAAAGGTGCAAGAGATCTTCGATATCGTGCGGGTTCACCAGGTACTGCCCATCTGCCCAACCGTCAACGCGGCAGTCGATTCCTTCTCGCTCAATTGACGCGTCAGGCGCTGCGCGGTGGCAGCACGTCCAACTGGACACGATGTTCCAGGCGGGCTTCGGCCTGGCCGAAGTAGGATCCCGTAACGGGCATGGTGGACTCCGGCTGTGCTCCGGCGGCTAGCGCCACGTGGTCAGAACCGACTGCCAGGCCGCGTGCCGGGTCAAATCCCCGCCACCCGGCTCCGGGCAGGTAGACCTCCGACCAAGCATGCATATGGCCCTCGTCTTCGAGGGCTGCCGCGCGGTCGTACCCGCTGACAAAGCGGGCAGCCAGTCCGGCGCTCCGGCAAAGGGCATTGAACAGCACGGCAAGGTCCCGGCAAGATCCAGCCCGTTCGCGAAAGGTATGTTCCGGCGGGTGTGGCGGTCCGTTCAAGCGCGTGGTCTGTTCGAAATCCCGGTGGAGTTTGGCGGCCAGCTCCAGCAGAAAAGGAACGGCCCCCTTTTGACTTAAGCCCCATTCCTCGAGCAATGGCGCTAGCCCGCTTGGCGGCGGGGCGAGATATGGCGCCAGCCCAAGCGCCTCTGTATCGGAATACAGCGGGGGCATTTGTCCCGCGCCTGGCGCAGGCAGGAAATCAAAAGGGTTGTCGCGCAGGACTTCCACTTCAAACTCGGTCCGGATTTCCAGGCGCTCAGTCTGCCCGGCCCACCAGGCTTGCAAGCAGTTGTTGCCTTCCAGGTCCAGCAGCCAGGCTTGGCCCGCGGGGCGGGGATGAATATCCAGCTCGAACCGGTGCAAACGTTGGGCCGCCTCTTCCCGCACACGCAGCCGGAGCAAGTGCACGTCCAGAGTCACCGGGGCGGAATAGACGTACCGCGTGGTGTGTATGCCGGCCAGGCGCATCAGGTTTTACGGTGGTTCTCCGTCAGCAGGGCGGAGAAGGCCCGCTCTATCCACTCCGAGGGCAATTCCAGCACACTGCTGCGCATCTTCTCCTGCCACCAGCGCGAGATGTCCTGCAACTCGGGGCCTTGATACCGGTGCTCGTGCAATTTCCTGGAGTTCCGGGTGCAAAGAATGACGTCGATGGGGAAGCCGACGTCCACGGCGCACAGGCGCGTCGCGTCGAAGGCCAGAATGCCGACTTTGAACGCGTACAGAAGCGAGTCTTTCCGGTTGACGGAACGTTCCAGGATAGGCTTACCGTAGCCGGAGGCCCCGATGATCTGGTAAGGCGTGTCGGGCCCTACTTCCACCCAGTTCGCTTCCGGATAGACCAGGAACAAACGGTGCTCGGAGTCGTTCGACATCTGCCCGCCGAGCAGGCAGTGAAGGTTGAAGCGCAACTCGGAGGCCTTCAGCGCAATCGCGTCCTCCTCCGCCACGCGGCGCACTTGCCGCGAGAGGAGGTTCACCACCTTATACAAGCGGGTGCGGGCGTCGGGATCCTTGGCGAAGGCTTCTTCAAAGTAGAGAAGCACCTTGTCGCGCAGCGAGCGCAAGCCCGAAGTCATCAGGAAGAAACAGAATCCCGGTCCCTGGTAGGTGGCGACCTTGCGGTTGGTGAGCGCCTCGTTCCCCGACACCAGGCGGGTGTCGGCGATGCCCACCAGGCCCTCATCCACCGAAATCCCCAGACAAAACGTCATGCCGAATCAGCCTCCGGCGGCCGGGACGCCTGGCGTGCGCAACGCAAAGAAATCCGCAAAGACCGCATCGTCGATTGTATTCAGTTTGGCCTGCAGTCCGTCGAGGAACTCATGCAATCCGCGTCCGATCACCATCTCTACCCCGGAGAAATCCAATTCCGCCCGCAGACGGCCCAGCAACTGTTCAGAGGGGCAACTGAACGATCCGGGTGCGGCGCCCGTGATGAAATGCAACGCGTGGTCGGCCGCCGTCGTGCAGAACCGGACCGAGCGCGGGAACTCGGGGTCCATCAGCAGAAACTCCACCAGGCGCGGCGGAGAGATCTTGCGGTGCCGCTTGCGGTACATCTCGAAGCCGCCGGCGGACTTCAGCAGCGCGGCCCAGTGGACGTCGTCCAGCGGCGTACCCACGTAAGCCACAGCGGGCAGCAGGATGAAGTACTTCACGTCCAGCAGGCGTGTTGTCTTGTCGGCCCGCTCCAGGAAATTGCCCAGCCGCAGGAAATGGTAGGCCTCGTCGCGGGTCATGGTGGCTTCGGTGATGCCGTACAGTAAGCTGCAGGCCATCCTGACTTCGCGGAAAAAGTCCGGCAGGTTGACATCGCGCGGGGCGTTCTCATGCGCTCTCAGCAGCAAGTACAGCGCGTTCATTTGTTCCCACATGGACGAGGGGATCACTTCGCGGATGCTGCGGGCGTTCTCGCGAGCCGCTCCCACGCAGGAGAGGATCGAATTAGGGTTGTCCCGGTCAAAGGCCAAAAAGCGGATGACCGATTCCTGTGTGGCGGCGCCGTAGCGCTGCCGGAAGACGGCGGCGTCGCCGGAAGTATCCACCATGGGCTGCCACTGGTTACTCGGGTCGGCCCGCAGACCGAGTTGCACGTGGAAGTTGACCGCGAGAATGCGGGCCACGTTATCAGCGCGCTCCACGTAGCGCCCCAGCCAGTAGACGGAGTTGGCCACACGGCTCAGCAGGGGACGGGCAGAGACGGTGTTCATGACGTGGCTTGCTCCATGGTGGCGGCCGGGTCGGCCAGCACCCAGGTATCCTTGCTGCCGCCGCCTTGCGAGGAGTTCACCACCAACGATCCCTTGCGCAGCGCGACGCGGGTCAGCCCGCCAGGAAGCACCCAGATGTCGCGGCCGTAGAGGATGTACGGGCGCAGGTCGACGTGCCGGCCCTCGACGCCTTCGCCCGTCAGGGTGGGCACGCGCGACAGGCCCAGCGTGGGCTGCGCGATGTAGTTGCGCGGGTTGGCCTGGATGCGCGCCGCGAACTCCTCTTGCTGCGCCTTGGTCGAGTGCGGACCCACGAGCATGCCGTATCCGCCCGCCTCGTTGGCCGATTTGACCACGAGTTCGCTGAGGTGATCAAGCACGTAGTGCCGGTCGGCATCGCGCCAGCACAAGTATGTGGGCACGTTGGGCAGCACGATGTCCTCACCCAGGTAGTAGCGGATCATCTCCGGGACATAGGCGTACACCACTTTGTCGTCGGCCACCCCGTTGCCGGGCGCGTTAGCCAGAACAACACGCCCCGCCCGGTACACTTCCATGAGGCCCGGCACGCCGAGCAGAGAATCGGCGCGGAAGGCGGAGGGGTCGAGAAAGTCGTCGTCGATGCGGCGGTAGATCACGTCTACCCGGTGCAGACCCTTGGTCGTGCGCATCCACACCCGCCCGTCGTGCACAACCAGGTCACGGCCCTCCACCAGCGGAATGCCCATCTGCTGCGCCAGAAAGCTGTGCTCGAAATAAGCCGAGTTGTAGAGGCCGGGTGTGAGCAGCACCACTGTCGGCGTTCCCGCCCACTGCGGAGGCAGCACCGATTCCAGGGTTTCCAGCAGCTTGCTGGGGTATTCCTCCACCGGGCGTACCCGCAGGCCTTCGAACACCTCCGGGAACGTCCGCTTGAGTACATCCCGGTTCTCCAGCACGTAAGACACGCCGGAGGGGACACGCAGGTTGTCCTCAAGCACGTAGACTACGCCGTCGGTGTGCCGCACGAGGTCCGTGCCCGTGATGTGGCACCATACCCCACCAGGCGGACGCAACCCCTCGCACTGCTTGCGGTAGGAGGTGGCAGTCAGAATCACATCCTCAGGGATCACCCCGTCCCGGAGAATGCGCTTCTCGTTGTAAATGTCGCCGATAAAGAGATTGAGCGCCTGTATGCGCTGCTTCAAACCTCGTTCGATGTGCGCCCACTCATTGGAGGGCACAATTCGCGGTATCAGGTCAAAAGGGAAGATGCGTTCAACGCCGGCCGCGTCACCGTACACCTGAAAGGTGATGCCCATGCGCAGCAGGAGCGCTTCCGCAGCCTTTTGGCGGCGAAGAACCTCCGGTTCTTCCAGGGACAGGAGAGTGTCGTGCAAAAGCTGGGCGCCGGGCCGCGGGTTGCCCCCGGCCTCGAACATTTCATCGTAAAATCCGTCCGTCTGATACGCGTGGAATCGCATGCGGCCCGCCAGCGGCGAGAAGTGCTTTCCATTGTGACGCACCAGGCTATCCGACGATCATTGAAAGATCTTATGGGGCCGATTGGCGCCTACCAGGCCGCGCGTTTCCCAATCACGATCTTTCCTGTGACGGGGCAGCGAGGCGTTCCGCCGCTGAGTCTGAAACAAGCGGCTCCATTGAGCGGCTCGTCGCCCAGGCCGCACCGGTCCGACATGGGCGAAAGTGAAACATGCTCGTTCGTTTGCGGACCGATCCCGGAGCTTTGGCAAATCGTAACCCTGGCGCTGCTGGCGCTGGAGCTTTCCACCCTGTCGACAATGGCGATGTGCCTCGTTCCGATGTCTTCCAGCCAAAGAAGCACGCAGCGCTCTTCAATCTGGGTCAGCGAAGAGATGGGGTTGAAGCGGAGAAGCCTCGCATACTGCGGAATGTCGTACTCGGGATAGTTTTCAAACAGACCGCACCAGCGCAAATAGTTGCCCACAAACCCGATGCAGTCGTAGCCGAAGATTTCATCGTCCACCATGCGGAGCAAGGCGTCGCGCGACTGGTCAGGAGTGATCAGGGTGCCATCTTCGTTCAGGAAATATTGAGCGAAAACCGACGTTCCCTCCCGCCCCATCCGCAGGTGGGCCAGCGTCGAGGCATGCTCCACGATGAAATTCATCACGTCGGTAATGCTTTCCGGCACCCCTTGGCCCGTGAAAACGCGCCTCCACCCGCTGCCGCTCCCCACCCGGTCGCGTACCTGCCGCTGTAAAGCTTCCAGTTCGTTCAGCGCAAACTCTGCCGGTGTGCCGGGCAGCGGATCGCGAAAATAGCGGCTGCCACGATAGGTGCGCGGCCGCCGGACCCCTTCGTCGAGGGTCAGATCAGCGTCGCTGTTCGAGAAGCCTGCCATCAGAGAGTTCAGGCAGGCCAGCGCGGCCGCGGCCCGCGGGCTACGGCTTGCGCCGGACACATACGCCTGCAACGGAACGTGCCCCGCCGAAGTCACCAGCCCCGGATCGAGCAGGTAGGTGACAAACTCACTTGGCCGTCTGCCATCAAAAGACATAGAGGGAACAACCCAGCTTCTCTATCATTCCCGCCGGAAGTGAGCCCGTCAAGGGGCCAGGCGTACCGGAAAAACGAAAGCCCCCGTTCGCCAGGGGCGGACGGGGGCTTTACGGAGCGAATGGCCGGTGGATTAGTAATCCATGTCAGGGCCGTGGCCGCCGCCGGGAGCCGGAGCGGGCTTCTTCTCGGGGATCTCGCACACCATGGCTTCGGTGGTGAGCATCAGGGCCGCGATGGAAGCCGCGTTCTGCAGGGCGGAACGGGTCACTTTAGCCGGATCGATAACGCCGGATGCCACCAGGTCCTCATACTGCGAGGTGGCGGCGTTAAAGCCGTAGTTGGCGTCGCCGTTGGCGTTCACCTTCTCGACGACGATGGCGCCCTCGAGGCCGGCGTTGCTGACGATCTGCCGCATCGGCTCCTGGCAGGCGCGGCGGATGATGTCCACGCCGATCTGCTCGTCGCCTTCGGCCTTCAGGTTGTCCAGCACGCGGGAAGCGCGCACCAGCGCCACGCCGCCGCCGGGGACGATGCCCTCTTCCACCGCAGCACGGGTGGCGTGCAGGGCGTCCTCGACGCGGGCCTTCTTTTCCTTCATCTCGGTCTCGGTGGCCGCGCCGACATTGATCACCGCCACGCCGCCGATCAGCTTGGCCAGGCGCTCCTGGAGCTTCTCGCGGTCGTAGTCGCTGGTG